>NZ_BMXW01000050.1 GCF_014651955.1 Shewanella fodinae | reverse complement strand
GTGCTACGGCATCACGACTCACGGGTTTAGGTTTGGACAGCGCGGCATACAGCAGCATAAAGGGCATGAGCAGACGGCGTAACACGAAGAAAAATAACCGGATAAGTGGGCGCATGGGAGCTCCAATTTATGTACGTGATGGGAGTGAGCGTTTAGCCTTTCAGAAGTGGGCGGATTCATCAGTCTGACTCTGCTAGGCGTCGTCAAAAAAGTGCGCGAAGGTTTAAGCCTGCGCGCACTCACGCGTTGTGTAGCGTTAACAGGATTGCTTAAGCGGCAAATCTTTGTTGCAGGTAGCGATTAATCTCCGCCGATTCATACAACCATTGTTCATTACCATCATGCTCCACAATATGCAGACAGGGCACTTGTGACTTGCCGCCTTGCTGTTCTAGTTTTTGCCGGGCATTGCTGTCTTTCTGAATATTCGCCATGGTGATTGGCAATGCCAACCGATGCACCTCTTTTTTCACCTTGATACAAAATGGACAGGTGTTGAACTGATAAAGCGTCAGTCCTTTACAATCGGCATCAA
>NZ_BMXW01000049.1 GCF_014651955.1 Shewanella fodinae | reverse complement strand
CGGGGTTAGGGACAGTGCCTGGTGGGTAGTTTGACTGGGGCGGTCTCCTCCTAAAGCGTAACGGAGGAGCACGAAGGTTGGCTAAGTACGGTCGGACATCGTACGGTTAGTGTAATGGCACAAGCCAGCTTAACTGCGAGACAGACACGTCGAGCAGGTACGAAAGTAGGTCATAGTGATCCGGTGGTTCTGAATGGAAGGGCCATCGCTCAACGGATAAAAGGTACTCCGGGGATAACAGGCTGATACCGCCCAAGAGTTCATATCGACGGCGGTGTTTGGCACCTCGATGTCGGCTCATCACATCCTGGGGCTGAAGTCGGTCCCAAGGGTATGGCTGTTCGCCATTTAAAGTGGTACGCGAGCTGGGTTCAGAACGTCGTGAGACAGTTCGGTCCCTATCTGCCGTGGGCGTTGGAAGATTGAGGGGGGTTGCTCCTAGTACGAGAGGACCGGAGTGAACGAACCGCTGGTGTTCGGGTTGTCATGCCAATGGCATTGCCCGGTAGCTATGTTCGGAATTGATAAACGCTGAAAGCATCTAAGCGTGAAGCGAGCCCCAAGATGAGTCTTCCCTTGGACT
>NZ_BMXW01000048.1 GCF_014651955.1 Shewanella fodinae | reverse complement strand
CTACCTAAATAGCTTTCGAGGAGAACCAGATATCTCCCGGTTTGATTGGCCTTTCACCCCCAGCCACAGGTCATCACCGTCTTTTTCAACAGACGTGTGTTCGGTCCTCCAATTGATGTTACTCAATCTTCAACCTGCCCATGGCTAGATCACCGGGGTTCGGGTCTACACCTAGCAACTATTCGCGCAGTTAACACTCGGTTTCCCTACGGCTCCGCTATTCGCTTAACCTCGCTACTAAATGTAAGTCGCTGACCCATTATACAAAAGGTACGCAGTCACGGTCTCAAGGACCGCTCCCACTGCTTGTACGTATACGGTTTCAGGTTCTATTTCACTCCCCTCACAGGGGTTCTTTTCGCCTTTCCCTCACGGTACTGGTTCACTATCGGTCAGTCAGGAGTATTTAGCCTTGGAGGATGGTCCCCCCATCTTCAGACAACATACCACGTGTGTCGCCTTACTCGTTTTCATCATCGGTTAGTTGTCGTGTACGGGACTATCACCCTGTACCGTGGTGCTTTCCAACACCTTCCACTAACACCCCAATGACTTAAGGGCTACTCCCCGTTCGCTCGCCGCTACTAGGGGAATCTCGGTTGATTTCTTTTCCTCGGGGTACTTAGATGTTTCAGTTCTCCCGGTTCGCCTCTGCATGCTATG
>NZ_BMXW01000047.1 GCF_014651955.1 Shewanella fodinae | reverse complement strand
GATGATCAGCCACACTGGAACTGAGACACGGTCCAGACTCCTACGGGAGGCAGCAGTGGGGAATATTGCACAATGGGGGAAACCCTGATGCAGCCATGCCGCGTGTGTGAAGAAGGCCTTCGGGTTGTAAAGCACTTTCAGTCAGGAGGAAGGTGGTGTAGCTAATATCTGCACCAATTGACGTTACTGACAGAAGAAGCACCGGCTAACTCCGTGCCAGCAGCCGCGGTAATACGGAGGGTGCGAGCGTTAATCGGAATTACTGGGCGTAAAGCGTGCGCAGGCGGTTTGTTAAGCGAGATGTGAAAGCCCCGGGCTCAACCTGGGATGGTCATTTCGAACTGGCAAGCTAGAGTCTCGTAGAGGGGGGTAGAATTCCAGGTGTAGCGGTGAAATGCGTAGAGATCTGGAGGAATACCGGTGGCGAAGGCGGCCCCCTGGACGAAGACTGACGCTCAGGCACGAAAGCGTGGGGAGCAAACAGGATTAGATACCCTGGTAGTCCACGCCGTAAACGATGTCTACTCGGAGTTTGGCGTCTAGAACGCTGGGCTCTCAAGCTAACGCATTAAGTAGACCGCCTGGGGAGTACGGCCGCAAGGTTAAAACTCAAATGAATTGACGGGGGCCCGCACAAGCGGTGGAGCATGTGGTTTAATTCGATGCAACGCGAAGAACCTTACCTACTCTTGACATCCAGAGAACTTGGCAGAGATGCCT
>NZ_BMXW01000046.1 GCF_014651955.1 Shewanella fodinae | reverse complement strand
CACAGATTGCTTGATAGACGAAGAGCGAAAACAGTAAGTTGTGGGTCTGTAGCTCAGGTGGTTAGAGCGTACGCCTGATAAGCGTAAGGTCGGTGGTTCGAGTCCACTCAGACCCACCAATCTTGTTGATGCTGCGTTGTATCGGTCGTCGTTTACTGATGTAAACGTCCTGCCAATACGCCTTGCCTGAACGAGATTAACCTTACAAGTGTTTTTGAGGGATTTTGGTGCAGTTCGCGGCGTGCAAGTGATGAGCGAAGGCGCATACATAAGTATGTAACTGAGCGAAGAGGCGCAGCACAACAAAGAAATGCGACAAAATAACCAAAAAGAAATGGGGCTATAGCTCAGCTGGGAGAGCGCCTGCTTTGCACGCAGGAGGTCTGCGGTTCGATCCCGCATAGCTCCACCATTNTCTTTAACAATTTGGAAAGCTGATAGTAGAGATTAAATAGCGATATTTAATCGAAATGAGTTCTCAAAATACTTCAATCAAGTGTTTTGTAATTCTAGTGCTTTAGCGATAAAGCACATCAAGGCGAAAGAAAAACCAATATGGGTCGTTGAGCAATCAACCCAATATTTCTAGCGCAGTCAGTCACTGGTCTGGCAAGGCCATCAGCAGAGCAACGAAAGCGTGTAGATAAGCTACATGATTGAGGCGCGAAGCTGATAACACCGCCAGGACAGAAGAGAGACAAGCGAGAGACCTATCCGGGTTGTATGGTTAAGCGACTAAGCGTATACGGTGGATGCCTTGGCAGTCAGAGGCGATGAAGGACGTGTTAATCTGCGAAAAGCT
>NZ_BMXW01000045.1 GCF_014651955.1 Shewanella fodinae | reverse complement strand
TCACCACAGCTTTTCGCAGATTAACACGTCCTTCATCGCCTCTGACTGCCAAGGCATCCACCGTATACGCTTAGTCGCTTAACCATACAACCCGGATAGGTCTCTCGCTTGTCTCTCTTCTGTCCTGACGGTGTTATCAGCTTCGCGCCTCAATCATGTAGTTTATCTACACGCTTTCGTTGCTCTGCTGATGGCCTTGCCAGACCAGTGACTGACTGCGCTTAGAAATATTGGATTGATTGCTCAACGACCCATATTGGTTTTTCTTTCGCCTTGATGTGCTTTATCGCTAAAGCACTAGAATTACAAAACACTTGATTGAAGTATTTTGAGAACTCATTTCGATTAAATATCGCTATTTAATCTCTACTATCAGCTTTCCAAATTGTTAAAGAGCGACCTCCATGGAAGAAGGAAGTGTCGAAAATCGTACGGAACGATTTCGACCGGGCTTAAAAAAGCCAAAGATAAATTGTTCACTTATCTTTGGCATTTCCATGACCATTAAACNGGCTTAAAAAAGCCAAAGATAAATTGTTCACTTATCTTTGGCATTTCCATGACCATTAAACGAAAACAGTGACCACCAGAATAATGGTGGAGCTATGCGGGATCGAACCGCAGACCTCCTGCGTGCAAAGCAGGCGCTCTCCCAGCTGAGCTATAGCCCCATTTCTAACTTGCTATTTTACTTAACTCGGCGTTGTGCGGCCTATTCTCGTTCGGTTACATACTCATGTATGCGCCCTCACTCGTCAGTTGCACGCCTTGATTTAAGCAAAAATCTCTGCGTTATCTTTTAAGGTTAATCTT
>NZ_BMXW01000044.1 GCF_014651955.1 Shewanella fodinae | reverse complement strand
GGCGTTGTTGCCTAAATGTGGAACCTTCTGCCTCTGATGCGATCAGATCCTGTAAATAGCAGACAGGAATGGATAGCAGTGGGCAAATCCAAGCACCAAATCACCAATTGGCCGGAATATAACAGAGCCTTGACTAAGCGGGGCTCACTGACGTTCTGGATAGACGAGCAGGCTATGAACCACTGGTGTTGCAGCAAACATCATGGTGGCCGAGGCAGAGGATTTCAGTACAGTGACACTGCAATTGAGACCGCATTGATGCTTAAAGGTCTATTCAATCTCCCCTTACGAGCACTGGAAGGTTTCATCAATTCGGTATTTGGCTTGATGAGCGTGCCTTTGAAATCACCAGGTTATAGCTGTATCAGCAAGAGAGCCAAGACTGTCGACATTCGCTACCACAACCCCAGTCGCGGCGCGATCGCTCACTTGGTTATCGATGCCACAGGTCTGAAAGTTTACGGCGAAGGTGAATGGAAAATTCGTAAGCACGGTAAAGAAAAACGCCGCACTTGGCGTAAGCTTCATTTAGCAGTGGATGCCGCAACGCATGAAGTCATCGCAGCGGAAGTGAGCCTTGAAAGCGTGGCCGATAGTGAGGTTCTGCCCACGTTATTGAACCCACTGAGACGTAAAATAAAACAAGTCTCAGCCGATGGGGCTTATGATACCAAGAACTGCCATAAGCTGCTGAAACGAAAAAACAGCAAGCCGACCATTCCGCCCAGGAAGAATGCGGGTTACTGGGAAACTGGTCATCCGAGGAATGAGGCAGTTAAGGCGTTGAAAAGCGATACACTCGAAGAATGGAAGAAAGACAATGACTATCATCAACGTTCTTTGTCAGAAACCGCCATGTATCGTTACAAGCGACTCATCAGTCCGCAACTAAGCCTACGGGACTACAATGGACAAGTCGGCGAGGCATTGGCTGGCGTGAAGGTGATGAACAAAGTCATAGGACTAGGTATGCCCATTCGCCAGAGGCTCAATTAACACCACGAACCATGATGGGAACTGGCTTATCTGC
The DNA here is from genome assembly GCF_014651955.1 of Shewanella fodinae. Taxonomy (GTDB): domain Bacteria; phylum Pseudomonadota; class Gammaproteobacteria; order Enterobacterales; family Shewanellaceae; genus Shewanella; species Shewanella fodinae. The sequence goes on along the minus strand of NZ_BMXW01000044.1, from coordinate 22 downwards.
GATTGATTTGATCAACAAGGCC
>NZ_BMXW01000043.1 GCF_014651955.1 Shewanella fodinae | reverse complement strand
TAGGGTCGGAGCACACTTTGAGCAATTTCTAACCAAAGAACACTTTTTCACGGTAGTCATCGCTCCAGCTAGCTTGTTTTAGTTTGTTCCGCTGGCTCGGTGAGCCGCAATCACACTGCCGCAGTATGTTCATCACGAAACGTCGGAACAGTGCTAGGTTTTCGACAGCACCTTCGAGTGCTATCCGTGACTCATCTTCTTTAAATACAACATCTAGCACATAATGCTGACTGTTCTCAATCCGCCAGTGCTGGCGGATGTAGTGCCCAAGCAGTTTGTGGCGTGGGGACAACGAACTCACATAGTAACGGGTGTCTATCGTTGTTTTCCGACCCTCTGTACGATGTCGTTCTACTGCGATGATACTCCGAATGGTCGGCCATTTTTCCACAAGATTCTCTGGCAATTTTGCTTTGAGTTGGAATACATATCGTTCCTCTTTGCGACCATGAGCCTCTTGTCTGACTTCGGTGACAACTTGTTCTTTCTTAGCATCAAAAACAGCCTGAAACTGCGACTGAACAGCGTTCCAAAGTGTGGGCTGGTTCTTTTTGACTTGAACCACAACATGCGCCTTTTTCTCACTGATTTTTTCCAACGTTTCACGCTGACAATGCAAGGCATCTAGGGTAATTACTGCACCATTAAGATTTAGGACATCGAGCATCTGACGAACGACACTGATTTCACCCTTCTTGTTTTTGGTTGGCTGCTGGCTAAGGACCAGTCCGTTTTCAGTATCGTAGGCAGTGACCAGTTGCAACGCAGTCTTTGAATCATTGCGGTAAGCGCCTCTGAGCACCTTGCCATCAAAGGCAATGATGGGCTTGCCAGTATATGTCCGCTGCTCATTTACCCAATTCAACAGCGCTTCAAGCAGTGATTCCACAACCACCGTACGCAAGATACGAGCGATTGTATGCCGTCGAGGAATACCATGATTAAATGGGCGGAATTTTTGTAGCCAAGGAAGTTTACTATCACCAAAGGTTTCAATGTCTTGCCAGCCTTCAGCACCCGACATAATAGCGCTTAAGACAAGGAACATGACGTCCACAAGGTTATGTCTTTGGTTGATGTCAGAGCGGGTTTCTTCAACAACCGTCAAGTGTTCGAGTAAGTCCATCAGGGCTGCTAATTGCGAAATGGGCAGCCATTAGATCACAGCATAGAGCTACAACTCAACACGGGCTAAAAAGTACGATCCCGCCCTG
>NZ_BMXW01000042.1 GCF_014651955.1 Shewanella fodinae | reverse complement strand
GAATACCATTGGGGGTAGAGCACTGTTAAGACTAGGGGGTCATCCCGACTTACCAACTCTTTGCAAACTCCGAATACCAATGAGTACTACTCGGGAGACAGACGGCGGGTGCTAACGTCCGTCGTCAAAAGGGAAACAACCCAGACCGTCAGCTAAGGTCCCAAAGTTATTGCTAAGTGGGAAACGATGTGGGAAGGCTTAGACAGCTAGGATGTTGGCTTAGAAGCAGCCATCATTTAAAGAAAGCGTAATAGCTCACTAGTCGAGTCGGCCTGCGCGGAAGATGTAACGGGGCTAAGCAATACACCGAAGCTACGGGTTCACACTATGTGTGAGCGGTAGAGGAGCGTTCTGTAAGCGGATGAAGGTGAAGGGGTAACCCACACTGGACGTATCAGAAGTGCGAATGCTGACATGAGTAACGATAATGGGGGTGAAAAACCTCCACGCCGAAAGACCAAGGGTTCCTGTCCAACGTTAATCGGGGCAGGGTGAGTCGACCCCTAAGGCGAGGCCGAAAGGCGTAGTCGATGGGAAACGGGTTAATATTCCCGTACTTCTGCTAACTGCGATGGAGAGACGGAGAAGGCTAGGCCAGCGCGGCGTCGGTCGTCCGCGTTTAAGGTTGTAGGTAGTGTGCTTAGGCAAATCCGGGCACATAATACTGAGGGCTGATGACGAGTCACTAAGGTGATGAAGTGGTTAATGCCAAGCTTCCAGGAAAATCTTCTAAGCTTCAGGTTAGCAGGAATCGTACCCCAAACCGACACAGGTGGTCGGGTAGAGAATACCAAGGCGCTTGAGAGAACTCGGCTGAAGGAACTAGGCAAAATGGTACCGTAACTTCGGGAGAAGGTACGCTGCTGTTGGTGGAGGGACTTGCTCCCCGAGCTGACGGCAGTCGCAGATACCAGCTGGCTGCAACTGTTTATCAAAAACACAGCACTGTGCGAACTCGCAAGAGGAAGTATACGGTGTGACGCCTGCCCGGTGCCGGAAGGTTAATTGATTGGGTCATCTTCGGAGAAGCTCATGATCGAAGCCCCGGTAAACGGCGGCCGTAACTATAACGGTCCTAAGGTAGCGAAATTCCTTGTCGGGTAAGTTCCGACCTGCACGAATGGCGTAATGATGGCCAGGCTGTCTCCAGCCGAGACTCAGTGAAGTTGAAATTGCGGTGAAGATGCCGTATACCCGCGGCTAGACGGAAAGACCCCGTGAACCTTTACTATAGCTTGGCACTGAACATTGACCCTGCATGTGTAGGATAGGTGGGAGACTATGAAGATGGGACGCCAGTCCTGTTGGAGTCGACCTTGAAATACCACCCTTGCAGTGTTGATGTTCTAACCTTGGCCCCTGA
>NZ_BMXW01000041.1 GCF_014651955.1 Shewanella fodinae | reverse complement strand
GCAGCAACCGTAACAGTCTTACCGTTTACACTGATGTCGCCCGCAGTAAAGGCAACACTAGCTGCAAGCGTATCAGCGGCCGCGACACCTAAAACTGATCCAGCACCTGATATGGTATTGTTGCCGAGTTTATTAGAAGCCACATCATTCAGAGAAATTGAAATGGTTTCATTGGCGTTAGAACCCACCTGGAATTTCTGAGTACCAAAACTACCATCCAACAGTTTCTGACCCCCAAACGAGGTAGTGTCAGAAATACGAGTCAATTCGGTCTGCAGTGAGGCAATTTCTTTCTGCATAGAGGCGCGGTCATCGGCAGAGTTAGAGCCGTTAGCTGACTGCAATGACAAGTCACGCATACGCTGCAAAATGTCAGTCGAAGTCTGCATGGCACCTTCAGCGGTTTGCGCAATAGAGATGCCATCATTAGCGTTACGCTGCGCCACATCCAGACCATTAATCTGACTGGTCAAACGGTTAGAGATCTGCAACCCGGCCGCGTCATCTTTAGCGCTGTTGATGCGCAAACCAGAGGACAAACGCTCCATTGAGGTTTGCAATGCACTGTTGGCTTTGTTCAGGTTCTTTTGTGAGCCCAGAGAGGTCACGTTGGTATTTACGGTAATGGCCATAGTATTGGTTCCTCATATTACCTGGTTGACTGCTGCCTGAGCCATTCAGCCAGGCGGAGCTTATTGGATACACTCACTGTAACGGCGAGAGGAAAACAAACTTTAGGCAATTTTTCTAAAAATTTTTGGTAATAAAAAAACCAATATAAAACAAAGACAAATGAACTATATTTTGACTAAAAAAGAAAGCCGACAATTTATTGTCGGCTTTCACGAGTACTAGCTCAAAATGCAATGTTAGCCTTGTAACAACTGTAAAGCCACTTGCGGTAACTGGTTCGCCTGAGCCAACATGGCAGAAGAGGTCTGCGACAAGATCTGCTGTTTGGTCATGGTGGCAGTTTCTTTGGCAAAATCCACATCCTGCACACGGCTACGGGCGTCAGATACATTGGTGGAAATGTTACTCAGGTTGCTGATAGTAAACGTCATACGGTTTTGTACCGCACCCAAGTCAGAACGCTGACTGTCAATCCCGGCAATCGCGGCATCAATCACGGCAATGGCATCCTGAGCGCCTTGCGCGCTATTGATATCAATCTTGCTAACTGAATTCAGAGTAGATGTACCACCGCTCAGCATTTCACCAAGATCAGCTGTACCATCATCAGCCACCGTAAATTTATCTGATGAAGACAATGTCAGGCTGGAAGCTACGCTCGCAGCTGTATTGGTACCATCGGGTGTAATACCGCCTAATGTCGCTGTTGTTGTTGCGGTTCCACCAGTGAGTTCGATCCCCTGGACCCCTGTTGCTGAAAAGCTGATATCGCCTGTATCTGAATCGTAGCTGACATCATACCCTGCTTTCCCTAAGTCCGAAGCAAGCGTTTCTGCATCACCGTTGTAGGTAGATAAATCATAACTATCTGCATTACCTGCTGCATCATAAACAGTAAGTGTGCCAGTATCTGCTG
>NZ_BMXW01000040.1 GCF_014651955.1 Shewanella fodinae | reverse complement strand
CACAGTTGCCGAAACATGCGGGAACTTCTTGGCAAGGTATGGCATTTTATGGAAACCGTTTCGCCTTTTCCCGGCAACGGACACGGCATCGCGAAAATGTAGCAGTATTCGGATCAGCTATTTAGGAATAAAATATCAGTAAATAAGTGCTCGACTTTGGCTGATTGGCGGGGATCTTCTAAGGAACTGAAGAACTGTTGAAATGCACCTGAATTCATAGGACTCTCCACAAAAGAGAGAATAAGATCACAGCCAGTATGAAGCGTCCAGCCCTTTGGAGAAATATCATGCTAATAGTTCAAATTACGTTCGTGATCTTGCCCTGGGATAACATTGTGTATTAATAAGTTTGAATATTGATATTAACAACTATTCCCGCTTACTTATTATAACCCGCTAATATCATTCAGTTAATTCTTGTATACCCAAAACACTAAAGGTCTATACGAATTGAATTCATGGGTAAATTGCATTAATTCCTTGCATTCAATGCAATGCGAATGAATTATGGCATCCCAATATGGAAGTCAATAGGAGGACAGATTGTCCTCCTAAATCTGACTTAACTGAATTTCGCTTTTTGCCTGATTTCTGAGGCCTTAGGACCCCATGTTTTACGCTGATGACCACATAGATAACATGAGCATAAACATGGTGTATTTGCACACATTCCTAAGGTCTTGCTTGAATCACTAGCATAATTACCCCAATAGTGTTTACGAGCACGTTTCAAGCGTTGTTGATGATGACGCCTTACAGCACGAGAAGTGTTTTTCATTAGATAAATCCCGATTGACAGTACTTAATCGGGCGGCCGCTCCTTCGAGCGACCGCCGAAGCCTCTGTCGAGATTTAATCAATGCATTCATATTATTCTCCTGTAGTCCAAGTGGTTCAGTATAACTGGACCAGGGCTTTATAGGTGTTCCAGTGCTGTTCTTTAGCCATTTAATTTTAAGGTAGTAGCAAATGGACGGAGATAACAGCTCACTCAAATTTCTTCTTGCGGTCGTGGCGATAACTTTTTGTGGTATAGGTTGGTGTCATAACACTTGATACTGACTGCGCTATCGACTCACGTAAACCAGCAAATAGCTTGATTGCCTCAGAACGCTTTAAAGAATCCATAATGCCATCGCTAGTAGACTCGATGATCTCCTTCGCTTTTCTGATGCGAAACTCTTTGCCCTCAGCCAACTTCAGCAAGTGCGATTCATCAGGGAACGCCTTACTGCCGGCAAGCTTAAGCGCCATCTTGTTATCTATGGTGTCGTAAATTAGGGTATGAGTGATATCAAATGGTGGTGAAACAAAAATCTGCGACATATCAGGTGAATACTGCAAGGCAAAATTCTTGAGGTGCGCATCACCATTGCCAATCAAGCAGTTAAACACAATGTAACGAAACATGGTTTCAACTTCGGTTTGGCTATTGGTGTAGAGATACGTCGCCCTCAGTAACGTTTCATAACTGCTACTGTACTTTGCATCCGGATCATTAGGCTTTTTCAGTAACGTGGTGAAATCTTCATAGCCAAGCTTTATGCCCTCGGCGGTTTTATCAAAACGCTCAACCACAAAGGTTTCCAGATTCTCAGAGAGGTAAGTCGCTGGTGGGCTCAAGCCGCAGTGACGCGCGGCCTCCATACAAACAAACTCATTGACTGTCAGTAGTGGAAACTCCTCGTCAAACGACTTAACGATCAGGTCTTTTTGTTCAACCGTTCTATCCGTTTTAGCACCACCAACATGGGGAATACTGACCTTGGGTTGCACACCTGCTAGCGAGTTTCTTAGGTAATATTTCTCCAGCAACTGTGGGAACAGTGGCTCAGCACTGTGATAAGACAGAATGTCGTTTAGTGATACAGATTCAGCCTCCGGCAGCACCAAGTCACTTTGATATGACAGCATCCCCACACTATGATCGCCTTGTAGTGCCAGAAGATACATGTCGTCGATTTTGGCATAACGCGCGAGTTTTTCAGCAATGAAACGACGGTTAAATCCCTCGGGTAGATTTTGCGCGAATATTGGATGTAATGCCCCGGATGAGTAACCATCCAAACCCTTTTTCGTCATGGTAAGCGAAACATGACGTTTATCCTGGGTTGGCTGGTAATGATGCACTGAGCCATGTGTTAGCACACCTAATTCGGTATCATCGGCATGCACGGTAATGCGGGTGATTAGGCTTGGTAGACTCGTTTCGGCAGCCATTAATCATCCTCCGAAAACAGGCTCTCAATCTCGTCCCAATTGGGAAGCTCATGGCGTTTAGGAGCAACCGTAAACTGTAAGCCAACAGCATCAAGCAAGCGTTCAAAAATATCGAACGAACCGGTAAAACGGCCATTTTCAATCTCTGATATAGTGACTTTATTTATACCAGTGAGCTCAGCAAGACGCTGCTGAGTATACCCCAGCGCTTTACGGCTTTTGCTTACCGTCTTACCTATTTCCTGTCTATTTGCCATATAAACGCCGCCAATTAATTAGCTATATAGCTAACACTATAATCAATCACACGAATATTAGCCATATAGCTAACATAATTCTAAATGAAATATTGGCAAGACTACTGATGTAAAAGCGACCATTAACCAAAGGCGCGATAACCATCCCAAATTTCAGGTGAGATTGTCCGTAACCACATATTCAACGCTGCACGTTTTTCATTCATATATTGACTGCGATTGTAGATGCCTGCGACGCCACTAACTGTATGCCCAAGTAGATGCTCCACTACGTGCGGTAATACTCCCAGATCATTCAAGCGGGTAGCCAGTGTTCGTCTAAGGTCGTGCAACGTCCATTTCTCTTTGTGCTCCAGGCGCTTCCAGATGTTACCGCCAAAAGCACTCACTGCTTCTGGTTTTTTATATTCACCTAGCAGATATCCACTTTTCTGGTTTCGCGCTTTAAGCCTTAGTAACCAAGGTCTAAACGCATCTGGGATAGGTCGAAGGATTATCTCTGAAGTTTTGCTGTTATCTCTGGGAACAGTCCATAGCCCTTTCTCAAAATCCCACTCGTCCCAAGTCGAGCAACGAACTTCCTGAGATCTGGCACCAAAGACCACCAGCAACCAAATCAAATCGGCATAGTAGCGATTACATTTACGGCTTTGTATGTGAGTTAGTACATCATCAAATTCTGACTCCGATAGCACACGGTCCTTTCGGCGTTGCTTACTGCCAACGTCAAGAATAGTGAGATCATCCAGTGCACGGCTGATAGCGTAACGACGCACTCTGCAAAATCTTAATGCCTGTTTAGCGTTCTGAAACACATACCCGGCAGCTACTGGTGCAGGTCGTTGCTTACCACGGACACCACGTCTAATACGATCAAAACACTCCAACCAGTGGCGAGTTTCTGTTTGGTCCAAAGGCAGGTGACCAATATAAGGATAAATGTGCTTCACAAACTGAGCCCGATGTCTTGGTGCGTTAACTCGGTTTTTCTCAGCATAATTTACGAGCCAATATTCCAGAGCATCTTTTACGGTAACAGGTTTCAGCGTGACTTTTCGTTCAACCTCTCGCTGCAACTTAGGGTCATATCCTTCTGCCAACCACATTCTGCACTGCTGAGTTAGATCTCTGGCCCTAACAATGGAGATCTCCGGGTAGTCACCTAAATCAACACGCTTATTTTTGCCTTCAATTTTATATCGGAATTGCCAACGAATTTTACCTTGAAGAGAGAGCCTCGCTCCTAAACCATCACCATCAGAAAGTATCTTAACTTTTGTCTGTGGCCTGTCTAAAACCGCCTTTAACTGCTTATCGTATAATCTGCTCATTATGGGTTTCTCCGGGGGTACATGGAACCATTTCCATGTACCCCCATATGTACCCCCATATGTACCCCCATATGTACCCCCATATGTACCCCCATATGTACCCCGAGTTAACCATAAGAACCAAAACAGCGCAAGACAAACAGATACAACAAATTAAATAAAATTGTTTAGTTTCATAATGTTATAACATCAATAAGGAACATTACAAAACAACCAAAAACACCAAATCATGTCGTACGGCATGAATTAATATAAATTCATAACATATTGATAATTAATCCCAATTGATGAAAATCTTTTGGGCTTAATGTGATGGTCCGCCTCCCTTCTCAGCAACTATGCTGAGATTAGGCTAGACAGGAGGTAGACCATCATGTTTATTCAAGTACTCGGTATCGATTTAGGCAAGTCAAACTTTCATCTTAT
>NZ_BMXW01000039.1 GCF_014651955.1 Shewanella fodinae | reverse complement strand
ATTAAAAGTTTTTTGACTCTAATGAATGACTGTTCTATTCGAACACTCTTCAGTGAGTTTTAAATCGTTTTGCGATTTCATTCACTGCGAGTGCCCACACAGATTGCTTGATATTTTGTTAAAGAGCGCAATGTACATTTCCGCACATTTGGGGTTGCGTATTTTACGCAATCCGCTAAAGCCGTCAAGTAAACTTTGATTTAATTGAAGACTTTATCACCTAAAACCGCACATTGAGCTGTTCGCTCGTGGTGGTCAGTCGGTGTGGGGTGCATTATAGGCGGGAAGATTAACGGTGCAAGATCTTTTTGGAGGCAATTGATTCAGTCGCCGATCTTTTATCCACAGCGACTCAGACGGTGCTTTTTCGCGATTAATTAAGCTTCAAAAAGTTAGTTAACGGTCAATTTTGCGAGCGATGCTCACTTTTCCGGCAAAAGTCTGGTTTAACACTAAATAATTCATTACCATAGCCTTGGTTGTTAACACTATTTTATCATTTTAGTTTCATTGAGATCTTATTTATATGCAAAAGTCATTGCTCATCGTTTTACTCGTCGCTGTTTTTGGAGCCCTGGCGATCTATTTTTTGAATCTTCAAGTTCCTTCTTATCTCAGTTTTGCAGTAGGCGCGATCATTGCCGCCATTATCAATTTTGTTTCTGCTCCCAAAAACGCCATTGCAGCTGCAGCGTATAAAGGTCCAATCATGACGCTTTATGTCGGTAACCTGCCTTATCGGGTTAATGAAGCAGAAGTGAAGACGCTGTTTGAACAGTATGGTCCGGTCAATTCTGTACGGTTAGTACGTGATCGCAAGACTGGACGCCGCAAGGGTTTTGGTTTTGTCGAGATTGCTGAGAAAGGGGGCCAGCAGGCGTTAACTAAGCTGAATGATTTTATCTTTCAGGAACGGACACTGAAAGTCCGTGAAGCCAAATCACAGGATACCGAAAGAGAAGACGCCGAATAAGTGTCAGCTCACTTTATTGACACTAGTGAAACCGAGCTGCTGCAAGTTTTGTCTTAATCCGTCACCGATTGTCGCGGTAGTGTAATAGGCCGCGACAGTTTCCTGCTCAGTTGTATCCAAATCCGCTGGCAATAGCTCTTTGACTCTGCGGGCGATGGCTTCGCCAGAATCCAATAGCGCAATGCCGTGACCTAGTGCCTGAGCCAATTCTGTTTTAAGCATAGGGAAATGAGTACATCCCAACACCAAAACATCCAGCGCTGACTCGGCAATCGGGGCAAGGAGTTTCTGTAACTGCGATTGTGAAACCGGTATGCCTGCCATCTTCTGCTCTGCCAGCATTACCAATTCTGAAGAACCAAACAGTTCAACGCGACAATCCCCGGCAAACTTGCGAATAAGTTCATGGGTATACTCACGCTTAACGGTTCCTGGTGTTGCTAACAGCCCAATGTGATGTCGCTGAGACAATTGTGCTGCAGGCTTAATCGCCGGAACGACACCAACCACAGGGATACTCAGACACTGTCTTAGCGCTGGTAACACTAAGGTACTGGCGGTATTACAGGCAATCACCACAATATCTGCATTTAACTGTTTTACCATTGGCTCAATGAGCGCTACACAGCCACGGATGAGTTCCGCTTCGCCCAGTTCGCCGTAGGGCAAACGGGCATTATCAAATAGATAGTGGTAGTGCTGACCTGGCAGAAGTTGACGAATTTCCTGCAATACTGACAGGCCGCCAACACCGGAATCAAAAACCAGGATTGTGTGTGACAAGATGTGCCTCTGAGGATAAAACCTAATAACTATTGTTCGGATCGCAATCAGGCCGGATATTGTTTCACAGCCGTTGATAAACTGCAAAGCTGCCCTGTAATTGTCCGGTGAAACTTGAGCTATAGCGCCACTATGTTTACTATTTGCGCCCTAATTTTATGCAAGAGAGACTGTAATGGATATTGAAGCAATGGTGCCAGAACGCTACGACGAACAACTTGAGGTTAAGCGCCAGTTGCTGCAGCAGTCCTTTGCCGAGTTTACGCCTCCGCCACTAGAAGTGTTCACGTCCACCCCAGAACATTATCGGATGCGGGCGGAATTCCGAGTTTGGCATGATGGCGATGATCTATATTTCTGCGTCTATGATCAGCAAAACAAGCAACCTGTACGCTGTGACCAGTTTGTTCCAGCCAGTCGTTTGATCAATGAGATGATGTTAGCGCTGGTGACCGAGCTAAAACCTAACCCCACATTACGCCATAAGTTGTTTCAGGTAGATTTTCTGTCAACTATGTCTGGCGAGATTTTAGTATCACTGCTGTACCATCGTCAGTTAGACAGCAACTGGCAAACACAAGCACTGGCAATGAAGCAACGGCTGTCAGCACAGTTCCATGTGGATATCATTGGCCGAGCCCGTAAGCAGAAAATCGTTCTGGAGCGTGATTTTGTAACCGAACAACTCGAGGTAAACGGTCAGCGTTACCTGTACAAACAAGTGGAAAATAGCTTTACCCAGCCCAATGCCGGTGTTGCCTGCAAAATGTTGCAATGGGCCCAGGATTGTACCCGTAACAGCAAGGGGGATTTGCTGGAGCTTTATTGTGGCAACGGTAATTTTTCTATCGCACTGGCGCAGAATTTTGACAAAGTACTGGCAACTGAGCTAGCCAAACCCTCAGTGGAGTCGGCGCAGTACAATATCGCCATCAATAAAATACCTAACCTGCAAATCATCCGGATGTCGGCAGAAGAGTTTTCACAAGCCGTGACCACTGACCGTCAGTTTCGGCGGTTAGCAGGTATCGACCTTGGCAGCTACCACTGCAACACCATCTTTGTTGATCCACCGCGCGCGGGACTGGATCAGCAAACCGTGGAGATGGTGCAGGGGTACGACAATATTTTATATATCTCCTGCAACCCGGAAACCTTGAAAAGTAATCTGGAACAACTGTGTCAAAGCCACCGCATCAGCCGCTTTGCACTGTTTGATCAGTTCCCGTACACCGATCACATAGAAACAGGTGTACTGCTAGAGCGTATTAAATAAGGATACTTGTCGGTTTGACGATATAAAAATACTACTGGGTATAGGTGATAAAAGTCTTGGAATAGCCACGATACTATAGTTTCATGGATCATGGCTAACGCTGAAATAGTGCCAATAATATACTCAACCAAACCCTTAGAAAAATCCGCACTATCTTGGATGACGGCGCCTTGACGGTTTAATCAACCATGCACAACCAAGTTACTTCATGGTGAAACGATAGCCTACTGGATAAAAATACACTTTATATTCGTGAGTCATTCCAACTCGCTTTGCCAGATCGATTGCGACAACGTGTTTCATTGAACACATCTTCAGTTGCAGATGAGTAACACCTTCAGCATGGCTCACAGAAGCCGTTTGATAGAAGCGTCCATTTCATTAGTTGTATTAGTTCCTAATTGCGCTTCACCCGAGGAATAGAGGCGTCGACCCACCGCGTCAGGGATGACGCGGCGGAGCCCCATGGCTGGGTTTAAGCGTGTCGACGTTGGCAATGACCTCTGTGACCTAGCATTAAGAACACTTATTTAGCATTTTTTATCTTGAATCGTAGAGACCTCACATCAGACGCTATTTAGTTTCTGATGGGATAAACGCCCTCAAGCGCAATGCAGAAGGGGAGCGTCAGGTACGGTTGTAGATTAGGATGAGACATATTTTGCCCAGTCTTCCCGACCATAGATGAACTCATCTCGGTGGGCGTGTAAGGGATATCCTTATACTCAGCGACGCCATTCACATTAGCCAGGTAATGTCCTTGGGGAGCGGTTTGCTCTCCGGCTAAACGGTAGGCACTCGCCAAATGTGAATGGGTCGGTAGCATGCTCTCATCCAACCCGACCTCGTCGAGCCCCGGCATCTCTGCTATAACCCGATTAGTTAAGCCCGGCCCTTTCCCGGAATGCATTGGTGCCCGCCCCATTAGGTTTGGCAAAGCGAACGTGGTGCTACCGTTCCCGCCCCAGTAGTCCGATATCACAGAGAATAACGCCGGGTTTTCGCTGACACTCATTATCTGGCCATTACAGTATGCCCAACCATAGGGTGGAAAATTATAGGTGAAAATTCTTATCTCTCCGATGAATGGCTCTGCCATATTACCTCCTTGTTTTCAGACGAATATTGGTTTTAAAAAGGCATTAGTTTCTGGGGGGATAGGCACCTCGCATGGCGATAATAAAGTTAAGCACCAGAGAAGGCATGATGTTGTAATGCTGCTGATCACTGCCTGTTTCCCCGATCACCGAGTCAGGAAAATTCACCACCATCGAGGCCGTTGCTCCCTCACTATAAAATCCAGGGTTAGTTACCGCAGGAACATTCCCTGACGGAGAAATATCGCTGGCATCATCGGTAGAAGCATAAATGCTGTGCCGGTGTGGCGGGATCTGTGCTTCTGTTAAAAAAGCCGTTTCCATCCCATATCGCTGACCGATGGGGCGGAATGTCAGGCCAACACCCTGGCCGAAATGAACGGGGATCCGACCGCGCATGTCCGGCAAGCCAAATGTCGTGCGCCCATCCCCACCATAGATACTGCTCAATAAGCTGGCCAGAGCTTGATTGTTAACGATATCTACAAGCTGACCATCGCAGAAGGCCCAGTCGTGCGGAGCATAATTCCCGGCAAACATGCGTATCTCACCCAGAAATGGATCGGCCATAACCGTCTCCTTTTGAAAAAATATTCATAAGCTGATTGCAAACCAACGGCGGCTAATTCCGGGTTGGATACTCTCCTTTGAGCGCGATACAAAAATTGATCACTAGGCTAGGTTGTAAATTGGCATGGGCCTGCCCTCCGCCCGTTTCGCTGACACTGGTGGCAATTAAAGGTACGAGATTGTTGGGGGTGGCATAAATCGCGTCACTGGCTTGGGCCAAAACCCGTTGATCCGGGGCCAACCCCCCTTTGTCGGCCAGCTCTTCGGTCGCATAGAACGTGTGCCGGTGCGCGGGCAGTTCGGCAACCGTTAGTGTGACCTCTTCTTGTCCGCCAAAGGCTCCCCTGGCCTGAGCATAAGTCGCTCCCTGAGCCCAGTTGATATGGATTGGCGTTCGTCCACGTAGGTCAGGGAGTTTGAACACGTTCCTGCCATCACCGCCAAAGGTTACGCCAAGTAATGAATAGAGTGCCGCGTTGTCATTGATGGGCATCTCTTGTCCATCGCATAGTGCCCAGTCTTTTGGCGGGAAATTAAATCCGAACATCCGGATTTCTCCCAGAAAAGGCTCTGCCATGATCACCTCCTTATGATTTTCCGATATTGTTGATGTGCCGTAGAACGCTCATCGTGAGCGAGGTTCCTTAGCGTCGGCACGGGCTTCTTAGGCCGCCGTTAAGATTGTTTGAACGTCAGCGTGGCGTTGTACTCGAAGGAGTCCTCTTTGGGGCCCCCTGGCACCAGAAAAAGGCTGAATTCGCCTAGGGTGTCATTCTTCATGGGCCACTGTTTTTGCATTAAATAGCCTTCAGCCAGTGGCGCGACGAATGTCATGCCATAACCAGCAAACCCGCCACCGATGGAAGAAATTTCAGAGATGTGTTTTAAGGTGAGAATTTCCGGAGGTTTTTCCGGATCGTATTGAACTTCGAAGGTATTGTTTAACTGAGATTCGAACGCTGCGTGGGTGGGTAGCTCCGCCATGATCTTTCCTTGATGTACATGGGAAATCTGAATGAATGGGAGTATAGTTCGGGGCTATGAGAAATGCCAAAAATAACCGCAAAAACGGTCGTAAAGTCACGTTGTTGGGGGCGTAATGTATTGCCACTAACCGTTGTACGCGGTCGTGTCGTATACCGATAATTCGCTATGGTCTGCTGGCGTTGTTTTGGGGTTGATAATCGGATTATTAGTATGAAGCATGAGAGTTGCCTTATGTTTTGATTTAAGATTCGACACCTTTATCAAAACGGGTAACTCTTATCTTTTCAAGATGATGTGTCAGATCTAGTCTGAACTAATACACATAGACGCCACCAGACTCAAGCCAACACTGTTTGAGTTGACCAGTCAGTCGGTCATTATCGCGTTGCCGCTTCGACTTGGCGGAACTTCTCCACGCATAATACCCGCTCGGATGAACATCAAACAGCCGACACAGTTGTCGCACAGAGTGGCTGTGATGATGCTCTTGGATAAAGGCGTATCTTACTCGGGGTGGCTTGCGAAGTACGCCGCGGCTTTTTTTAACAGGTCACGTTCTTCCGTAACGCGCTTGAGCTCTTTTTGTAGTCATCGAATTTCGGCGGACTCAGCAGACTGCTGAAGGTGTTCCTCAGAGTCAGGACCATAGCGCTTAATCCAAGCATAAAGACTATGGGTGGTAGTACCTAAACGCTGAGCAACGTCAGCAACAGAATGACCGGCAACAGTGACTTGTTTTACTGCTTCGATTTTGAATTGTTCGGGGTAACGTTTATGGCTCATGGACACCTCTTTTTTAGCTAGTTTATCTAACTAAAAGGTGTCTAGGAAATCAGTGGCGATTCAATAGCCTACTGGATAAAAATACACTTTATATTCGTGAGTCATTCCATCCTCAATTAAGGGTAGCGTAATGGTAAAATACCCTTGTTCTCCGGCAAAGTTAGTATTTATCGCAACCAATTCACCGCAGAGAATGGTGGGGTCTGAGCGTAACTCTGAGGTTACCAAACTGAAATCTGTTGTCCTATGAGGAATATTAATGCTGTCTCCCTGGTAAAAATCATAGAAAGCTTTTTCTGACAATTCCGAGTAACTACATACCAATAACCCATTATCACCTTTTGCCAAACTGGGATAACGTTTAAGCTCTAAAAACTTAACAAGTGTTTTTTTACCAACACGATATTGATCTAAAATAATACCCGTTGTATCTAGCTTTATTCTCGGCGTTAACGAGGTGATAAATATTTCAATTCTGGCATTATTAAAAAAACCTAAATCCTTTGGTTTTGGAGGATAATTATACATTTCTGAAATACTAAACTTGACTTGTACGCCATCAGCAAAAGTCAGCACTGGGCTGGTGATTTTGGAGTCATAACCCCTATCAATCGGTCCAAGATATTCTTCTGTATCGACTTTTTGAAAACCATACGCAGAGTGGGTGCCATAAACATAATAAGCACATCCCGGCAATAGACCTGCCAACAAAAAAATAGATAACCCCATGTACACCTAGGGTCGGAGCACACTTTGAGCAATTTCTAACCAAAGAACACTTTTTCACGGTAGTCATCGCTCCAGCTAGCTTGTTTTAGTTTGTTCCGCTGGCTCGGTGAGCCGCAATCACACTGCCGCAGTA
>NZ_BMXW01000038.1 GCF_014651955.1 Shewanella fodinae | reverse complement strand
TATTCCGGCGCGGAACTCATCGTGGAGCGGTAGGCGAGAGCCTCCAACAGAGACTCCGAATACATTAGCGCAGACCCACCTCGTCATTGAATTTTATGCTTGCAACAACGAGGCGGACCATACATTTCTTTTGTGGTGTTGTAAGGCGCACTCTTAAGCAAGAGTTATCGCCTAACTACGTTGGCGAAAATATTCAGCTTTCACTGCGCTTAGCTGTGCTGAATATCTTGATGTGTTAAATCGCCTGCCGCGGGCTGTATGCACATGCAGTTCACTGGCACGCTGTGAATCCATCCCTGGAAGCTCGTCGCCAGCATCCATGCTGGCAACGGCCACTGACCCGCATGTGCCGGGAATTTAGGTGTTCTCCTGAATTATTCGTGTTGGGATGCAGCTAATATCAACAGCGGCTAGCTAGCGATGCAATAATGTCTTGAGTCCATGAGGCTGACAGCGCAGGTACTGCGGTGCGGCTTGTACCTCAGCGCCTAAGGCCGCAGCGGCGTGCCAAGGCCAGCGTGGGTCGTAAAGGATGCCGCGCGCTAGCGCAATGGCGTCAGCCTGCTGCTGTTGCAGAATTTTTTCGGCTTGTAGCGGGTCGGTGATAAGCCCTACGGCAATTACCGGCATCTGTACTTGGGCGGTAATTGCGGCGGCAAATGGCACTTGGTAGCCAGCGCCGATGGCAATTTGTTGTTTTTCCGATAAGCCGCCGCTGGAAACATGAATATAATCGCAACCGCGATGATCCAGCTCCCTTGCAAATTCAATGCTTTGGGGCAGATTCCAGCCGCCATCAACCCAATCGGTAGCGCTGATGCGTACGCCTACGACAAAATCCCGTGGCAGCGCTGCCCGCACGGCATCGAATATTGCCAACGGCAGTCGCATACGGTTGCTGAGGGAACCGCCGAATTCATCATCACGTCGATTGCTCAGTGGCGACAGAAATTGATGTAACAAATAGCCGTGAGCCGCATGCAGTTCCACACCATTGATCCCTGCCACGTGCGCCCGTTTGGCGGCAGCCACAAATTGGCTGATACATTTATCTATCTGGATTTTAGTCATGGCCTGTGGTGAGCGTTGACCTTCGGTGAACGGAAGGGCACTGGGGGCGATGGTTTGCCAACTGCGCTCGTCGGAGGCGGGGAGTTGTTGACCGCCGTCCCAAGGCTTATCGCAAGAGGCTTTGCGCCCGGCATGCCCTAGCTGCACCAGCAATGGCATATCTGAATCACGGCGAATATCGCCTACCAACTGTTGCAGCGCTTGCTGGCATTCATCGTTCCATAAACCCACATCGGCATAGGAAATACGGCCTTCTGGGGCCACGGCAGAGGCTTCAATAATCAGCATCCCTGCAGCGGACTGCGCCAGATTGCCGTAATGTTGCCAGTGCCAGGGCTGTAACACGCCGTTATTGGCAGAATACATACACATGGGTGCGATGATGATACGGTTTTTCAGGGTAAGAGCACCCACTGATAGGGGACTGAAGAGCTTGACCACGAACACGCCTCCTTTTTGCACGCAAAGATGCTGCCAGCAATCGAATGGTGACTGGCAGAGATGAGCGTCATTGTAAGCCTCATTGACAAGGGTTTGGCAAGATGCTTGGTTCAGAAGTGGCTTTTGACTTCAAAACGCCATTCCCAACCGCTGACATGTTCGCCGTTGCTCATTGGCAAGCTGAAATCCATATGCACCACGTTGCCGTAGCTGGATCGTGAAGAGTATAGCCGCGCGCCAATACCGATGGCGCTTATGGGGTGAGAAATCTCATTATCCTCTGCCAATGGGCCACCGAAGGCATGACCTACGTCGATGAACGCGGCCCAGCCTAACTCTGCCAACTGATACAGATTAATGTTGGGGTAATTTCGCAATTCGGCGGTGACCAACCATTGTTGATCTCCATGCTGAAAGTCATTCGGGTAGCCACGCATTCCGGTTTCATCACCCAACGCTACAGGTAAATCACGGAAATTATGCCGAGAGCTAATCAATTGCACCCGAGAGTAAGCCGACCACTTGTGATTGAATCGGTAAAAATATTCGGTGGTTGCGGATATCCGATAGTAGTCTGGTTGCGCGGTGGCAAAAATCCCGGTGGCTTTCAGTTCCAACAACAGTAGTTCGTGGTCATCGGCATAACCACGGTTCATCTGCCATTCTAGGTGGTAACCGAGGCTGTCGCCATCGTTAGTTTCTAGGCCAAAACGCAGTTTATGCTGCCAGCCGAGGTTAATATCTTCATTGAAATTAATAAGATGTACGTTAGTCATCACCCGATAATCATCTTGCAGATACTCCCACTCGGTCCAAGGGTAGGTAAAATTACGATCTTGTGGCAGGGGTAACATGGGTTGACCGGGAAGCGCAGTAAAAGCGTGACGATCACGGGTGATACCAAAGCGTAGGCGCTGCCGGACATTACCCTGCTGTTGCAGCAACATTCCCCAGTAAAACTCGGCAAAATCTAGACTTTCCTGATACTCCTGCAGGTCTTCACCGTTCTGGCGAAACGTATTGGTGCGGTCAACGCTTTGATATTCTCCGCCGTAAGCCCGGGTGTCCATCAACGTATAGAACGGCTTGTCGAACATCAGCCAGGTGGATTTTCCGTCATCATTATCGGCAAAACTGGCGGCAACGCGGGCATTTTTAACAATAGTCAGTGGGGTTTTGAAATCAAATTTGTAGCCGGTGCGGTTTTCATCAGACTGGTATTCCAGTTGGGTTTGCATCCCCAACCCCAGAATATTGTCGTCTTTAATCCCAAACGAGTAGCGGTTTTTGCCTCCGCTACGACCCCAGTCAACCGTAGGCAACAATGACCACTGATCCCAGGTCTCCACCACTAAATTCACCGGTTGTGGCTGGTCATCTTTGGCGGGAACCTGCACAATTTTGGCATCACGCAAGTAAGGCTCTTTCCTTAAAATACGTTGTGCTTCTTCCAGCTGTTTTTGCGTAATCACATCGCCTTCTTTAAAACTCAGGCGATCGAGGATGACCGAGTCACGGGTATTGATGTGGATGGCGTTGGCCCAATGATGCAGAAAAATGGCATTGGACGCTGATTCATCAAATATCGGGTTACTTACAACACGAATATGGCCGACGACAAAAGTACGGCTGTCGGCGCTATCGGCACTTATAGGCGTTGCATTTACCGACATACCGATAGCGGTCGTCGCCAGTAACCACAGTAGCTGATGATAATGCATTCAGCACTCCCCAAAATAACCGGACTAATTGAATCATAGTCGTTTTTTGGAAATGGCGGCAAAGCTTAGCGGAATTTACTGCGGGTACCTACAAGGTTGAACGGGGAGTTACCACCACATTTGAAAATATCAGCCCCGCCACCAGTGACATGAAAATCAGGAACAGCTGTGCACCAAGATGCGGTTGCGCCAGCAAAGTATCTCCAGACACAAAAGCATTCAGCCCGAGATAGGTTTTGCTCCCTGGCACTAAGATCACTATGCCTTGTAGCAGCGCGATAGACGCTGGCGCTTTGGTCCAACGGGAGAACAGATTGGCGTAGATCCCCACCGCCAAGGCGCCGAAGAAAATACCGATGGAGTCGCCCAGATAGATGCCACCCAACATGGCGGCGACAAACGCTAATATCCCTGCCAGGATGCCCCAAGGTGCATCTTTCAAACGCGCTTTGAAAATAAACACCAGGGCAGATGACAGCAACGGCACCGCCAGCCAACTGGCCCAGCGCGGTAATGACGTTGGTTCAATAAACAGATCTTGTCCAAACAGCGCGTTACCAATAGCCACCCCTAAAACGGCACCAAAGTACAGCTTGAACAGCACCATCACCGCATCCATGATGCGCATGGTACCGGACATCAGATCGCGGGCAGATAGCTCCGCCAGCCCCAGCGTCAACGCCAATCCAGGAATAAATACAATAATGCCGGAAAGGATCACTACCGGAATATTGATGGATGGATCCAGTTGCGCTAATCCACAACTGACAATCCCCGCCACGGTTGCCGCCAACGGTTCCAGCAGCTCCGCCATCCGTTTGGAATGCTCGGCGGCAAATACCAGACCATAAACCACCAGTCCGACCATTCCCGACCAGAATACATCATTCCAACTGGTGGCCATCAGCATGGCAAAGGCTGCGGCTGCACAACCGTAGGCAGCAAGTGTCAGCAACGGGCCGTAGGGATTGGGCATTTCGGCTATTTGATCGAGACGTTGCAATGCTTCTGTTAGCGAGCGCTGACCACTGCGCAGTTCTTCCACCAGGGCGTCGGTTCGGGCTAGGGCTCCGAGATCCAATTCTCCCGGTTTGACGCGGGCCACATGGTTATATTCCTGATCGGTATCGTGCTGCAACACAAAGGTCATGGAGGTCGGCGAAATAAGGAAGTAACCATCAAGGCCAAGGGTCTTGGCAACAGTTTGCAGGTGGGTTTCCAGCCGATAAGCGGGCGTGCCAAATTTGTGCAATGCCTTGCCTAGCTTTATGATAAAGCGGCGCTTTTCAAGAAATTCCTGATTGTCCACTCGGATGCCTCGTACTTGTGTATCAAGGTCGCCGATAAGGCAACATGCCAGTTTGGCGCGCATTGTAAAGCAAATTTATGCAAAGGGAATAATGACATAAAAAATTAAATTTCCTAAGGTTAATTAAGCCATCCAGCGATAACGATGGCGATATTCGGAGAATGATAATGACATTGTATGTATCAGGTTTTTACTGCGCGCTGACCACCTTATTAGCTTTGTTCTTGAGTGCGCGGGTAGTGCAGTTGCGGGCACGTTTTAAAGTGGGAATAGGGAACGGTGACCACCCGGAAATCTATATAGCGCGCCGTGCCCACGGTAACCTATTGGAAAACGCGCCACTGGGACTGTTGCTGTTGGCAATGGCAGAGTTAGATGGCCTACATGCAGGTTGGTTGCATCTATTTGGTACGGTGTTACTGGTGTCCCGCTTGTTACATGCGATTGGTTTGACGCAAGGCAAAGGCAAGACAAATATCGGGCGATTGTTAGGCGTTCTCGGTACCTGGGGAGTGATGGTGGCTCTGGCAGTGGTTAACCTCGTGCTGTTCCTTGAAGCATAAAGCCCTCTGGCACCATAAGGGCATTAATAAGTGTGCTTCCACAGTGTGCTTTTTTGCTGAAAAATTGTTCACACTTATTCAGCGCGTCCTGTTATACTCCGCGCCCCTGACGGCCCTGTTGCCAGAGATTGATTAACCCAGTGGGTTGGATACACATGCAAGTCGAATCCAGTTTATTTCGCTATCCTCGCTATCGTGCTGATTTGAAACCAGCACCGTTTCTGCCTATGTCTCGTAAAGAGATGCAACAACTAGGCTGGGATAGCTGCGATGTGATTGTGGTAACCGGCGACGCGTATGTGGACCATCCTAGTTTCGGCATGGCGGTAATTGGTCGCATGCTGGAAGCTCAGGGGTTCCGTGTCGGCATCATCGATCAGCCAGACTGGCAAAGCAAAGACGATTTTATGCGCCTCGGTTGCCCCAATCTGTTTTTTGGCGTCACCGCTGGCAATATGGACTCGATGATCAACCGTTACACTGCCGATCGTAAACTGCGTACCGACGATGCTTACACTCCTGGCAATGTGGGTGGCAAGCGGCCAGATCGGGCGGTAACGGTTTACACCCAGCGCTGCAAGGAAGCCTATAAAGAGGTGCCAGTGATTATCGGCGGTATTGAGGCCAGTCTGCGCCGCATTGCCCATTATGATTACTGGCAAGATAAAGTACGCCGCAGTGTGTTGTTTGACAGTAAAGCCGATCTACTGATTTATGGTAATGCCGAACGCCCCTTGGTCGAAGTGGCTCATCGCCTAGCGAAAGGCAATGATATCAGTGAGATGCAGGATATTCGTGGCACCGCGGTACTGCGTAAAACCGCGCTACCAGAATGGAAAGGCGTTGATTCGCGTAAAATCGACCAACTGCATAAAATCGACCCTATTCCCAATCCTTATGGTGCCGATGACGTTGGTTGCCAGAATCTGTCTGGCCCCAGCAACAACAAAGTGTTTGATAATGACGCCCCACAAGCCATTTCAGTGCAGCCTCCCAAACCCAAGCCTTGGGAAAAGACCTATGTGCTATTACCTGCATTTGAACGGGTAAGCGATGACCGTTTCCTGTATGCACACGCGTCAAGGGTACTACATCAAGAAACCAACCCTGGCTGTGCTCGTGCGTTGTTTCAAATGCACGGCGATCGCGGTGTGTGGGTCAATCCGCCAGCGTTTCCGTTGAATACTGATGAGATGGATGCGGTGTTCGATTTGCCATATCAGCGGGTGCAGCATCCAGCTTATGGCAAGCAGAAAATCCCAGCGTATGACATGATCAAAACCTCCATCAATATCATGCGTGGTTGTTTTGGGGGCTGTTCGTTCTGCTCCATTACTGAGCATGAAGGCCGTATTATCCAGAGCCGTTCGCAAGATTCCATTATCCGGGAAATTAAGGATATCCAGCAAAAGGTGCCGGGGTTTACCGGGGTGATCTCTGATCTTGGCGGCCCGACTGCCAATATGTATCGACTGGGTTGTAAGAGCGAAAAAGCTGAAAAGACCTGCCGTCGTTTGTCGTGCGTTTTTCCGGCAATCTGTGGTCATCTGGATACGGATCATCAGCATACCATTGACCTGTATCGAGCCGCGCGCGATGTACCGGGTATCAAAAAAGTATTGATCGCTTCCGGTGTGCGTTATGACTTAGCCATTGAAGATCCGCGTTATGTGAAAGAGCTGGTGAAACATCATGTGGGCGGCTATCTCAAGATAGCGCCAGAACATACCGAAGATGGGCCGTTGTCAAAAATGATGAAGCCCGGCATGGGCACCTATGACAAGTTTAAGGAAATGTTCGACCAGTATTCGAAAGAGGCAGGGAAAGAACAGTTCCTGATCCCCTATTTTATTTCAGCCCATCCCGGCACCACTGACGAAGACATGCTGAATTTGGCGCTGTGGCTCAAAGCCCGCAAGTTCAAGCTGGATCAGGTGCAGAACTTCTATCCATCACCGATGGCTAATGCCACGACCATGTATCACACTGGCTTGAATTCGCTACGTAACGTCAAACATGACAGTGAAGCAGTATTTATTCCCAAGAAAGGGCGCCAGCGTCGCCTGCATAAGGCGTTACTGCGTTACCATGACCCACAAGGTTGGCCGTTGATCCGCGAAGCGCTGATCAATATGAAACGCGAAGATCTAATCGGTACTGGGCCACAGCATCTGGTACCACCGGAAGGACGTGCCGAGCAATTTGCCCGTAAACAAGGCAATAAACCCGCTGCTAGGGGGCAACAGGGGCTGACCCGCTTCAGCAGTAATCAGTTTGCAAGTGACGATAAACCTGCCCAGAGTAAAACAGCC
Source organism: Shewanella fodinae (assembly GCF_014651955.1). Taxonomy (GTDB): domain Bacteria; phylum Pseudomonadota; class Gammaproteobacteria; order Enterobacterales; family Shewanellaceae; genus Shewanella; species Shewanella fodinae. The sequence goes on along the minus strand of NZ_BMXW01000038.1, from coordinate 322 downwards.
AACAAGCGCCCAAATAACTCGGCGTCAGACAACAAAGGTGCCGCTAAACCTGCACGCGGTAACGGCCGACCTGGCGCGCGCCCAGTCTTTGGTAAAAAGAAACCCGCCTGAGTCGGCGGGTAATCTGTTGTTGTCAGGCGGCTTTTTGTTGTGCCAACTGGTGCGCAGGTCTGGCAGCTGTTTTTGCCAGATAGGGGCCTTGTTGATCAAATCAATCGCAGATAAGCCAGTTCCCATCATGGTTCGTGGTGTTAATTGAGCCTCTGGCGAATGGGCATACCTAGTCCTATGACTTTGTTCATCACCTTCACGCCAGCCAATG
>NZ_BMXW01000037.1 GCF_014651955.1 Shewanella fodinae | reverse complement strand
TACTGCGGCAGTGTGATTGCGGCTCACCGAGCCAGCGGAACAAACTAAAACAAGCTAGCTGGAGCGATGACTACCGTGAAAAAGTGTTCTTTGGTTAGAAATTGCTCAAAGTGTGCTCCGACCCTACAAGATATGGCTAGTGTATTTCTTTCTAAAGAAATCAAATAGATTAGTTTTTAGCTTTTTTTAATAAGAAGATTTCAACTGCCTATCTGTGAGATAAAGCAAATATTTGAAATTCTTAAAGTCTAAAATTTTATCTGTTGGATTATTTTTTATACAATTTAGTATATATCACATTTCTAATGGGACCAAATAATGTTCAGTGTTAACGAACTATATAGTCACACACCATGGCTAATTCCAGAGATCGAGGAAGAAGTTTTTGAATTTGTGAAAAAATATTCAAACAGAGTTCATTTAAAGTCGTCAGATATTATTTTTGGCCACCAAAATACTGGTGACATAAAAAATAAAGACAGTGTGATTCTTGTTGAAAAAGGTTTGTTATGCCAAGCAATCCATACAGATGATGTTAATAAACCTATGGCTATAACAATAATATTGCCAAAGCGAATGTTAAATTACTGCGGTTATCTTGGTATGGCTGTGACATCTGAAACAGTATATGCACTTAGAGAGTCTGACGTCTATGTTATTAGTATTAAAGTACTAGAACATCACTTAGAACAAAATTATAGAATAAAGGAAGCTATTAAAACTTACTGTGTGAAATGTATTGCATCAGATTACGAAACGTTTGCTTGTATGTTTACTAAAATGACAGAAAAAAGACTAGCTACTTTTTTTCTATCATTAGCGAGAAGTATAGGCGTTAAGGAAGATAATGAATTTTCTTATATTCCTATTAAATTATCATATCAAGAGTTGAGTTATTTAATGTATTCAACTACTAAGACAATCGAGCGAATAATGCCATTGTGGAAAAAAATGGGGATTATTATTTGTTGTTGTAACGGTGTCAAGTTGAACGTAAGAGAACTCAATATTTTGAAAAATAAATACAAGTGAACTTATTGTTAATTAACATTAAAGATTACTGGTGATTAAAATGAAAATCAAATTTGATTATATCAATTTTTGCGCATTGATTTTTCTCTCTCTTGCGTTAAATGCAAGTGCTGGAGATTTAAAATTGGTAGATGTGCATAAAAATGCAGGTGTTACATGTGTTAAATGCCATGACGCTATGCCTCCAAAATCTCCACCATCTCAAGAAAAGTGTGTGTCGTGTCATGGTGGAGCGGATAAAAGAAAGGAAATAAATTTACACGAAGGGGAAGATAGAAATATAAAAATGAATATTCACAAGCCTCATGTCGGTGAACTTAGATGTGGTGTTTGTCATTCGGTACATCAGGAATCTAAGTTGTACTGCAATGAAGATTGTCATCATAGATTTGATGTGAAAGTACCTTAAAAATTTATTACATCCCTTGTAAATAATTATGGCACTTTTATAAAAGGGCCGTTATACGGCTCTTTTATTTTCAAAAAACAATGGTGTTTAATATGAAAAATATTAAGTTAATATTTTGTTCACTTATTTATATTTCAAGTTTATCAGCAAACGCATCAGATTTCACTCTTGAGTCCGGAGTTATGGATTGGTCTCATAAGGCTGAAAAAGTTTTTGGTAAACAACGAAGTGAAAATGCGTTTGTTAAATTACACGGGTATAATGCAACAGACTTCGGTGATCTTTATGGAAATGTCCTAATTGAAGATCCTGATGATCAGGAAGAGATGGGGATAGAAGTTGTTCTCATTGGCCAAATAAATTTACCTGACTCTGATTTTAATGCTTATAGTCAGGTTTATGTTAAAAATGAACCTGACTGGTCTGAAACCATTGTGCTGCCAGGTGTTAGTTGGGATAAAGTTTTTGACAACGGGTTGTATTTTCAGTCTGCTTTAGCACTAAATTATGTAATTGCTGATTACCGCGGTTTAGGTATGAGCGGTTGGGAAAATGGTTACAATGGATTATATTTTACTTTAACTGCTTCAAAAGATTTTGATATCTTTGATAATAAATTTAGTGTGATGTGGAATCAGGAACAATACTTCTTTAGAGATGATATTTACACTGATATTACAGGTGAGCAACGATCCTTTGGTTTTAATGGCTGGCTTGTTTTAGATTGGCATGTGACGGAAAATTTTGGACTAGCTTTATCCTACCGATATAGTAATAACAATATGGGTGTTAAAGGTTATTCTGATGGTATTTTTTACTCATTAAAATATAAGTTTTAAATATTCTTGCGATATGAGGCACCTTATCATATCGCAAGCTTTATAATTTAACTGAAAATAATTTTAATATATTAAACTTTTTATACTTGAAATGGTAACAGAAAACAGTAATTTTGATAGTATTGAGGTGGTTTATTATATCTTAATAATGAAAAGTATAAATTGTATATGTAAATAGTAATCATGAGTAATAGATTGCAAACAAAAATATCATCTATGGTGATGCTATAATAAAACCCCACAGAATATAATTAACAATGTGGTTACTAATATCTTCCACTTAATGTTATTTCTTGTAAATATACGGATGACTGCCTAAAGAATATGCGATTCAGTCCTCGCCAAGTAACACAGGCATACATAACTCCATTAAAAATCTTATCTTTATTTTTTAATTTAAGACTTATTCACCTTATCTAAATATCAAAAACAATACTGCCGGGTGGCAGGAACGGCCAGTTAAGGCGTGTGGCGGTACCGTCACCTTGTTCAGCAAAAAAGTAGCCAGTCTGTGGGGTCACAAAAACCAGATTACCCCTTTTTAACCCCATTGCTTGCAACTGGTGGTGGGTAAATTTTGCTTCCCATAACTGTTCGCTACGCCAGCCGCGTGCTGCTAACTCCACCCGAACTTCCGCGCCAATGGGAGTAATGGAAACAATCTCAAACGGCAAATTCGCTTGGCTGTTGGGTTTATCGGATAACGCCAGTTCGTGGCTGCGCACATATACAGCACCGTTTTGCTGTAACTGTGGCTGTGCTGGTGGGACTAAAAATGCCGCGCCATTGCGCCAGTGTGATTGTTGCCATTCGGCCGCAAAAACATTGACGTTGCCAAGAAAATCAAACACAAATCGACTGTTTGGCTGCGCATACAACGCTGCCGGAGTATTAACCTGTTCTATGTGACCATTGCTCATCACTACCACTCGATCAGACAGTTCCAAGGCTTCGTCTTGATCATGGGTGACAAACACGCTGGTGAATTTCAGTTCGTCATGCAGGCTACGCAGCCAGCGGCGTAGTTCCTTACGGACTTTTGCATCCAACGCGCCAAAGGGTTCATCCAGCAGCAATACTTCTGGTTGGGTCGCCAGTGCACGCGCCAGTGCGATACGTTGTTTTTGTCCACCAGAGAGTTGCTCTGGATAACGTTGCTCCAGATGGCCGAGTTGCACTGTGTCTAATAGCTGCGATACCCGTTTATGGATCTCGGCAGCTGTTGGTCGCTGTTTACGTGGCATAACTTGCAGGCCAAACGCGACATTTTCAGCAACGGTCATATGACGAAATAGCGCGTAGTTCTGGAACACAAAACCCACATGACGTTCGCGCACATGGACTTGGGTGACATCCCGGTCACCAAAATAAAGTTGGCCACTATCCGCACCTTCCAGCCCGGCAATAATTCGCAGTAAGGTGGTTTTACCGGAACCTGATGGCCCCAGCAGACCGATCATTTCACCTTCTTCAATATCCAGATCAAGCGGCGAAAGTGCCTGAAATGGCCCAAATTTTTTAGAAATATTGCTAAGACGGATACTCATAATTGGCTTTGCTCATTATCGTTATTAGCGGATAAACTGCGTTGTTGCCGCCATTCAACAGCGGCTTTTAGCGCCAGCGTAAATAGGGCTATCAGTGCCAGTAAAGAGGCGCTGGCAAATGCTGCTTGTGCCTGATAATCCTCATACAGCAATTGCACATGCAAAGGTAAGGTATTGGTTTCACCGCGAATATTGCCTGATACCACTGCCACGGCACCAAACTCACCTACCGCTCTGGCATTAGTAAGAATTACTCCGTAAATCAGTGCCCATTTGATATTGGGTAAGGTCACGCGGCGGAACAGTTGCCACCAAGAGGCTCCGAGGATCACTGCTGCTTCTTCTTCTGCGGCCCCCTGTTGCTGCATTAAAGGGATGAGTTCGCGTGCGACAAACGGACAAGTGACAAAGATGGTCACTAACACGATTCCGGGCCAAGCAAACATCACTTGCAGATCATGTTCAAATAACCAGGCACCGAGCCAGCCACTGTTGCCGTACAGCAGCAGATAGAGTAAGCCGGCAACCACAGGCGATACCGCAAAGGGAATATCAATCAAGGTGATCAGTATTTTACGGCCTGGAAATTCAAAGCGGGTGACGCTCCATGCCAGCAGTACCCCAAACACTAAGTTTATCGGTACGGTCAGCGCTGCCACTATCAAGGTGAGGCCAATGGCGTGGAGAGCATCTGGTTGACTCAAATGCTGAATATACAGTTGCCAACCACCAGCAAAGGCTTGTTGAAAAATACTGGCTAGCGGCACCAGTAATAGTAAGCCACTCAATAATACGGCGAGGATGATTAGACTCCACTTAATGATGGGAGCATCACCAACTCTGGCGGGCTTAAATGGGTTCATGTGTGCTCCTTAACGCCCGCGAATACGTCGCAGATAACGCGCTTGCCAAAGGTTAATCAGCAGTAGCAACAGTAAGGAGGTCAACAGCACCACCGAGGCTATGGCGCTGGCGCCAGCAAAATCAAATTCCTGCAATTTCACAAAGATCATCAACGAGGTTATCTCACTGATATACGGCATATTGCCTGCGATAAAGATCACCGCCCCAAATTCACCGAGACTACGCGTAAAAGACAGCGCCGTCCCCACCAATAATGCTGGCCACAAGGATGGCAAAATGATGCGCCAAAATACTGCACGATCCGATGCCCCGAGGGTCATCCCCGCTTCTTCTTCATCATGAGACAGTTCTTCAAGCACCGGCTGCACAGTGCGCACCACAAATGGAATACTGGTAAACACCATGGCAACCACAATCCCCAATGGCGAATACGCCGCCTTGATGCCAAGATGTGCCAGTAAGCTGCCAATCTGACCATTTTCTGCGTACAGGGTTGCTAGCGTGATACCGGCAACGGCGGTCGGGAGTGCAAAGGGTAAGTCGACTAACGCATCCAATAATCGCTTACCTGGAAATTCATAGCGTACCAGCACCCATGCCAGCAACAGTCCAAACAGGCCATTAAAGATTGATGCGGCTAGTGCTGACAATAGGGTGACGCGATAACTGGCAACTACTCGCGGATCGGCAATCACTCCCCAATATTCAGACCAGCTCATCGCGCTGGTCTGCATGATCAGTCCGGTGGTTGGCAGTAACAGGATCAAACTGACAAACAGCAACGACACACCTAAACTGATGCTGAATCCCGGAAGAACCCGTTTATGGCGCAAGCGCCCATTAGTTAAAATCACTGAATTTGCCACCGCATATTAGGTTAATTGAGTTAACGCTGTGATTGATATGCCGAACACACAATATTGTGTCGTTTGATAACTCTGATTACTCGATTAGGCCAACAGACCCGGGACTCGCCCAGGTCTGGTTATTCAAGGTTGAACACCTGGATGTTTAGCGCTTTAACAGCTGATCAAGCTTAGCACCATTGGCAAACTGGGTTTTCATGGCGTTATCCCAGCCACCGATGATTTGCTCAACCGTCAGCAGGTCAACTTCGGGAAATTTGTCCGCAAACTCGGCTTTTACCTTGGCATCGTGTACCCGGTAGTTAAAGCCAGCCAATAGCCGTTGGGCATCTTCGCTGTATAGATATTTAAGATACTCGGTTGCCAAATCAAGTGTGCCATTACGTTTGGCATTTTTCTCAACCACGGCCACTGGGAATTCAGCCAAAATCGAGGTTTTTGGTACGACGACTTGGTAATCATCGCTGCCATATTGCTGGCGAATGTTGTTCACTTCAGATTCAAAGGTAATAAGTACATCGCCAATTCCGCGTTCAACAAATGAGGTTGTGGCACCACGGCCGCCAGTATCAAATACCGCTACATTGGCGAGGAATTTTTTCAGAAAACTATCGAGGTCTGCTTGGTCATCCTTACCGTAGATTTTCTGGGCGTAACCCAAGGCGGCTAAATAGGTATAGCGTGCATTGCCTGAGGTTTTAGGATTGGGAAACACCAGTTTCACATCATCCTTGGCTAAGTCGCCCCAATCGCTGATCTGCTTTGGATTACCCTTTCGTACCAGAAATGCAATGGTGGAATAGTAAGGCGAACTGGAATTAGGCAGGAGTTGTTGCCAGTTGGCCGGGATCAACTTGCCGCGATCGGCCAAAATTTGCACATCAGTGACCTGATTAAAGGTGACCACATCGGCAGGTAACCCTTGCAGAATCGAACGGGCTTGCGCGGACGACCCAGCATGAGACTGTTTGATCTCAACGGTTTTACCTGTCTGTTCCTGCCAATGTTTGGCAAATACTGGGTTATAGGCACTAAATAATTCCCGAGCGATATCATATGAGGAGTTCAGCAGCGTTTGATCTGCCGCCGCCACATTGAGTGAGGTTCCTAAAAATAGGGTGCCCAACAGGGTCTTAAGTAATTTTACTGGCATTTTTACTCCTTAATTCAGAAACCGTGTCAGTGAGATGGCCCTTAGATTAATAGATGTTAATTTTTATAAGAAGGTATCTATATAGAAGTTTTTGGAATAACTATGAGCGATTTATTGTATGCTGCTGTGGCGATTCGTTGTGTTTTGCGACAGTAAGGTTCATAGAATATGGCATCGTTTAGTTAGGTTTAATGAAGAAAAGGGCTTATATCGTGTCTGATTTTCCCACTATTGAAAGCTGTATCGGGCAAACACCATTGGTACGTTTACAACGGTTGGACTGTGGTTCCTCTACCGTGTTACTGAAACTAGAAGGCAATAATCCGGCGGGGTCGGTAAAGGATCGGGCGGCACTGAATATGATTGTGCAGGCCGAGCAACGGCAAGAGATCCATCCTGGTGATACTTTGATTGAAGCCACCAGCGGCAATACCGGCATTGCGCTGGCAATGGCGGCCGCCATCAAAGGCTACAAGATGATTTTAATCATGCCTAAAGATGCCACTCAGGAGCGCAAGGACTCAATGCAGGCTTATGGCGCTGAATTGCTGCTGGTGGACAATATGGAACAAGCGCGCGACTTAGCATTGACTATGCAGGCCGAAGCAAAAGGCAAAGTGTTGGATCAATTCAATAACCCGGATAACGCCAATGCCCATTTTATGACTACCGGGCCGGAGATCTGGCAGCAGACCCATGGCAAGGTGACACATTTTGTCTCCAGCATGGGCACGACTGGCACCATCATGGGCGTGTCGCGTTACCTGAAAGTGCGCAATCCAAAAATTACGGTAGTTGGGTTGCAGCCGGCATCCGGCAGCTCAATTCCTGGTATCCGCCGTTGGCCACAAGAATATCTACCGGGGATTTTTGATGCTTCGCGCGTGGATCTGTTGATGGATATTACAGAACAAGATGCCAAAGCGATGGCGAGAACCTTGGCGCGGGAAGAAGGCATTTGTGCTGGCGTCAGCTCTGGTGGTGCAGTGTTTGCGGCTTTGGCTATTGCCCGACAGCAACCAGGATCTGTGGTGGTGGCTATCGTTTGCGATCGGGGCGACCGTTATCTCTCTTCGGGGCTTTTTTCTTAGTGTTTAAAAACTGAGGAGCGATGAATCCAACCATGCTTAACGATGCTGACTTATCCGATTTTTTAGCGAAGCCTCCAGCAGTTGTTCATCATCAGTTATTGCACATTTAAAACCAAACCCCAGATTTTCAGCATCAGGGTTAAGTTGTGTCGGCGTTTTTACCACGCGATAACAGGTGTCACCTTGCTTAACAATACGGTTGGGATCGAGCGGCGAGTCGAGTGAACCGTTGTGTTTGTCCATTGAGAGCGTTGGCAATACTAGCGCCGCAGGCTCAGGTGTCATCACGCTCAGTGTTTTGGGTGCGGTTTGTTGTCTGGCGTGCTCTGTTGCTATTTGATTTAACGTCTCTGATTGTTGTTGCTGCAGATAACGAGCGGTGATGTTTCGTATATCAGAGGTTTTTACCGCTGTTGTTTCTGGTGGATTAGCGGTTGCCGAAGCGTTCGGTGTTTCCTGCTCTGTAGCGCTGATGGTGGTTTTTGCGGTGGAGTTGTCGTTGCGTGGCTGCGGTGGTTTTTCTGCCGCTTGGCGTACGTTGAGGCGCTGAGTCGTCGACAAGGTTTTCACTGTGCTGCTAGTTGTAGCTTGCGGTGTTGATGCGACGATGTTTTTAGCTGGTGCTTGATACAAAAATGCGTGAATTGGCGTTGGTGTGGCGATAAGAGTGGGTATCAGCGTTGATGGTGTTGTTGGGTAAGAAAAGTATGCCGTTATCACCATATGGAATAGCGCGACAGGAAGCAGATAACGCCACAATGGCCTGGCGTTAAGTTTTTGTTGATGATCAATTAATACCTGTGGTTGGAAAACCATGCAATCCTTGCAAAAGTTATCTATATCAACGTGTTATTTTGAACTATAGAATGCGCAAAAGTTCAGCTAGCATTGGCTGCTATTGGCTCCTTGTGGTTAAGTTTTCTATAGACTTCCTCGCTAAACTGTATGTTGTGGTTAACGTGTTCAAGGCATCATTCGGTAGTTTGCAAGTCCTGATAACGGTTCTCCTTTGACTATTTTATCCACGCTGTTTTCATAGCTGTTTGGTTACCGCGTGGCAGAAGGTTTAGTTTCCTAGCGAGGGATAGGTTACGAAAAGGCTCTGTCTATCAACGACAAATGTGAGACGACCAGTATTTGCAGGCGCAAGATGTGTTTATTTTCAGTTAAGCAGATAGCATCAACTTAGCGCATCAACTTAGCATAGTTATCATCGAAAAATTTCATCGTGCTAATATCACTGCATTTTTAATTAAGGAGTTGTGAATATTTCTTCAACTCATTCAATATGTTGTATTTGTAGTTACCAACATGAATGGGGGCAGGATATCGTCTGTATTGAGTAAGGAGACAACGTTCGGTTTAACCACTTAACCATTGTGTGTTCAGAATATTTTTGTGATAATCTTCACGTTTATCGAACTGTGCGGACAAAACTCACATTTTGTTTGTGGGCTTAAGTGGCGTAAGTCAATTGTCGGGCTAACCTTTGTTGTCGGATATCACCGTTGAATTTGGGCTTGTATGTCTGTTTTCAAAGGAGTTTTCCGTTAAACCTGTGATAGCAGTGTCGGGAAGTTAAGTAATCAGTATTTTCTCGAACTGGGGTTTGGTTTTTCGCTACTATCCAAAGGTTTGATTTATACAGATTGGTTCTGGCGTCTATTATATCGTCGCCGCAAGCTCTCGGTCCGGTATCAATAGCGTTGTTCACGCTGCTGCCTTTCTGGCAGTGGATGTTATCAACCTCTGTCGTTAGAGGAGGGTTCTTTGTGTTTATTCGTAGCCTAAGTAAAGTCGCTTTGGCCGCCATGGTGTTATTCCTGGCTGGCTGTGAGGGGGGCGTGCTCGACCCGAAAGGTCATGTGGGGTTGCAGGAGAAAAATCTGATTATCGTCGCTACCGTACTAATGTTGTTGGTAGTCGTTCCGGTAATCTTTATGACCCTGTTCTTTGCATGGAAATACCGTGAAGGTCGCGACGAACTCTATATGCCCAAATGGGCGCACTCAAACAAAATCGAAACTATTGTTTGGATAGTTCCGATTATCATCATTGTTATTCTGGGGACTATTACCTGGAAAACTACTCATGAGTTGGATCCCTATCGTCCATTGGATCATGAACGTGATCATCTGACGGTGGAAGTGGTTTCTCTCAACTGGAAGTGGCTATTTATTTATCCTGAACAGGGGATCGCCACTGTCAATGAGTTAGTGTTTCCGAAAGATGTTCCGGTGCAATTCAAGATTACATCTGATTCGACGATGAACTCGTTCTTTATCCCCCAGTTGGGTAGCCAGATCTATTCTATGGCCGGGATGGAAACTAAGTTGCACCTGATTGCTAACGAAGCAGGTACTTTTGATGGTATGTCTGCCAACTACAGTGGTGCAGGCTTTACTGGCATGAAGTTCAAGGCTACGGCAACACCAACGGATGCTGATTTTAATAATTGGGTAGCGTCTGTTAAATCCAATAACGCTGTGCTGAATTCTCAGAGCTATGACGAGTTGGCTAAACCCAGCGAAAATAACCCAGTGCAATATTACGGGGCTGTTCAAGACGGTCTGTTCCATCAGATTGTGATGAAATATATGCAGCACTATAACGATTGGGGCAAGGGCGGTAACGAGCATGGCGAACACCAAGGGCACGGCAGTACTGAAGCTGCAGAGCCTAGTATGCATATTATGCATCATGATTCGTCATCAGCTGTTGAACACGCCAAAGCCAATGGGGAGGCGTAGGAGTCGACATGTCTTTATTAGGTAAACTCTCTCTTGATGCGGTTCCTTACCATGAACCCATTATTATGGTTACACTCGCAGCGATTGCTGTGGGTGGGCTGGCACTGCTAGCCATCTTAACCAAGTACAAAGCCTGGGGAATGCTCTGGAATAACTGGATCACCTCAGTGGATCATAAACGACTGGGGATCATGTACATCGTTGTGGCGATGATCATGTTAGTCCGTGGTTTCGCTGATGCCATCATGATGCGAACCCAATTAGCCCTAGCGACTAATGGTGCAACAGGTTATCTGCCACCAGAACATTATGACCAGATCTTCAGTGCTCACGGTGTCATCATGATCATCTTCATGGCGATGCCATTTATGATCGGTTTGATGAATATTGTTGTGCCATTGCAGATTGGCGCACGTGACGTGGCCTTCCCGTTCCTGAATAACCTCAGTTTCTGGTTAACTGCATCTGGTGCGGTGTTAATCAATATCTCTTTAGGGGTTGGTGAATTCGCTCGTACCGGTTGGGTAGCGTATCCACCACTGTCGGAACTGACATATAGTCCGGGGGTTGGGGTTGATTATTACATCTGGGCGTTGCAGATATCGGGGCTAGGTACCTTGCTCACGGGCGTGAACTTCTTGGTAACTGTATTTAAGATGCGCGCTCCTGGTATGAAGTTGATGCAGATACCGGTGTTTACCTGGGCTTGTACCTGGGCCAACATCCTGATTGTGGCTTCATTCCCCATTCTGACCGCTACCCTTGGCTTGCTGACATTGGATCGTTATCTGGATTTCCACTTCTTTACAAATGAAGCGGGTGGTAACGCCATGATGTACATCAACCTGTTCTGGGCTTGGGGACATCCAGAGGTATATATTCTGGTGCTGCCAGCGTTTGGGATTTTCTCTGAGATTGTGGCGACCTTCAGTTCTAAGAAACTGTTTGGTTACACCTCAATGATTATGGCCAACGGCGCGATCTCTATCCTTGGTTTTATCGTATGGTTGCATCACTTCTTTACCATGGGTTCCGGCGCTAACGTTAATGCTTTCTTTGGCGTTATGACGATGATTATCGCGGTGCCAACCGGTGTGAAGCTGTTCAACTGGATCTTCACTATGTTCCGCGGCAAGGTGCGTATCACTGTACCCATGTTGTGGACCTTGGGCGCGATGACCACCTTTACCATTGGTGGTATGACCGGGGTGCTGCTGGCAGTACCTGGTGCCGACTTTGTATTGCATAACAGTCTGTTCCTGATTGCTCACTTCCATAACACCATTATTGGTGGCGCGGTATTTGGTTACCTGGCTGGGTTCTCATACTGGTTCCCGAAAGCAACCGGCTTCAAACTCAATGCTAAATATGGTAAAGCGGCTTTCTGGTGTTGGCAGATAGGTTTCTATGTTGCCTTTATGCCGCTGTATGTCCTAGGCTTCCTCGGTATGACTCGTCGTCTGAATCATACTGATAATCCTGATTGGAACATCTGGTTGTATATCGCTTGCGTAGGTGCCTTTATCATCCTGCTGGGCATTATCTTCCAGTTCACTCAGTTGTACGTTTCTATCCGTGATCGGAAGCAGAATCTGGATACTACCGGTGATCCATGGGGTGCTCGTACCCTGGAATGGTCAACAGCATCACCACCACAGTTCTATAACTTCGCCAAAACACCTGAAGTGCATAGCATTGATGCTTTCATGGAAGCGAAGGAAAACGGTACTGCTTACGCTAAACAGGCTGAGTACGCACCAATTCATATGCCGAAAAATACCTCTGCTGGCGTATTGATGGGCGCAGCGCTAACTGTCATGGGCTTTGCCTTGATATGGCATATCTGGTGGTTAGCTATCGTAGGATTTGTCGGCACTATCGGCATCTTCATTGTCCGGGCTTATAACACCGATGTGGACTATTACGTACAGCCTGATGAAGTAAAACGTATTGAAGAAGCCCATCTGAAAAATGTTGCGGAGGTTGCAGCATGAGCACCCTGAGTCACACTATGGATGCCGGCGCACACGACGAGCATCATCACGATACTGGTAAGGTCACGCTATTTGGTTTCTGGCTTTACTTGATGACAGACTGTTTGTTGTTTGCGTCTGTCTTTGCCACCTATGCTGTGTTGTATATGAACACTGCCGGTGGAGTATCTGGTCACGATATTTTTGAGCTTGATTATGTTGCGGTAGAAACCGCAGCGCTGTTGCTCAGTAGTATCACTTATGGCTTTGCCATGCTGGCAGCACATAAGAAAAACGTATCAGGCACGCTAGGCTGGTTGGTGATTACATTTATCTTCGGTGCGGTGTTTATCGGCATGGAGATCAACGAATTCCACCACTTGATTGCCCAAGGTAATGGTCCTGATCGTAGTGCGTTTTTATCCGCATTTTTTGCGCTGGTGGGGATGCATGGTCTGCACGTGACCGCCGGTTTGATCTGGATGGCTATCATGATGCTGGAAGTGATCAAACGTGGTTTAGGTAATCGTACCCTGACCCGTTTGGGATGCCTGAGCATGTTCTGGCACTTCCTAGATGTTATCTGGATCTGTGTGTTTACTGTTGTGTACCTGATGGGGGTAATCTAATGAGTGATATGGCTAATCAAGCGGCTCATGATGACGGCCACGGCAGTGCTAAGTCCTATCTGATTGGATTTGTGCTGTCGATTATCCTGACAGCTATCCCATTCTGGGCGGTCATGACTCACCAGTTAAGCAAACCTGCGACTGTTGTGTTGGTTGTGGTTATGGCGGTTGTGCAGATAATCGTGCATTTGAAATACTTTCTACATCTGGATTTCACGCCACATGGCAAGGAAAATGCGATTGCATTTATCTTCTCGGCTGTGATTATTGGGTTAGTGGTTGGATTATCTATTTGGATTATCTACAGCGCTAATGCCTTAATGATGTACATGTGAGTAATGGCGCCATGATAAAACCCTATCTCAACGTCACTAAGCCCGGCATCATCATCGGTAATCTGATCTCGGTTGCTGGAGGATTTTTTCTTGCCTCCCGTGGACATATAGACTGGTTCTTGATGTTAGCAGCTGTTGTCGGCTTATCTTTGGTTGTTGCTTCTGGCTGTGCCATCAACAACTGCATAGATCGTGATATTGACGCCAAGATGAAACGTACCCGTAACCGAGTCACGGTGACGGGCGAATTGTCTGCATCCAAAGCGTTTTGGTTCGGTGTGCTGTTGGGATGTGTTGGGTTTGCCGTGCTTGCAACCTGCACTAACGCTATGGCGACCTTATTTGCAGCTATCGGCTTCGTTGTCTATGTTGGCTTTTATAGCCTGTATATGAAGCGTAAGTCGGTTTATGGAACTATGGTCGGAAGTCTCTCTGGCGCAGTTCCTCCTGTGGTAGGGTATTGTGCGGTTGCAGGCCAGTTTGATGCGGGTGCTGCGATATTGTTGCTGATGTTTTGTCTGTGGCAGATGCCGCATTCATATGCCATCGCTATTTTTCGCTACGATGACTATAAAGCTGCAAATATTCCAGTATTGCCGGTAGCACAGGGTATCGCCAAAGCGAAGCTGCATATTGTGCTTTACATTGCGGTGTTCAGTATTGTGACGGCATTGCTGCCTCTGAGTGGTTATACCGGAACGGCGTTTATGATAGTGGCCTGTTCTACCAGTTTATGGTGGCTGGCAATGGCCTTGCGGGGCTATCGTAGCGATGTTGATGTTAATGGTTGGGCACGTCAGGTGTTTGCTTTTTCCATTTTTACCATCACCGCACTGAGTATCACCATGGCGCTTGATTTCAGAATGGTTACACCACAACTATTTGTGCAGTTGTGAAGCTAACCGCAAGTAAAAAGCCTGGTCATCGCTACCAGGCTTTCTTGTTTTTGTTGACTTTATACTACATGGCAACTGCTGGATGCTTTGCTTCCCACTTCTTCCAGATCTTGTCGTGAAAGTAAAACACCACGGTATTGATGCTGGGTTCAATTAAAGCGACAGCACCGCCGACTAACACGCTACCTGTCAAAAGATAGGTAATTGTGAATGCCACACTGAAATGCAACACCGCAAAAGTTAATGTCTTGATCATCATTCCACCCCATCTAACACGTATGATTTAATGATAATGGTTATCATTTATAAGTAAAGTGGAGGGAATCGATTATTCTAAACGACATTTCGTTTCCTATTTCAGTAATACCAAGGGAATGCCGAAAAGTCCTGATCGCGTTTTTCCAGAAAAGCATCGCGCCCTTCCTGTGCCTCGGCTGTGCCATAGGCAAGTCGAGTTGCTTCCCCGGCAAATAACTGCTGTCCCACTAAGCCATCATCAGGCAGGTTAAATCCATATTTAAGCATGCGCATCGCGGTTGGACTCTTAGAGTTGATTTCCTTAGCCCAACGCAACGCTTCCCGCTCCAACTCAGCGTGAGGTACTGATCTGTTGACCATCCCCATGGCAAAGGCTTCATCGGCGCTGTAATTGAAGCCACAGAAGAAAATCTCCCGTGCTCGCTTTTGTCCAATCATTTTTGCTAAGTAAGCACTGCCATAACCGGAATCAAAGCTGGCAACATCGGGATCTGTTTGCTTAAAAATGGCGTGTTCTTTAGATGCCAGTGTTAAATCGCACACTACGTGCAAACTATGACCACCGCCAACCGCCCAGCCAGGCACTACCGCTATCACCACTTTGGGCATAAAACGGATTAGACGCTGCACCTCAAGAATATGCAATCTACCCATGCGAGCTAAGTCAGCTTTTCCTGTTTCCACGCCCTCGTACTTATAACCATCCTTGCCACGAATACGTTGATCTCCACCGGAGGAAAAGGCCCATTGACCTTTTGCTGACGGGCCATTGCCAGTCAGTAACACACAACCTACATCAGACCATTGGCGCGCATGATCTAGGGCTGTATAAAGCTCATCAACGGTTTTGGGACGAAAGGCATTCAGGCAATCGGGTCGGTTAATAGCGATACGAACCGTACCCTGTTCCTTAGCTCTGTGATAAGTCACATCTTCAAAATCAAAACCTGGGACCTGTTCCCAAAGCTCGGCGTCAAAGATATCAGATACAAATTGCGACATAGTTGCGGCCCTTAGATAAAAAGAAAGTGACTCAAAGTCACTATTGGTTATGAATAAATGATTAGAAGTTATCGCAGATAAAAAACAGGTTATCTTTGCTAAAAACCGGATGAGAAACCACATTTCCTTTACAGTAGTGATCTTTAAAATCGGCGAATGTGTCAGGGGTCTGCAGTACCCGATTCAATTCCTGTAGCTCTGGGTCAGATAACCGTTCAGCAAGAGAAGACCTTAGTTTAGTGCGCTTCTGATCAATACGTATGATCTGCGTACCGGTCATGGCATCAAGCTTGCGCTCGACTTTATTCAACAGTGCTTCTGTTTGGGCAATGGGTTGATCTAGCTTGTCTGTCTTAGTCGCTAGGTAATAGATAACCGCTGCCAATACCGCCAAAATAATCCATCCTCTCATAGTGCTTTCTTCATCTATTTCTGCGTGAGATAAGTCATCTTACTTCAAGCTTGCGGCAACAAATAGTGTAGAAATCCATATCAACATCCAAATACTGACCCAAAAAATATTAAAATTTACAGGAAAAAAATTGGCCAAGGCCTACACTGAATAAACGGATGTTCAGCGTTATTCCCTACAAAAGCTGGTCATTAGCCGCTTTTTTGCACCCAAACTATTTAACTTTTAAGCGGTTGGATGGTTTCTTGAACAAACGAAAAAAAACTTCGATTTAGCTCTTGCGCAAACAAGCTGGGGGCCTATAATGCGCACCCACTGACACGGCAACAGCGAAGCGCTGGCGGTGTTGCAGGCAAGGCAGCGAAGCTGAATTGTCTGGGCGAAAAAAGATTGGCGCAAGCCACTTGACGCCAAGTTGGGGTGGT
>NZ_BMXW01000036.1 GCF_014651955.1 Shewanella fodinae | reverse complement strand
TTTGCCTCTTTGACTTCGCTAAAAATCGAGGAAGCATTTAGCATGAGTAGATATACGGGCAAAGCCCTTTCATGAATGATAACCACCTACTGAAGTAGGTGGTTTTGGGCTGACAATAAAAAAACGCGGTAATTACCGCGTTTTTTACAACAGGGCAGACGCTTAATGGCCTAAATGCGGTACAGGTTGCAACCAGCCAGTTGGAGCTTTGCGCTCACCACGTTGTATGGCAGTGTATACCTCGTAGATGTGCTTAACATGCTCACCCACCTTACCATCGCCAACGTTAAGACGCCGACCATCTTCGAAAATATAAGAACCGACCGGTGATACTACCGCTGCAGTACCAAAGCCACCCGCTTCAATAATGTCACCTGTTTCAATGCCTTTAATGAAGTCGTCCAGTCGCACCATTTCCTGACGTACCGGATAGCCCAATTCAGCAGCTAGCTCAATGATGGACTGCGACGTGATTGAACGCAAAATGGTGTCGGTAAATTCAGGAATAATCACTGTGCCATCTTTCAGGATATGGAAGTGGTTCATTGCGCCAGCTTCCTCGATGTACACATTGTTGTTATCTAGGTACAGCACCTGTGATGCGCCCACTTCTTTAGCGGCACGCCCAGCGCGCAGTGACGCAGCATAGTTACCAGACGCCTTGCTAGCGCCGGTACCACCGGGAGCCGCACGATGATAATGGGTACTGATCAGCAGGCTGATTGGGCTCAGACTGGCACCATAGTAAGCACCGCTAGGACTCAATACGACACAGAAAGTGTATGAGGTTGATGGGCTCACAGAGAGGCGATCTTCTGTTGCAAAAATAAACGGCCGGATATACAAGCAAGCACCGTCCTGCATCGGAAACCACAGGCGATCGGCATCGATCAGTGCGTTGATTGCCTGCAGTTGCATCTCTTCTGGCAAATAGGGAATGCACAGGATATCGGCGGAACGATTCATCCGTTCTGCGTTCTTGTTGATACGGAACGTGTAAATCTCACCGTCCTGATGCATGAAGGCCTTAGCACCTTCAAAAATTGACTGCCCATAATGGAGCGCTACAGCACCTGGTGCGACTGAGAAAGGACCATATGGCACTATACGCGGATCCCGCCATTCACCGTCGTAATAATCCATCAAAAACATATGGTCGGTACGCAACCGGCCAAACCCGACATTTCCCTCCGGACGGAACTGCTCCTGGCGGCGTTCTGCGGCAGGTTTTAACTGATACTTGATTTCCATTTTGCACTACCTTGACTATTGTTAAAGCAGACTAGGAAGCGCGACCGCGAAAGTCAATAGGCATCGGGGATTGCAAGCGATAACAAATAGATTTTTTTATCATCGGCATTAACACCATGCAGCAATGAGCCATTTGCCACGCCACACTTGCTACGAGTGCCGTTTGATGCCGTTGAATGTTAACGATTTTTCGGCTCACTTATCGATATGTTGCCAATTATTGGCAATTCCGTATGGTTTTTCGGCAATTACCCAGAGGTTACTATTCGTCAGTCGGCCTGCACTGTAGAATCAACTGACATTTACTACAGACCGGAAGGACTTTCCCCATGAGCCTTGAATTGTTGTCCAAACTGGAAGCCAGTATCCAGAATGCACTGGAACAGATCGAATTGTTAAAACTGGAATTGGATGAAGAAAAACAGAAGAACCTGTCACTCAGCGAGCAGAACCAACGGCTGCAGCAGGAACTCAATACTTGGAACGACAAAGTCTCTGGCTTGGTAGGACTGCTCACTGATAAAGTGGAGTGATTATACCGATGACGCCTCATGCGTCTGTTGATCCAGTAGCTGGTTGAGTTCAATGACCGCCTGCTTCACTTTGGGCAGGCCTTTTCCCGGTAGCAGAAAACGTCCTCTTTCAAATTCAAGCCGTCCAAGATCTTTCACCCAGACCGCACCTTTTAGAAAAATCCGCGCATGTTTAGCGATGAGTTTAGGAGCATAAACGGGAAATACGCGCACGGGACCTCCTTCTTCATTTTGTTATCTGACCCTATGCTTGGACAAGCCGCCGCCCTGCGGAGTTTCATCTGCCCTGCGTTTTTTTAGTGCCCGCGCAATATGCATATGAAAAAATAAATAAAATCAATGATTGCCAAATTTTTGACGCGGCGATATATTATTGACGTTACTCAGGGTAAAAACTGAGCCTCTGGCTCTAAATCCGTACGTCTCTTTATGGGAAGTACGGTTTTTTTTGCCTGTAATTCGAGATGCTGGAGTGCTCCTTTGCGAGACAGCATAAAAAAACCGGGCACCTAGGCCCGGTTTCACCAGCAGCAGTTGTTATTCCAGTTTACTAAGATACTTGATGATTTCTGCAAGCTGCTCAAATGACTTCAGCGAAGCGGTATCAATCAGATATTTCTCGTTCACCACCAATGCGGGAACACCTTCGATTTTGGCGTTTTCAGTGCTGCGTTTCATGCTGGCAACCATGCTGTTAACCATAAAAGAGTTAGCAGCAGCTTCGAACTCTTTAGCATCTACGCCTTCGGCAACAAAGAACTGTTTTACGTCTTCCATGCTGGTAAAGCGCTGATGTTTTTCATGAATAGCGGCAAACAAGGCCGGTTCGATTTTATCGCTGACGTTCAGCAGCTCCGAAATCGCCCATGCCCGAGACATCACCACCCCCATCTCACGCCCAATAAACTCCACATGGATCTGCTTGAATGTCATATCCTTTGGCATATCAGCTTTCAGCTTTGGCAGGAAAGTTTTGGAAAAGTGATAACAATGTGGACAGTAAAACGAGAAGTATTCTGTGAGATTAGGTTTCACTGACGCTGGCTTGTCAGAGATAATTTTGTAGTTGACACCTTCTTTAAACTCAGTAGCGTTTGCCGCGAGTGGCAGCAACAACAATGCCGCAGCCAAAATCAGTAATTTTTTCATTGGGGTTCCTTGCTTTATTATTCTGGACCGGAATGACTGGTCGCCGACTAAAATAATCTTCTTTTCGAGTCCAACTCAAGCCCGGAGTTCCAATTTCCCCGGGAAATCGCCGAAATCAATACGGGATCAGGCTTAGGGGTGGCTGTAGCAGCCGTTGCTGCTGCTCCGTAAACAGTTGTAACTGCTGCCGCCAGTAATCTTCCGTTGCAAACCACGGGAAATGTCTGGGAAAGGCCGGATCTTGCCAACGTCTGGACAGCCAGCCGTTATAATGCAGCAATCGCAAAGCCCGCAGACATTCAATCAACTTCAGTTCCGCCGGATGAAAATCCCCAAACTCGCTGTAAGCCTCCAGTAACACCTCCAACTGCAGTTGTTGCTGATTACGATCGCCATTTAGCATCATCCACAAATCCTGTACCGCCGGGCCATTGCAGGCATCATCTAGGTCAACAAAACCGGGGCCATCGGGTGTCCATAAAATATTGCCTGGATGCAGGTCTCCATGCAGTCGTATTTTTGAAGGCGTTTGCTGTTGCCATATAGCCTTGACCTGCTGCAACAGCGCGGTAGTCACTTCCCGCAATGGTGATAGCAGTTTTACGGGGATCAACTCACATGCCATCATTTCTGCCAGTCCGGTGTCGCCAAAAGATTGGGGACTCATTGCAATACGCGCTTGAAAACGGCTGCCTTTGGCGTACTGGTGCATACGGCCAATAAACTGACCAACCGCCTCCAATTGTTCCAGGTTATCCACTTCAAAACTGCGCCCCCCAATCGATGGAAACAGTGCAAAGCGATATCCCTGATAGTGATGCAAGCTAATGCCATCTATTTTAAGCGGTGCCGCCAGCGGGATTTCAGCTTCCTGCAGTTCAAAGGTAAACGCGTGCTCTTCGAGAATTTGCGCATCACTCCAGCGTTCGGGTCGATAAAACTTCACCACATAACGTTGGCCACGGTCACAACGGAATTGATAAACACGATTTTCGTAGCTATTGAGCGGTAACAACCCACTTTCAGGATAGATGCCAATACTTTCAATAGCATCTAGGATCAGTTCCGGTGTCAGCCCGCTGAAATGAAACGCGGCACTGGTATTACTCATGGTTGTGACTCCCATAATTTTTTGAGGTATTGCAACACTTCAAAATCCTGCGGTTGCTGACAACTGAGCCAACAACTACCACTGTAGAATTCAAACTGCAGCCATAAGAGCGTACCTTCAAATTCCACCAGCCACTGATGGCGATCTGCCCCCCAATTACGTTCACGCACCTGCAAATCCAGCCGTTGGCACAACTGCATTGCCAACGGTGGAAATTGTTCAAAATCACAGGTCAGCGCGAACATCAACGTAGACTCTGAATTATTGAGTGTGGTACTGCCAACACCCACGTTAAGTTGTTGCAAGTCAAGCGCTCCATCAACTACTACATGACATAATCAGCCCTTCGCCCCAAGCTGGTGGTCGGCAGGCTAAGTCAGTAAATTCTGCATGAGTATCATAAGGGGTTCGCAGTGCCTGATACAATCGCTGTAGCGGCTCAGTATCGCCCTGCTCTGCAGCCGCTATTGCCTGTTGAGCCAGATAGTTACGCAAAATATATTGCGGATTCTGCTGGCGTCGCTGTTCCTGCCACAAACCAATGTCGGGAATCGTCCCTAGGCGCTGACGGTATTGTGCAAACCAGTGATCAAAAGCGGCTGTATCAACAAACTGATCGCGTAATGTGGAGTGGGTTGCGCTGGGGTCCAATGCTGCAAAATGCCGCAGTGTTAAGGTGTAGTCCAGCCCTTGCTGTTCCAGCATAGTGGTAAAAGCGCCGATAAGTGCCAAATCATCAGACAACCGCGTTTCATCCTCGGTGGCAGGCAACCCCAGTTTTTGTCCCATCAATTGCAGATAATGTTGCACCAGTGTTGGCTGATAATGCTGCAATGCTGCCAACAATGCATCAGAGGAGATTATGGGAGTTAACGCTTGTGCCAGACATTGCAGGTTCCATAAACCAATACCTGGCTGCTGCCCGAAAGCATAGCGGCCTTCGGGATCGGAGTGGTTACAGATAAAGTCTTCTTTGAAGGTGTCAAGAAACGCAAACGGGCCGAAATCAAAGCTGTCGCCGACAATCGACATATTGTCGGTATTCATAACCCCGTGGGCAAAGCCGATAGCCTGCCAACTGGCGATGAGTCTGGCGGTGGCTTCTACGACCTCGACAAACCACTGTCGATAACCCGCAGCATCACAGTGAAGATGGGGGAAATGCTGACGGATGGTAAAGTCAGCCAACCGCGTTACCCGTTCCGCACTGCCGCCAGTGCTGTAGTAACTGTGCTCAAAATGCCCAAAGCGGATATGACTGCGCGCCAAGCGTACGGTGATTGCCCCTTTTTCCAATGTTTCCCGCCAAACGGGCAGTTCAGAGCCGATAACGGCTAACGCCCGGGTGGTAGGAACACCAAGGTGAAATAATGCCTCTGACACCAGAAATTCTCGAATGGCAGAACGGGTCACCGCCCGGCCATCGCCATGACGGGAAAAAGGGGTTGGCCCCGCCCCTTTTAACGCCACATCCCAATAGCCTTGCGGGCCCGCAGCTTCACCGAGAATAATTGAACGACCATCACCCAATTGCGGACTGTATCCGCCAAACTGATGACCACTATAGATCTGGGCATAATAAGTCGCCCCAGGCATTCGTTGATTGCCAGCCAACTGTTGCAACAACTGTTCATTTGGTTGTGTTAGCCCCAGTATTGATGCTGCATCATCGCTCCAAGCTAACCAGTGGGGCGACGGTAATCCGCTAGGCATTACCGCTTCATAAAAATCTGGTAGTTGCTCAAAAAAGTCCTGTTTAAAATGCATTAAGGTTCAGGGTTAAAAGTGTGCCACTGATCACAGGTTACCATATTCGCGTCATCCAGGCGGCAGCGATGCGCGCACTGGAATACTGCCGGGGCCTCTGCCAGCCGTTGCATGCCGCGGCCTTTAGCTTCACATTGCTGCAGCGTCTCATAATAACCGTTGATGGCGGCATAATGGTGCGCAGGCTGAGGCAGTTGCTGCTGTTGCGGGTAATAGAACAGCGTCCATTCAGGCACCTGAGTACACCCGGTAAAAGCCAACAACCCCGATAATCCGATGATTAAACGTCGCACAGCTACCTCCGACTGAGAAAATAAACCCGGCCGTCATAGGGCCGGGTCTGACATTATGATATTGGAAGACTCGCTGACGGCTGTCAGCCACCGGCTTTAAGCCGGGTCTTTTCGATGCGCTTGATGCGGCCATCAAAACCGGTCACCGTGCCGTCATCTAAGCCCAGCTCCAGCGCCTGTTGGCACAAGTCGATAGCCAATTCATAGTGACCGCTATCGGTACACAAGGTTGACAGTTGCATAAATCCAACCCCTTTTAATTCGGCCTTAGGATCAGCTTTTTGTAATGCTGCCAGACTTTCGCGATAGAGTTGCGGGTAAGCCTCAGCAAAACGTTGTCCAAACTGCAGATAATGGTTGTTTTTACGTTGTTTGTAACACTCAGCAACTACTGCCAGCAGCGTTTCATGACGGGCAATAACACCATCGGCGGCGGCATATTGTGCCATGGCCCGTTTGAGTGTGACATTACCCCAACTGATATCGTCTTGGGATACTACTTGGGGCTCTGGCTCTGGCTCTGGCTCTGGCTCTGGCTCTGGCTCTGGCTCTGGCTCTGGCTCTGGCTCTGGCTCTGGCTCTGGCTCTGGCTCTGGCTCTGGCTCTGGCTCTGGCAGCTGAGTATCCGCTGTCACCGCCGTTTCTGCAAAATCGGCATCTTGGTGACGTTTAACGGGGGCGATATCTCGTGGTTGTCGAGAACGCTCATTCGCTGCTAGCGTCTGTGCTCGCCGGTATAAAAATATCCCCACGCCGATCAGGGCAATGATGGCTATCAATTTCAACATGTTGTTTCACCGTTTGACTGGGAGGGTGGCATGACCGACAAGACACAACACAAGGTTTGCCGATCCAATTGTGTTACCAAGAATAGATTTAATGTATTCTCTCCGTAAAAATCAAGTATTTAACTTTGCGTATTTACCCTGTCGGTCCCCAAACCTGTGACCAGTGTAACGTCTAGCGGGTAATTCGGTCATGTAACTGCCAACTTAATTGAGGCAAATAAGGATATCGGTTATGCAAAAAATATTGATTGTGGCCCACGCCAGCCCTTATGGCTCCGAAAAAATGTTTAACACGCTGCGTATTGCCGTCGCGATGAAAGAATTTGCAGCAGGTCAGGCTGAGCTAAAGCTGTTCCTGATGTCAGATGCGGTGTTCAGCGCAGTCAAAGGACAGCAAACCCCCGATCTCAGCTACAACCTGCAACAGATGTTGGAAATTCTGACCGCTCAGAAAGTACCACTGCTATTGTGTAAAACCTGTGCCGAATCCCGGGGCGTCACTCAGGAGATGCTGGTAGACGGTGCCGCCATCGGTACTCTCGGAGATCTGACACGCTGGACGTTGGAAGCCGATAAGGTCATGCATATCTAAACATATTGAAGGTGCGTAAACTTGTATTTTGTGCGCACCTTCAAACTCTCCACTGCTGTCGCTACTGTGCTGCATTGGCATTCGCTAAACTAGCAATATCGGTTGTTGCTGGGAGTTCTTATGTCATTGTTACACGGCAAGCTACAAACTGAATTGCAAACAATTACGGCGATGGTACAGATCTATTGCCGCGCTCATCATCATAGTGATGAAGGATTGTGCCAAGCGTGTCAGGCGCTGTTGGATTACGCTGAAACTCGTCTGGATCGTTGTCCTTATGGAGAAACAAAGCCCGCCTGCAAACATTGCCCAGTACACTGCTATAAAGCCGAGCCGAAAGAGCAAGTCAGGCAGATCATGCGTTATGGCGGTCCGCGAATGCTGTGGCAACATCCATTACTGGCAATCCGCCATTTGCTGAACGAACGTAAACCATTTCCTGATAAGCCCCCACATAACGCGTCCAATCGTGCCAAGCGGCAAAAAGCACCGTAGTACATTTTTATTGCAGTTGTCGTCCGCTGTGTTAACAATGAGCTAAGTAGAGCTGGCGGAGATCGCCATGACCGCACTTGGTGATTTTTTTACAAATGCCTACTGGTGGTTATCACTCATTGGGGGTCTGCACTGCCTGATGTTGGCGGGCTATGCCTTGTTTTTCTATAACGAACGCAGTGAGCAAAAATGGCTATTAACTGGCATGTTTGCCTTGATGGCGCTGTACTTTTTTACCGGCATGTTCAACAGGGATAACATCCCCACCCCGTTACATCTGCTGTTTATCCTGTTACAACCTACTTATTTTCTGCTCTTACCGCTGCTATACCTATACTGCCGCCGCTTATGTTACCCCCATCTCGGCATTCAATTGCCGATGCGTCATCTGCTGCCGATGCTGCTGGCGATGTTGCTGGTCATACTAGCGCTACTGTTCCACCGCACCAACGTGACGGAAATACTGCTGATTGGCCCCAGAAACCCACTTAAAGGTCTGGCACTGTTGCTGCCACTGGCTCTCAGTTTACAGACGTTAGTCTATCTATGGCTGATCCTACGGTTGCTGATACAACATCGCAGTCAATTAGAACAAAGTCATAACCCACTGTTACAACTACGCTTCCGTTGGTTACTGTTGCTGACAACAGCGCTTATTATCAACTGGTTGGTGCGGAATCTGGCGTTCGTATTGCCGCTGATATTTGGTGATCAACTGGCTCCCGTCACTCGGACATTCCCGCATGCCATACTGTTACTGACACTTTATGCGCTAGCACTCTATGGCTTAAAACAACTTACCCATATTGCCTACCTACGGGGGCAGGCAGCACGAGGAACCCAACAAGCGGCCACTCAGGACGATGTGTTGAGCGATGAAGAGAAGCTGTTTATTCGCCAACTGTTAAAGCAATCTAAAGATCGTCAGTAACGGTCAACGTTACATCTGTTAAGCTATGCAACAGCGCTATTCCGTACAGCGTTTTATCTGAACCTAAGCTGACAAGTAGCCACAAAAGAACGCTTTTTTATTTTGTTACTCTGTATTTTTCAGCATTGGACGTTAAGCTAATGCTCAATCGACAGGGACACCTGCCGTTAAACAGATAGATGGAGGTTCCGATGAAAACCTTTAATAGTATTTTACTTGCAGCAGCCACGTTAATCGCCAGTCTGAGCTTTTCAGGCAGAGCGTTGGCAGAAGACAGCTATAACGATGCATTGGCAACCTTTCAGAAGGCTAGCGAAACTCATAAATTCTTTAATACTGCCTATGGCTATGCGATATTTCCGACTGTAGGCAAAGGTGGCATTGGCATAGGTGCTGCTTATGGCAAGGGCCGGGTATACCGCGGTGGTGTTTATACCGGTGATTCATCACTGACTCAAGTGTCCATTGGTTTCCAGCTTGGAGGTCAGGCCTACAGTGAAATTATCTTCTTTAAAGATGCTAAAGCTTACAACGACTTTACCAGTGGCAGTTTTGAATTTGGAGCACAAGCTTCTGCCGTGGCCATCAATCTTGGTGCAAACGCCCAAGCAGGCACCACTGGCAATTCCGCTGGCGCCGGACAACATGGTGGCAACCAATCAGCTACTGCAGCCTATATCAATGGTATGGCGGTATTTACTGCGGCCAAAGGCGGCTTGATGTTTGAAGCGGCTTTAGCCGGACAATCCTTTACCTTTGATGCAAAATAGTGATTAGCCAAGGCTGACAATAAAGGCGACATTGAGTCGCCTTTATTATTACCAGCCAATCCACTGGCGAGATCTGTCTCCGAGCCCTTTTTTAATAATATCGGCAAGCCAGATACTGCCGTAAAGCAATAACAGGAAGATCCCCACCGATAACGCAATGGATGTCAGCGCCGAACCAGGAGCCAATTTAAAATGTAACAACTTGCAGGCGTCGGCAAATAACATTGAAAAGATCGGATGCAGGAAAAAGATAGCAAAGCTCATATCCGCTACCCGCTCCAACCAAGGAAATTCACCACAGCGGGCCAATATTTCACAGCCTTTCAGCACCAAGATACATAAACAGAACTTCTGCACAAATTGCCAGTCTATACCTCCATAACTTAGGGCATCTTTATGATAGTTACCGACATGTCCTTCAATGTTAGTTTGCACCCATAAACTAACAAACAGCCCGAGCCACGCCAGAATATTCAGCGCAACTGTCAATCGCTTCACCACCACTTGCTCCTGTGAATACAACATCCCCAACAGATAAAAGGGCGTGAAATACAGCAATGATTGCAACACATTAACATTGCCTATCGGTCGATGTAGCAACATCGAAATCAACATTGAAAGCAACAACAGTGTCATACGCCATGAGCGAGACAGGTGAATGTAAAACAGAAAAACCGGCGACAGCGCAAACACCAACATGATAAAAGGCACGTACCAGTGTGGAAACAGCACATAACCATTGCGAACTGTGTACCAGACATCGAGTAATAGCTGTGACGCCGCATGTCCCTGTAACCAATACCATTCCACCAGCAACAGCATTAAACCCGCCAGCGAAACCCATAAAAATGGCAACAGCACATTACGGATCTTGGAGCGCATAAATCCTTGATATTCAAATCTTGGATAAAACACTCGGTGGAAAAAATAACCGGAAATGAATACGAATAAGGCCGTACCACCTCGGACCAAGTTTTCCAGCATCAGCGGGAAACCTTCGCCTGAGTTGTAAACGCTGTGTCCTGCCACAATCAGCAAAATGGCAATACCACGCATATAAGTAAATTCGGCTTGTTTCTGGCGCATAAAGGCCTCTCGCAACTAACAGGGATTAAATACTAGGGGAGTTTTGCAGCCGGAGATTTAAGATACCGGATACTGACAGCAGACATGATCTTCAGGATAAAAAACGCCGTCAGCATATCCGTAATGCAGGGAAAGCGGAATAGGCCATCGAAAATATTTTATATCGATCGATAAAAACAAAAACATTGATAAATATCAGCCTATTACATCAATCACCAAACCAGCGTTTCAGGGTTGAGGTGGCTTCGGCATGCACGCTATCGTCAATATACATACTGACCATCGCCAATGCCGCGGCCAAAGCTCCGAGATCGTCACTGAAGCCAACAATAGGCGTCAGATCCGGTATGGCATCTAACGGCGAGATAAAATAAGCAAGGGCGCCGAATATCGCTGTTTTCGCCCATTTGGGTGTGTTTTCACGCTTAGCGGCGTAGTACAGCAGCAATGCATTTTCCACAACTTCCCTGCCAGCCTTTAGCGCGAACCCCTTGAGCTTGTCCCAAAATCCCTGTTCACTGTATTCCTGCTGCATAATGAACTCCCATTGCCCAGTGTTATATCGTTCCCGGCGGTAACTTACCAGTTATCTGCAGCGCCGTCAGCACATGGCAACCACACAATAACAATTCAGAAACATTACATTTCAAACCGTCATCAGATGTTCCAAGGCAAATCGCATTCGTTGGTCAGCATGCATTGGGGAGGGGGTCATCAATTGCAGCCAATGGCTGATACAGTCTCGGTTCGGCACACGTTTGTCTGATTGTCCCAGCAGCTGTGTCAACGCATAACAGTATTGGTAGTAAAGCTGCACATCATGAGCATCGACGGCTTCTTCACTGACATTGATCATGGTGCCACGAATAAAGTCCCGTACCAAAGCACAACGGTCAAAGCCTCTTACTTCGCCCATTTGCTGGATTTGCTGCTGGTTCCAGTGCTGGTAACGCGCATATGCCTGAGTAAACGCCGCCTGATAATCAACACTGGCCTGTGATAGCAGCTCGGTATTTGGCATCACCCGCGATATAACAAAGCGCTTACGGCAAGTAACCTCATGTAAACGCCAGCAATAATGATACAGATACTGATATAAGGGATTATCTGGATATAAGGTGATACTTTGGGTCTGCAGCCAGAAGTCATTAAATTCTGCGGCGGCAACCGCTACGATTAAATCTGACTCATTGGGGAAATGATTATATACAGTTCCTCTTGAGATCTGACTAATTTCAACGAGATGGGAACGACAAAGATCAAATATTTTATGGCCACGTAAACTATTCTGTGCCAATGACACTAAATAATTACAGCGCTGTTGCCAGCTACTCATTTTTGGCCTCCAAAATAATAGCCTGTCTTCACAGTCTGATAATACCAGCCTAGGGAGTTAATCCCAATTGAGTAATAATTAGAGCACCATAAGCAACCGCAATATTCGATGCTGAAATTAGAATTGTTAGAAAGTCTGATTGCCGTTGCCGAAACCGGTAATCTGTCAAAAGCCGCTGAACGCCTCTGTCGTACTCAGTCGGCACTCAGTTTACAAATCAAAAAGCTTGAAGAAAGCGTTGGTCAGGTATTGCTATTACGCGATAACAAAGGCGCCAAACTTACTGACGCTGGTGAGAAACTGCTGAATTATGCCTATAAAATGTTGCAGCTCAACAGCCAGGCTATAGATGAGCTGAAGGAAGACGCGCAGCAGACCATTCGTCTTGGGATCCCCACCGATTATGTCAAATGGTACCTAGAAAGCGGCTTGATCGAATTTATCCGTGAATTCACTCATCTGCAGTTGGTCATAGATACCGATGTGTCCGGCAATCTGTTCCGACGCCTGCAAAATGGCGAGTTTGACGCTATCATTGCGACGCACTGGAAACCACAACCCAATGGCGAATTATTATTTGAACGGCGGTTTGTCTGGAGTGCTGCCAAACACGGTCAAGCGCATAAACGGTCAGTGATCCCGGTGGCCTTGTATCCAGAAAACTGCCCTATCAGAGTTCAAGTATTTGCCAATCACAACCTATTGATGCGGCCACTGCATGTGCTACTCACCACGCCCTCACCACAGGCAATCTGCAGTGCCGTGGAAAATGATCTAGTGATTGCGCCACTGGCAGAGTTTCGTGTCAGCGATAAGATGCAGGTATTGGATCCAGACACCCATGGGCTACCGCCACTACCGCTGTTCAACGAATCGCTGTACGTTAACCCAGCGTCTGAATCGGAAGCGATTGAACAGCTTCGAGCGCTGCTCAAAGCTAATCTCTCTCGGTTATCTCTTCAGCACCAATAAAAAAGTGGTAACCCGTAATTGGGGGTTACCACCTCAAGCCATCACTAAGCGTGACTACTCTTGGAACTTACTGAATTTGAAGGTGTGACAATCTTTACAGATTGGTTGTTTTACCGCATGTTCACCATGACATTCAGTACAAGGGACATCTTTACCATAATGCAGATTATTATGGGGATTCTGCCATTGCTCATCGCCCTGTCTGGCAGTTTGCTGCGCCAGCTTGTCGACGGAATGGCATTTCAGGCAACTGTCGTCTGCCGCACGGCTGACGGGTTTATCAACACCATGACAGGTGGCACATTGATGTTTAGTATATAACTGTTGATGATAACTACGACCCATCATCTTGCCTTGAGACACAAGCGTGTCACCCGCCATAACAGCGGAAGAAAACGCCAGCAGCATTGCCATCACGGCTGAACAGGAAATAAGTGATTTCATTGTCGGTCCTCCTTTATGCGCCCATAATGCTGCGAGCAGCGGTCATTCCCATCACCATACATTCAGGGATGGCACAGCTACCGAGTCGACTGACACCGTGAATACCGCCACAGACCTCCCCAGCGGCATACAACCCCTTAATCGCTTTACCTGTGTTGCTGTCTAGCACTTCGGCATTGGCATTCACCTGCACACCGCCCTGGCAGTAATGAACCTTCGGCCACAGGCGCACAACGGTATAAGGCGCCTGTATGTACATGCCCTTAGCCTTTGCCATACTCTTGCCAAACTGCTTGTCTTCTCCGTCTTTCACATAAGCATTGTACTCATCCACCTGCTGCTGCAGTGGTTGCAGCGGAATATTGAAGCGTTTGGCGATAGACTGCAGGTCGTCAAACTTCCAACCCACACCGTACTTCAAAACGTTTTCACAGGTCGGATGTTCTTTGGCGTGTGCATAGCTGGTGATCATAATGGGGGGCAGCGGTTTTCCAGCGGAATCCCGACATGCCAACTCAGCGTCTGCCCGAGTTTTACGGTCGGCGATTTCATTCATGAAACGCTTAC
Source organism: Shewanella fodinae (assembly GCF_014651955.1). Classification (GTDB taxonomy): domain Bacteria; phylum Pseudomonadota; class Gammaproteobacteria; order Enterobacterales; family Shewanellaceae; genus Shewanella; species Shewanella fodinae. The sequence goes on along the minus strand of NZ_BMXW01000036.1, from coordinate 2,539 downwards.
CAGTCAAACAGTTAACCGCGATGGAATGAGGGAAATTAAAAATCGCATAATTAGACACATAGCCGAATCCCCCTTCATCCGGCGATGCCCAAGGGCCAGACTGAATGTAGGCCAGATGCACCGGAATCGCCCCGAGACGGAACATTTCCAACATACCTTCCCCAGTTGCGCCTTTAGCATTAGTACAGCCGACTTCTGCTGTCAGCGTTGGATCTTGGGCCATACGCAAATTAACATTCTGTGCAAAGCCCCCTGTTGCCATCAACACCCCTTTACTGGCGCGGATATGCAGGAGCTTGCCGCTATTTTCATCTTCAAAATAGTAGGGATAGCGAATGCGGATACCGATTACCGCCGCGTCTTTTCCGAGAATGAACCCCTCAAATTTACTGCGATTTTGCAGTTTCACTCCCAGTTTACGGCACTCACGCACTAAGGGTTGAGTGATACCCGCGCCGCAACTAACTTTGGTCTGATAGGTTCTGGGAACTGAGTGACCACCTAACTGCTGCAGATAGGGATAGTACTCAGCACCAGCATCAATGGTCATCTGTAATGCGTCGCTGGCATGCGAGGCAATATGCCGCAGTAATTTTTCATCAGCGACACCACGACCGGACTTCAGTTGATCCGCTACCATGGTGTCGACGGAATCTTGGATCCCTTTTTCCTTTTGCAATGGAGTATTTGGTGCCGCAAACAGGCCACCGTTAATGGCAGAGTTACCGCCATACACCGCCATTTTTTCATAGATGGTAACGGCCTTACAGCCATGCTTTGTCGCTTCAATGCCTGCTGCCAGCCCGGCAAAACCAGAGCCGATAATTGCCATTTCCACTTGTTCATCCCAGTGAATGCTATCATCGGCTACAATTGCGTTTGCCATGCCCGGTGCGGCAAACGCCACCCCGGTAGCCCCCAGCCCTTTAATAAAATTGCGGCGAGTTAAAAAATCAATTTTGTTCATATAGTAATGCTCCCGTGCTCACTTTTTAGGAAAGTGTATAAATGGAATGAGTTCCAAAATACGAAACGGGTGTCATCACTCAATATTACTTAGGCGGATCTTATTGGTTTTCGCTACTTATATTTAAAACTGCCGATGAAATATCACATTGTCGTCAATTCCAATCTATGACCTACTATTTCTATCACTTTCTTATTATAAATAATCCTAATATCTCAATATTAAATTTCCGCAGTCAGCAACTAAAAATTGTTTATTCTTATTTAATATCTGATAAATTAAACCGACTTAATTTAATTGAATAATTATTATGAAAACTAGAGCGATTTCCCATAATGATGCCCAGGCGTTGTCTGCTTATTTTTCTCGTAATCAGGCACATTTTTCGCCGTGGGAACCGCTACGCCCCAAGGAATATCACTCGCTTGCAAGCTGGCAAAATCGGTTGCAACTGTTGTTTGCCGAACCGATTAATGAATACTGGTTTGTACTGGACAGCGGCCTGCAGATTGTCGGACATTGTACTTTGAGTAACATTATCCACGGGCCATTTCAGGCGTGCTATATGGGGTATGGCATTGACGCCGCGCAGCAAGGAAAAGGGCTGATGCCTCAGTTATGTCAGACGGCTTTGGATTTTACATTTAATGAGCTGCGACTGAATCGGGTAATGGCTAACTATATGCCTACCAATTTGCGTTCCGCTAACCTGTTGCAACGGCTGGGATTTGAACGTGAAGGCATTGCTAGACGTTATCTTAAAATCAATGGACAATGGCAGGATCATATATTGACTGCCAAGCTAGCAACGACCGATTAGGCTGCAAACAGGGAACATTCAGGGAGCACTATGATCCAAGTTCATCATCTCGAATCATCACGTTCTTACCGTATCATCTGGCTGCTGGAAGAGCTGGGGTTAGACTATGAAGTTATCACTTACCGACGCGACCCAAGCTATGCCGCCCCGGCAGCACTAAAACAGATACATCCACTGGGCAAGGCGCCTGTGCTCACCGATGGCAATCTCACCATTGCAGAATCTGGCGCTATTATTGAGTATCTACTGGACCGTTATGATAGCGAACATGTCTGGCGCCCCCACGGCGGGCAAGCACTGTTGGATTACCGTTACTGGTTACACTTTGCTGAAGGTTCATTGATGCCATTGCTGGTGATGCGACTGGTGCTCGGCAAGGTCAAAGAAAAACCGATGCCTTTTTTTGCCCGTCCGATTGCACGCAAATTGATAAGTGGCATTGATCAGCTATTCGTCCAAGCCCGCCTGACACCGCAATTGAATCTCATCGAAAGCTGGTTAGCAAGGCACCCTTGGTTTGCCGGAGAGACTATCTCGGGGGCAGATATTCAGATGGAACTGGCACTGCAGCTTGCCGCTAGGAGAACCGATTTGAGTGGCTATCCCTGCATTCAGGCCTATCTGGGGCGTTGTTGCCTAAATGTGGAACCTTCTGCCTCTGATGCGATCAGATCCTGTAAATAGCAGACAGGAATGGATAGCAGTGGGCAAATCCAAGCACCAAATCACCAATTGGCCGGAATATAACAGAG
>NZ_BMXW01000035.1 GCF_014651955.1 Shewanella fodinae | reverse complement strand
CGGCGCGGAACTCATCGTGGAGCGGTAGGCGAGAGCCTCCAACAGAGACTCCGAATACATTAGCGCAGACCCACCTCGTCATTGAATTTTATGCTTGCAACAACGAGGCGGACCATACATTTTGTTACTGAAATTTCAGTTGGTGGTCTTATCTTCCTGCAGACCAATCGCGCTCATCCACTGCTGGAAATCCACCAGATTGGCGGGCACAACCACCCGGCTCCCCGCTTTCCCCAGTTTATTGAGCTTGCTCAGATACTGCTCACCCAGTTGCATCCTAAGCGCGTTACGACCGCCGGGCGCACTGATCACCGCCGCCAGTTTCTCAATCGATTCTGCCGTTGCCTGTGCTAGCGCAAGGATCTCCTGCGCCTTACCTTCAGCCTCGTTAATACGCCGCTGCATCTCCCCTTCTGACAGGTTGATCATCTCCTGTTTTACCCCTTCAGAACGGTTAATTTTACTCTGCTTATCACCTTCACTTTTCGCCAACAGCGCCCGCCGCTCGCGCTCCGCATTCACCTGCATTTCCATGGCATTCTTGACGGTTTCCGGCGGAGTAATATTCTTGATTTCGTAGCGGTGTACTCGGATGCCCCAAGATGCCCCGGCCTGATCTAACACCTCCACCACTTTGGCGCTAATCAGATCCCGCTCTTCAAACGTACGATCCAACTCTAGCGTACCAATCACTGAGCGTGTGGTTGTCTGAGCCAGTTGAATCGCCGCATAGCGGTAATCGGTGACGCCGTAACTCGCCTTAACAGGATCGACAACCGACAGATAGATCACCCCATCAACTTCAACATTTACCTCATCGCTGGAAAAACACTCCTGTGGCGGTACATCAATTGTTTCCTCTTTGAGATCATGGATATAAGCCACTTTATCGGCAAAAGGAATCAAGGCATGGAACCCGGCGTCCAAGGTCGAGTGATATTTACCAAGCCGTTCAACAATATAGGCCGACTTGGTTGGCACCAACCGAATAGAACGGAATAGATTCACGATGAAAATCAGGAAAATAACGCCCCAGATCGCTAACACCAGCATATCGGTATCAAATTCTGTCGGGATCATACTTTTGCTCCTTTTACGCTGTCGGCGACCTGCTCCATACCCTCAAAAAATCCTTCTATTTTGGCTAGTTCAGTCGGTACCACCGCAATATCTGCCTGAGCAATCACTTGTCCTATCTGTTCGATAAATTGCTCTTTCAGCTGCATATTCATGGCTTCATTACCACCATCAGCTGCCAGCGCCTGAGCGACCAATGACATCGCCTGCGCCTGTGCATTAGCAACAATGGCAATTTCTTGTGCCGTGCCTTTAGCTTCGTTAATACGCTTTTGCTTCTGGCCTTCAGAGATATTGATCGCCTCCTGCCGTTCCCCTTGCGACAGATTGATCATCGCCGCCTTCTCAGCACTGGCAAGAGTAATTTCGGCACGCTTACGCCGTTCCGCTTCCATCTGCTTTTCTAGGGTGTGGATCACATGTCGCGATGGGCTGATGTTCTTGATTTCATAACGCAACATCTTGATCCCCCAGGGATCTGACGCTTTGTCAATCTCGCGCACAATGGCTTCATTCAGGCGCTCTCGTTCTGAAAAAGTCTCGCTGAGGCTCAGTTTACCGATCTCAGAACGCATGGTGGTTTGTGCCAGATTCACCGCCGCCAAGCGATAATCCTCGATACCATAGCTGGCCAACTTGCCATCCATCACCTTGAGGTACACCAAACCATCAACTTCCAGTTGAATATTATCTTTGGAAATACAGCTTTGCGGCGGCACATCCAGCACCTGCTCGCGGGTATCGTGACGATAGGCGACGCGGTCAAAAAATGGGATCAAAAAGTGAAAACCTGGCTCCAGCACAGTGCGAAATTTACCAAGACGTTCAATAACATGCACTTCACGCATCGGCACAATAAGCAGTAACTTATAAAGTATGAATCCTATAAAAAGGATCAGAATGGTAAAAGCAAACATAGCGTCCTTCCTGTTTGTTATTATTCACCGTCTTGCAACGGCTCCACCACCAAGGCGATATTCTCACGACAGATGATTCTGACGGCGGTGCCAGCAGGGATCACGCTGCCATCCCCCAATGCTGGCCAGTCGGCCCCCTGAAACGTAATACGTCCGGTCTTTTCACCCGGTCCGATAGCCTCCTTCACCTCGGCTCGTTGATTGTAGATATCCAATTCTTCATCGGTATTATCAACATGGGAGTCGCCGCCCAGCATGCGCTGTGTTACCTGCCGGAAACTCAGCAGCAACACGACGGAACTGATAAACCAAAGCGTTAGGCTCTGTACCCAACCATGTACGATACCGGTCCAGAGCGCGCCAGCGACCACCACACAAGCGGCACCAAGAAATACCACTATGCCGCCAGGGATCACCAACTCCGCTAACATCAACGCTGCCCCGGCGAGCAACCAGTACCACACAGCATCCGAAGACATCATATTTCTTCCCCCTCGAAATCAAGTCTCCACCGCATCACTATAGCAACAGTTTTTAACCGATTCGACATAATATGTCAAAAGATGAAATAAAACTGAATGAAAATTTGCTAAAACAATGGTGGAAATCTCAGCAGAAATTGCAACGGGATCACAAATTCAACATCTGTGCCGATGGGATACGGCCAATTCAATGCCATTTCACGGTCAAAATATAGAAATTAATATTTATATTCAACATCTTAAGTGGATTTCAAAGAAAAACAGCGAAAATGTAAAAATCCTTTGAGTCCTGCTCGGTTTTTCCCTATATTGCCTTGGTTTTTTAAACCGGGGGTGAATCAAAGAATTCCACCATAGGACGTGATGATTTTTGCACCAATGGAACGTTATACCGGTCACGATAATTGCATTGCTTATTACTCTACAACTAGGAATAACCCAAAATGAAGAAAACCTGCCTATTGCTGGCACTGTTGCTGTCACCACAAGCGTTCTGTGAAGATTTGGTACAGTGGACCGATACCAGTGTCACCGTACTGTATGGTGACAACTATAAACTGGCGCCCTCAGAAGAACAGACCACTGTGACCATTGAATCTGCCGGTGGCTGGAAATATGGCGACTGGTTCCTGTTTCACGACTTTATTCATCTGAATGATTCCAATGGCGATGCCAACACCAACTATGGTGAAATTTCACCACGCTTCAGTGCCAGTAAAATTCTGGGGCAACCAGTAGGTTATGGTGCCATTACTGACGTATCCCTGGCACTGACCTATGAACACGGTGAAGGGGATGTTGAAAGCTTCCTGTACGGTGTGGGGCTGGATTTCAAAGTGCCTTATTTCTCCTACCTACAGTTAAATACCTACCGTCGTGATGCGAATAATAACAACAGTAGCGGCTGGCAGTTCACACCAGTATGGCGCATGGATATCCCGGTTGGCGATAGTAACATCGTATTCGACGGCTTTATTGACTGGGTATTTGCCTCTGACGGTGACTTAGGTTACAAGGAAAACATCCACATCAACCCACAGATCAAATACGATCTCGGTGCCGTCATCTTCGGCGCTGCGCAAAAGAACCGTTTGCTGGTGGGGATTGAATACGATTATTGGAAGAACAAATACGGCGTAGACGGTATCGATCAAGACACCTACTCAGTGATTGTGAAGTACCACTTCTAATCTGCTGACGACGTAAAATTAAACCCGGATCTGTTGAAGCTCCGGGTTTTTTGTCACCTAGCAGACACTATTTTACTGCAATCATCGCCAAGCTAAGTGGATTCAACCTCCGCAGGATTGAGCGCGGTGTCATCTACAGGTAACATAAGTGGCCGAATTTCAATCCTGTAGCGGAGCCCTGACGTTGTACTTTATTCGTGGTTGTCTCGCTTTTTGCTGTTACGTCATCAATACCCTGCTGTGGTGTATCCCTATATTGCTGGGCAGTTTGGTGAAACTGCTGTTACCAATTACACAAATTAAGCAGCTCAGCAGTCGTTTTCTGGATAGCTGTGCTACCGGTTGGATCAGCACTAACGGCGTCATTGAAAAACTCTTCCATCCACTGAAAATCCATGTGGATGCCATGCCGGAACTATCCGTTAATGAATGGTATATGGTGATTGCCAATCACCAAAGCTGGGTAGACATTTTAGTATTGCAACGATTGCTCAACCGCAAAATCCCGTTTCTGAAATTTTTCCTGAAGCAGCAACTGATCTATGTGCCGGTGCTGGGATTGGCTTGGTGGGCGTTGGATTTTCCGTTTATGCGTCGCTATACCACCGCACAGCTCAAGAAGAACCCCAAGCTGCGGGGTAAAGATATTGAGATCACCCGCAAAGCCTGTGCAAAGTTTAAGCATAATCCGGTGAGTGTCATGAACTTTGTTGAAGGCACTCGTTTCCGCGAGGCTAAGCATCAACACCAGAATTCGCCTTATCGCCATTTGTTACGGCCACGAGCGGGAGGTATGGCATTTGCGTTGTCAGCCATGGGCGAACAGATCCACAAATTGTTGGATGTCACCATCTATTATCCGCAACAAATTCCTACGTTCTGGGATTACATCAGCGGTCATTTGCCTGAAGTGTATGTGCACCTTGAATTACAAGAAATTACCCAAGACATGCGTGGCGACTACATGAATGACCGTGAATTTAAACAACACTTCCAGGAACGGCTCAATCAAATCTGGCATCATAAAGATGAGGTACTTACCCGTCTGCGGGCTCAAACACAAGGGGAAGCCTGATGCTAAATTTTTTGCCGGGTTCCGTGTTGTTTGTATTAAGCACCGTCCTATTAATTGTTAATACCATTCTTTGGAGTTCACTGGTTTGTCTTGGCGGTCTTTTTAAACTCCTTCTGCCCTGGCGTCCATGGCAGATTTCCGTCACTCGTTTAATGAATACATTTATGTGGGGCTGGGCGACCTGGAACGGTGGAATTTTGCATTTGATAGCCAAAGTGGAATGGGATGTAGAAGGCCTAGAACATCTGCGAAAAGACGGTTGGTACTTGTTGATCAGTAACCATCTAAGCGGATTCGATATCGCTGCACAAACCTATATCTTCCGTAATAACATTCCTATGCTGAAGTTCTTCCTGAAAAAAGAGCTGTTATATGTTCCCCTTATGGGACTTGGATGCTGGGCACTGGACATGCCCTTTATGAACCGTACCAGCCCGGAAAAACTCAAGAAAAACCCCAAACTTAAGGGCAAGGATCTGGCCACAACCCGGCGCTCTTGCGAAAAATTTAAATATCTGCCCACCTCCATCATCAATTATGTGGAAGGTAGTCGGTTTACCGAAGCTAAACGCCGACGTCAGAATTCTCCGTATCGGCACCTGCTAAAGCCAAAAGCCGGCGGAATTGCCTTTACTCTATCGGCGATGGGGGAACAGTTTGATGCATTGCTGAACGTCACGGTGGTTTATCCAGATGCGCCAATTGACATTCTTAACGCGGTGATGCACGGAAAGGTTCATAAGATAGTGATCCGGGTTGAAGCATTGCCGGTTCCCCAAGTGGATGCCGAACAATATTTCAGTGAGCCAGAATATCGGGTGGCTTTCCAACGTTGGCTTAATCAAATATGGGAAGCGAAAGACCAGCAGATAGACAACTTACTGACCCAGCACCAGCAAAACACTGCGGCCTGTAACGACCAACTGCTTTCCTGATCACTGCGCGACTAACGACTGCCGTTGCCACCAAGCCACGGCAGCATCTAATTGTAATTCGCTAAATACGGCAATGCCTAGTTGCCGTAAGGCCGCAGCTGTCACGCCATCACCGGCGATAAGTCGCCGGCTAAAGCTACCATCATAAATTTGCCCAACACCACACGAAGGACTTCTCGCTTTTAAAATGGCCATCACCACCCCTTGTTGTTGTGCCAGTTGCTGTGCTCGCCACGCCCCACACTGAAATGCAACAGTTACATCGGCGCCATCGCAAGTAATAATGCGGGTGCCTATCTGCTCTGCCGGGGCTCGCGGAACAGACAAACCACCGGCGACTTCAGGACAGATCATCAGCAAGCGTTGTTCCTGCTGCCAACGCTGCATAAGCGGATGCTGCAGTAGATTATCGTTGCCATCATAACGGACCTTTTCGCCCATTAAGCAGGCACTGACGAGGATTTTAGCTACTTTCATTAACATGCACTTTTAATGTGTCGTGATAGTTGATTTTAACAGGCCATAAAAGTCCGTGCATTTATATCATCTTGGAATATTGTCTACAAAACATATCAGCAACAGCTTAACTTAATGAATATTTTTTACACAATATTTATATATAATATATTGATATATAACAAATAAATATTTATTAGATATTTTTGTTAGACTTACGTCTAACATTGCATATTGTTGACAATTAGTACCTACAATTTTAAGGTCAATGCACATTTGGTCAACAGGACTGCACATGGGACAGGCGCTATCACCCCAGGATTTGTCAGAATTTACACCGCAGGAAAAGAGCATCACGCTGGTGGAACAGGTATTGGTGCAGATCCAGACCAGCATCATCAAAGGTGAACTGCCCGCCGGTAGCAAGATCAACGAGCAAGCACTGGCAGAAAAATATGGCATCAGCCGTGGCCCAACCCGGGAAGCCTTGCAGCTACTAGAGCGGCAGCGCTTGGTAGTGCGGGTGCCCCATATCGGTGCCAGAGTGGCGGCACTTACGGTTGAAGAGCTTAACGACCTCTATGAATTACGCAGCACACTGGAAGTCATGGCCTGTGAGCTGGCCGCCAAACGTATTACTGAAGAGCAACTCAACAACCTGTGGCAGTTATTAGAGCGCCAAGAAGCGGCGTTAAACGATGGTGACAGCTATTTCCAACAGGAAGGTGATGTCGATTTCCACTATCAGATCATCCGTGCCAGCGGTAACCGGCATCTACAGGAAACGCTGATTGGGGGTCTTTACCATCTGTTACGGATGTACCGCTACCAATGCACCAACAACAGTCGCCGTCCGGTCAGAGCCATTGCTGAACACCGCAGAATTGTTGAGGCCATCGCCCAACGCGACGCCGAACTCGCAGGCTTACTGATGCGCCGTCATATCGAGCAAGGGCGACAAAACACCGAACAGAGATTGAAACAACTGCAGGCGCAAACACTGGCAGCCAAGCCACAGAACGTTTGCTGAGGACACAAGGAGCAACAGATGAAAGCAAGTGCCGGATTGCGATTCCGCCAGGCGGTAGCAAATAATCAACCACTACAGATAGTGGGTACCACTAACGCCTATTTCGCTCTGATGGCAGAGCAATGCGGTATTCAGGCGTTGTACCTTTCTGGTGCTGGAGTGGCCAACGCCTCCTATGGTCTGCCAGATTTGGGAATGACCTCAATGAATGACGTGCTGATCGACGCCAGTCGCATTACGTCAGCGACCGATTTGCCACTGCTGGTAGACATTGATACCGGCTGGGGTGGCGCGTTCAATATCGCCCGCACCATTAAAGAGTTTGAGAAAGCCGGTGTGGCAGCGGTGCATATGGAAGATCAGGTGTCGCAGAAACGGTGTGGTCACCGTCCCAATAAAGCGGTGGTCAGTACCGAAGAGATGGTCGATCGCATCAAAGCTGCAGTGGATGCGCGTCAGGATGAAAATTTCGTCATCATGGCGCGGACGGATGCAGTGGCCGTAGAAGGACTTGAAGCCGGTATCGAACGCGCAGCAGCGTATATCGAAGCTGGGGCCGACATGATATTCGCCGAAGCACTGACCGAACTGCAACAATATGTGCGTTTCAAGCAAGTGGTCAAGGCACCGATTCTTGCCAACATGACCGAATTTGGCAAAACCGAACTTTTTAACAAAGAACAACTGGCGGACGTTGGGGTGGCGATGGTGCTTTATCCATTAAGTCCATTCCGCGCCGCTAACAAAGCCGCATTAAAAGTAATGCAGGCACTGGTCGCTGATGGTCACCAGCGCAATGTGGTAGATACCATGCAGACCCGTGAAGAGTTATATCACTATCTGGGATATCACCAGTACGAAGACAAGCTGGATCAGCTATTCAGCAAATAACCGGCGACACAAAACGACCGCCTGCTGCCAAATTGCGGGGGCGAACAGGCAGCAGGCGGTGCCGGACACAGGCACAGATGCCAAGGTATAAAAGTAGTTAACGGATTAGAGGAAACAGCGATGACTGATAAGAAACTGAGTGGTGCCGGACTGCGTGGACAAAGCGCTGGAGAAACGGCACTGAGTACCGTAGGGAAATCCGGTTCAGGCCTGACCTACCGCGGCTACGATGTAAAAGATCTGGCAGAACATGTCAGTTTTGAAGAAGTCGCTTATCTAATCCTCTATGGTGAACTCCCCAACGTGGCGCAGTTGGCAGCCTACCGCAAAAAACTCAAGGGCTTGCGCGGTTTACCACAAGCGTTGAAAGAAGTGCTGGAACGCATTCCTGCCAGCTCCCATCCCATGGATGTGATGCGCACTGGCTGCTCTATGCTCGGTAATCTGGAGCCGGAAAAAGACTTTAGTGAACAGCAAGATGTGGCTGACCGTCTGTTAGGCGCATTCCCGTCCATCATCTGCTACTGGTATCGTTTTAGCCACGATGGCGTGCGGATTGAGACTGAAACCGACGACGAGCAGATTGGCGCGCATTTCCTGCATCTGCTGCATGGCAAAAAACCAGCACCACTGCATGCTAGAGTGATGGACGTGTCGCTGATCCTCTATGCGGAGCATGAATTTAACGCTTCGACCTTCACCGCCCGGGTTTGTGCCTCAACCTTGTCCGACATGTTTTCCTGTATCACCGGTGCTATTGGTTCACTACGTGGTCCGCTGCATGGTGGTGCTAACGAAGCGGCAATGGAACTGATCCAGAACATGCGTGATGAAGAGGACGCCCGCGCAACCTTACTCGGCAAACTGGAGCGCAAAGAGAAGATCATGGGTTTTGGTCACGCCATCTACCGTGAGTCCGATCCCCGTAACGCCATTATCAAGAGCTGGTCTGAAAAGCTGTCGAAAGAAGTCGGCGATGAGCGGCTCTACAAAGTTTCCGTTGCCTGTGAGGAACTGATGTGGCAAGAGAAAAAACTGTTCTGTAACGCTGACTTTTTCCATGCCAGCGCTTATCACTACATGGGCATACCGACCAAGCTGTTCACCCCCATCTTCGTTTGCTCACGCCTGACAGGGTGGGCGGCACACGTGATGGAACAACGCTCCAACAACCGCATAATCCGCCCCAGCGCCGATTATGTGGGGGTCGCACCCCGCGAAGTTCCCCCAATCGAGCAGCGTTAATCAGGCCAATCTTGAGGGTGATTGCGGGCCAAGTGCCCGCACAGCTTAACTGACTTACGGGTGAAAGCACCATGAATACAGCATTCCGGGTACCGCTAAACGGCACTTCTCTATCATACTATGATGCAGCAGCGGCGGTTGACGCCATCAAGCCAGGTGCGTGGGCAACACTGCCATATACGTCGCGGGTACATGCCGAAAACTTGGTGCGCCGCGCCGAACCGACCAAACTTAACGCCTACCTGTCACAGTTGATTGAGCGTAAACGTGAACTGGATTTCCCTTGGTTTCCAGCACGTGTGGTCTGTCATGACATTCTTGGTCAAACAGCATTAGTAGACCTTGCCGGGCTGCGTGACGCCATTGCGGCGAAAGGCGGCGACCCTTCCAAAGTGAATCCAGTCGTTCCCACCCAGCTGATTGTCGATCACTCGTTGGCGGTTGAACATGCCGGATTTGAAGCCGATGCCTTTGAAAAAAATCGCGCCATTGAAGATCGTCGTAACGAAGACCGCTTTCATTTCATCAACTGGTGTAAAACGGCGTTTCGTAACGTCGATGTGATCCCGCCGGGTAACGGCATCATGCACCAGATCAATCTGGAGCGGATGTCGCCAGTGATCCATGCCAAAGATGGCGTCGCTTTTCCTGATACCTTAGTCGGCACCGACAGTCATACCCCCCATGTGGATGCGCTCGGCGTGATTGCCGTAGGGGTTGGCGGTTTGGAAGCCGAGAGTGTCATGCTAGGGCGCGCCTCTTGGATGCGGCTGCCGGATATTGTCGGTGTGGAACTCAGCGGTAAACCGCAACCGGGCATTACCGCCACCGACATTGTACTGGCGCTGACCGAATTTTTGCGCAATGAAAAAGTGGTGTCGGCTTATCTGGAATTTTTCGGTGAAGGCGCTGCCCATCTGACCCTCGGCGATCGCGCCACTATCGCCAATATGACACCAGAATACGGTGCAACCGCCGCGCTGTTCTCGATAGATCAGCAGACACTGGATTATCTACGCCTGACAGGCCGCGACGAGCAGCAAGTACAGTTGGTCGAAACCTATGCCAAACAGGCGGGTCTGTGGGCCGATACCCTGCAAGATGCCCAGTATGAACGAGTGCTCAAGTTTGATCTCTCCAGTGTCGGCCGCAACATTGCCGGGCCATCTAACCCACATAAACGGGTCGCCACCGCCGATTTGGCGGCCAAAGGTATCAGTGGCAAAGTGGAACATCTGGACAATTTAATGCCGGATGGCGCGGTGATCATCGCTGCCATCACCAGTTGCACCAATACCAGCAATCCACGTAACGTCATTGCCGCTGGCTTGTTGGCCAGAAATGCCGTGAAGAAAGGGCTGGTGCGTCAACCTTGGGTGAAAACTTCGCTGGCCCCTGGCTCAAAAGCGGTGGCGCTGTATCTGCAAGAATCCGGGTTATTGCCTTACTTGGAACAACTGGGGTTTGGCATTGTCGCCTTTGCCTGCACCACCTGCAACGGCATGAGCGGCGCGCTGGATCCGAAGATTCAGCAAGAGATCATCGACCGCGACCTATATGCCACGGCGGTACTTTCTGGCAACCGTAACTTTGATGGCCGCATTCATCCCTACGCCAAACAGGCATTTCTGGCCTCGCCACCACTGGTAGTGGCCTATGCCATCGCTGGGACTATCCGTTTTGACATTGAAAAGGATGTGCTCGGCACCGATGCACAAGGGCAGCCCATAACACTCAAAGATATCTGGCCAGACGATACTGAGATTGATGCCATTATCCGTCAATCGGTAAAACCCGAGCAGTTTCGCAAAGTGTATGAGCCGATGTTCGACCTGAAAGTCGAATATGGCGAACATATCAATCCGCTGTACGACTGGCGGCCAATGAGTACCTATATCCGCCGTCCGCCTTACTGGGAAGGCGCGCTTGCTGGTGAGCGCACCTTGAAAGGCATGCGACCACTGGCAGTATTAGGTGACAATATCACCACCGATCATTTGTCACCTTCCAACGCGATTTTACCTAGCAGTGCCGCTGGGGAATACCTATTAAAAATGGGCTTACCAGAAGAAGATTTTAACTCTTATGCCACTCATCGCGGTGATCACCTGACCGCACAACGGGCCACGTTTGCGAACCCGAAACTGTTCAACGAAATGGTCAAAGACAGCAATGGCAAAGTGATTCAAGGCTCCTTGGCACGCATCGAACCCGAAGGCAAACAGGTACGGATGTGGGAAGCGATTGAAACCTATATGCAACGCCAGCAACCTTTGTGCATCATCGCCGGTAAAGACTATGGTCAGGGTTCCAGTCGTGATTGGGCCGCTAAAGGCGTGCGGCTTGCTGGCGTCGAAGCCATTGTGGCAGAAGGCTTTGAGCGCATCCATCGCACCAATCTGGTGGGTATGGGTGTTTTGCCATTGCAATTCCTACCTGGCACCAACCGTGACACGTTAGCTATTGATGGTACTGAAATCTTTGATGTTCTTGGCGAGCGCACACCCGGTACGCAACTGACATTGCGGTTACACAAAACAGACGGCAGTACCGTAGAAGTACCAGTACTGTGCCGCTTGGATACCGCTGAAGAAATGGCCATCTATGAAGCGGGTGGCGTATTGCAGCGTTTTGCTCAGGACTTTTTACAGGAGCAGGGGCAAGCGTAATGGCTAAAGTACAGATTAAAATCCCGGCCACTTACATGCGTGGTGGCACCAGCAAAGGCGTATTTTTCCGGTTGCAGGACTTACCGCCAGCAGCACAGCAACCGGGCGCGGCTCGCGATGCGCTGCTGCTGCGGGTGATTGGTAGCCCAGATCCTTACGGTAAACAGACTGATGGCATGGGCGGTGCAACATCCAGTACCAGTAAAACTGTCATCCTCAGTCGCAGCGACAAAGCTGAACATGATGTGGACTACCTGTTTGGTCAGGTGGCAATCGACAAGCCTTTTATCGACTGGAGTGGCAACTGCGGTAACCTCACTGCAGCTGTCGGTGCCTTTGCTATCAGTAACGGCCTAGTTGACCCAAAACGCATCCCCGATAACGGCATCTGTAGCGTGCGTATCTGGCAGGCCAATATCAGCAAGACCATTATTGCCCATATCCCCATTGCCAACGGCCAAGTGGTCGAGTGCGGCGATTTTGAACTCGATGGTGTGACTTTTCCTGCGGCAGAAGTGCAGATCGAGTTTCTTGACCCCGCCGACGATAGTGATGGTGGCGCAATGTTCCCCACCGGCAATCTTATTGATGAATTGGAGTTACCAGATGATTTGGTTGCTGGCGGCAAACTAAAAGCCACCCTGATCAATGCAGGGATCCCGACCATTTTTGTCAACGCCGCGGATCTTGGTTATAGCGGTACAGAATTACAAGACGCCATCAACGGCGATGCTAACGCGATGGCACGTTTTGAGTTACTGCGGGCTTATGGCGCTATTAGAATGGGGCTGATTGAGACAATCGAACAAGCGCAGGCCCGTCAACATACGCCGAAGATTGCCTTTGTTGCGCCACCCGCCAATTACACCGCCTCCAGTGGTAAACCAGTCAATGCTAGCGAAATCGACCTGCTAGTTCGCGCCTTATCCATGGGCAAATTGCACCACGCCATGATGGGCACGGCCGCCGTTGCTATTGCTACCGCCGCCTGTATTCCAGGCACGCTAGTCAATCTTGCAGCTGGCGGTGGTGAACGTGGACAAGTACGTTTTGGCCATCCCTCCGGCACGCTAAGAGTGGGCGCTGAGGCCCAATGCAATAGCGGCCACTGGCAAGTCAGTAAAGTGATTATGAGTCGCAGTGCCCGGATACTGATGGAAGGTACGGTGCGAGTGCCTGAAGACTATCAATCCTTAACCGAGTTCTAAAGCAAAAGGCCTTGCTTCCTCCCCTTCCGGCAAGGCCTTTTTTATCCCCTGCAAAAGTAGGCAGTTTCCTATGGTTTGTTATAGGATATGTAACTCATAATCTATAACAATGTTACAGGCTACTCTTGCGTAAACTCCTGAGCTTACTCATGCTGCTGTTTAGCCTCGGCGCGTTATCCGCTCCGTTGCCAGCAGTGACTTTGTCACAGCTCAGGTTTGAGCACATCAACAGCCTCAATGGCCTGCACCAAAATAGCATCTATTCTTTATTTGAAGATAAGGGCGGCATGCTGTGGATCGGCACTCAGGACGGTCTACAGAGCTACAATGGTACCGATTTCAACCTATTTCTGCATGATCCGTTTCGTAATGACAGCCTCAGCGACAGCTTTATTACCGATATCGTTCAAAGCAGCGATGGCGCCATTTGGGTCGGTACTTATAGCGGCGGAGTAAATCTCTTCCAACCAGAAACCGGCAATTTCCGCCGTTACGGTGCCGAGCAAGGGTTGAAAAGTCTCCAAGTGGTCGAAATGGCCACCGTAGGAAAGCAGCTATGGGTGGGCACCACACAGGGGCTGTATCGTCTAAGTAATGATAAAAGTCGGTTGTTGCCAGTAGCCGTCGGTCAAAGCGCATTTCCAGTTGTCACCAGTCTGCATACACTGGATGCCAATAGTCTGTTTATATCCACGGCAGATTCAGGGGCGTATATTTTCCGCGCTGGGCAGTGGTTGCCCTTCATGCTACCTCCCGGTAAACAACAGGTGCGTCAAGTAAGCAGCGCCCCAGATCACAGCATCTGGCTGACCAAAGGGGATAGTCTGTGGCACTACCCCAGTTTAACGGCTGCGCCAGAGCTGATATATCAGCTACCACATAGCAATCAGATTATTCACGATATCGCCTTTGTGTCTGCCGATAATATCTGGTTAGGCGGTGACGGTAGTGGGCTGATTAATCTGCAGCGTAAAGAAGGGAAATGGCACGACAGTATTTACCGCTATAGTCCATTCGATGCCAGCGGGCTGAGCGATAACGACATATTCAATCTACTGCTGGATAAGCACGGCAACCTCTGGGTCGGGACCCGCTATTCAGGGCTCAACCGCATCAACATTACCCGGCAGTATTTTGCGCATATCTACAACCAGCAAGACCCTTTCAATCAACAGCATTTTAATAATTTCCGCGCTATTTTTCGCGGCAGCGACGGCAATCTGTATTTGGGGACCAATAATGCAGGGCTGTTTAGACTGGATAATACAGGACATTTTCACTCCTATAACGCCCAGTTTGCCAAGGCGCTGAATATTGCTCCACAAATGCTGCATCTGCGCATCATGGACATCGCTGAAGATAACGAACATCAACTTTGGATGGCCACCAGCAGCGGCCTAGCCAAGCTGACTCTGGATGGACAGCTAACGGTATATGCTGAAACTACCCAACTGGGATTTATCCGGACATTGACCATAGATGCGCAACAACGTCTGTGGTTTGGCGCCGGTCGGCAGTTATATCAGTTTGATCGGAAAGCTGCCAAAGCCACAGCGCTTACAGCGGCCAATAACATCCTTCCCGCTAATGATGAACCACAGCAAGTTATTCTCAATGTCAAAGCTGACCCGGATGGCTTGTGGGTCAGTACCATGATGGGAGCTTATCATTTTAACCCTGACAACGGCGAAAAGCTGGTCATTCCCGGTAAAGACCTGCCTCATCCATTTGTGCGTGATGTACTACGAACGCAGGACGGTAGTATCTGGTTGGCGACCCATGGCGGGTTAAGTCGCTATTATCATGGCAAACTCACTCATATCAGCCAGCAGCACGGGTTGCCTAACAACACCATCTATGCACTTGCTGAGGATCATCGTGGCTATCTCTGGTTTAGCAGCAACTCAGGTATCAGCCGTTTAGACCCAAATAGTTATGACATTGAAAGTTTTAATGAAAACGAAGGACTACAGGCCCTAGAGTTTAACGGTGGTGTGCGCTGGCAGGATAAAGACGGTAGCATCTGGTTTGGTGGCATTAATGGTTTGAATCACTTTTATCCGGCTGACATTCCGCCTCGGCGTGACAACATTCAGATTTCGTTGGCTGCCTGGCAACTCGGTGCCATACATTCGCCTTATTATCGCCTCGATAAGAGCCATCAGATCACCCTCCCTTACAGCGATAAGGTGCTGACCTTTGAGGTTACCTCCAACGATTTCAGTTACCCCGGTCATGACAATTTCAGCTTTTTTCTGGAAGAACAAGACAGCAGTTGGACGCCGCTGCGCAACCAGCATGTTGTCAGCTACACCAATCTGGCACCTGGTCATTATCGTTTATGGGGCCGTTATCAACTGGATGGCAATCGCCTTGAAGAACCGCAATTGCTGGCGGATATTCTTATCCAGCCCCCATATTATCGCACTATATGGGCTTACTTTACCTATGTAGTACTCACAGCATTATTACTGGGATTGATGACCCGCCATTACTTCCAGCAACGTTACCACGATCAACGCATTCAACAAGAGATAAACGCTTCGGAGAAACGATTGCGATTAGCCCTGCTGGGTTCAGGTGGCCGCATGTGGGATTGGCAACTCAAACAAAACCGCCTGTATATCACCAGCCAACAGGATGGTGATGAATACAGTGAAGAGATTGACCGTCAGCAGTTTTATAAGCAAGTACATCCCGATGATTTACCCAGAATCACTGATGCCCTGCAGCGCTATATCATCGGTGAAACCCCTTTTTATGAAGCCGAATACCGCCTGAAAAATAGTGATGGTAACTGGAGTTGGGGGCTTGATCGCGGTAAGGCGGTGGAATGGGATAAACAGGGTAATCCCGTCCGAATGGCAGGAACACTCACCGACATTTCGTTGCGAAAACGCCAAGAAGATCAACTACGTTTGTCATACCAAGTGCTGGAAAGCATGAATGAAGCGGTGGTGACGACTGATCTGGACTATCGGGTGATTGATGTTAACCCCGCCTTTACCCACATCACCGGTTTTACCGAAAAAGACATCAAGGGGCGTCCAGTATTGTTTCTGACGCGCGGTCTTTATCCACGCAGCTTTTATCAACAAGCAGAATCTGCAATGTTACATCACCGTAGTTGGGCAAGAGAGATGCAAATCCATACCCGCCGCGGCAAACTCCTGCCCGTATGGATGGAAGCTAACCAAGTGCTGGACGCTTCTGGTCACACCAGCCATCTGGTGATGGTGTTCAACGACATCACCGAGCGTAAAAAAGCGGAAGAAGACCTGCGGCTGATGGCGAACTATGACCAACTGACCGATCTGCCCAATCGCACTTTATTTCAGGATCGGCTGCAACACGCATTGGCGCAAGCCACTCGCAGCAATACCAAAGTAGCACTGCTGTTCCTCGATCTCGATCGTTTCAAAAATATCAATGACACCCGTGGTCATCAGGTGGGAGATCAGTTACTTGCAGCGGTGGCCGAGCGCTTACGGCGGGTGATCCGCGAAGGCGATACCGTCGCGCGCATCGGCGGTGACGAGTTCACGATTATTCTCGAAGGTGTGCACAAAACCAAAGCTGCCACGGTTATCGCCGAAAAAATTACTGATACGTTGAAACAACCGTTCGCAGTAGGTCAAACGGTGCTGGATATTACTACCTCCATCGGTATCAGCATGTTCCCTGACGATGCCGACAATACTGAAGAGTTGTTAAAGTTTGCCGATACCGCCATGTACCACGCTAAAGCGATGGGGCGGAACAACTTCCAGTTCTACACAGCCTCTATGAATCAAGCCGCTGTCAGACATATGCAACTGGAAAGTGGTCTGAAACAGGCCCTGACAAACAATGAACTGCACTTGGTATATCAACCAAAATATGAAGTAAAAAGCGGCAAGCTCACCGGGATGGAAGCACTGCTGCGCTGGCACAGCGAACATATTGGGCAGGTATCGCCAGCAGAATTTATTCCATTGGCAGAAGAAACGGGCATGATCAACACCATAGGTGTTTGGGTGCTGCAACAGGTGTGTCAGCAACTGGCCTTATGGCGCCGACAAGGATTACAACTGATACCGGTTGCCATTAACCTTTCGGCCAAGCAACTGAATAATTATATTGTAGATGAAGTAACACGGGCGTTGACGACCTGTGAGTTGCCTGCCGAATTGCTGGAACTGGAGTTAACAGAATCCGCCGTGATGCAGCATCCAGCGGAATCTATCGCCATTCTGGCACGCCTGGAAGCATTGGGTCTGACGCTGGCGGTTGACGACTTTGGTACTGGTTACTCCAGCCTGGCATACCTCAAGCGCTTCCCCATCCACACCCTCAAGATTGATAAAGAGTTCGTGCGTGATATTTCAGATGATCCGGAAGATGCGGCTATCACCAGCGCCATTATTGCCTTAGCCCACAGTCTCGACTTGCAGGTTGTCGCAGAAGGGGTGGAAACACAAGAGCAGTTAAATTTCCTCGCCGATCATAATTGTGACCAAGTACAGGGATATCTGCTGGGCAAACCTATGCTGGTGTCAGAGTTCAGCAAGTTGCTTCAACCCGCCGTGCAACCGTAAAAAACCACCTTCTGAAGAAGGTGGCTTTGTGATTACCCCCTAAAAGGGGGCCTTCTATACAAGAGCAAGCTCAGCTTGCTCTTGTTTTTCGACTCTTTCTTGATGGCGGACATACCTGCGAAT
>NZ_BMXW01000034.1 GCF_014651955.1 Shewanella fodinae | reverse complement strand
GCGGCTAATTCTGCCAGAGAAAAGGAAAAGACAGCCTTACCCAAGAGCTGTATTGAAAAAAGCGGCGAAATATCCTTCACGCTCTAGAGATAAGAACGCCACTCGCTCTTAAGCGAGTGGCGTTAGGGTAATTCCCGGTTTATTTATCATAGTTACTTATTTCTTCAACTTGGCAAATGCCTCCGCAAACGCATTTCCCATAGCCGCATTCGTCGGTTTTGTTTTTTCCTGCGGCTTGTTATGAGGTTGTGGTTTACTGTGTTTAGTGTCTGTTCTAGCTGCCGCTGGTTTAGCCGTAGCTTTATTCGCAGGTTTCGATGACACTGACTTAGGCTCAGGCTTTTCATCAAGCCGCATCGTTAAACTGATACGTTTGCGCGGGACATCAACATCCAGCACTTTCACTTTTACCACATCGCCAGCTTTCACCACGGTATGGGGATCGCTGACAAATTTATCCGTAAGCGATGAGATATGTACCAATCCGTCCTGATGTACCCCAATATCGATAAAAGCGCCAAAATTGGTCACGTTGGTAACTACGCCTTCAAGCACCATTTCGGGCTGCAGATCGGTTATCGCTTCCACCCCGTCTTTAAAATGTGCGGTTTTGAATTCACCGCGAGGATCACGCCCGGGTTTATCCAGCTCTTTCAGGATATCCGTTACTGTCGGTAAACCAAATTCTGTGGTGATAAAATCGGCAGGGTTCAGGCTCGCTAATAGCGTGGAGTTACCTATCATCTGAGTCAGCGGTGTGTTTTTAGCGCGAGAGATATTTTCCACCAGCATATAGGCTTCTGGGTGCACCGCAGATTCATCTAATGGATTATCACCTCCGTGAATTCGCAGAAAGCCCGCCGCCTGTTCAAACGCCTTCGGCCCGAGCCGTGGGACTTTTAATAAGGTCTTACGATCATTAAAACGGCCATTTTCATCGCGGTAATCAACAATATTTTTTGCCAGTGTGCGATTGAGCCCCGCCACCTGACTTAGCAGTGGCACCGAGGCCATATTGACATCCACGCCGACACTGTTAACGCAATCTTCCACCACGGCTTCTAGCGATGTGGACAACTGACTCTGACTCACATCATGCTGATACTGTCCCACACCAATGGACTTAGGCTCAATCTTCACCAACTCGGCCAACGGATCCTGCAATCGTCGGGCAATGGACACAGCTCCGCGTAGCGAGACATCCAAATCAGGAAACTCGTTGGCCGCTAACTCAGACGCAGAATAAACCGAAGCCCCCGCTTCACTCACCACCACTTTAGTGAGTCTTGGTTGCTGCTCTTTAACCGCCGCAATCACATCTGCGGCCAGTTTGTCGGTTTCTCTGGAAGCGGTGCCGTTACCGATGGCGATCAGTTCAACCTGATGCATATTAACCAGAGTCGCGAGCGTTCTAACTGATTTATCCCATTGATTTTGCGGCGCATGAGGGAAAATGGTGGTATGCGCCACCAGCTTACCGGTATCGTTTACCACCGCCACTTTCACGCCGGTACGCAATCCGGGATCGAGCCCCATCGTTGCCTTGGCCCCCGCCGGCGGTGCCATCAGCAGATCGCCAAGATTGCGCGCAAATACCTTGATGGCCTCAGCTTCAGCAGCCTCACGCATCTGGGCAATGAATTCAGTTTCCATCTGCAGCGCAATTTTGATGCGCCAAGTTGCGGTCACAACGGTTCTTAGCCAGCGATCTATTGCGGTGTCAGACAGTTGCCAACCCAGATGGTCAGTGATGATCTGCTCGCAATAGCTGCCCTCTTTGGCTTCACTCCCCGGATCGGCATTTAACGCCAACGCCAGCACGCCTTCATTACGACCGCGTAGCATCGCCAGCGCCCGATGTGATGGAACTTGGCTGATAGATTCGGCGTGAGCGAAATAGTCGCGGAATTTGGCACCTTCCTGCTCTTTACCGCTGACCACTTTGCTTTCCAATAACGCATGTTCTGCCAGATGGCGGCGTACTTTAGCTAACAAATCCGCATCTTCAGCAAAACGTTCCATCAGGATATAACGCGCACCGTCCAACACGGACTTCTCATCAGTAAAGCCGGCGTCAGCGTTAAGGTATTGGGCTGCCTCGCGTTCAGGCTCAACACTGGTGTCACCAATCGCTGCCAGCAACTGTTCAGCCAACGGTGCAATTCCCGCTTCGATGGCTATCTGGCCTTTGGTACGACGCTTAGGTTTGAAGGGTAAGTAGAGGTCTTCGAGGCGCGTCTTGGTGTCAGCGTCATTAAGTGCTTTGGCCAACTCGGGGGTTAGCTTGCCTTGTTCGTCAATTGACTTGAGGATCACCTCTCGCCGCTCGTTCAGTTCTCGCAGATAGCCCAAACGGCTGAACAGCGTTCGCAATTGGGTATCATCCAAACCACCAGTCACTTCTTTACGATAACGGGCAATAAACGGAACCGTGGCACCTTCATCCAGCAGCGTGATAGTCGCTGCGACCTGCTGCTCGCGAACATCCAGTTCCTGAGCAATGAGTTGAGCAATATTGTGCATAAATCCAACAATCAGTTTGTTGATTAACGATAAATGCGCCAACGATACCACAGAGTTCAACAAAGTTTTATGGCTTGTTTATCGCAGATAACAGAGTGTTGGTGGCGCCACATAAAAAAAAGCCGGTGCGCTGCACCGGCTTTCAATGAAGAGCAATAATCGCTTAGCCCTTAGGATAGACGTGAGCTACGCCCTTGTGACAATCCACACAAGTCTTACGCTTATCAGGCTCTTTCTGGAAATTCATGGTATGCATTCTTACAGCAATCTTCTTCATGGATTCCGGCTGGTTCTGATAAATACGAGTATGACAGTGCTGACAGTTAGCAGAATCATTCGCACGGAAGTATTCCAGTGCTTTGTCAGCCTGTTCTTTACGATGTTCATCCAACCATGCCTGAGTATTGAAACCGTCGATAGTCAGGAAACCATATAGGTCCTTGGATACCACGATTTTTTTCATCAGATACTTGATTGGGCTGTGTGGCAGATGGCAGTCCTGACACTGTACAGTGAAACCATGTTCATTGCCGCCGTGGGCAGAAGCGAGCACTTCATCTTTCAATGAATGGTGACTGTGACAAGTCATACAGAAAGCATCCGAGCTTGTTGCATGTAATGTTTGCTGTGTTGCAAAGTAACCTATCACACCGACGACGATACCGACGACCAACAGTGACAGGATGGAATACTTTGCGCTGGGTTTGAATAGTGCACGCCAATTCATCACTCTTCTCCAATAAATACTTTATTTTAATAATTGGGCTGACTCTTTATCCGGTTCGGATTATAAACCAACTTTCTTTAATTAATCTGACCTAAATAAGCTAAAATGCGACAGACCTCTAACTCTACAATGTTAACTTAGCTAATTTAGTAAGTAGGTGCTAGTGCTTACTTTTTTGCTTATGCCAATTATCTATTCGCCTACCTTAAGCGAAAAATTATTCAGTGATCTTGCTCAAACAATCACCCTTTAAGATTTATTTTTTATACATGAAACCTTTTTGAGTTTAGAACATCTTAAGCATAGGCTTAAAAAATAATTTGAAGGATTGCATGCGAAATCTGCTGCTGACATTTACCGTGCTAGTAATGCTGTTAAGTCAGGCTGTTGCGCCTAGACTTGCGGTAGCTATGCCAGTATCACAGCATGTTGCAACCCAATCAGTCATTAACGCTATTAACGCCAGCGAACCTTATTCTTGTTGCTCGGATAACATCGCCTGCCAGCACTGTGATATGAGTGTTGAACACTGTAACCAGATGAATAATTGTCTGAATCACTGTAGTCATTTGGCATCAGTTATCACACTTCTGCCGCAAACCACCAAGATGTCTGCATCCAGTGATGTCATTTTACATAAAGGTTGGAGCAGCCAGACCACGACTCTCGGTGTGCAAACGCCACCGCCCGATAGTCTGTAACATTCAATCGCAAAACCTTAGGCAATTTGCCTACACCAAATGATTGTTGTTTACAGAAATATCTGGAGTCACATTATGTTCTCAAAAACTGCTTTCGCAGCACTTAGCGCTGCTATATTTTCTAGCTACTTGTTCGTTATCCCACAGACTCTGGCAGCCGAGGTCACTGTCCCGGCATCATTACAAATTCTCGATATTGATGGCCAGCCACAAAACGCCGCTCATACCGATTTACAACTATCGAACGGCACGCACGTCTTGGTGGTTCGCTACCGCGATCTGTTTGCTGATAGTGCCGATGATTCAGGTGCTTGGGTAACGTCCGAACCTTTGTATTTAAATCTTGCCATAAAAGACCAGCAACCAGTTCAACTACACATACCGGTAATTGATGATGCCAGTGCAGCTAAGACTTATCTCCATCAACCGTACTTAACCGTAGGTACAGCAAACGGCCATACTGACCAGTTGCCGCTACGGACACAAGCCAGCGTGATTACCGAGCTGTTATCCGCCCAACGCTAAGAGTTAGGAGGCTTGGCGTTGCATGGTTCTGAGTTACTTGATGAAATTCAAATAACTGTGAATTTCATCAAGGTAGCTATATGCTGACGTGGTATGATTTAGACGATCATTATTTTGGGGAATCTTATGCAGTTGGTTCGTCGTCATATGGGGTTGATACTGACCTTGCTCGCATTTGTCGGGCAGGGACTGCTATCTAACGACCATTGGATGATCCCTGTTGCAAAAGCAGATTCCGCAATGATGATGTCGGCAACCGGTCATCACAAGATGGCCGCATCTATGGATTGTCATCCTCAACAGACCACCGCTCCCCAATGTTGTGATGGGCATAATGTTGCAAAAGTGCTTCCCAACGCTGCAACCCATCACTGCTGTGACGGCAATGGATTCTGCAAAGGGGGCCACTGTCTGGTGATATCTGTAGCAGGCACACTATTGGCTGCCGTTTCCTGGCCGACAGTCAAACATCCTGAAGTTGCCGTTGCAACGCCGATGCCTCATTTCCGCTCTGTTGATATTAATCCCAGCTTCAAACCACCTATTGCGTAACTGCTACGGCACACGTGTGCCTGAAATCTACTAAAACACAAGCTGAATTAATTTTGGGTTGCTCACTGACATATTAACGCTCAGTGCAGCCCGCTTATGGAGTGACATATGAAATCTGTAATTACCCTATTTTTTGCTGTGCTATTGAGTTTGGGTCTGACTGGTTACAGCTACGCTGCTGATACCCAACACCAGCATGCTACTGCTAATACCGCAGAAGTTTATCATTGCCCGATGCATCCTGAAGTCACCGGACACAAAGGCGACTCCTGCCCTAAATGTGGCATGAAACTGGTTAAGGCTAAAGTCGATGCCGTGGTTTATCACTGTCCGATGCACCCTGAAGTCACTGGCCACAAAGGCGACTCCTGCCCTAAATGCGGCATGAAACTGGTACCGGCTGAAACACCAAGCGAAGACAGCATGCATATGCATCAGCACTAATCAAACAGCAGGTGGAGATGAGGCATATGAGCAACAACAACCGTCGTAACCTAGCCTGTATCCTGAGTTTGATGCTGGCTACAGGCTCGCAATGGAGCCTGCAAGCGCAGGCGGTGACTGATGAACATCAGGAACATCAGCACCAGGCCAGTGCAACCGCCCAAGGAGAATATTATTGTCCGATGCATCCGCAAGAACGCAGTGATAAACCAGGTCGTTGCCCAATTTGTGGCATGTTTCTGGTGAAGGATGAAGCCACTGAGCCAGAGCAGTCGCCTACATCCGTCAACGCGACGAACACCGCTGAACAGTCCGCTACGCAACCAGCAATGGATATGTCCGGCAATAAGTCAATGACAACTAAACAAGCTGCCAATACCCAAAAAGTGTTCAGTAATGCTGACAGTACCCAGGGAACACATGGCGGCACTATTAAATATGTTTGCCCAATGCACCCCCAGATCGTCAGCGATACTCCCGGTACCTGTCCCATCTGTGGCATGACGCTGGAAAAAGTAGAAATGGGAGCCCACCAGGATACCGTGAAGGTCGATGTTTCTGGGCAAATGCAGCAAGCGCTGGCACTGAAAGTGGCCAAAGCTCAGCGGCAAACCATGTGGCGTTTTGTCGATACGGTAGGTGAAGTCGGTTATGACGAAAGTCAGATCACCCACATACATTCCCGCGTTAATGGCTGGGTCGAAAAGCTCTCGGTACAAGCGGCAGGCGATGAGATAAAACAAGGTCAACTACTTTACGAAATCTACTCGCCGGATCTGGTCAATGCACAGGATGACTTTCTGTTAGCCCAAGATACGCTGAAACGTTCTGGTAACAGTGAACGTTACCAAGAACTGCTGCGCAAAGCCGGGTTGCGCCTTGAATTGCTGGGGTTGAATCAAGAGCAGATAAAACAACTGGCTAAAACCGGTAAGACCTTATATCGAGTCCCCTTTTATGCAGAATCCAGCGGCTATGTGAAAGCGCTGGACATTCGTGATGGCATGTATCTGCAACCCGCAACCGAGATACTGTCGATGGTGGATCTCAACAAGGTATGGGTAATAGCGGATGTGTTCGAGAATGAGCAAAGCTGGCTGGCGGTAGGACAACCAGCAGAGGTTAGTGTTCCAGCCATGGGTATTAAGGGATTACAAGGCAAAATCGACTACATCTATCCAGAGTTGGACCCGGTTACCCGTAGTTTACGGGTTAGGGTAGTGTTATCCAATAAAGGCTCACACCTCCGTCCCAACACCCTTGCCAAAGTTTCGCTGTTCGGGGGTGCCAACGAAAATGCCTTGGTGATCCCACAAGAAGCACTGATCCAGACCGGCAAAGAGAACCGCGTCATCGTTAAAGCTGCCGATAACAGCTTTGTTGCCCGTCGTGTTGATGTCGGCATGATGAGCCGTGGCATGGTACAGATCCTCAACGGCCTCAGTGAAGGTGAAAATGTGGTGATCTCTGGGCAATTCCTGCTGGATTCAGAAGCCAGCCTGAAAGGCAGCTTGATGCGTTTGAGCAGCCAACATCAGGAGGCACACAATGCTGAAGACCATCATTGATGCGGCCATCCGCCAGCGGGTGATGGTCCTTATCATTGCGCTGATAGTGGCAGCACTGGGTGTTCATGCCCTACAAAAGACCCCTTTGGATGCGTTGCCGGACTTGTCTGATGTGCAGGTGATCATCAAGACTGCATATCCTGGGCAAGCCCCAAAATTGGTGGAAGAGCAAATCACTTATCCACTATCCACCGCCATGTTGGCAGTGCCTGGCGCCAAAACCGTCCGCGGTTACTCCATGTTTGGTGACTCCTATGTCTATGTGATTTTCGAAGATGGTACCGATATCTACTGGGCTCGCTCTCGGGTACTGGAATACCTAAGCCAGATCAGCAGCAGACTGCCGGAAGGTGTACAACCGTCGTTAGGGCCTGATGCTTCCGGTGTTGGCTGGATTTTTGAATATGCATTAGTGGACAAAAGCGGCAAATTTGATCTGTCACAACTCAAGAGCCTACAGGATTGGTACTTGAAACTAGAGTTGCAGAGTGTGCCTGGGGTATCTGAAGTTGCCACCGTTGGCGGCATGGAACAAACCTATCAGATAGTGTTGGACCCAGATAAATTGGCGATATACAAACTGGATATCGCCAGCGTGAAATCGGCGATTAACAAAGCCAACAGCGAAGTGGGTGGCTCGGTAGTAGAGATGGCGGAGGCCGAGTACATGGTTCGCGCCAAGGGCTACCGCCAAACCTTGCAAGATTTTGGTGAAATTCCGCTGGGGGTTACCAGTCCATCTGGCACCCCACTATTGCTACGCGATATTGCCACGATTCGCAAGGGACCGGCGGCTCGCCGTGGTATTGCCGAACTCAATGGCGAAGGCGAAACCGTGGGCGGCATCATTGTGATGCGTTACGGCGAAAATGCGTTGGCAACCATAAAAGCGGTTAAGGCAAAACTGGAACAGTTAAAAGCCGGCCTGCCCGCAGGAGTAGAGATAGTACCTACATACGATCGTTCCCATTTGATCCAGAGCTCCGTCGACAATCTGGTCCACAAAGTGATTGAGGAAATGGTTGTGGTCAGTTTGGTGTGTCTGCTATTCCTGCTGCATGCCCGCTCCACACTGGTGGCTATTATCACCCTGCCAATGTCTATCCTGATGGCGTTCATCGTGATGAGCCATATGGGCGTTAATGCCAATATCATGAGCCTAGGGGGTATCGCTATCGCCATTGGCGCGGTGGTGGACGGGGCAATCGTGATGATTGAGAACATGCACAAGCACTTGGAACATTTCCGACATGAGCATGAGCGAGGGCCGCAAGGAAATGAGCACTGGCAAATTGTGGCTGAAGCATCCAAAGAGGTAGGGCCGGCGCTGTTCTTCTCACTGCTGATTATTACATTGAGTTTCCTGCCAGTCTTTGCCTTGGAAGATCAAGAAGGCCGCTTGTTTACACCCTTGGCTTACACCAAGACATTTGCAATGGCGTCTGCGGCAATACTGTCGATCACGGTGGTGCCGGTGCTGATGGGACTGTTCATCCGAGGGAAAATTCCCTCTGAAACCGCCAACCCTATCAGCCGGGTGCTAATAGCCGGATACAAACCGTTGCTGACGCTGGTACTGCGCTTTCCGAAAACCACCATTTTGGCCGCATTAATCGCATTGGCCAGCGCTTGGTATCCCGCCAGCCATATGGGCAGTGAATTTATGCCAGATCTGGAGGAAGGTGATCTGCTGTATATGCCAACCACCCTACCTGGCATCAGTGCTGGCAAAGCGTCAGAACTGCTGCAGCAAACAGACCGCCTGATAAAAACGGTGCCCGAGGTTAAACGGGTATTTGGCAAAGTAGGCCGAGCTGAAACCGCGACTGACCCAGCACCGCTGACTATGCTGGAAACCACTATTATGCTGAAACCCAAAGATGAGTGGCGTCCAGGCATAAAGCTGGATGACATCATTGAGCAACTGCAGAAAACGGTAAAAGTGCCGGGATTAACTAACGCCTGGGTTCAGCCCATTAAAACCCGTATAGACATGTTGTCTACTGGCATTAAAACCCCGGTCGGGATCAAGATCACCGGCGACGATGTTGAAGAGTTACAGCGTATTGGGGCGCAGATAGAAGCCTTGTTATCACAACAGCCCCATACTCGTTCAGCCTATGCCGAACGAGTGGGTGGTGGCCGTTATATCGACATTACGCCCAAGTTGGATGTGGCATCACGTTACGGTATGACGCTGAGCGATATTCAGGATGTAGTGCGCTATGCCATTGGCGGTGCCGATGTTGGTGAGTCAGTGCAGGGTGCAGAACGCTACCCGATCAATCTGCGTTATCCACGAGATCTGCGTGATAATATCGAAAAGTTGCGGGACTTGCCGGTGATCACCAAATCCGGCAACTATCTACCACTACGCAATCTGGCCGATATTGAAATCACTGACGGCGCACCAATGCTCAAAAGTGAAAATGGCCGCCTGATCTCCTGGGTTTTTGTGGATATCAAGGGCACTTCCATCGGTGAGTACATTGCGGCAGTAAAACCAATCCTCGCCAGTCAGGTGCAACTACCGCCACGCTACAGTTACAGTTTTGCTGGACAATACGAGTACATGCAGCGTGTGGCCGATAAGTTGGAGCAGGTTATCCCAATGGCATTGGCGGTGATCTTCATCCTGCTAATGCTGACCTTTAATTCAGCGCTGCAGGCCAGCATGATTATGTTGTCGCTGCCGTTTGCACTGGTAGGCAGTGCTTGGGTACTGTACGCACTAAATTACAACATGTCTGTCGCAGTGGCGGTGGGAATGATCGCATTGGCGGGTGTCGCTGCAGAATTTGGAGTGGTGATGTTGGTGTACCTCG
The DNA here is from genome assembly GCF_014651955.1 of Shewanella fodinae. Taxonomy (GTDB): domain Bacteria; phylum Pseudomonadota; class Gammaproteobacteria; order Enterobacterales; family Shewanellaceae; genus Shewanella; species Shewanella fodinae. The sequence goes on along the minus strand of NZ_BMXW01000034.1, from coordinate 8,544 downwards.
ATAATGCCATTAAGCATCGTCAGCAACACAATATGTATCACAGCGTCAGCGACCTAAAGGCTGCCTTGATAGAAGGTGCCGTCATGCGTGTCCGTCCGAAAGCCATGACAGTAGCGACCATCTTCTTTGGATTGTTGCCCATCATGTGGGGAGCTGGCGCAGGTAATGATGTGATGCAGAAAATCGCCGCCCCGATGGTCGGCGGGATGATCACGGCACCGGTATTGTCGTTGTTTGTGTTGCCAGCGTTATACCTGCTGTTATATCGCCGAAAATTGCAAAAAAGCGCTGATTGAGTGCTGTCAGCCAATAAAAAGGATGCCTTGAGGCATCCTTTTTATTGGCTGTTACTCGCCAGGCGTCTCTGACTTTTTCTCACGAGCCAGCAATTCTTTAGCGGCATCTAATGGTGATTTGCCCTGATACAAGACTTGGTAGATCTGTTCAGTTATCGGCATTTCCACGCCTAATCGTTGCGCTAATGTGTAGACTTCCTTGGTATTGCGATAGCCTTCAACCACTTGACCAATCTGCTGCTGCGCGGAGTCCACATCACAACCCTGCCCTAGCGCCAACCCAAAACGCCGATTGCGGGATTGGTTGTCAGTGCAGGTCAACACTAAGTCGCCCAGTCCTGCCATTCCCATAAAAGTATCGCTTTTAGCACCTAGCGCACAGCCAAGACGAGTTAACTCCACTAAACCACGAGTGATCAGCGCTGTACGCGCATTGGCACCAAAACCTATACCGTCAGACATACCGGCACCGATGGCAATCACATTTTTTACTGCACCACCAAGCTGCAGGCCGATAAAATCATCATTGGCATATACACGCAAACTTTTTGGGCTGTGCAACAACTCCACCAAATCAGCAGTGAAGTTAGCATCGGTCCCCGCAATCGAAATGGCCGTTGGCAGCCCCGCCGCCAACTCTTTGGCAAAAGTGGGACCAGACAGTACCGCTAGTGGGTATTGATCACCAAGCACATCTCGGGCAACGTCCTTCAATAATCTGCCAGTGTGCGGTTCCAATCCTTTGGTAGCCCAGACAATACGCGCATCTTGCCGCAATAATGGTTTGGCAGTTCGCAGCACGTCAGCAAACACATGGCTAGGCACCACCAACAGGATATTACGAGATGCCGCTAATGCCTTGCCAAGATCCGCTTCCATGACCAGTTGCGCAGGGAAATGGATGCCTGGCAAAAACTCTTCGTTGCTACGGGCAGCAGTTAATCTTGCAACATGCTCGGGTTCATGCCCCCAAAGCACGGTCTTATGGCCATTACTGGCAAGGGAAATGGCCAGCGCAGTCCCATAGGAACCTGCGCCAAGCACTGTGATATCTGCAGTATCAGCCATCAGTATCAAGCGTCAGCAGTTTCAGTCGATGGTGTGTTATCGGCTTGACGAGACTGCACGTACTGGGCAAACAGCGCGTCAAAGTTAACCGGTGCCAGATTCAACTGTGGGAATGTGCCACGGGAAACCAGACTAGCGACCGCTTCGCGCGCATAAGGGAACAGCACATTCGGGCAAAAAGCCCCCAAGGAGTGAGCCATCTGTGGCTCGGTCAGACCGGAAATAGTGAAAATACCCGCCTGCTGAACTTCACACAAAAACGCTGTTTCTTCGCCATTTTGCGCAGTGACAGTCAATGACAGGATCACTTCATAAACATCATCTGCCAGCTTAGCGCTGCGAGTATCCAGATCCAATTTCACTTCAGGGGCCCACTCTTTCTGGAACACCGCTGGACTGTTAGGTGTTTCAAAAGAAACATCCTTGATATATACGCGTTGAATGTTGAACTGTGGGGCTTGTTGTTCGTTATTTGCTACTTCAGCCATAATGCTACCTATCCAATTGGTCCCGGCTTTCTTGAGCCGTTGTTATTACGGAAGACGGTGTTAAGGATACCGATATAACCGGCCACCATCCTTTGATTAGCCGCTCCGGGTTTGCCGGAACAGCGCTGGACGCCAGCCGCCATACGGCCACCGACAAAAATTAACGTTTGCTTTTCGACACTGGCAGGTTGGCAGATTGCCACTCACCCATTCCGCCTTTAAGGCTGAATACCTGTTCGAAACCTTGCTTCACCAACAATTCCCCAGCTTGCGCTGAAGTCATCCCAGCATTGCATACCAGTATAATGGGTTTGTCCTTAAGCTTTTCAAGGTGAGTGTTGGTATTATTTTTAATTTCTGCCATCGGAATGTTAACGGCGTTAACAATATGTCCACGGCGAAAATCCTCTTTCGAGCGCACATCCACCATCTGCGCATCCTGCTTATTGACCATTAGCACGGCTTCTTGGGGGTTTACATGTTTAACTTTGGATACAGCGCCTTTAAACCAAGTAACCAGCAGCGCGATAAATAATCCCACCCATGCCATGCTCAAAATCGGATGGGCTTTGAAAAATTCGATATATTCCTGCATGTTTATGACAGCCTGTGTTGTTATTGGGCAGCTAAGAACCAGCGCAGAGTATACCCATAGCCAATGTAGATTGCAGCTGTTTAAGCCGCAGAATAGCGGTCTGACTTACAGAGCAATGCGACTAAAGCTATCAGGACAATCGCTTGCAGATGACTTTTTTATGATGTCAGGTCTGTAGTACCATGCTGGCAATTTATGTTCAGTTTTTGATTTCAACGGGTATCCACATGAAGACGATTAAAGGACCACTGGCGTTATTGATCCTTGATGGCTGGGGTTATTCAGAACAAACTCGCAGCAATGCTATCCACCATGCGCGAACCCCGGTGCTAGACAAGTTGACCGCCGAGTATGCGCACAGTTTGATTTCTGGCTCAGGTATTGATGTGGGGCTGCCGGAAGGACAGATGGGCAATTCTGAGGTTGGCCACATCAACATCGGTTCCGGTCGTATCGTTTATCAAGAACTGACCCGCATCAGTAAAGCGATTGATGATGGTGAATTTTTTACAAATCCGGCACTGGTGCAAGCAGTAGATGATGCCATTCAGGCCAACGGTGCAGTGCACATTATGGGATTGCTGTCGCCAGGCGGGGTACATAGTCATGAGGAGCATATCGAGGCGATGTGTCGCATGGCGGTGCAGCGAGGAGCCAAGCAAGTGTATCTACACGCTTTCCTTGATGGCCGCGATACGCCGCCACGCAGCGCCCGCCCCAGTCTGGCACATTTTGAGCAGTTATTTACCGAGCTGGGCGTTGGTCGCGTCGCCTCTGTTATTGGCCGTTACTATGCCATGGACAGAGACAATCGCTGGGACCGTGTGGCACAGGCCTATCAGTTAATCACCGATGGCAAAGGCCAATATACAGCTGACACTGCGGTTGCAGCGTTGGACGCGGCCTATGAACGTGATGAAAATGACGAATTTGTCGCAGCTACCGCTATCACGGCAGCGGGAAAGACCGCCGCATTACATGACGGCGATGCGCTGATTTTTATGAATTTCCGAGCCGACCGTGCGCGACAGTTAACCCGGGCCTTTATCAACCCAGATTTTGATGGTTTCCAACGGCAGCGCGTATGCCAATTGCATTTTGTCACACTGACAGAATACGCCGCTGATATCAAAGCACCGATCGCTTTCCCTAAGGAAGAACTGGTCAATACCCTTGGTGAAACCCTACAGACACTGGGGATGCGCCAGTTACGCATTTCCGAGACAGAAAAATACGCTCACGTCACTTTCTTCTTCAATGGGGGACTGGAGCGCCCCTTTGACGGAGAAGATCGTATTTTGATCAACTCCCCCAAAGTGGCAACCTATGATCTGCAACCAGAGATGAGTTCTACAGAATTAACTGACAAGCTGGTTGAAGCCATTGAATCAACTCAATATGATGTCATCATCTGCAATTATCCCAACGGTGATATGGTAGGCCACACCGGCAACTTTGATGCTGCAGTCAAAGCCTGTGAAGCGGTAGATGCCTGTCTGGGACGTGTGGTAGCTGCGCTACAGCACGTGGGCGGAGAGTGCATTATCACCGCAGACCATGGCAATGCTGAAAAGATGGTAGACGAGATCACGGGTCAGCCACACACAGCACACACCAGTGACTTAGTGCCGTTTATCTATATGGGACGTAAAGCCCGTATCGACGAGGGCGGTCGTTTAAGTGATATCGCACCGACTATGCTAACGTTGTTGGGACAGAAAATTCCGGCGGAGATGACCGGTCATCCATTGATCCATACAGAAGAGTAAATACAGACTGGTGCATAAGCATGTCATAGCCAAAGCCAGCATTATTGCTGGCTTTCTTATATTCAGCCACTCGCTGCTGGCGTCAGATCTGGAGCGTAGGCAATCGGAACTGAAGCAAATTCAGCAGCAGATTGCTGCCCAGCAAAACGCACTGAAAGATAGCAGTAAGCAACGTGAACAGTTGCTGGCATTGCTCAAACAAGACGAACAGGCGATTGGCACAGCCGCTCGGCAAGTGACAGAGACCGAATCACGTTTAGCTGACAGCCAGAAAAAACTGATGGCGTTGGACCAGCGCTCTGTGGAGCTGGATAAATTACAAAAGGGTCAGCAACAGACGCTTGCCAAACAACTGAAAAGTGCTTTTCTTGCTGGCAATCACGACTACAGCAAAATGCTGTTACATCAGGAAGATCCCACCACTGTAGAACGTATGCTGGCTTATTATGAGTTTCTCAATAAGGCGCGAATGGATGCGATTAACCAGTTGAAAAAGACACGTGAAGAGTTAGTTAGCGTACAGCAGCAGCAACAGCAGGAGAATGAGCAGCTCAATCAACTGGCAATGAAACAACGCGCCCAGTCAGCACAACTGAAACAAGAGCAGCAACAACGACAAAATACCTTGAGTGAACTGCAGCGAGTCATCAACAGTAAGGCTTCCGGTTTGGAGCAGTTACAGATAGAAGAGGCGTCGCTGAAACGGGTGGTTGAAGCAGCCATGAAGGCCATGCGTGATACACCATCAATGAGCGGATTAGATCAACTAAGCGGTAAGCTATCTTGGCCAACCAAAGGCAGCTTGAAAAGCAGTTTCGGTAGTCGTCGTTCCGGCAATGTTAACTGGAAAGGTGTGATAATTGGTGCCGCTGAAGGTCAATCCATCAACGCCATTGCTCCAGGCAAAGTCATTTACGCCGACTGGCTCCGCGGTTTTGGTTTACTGCTGGTGATTGACCATGGCAAAGGTTTTATGAGTCTCTACGGCCACGCGCAGGCACTGCTGAAAGACGTTGGTGACACAGTTCATGCAGGAGATGCTATTGCACTGGTCGGACGCTCAGGAGGACAAGCCGAACCTGGCCTATACTTTGAAATACGTCACAAAGGGGAAGCCGTCGATCCGGCGCAATACTGTCGCCGCTGACCCACATAATTTCACACAGACTATCAGGAGCTGCATATGACCAGACTGATGCGCTATGTGCTCATCCTGACGACCGGCATTGTGATAGGGATATCACTGAGTGTTGCCAGCTATAGCCCCAAAAATCCACGCCGCACAGCTGCAGCAGGCGACTTGATATTGCTGCATGAAGTCATTGAGACTGTCGAAACCTACTATGTTGATCAACTAAGTCATGAGCAACTGGTTAACGCAGCAATTGGCGGCATCTTTAATATGCTCGATAGTCATTCTGCCTTTCTGAATGTTGCACAAGCCAATGATATGCAAAGCAGCAATCGAGGTGAATATTATGGTTTTGGTTTTGAGGTAGCGACAAATAAACAAGCACTCATTATTCAAACCGCATTCCCTGACTCTCCCGCCGCAACAGCGGGACTGCAAACAGGAGATAAAATCCTCGCCTATAACCAACAAGCAGTCAACGGGAACAATCAGCAACAAATTCTGGATCAGATAAAACTTGCAGCGCAACAAAAGCAACCGATCAAATTACAGCTGGCACGTGGTCAAACTACGTTTGAGGTTGCTATTAAGCCTGCCAGCATCCGTTTGCATTCCGTTCAAGCAAAATTACTTGCCGATAATATTGGTTACTTACGCATTACTCATTTCCAACAAGATACTGCACAAGATGTCCAACACTGGCTCCAGCTCTGGCAACAACCTCAAATAAGCGGATTGGTGCTGGATCTGCGGGACAATCCCGGTGGTTTGCTGGAACAAGCCGTGGCTATTGCCGATATGTTTCTTGATCAAGGGGTAATAGTGGCAACACAAGGACGATACATAAACGCTAATGAAGTTTTCTATGCTTCCGCCGGTACACAGATATCAAAGGTACCCGTAGTCATCATTATCAACAAAGGCTCAGCGTCAGCGGCTGAGATCCTCACCGCAGCACTACATGATCACCAGCTTGCTACAGTTGTTGGCGAGACCAGCTTTGGCAAAGGCACGGTGCAAAGCTTAATCCCAAATCTTTATGATCGTGGCTCCATGATTAAACTGACTACCGCCCGATACACTACACCTAATGGTAAAATGCTTGACACTCAGGGGATAGAACCTGATATAAAAGTCACATTACAAGACGGTGATGATTCACTGACGATGGCAACCAATATCGCTAGAGTCGGCTATCCTGTAAAGCAGGATCAGCAGTTCAATGCCGCCATCAGTTGGATTGAAACCCACAACCAATAAATAAAATCTACGTGCGCTTATTGCTTTTGTGCCTGCTGCTCACTTGCAGCACCCAACTAATGGCCGCCAAGTTGGCGATTATTATGGACGATATTGGCTACCGCCATACCGATGTGGCGGCGCTGTCGTTGCCCGCAGATGTCACTTTTTCTGTATTACCCCATACCCCACTGGGGGCACGTTTAGCCACAGCAGCTCACGCCAAAGGCCATGAGATCATGGTGCATTTACCTATGCAAGCACTGAATGGCAAAACAATGGGGCCAGGCGGACTCGACAATAAACTAAGCGAAAGCGAATTTAAACAACGGGTGGAGGATGCCATCAGTAGTGTTCCCTTTGCCAAGGGTAGCAATAATCATATGGGGAGCCTGCTAACACAATTAGATCAACCAATGAGTTGGTTAATGTCGGTGCTTAAACAACAGGATCTTTACTTTGTTGACAGTATCACGACCCGTTATACCAAAGCCGGAGAAGAAGCTGATGCTTACAGAGTGCCTTTGCTGCGTCGTCAAGTGTTCCTAGATAATCAGACTTCGACATCCGCCTTGACACAACAACTGCAGCAAGCGGTTCATCTAGCAAAAACCGAAGGACAGGTCGTGCTGATTGCGCATCCCTATCCAGAAACAATCTCATTTCTCAAAACACAGCTAAAGAAATTATCAACTCAAGGAATACAACTCGTCCGGGCATCCAGCTTGCTACCATTACAAATGGCACAAAAAACTGAGATGCCGGAAGAAAATAAAGAACGGCTATGAACAGGGGGATTAGTCCTCAAGCTCAAGCAAGGTGAACTCAGGCAACAGTGCCGCTAGCTCATCACGGTTTGTCACAATATCAGCTAAGGTGTACTGATCCAATACCGCCAGATAGGCCTTCACCGCTCGGCCAAGAATACCCTGCAGCTTACAGGCTGGAGCAAAACGGCAGTATGGTTTACCACAATCAATAGGTGCTAACGAATGTTCCAGCGAACGTACCAACTGCCCGATATTAATCGCTTCGGGAGCCATCCCCAAACGAAAACCACCGCATTTACCACGAACAGTCTGTAGATACCCCAGCTTACCTAGATGATGCACAATCTTAGAAACATGGTTAGAGGACAGATCAAAAACATCCGTGATTTCAGCGATTCGGAATAGACTTTCCCGATTAGGCTGCATCGCAAGATACATCAGAGTGCGCACGCCGAAATCGGTATAACGTGTTAATTGCATGACTCACCCTACACAGTTAAGAACAAGTTTGCTGTTCAAGATTAGTTAACAGCCATAGTGCCTGGTCACGGCTATCACCGCAAACATCCGTCGAAGCCTGAAACCGGCTGCAAACATCCGGACGTTCTGGCTTACCAAACAAACGACATAAATTGCGCTGATCCAGATGAACACATCGCACGCCAGCAGGCTTACCATTTGGCATTCCTGGTATCGCACTGGTGATTGATGGTGCAATACAGCACGCACCGCACCCTAATCGGCAATCCACTTGAGCACTACCTTAATTCAGTTGAAGGCATTATAACGCCTTTAAGTTGGTGGATAACTATGTAAGTCACAGTGTTGTTATATAACATACGCCAATAACTCATCTGATTTGTAACAGAGTTTTTTGACACTGAAAGCATTAACGTTATATAAAAATCCGCAAATGTATGATTTTGCCACAAACCGCGGCATACAGGACTAGAAAATCTTGTTATTAACCCAAAAATGACCTTTAAAAGCAATCGGCAGCGGTTTTGATTATTTAGGCATGGTTTGTAACTGGAAAAATAGGCATGCTGAAAATAGATAGGATAAAAAGCAAAAAGCCTCGTCTGTTGACGAGGCCTTGCTATTAGTGGCGGGATGGACGGGACTCGAACCCGCGACCCCCGGCGTGACAGGCCGGTATTCTAACCAACTGAACTACCACCCCACTG
>NZ_BMXW01000033.1 GCF_014651955.1 Shewanella fodinae | reverse complement strand
TCACAGTTGCCGAAACATGCGGGAACTTCTTGGCAAGGTATGGCATTTTATGGAAACCGTTTCGCCTTTTCCCGGCAACGGACACGGCATCGCGAAAATGTAGCAGTATTCGGATCAGCTATTTAGCAGATAGTGCTACATATATAATATTTTATTACTTATATTTAAATTTTTATTCCACATTTTAGTAATTAGTTAAGATTTACGCGACAGGAATAGCAACTCATCTGCTCTGATACGGCTTTATGACACTGTCAAACTATCTAACAAATTGATTTTAATGGATTAGATAGCGAACCTCCGATGATTTGATCACCGTGCCATATTTACGACATCAATATTATATTCGCCAAAATAATGGCATGTAGAAAATATATATTTCCAATATAAATCATACAGTTGACTGAAAAATATTTACATTTAACATTACTATTATCAACCCAAACATATTGCCTTTAATGGCCACGTTTCCACAGCGCAACCCGTTCAAACACAGGTAAGGATTTCATCATGATCATACTGGTCGGCGGAGAAAAAGGTGGTAGCGGCAAAAGTTGTATCGCCCAAAATATCGCGGTGTTTTTAGCAAGGGACTGTGGTGCAGCGGTCATTATGGTCGATTGCGATCCACAGCGTACCACGTCTGACTGGATCCAGGCACGTAACCAACATGTAGAGTTAACCAGTATCAATTGCGTGCAACTTTACGGAAAAATCCGTCATGATCTGCTGAGTCTGGAACAACACTATGATGTCGTCATCGTGGACTGCGGTGGTCAGGATAACCTCGCCTTACGTGCCACAATGTCCGTAGCGTCCCATGTTTTGATGCCACTGCGTCCGAAACGCCGCGACCTCAAAACGGTCAACCATATGGATGATGTGGTTGCCACCTGCATGATGATCAACCCAAAGATGCAGGCGTCATTTGTTATCACCCAATGCCCTAACCTTCCCAGTCAGGCAAGCCGTATTACCGAGGCCAAGGAAGTCTGTCGCACTTACGGTATTAATGTGCTGGAAAATGTCACGTATAGCCGCAATATCTATGACGACAGTGAAGAATCAGGTCGCTCTGTCATGGAAATAGAACCCAAGGGCAAAGCAGCTGACGAAATCCGTAGCATTGCTTGTGAGATGCTACAAGCTAGCAGCGCCGGCGAGTTGCGTAAGCGATTTATGAATTTAAAAGTCAATGCTATGGGAGTGCAGTATGGGTCTGGCAGATCTGAAGAAAAACGCTACGCAATGTGAGCCACATCGTCATGCGCAGCCCCAGCGTCCATCTATTGATGAGTTTATCGAGGATGCCATTTTTTATGCCCTTGGCAAAGAGCGTCATACCGAGCAACGCCATGCTATTGCTAAGACCAGTAATATCATTAACTTGCATTGTCATTTTGCTGAATCAATCGGTGGATCACAGGCTTCTTCGCCACAATCTCCCTTGAAGCGGGCAACCTTCACTTTGGGTCATCCGACGATTGAGCAACTGTCACAACTGTCTGCCGAAGCGGAGGTGTCTAAGTCCCGCATGCTGAGATTTTTGACAAGTTATTTTGACAACCTGAGTTGCCAACAACGTAAGTTGCTTTATCAGCAGTTTATGGTTGATTAGTTCCCTTGTTCTTCCTGAGTTCATACTAACTCCTACCCAGTTGCTGACAGATCAAACAAATGATGTTTGCTGTCAGCTTTTTTTATCTACTGTTTTACCGTCAGCCAACACATTAACCACTAGCGTCCCAATGTTAATAAGCCTAAAATATTGTTAAAAATCCTCCGATAAACATTATGTTGAATTTACAAAAACTGACAAAAGCGCTGTTGCTCAGTACCATTCTTCACAGTGGACTTTGCCTCCAAGTCGTGTATGCAGACGAACCGACCGCCCTTAATCAGGTATCTCGCAATCCACAAACCGCCAAAGCCGATGCAGTGCTTAACATGCTGCACCTGAGTGCAGCAGCTGCCGATTGGGACAGTTATTTCAGCTTATTTACCGAAGATGCTGGGTTTATTGGCACGGATATCACCGAACACTGGACAATGGCTGATTTCCAGCGTTATGCCCGCAGCAGTAATGGTTGGAGTTACGAAACGCAGTCCCGCACGCTGGTGCGTCATGGTGATGTCGTTGTGTTTGATGAGATCTTAGATAATAAAAACTATGGGTTATGCCGTGGTACTGGCGCGCTGATTCTTACCGAGGATGGTTGGAAGATACTGCAATATCATATGAGTTTCCCCATACCCAATGCCTTGGCCCCTCGCATTACAGACCAAATAAAAGTGTTCCGTAAAAAGGCGGTTAAGACCCCCTAAACGCCAGAGATAAACAGAGATTAGCCAGTTGAGCGACATGGGTAAAACTGTCAAAGTCTTGCTGGCTGATCTCTCTGCCAGTCGTTTGACGATCAGCGTAAAAAATCCCGATTGTTTTGTTTTCTACCCGCAGTGGCGCCACCAGATAGCCATTTACCGGTAACTGCTGTTGCAATATATCTCCCACAGGCAATGTTTCAGAGTCTTTACCCTGCCAACATGCCTGTTGTTTCTCAAGGCAGGATTTCAACATTATGGCGTCTTCATTCAGTTCCAACACAAAGCTCTGCTTCATCTGCTCGGCGTTATCACCTAAGGTAATTCTGGGTTGCAGGCGTTTACGATTAGGTGATAACAGCAACACGGCGCAGCGATCCAGCCCTAACCCATCCAACAGACCTTGTAGTGCCGTGAGGATGACCTGATTAAAATCGGGTTTATCCTGAGCAAGTAAGGTGAGCTGTCTGAGTTTTTCTAACAAGATGCTGACATCGGCCACTCTTGGTACAAGTTGCGGTGACGGTGCCAACTGTGCCAGCGTCTCACGTTTGGGCAGATGTTGCAGCAGCACTTTAGCGCCATAATCAATTGAAAGTCGCCTAGTGGCTTCAAGGCAGAGCTGTAAACGTTGTTGAAATTCGGTGATTGGTAATGCCATCAGTTCGGCACATTGCCGCAACCGTCGCTGTAATTCCTCTGGCGACACATCACTGTCGCTCATCACATCGCTAAGTTTATTGGCAAGAAAAATCGTACGAACTTCCGGTGTCCGCTCATCAGGGTTAAGTAGCGATTTCATCAATAATTCACCAAGCCCCCAACTCCGGGCGAGTCCCTGTGTAAGTTGATTAAAAGACAGCCCCAAATAGTCGCGGGAGACCTGTAAGCGACTGATATTGTTATCGCAGTTTGTCAGCAACCCATCCAATTCCTCTGCGGGTTGCCCGGCAACACTCCAAAAAGCACTTTCACCAAGGTGATATAGCAACGAGGCAATAAATGCTTCCTCCTGTAGCTCCTCACCATAATCCGCCAACATCATTTTAGTCAGCATCGCTGACTGGAATGAATGCGCCATTAGTTTCAACAGCCGTTGATAAACCGCTGGCGACATATTTTTGTTTTCCAGTAGGCTCGTCAGCAGCTTAGCCGTGATGCAGATATTACGGATAACATCGAAACCGAGTACTACGGCAGCTCGGCTAAGTGTAGTGACTTGACTGATACCTTTGTTGTAAATAGCACTATTGGCAACACGCAGCACGCGAGAGGTTAACGCATTGTCATGCATGATGCTGCGCCCCAGCACCGCCATTGATGACACCTCATCTTTAGCGAGCTGCTCTAGCGTGCGGATCATTGAGCCCAGTGCGGGCATTTCCTGCTCACTGATGCGACGCACCCAGTAATCTGCGCCAGGAAAATTTGTCTTCAATAAGATTGACCTTTGGGTTACGACTATTCAGTAACCACTGCCGTGGGTTACGTTTATTAAACATAACTCACCTCGAGCATATTTACATTATTGCAACATAATTTTCCTAGGCTTTTGGTTTATGTGCATAAAAAACGGCGCTAATGCGCCGTTAAATTAACGGATGCTCTTAGAACTGCGCTTCCTCTGTCGACCCGGTTAATGCTGTCACAGAAGACATTCCGCCCTGAATGATATTGGTCACTCTATCGAAGTACCCTGTACCAACTTCCTGTTGATGTGCCACAAAGGTATAGCCTTTTTCTGCGGCAGCGAATTCAGGTTGTTGCACTTTCTCTACATAATGTTTCATCCCTTCACCACGAGCATACTCATAGGCAAGGTCGAACATGTTGAACCACATGTTATGGATACCCGCCAGTGTGATGAACTGGTACTTGTACCCCATATCCGACAATTCCTGCTGAAAACGAGCAATGGTGGCATCATCGAGATTCTTCTTCCAGTTGAACGATGGCGAGCAATTGTAAGCCAACAGCTTGCCAGGGAACTTAGCGTGAATAGCCTCTGCAAAACGACGGGCTTCCTCCAGATCCGGTTTAGCTGTTTCACACCACACTAAATCGGCGTATGGGCAATAGGCTAAACCGCGGGAGATCGCTTGTTCGAGCCCGGCACGGACCCGGTAAAAACCTTCTGAAGTGCGCTCACCGGTAATGAAATCACCATCGTATGGGTCACAATCAGAAGTCAGCAAATCTGCAGCATTGGCATCAGTGCGTGCAATAACCAAGGTGTCCACACCTGAAACATCAGCCGCCAAACGCGCTGCCACTAGTTTTTGTACCGCTTCCTGAGTCGGGACTAATACTTTACCGCCCATATGACCGCATTTCTTGACCGATGCCAGTTGGTCTTCAAAATGTACCCCTGCTGCTCCGGCCTCAATCATCGACTTCATCAGTTCGTAAGCATTCAAGACACCACCAAATCCAGCTTCAGCGTCAGCAATAATTGGCAAAAAGTAATCGGTATAAGCGGCATCATTGGTATCAATTCCTTGACTCCATTGGATCTGATCCGCGCGGCGAAACGCATTATTGATCCTTGAGACAACAGCAGGTACCGAGTTAGCCGGATATAAGGACTGATCTGGGTACATGGTACTGGCAAGGTTAGCATCCGCAGCAACCTGCCAACCTGAAAGGTAAATCGCTTCTATGCCCGCTTTAGCTTGTTGTACTGCCTGCCCTCCGGTTAGGGCTCCCAGCGAGTTAACATATCCCTTGCGAGCCGCGCCATTGACTAACGACCACAGTTTGGCTGCCCCCATTTTGGCAAGCGTGTTCTCTGGAACCACAGAGCCTCTTAATGCCACCACTTCCTCTGCACTATAAGGTCTACGCACACTAGCCCAACGAGGATTTTCTGCCCAGTCCTGTTTCAGGGCAGCAATTTGCGCCTGACGATTCATTTGGCTTGCCTCAGTCATTTTCACACTCCTTACAAGTTACCCATCGGCTGCACAGCCGACGGCTACATTTACGGGCTGAGCCCAGTCAATTGAATAAATTACGTATTAAGCAGCCGATACCCCGGCAGTGTTAAGAAATCCACCAACTCATCTGCCGTAGTAATCTCCTCGAGTAACGATGCCGCCTGAATGAAACGTCCTTGGGTATAACGCTGTTCACCCACTTCTCGTTTTACTGCGGCCAATTCATCGGTGAGCATGTTGCGAAATAGCGCCTTCGTTACTAATTTGCCATTGCTCAAAGACTTGCCGTGGCGGATCCATTGCCAAATGGAAGTACGGCTGATCTCTGCTGTCGCTGCGTCTTCCATCAAGCCATAAATAGGCACACAGCCGTTACCACCAATCCAGGCTTCGATGTACTGCAGCGCTATACGGATATTCAGACGCATGCCTTCTTCAGTACGACTGCCATCACAAGGTGCCAGCAATTCAGAGGCAAGGATTGGCGCATCGACATCCCGCGTAATATGCAGCTGGTTTGGTCGTTCTTTGCCGATATATTCATCGAATATCTCTAGCGCAATCTGGGCAAGACCGGGATGAGCAATCCAGGTGCCATCGTGACCATTTCGAGCTTCCAGCTCTTTGTCTGCCCGTACCCGCTGCAGCACCTTGGCATTGACTTCTGGATCTTTGGCCGGAATAAATGCCGCCATACCGCCCATTGCCAGCGCACCGCGTTTATGACAGGTTTTGATCAACAATCGCGAATAAGCACTGAGGAATGGTTTATCCATGCCCACCTGTTGACGATCGGGCAAAACTCTGTCCGGATGATTTTTCAATGTTTTGATATAGCTGAAGATGTAGTCCCATCGGCCGCAGTTGAGCGCCACGATATTCGAACGCAATTCATAGAGAATTTCGTCCATTTCAAACACTGCAGGTAAGGTTTCAATCAGACATGTACATTTAATTGTGCCCGGCTGCAGGCAAAACCGTTCCTCTACAAATGCGAATACCTTGGCCCACCAACGGGCCTCAAGATGACTTTCCAATTTCGGGATATAGAAATATGGACCACTGCCCTTTGCCAACAGTTGGCGGTAGTTATGGAAAAAATACAGAGCAAAATCAAACAGGCAACCTGGGATAGCTTTACCGTTAAACCATACGTGATCTTCAGGAAGGTGCAGACCTCTTACGCGGGCAACCAACACCGCTGGAGTATCACACAGCTGGTAATGTTTACCGGTGTCAGGCGCGGTGTATTCAATTTCCCCTCTGACAGCATCCTGCAAATTCACCTGCCCCTGGATCAGCTTTTCCCAACTAGGAGCCAGCGAATCTTCAAAGTCCGCCATAAACACTTTCACACCCGCATTGAGTGCGTTAATGATCATCTTGCGGTCCACCGGACCAGTAATTTCTACCCGGCGATCCTGCAAGTCTTCGGGAATACCCAGAATTTGCCAATCTCCGTCTCTGATTGACTGAGTTTCTGGTAGAAAGTCAGGAAGCGTCCCCGTATCGATTGTTTGCTGACGCTTTTTACGGCGAGCCAGCAAGCTATCAACTTCATCGGCAAACTGCCCACACAATGCCTGTAATAACGCGCAGGCTCCTTCCGTTAATACCCGCTCTTGCCCGGCAATCGGATTGGCTTTTATTTCCAAATTGCCAGCAGTAGTGAGTGGACGTTCAGCGGTCTGTTGCATTGACAACCTCCAAGTTTAAAAAATTCATAGTCACACAACTTTCATATGTTCTTTTAAGACCACAACCTATAGACAAAAAATAAACAATGCAATAGTCAAAAAGTCATAAAACGATGTGATTTAAGTCATAATAATTGGTATTACCAAAATCATAATTTTAATTTAATATATTGTTTTTATTTTATTTTTAAATTTTATAATTATTATGAATGGAATATTGCTAGAAATTTGTCAGACTTATTGACCATAGCAAAAAATATGTTTTTGATTATGTAAATTAATTACATGTGTATATATTTTTTTACGAAATAATTAACAATCAATTACCATGTAAATCTGAAATGATGTAACAGCTTGACCCGTTGGTTAAGCCTTCAATATTATAAAGAACAAGGGGTTATGCAACTTTGAGCAAACAGCCTTATCAAACGACCGTTTTAAGTTGACGTATACGTCAACTTATCAAGGAGTTTAGCGATAGGAAGTAAGTTGGAGACTGTGATTAAACCAGCAACATATTAGGCGGATCTGGTAAAACCAAAAAAATTTTTACTATTTTAGTAAATTATTAAAAAGCCCGTCCCTTTAAAGCAATAACTAAGACAGCGTTATTCGCCATTGAATATCGACACTAAATTCGTTTATCTCGGTCAGCACGCATCAGCGATGCCAATTCGGCTTTCCCTTCATTAGACAGACGGATCAATGCCTTCAAATCGTCTTTATGTTCAGCCCCGGCTACCACTTGTGCTTTATCGTGCTCAGCAAAAATACGCACGCGTTCAGAGGCCTGCACTTGCGACATCCCCAGCATTTGCAACACACTTTCACTGGCACTCAGTGCCGAACCAAAAGTTTCACGAAATACTCGGGTGACGCCCATACTCATCAGGCGATAGGCATGGTTACGATCTCGGGCTCTGGCAACAATAGTGACTTGGGGAAAATGGGTCTGCACCTGATTGACGATCTGCAGTGAGTCCTCCACCGAATCCACCGTGATTAAAATCACCCTAGCCTTGGTGAGTCCGGCCGAAAGTAACATATCGAGTCGTTTGGCATCGCCAAAATAAACTTCACTGCCAAACTGTCGCACAACGTCGACATGATGAGCATCTTTGTCCAAGGCAACAAACGGAATACCAGTGGAAGCGAGAATACGACCGGTGATCTGCCCCATTCTGCCAAAACCGGCAATCACGACTTCACTTTCGCCAGGCTCAATGACATCAGCAAGGCGGCTATGATCTTCTGCGGGTTTAGCCGTAGCACGAAATGCGCGCAACAGATAAGGTGTCAAAGCCATAGAGAGTCCAATCACCAATACGAGTGCCTGACTCAACGTTTGGGATAACAGTCCTGACAGATGCGCTTGCGACAACAGTACAAACGCAAATTCACCGCCTTCCCCCAAAATAAGCCCTAACGCCACACTGTTACGCCAAGAATGTCTTCGGAGTTTTCCAAGCACTAACAACACTAAGGTTTTGATTAGCAGCATCGCTAACAAAATACCCAGCAGCAATAATGGTTCTTTCAGCAACAGGCTGAGATCCATACTCATACCTACCGCCATAAAAAACAGCCCGAGCAATAGTCCCTTAAATGGTTCTATGTCCGTTTCTAACTGGTGACGGTAGCTGGAGTTTGCCAATAACACACCGGCTAAAAATGCGCCCATACCCGAAGATAGTCCCAACCAAGCCATCAGTGCAGCACTGCCCATCACCAACAACAGCGAAAATGCCGTCAGCACTTCGGGAACACCGCTCGCCGCTACCAGCTGCAATAATTTAGGTAACAGATATTTCCCCATCAGTAGAAAACCTAGCAGCGCGACACAAGTCCAATACCAAGGCACCGCTCGGTGTCCGACTTCAGCGGAGTTTGGATCTAAATAGGCAGTCAACAGCAACATGGGGATCACCGCTAGATCCTGCATCAACAACACACCAAAAGCATCACGGCCAATCGGCGTGGTCAATAGGCGTTGCTCGGCCATCAGTTGGACCGCAAAAGCGGTAGAAGATAAGGATAGTGCCGCACCGATGATTATCGCGCCGGACCAAGAAAGACCGAGATAAACAGAAAAAAGCGTGACAGCCGACCAAGACAGCAATAGTTGACTACTGCCCAATCCAAAAATGGCGCTTCGCAGTTCCCACAACTTACCGGGACTTAGTTGTAACCCCATGATAAATAACATCAGTACCACACCAAATTCCGCAAAATGGAGTACTGATGCGGGTTCTGAAACCACGCCAATACCGGCAGGCCCGAGAATAACGCCAGCGGCAAGATAGGACAAAATGGGGCCGACACCAAAACGCTTACCCAAAGGCACCAACACCACCGCCGCCAGCAGAAACAATAAGGTAGAAATTAAAATATTGTCCTGTTCCATCAGGAGTCCTTAAGCAAACGGGTAAGATAAAGTGGAAATGTCTTAAAGCAGGATTGCAACCAATACTCATAGAGCACTGGGATGTCTGACTTCAGCGAAGAAAAACCAAGATATGCAGTTAAGGTGGCCAAAGCTGTCGTTCAGTCGCGGCCCTAGGGGAATTTCAGTATAAACAAAACCGCACCAGATAATAAATCTTTATCTTGAGCTTTAACGCACTGAACTCAGTGACTCAACACTTCGTCAACGTCAGAGATCTCTGTCGTAACTTCCGGCGCGGCACAGACCCGGTTACGCCCAGACAATTTTGCTTGATGTAAGGCCTTATCGGCCCGATTAATTAACGGTTCTAGGCTCAGATCATCCGGCGTACGGCTACTCACCCCAAAACTGGCGGTAATAACAAAATGATGACCACTACGATGACTGTCAATATCGGCAATGCTCCGGCGTAACTGCTCGGCTAACGCCATCGCATCCATGGCGTCAACATCAAGCATTATTACCACAAACTCTGCGCCCCCAGTGCGAGCAAAAATGTGATGGCGTGAAAGTGATGCCTTGACGCACTCGACCACGCGACATAATGCCCAATCACCACAACCAAAACCAAAGCTGTCATTGAGCAGCTTTAAGTTATCAAGGTCAAACAACATCAAGCTAAAGTGACAGTCCCGGCTCATCGCCTGCACAAATTGATTATCGCCCAGAAACTGGGCCGTGGAACGGTTATATATTCCGGTCAGTTGATCATGGCGAGAAAGTCGCATAAATCTTTGTTTTTGCTGCCATCCCCAGTAAGAAAATGCAGCAAGCATAATAATAGCGACACTCAAAAGAGTAACAAAAGTCACCATATTATTGTGTTCTTTTTCCCGCAACATCCCACGAGTAAGCAATAACTCCCGCTCCTTGTTGAGCAGTTTGAGCTCCTGTTCGCGCTCGTTGGTACTAAAATGGGCCGCTTGATAGGCCAGCGCCTTGACTCTGCTCTCATCGAACAGTTTGCCGTTTAATTCAAGATACTGTTTCTGGTAGTCGTAGGCTTTAGCGAAATCGTGTCGATTGGCGGCTATTTCCGCCATCACTTTCAACGCATCGCGCCGAGCCGCCATATAACTACTACTACTGTCTGCCGCCAGTACGTTAGCCGCCATCATTTCGGCTTCCTGTACTTCTCCCAAAGCCAAATCCACTTGCGCGAGCAAGGCACTGGTACTAACAATCTCAGTAGCAAAGTGAAACTGTTGATACTGGGCTAACGACGTACGGAAGTAACGCTGTGCAGCAAGATTGTCGCCCAGTTGTCTGGCCGTATCGCCCATCCCCTTATTGATCATGGCGACCATCAATGAATAGCCATGCTCAGCGCAATAACTCAGGCCGTTTTGAAACCCTTCCTGCGCCTGTTTTAACATTCCACGACCATTTTGAGACATAGCCAACAGGAAGATCCCATAACAGTGGGCTTTAGTATCCTGTTGGTTATCAGCGAGATCAAGGATCCTGGAAGCATAAAGCCCCATCTCATCGTATGCTTCTAACTCATCGTATAAGTTGGCGATTCGAAAATAGGAATCTCGTTTCTCAATGGGATCATCAATTTTTTCCAGTAACGCTAGATTCCTTCCCATCACCAACAAGGCATCACGATAACGACGTAAACCAATCAGGCAGGTGGCTCGATAGTTATATATCTGGCTCAAATATTGAGGAGTGTTGACTTTAGTTTCCGCTTTATCCAATGCTGATAGAGCTTCGTCAAAATCACCACTGAAAATCTTGCTGACCGCAGAGGCAATGAGAAGTCTGGCGGTTTGCTCTGAGGTAAAAGAGCCAATTCTTGGCTTGAGCATGTCAATCTGCTGCTGGGCTGCGGCAATGTCACTTTTCAGGGTTTTCTCAAGTTTACCGAGAGATACATCAACTTCATCAATGGGGGCAGCAGACACACGACTGCCCCCACTGAACAGCAGAATAAAAATAAGCAGATAACGCGTTATTTTACAGTTTGTTACCATGATTCACTATCAAAAAAGGCACACTGTCATCGCCGATCAGCGCTTTGAGTGCAGCACCATCATGTTGCTGCACCGCTTCAGCGTGCTGTTCCTGAAGACCACTTTGCGCCAAAACCGATTCAGGATCGGCATAAAAAGCGGCACGAAATCCAGCGTCTTCGCCCATTCTGGTTAAAAAAATCTGTAATGCTTCCATAACACCTCCGTATGAGTCACTAACCTAAATCTTCGGGAGTCAACCCTAACTGATTGAGTACCCGAAGGTTGTACTGCAATTCCCGCACTGGTGGGATCACCAATGTGGTAATGGCATGAAGTGTTGCCTCCGGCAAATCCTTTAAAAAAATCCACTCTGCACGACATTGACCAATAGGCAGATTGCTTGCCTCATATAAACACACTTTGTGTTGTTCGGGATACCATTGTCGTAGTAAATCAACTAAAACGCGCAAGCGTTCTTCAGTTGTAGAAAACCCCGTTAGCGTGTGCTCACCGGCCAACGCAATCTGCCATAGCAACACGTAACCAGCGTTATCCAATTGATGCTCAAAAAACATCAACTGGCTCGCTTCTAAACTCTGGCAGCCATAATTTCCAGGATCAATACCAAGATCGGCCCACAAACAATCTTCTGCAGAGATCCCTGGCTCCATTGATGCCTGAAACCCTTCCTTTTTGGCCCGAGCAATTGCCATATGCGGCACGCAAGCAAAGACCCCAGGGTGACCATAAAAAACCCCCACAACCCGTTTACCCGCTCTGACAGCGGTCATGATGGCTTCTGTCATTTGCTCATAGGTAAGGCGGCGATTCTTTACTTCGCCTGCTTTGGCGTAAAACTGCTGCAGATCGGTGATATTGGTGTTCAATCCTTCAAGCCAGCGTTGTCCAAAAGCATCTGGCATCAAAGAAAACACTTCTTCAGCACTTTCGATGTAACTCTTACCAATAACTGTAACATGACCAGCGAGCTGCAATCCTGTGCCGACACATACTAAACTTCCCTTTCCCATCAATATCTTGCCCGCCCTATATCAGTACCGCGATTGTGTGTCTTTCTCATTCTGGTTTCTTGGGCACAGTTTTGCAACAAGCCTAGTAAAAAGATCCCATGACTATTGATATATCTACAAAAAACCTGCGCCCTCACAAATTACTACAATGAAAGATATCACCGAACTATTACACAAACCTTTTGTCAAAGCTCTGACAGACCGCCGATAATTCTTGTATTTAATAATGAGGCTTGGTTATTATGGCCCGCAGTTTTTCAGGAAGCAGCAATCCCGATGTTGATTAAAAAGCAAAGTCTTACCTTGATGGGCGCCGCCGCCCTTGCGTTGTCACTCAATGCCTGTAGTGTGATGGATTGGCTGGTATACAAGCCTGACATTCCACAAGGCAACTATATGGAAACCCAGCAGGTAGAAAAGCTGCGCATCGACATGACCAAAGAACAGGTCGAATATGTGCTGGGACGTCCGGTATTGCGTGACAGTTTTGCAGATGATACTTGGTATTATGTGTATCACTACAAAAGTGGTCGTGATGCCAGTGTCACCCATAAAGAGCTGATCGCTCATTTCAACGGCGACAAGTTGGCCTCTGTCTCTGGCGACTATACTTTGAGCAAAGATTTTAATACGCCGTTGGAACAAAGTGCACTTCCTGAAGCCCGCAGACCAGAATTAGTGCCACAAGTGCCTGCACAGCGCCCAGATACCAAACCGTTAGTTGAAGAGAAAAATCCTGCCAGAAGCAACAGTAGCGAAGTGAAACCGGTAGTACCATCAACGGATAAGTAATGTTTCTTCTAATAACAAAAAAGAGCATTCGGTGCTCTTTTTTGTTATCTGTACTAACTGATTTTAGCGCCCGTCGTCTTATTAATACGCCCTTCTTCCTTGGCTTTCTCAGCCCGTTTGCGGCGGACGTCTTTCGGATCTGCAATCAATGGCCGATAAATTTCCACTCGTTGCCCAGGCAGGAGCACATCATCGGGCTTCATCACATGACTAAAGCAGCCTAACTTAATATGTTCGAGATCCAGTTCTGGGAAAAAATCGCCGATACGACTTTTGCGTACCGCTTCAATAAACGTGGTTCCAGGAAGCACAGATACCGGGATCACTTTTTGTTGATGTGGCAGTGCGTATATGACATCGACAGAAAACGCCGCAATTTCATTTGACACCGTAAACCTCCTTCGCACGAGACGTAAAAGCAGACACCATCGAAGTGACTAGCTCGCGAAACACCCGTCCAAATGCCATGCCCACCAAACTATTGGCAAACTCAAAGTCCAATTCAAATTCTACTTTACAGGCATCTTCTGCCAGTTCAGTAAATTTCCAGCTGCCATGAAGATGTTTAAACGGACCATTTTCCAATCGCAATTCAATGCTTTTACCGGGAACCACCTGATTACGGGTAGTAAAAGTTTTACTAATGCCCGCCTTACTTATGTCAACAGATGCCACCATAGTGCGGCCATCAAACTCCAGCACTTTGCCACCGACACATCCCGGCAAGAACTCCCTATATGACTCTACGTCATTTACCAGCTCATACATCTGCTGCGCACTGTAGCGTACCAAAATATTTCGTGAAACATGTGGCATCCGCTTATTTTTCCTACGATGGACAAAAATCAGTGCCGGATTTTAACATGCTGCCAATAAAACGCACCCTTCGCGACCACGAGAACCACTTAACACAGTTCAAAAAGCGCTCATATGAAGCGTCGAGTAATTGAATCCACTCAAAATAGTGTTCTAGGCGCATTCCAAAATACTAGTGGCTGCGTATAATAGCGAGCCTATGGTAAAGAAGAATGCAAAAAATAAAGGTACGCAGCCAGCGACCATCGCTCGCAATAAGCGTGCGACATTTGAATTCCGTTTTGATGAAAAAATCGAAGCGGGGCTTTCTCTCATGGGTTGGGAAGTAAAATCTATCCGTGCTGGGAAAATAAATCTGTCAGAAAGCTTTGTGCAGATGAAAAATGGCGAAGCGTATCTGCACAATTGTACGATTACGCCACTTAACACCGCATCAACACATGTTGTATGTGACCCTACCCGGCCGCGAAAACTGCTGCTGAATCGCCGAGAGTTAGATCGCCTAGCAGGTCAAGTAGAACGGCAAGGATATGCCATCGTGCCAATTTCCATGTATTGGCGCAAAGGGGCATGGGTAAAGGTGGAAATAGGTCTGGGAAAAGGTAAGAAAGCCCATGACAAACGTGAAGACATCAAACAACGCGACTGGGCCATCGAAAAAGCCCGAATGATGAAAAAATAATTGTTGAATTATCTGTAACTTGCTCGGATAACCAGCAAACAGTTGTAACCTGCACTTGAAAACTTGGTGAACAACCACAATAAAGGTTACAATTGACAAATCTTGGGGGCGATTCTGGATTCGACGGGATTCGCGAAACTCCGGGAGCATGCCGAGGGGCGGTTGGCCTCGTTAAAAGCCGCAAAGTTATAGTTGCAAACGACGATAACTACGCTCTAGCCGCTTAATGCCGCTAGCCATCTACCACAGGTCTCGCACATGGGCAGTGGATTTGATGGTCACCTTACATCGTGCTAGCGAGGGAACCTTGTTTGGGGGTGAACCGCGAAACAGTACCAAACTCACCGTTTGAAATCCTGTCTTTCGGAGTTTAACCGGTTAAATAAAAGAGAGACTAAGCATGTAGGGCCCTGAATGTAGGTGTTCCGGACGCGGGTTCAAGTCCCGCCGCCTCCACCACTTTAAGTAATCAAGACGTCTTCGGACGTCTTTTTTATTGCCTATAACAATTAAAAATCAATAAGTTACGTGTGAAAAAGTCTCAAGAGGTCTCACTGAATCTCACCGTTTTGGTATTCCAAACGGTATTCCAAGGTTGCTTGACTTATTTTTGGAATACCTTGAACAGTTATTCCACAGCAGTGAGCATATTGAAAAGACTGCAGATGGGAATATCTCCATTTCCTTTGTCAAAGAGACTTAACATCCAAATTATCTCTTTTTGTTCGAGATAACGCCTGATGCAAGCAAAAACAATCATGCTGATGATCGTTAATGACGCCCACGGCCTGTAACCATGAATGCACGATCACCGGGCCAACAAACTTAAACCCCAGTTTTTTTAGCTCGCGGGATAGCTGCTGTGACAATGGGCTCTGCGGCAGCTCGGGAGCATGACTGGCGATGGGCGTATTATCTACTTTGGACCATAACCAGTGACTGAAATCCTGCCCTTGCTGTTGCAGTGTTAGGTACACTTTCGCATTGTGGATTACCGCTTCAATTTTTGCGCGTGCCCGGATAATACCGGGGTTTTGCAGCAGTTGCTCCACAGCTTCTGGGCCAAAAGCTGCGATTTTCTGCGGCTCAAATTCCGCAAATGCCTGGGTGAAAGCCTGACGCTTGCGCAGCACAATCAGCCAGGATAATCCTGCCTGAAAACCTTCCAGCATCAGCATTTCCCACAATAAGCGGCTGTCATATACTGGCCGACCCCATTCTTCATCATGGTACTGTTGCAGTAGTGGATCGCTTTCTGCCCATCGGCAACGGGTGTGATTTGACATAGTCATTTCCGTTTATTCATATTGTTGATGATGCGCCAGAGTCTGAGCCGCCAGCGTCAGCAATGTCTGTTTGAGTGCCGCCGGGGCCACCACTTTAGCCTGAATGCCAAGCGATAACACCCACGCTGCCAGTGATGGCCAATCGTGACAACGCAAGCGAATGCGACTGTACGGCTCGCCAGGCTCCACAACGGTTAGTCCCAACCACCACTCGCGTTTAGCTTTATCAAGTAGTGCGTTATCCAGCAAAATGTCACCTTGCAGTGCAGGTTCCGGCATTTGTCTGGCGATATAATCTTCTAAAGAAAAACTCGGCCGCGGCAAAAAGGGGATATTTGTCAGTTGTAGCAGCTGCATCCTGTCGACACGAAAATCGCGAAACGCCTGACGGGTACGACACCAGGCAATCAGGTGCCAACGTTGCAGATAAAAAATCAGCCCATGCGCTTCCACTTCACGGCGCTGGTGATCGGTGTGCAGATATTTGCAATAGTCAAACGTTAGCACTTGCTGCTGCACTATGGCTTGTTGCAGTAGTGACAACTCTTCTGCGCCGCAATTGCCGGTAGTTACCCGCATCGTATTGGGTAGCGTATCCAGATAAGGTTGATTAATCCCTGAACTGACCGCGCGAATTTTACTTAGGGCAGATTGCAGATGCCGCTGGGTGTCCTCACCGCTGTGATGGGCTAACAATAATCCACCGGTGAGTAAGGCGCTCGCTTCCTCCGCTGTGAAATTTACCGGCGGCAGATGATAATCGGCCAGTAAGCGATACCCCCGGCCAGCACTCATACTGATGGGTACTCCCGCTTCACCCAGTGCCGCCAGATCCCGATATACGGTCCGTTCACTGAGGCCAAAATGCTCAGCCAATTGGCGGGCGCTGCTGTAACGCCGCCCCTGCAAATAGAGGATCATCGCCAGTAAACGATCAACCCGATTCACACTGCACGCTCCAAAATCGGCTCAACACACTGTGGGCAGTGTACCACCGTCAATCACATAATCGACGCCGTGAATGGCTGCCGCCGCAGGCGATGCTAAAAAGCCCACTAACGCAGCAACCTCTTCTGGTCGATTGGGACGGCCGATATCAATTCCACCTAGACTGTCCATCAGTTGTTGCCTAGTCTGTTCAACGGTGTTTTCCGAGTGCGCCGCCAAACGCGCCACCAAAGCATCGGCCGCTTGAGTGGCAGTATAACCAGGGCTGACCGCATTCACCCGGATCCCCAAAGGGCCCAACTGACGAGACAAGCCTTTACTGTAATTAGTTAATGCGGCCTTAGCCGCAGCATAGGCCAAGGTGGATTCATACAGCGGCATCTTACTTTGAATGGATGACACATGAATAATTGTCCCCTGCCGCCTCGCCAGTAGCAATGGCAGTAATAATCGATCAAGACGTACGGCACTGAGCAGATTCAAATTAAGTTCTTGCTGCCAATGAGCGTCGGTCAATGCCAATACGCCGCCACCTGGAGCCGTGGAACCGCCGACCACATGAACCACCACCGCTAGCGAATTCCAATGAATCATCACTGTTTCGGCTACCTGCTGACATCCTTCAGCCGTAGCCAGATCTGCCGCGATAAATTGCTGACAATTGTGCTGTGCTGGAATATGGCGCGCCACACCTATGACCTCAGCACCACTTGCAGCAAAATAATCCGCAACCGCCTGGCCGATCCCCTGTCCTGCACCAGTTACCAATACCCGAGTCAATTGCTTGGTCATTAGTCAATCTCCACTCGTGCGATTAACTGCTGCACTAAGGTAAACACAAAGGTCAGCGTCACAGGGCTACCAGCAAACACGCCACTCACCTCAACGTCCACATACCACTGAGCCTGCTGTTGCCGCCAAGACACACAATGACAATGATGCTGATAACGCGCGACCGCCGCATGCTGCCAAGCGCAGACACTGGCAACCCCCTGATAAGTTTCACTTTCATCTTGTACTTGAACGTCCGCGGACAAAGAGGCCGCAAGCAATGTTATGTCGCGTTGATTTACCGCTTGAAAATACTGCTGAATCACCATTGGCATAGGCGTCATAATGTATCCTTGAGTGTTATTAACTGCGGCAGTTTAACGGGGCGTACTGACAACCCTATGTCAGTGTTCGATCTGTCATTATGAATAGATGAACCACTCAACAAACTGAAAATGGACTTTTCAGCAAACCGTCAAGATGGCAATGCCCCCTTACCGTTTTCGGTATCATCGGAGATATTGGGCATCCCAAGTACTGCTCAGCGGCGGTAGCGGCTTTATCGCCAGCCATTGCATAGTGCAATTCCTTGAATAGGATTATCGAGTCAAACCACGGTACGGCGCCAAGCCAAAACGCAGCAAATCTGGCAGGACTTACATAATGCAGGCATAAGTAACGACGCGCCAATGATCATTTTTGAAGCACACTTACTGCAAGATGACAACTGGGCGAAAGCCTGTCGCAATGGCGATTACGTGTATGTGGCCTCCCCATTTTCTGCAGTTCCCCAAACATGAAGACGAAATGATAAAACCTGCGTTTGAGAGAACACTACGAGTAATGAGAGCAGCGCAAGATCCTGGCGTTAAACGTTTAATCATGATCTCTAACTTTGGTGGTGTTGGCATAGCCATCAAGATCCACATCACATGATGATATGAACAGCACAGTGAGCTGCCCACCAAATCGCGAAATCATAAAAGTTAAATAGAGAAAATTATCTTAAATGGATTACATATTAATAAATAAGCTAACAAAATGTATGGTCCGCCTCGTTGTTGCAAGCATAAAATTCAATGACGAGGTGGGTCTGCGCTAATGTATTCGGAGTCTCTGTTGGAGGCTCTCGCCTACCGCTCCACGATGAGTTCCGCGCCG
>NZ_BMXW01000032.1 GCF_014651955.1 Shewanella fodinae | reverse complement strand
GTGCTACGGCATCACGACTCACGGGTTTAGGTTTGGACAGCGCGGCATACAGCAGCATAAAGGGCATGAGCAGACGGCGTAACACGAAGAAAAATAACCGGATAAGTGGGCGCATGGGAGCTCCAATAAACAATGATAAACTGTATTAGCACATGTGAAAGTAACAGTTTATCAGGCGAGGTGTAATCGAGCGAGTGCTGAGGACTCGTCTCTCTTTGGTAACCGCGGATAGCAGGCACAAACAGTGTGTTTATTGTTCAAAAGCAAAGGCGGGAATTTCTGCCTTTGACGTAACACGCATAGAAACTCAGAGTCGTTAATAGCCATTAACTACGGTCAGGGTTGACAAAATCAGTGGTTGAACGTGAAGGGCTAATGTGCAGAACTAGCGCGCAGAACTAAGGTTAATGCAGTCATTGGTGTATTTGACAAAGAAAACTTACTTAGCAATATGGAGCTTTAGCCTTGAAGTCTTCTTCGACTCCAAGGCTATCTTCGATGGCGTTGTTACCCTTTTGGGTCATCGTTTCCTCGGCTTTACGGCTTGGTTACCGGGCTAATAAAATTAAGATCAGCATTAATGCCGGTGCCGGTAATTAAGATAAATAGTCGCAGAATGTTGATAGTAACTAAGGTCGCGGTGACCTGCCCTTGAGAACATTAAGCAGCAGTGAAATCACAAGTAACACAATAAATATAAAGAAAATAATTTTTGCAATACCTGCGGCAGTGCCTGCAATTCCAGTAAACCCGAACAACCCTGCAATAATGGCAACAACCAGAAATACCAATGCCCAACCTAACATATCAATCTCCTTGCCAAGTATTAACCCTTCTCATGACTGAATGTGTCATTTGTAAGGTTTGTCTAGTAGTGAATGATACATTGCTAACTTGGTGCCAATCTTGTGTTTGTTTTATTATATGTATGATTTTAAATTATTTTTAATCTATTCATAAAAATATTATAAGTGAGCAATATCGATTGACATGTAATTTTTACCTAGGTCTCGGTAAGAGTTTCAGTACTGGGTGAATCGTCACTCACTACCAAAGTGTTGTGGTACTGCCGCACACATACCAATGTTAGTTCATTGACGTTAGGCTTTGATTCGTCACTGGTAAATTGTAGGTTTACTGTCCTCAATGCTGCACCGCTGTACGAGTGTTACGCTGGCGTCCGCACACTCTCAAATTTGGCGGCAATAGTAGAGATCAACTGCCGCTCTTGCAGAATAAAATTCTCAAATGCCTGGGCTACCGGCGATAACTGGCGGCTACGGGGATGCACCAAGCACCAACTGCGAACTATTGGCAGTTCTTTGATGGGGAGTTCCAGTAATGAACCATCGCGTAACTCACGATATACGCAGTAACGAGGTAAAAAGGCAATTCCGAGTCCGGCACTGACGCCTTCTCGTTGCGCTTCGTGGGAATTGAATTCCACCACGTTATCAAAATGGATATGTTTCTGGGCAAAAAAGGCCTCGCAGGCCCGTCGTGTGCCGGAGCCGTTTTCGCGGCGTACTAGCGTGTATTGCTGCAACGATTTTAGCGGTACTGGTGCCGGTAGGGTGGCGAGCGGATGTCCTGCTGGCACAATCGCTACTATTGGGTTGTTGAGAAATGGCATAAATTCCAGTGCCATTTCATCTGGTACTTCGGTCATGATCACTAAATCATCACGGTTTTCGTTGAGACGACGGATCAATTGCGCCCGATTAAACACGTTTAGAATCGGATGAATATCGGGGTGACGTTGCTGAAATGCTGCCAATAGATGCGGCAACAAATACTTGGCGCTGGATTCTGCCGCAATGCGCAACTCGCCTTTCAACGTACCGCGCAGCTCTGACAATTGCATATCCAGCACATCCAACCGTTGAAATACATCGTGTGCTGTTTTCAGCAAATATTCCGCTGCTTCGGTGAGATAGAGCTTTTTGCCAACATAATCAAACAACGGTTCCTCCAGCAACTCTTCTAGTTGCCGAATTTGCAGACTCACGGCCGGTTGGGTTAACGCTAACAGTTCGGCGGCGCGACTGTATGACAATTGCTCGCATACAGTGCGAAACACTAATAACTGCCTCAGGGTAATGCGCATGTAGGAATTTTGCACAAGTCTCTCCTGATGTATAAATAATTACTTATGATAGACAAAATAAATATTAATTTTAATTATTTTTGAAATAGAAGTAGCTTAATTCCTCTTAGGATCATCCAATTTAGTAACAAAGAGGTTACTTTCTGTGATCAAAAAAATTCTCATCGCCAACCGCGGTGAAATCGCGGTGCGCATTATCCGTGCCTGTGCCGAAATGGGCATCCGTTCGGTGGCGGTGTATTCTGATGCCGATCGCCATGCACTGCACGTAAAGCGGGCCGATGAGGCATACAGTCTCGGGGATGACCCATTGGCCGGTTACCTGAGTCCGCAACGACTGGTGAGCTTGGCGCTTGAAACGGGTTGCGATGCATTGCATCCGGGGTATGGGTTTTTATCGGAAAATCCTGAACTGGCAGAGTTGTGCGCCCTGCGTGGTGTGAAGTTTGTTGGCCCCAGCGCCGATATTATCCGTCGTATGGGTGATAAGACTGAGGCGCGGCGTACCATGATGGCGGCGGGCGTGCCTTGTACGCCGGGAACCGAAGGCAATCTACAAGATCTGGCTGAAGCGCTGCGTGAGGCAGAGCGTATCGGTTATCCGGTAATGCTTAAAGCCACTTCCGGCGGCGGTGGTCGTGGTATTCGCCGCTGCAATAATCCAGAGGAACTCACTCAGCAGTTCCCAAGAGTTATCTCCGAAGCCACTAAAGCCTTTGGCTCTGCGGAAGTGTTTCTGGAAAAGTGCATTATCAATCCCAAGCATATTGAAGCGCAGATTTTGGCCGACAATTTTGGTAGCACAGTGCACCTGTTTGAGCGTGACTGCTCTATCCAACGTCGCAATCAGAAACTGATTGAGATTGCCCCCAGTACCCAGTTAACACCAGAACAGCGCGCTTATATTGGCAAGATGGCGGTGCGAGCGGCGCAAGCAGTGAATTACGAAAATGCCGGGACAGTGGAATTCTTGCTGTCTGGTGATGAAATTTACTTTATGGAGATGAATACCCGGGTGCAGGTGGAACATACCATCACCGAGCAGATCACCGGTATTGATATTGTGCGGGAGCAGATCCGCATTGCATCCGGCCAGCCATTGTCGGTGAAACAGGAAGATATTCGCCACCGCGGTTTTGCGTTGCAGTTTCGCATCAATGCGGAAGACCCAAAGAACAATTTCTTTCCATCATTTGGCCGTATTACCCGTTACTACGCGCCCGGTGGTCCCGGTGTGCGTACCGATACGGCAATTTACACCGGTTATGTCATTCCACCGTATTACGATTCCATGTGCCTGAAGTTGGTGGTCTGGGCGTTGAACTGGGAAGACGCGTTGGATCGTAGCCTGCGGGCGCTAGATGACATGCGGGTGCAGGGGGTAAAAACCACCGCGCCGTATTACCAGCAAATTTTACGTAATCCAGAATTTCGAACCGGCCAGTTCAACACTAGTTTTGTTGAGACTCATCCAGAGCTGCTGGATTACTCAGAAAAACGTCGTCCAGAACAACTGGCGTTGGCGATTGCCGCCGCCATTGCGGCGAATGCCGGCTTATAACTGATGATTGCTGGCCACTTAGCGCCAGCTCAGGAAGATGAACACATGAGCAAGAGAATCACTGTTACCGAAACTGCGCTGCGCGATGCCCACCAGTCTTTACTGGCGACCCGGATGCGAACTGAAGACATGCTGCCTATCTGCCCCAAGCTGGATAAGGTGGGTTTTTGGTCGTTAGAAGTGTGGGGCGGTGCCACCTTTGACGCTTGTCTGCGCTTTCTGAAGGAAGATCCCTGGGAACGCTTGCGGCAGTTGCGTAAAGCCTTGCCTAATACCCGGTTACAGATGCTGCTGCGGGGGCAGAACTTGCTGGGCTATCGTCATTACAGCGACGACGTGGTGGCAGCCTTTGTAAAACACTCCGCCGACAATGGCATCGACGTATTCCGGGTATTTGACGCCATGAATGATGTGCGGAACCTGAAAACTGCGATTGAAGCGGTAAAACTGGCGGGCAAACATGCGCAGGGCACTATCTGTTACACCACCAGTCCGGTACACACCACTGAGAAGTTTGTGCAACAGGCACGGGAAATGGTCGCGCTTGGCATCGATTCTATCGCCGTGAAAGATATGGCAGGTCTGTTGACACCCTATGCTACCGGCGAACTGGTCAAAGCGCTAAAAGACAATGTTGATTTGCCGGTATTTGTGCATTCCCACGACACCGCCGGGGTGGCGACCATGTGTCAGCTAAAAGCCATTGAAAACGGCGCTGATAACATTGATACCGCTATCGGCAGTATGGCATGGGGCACTAGTCATCCAGGTACCGAATCGATGGTGGCAGCATTGCGCGGCACCCAGTATGACACGGGGTTGGACTTGGTGCAGTTGCAGGAAATCAGTAGTTATTTCTACGAAGTTCGTAAAAAGTATCATCAGTTTGAGAGCGACTACACCGGTGTTGATACTCGGGTACAGGTGAATCAGGTGCCGGGTGGCATGATGTCGAATCTGGCAAACCAGCTGAAAGAACAGGGGGCGCTGGATCGCATCAACGAAGTGTTTGCCGAGATCCCCAAAGTGCGTGAAGACTTAGGCTTCCCGCCGCTGGTGACGCCAACCTCGCAGATTGTTGGTACCCAGGCGGTGTTTAACGTACTGGCTGGTGAGCGTTACAAGACCATCACCAATGAAGTCAAACTGTATCTGCAAGGACGTTACGGTAAAGCGCCAAGCCAGATCAACCGCGAGCTGCAACAGCGGGCCATTGGCAAGGAAGAGATCATCGATGTGCGTCCTGCGGATTTGTTGCAACCGGAACTGCAGGCGTTGCGCGCCGATATTGGTGCCTTGGCGACATCAGAAGAAGACGTGCTGACCTTTGCTATGTTCCCGGAAATTGGTCGCAAGTTCCTCAGTGAACGTGCCGCCGGGACGCTGGAACCAGAACCGCTGCTGCCGATTGCCAGTGCTGCTTCTGCCGCTATGCCACAGAAAGAAGGGGTTCCCACCGAGTTTGTCATTGATGTGCATGGTGAGACCTATCATATCGATATCACCGGCGTCGGTATCAAAAGTGCTAACAAGCGGCATTTCTACATGTCTATTGATGGCTTTCCAGAAGAAGTGGTGTTTGAACCGTTAAACGAATTGGTGGCGGATAGTAGCAAGCGTAAACAGGCCCGCGCGCCTGGGGATGTTACCACCGCTATGCCGGGCAATATTGTGGATGTTCTGGTGAAAGTCGGGGATAAAGTGACTGCCGGTCAGGCGTTACTGGTCACCGAAGCGATGAAGATGGAGTCTGAAGTGACCGCACCAATTGCGGGTGAGGTAAAGGCTGTCCATGTGAAAAAGGGTGACCGCATCAACCCTGGCGAAGTGTTGGTCGAGATTGTTTGAGCGCGAGCTTAGCACTAGAAAACAGCCGGGAGCCGATGGCCCCGGCTTTTTGCTGGATAGCTATCACACCACTAGCTATTGGTTTAATGATTTTGCTCATCACGCTACATGACTCACGGCGTTGCAGGTGTTACTGTTTTTGAAAACCAATAACAGGAGATGCTGATTATGGATTTACAGCTGCAGGGGAAAACCGTAATGGTGGCGGCTGCCAGCAAGGGCATTGGTTACGCGATTGCGTTGCAATGCGCCCGCGAAGGCGCCAATGTGTCGATTGCCAGCCGCGATCCCGCCGCCATTACCACCGCTGCCGAACAGATTGCCGAGCAGACGGGTGCTCGGGTACAGGGCTACTGTTTTGATGCCAAATCTGCCGACAGTATCGATGCCTGGGTACAAGCCACTCTGACGGATTTCGGCCCTATCTATGGGCTGGTGGTGAATGCTGGCGGGCCTCCGCCGGGGCAGTTTCAACAGTTCAGTGATGCCGACTGGCAGGCAGCTTTTGAGTTAACCCTAATGAGTGCGGTGCGGTTAATTCGTGGTGTGTTACCGTCAATGCAATCCCTCGGGAGCGGTTCTGTAGTAGCGGTCACCTCGTCATCAGTTAAAGAACCGATAGATATTCTGTTGTTATCCAATGTCATGCGCTCCGGCGTAACCTCCTTACTGAAAAGTCTGTCGCAGCAATATGCTGCCGACAACATCCGTTTCAATAACCTGATGCCTGGCCTTATCAACACCGACCGTTTGAAAGGGCTGAATGTGAAACGGGCGCAAGTGCTGAATATCTCCGCTGACGCGGTGAAACAGCAACAGGAGGCGGAATTGCCTATGCGCCGTTATGGAGAGCCGCAGGAATTTGCCAATGCCGCGGCATTTTTGTTGTCACCCGCAGCCAGCTATATCACAGGCGTGACGTTAGCTATTGACGGTGGCAAGATGAAAACGGTGTGGTAACGCAACGTGTGCCGCAGGTGACGTCGGCAGCTACTATGCAACAGTTTGATTAATATAATAATGATAGTCTTGATGAATAGATTAAGGGGTAAAAAGTGAAACTCGCGATACTGCAAACAGACGTGCTACACCCGGAATTTTTAGCGCAGTACCAGGGCTATGGCAGAATGTTTCAGCAGCTGTTTGCCAATGCTGGTATTGCGTTGGAAAGTGAAATTTTCAGTGTGATAGATGGCTGCTATCCGCCGCAACCGGAAGCGTTTGATGCCATGTTGATCACAGGTTCCAAAGCCGATGCTTTCAGTGACTTGCCATGGATTAATACCTTGTCAGCATATTTACGACAACGCTATGCCGCTGGGCAAAAGTTACTGGGGATCTGTTTTGGACACCAACTGTTGGCGCATGCGTTGGGTGGTAGGGCGCAGCGAGCGGTTAACGGTTGGGGCGTTGGTGTGATGGATTATCAGT
The DNA here is from genome assembly GCF_014651955.1 of Shewanella fodinae. Classification (GTDB taxonomy): domain Bacteria; phylum Pseudomonadota; class Gammaproteobacteria; order Enterobacterales; family Shewanellaceae; genus Shewanella; species Shewanella fodinae. Next base: position 12,342 of record NZ_BMXW01000032.1, on the reverse strand, counting down.
GGCGCAGTCAACCGCAGTGGTTGCGCACTGCCGATGCGGATTTCCGATTGATCTGTAGTCATCGTGATCAAGTGACTCAGTTACCGGAAGGCGCTACGCTGCTGGCGAGTAATGATTTCTGTCCGATAGCTGCCTTTCATATCGGCAAATTGGTATTGGCATTTCAAGGGCATCCCGAGTTTTCGCCGGAATATGGCAAAGCCTTATTGCAGAAACGCAACGGAGATATTGGGGAACAAAAAGTACAGCAAGCGCTTGCCAGTTATCAGCAACCTAATGATGGGCTAGCGATTGCGGCGGTTATGGCTGATTTTATACAGGCATAAGTCGCTTAAAACACCAATAAAAAAGTCAGCATTGCTGACTTTTTTATTGGTTAGAGTAACTCCAGACTCAGTGGCGCGCTTAGTGACTCTCACTTACGCTGCGATAATGATCCTGCATGGTGTAGGAACGGGCATACAAAGCAAAAACCAATGCCGCCAGCAGGGCAAAGCCCGCAAAAAAGAACATCTGGAAGGCGGTAACGCTGATGCCAGTTGCGGCAATCTTATTGGTGACTGATTCGCTTTTCACGCTGGCATTGGCCAGCAATACCCATAAGTTGCCGACGGTGACTGACAGTGTCCAGAAACTCATGATGCTACCCTTCATGGATTTCGGTGCCTGACTGTAGGCAAACTCCAGCCCGGTTGCCGATACCAGCACCTCACCAAAGGTCAATAACGCATACGGTAATACTTGCCAAGTGATGGAGATGACACTGCCGCCATCCATGATTAACTGGAGGCTGCCAATGACAATCCAAGACAGGCCAGAGAAGGCAATCCCGGCCCCCATTTTTCTAAGGGCTGTCAGTGTTACCCCAGCGCGTTGCAAAGCTGGATACAACACAAAATTGTTGAATGGGATCAGCAACATTACCAGTAGTGGGTTCAGCGCTTGCATCATGGCGGGCTCAAACCATTCGGGTTTTGCCATATGGTTCGCCTGCAGGATCCAGGTAGAGGCTTTCTGATCAAACAACGACCAGAAAGGTGTAACCAACGCGAACAGGATCAGGATGCGAAACACCGATTTGACCCCGTCAACTGCTTCACTCGGATGTCGGCTTAAGGCACGTTGCAACTGCATTGAAGCCCCGACTCCGACAAAGCCCATGACTAATACCAAGGCCAAGCACAAACTGGTCACCACCCCCAATGATGGGAATTGACTGAGTGCAAACAGCGCTAGCAAGATGCCTGTGATACTAAGCCATAAGCCTTTATTCGCTTGTCCCGGCATCGGCGTCAATATTGCACTTTTGACCACAGGTAAAAAGCCGTGTGGGTCGTGGGCATTGGGTTCAATATGCACGTAGCGTTTACGGCCATACCAGAAAAACACCGTTGCGATAAACATCAGCACGCCGGGGATACCAAATGCTACTGCTGGCCCAAAGAATTTGAGGATCAGCGGCATTGAGAGTGAGGCGAAAAAGGAACCGAAGTTGATAGTGAAATAAAACATGTCGAAGGCTTTTTGTGCCAACGACTTGTTGCTTTGATCGAACTGATCGCCCATGAATGACGACACCAACGGCTTGATGCCGCCAGAGCCAAGGGCTATCAAAAACAGCCCAGAATAAAAGCCGGTTTTGCTGGTTTCAAACATCGCTAGAAACGCATGACCAATCACATAAACGATGCTGAGCCACAGAATTGTATGATATTTGCCAAAAAAGCGGTCAGCGATCCAACCACCCAATAATGGGAAGAAATACACGCCAATCACAAATGAATGAAACACATCTTTAGCTTCCCCTTGCCGCAATTCTTCGGGCACCGACAGCAACAGCGCCGTCATTAAAAATGGGGTAAGAATGTTGCGCATGCCATAAAAACTGAAGCGCTCACAGGCTTCACTGGCAATAATAAAGGGGATCTGGCGCGGCCAGCTTCCGGTGGAGGTCGATGCCATGATTATCCTTGTCGTTATAGTTACTGAGTATCGGATGACGCCTATTGAGCTGCCGCAGCGGCAGTCAACGCTAAGCTACAGACGCATGCTAAGGAAAAGCGTAAACATCTGCAGCAACCTTTTTGTAACAACCCGCAAAAGGTTAAAAATGCAACAATTAGCCCGGCGGTGGCGTCAAGGCAAGCGGCCTTTATAACCAGTGATTCTGAAAATTAAATGAAAATAGCCTATTGGTCGCAATGTTGCGGAGGCTGCTCACTTATCGCGTTTACCGCGATTACACTCGTAGCAGAGGATTTGCAGATTATTGATATCTAATGCTAATTCAGGATATCGAGAACGCGGCAGAATATGATCTACCTCCAGCGCAATACCGTGTTCGGCAACGCTGCGATGGCACAGATTGCAGCGGTGTTCGCGGCTGCTAAGCACTTCGTGACGCAGATCCAACCAAGCGCGAGACAAATAGAAATTGTCTACTGGCTTGGGCGCAAATTCACTGAGTTGTTCAAGTTGCTGAAATGACAGGTGCCCAGATTCTGGCGAAAAGTAACTGGCGCTGATATCCGGCTGATGCTGGTTTTTCTCTAGCCACTTATAAATACCGCGTTTAGCACTTATCTCGGTCTGGTAATGGCGGCTACGGCAACGACTGCCGATACGAAAAGTAACGTGTACGGTAAACTGCATTGAATATCCTTTTCAGCCAATCGCGCATTGATAGTGCAACCTACCATGAAAAGCCGAGGAGTGACACCGCAGGCATTGAGTCAATCCCCATGTCAAATGAGGATGATGCAACATCGTTTGCTAGATGAAGCGGTATCGGGTGCCGCACTTACTTCGACTCCGGTGTCTAATCTGTTTCCCGCCCCAGACGACCAATCTTGATTAATTAATGGTCAATTAAACCCACAAATTTGATCTCGGCTAAAAAATAGCAACTTTTTCTCGCAATCAACATTGTTAATATGTGAATATAAATAAGAATTATTATCAATTTGTTTAATGTTAATTGCGAGGTTGAAATACCGTGGCATATAAACACTTGCCTTTGTCACCGCTGGCAGCAGCCATAACAGTGGTCTTTGTTGGTTATTCGGCTACAGCGCTGGCTGATGATGATGCCAGTAATAAAGACATAGAAAAAATTACGGTGACAGGGAAGTATACCGTCAGTAATACCATCGACACGGCTACCGGACTGGGGTTGTCTCTGCTGGAAACACCGCAGTCAGTCACTATCATGACGGCTGAACGCATCCAAGATCAGGCACTCAATACTGTGGTGGATGTGGTTAACAACACTGTCGGCCTGTCTTCATCCAAAACTGATAACGTCCGTAACGGCTTTATGTCGCGGGGGTTTGCGGTACAAAATTACCAGATTGACGGTGTCCCTCTGTCTTGGAGTCTGGGGGCTGATGCCGGTGAAACCGTATCGGATGTGGCACTTTATGAGCGGGTAGAGGTGGTTCGTGGTGCTACTGGATTATTGACTGGGGCAGGCGATCCTTCCGCATCGATCAACCTGGTGCGTAAACACGCCGACAGCACAAACCTTACTGGCTACTTTGATGTTGCAACTGGCAGTTGGAGTAAGAAACAACTGACGGCTGATGTGTCTGATGGTCTAAACGATAGTGGCAGTGTGCGTGGCCGCTTGGTTGCTAAGTACGTCAATAGTGATTCATACCAAGATCTTTATCAGGATCGTAAAACTATTCTCTATGGTGTGGTTGATACCGATATTACCGACAGCACCCTGTTACGCGTAGGTGCTAGTTACAATAACAACAATCCTGAAGGCGCTATGTGGGGTGCTTTACCCGCCGTATTCAGCGACGGGAAAGCTACCGACTGGGACGTTTCTGCCACAACCGCTGCTGACTGGAGTCGTTGGGAAACGACCAACATCAACTATTTTGCCAATATTAACCATGCATTTAGCAATGGATGGCAATTGGTGGCGAACTATAACCGCATGGAGTATGAAACCACCACCAAGATGATCTATATGTCTGGCCTGCTGGATGAAGCGACAGGTACTGGGCTCAGTGGTCAGCGTTACCATAGCCACGGTGAGAGTAATTCCAATAACTTTGATGTGCAGCTAAAAGGCGACTATCAGTTGTTTGGTCGTGATCATGAGTTTGTTACCGGGGCACTTTACAGCAAGCAGAAATCCTACGCTGACACCTATGAGCCCCTCCGTGACAATATGACGGGATATGATGCTAAACCCGTCGATAACTTCTATGAATGGCAAAGCCAGCAGTTTGCTGAGCCGGAATGGTCAACGACTGCTAATCGCCAGCTCAATATGGATACCGAGCAGAAAGGTTTTTATGCAGCCACCCGTTTAACAATTACCGATGATTTTAAAGTGATTGGCGGCGGACGTATCTCCAGTTGGGATCGAGAAGGGGTCAGCTATGGCACCGACACCAACTTTGGTGACGATGGCGTGTTTGTGCCCTATATCGGTGCACTCTATGACGTTACTGCGCAGCATCGTATTTACGCTAGTTACACCGAAATTTTTAATCCACAAAACTACCAAGATGCTAACGGCAGTTATCTCGATCCACTGGAAGGCAAAGCCTATGAAGTGGGGCTAAAGAGTTCTTACTTGCAGGATCGTCTGCATACCACGCTGGCGTTGTTCAAGATTGATCAGGATAACTTAGCCACAGCCGCCGGAACCGTGGTCATTGACGGTAATCCAGTGACCTACTACAAGGCCGCGCAAGGTACAGAAAGTAAAGGCTTTGAGGTTGAAGTTGTGGGCGAACCTGTGGCTGGCTGGAACATTTCCGCCGGTTATTCTCAGTTCAAAGCCGAAGATGCTGAAGGTAAGCGGGTGGCCACCACCAGTCCAGAAAAGCAATTCAAACTGTTTACCACCTATCAGTTTGTTGACCATCTGCCGCAGCTGACAGTGGGCGGTGGGGTTAACTGGCAGAGTGATAGTTACTCAGAGGGGGGCGGCGTGTTGATAAAGCAGGATGCCTATGCTTTGGTGAACTTGATGGCGCGTTACAGCTTGGCGGACAACATGGATCTGCAGCTGAATTTGGATAATCTGTTTGATGAAAAATACTACGCCTATATGTCGGCTTCATCTGCGGCATACAGCGTGTATCACTACGGTACTCCCCGTAACTTTACCCTGAGTTTTAATTACCGCTTCTAAGCTTTTATTGGTGATATAACCGGTGGTCATCCTCGTCGATCACCGGTTTTTTGTTGCAGAAATCATCGATAAGGTGTCCTCAATTTAACGCTTCAATTTAGCGCTGGGTGTGAAAAGCCTAGGTTCTGCCTTGCTGTGAGTTCGGCCTTCTTGCAGACATAGACATGTTTTTTGACAAATAAATGGCTCATTTCTGTCATGATTTACGGTTATACTGTTCGCCCTAAATGACCTATTGTTCTGATAATCAGTTAATCAATATGAATAAATGTCGTCTGTCCTTATGGGGCATATTGTCTGTAGTGCTGCTGTCTCTCACTCAATCCGTGATTGCCGCGGCTCCGCTTTCGCCGCGACCAACAGTGGTGATGATGTCCCTAGATGGCTTTCGCTGGGACTATATTGAGAAATACCACGCCACCAATCTGCAAGCAATTGCAAACAATGGTGTACGTGCCGAGCAGTTGCGTCCTGCCTATCCCACTAAAACGTTTCCCAATCACTTGACGTTAATTACCGGTCTATACCCGGTACATCACGGCATTGTTGACAACCGCTTTTGTGATAAAGAGCGGCAGCAATGTTACAAGATGGGCATGGGCAAAGATGATTCTACTTGGTTATCCGGTATTCCTTTATGGAATCTGGCTGAAATCAATGGTGTAAAAGCCGCTACTTATTTCTGGCCGGAATCGGATGCCCGCATCAACGGCATGACGCCATCTTACTATTACCACTATTCAAAGGCCGCAAATTACGAAGCGCGGATTGACCAGATTATCGACTGGCTGAAAATGCCAGCCACTACTCGGCCGCACTTTGTTGCCGGGTACTTTTCGCTGGTGGATACCGAGGGGCATGACTTTGGACCGGACTCAGCGCAAGTTGCACAAGCGGTTGCGAAAGTCGATGCCATGATCGGTCGCCTGCGTGCGGGGATCCAAACTTTGGATTATCCGGTGAATCTTATTGTTCTAGCAGATCATGGGATGACGGCTATTGATAATAAAAAGGCGTTTGATTACCGCGAACTGCACATTGATGAAGCCCAGTTCCAAGTGGTGAATGCCTCTACTCGGTTGTTAATTTATGCCAAGCCTGCAACCAGTGCGCAACAGGTGGCGGTGTTAAGACAACAGTTGTCTAAAGTGGCTGCTGGGCATTATCGGGTGTTGACTGATGAGTATCTCCAAGCCCGTCACTACACTGGTAGCCCGCGGGTGGCCGATATTATTCTGGAAGTCGATGCCCCGAGTTATTTTACCGAAAAACCACTGGCGGAACGTCACGGCGGTGGCAACCATGGTTACAGCTATATCAAAGATATGGGGGCGCTGTTTGTGGCAGAAGGCCCAGCATTCAAACAAGGGGTAAGGTTGCCAGCGTTTGATAACGTCAGTGTCTATCCGTTGGTGGCTCATATTCTCGGATTGCCGATCACCCATCCCATCGATGGTAGCATTACGCCCTTGCTGCCAGCGTTAAACCCTTAATGACTTAGTCTCGATAACACAGAGGAAACGATGAAAGCATTGATCTCCCTATTGCCGCTGGTTTTTGTTGCGGCCACTTCATTGGCTAAAACTGCCCCACAAACGACAGATTTGGCCGTGCAGAATACTCAGGCTGTTTTGTGGATGCAAAATGCCGGTGAATATCGCGCATTGTGTTACCAAGCCTATAACACTGCCATGATGGCCTTTGACCTGGCTAAAGCCAAACACCAAGGCAAACTGGCGGTGATGGTGGACTTGGACGAGACGATGCTGGACAACTCCCCTTATGCCGCTTGGCAAATCCAGCAACATAAATCCTATGAAACCGTTAGTTGGAATAACTGGGTAAATGCAGTGCAGACCCCTGCGTTGCCTGGGGCGGTGGCTTTTGCTAATTACGTTACTAAGCAGGGTGGCACCATGTTTTACGTGTCAAACCGCTCCGACAGAACCTTTGAAGCGACCAAAGCCAATCTGATCAAGGCGGGGTTCCCCAATGTCAGTAACGTAACACTGCGGCTTAAAAAAGAAACCTCAGACAAAGCGCCACGTTTGCAATCTATTGAAGCCGAGGGCTACAAGGTAGTGCTATTGTTGGGCGATAATCTGAATGATTTCCCCGAGTTGCATACTTATCATCAACTGAATACCGAACGTAATGCGATTGCCGATGCGCACCAGCAGGAGTTTGGCCACCGTTTCATTCTGCTGCCAAATCCGTCCTATGGTGATTGGGAGCCAGGTCTCGGAAAAGGTTATTACCAGTTGAGCGAAGAGCAGAAAGCGCAGCTGCGTAATGACAGTTTGAAACCGTGGAACGGCCAGTGAGTGCTTGTCTCGGATCGGCTAACAAGTCCTGATAAAGTAACCCCGCAGTCGTTGATACTCGGGGTTATTTCTTGTCGCCACCGACAGCAAAGAGACCCTACAGCTACAGCGGCTGCAGTTGCAAATCAAGCCATACCAAACGATGGTCTGATGAGGCACTGCGGCTTGCCACTAGACGATATAGCGGTTCACGTTTTGTGGGCCAAAACACACCACCACCGTTTATGCTAAATCCGGCCTTTGATGGCAGTACGTAATCTGCTCGTAACTTCCAAGACGCGGTAAAGGCTTTGGCTGCCGCAATATTGGGCGCGTGTTCTGCGCCGCCAAGACTGACTGGTTCAAAACTGCCATTAACGCGGGGATGCTCCAACAACTGACGCACCGCAGCACCTTGCTCCGCAGTCTGTTCTGGCGCGGAATTCATGTCACCCAACAGCACAAACCGCACATTGGGCGGCAGTCCACCTTGAAGCCCAGCATCATCGACAAGATAAACGGCGTTATCACCACCACTTAGGTAGTCGGCCCATAAGCGGATCTCGTCGTGGTTGCGCTGCCGATTGCGGTGTTCGGGGCCATCAAATACCGGGGGCGTTGGATGTGACGCCAGTATATGCAGCCACTCACCATTTATCTTCACAGGAATGTCCCAGTGGGATTTGGAAGATAAACGCAATGCCTGCCACTGTTCATCGCTATACCAGCTTTTGTCAGTCATTGGGTCAACCGGTCTCAATGCCCCTGGCATTGCTGACCATTTCAGTTGCCGAAATGTACGGACGTTGGCGGTATCTATCGGAAAACGCGATAGCAGCACCATGCCATATTGGCCGGGATACCAGCCAAAACCCCAGGCGTCACCGCCTTTACCGGATGCAACACCATCGTGGTCCAAATCATATGGCGATGGTTCGCCACTATTCACCGGCGCGACATAGTAATAGGGATAGTCAATAGCGCTTGCCCCCTGTTGCGATTGATGCAGGTACCGGTTTAAGAAAGCTTCAACCCCCTGTTTGGGATCGGCGATATAGTCAAATTCATTGAGCAATATAATATCTGGACGCACCCGCTGTAGGATCTCGGCGATATTGCGGATCTGTGGATTGTCATCATTTTGTAACAAATTATTCAGCGTGCCAGACGACGGCACTTTCTGACAGTCAGTCTGATAGTTTCCGCCTTCCATACTGACATTAAATGTTGCTACTCTGAGGGAGCCCAACGCCACAGCCATCGCAGTTCCTATCGTAAAAATTAAACAAAACAGACAGATATTTCGCCACGTTTGATAATGACGATAAATCATCTTTGCTTCGTGTGAAATTTTTATCCAAGAATAGGCGTAACGTTATTTTGCCGCTCAAAAAAGAAACAATTGTGTGTTTAGTGAGGGTGTGTTAAACAAAAGTGTAACGTTTTTGTGCTATAAAACGCGCTCGTTGGACCAGTTTTTTGCGGTCCAGCGGTTTAGTTACGAACTTAACTGTTTCGACAACGAACATCAAATAAAAAAACTCAGGGGATCTAATGATGATTCAGGGATTTACCAAAAGCCGTCTGGCCCTCGCTATGGCATTGGCTCTCGGTGCGTCTTCAATGGCCTATGCTGCTGATACCACATCTTCTATGCGTGGTACTATCACCGGACCAGATGGCAAACCAGCGCCAAACACCAAAATCACTCTTATTCACCAACCTTCAGGTACCGTTACTGAAGTCACTACCAACGATGCCGGTGCCTTCAGCGCGTCAGGCTTGCGTGTAGGTGGTCCTTATGAAGTGATTATTGACTCTGACACTTATCAAGACGCAGTGAAAGAAGATATCTTCCTGCAGTTGGGTCAGACTTACCGTTTCAACGAACAGCTTACTGCTAATCAGCAGAACGTAGAACGCATCACTGTTACCGGCAGTCAGATATCCTACTCATCAAACTCAGGTAGTGCCAGTGTGTTTGGTGAGGATGCAATTAAGAACTCTCCTTCTTTTAATAGAGATTTAAAAGATATTGTTCGTCAAAATCCTCTTGCTAGTAGTTTAGGCGGTGACGATTCGCCACTTACGGTCGCGGGTCAGAATCCTAAGTTTAACAGTATCAGTGTTGATGGTGTTGGGATTAACGATGATTTCGGTCTGAACTCTAACGGTTATCCAACACAACGTTCTCCTATCTCCATGGACGCCATTGAACAGGTATCTATTGAAACTAACCCATTTGATGCTCGTTATGGTGGTTTCAGTGGTGCTCGCATTAATGCGGTTACTAAGTCTGGTACCAATGAGTTTCACGGCGGTGCTTTTTATGAAAAGACTAATGATTCATGGACAGGTAAGGCAAAAAATCCTCAAACTGGAGCCGAGTCAGATGTCACCGGAGTAGATAGTAAGACCTATGGCTTTAACGTCGGTGGTCCGCTGATCAAAGATAAACTGTTCTTTTTCGTCAACTACGAAAAGTATTCCAAACCTGAAGCTGCTGATTACGGCCCTGCTGGTTCTGGGGCTCCGAATGAAACATATTGGACTGAGTCTGAATACCAGCAAATCCGTGACTATACAAACGAAACCTATGGGTTTGATATTGGTGACTGGAATGCCAGCCCGACCGTAGAAGATAAGAAATATCTTGCTAAAATTGACTGGAACGTTAATGACGATAACCGCCTGTCTTTTACTTATCAAAAAACAGAAGGTAACAAGTTACGTAATACAACCAGTAGTAAGAGCACTCTTCGAGCGTCTACTAACTGGTATGATAATACTCAAGATATGGAAAGTTATGCGCTCCACTGGTACTCAGACTGGACTTCTGACCTTTCAACAGAACTGGCTGTAAGTTATAAAGATGTAACAACTGGTCAAAATCCTCCTAGCAAAGCGATTGGTGAAGTCCGTATTTTCCAAGATTATGCTAACAAGGACCGCGATGCACTGTACTTTGGTCCTGATTACGCTCGTCAGGCGAACGAACTTGAGACTAAAACCTGGAATATAGATTTTTCAGCAGAGTACCTACTAGGCGACCACAAGTTGACCGCTGGTTGGAATTTTGAACGTTTGGATATCTTTAATTTGTACGCTAGGAACTCTTTGGGTGTATGGTACTTCAATAGCATTGATGATTATCTTGCTGGTAATGCGTTCCGTTTGGATTATTCAAATGCATACACTGGAGATGTAAATGATGCGGCAGCTAACTTTGTAATCGGCACAAATGCCCTGTACCTACAAGATGATTGGAAATTAACAGATACCATTGATTTAGCTTATGGTGTGCGCTATGAGCGTTATTTCTCACAGGATAAGCCTGCATATAACGAAACATTCTTTGATCGTTATGGCTTCTCGAACCAAGAAAATTTAGATGGAAAAGATATCTGGTTGCCACGCTTAGGTTTGACTTGGTATGCAACTGATGCTCTGACTGTTAGAGGTGGCGTTGGTCGTTACAGTGGTGGTAAACCAAATGTCTGGCTGTCAAATGCTTTCAGCAATGATGGTGTTACGTTGGTTAATTTCAGTAGCAGTAGTTTAGATAATACTGATTATCTAACTAATGTTGATATTCATAATGTACCGGACGCAGTGAAGAATTCACTGCAACCTGGTGATGGTGAAGTAGATCCAATCGATCCTAACTTCAAAATACCCTCCATCTGGCGTTTCAGCGTAGGTTTCGATTATACCTTTGATATTCCTAATCTAGGCGATGGTTATGTTTGGCATGGTGAAGTCATTCATGCGAAAAACCAAGATGATGCAACTTGGGTTGATCTGAATCGTAAGGATAGTGGTGATCGCACATCAGACGGTCGTATTATATATGAACCCGTAGATCCAACGAGTGCGGATCACTATGACTTGATGCTGACCAATGCTGATAAAGATGGCAAATCAACCATTCTGAGTACCAGCTTGAGTAAGAATTGGGAAAATGGGCTGTCTCTGACTATGTCTTATACCCATCAAAATGTTGATGAAGGCAATCCTGCTACTTCGTCAACAGCATCTTCTAATTATGGTTATAACTATGTTGTTAACCGTAATGATGATTATGTAGGCACCAGTTACTACGAAATCAAACATAGTTTCAAGGTGACACTGGGTTACACCCACCAGTTCTTCAGTGGCTATGATACTCGTTTCAATGCCTATTTCGAACGTCGTTCAGGCCAGAACTTTACCTGGGCTATGTCTCCTCCTGGGAGCGCTTTGGGTGATGAGAGCTATCTACAGTACTATTCGTACTATGCGTACCTGCCTTATATTCCAACTGGAGCAGATGATCCAAATGTATCATATGCTGATGACTTTTCTTATGAGCAGTTCAAAAAGGATTACATCGATCCAGCTGGTCTAGGTAAATACGCTGGTGGTTATGCTGATAAGAATGCTGGTACCAGTCCTTGGGTGAACACCATGGATATATCGATATCTCAAGAGATCCCTGGTTTCTTTAAAGGTAATAAAGGTCAGATTTATCTTACGGTACAGAATTTCCTGAATATGTTAAATAAAGATTGGGGACAAGTTGAAACCAATGGCTACTCCAAACAGTTTATCAATTATTCAGTTAATGCTGATGGACAGATTGTGTATAGCCCATTGACTAACGGCTTAGATACTTCTCCAACTTGGCAGCAAAATCAATCTGTTTGGTACCTGAAAGTTGGTGTTAAGTACACCTTCTAATCCAGTTAGCTGAACCTAAAGAAAGCCCGGCATTTGCCTAACGCCACTCGCTTAAGAGCGAGTGGCGTTCTTATCTCTAGAGCGTGAAGGATATTTCGCCGCTTTTTTCAATACAGCTCTTGGGTAAGGCTGTCTTTTCCTTTTCTCTGGCAGAATTAGCCG
>NZ_BMXW01000031.1 GCF_014651955.1 Shewanella fodinae | reverse complement strand
GCATAGTGGTGCTAAGATGGCCATTCTCAGTCCTCGGCGAGTGGTGGGTTTGTTTGGCGATAGATCTGATCGCTCAAACAGGACTGAGTTCCCTTCCTGTGATCTACTATTTGGAACAGTTATTTAGATGCAAAAGAACACAAATTACCGCGGCCTGATTATTCTGCGGAAAAATGCAGATGCATAAAGAGGACTTAATGGTGCAACAAGAGCTGCTGGAAGCGATCAATCAAGTCATGCCTTTTGGCAAGTATGCCGGACGAAAATTACTGGAGCTGCCTGAGCCATACTTAGTGTGGTTTCATCGTGAGGGTTTTCCTGCTGGTAAATTGGGGCAACAGCTGGCATTAGTTTACGAAGTCAAACTCAATGGTTTGGAAGCGATGCTGCGTCCGTTGTTGAAATAGCAGCGTGCAATAAAAGTGTGACCCCTATTAGTGATTTATGATGTAAGCCGTGCTTTAATAACAAGTAGTTTTATTGACAACAGGAATTGATTCACATGGTAAAACTGGCAAAAATTCTGGCAGCTGCCGCTATGGTCCTCGGTATTTCTGTATCCGCATGGGCAATGGGTAAAGTACATGAAGGCACTGTGCTGGACACAATGGATAGCGGTGGCTATACCTATGTTCAGGTAAAAGAAGGTGATAATACCTTCTGGGCAGCCGGTCCACAGGTAAAAGTGGATAAAGGCGATAAAGTGCAAGTCGTTGAACAGATGTGGATGACTAACTTTACCAGCAAGACACTGAAGCGTACTTTTGACAAGCTGATGTTTGTAGGCGAAATTGCCAAAAAATAATGCGCTTGAGTAAAAAATTCCAACACACCCGGCAATAATGCTTCCACGATTGTCGGGTGTTTTTTTATCTGGAATATACCGCCGCCTTGATACTTTGCGGAATATTGAGGGACATACCGTGAAATGACTGGGGATGCCGATTAATCAACTGTCACTTATGGTTTCGTGCGGCTATTCGTTTTGGGAAATAACTGAATAACATAATTTCATACTGCTGTAGGTTGCGCCTACCCCAAGATGCAACAGATAATACAGCAGCACTATATAACATCAAGAAAGCAGACGACCCCGGTTTTTATTTTCTTGAACTAGATCATCTTTTTCACCAGTAAAGCCTAGAGTCTCTTTTTCTATACACCGTAGGTTATAGGAAAAGTCCCTTTCTCTTACTCAAATGTAGTGCTTAACGCAGCATTGACCCTGTTTGGTCAGACAAACGTTTTTCGCTGCTCTGTATAGACGGATTAAGCCGTAACTACCGACGGAACCCTGTTTCTGCCGCACGACTGCCGACAGAGCGTTTGCCTGATGTATGCAGGCAGATGCGAGGTCGTATCAGGATATGCAGGAGTTCCTATGGATTCAAATCATACAGATGATTCCCGTCGCCGTTTTATGAAAGGTGCGATGTGGGTTATCTCCGCTTCAGCCCTTGGCAGCGGCGTAATGCTGTCAGCAAATGCCAGCACAGCACCCGAACTGTCGCAATATAAGCCGGTTTTTTTCAACGAAGCAGAGTGGCATTTTGTGTTGGCCGCTTGTGATCGGTTGATCCCCGCCGACGATAACGGCCCCGGGGCATTACAGGCCAATGTTCCGCTCTTCATTGATCGGCAGTTACAAGGCGATTTTGGTCAGGCGAAAGACTGGTATATGAAAGGGCCATTTCTGGAAGCCCCGGCTGAACTGGGATACCAATCACCGCTAACTCCTGCGCAAACCTATCAGAAGGGCATTGCAGCAACGGATGCCTACTGCCAGAAAACATTCGGTAAAGTCTTTGCTGATTTATCAGCGGAACAACAGGATGCATTGTTAACGCAACTGCAATCAGGACAGGTAGCGCTTACCGATGTGAGTGCGAAACAGTTCTTTGATTTTCTGTTGCAGAACACCAAAGAAGGTTATTTCGCTGATCCTATTCATGGCGGTAACAAAGATATGGCCGCATGGAAAATGATTGGTTTCCCTGGTGCCCGCGCATCATACCTAGAATGGGTAGATTTGCACAATGTCCCTTATCCAATGGGGCCTGTCAGTATCAATGGCGATAGGGGGTAATCATGTCTCGGCAAGAACAACCAGTAGATGTTGTGTTAGTAGGGCTGGGCTGGACCAATGCCATTATGGGCATAGAGTTAGCTCAAGAAGGTTTGAATGTGCTGGCGCTTGAGCGCGGTGAAGATCGCGATACCGTGCCAGATTTTGCTTACCCCAAAATGGCTGATGAGTTGACCTATGGGGTTCGTTACAAGCTGATGGCGAAACCTGCTAAAAGTACCATTACAGTGCGCCATAGTTTGGTGGAAACTGCCTTACCCTATCGACATTTAGGCTCTTTCCTACCTGGTGATGGCGTGGGCGGTGCGGGTACTCACTGGAACGGTCATACCTGGCGCCCCATGCCAGAAGAGTTGCATTTGCGTAGTTATGTTGAGGATACCTTCGGCAAAAATATTATTCCAAAGGACATGACTATTCAGGATTATGGTGTCAGCTATGAAGAGCTGGAACCACACTTTGATTTCTTTGACAAAGTACTAGGGGTGTCTGGAAAAGCCGGTAACATCAACGGCAAAATCCAGGAAGGTGGTAATCCGTTTGAGGGGCCTCGTAGTAGCGAATACCCGTTGCCACCACTGAAACGTACACTAAACGATACCATGTTTTCTGACGCCGCTAAGGCGCAAGGACTGCATCCTTTCCCGTTGCCGTCATCCAATGCGTCGGAAGCTTATACCAATCCTTATGGTATGCAGTTAGGCCCATGTAATTTCTGTGGTTTCTGTGAAAGATATGGTTGTATTAATTACTCGAAAGCCTCCCCGCAAACCTCTATTCTGGGGGCGTTAAAGCAACATAAGAATTTTGCTTACCGCACCGGATGTGAAGTCATCAAGGTCAATCTGAGTGATGATAAGAAGACTGCCACCGGGGTTACCTATATAGATGGCAATGGTGAGGAAGTATTTCAACCGGCCAAGTTAGTGGTGGTCGGTACCTTTGCCTACAACAATGTCCGCTTACTATTGCTGTCTGGCATCGGCCAGCCTTATGATCCGGTTTCCAACACAGGTACTGTCGGACGCAACTACGCTTATCAGATGATGGGTGGTGCAACACTGTTCTTTAAGGACAAAGTGTTTAACCCATTCATTGGTGCTGGTAGCAATGCCACTACCGTTGATGACTTTGCCATCAACCAGATTGATTTTGCCAAAGAAGGCTTTATTGGTGGCTCCTATTTGTTAGCAGCTCAAACCAATGGACAGCCTATTCACAGTCTGCCATTACCTCCAGGAACGCCAAGCTGGGGTGCCGGCTGGAAAAAAGCCGCCAAAGATTACTACGGCCATTCCATGAGTATTAGCTCTCATGGTTCCAATATGTCTTACCGTGATTGTTATTTGAGTTTAGATCCCAACTACAAAGACGATCATGGCTTGCCGTTACTGCGCTTAACCTTTGACTGGAAAGAAAATGATCTGCGTATGACCCAGTTTATGAAACACAAAGTGACAGCGTTGGCAAAGGGACTTAACCCCGATTTTCTGAAGGTATCATTTAAAGACATCGGGACTCACTACGATGTCCGTCCATATCAGACCACTCATAATGTAGGCGGTGCGATTATGGGCACCGATCCTAAAACCAGTGTGCTCAATCGTTATCAGCAAAGTTGGGATGTCCATAACGTCTTTGTGCTGGGATCAAGTTCATTTCCGCAGAACCTGCAGTACAACCCGACCATGCTGGTTGGTGCCTTGGCGTACTGGTCAGCCAAAGCAATTAAAGAGCAATACCTGAAACATCCAGGTCCATTGGTACAAGCGTGAGGAGCAGCAGATGAAACGCAATCTGATTATGATGCTGTTGCCGTTGGCCCTGTTCGCGACAACTGCAGCACAAGCTTTTGATAAAGCAACCATCGAAAAAGGCGAGTATCTTTCCCGCGCAGGGGACTGTATTGCTTGCCACTCTATCCCAAATGGCGCGCCATTTGCGGGTGGTCTGGCAATTGACAGCCCGTTTGGCAAAATTTATTCCACCAATATTACCCCGAGTAAAACTGCTGGAATTGGCAACTACACGTTGGCGCAATTTGATGCGGCGTTGAGACATGGTAAACGTGCGGATGGCAGCAATTTGTATCCGGCAATGCCTTATCCAGATTATGCCATATTGACTGCGGATGACGTTAAAGCTCTGTACGCTTATTTTATGGAAGGTGTGGCCGCTGTTGATCAACAAGCGCCGACAACCGCATTAAGTTTTCCATTTAATCAGCGTTGGGGGATTAGTTTTTGGAACTGGATGTTTGCTAACGATAAAGCCTATCAACCGCAACCTTCTAAGTCCGATAACTTCAATCGTGGCGCCTATCTGGTACAAGGTTTAGGTCACTGTGGTAGTTGCCATACTCCTCGCGGCATAGCCTTCCAGGAAAAAAGCTATGATGAGTCTGATGCTAGTTTCCTGAGTGGCGGTAAAGTGGGGATTTGGCAAGCTCCTAGCCTCAGAGGCGGTGATAAAGGCGCTTTGGCAAACTGGAGTAAAGCCGAAATTATCGACTATCTTGCCAATGGCCGTAATAACACCACTGCCGTTGCTGGTGAAATGACCTCAGTGATTACTCATAGTATGAGTTATTTGACTCAGGAGGATCTAGCCGCAATTGCCGATTATCTGAAATCGCTGCCAGGAGATGGTAAGGCTCTAGCCATGACAGCGGCAGCGACCAAGAAAACCAGCGATGAACTCAACAGCGCTAAAGTAGGCATTAACTCTGGGGCGCGGTTGTATCTTGATAACTGTAGTGCTTGTCATTTTACTGAAGGGCAGGGGGCTGCACGGGTATTTCCGAAATTGGATGGCAATGCACTGGTTAATGATGAAGACCCCAGTGGTTTAATTCATGTGGTGTTAGCCGGGGCGCGTTTACCTTCGACCAAAGGAGCTCCAGAAGCGTTGGCTATGCCTGCTTTTGGTTGGCGGCTGAATGATGATGAAGTGGCGCAGTTACTGACGTTTGTACGCCATGCCTGGAATAATCAGGCAGCAGCTGTGACAGCGGAAGAGGTTGCCAAAGTACGGCAAACTATTCCTCAATCGGTTATGAATGCTACTCGTCCATAAAAAGATCCTCCGCTAGAAAGCCACCTAAATGGTGGCTTTCTTTATGGTGGCAGTGCATTCCGATGCTGATGCTGAAAACTGCTTGCGTTTATGGGGTGTAGCAGCAAAAATCAACGCGTTTACCACCTTTATTGAGGTTTGCGCTGAATGGCGACAACCCTGGTTCTCTATTCTCATGCACACCATCGGCATTTAGCCGCAGAAGTCTCGCAAGTCTATCATCAGGCCGTACAAGCTCTCGCTGGGGGCTTTTATTCCGCCGCCCAGTGTCATGCTTGGTCGCGTGCGCCTCGTTCAGATAAATATTGGCAATTGCGTTTACGCCATAGTACGGCGTGGCTGGCGTTAGATAGTGGTGGCCGATGCATTGGCTTTGTGCAGGTTGAACGTCAGTATGGTGAGTTGGGTTACATCAGCTGTTTATATGTACTACCGGCATGGCAGCGCCGAGGAGTAGCGGCACAGCTGATCACGGTAGTAAAACAATGGGCGCAACAACAGGCGTTTCCACGACTCAGCACCCATGCGTCGATGCAATCTAAGACGGTGTTTGAGCGCCAAGGGTTTCGCAGTCACCATCGTTGTTATCAGGAAAAATCTGGCCAGCAACTCACCAGCTTTCTAATGTACTGCCCAATAACTGCAAGTAACATAAGTATGCCGGAGCAGTAAGACCTCATCATTGTGTCGTCAGGTACCGGATATTTTGGTGCTCACTGATGTTTGCCACTTGCGCCGTGTTTGGGCTTCATGATGATGGACGCTGTGGACCAAAGATGCCGTGCTAACCCGTCTAACCCGTGAGCACAATGCAAAAAAATCCCCCGCATTTAACGGGGGATTGATATCGAAGTAACAATGCCATAGCTGTTTTTCATCGTTACCGCTATGGCGCTGTTATTGGCTTACGGCAGGTCGAATACCAGCGCTTCAACGTTATCGCTAGCCTGTAGCGACAGTAATTGTTCATCAGTGACACTGACGCCATCGCCTACATTGAGCTGGGTGCCATTCAGTGTTAGCTCGCCCTTAATCAGTTGCAAGTACAGTGTGCGGCTGTTGGTCAGTGGCAATGTCAGCTGTTCAGCATCTGCTAGTTGCAGACGATATACGGTGGCATCCTGTTTTATCCGCAGTGTGCCGTCTCTACCATCTGGGGTAATCACAGCGGTGAGCGCTTCAGTCTGTTCAAAGGCTTTCTGCTGATATTCTGGTTGGCCGCCGGTGGTTGCCGGCTGGATCCAGATTTGCAAAAAGTGCAGTGGCTCAGTTGCTGAAGGATTGTACTCACTGTGATAAATGCCACTGCCGGCAGACATCAACTGAAATTCTCCTGCGGGCAGATCTTTCACATGGCCGTAGCTGTCCTTGTGGGCAATAGTGCCAGAGATAACATAACTGATGATCTCCATATCCCGGTGCCCGTGCGTCGCAAATCCTTGCCCAGGTATTACTCTGTCATCGTTAATCACCCGCAGGGCGGATACGCCCATATAACGTGGGTCATAGTAGTTACCAAATGAAAAGGTATGACGGCTCTGGAGCCAGCCAAAATCGGCTTGGCCACGTTCAGATGCTTTTCTTACGTTGATCATCAGAGGTTCCTCCAGGTTAAACTTTACGCGCGATAATGTTATCCAACGATACTTTGCCCGCACCCGATATCACCAGTGAGACGGCGATAGCGGCCAGTGTCAGCGCATATTCGTAACCGTTATTGGCCATAAACAAGCCATTGTGAATATGTACCGTAAACAGTGCGACCAACATGGTGAATGCAACTACTGCGGCTGCCGGACGTAATAACAGACCCAATAACAGCAACAGACCACCAAAGAATTCGCCTGAGCCGGCCAGCAATGCCATCAGGTATCCTGGGGTCAGTCCAATGGATGCCATCCATTGACCAGTTCCTTCCAACCCGTAACCACCAAACATGCCAAACAGTTTTTGACTACCATGGGCCATCAGCGTTAAGCCAACGGGAACGCGCATAATCAGTGGAGCGTAACCAGCATTGTTGTTAACGAGCTTTGCGATAAGTTTTTTCATGATGCTTTCCTCAGTAAATTTGAATCCTGTTTACGTCAGGATTTGGGGAACTCCCCGTCGTTGAAAGCAAGTTTAGTCAGCACAGTGGCACTTGAAAATCGGAACATTTTGAAGTTAAATTTCAAAAAATTTGAATATTGGAAATTTTATGCACCCTGCAATCAATCTTGACGCGCTTAAGGTATTGGATGCCATCGATAAAAAGGGCAGTTTCGCGGCGGCAGCCGAGTCGCTTTTTCGGGTGCCATCGGCGTTAACTTATACGGTACAAAAGTTGGAGCAGGATCTCGGCAGCAGATTATTTGAACGTAAGGGCACCCGTGCGCAACTGACGGCAGTGGGTCAATTAGTGCTGACGCAGGGGCGGGAAATTTTGGCTGCCACGGCCAGGCTGGAAGATGCCGTGCGGCAACTCGAGACTGGCTGGGAAACCAGTATTGCGTTGGCTCTGGACAGTATTTTGCCGGATGAACCCTTGATGAAGACGGTGGCGGCGTTCACGGATCTTGGTAAGCAGGTTACTATCAGTCTTTCCAAAGAGGTGCTGGGTGGCGGTTGGGACGCACTCTATTCTGGACGTGCCGATATTGCTATTGGGGTTTCCGGTGAGTTACCGCGAGGACAATATGAACTATGCCCTTTGGGTGAAGTGGCGTTTGTGTTTGCGGTCGCACCACAACATCCTTTGGCGCAACACAGTGCAGAGATCCCTGCTGAAGCCTTGCTACAATTCCCGTCAATTGTCGTTTCCGACAGCTCGCAGTCATTATTGCAGCGCTCCAGTGGTATTTTCGCCAGTCGCCAGCAGATCCGCGTTTCATCCATGACCGATAAGGTGCGTCTGCAACAGCAGGGAACCGGAGTAGGCTTCTTACCCTTACACCTGATCCGCCAGCAACTAGAGGATGGAACCTTGGTCGTACGTAACGTAGCGTTACCCAGGCCACCTTTGCCTATGTATATGGCCTGGCGCAAAGGCGAAAGTGGTAAAGCGCTCAGCTGGTTTGTGCAACATTTACAGCAACAAACTTGGTTAACTGGCTGAGCTACTTAACGTTTACCGTCAGCCATTTCCGCTAGGTGGCTGGTATAGTACACCGTAGGTGGTAATTGGGGATCAAATGTAGGTGATTGCTGTAACAGCTGAATAAACGCACTCGGCAAGGTGACTTCCGGCAATGCTTGCTGCCAGCGTGCCTCTAGTAGTGCATCGTAGCCTTCTTTGCCGCTGGCGGTATAGCTGGTAGATACGCCCACATAAAAGTCATCTCGTTGCAGCGGTTGCCAGCCGCCGAGTGGGTTTAGTAGTTCCAATCGGAACAATCGTTGTCCAAGGGCCAGTCGGCCATCATAGAAATAGCGTAATCCGTAGGTATAGGGAAAACTGCCCGCGCCGGTGCCGATGACACTGTTGTTGGTGGCGGCATTGATGGCGGATTCCAAGACGC
This sequence comes from Shewanella fodinae, assembly GCF_014651955.1. Classification (GTDB taxonomy): domain Bacteria; phylum Pseudomonadota; class Gammaproteobacteria; order Enterobacterales; family Shewanellaceae; genus Shewanella; species Shewanella fodinae. The sequence goes on along the minus strand of NZ_BMXW01000031.1, from coordinate 11,765 downwards.
GAAACAATGCGTCGCCAGCAATTTCGTATTTGACCAGCGGTAATTCGAACGGCAGCAATCTTCCCATCACATCGGCCAGCGTGATCTGCCCTTGGACCAGCGATTGGCGCACGCCACCAGCATTATGCAAGGCAAAATTCACTCGTGGGTCTTGGGTTTTCGCCGCCAAAAACATACTCTGACTGACCCATGGTGCAATTTCACTGCCGTGAGGCAAGCTGCGACTTGGCAGGCGCGTGTGCAGTAAGGTTTTTGGCAAAAATGCCAGAACTTGCTGTTCCATGTTGCTGATAGCGGGCCGAAATTCAGTATCGATTACCTGATTTATCTGCGCATCCTGCTCATCCCACAAAATGCCAGTGTGACTCGCTAGGCGCTCTTGTGCTTCCCTATAATCGTGTTCGGAAGCCGTGGTTTCGCCGCTTAACATAAAGTGGCGATCCAGCATAAAATGGCTAGAACCTTGGATCTGCGTTACCCGACCTTGTTCATCAAACTCAATATCTGCAATGCCCAGCGTTTCAGCATGCTTGCCAGCATGGATAATCGGAATTCCGTTTACTGCTGTTGCATAGGGCATGCACGGAAGCCCTAAGTCAGCAAAATCACCCATCAGCGTATGAGTGTGTCCACCGATAATCAGACTGATATCCGCAATTTCCGCCGCAAGTTGTTTATCCTGCTCTATGCCAAGGTGGCTCAGTAATAGGATATGGTCAACGCCATGCCGCTTCAGATGCTGAACCGTGGCTTTGGTGGTGGCGATGGCGTCAAGGAACTCAGTATCTGGATCCGGCCTTGCCACTTTTTTCATTTGATCGAGGGTGATGCCGATAATCGCCAGCTGACGACCATAAAACTCCCGTAACAGATAGCGACCAATACCCGCTTGTTCATTCCAGGCGTAGAGATTTTCCAGCCCTCGGAAACTGCCACTTTTCTTCGCCACTTCATGGCTAATGTCCATATTGGCCGCCATCACCGGAAACGAGACGGTGCGGATAAAATCTGCCAATACCACATTGCCATCATCAATATCATGATTACCAATCGTCATAGCATCCGGCTGCAGTAATTCCAGCAGTCGCGCGTTGGCTCGACCATTAAATTTGCTGTAAAACAGTGTGCCGTGAAAGCTGTCACCTGCATGCAGAAACAGCATCTGCCGCTGCTGTTCTTGAGCTTGTTGTCGCAGTTTCGCCACTTGTGCAGCAATACGGCTGTAGCCACCACTGTGACAGGCGAGGGTAAACTGTCCATGCTGCAGTTGTACTTTGAACTGCACCAGACTGGGATCAAAATGGGAGTGGGTATCGTTGATATGTGCGAGCGTTAAACGGTAAGTCATAACATCCTCTGAAACCAAACAGAGATTGTACACCTGACGTCTGACAGCACAAGGGCCGTTTTGGTGACCCCTTACACTGGATTGTACAAGCAAGAGTTAATCACTGATGCGGAGATTCTGGCGCTGCATTGTCTTCAGACAAGCGAATACCTTTGTCCTGCATCCGTTTTTCCCACAATTGGCGTGCCAACTGCTGCATATCAATGGCCGGGTCGTTGAGATCAACTATTTCTAATCCCAACAGCGACTCAATAATATCTTCCAGCGACACTAATCCGCGTGTACTGCCATATTCGTCAACGACCATAGCGATTTGGGTGTTACGTTTTATCATGAGCTCAAACAGCGGCAGGATCCGCGCCGAATCTGGCACCACCAGCAGTTGACGCTTGATATCACCTATCGGCCCTTGCGGAGTATAACGCTCCGCTAATAGGACATCGGTACGGTTGATGTAACCTATGATATTGTCGTGATCATCCTGATATACCGGAATACGCGTGAAGGGTTTATACAGATGTTCGCGCACGAATTCTTGTTGGCTCATTGATGCAGGTAGGGTAAACATCACGGTTCGCGGTGTCATAATTGCACTTGCTGGCATATCGCGGGCCTTCATCATTTGCGTCAGGATCTTACTTTCCTGACGGTTCAATTCTCCAGATTCCACTCCAATTTTAGCCATCGCACTGATTTCCTGACGGATATATTGGCCGGAGTCACCTTTGCCAAAAAGTTTAGTGACCTTATTAGAGGCCCAGATCAGTGGCAGACATAGCCGCTCCATCCACAGCAGCATCAACGATACCGTGGGGGCCAGACTACGCCAGTAGTTAGCCCCAAGGGTTTTTGGAATAATCTCGGAAAAAAACAGAATGAGGAACGTCAGAACACCGGAAAACACTCCTAACATCTCATCACCGAACAGATGTGCCGCTTGAGCGCCTGCTACCGCAGCGCCAACGGTGTGGGCAATGGTATTGAGGGTTAAAATCGCAACCAGTGGCGACTCCACCTGCTGCTTTTGTTGTTCAAGCCGTTTTGCTGCCTGAGGTGCCGAATTTCGCAGGTTTGCGATATAGCTTGGGGTAACAGACAACAGCACCGCTTCAAAGACGCTGCACAGAAACGAGATGCTGATAGCAACCAACACCGTAATGACTAAAGCAAACATAGAATAGGGAACCAGTTCTCCCTAGGAGACATAATTAGAAGACATAAGTTAACCATAGTTAACTTTAACAGAACTTAATTGTGTTGCTATCTATTGGGGTTGTAATAGTGTTGGTTATTTGGTGCAGTCTCTGGCTAAAATCAACGGTGATCTGTATAATTCGCCGCCCTGTTGCGGGTTTTGCTGTGAGGTAAATCAAATGGACGAAAAAAAGATCAATTTGCTGGATCTTGATCGTAAAGCGATGCGTGCGTTATTCGCCGAATTGGGTGAAAAGCCATTCCGCGCCGATCAGGTCATGCAGTGGATATACCACTACGGCATTGATGATTTCGAACAGATGAGCAATATCAACAAGCACCTGCGCGCCAAACTGAGCGCTAAATGTGAAATTGTGGCGCCACAGATTTCTGGTTACCAGAAATCTGCCGATGGCACCATCAAGTTTGCTATCAATGTGGGTGAAGGGCAGGAAGTGGAAACGGTGTATATCCCAGAAGATGACCGGGCGACGCTATGTGTGTCATCACAGGTCGGCTGTGCCTTGGAATGTACCTTTTGTTCGACTGCTCAACAGGGCTTCAACCGCAATCTCACCGTTGGCGAAATTGTTGGGCAAATTTGGCGTGTCTCGCGTTTTCTTGGGCTTAAGTATGAAACGGGTGATCGACCCATCTCCAATATTGTGATGATGGGTATGGGCGAACCTTTACTCAATATGGCTAACCTAGTGCCTGCACTGGATATTATGCTAGACGATTTTGGCTTTGGATTGTCCAAACGGCGGGTCACCGTTTCAACGTCTGGGGTAGTACCGGCGCTGGACAAACTCGGTGATGTGTTAGATGTGGCATTGGCGGTCAGCATTCACGCGCCAAACGATGAGTTGCGAAACGAATTGGTGCCTATCAACAAGAAATATCCATTAAAAGAGTTTCTGGCGGGCATTAGCCGTTACATTGGTAAATCCAACGCCAACCGGGGCCGCGTAACCGTTGAGTACGTGATGTTGGATCATATCAATGACAGCACGGAACAGGCCCATGAACTTGCCGAACTGATGAAAGATACTCCCTGTAAGGTTAACCTGATCCCGTTCAACCCTTATCCTGGTTCGCCTTATGGCCGTTCTTCAAATTCACGCATTGATCGGTTTGCCAAAGTATTAATGGAGTATGGATTGACCGTTATTGTCCGTAAAACCCGCGGCGATGACATTGATGCGGCTTGTGGCCAGTTAGCCGGTGACATTCGTGACCGTACTAAGCGTTTGACAAAAAAACGCATGCAACAAAACCAAATATCGGTCACAATGAGTTAACGTATTGTTTGTCAACATCAAAGGGTTTGCCAATGAAGCATGGAGTGTGGGGTTTGGCGATGCTGGCAGCCATGTGCACTTCGCTGCCTGGATGTGTGACGGAAAAGACCTATGCGGGTACCGATATTCCGGTGGTTGAACACAAATTTGATAGAAACGCGGCGGCCTTAGAGCGCATACAACTCGGACTCACTTATCTTAAGAATGGCAATAGTGAGCAAGCAAAATTCAATTTAGATAAAGCCATGGGGTATGCCCCTGAATTGGAAGAGGTTAATGTCGCCATGGCTTATTACTATCAGACCGTTGGTGAGACACAGAAAGCTGAGGACACTTACGAACGGGCCGTCAATTCCAGTAACGCTACCGGCGATGCTGCCAATAACTTTGGGGTATTTCTGTGTCAGAATGGTAAGTACGCCAAATCAGAAAAAATGTTTCTCCGTGCTATCGGCAATCCTAAATACACTCGTACCGCTTCAACATACGAAAACCTTGGTCTTTGTCAGCATAAAGCGGGGGAGTTAGAAAAAGCGAGACAGTATTTTGAGATGGCGTTAAAGTATGAGCCAACCAGACAGGTGTCGCTACTGGAACTGATGGAAATAGCACTGGAACAACAGGATTTTCAGGCTGCAAAGCTGCAACTTGAGCGTTATCATAAAGTTGCTGTCGATTCGGCTCTCAGTTTAGCGCTAGCAATAAAAATTGAGCATGGGTTGAACAATATTGAAGCCGCCAAACGATATGGCGTGCTGCTATTGGCTAAATTTCCCAGTTCCCCCCAAGCAAAAGAATACCGGGCAAGTATGCACTGATGACAGATATTAATGACGATGTCAGCAAGGATGATGACAAACACGCGACCGAGCACGAGGAAACGCTCGGCACAATATTGCGACATGCACGCGAGAACAAAGGACTCAGTCAGCAGGACGTTGCTGCGAGGTTGCACCTGCGGGCATCCATTGTAGCGGATATTGAAAACGACGAATTTTGCAATATAGCATCTAGCACCTATGTGCGTGGGTATGTCCGCAACTATGCGCGATTTCTGGAAGTTGACTCCCAATGTATCGAGGCTTGCTTATCGCGACAGGTGCCAGTTATTACCGCCCCGGTGATGCAGAGTTTTTCCCGTAAGACAACCCAGAAAAATCGTGATAATTGGTTGATGATCGTAACGTATCTGATCGTCATTGTGTCACTAGCATTATTGGTGCTGTGGTGGTTACAGAAACCTGCCGATGTCACTGGGACTTTCTCTAAACCAACGGTGGAAGAGCTGCAACCAGAGTCAGACTTGGCTGCAACAACTGCTGACCAGCAAGCGGCGACAGTGAATGCTAGTGATAGTAATGGTCCCAAAGCGGAAGATACCCCGATAGAAAATCCTGGTATGACAGTTGCGAGTAATGACGCTGGCGTTCAGGATAACGGCGTTCAGGCACCAGTGACCGGAACCTCAGTAACGCTAACAGCAGAAGCTGACACACCAACGGATGAACTTTCACCACCCGCCGCCCAAGTTACGCCAACCGATACTACTAATAGTGATACAACCGTCCCCGACACAGCTCTAAATGCGAAACTGGATATTGTCTTACAAGGGGATTGTTGGATTAAGGCTACCGATGCCGATGGTAATACGCTGGTGGATGGCCTTAAATCTGCGGGCAAGAGCATTGCTGTTAGTGGTAAAGCACCTATCAGTCTAGTACTGGGAGCCCCGCAAAGCGTCAGCCTTAGCTTTAATGGGATGGCGGTTGACCTTGCCCGTTTTCCTGTTGGTCGGGTTGCCCGACTGACTCTCCCGCAAGCCTGAAATACCCAAGAATTTATGCTGGTCGTAATTCGGTCAGATTAAGAGACAGAGCAGAATACGATGTACACTGAATCGCCTATCAAACGCCGCCCGTCAACTCGTATCTATGTTGGAAAAGTGCCTATTGGTGATGGTGCCCCTATCGCCGTGCAGTCGATGACCAACACCCGCACTACGGATGTTGACGCTACACTCAAGCAAATTCATGCCCTTGAACGTGTTGGGGCCGATATTGTGCGCGTTTCGGTGCCGACCATGGATGCAGCTGAAGCGTTCAAGTTAATCAAACAGCAGACCAATGTACCCTTGGTGGCCGATATTCATTTTGATTACCGGATTGCGCTGAAGGTTGCGGAATATGGCGCCGATTGTCTGCGAATTAATCCAGGGAATATCGGCAATGAGGAACGTATCCGCCAAGTAGTGGAGACCGCCCGCGATAAAAATATCCCAATTCGTATCGGCGTCAACGGCGGTAGTCTTGAAAAAGAACTGATGGACAAATATGGTGAGCCGACGCCAGAAGCTTTGGTGGAATCGGCAATGCGCCATGTCGACATTCTCGATCGGCTCAATTTCGATCAATTCAAAGTGTCAGTGAAAGCTTCTGATGTTTTTCTCGCGGTGGCTTCCTATCGATTGCTGGCGCAGCAGATTAAACAACCGCTGCATCTTGGGATCACCGAAGCCGGTGGCGCCCGTTCAGGCGCAGTGAAATCTGCCGTTGGTTTGGGGATGCTGCTGGCGGAAGGCATCGGTGACACTATTCGTGTATCGCTGGCCGCAGATCCCGTAGAAGAGATCAAAGTGGGTTTTGATATCCTCAAATCTTTACGTATTCGTTCCCGCGGTATTAATTTTATTGCCTGTCCTTCCTGCTCTCGCCAAGAATTTGATGTGATTAATACGGTGAATGCACTTGAGCAGCGTCTGGAAGATGTCACCACAGCAATGGATGTGTCTATTATTGGCTGTGTGGTTAACGGGCCCGGTGAAGCCTTAGTGTCTGATCTCGGTCTCGCTGGCGGTCACAATAAGAGTGGCTTGTACGAGGATGGCGTGCGGCAGAAAGAACGCCTTGACAATACAGATCTGGTCGATGCCTTGGAAGCTAGAATTCGCGCTAAAGCAGCGATGCTCGCCCAACGCATTAATGTCAAAGCAGAGGAATAATTCTGCAGTGTGAGCCACGCGTCATCCGGCGGTTTGGCGATCATCGCTGAACCGCTTATAATGCTGGCATTTTTAACTTTCCGGCCTGGAACAAACGAGTCTAACAGTGGCAAAACAGATCCAAGCGATTCGCGGCATGAATGATATTCTGCCCGACCAGAGTCCCGTGTGGCAAAAGGTTGAGGCGGTATTACGCGCTTCAGTAGCGTCATTCGGTTACAGTGAAATCCGTACTCCCATCGTGGAAAATACCGACCTCTTTAAACGTTCTATCGGGGAAGTTACCGATATTGTCGAGAAAGAGATGTATACCTTTGCCGATCGTAATGGTGACAGTCTGACGCTACGACCGGAAGGTACCGCTTCAACGGTTCGCGCCGGGAATGAGCATGGTTTGCTGTACAATCAGGAACAGCGGCTGTGGTACATCGGCCCAATGTTCCGGCATGAGCGTCCACAGAAAGGGCGTTATCGGCAGTTCCACCAGTTTGGTGTTGAAGTTTACGGCATCGCCAGCGCTGAGATCGACGCTGAAGTGTTGATGCTGTCAGCATCGCTGTGGGACAAGCTGGGCATGCGCGAGCATGTAACACTGGAATTGAACACTCTTGGTGACAATCAGGAACGCATTGCTTACCGCGAAGCGCTGGTGGCCTTTCTGGAACAGCATAAAGAGGTGTTGGATGAAGACAGTCAGCGCCGCATGTACAGCAACCCACTGAGAGTACTGGACAGCAAAGATCCTGAAGTGCAAGCACTATTGGCTGATGCGCCAGTGCTGATGGACTATCTCGGTGAAGACTCCAAGGCACATTTTTCACGCTTATGTGAACTACTGCAAGCCGTTGGTATCCAATACAGGGTTAATCCTCGATTGGTGCGTGGTCTCGACTACTACAATCGCACCGTGTTTGAATGGGTGACCGATAGTCTAGGCGCGCAGGGCACGGTTCTGGCTGGTGGTCGTTATGATGGTCTAGTCGGACAGTTGGGTGGTAAAGATACCCCCGCTGTCGGGTTCGCCATGGGGCTTGAGCGTATCGTGCTGTTGTTGGAAACCTTGGGACTTACTGCCGATGTGCCATCGGCGGTAGATGTCTATGTCACGGCAACCAGCGATGAATGTGTTGCAGAAGCGATTAAAGTCGCACAAGCGCTGCGTCAGGCTTTGCCGACATTGCGAGTGATGAGTCACTGTGGTGGTGGTAATTTTAAAAAACAGATCAAACGCGCTGATAAGAGCGGCGCAACCTATGCGTTGATTATCGGTGAAACTGAATTGGCAGATAATAAGGTAGCGGTCAAACCTTTGCGTGACGACAGTGAGCAAGTACTGATCGCACGCAGTGCTTTGGCAACCTATCTGGCGGAACAACTCAAAAAATAATAAGGGGAAGTGCGGGTGGAAATTTACAGCACAGAAGAACAACAGGTCGAAGCGATCAAAACGTTTTGGAAAGACTATGGCTCTTCGATATTAGCTGGCGCCGTCATCGGTCTGGGCGCGCTGTATGGCTGGAATTACTATTCTGGTTATCAGGTTAAGAAAGCCGAAGCAGCCTCCGAAGCATTTAACGTTGCCTTATCTCAGAGCAAAGATGAAACCAGCACCTTGGCGGCGGCTGCCGAATTCGATAAAGCACATTCCCAACCGGGCTATGCTGCCTTGATGCAACTGATCGTGGCTAAAACGGCTGCAGAAGCTGGCGACCTTGATAAAGCCTCAGCGGCATTGCAACAAGTCATTGCCGATAAGCCTACAGCATCAGTGGCGGCTATTGCTAACCTGCGATTAGCGCGGGTTCAGGCTGAACAAGGGCAACTCGATGCCGCATTAGCGACATTGGACAAAGTATCTGATGCCGCATTTGCGGCAGAAAAAGCTGAACTGGAAGGTGACTTCTATGTTCGCAAAGGTGATGCCGCAAAGGCCAGAATGGCTTATCAGGCGGCTATTGAAAAAGGCGGTGCGGCTTCCAGCCCAGCGTTACAGATGAAACTTGACAATCTTAACCAGGCATAAGGAACCACCGGATGAAGTCATGGTGTAAAACGCTTGTCGCCTGTGGTTTGGTCGTGGGAACGTTAGCTGGGTGTGCTTCCAGTGATGTAGATGAAGCACCTGTTAGCCCATTACCGGATATCACGCCGTCGGTGGAACCTTCAATTGTCTGGGATGACTCAGTTGGTGACGGCGTAGGTGACTACTATTCCAAGCTGCATCCTGCGGTGCGTTACGGTAAAATTTTTGCCGCATCACGCGATGGCAAAGTCGCTGCATTCGATGAAAAGAGTGGCGACGAGGTATGGAAAGTCGATTTTAACGAGCTGTTTGGTGATGGACCGCTGAAGGAAACTAACGGCGCCCGCTTGGCTGCCGGGGTGACGGTTGCACAAAACAAGGTTTTTGTTGGTGGCGAGAGCGGATTACTGGTGGCGTTGGACGTCGAGACCGGTAAACCGTTGTGGCATACCATGGCTAGTGGTGAATTGCTCTCGGCTCCCACTGTGGCTGAAGACACCGTGGTTGTAAACAGTTCTACCGGCGCGTTGGATGCTTTCAACATTGATACTGGTGCCAAACTCTGGAGCTATGAGTCAGCGTTGCCGAACTTGACGTTGCGCGGAACCGGATCTGCAGCCTATGCTGAAGGTGGTTTTTTCGTTGGAACTGCCGACGGTAAAGTGGCGGTGGTCATTAAAAGCAATGGTCAGCCCGCTTGGGAACAGCCGATATATGTCCCTAAAGGCGGCAACGAATTCAGCCGTATGGCGGATGTCGATATGACGCCGGTGTTGTTGGGTGAAAATATATACGCGGTTAGCTATAACGGTAATCTTGCCAGCCTAGAAATGCGCAGTGGTCGAGTGGTATGGTCACGTAAATATTCCAGTTTTGATGAACTGGCTGCTGGTGGTTTACATCTTTACCTAGTCGATGATCACAGTAATATCTATGCGGTGGATCGGCGCAACGGTCTGGAAGTATGGAATAATAGCCAACTGGCAAACCGTCAACTGACATCACCAGCCGTATATCGCGGTTATGTGGTGGTCGGCGACTTTGAAGGCTATCTGCACTTTATCGATCGCGAAACAGGTACAATTGTCGGCCGTATTAAAGTCGATGGCTCTGGACTATTCAGTCAACCTCAAGTGGTTGATGATAAAATTTATGTGCAGACCCGTTCCGGAGAGATAGCTGCCATTTCACTGCCATAAAGCGTATAATGGTCGCTAGCGAAGCCTCCGGGAGTCAACCCGGGGGCTTTTTGTTGTTTAAGAATTCAAGAGGAAAAGCATGATTCCTGTCGTGGCCCTGGTGGGGCGACCCAATGTAGGTAAATCGACTCTGTTCAACCGGCTTACCCGCACCCGTGACGCATTGGTAGCGGATTTTCCGGGCCTGACCAGGGACCGTAAATATGGCCGAGCCTTTCTTTCTGGACACGAATTTATTGTGGTGGATACCGGCGGTATTGACGGTAGCGAAGAAGGTATTGAAACAAAAATGGCGGAACAGTCGCTAGCGGCGATTGCCGAAGCTGACGTTGTGCTGTTTATGACTGATGCGCGTGCCGGTTTGACCGCTGCCGATGAAGCGATTGCCCAATATTTGCGTTCACGGGAAAAGATGACCTTCCTGGTGGCAAACAAGATTGACGGTATTGACGGCGACTCGGCAGTTGCCGAATTCTGGGCGCTGGGCCTAGGGGAAATCCACCAGATTGCTGCGGCACAAGGGCGTGGTGTCTCCAGTCTGATCGAAAATGCATTGGCACCATTTGCCAGAGCAATGGCAGAGGATGATGAATTCGCTGAAGATGGCGAAGAAAGTCATAAACCATTACGCGAGTATACCGAAGAAGAAGCGGAAGCCGAGCAGGCGCGCCTGCAGGAATTACCCATTAAGCTGGCGATTATCGGCAAGCCTAATGTGGGTAAGTCAACATTGACCAATCGTATCCTCGGTGAAGAGCGTGTGGTGGTTTATGACCAGCCCGGCACCACTCGCGACTCAATTTATATCCCGATGGAGCGCGATGGCCGTGAATATGTGCTGATCGATACTGCCGGAGTTCGTCGCCGCGCCAAGGTGCATGATGTCGTTGAAAAATTCTCGGTGATCAAGACCCTTAAAGCTGTCGAAGATGCTAACGTGGTGTTGCTGGTGATCGACGCCCGAGAAGGAATTGCGGAGCAGGACTTGGGGCTGTTGGGCTTTGCCATCAACGCTGGTCGAGCCTTAGTGATTGCCGTGAATAAATGGGATGGTATCGATACCGATATTAAAGAGCGCGTGAAAACAGAGCTTGATCGCCGCTTAGGTTTTATCGATTTTGCCCGTATTCACTTTATTTCAGCCTTGCATGGCACTGGTGTTGGTCATCTGTTTGAGTCGATTGAAGAAGCTTATGAAAGTGCCACTCGTAGGGTGGGAACATCAATGCTCACCAAAATCATGCAGATGGCACAAGATGACCATCAGCCGCCATTGGTGAATGGCCGCCGCGTGAAATTGAAATACGCCCACGCAGGCGGGTATAACCCACCGATTATTGTGATCCATGGTAATCAGGTATCCAGACTGCCGGATTCATACAAACGCTACATGATGAACTATTATCGCCGTACGTTGAATATTGTGGGAACACCGATCCAACTGCGCTTCCAGGAAGGCGCCAACCCGTTTGAAGGAAAAACGGAGAAGCTAACGCTGAGTCAAGAGCGGCGGCGCAAGCGGATGATGGCGCATATTAAAAACCGCCAATAGCTGATGGAAAAGCCGGGAATTAAGCCTAACGCCACTCGCTTAAGAGCGAGTGGCGTTCTTATCTCTAGAGCGTGAAGGATATTTCGCCGCTTTTTTCAATACAGCTCTTGGGTAAGGCTGTCTTTTCCTTTTCTCTGGCAGAATTAGCCG
>NZ_BMXW01000030.1 GCF_014651955.1 Shewanella fodinae | reverse complement strand
GCATAGTGGTGCTAAGATGGCCATTCCCAGTCCTCGGCGAGTGGTGGGTTTGTTTGGCGATAGATCTGATCGCTCAAACAGGACTGAGTTCCCTTCCTGTGATCTACTATTTGGAACAGTTATTTAGCATACTTGGTATTAGTCCATACTCCTAAGCTGCCGACATCTACAGCTGTCATCAGCATTTTATGAATAACAGCAATATTGAACACTGCTAACGAGAGTTGCATGTGCGCCGCACAGCGTTTTAGCTAGTTCATTGGAATGGCCCATATTTCATTTAGCACAAAAATATTTGAATATTCAGTTCCTAAATTCTGTTAACGACATCATTTGACGTTGATATCTCTATTATTACCTCTCAATCACTAGGGAACCGCCTTAATGGCGTTCCCCTTAATTTGAAGGTAAAGGCTATGGTTCATCAGTATTGGGACGAGTTGTACTTGTATGTCAAAAAAGAAGCCGATGGTCGGTGGCTCGGAGTTGAGCTTGTCGGCAAAGACCCAGATATCTTTTTGCAAGAGTGTGATGATTTTACTGAAATCTGTACTTGGCGATCACAAGGACCCGAATGTGAGTACTACGACCCTATGCTGTTGATCCGTCTATTTATTATCTCATGGGCTAAGTCGTTACGCGGTACCACCTCATGGCTCAAGGCACAGTTATTAATATACGCGACAGATTTTCAATTTAAACAGCCAGCATTGCGGCAGCTATACACACTTTTTTTAGAAAGTGATAAATCTTTGCTAAGGCAACTTGAACTCACTGCTAACGATAAGAATGGATTAGCTCAAAAATCATTAGTTACAGCAGCAGAATCTGTGCTTGATGAATATCAAAAGCGTTGCGAAAAGCTTAACCGGCAATATTGTGGTGAGCAGCGTTGTTGGCAGGATACTGATTGGTTTTCTTCGATCTCATTGGAGGCTAGCTTGTTACGAGGAAGTCGTAAGTTAAGGCGGAGCAAAGATCGTAATTTCAACTGTTATCTCGCGGAGCTATTCATTGCTGCAATCGTTGTAAAAGAGTTTTATCCTGAAAGTCCCTTATTGCACTCGCTAGCCATCATGCCGCTGCGCTTTCCAGTATCATTTGATTATTCAGAACATTATTTTCAACGTGAACTGCTGCATTTTTGCCTGCAGCAACGCGGTAATCGATTCCTATTCGAGCAATTAAGCCGTTTAGCCCCTGAGGATTTCCTATACCTCTGCAGTAAAACGACCTTTACTTTGTCAGAGGGAGAACTCCTAGTCAGATATTTTGATGAGTTTTATCCTGATGACGAGTTGATAGGTTGTTCACACACTAAAGCAGAATACTTGCAATGTTTTATTGACTTAGGTTTGATAGATCCAAAATTAGAAAATGCAAATACAGTGAATGGTAGATGATGGACAAGGAGAGTTCGATGCGTCCAGTCAATGCTGTGAAATCCGTACATCGACAGTGGATGATCCTCAAATTTCTATCCCGGTCGGCCGAAGGCAAAACCACAGACGAAATCCTGGATCATTTAACGTCGGAAGACGTTTCCCAACAGCTGCGTACTATTCAACGCGATTTGGCGTTCCTATCTGAAATCTTTCATATCGAGAACGAAAGGGTCGGGCATGAAGTGCGTTGGCGTTGGATGCCAGGAAGTTCTGGCGCATTGATGCCCGGCTTGTCATTTTCAGACTGCTTGTCTTTATTACTAGTAGAAAGTTCGATTAAGCCATTGCTACCTGTGCAGTTACTCAAGCGTTTACAGCCACAGTTTGCGTTAGCAAAGCAAACATTGTCGCAATCATCATTGCTCGCAAACTGGTCCGAAAAATTTGCTTGTGCCGCGCCAGAGCTTAGTAGTATCCCGCCGTTAATCGATGAAAAGGTATTGGAACGGGTACAGAATGCCGTGTTACGCCAACAGCAGCTTGAGATCCGATACCAAGCAATCAATCACTCTGCATCTAGGCAATATCATCTCGCTCCCTTGGCACTTGTCCAGCGCGGCCAAGTGTTATATTTGATTGCGACTGTTGAAGGACATTCAGACATAACTCGATTTGCGATGCATCGTATGAGTTCAGCCGAACTTTTAGGGATGAATAACCCCATAACCGTCTTTTCATTAAAAGCGTATCTTGCTGCCGGAGGTATGCAGTTCGCCAGTGATAATGCAGTTGGAGCTATCCAACTTAAAGCTCGCGTGCGTAAGCAACAAGCAAGATATATCGCAGAGCAACCCATAGCAGAAGATATGGAGTTAACCCCGATAGACGATGATTGGTATCGACTGGAAGCTACCGTCTTCGATAGCTGGCAACTGCGTTGGTGGATAATGTCCCACGCAGCCAATATTGAAGTGTTAGAGCCCGAAAACTTGAGAGTAAATGTAAGCAAACAATTGGAAAACGCGTTAGCGTTGTATTCTTAAAAAGGAAGAAAAATGAATCATTTAGTTGAGGTTAGCAAGGAAGCACTTGCCCAGATGTTACTTAATGGCTTCGAAGCTTTTGTCATTAAGCATGGTAACAAGAAGCGCAGTGGCATAGAGTTTCATGCATCTCTGTATGGTGATATCGAAATTGACGAAAAGAACGATGAGTACCATAACCGAATTCAGTTTGTTTCTGTTGATACCTCTGCGGAGATGGCTAGTGGTTCAGTGGGTAACAAAGCTGAAGCTGAAGATTTAAAAGAAGATATCGCAGAACAGTTGGGATATTACCGGCTAGGCAATATCCATAGTCATCCTTATCTAAAGGATGAGATGACATTAGATCAGGTTAGAGAACGTGGGTGTCTATTTTCTGAAGGAGACGAAGAATTCTTTCTGCAGGAGTTAGATAAATATAATCCTGGCGCGTACATACTGGAACTGGTACTTACCATCAAACAATTGGAAAAGCAGAATACCGCCAGAGATGGACGCATTGACGATCAAGTTATTGAGTTCTCAGTGGGGAACTGTAAGTGTTTTCTTCGTGCACAAGCATTCTCAAAAACTGATGATGGCGAATTAATCGATGAACCGACGAAACTTATTTGTGAGTATTTAGAAGAGTTTACTTACATCGGTGCAGATTTTGGTCAAGTAGCGGCTAAAGAAAACCGTAAACGAGTACTTGAGTACAAGCCTCGTTAACGCTTGATGAGGCTTGGTAACACCAAGCCTCTAATTATGTTGTTAATACGCGATTAGGTAATTGCACAGATAGGTAAATTTCCCAGACGCATAAAGGATTTAGCGGAATGAAGCAGTCGAAGAACTTCGAACACATCAAAGGTAAATGGCCCGACTTACATCAACTCGGGGCATTTGCTGAAGAATACGCAATTTCTGACCCCCAGAGTTCTTTGGTCAAAATGCGTTGTTTCGCCGAAAAAGTGGTTGGCTACCTTTACAATGAATTGCGCTTGCCAGTGCTGCCAAACGCTAATATCTACGACAAGCTAATTTCCGACGAGTTTACCTCCGTAGTGCCGCAGCTTATTACCGATAAGCTGCATGCTCTGCGCAAAAGTGGTAACCAAGCCGCACACGAGGGCAAAGTTGACCAACAGCAAGCCATTTGGATTTTAAAAGAAGGCTACTTCATCGCCTGTTACTTGTTCATGGCTTACGACGGTGGCAAACAGCAAGATTGTCCAGATTTTGTTCAACCGCAACAACAGCAACCGGTATCGCAAGATCGCATTGAATATCAGCGTAAGAATAAAAAACTACAGCAACAACTTGCCGAAAACGAAGCGCGTTTAAAGCAAGCACTTGAAGAGCTGGAGCAAGCCCAAGAAGCACAAGCCGAAGCGCAGCGCAAAGCCGCGCAGTTACAGCAAACTATCAATCAGACCAAGATTGACAGCGTCAAGCAACAAAACCCCACCATTACTTCTAGTTTCGATTTCAAAGAAGCGGAAACTCGCGCGCGTATCATCGACATGGATCTGCGCGCCGCCGGTTGGAATGTCTCATTGGATGAAAGCTCTACCGACGAAGTACGCAAAGAGTTTGTGGTGCCTCACCAGCCAACAACTAGCGGTATGGGCCGAGTCGATTACGTACTGTTTGATGACGATGAAAAGCCGTTAGCGGTGATTGAAGCCAAGCGCACTCGTGAATCGGTAGAGAAAGGTCGAGAGCAAGCCAAAATTTATGCAGATGCGCTGGATAAAGAATACGGTCAACGACCGGTAATCTTTTATTCCAATGGTTACGACATCCGCATTTTGGATGACAAACAAGGCTACAACAGCCGTAAAATTTACGGTTATTACTCCAAAGACAGCCTGCAATATCTCATTAAGCAGCGAGGTCTTAAACAGGATTTAAACCAAACCCCCATCGATACCAATGTCGCTGGGCGTTTGTATCAGATTGAAACCATTACTCGGGTGTGCGAGCGGTTTAGCGATAAACGCCGTAAGGCGCTTATTGTGCAAGCCACAGGCACTGGTAAAACGCGCGTTGCCATTGCCTTGGCCAAAAGACTATTGGATGCTGGTTGGGCCAAACGTGTGCTGTTTTTGTGTGACCGCAAAGAGCTGCGCAAACAGGCGGGCAATGCCTTTAACGAATTTACCCAAGAGCCATTGTATATACTGGGTAAAAGTAAGAAAGAGTTAGCCAATAGCGCACGAGTGTTTATTGCCACCTATCCGGGAATGATGCGCATCTTTCAACAGTACGATGTCGGTTACTTTGACCTTATTGTTGCCGATGAATCGCACCGTTCCATCTACAACATCTATGGCGATATTTTTAAATACTTCGATGCATTAGAAGTTGGACTCACTGCGACGCCAGTGGAAATGGTGTCCCGTTCTACCTGCAAACTGTTTGATTGCGACTTTAAACTGCCCACCGCCAACTACCCTCTGGAGCAGGCCATTGAAGAGCGTAATTTGGTCCCCTTTAAAATTGTTAGCTTAACCACTAAATTTCTGCGCGATGGTATCAGTAAAGACACCCTGACCGATGAACAAGTTGCCGAGTTGGAAGACCAAGGACTAGATCCCAATGACCTCGACTTCAGTGCCAGCCAAATTGATGAAACGGTCAAAAACAAAGATACCAACCGCATCATCCTGCGTAATTTGATGGAAAAGGGGTTGCGTGATGCTGATGGGCAATTGCCCGGAAAGTCCATCGTATTTGCTCGTAACATCAAACATGCTGAGTTACTGGCAGAGCTGTTCAGTGAACTGTATCCACAGCTTGGTGCTAATTTCTGCCGCGTGATCCATTCTAAATATGAACGCGCCGAAGAACTGATTGATGATTTCAAATCGACGGCCGAGAGTAGTGTGCGTATTGCCATCTCGGTTGATATGCTCGATACCGGTATTGATGTGCCCGAAGTGGTCAACCTGGTGTTTGCCAAGCCGGTAAAATCCAAGGTGAAGTTCTGGCAGATGATTGGCCGTGGTACGCGCCTGTGTAAAGACCTTTATGGGTCAGGCAAAGATAAAACCCACTTCCTGATTTTCGACCATTGGGGCAATTTTGAATATTTTGCAATGGATCCTGCTGAGGAAGATGTGGTGCAAAGCAAATCGCTGTTGCAAAAGTTGTTTGAGGCAAGAGTATTGCTGGCAGAAACTGCGCTGAAAAAAGCCGATATCGCAACCTTTGATGACGTCATTAAGCTGATCCACGCCGACATAGGTGCGCTGGATATGAACACCATTGCCGTGCGGGATAACTGGCAAGTGGTGGAGCGCTGCAAGGATGAAAAATACCTCAACCAGTTTGCGCCCAAAACCAAAGCGGAGCTGTATCAGCAGATTGCACCATTAATGCAGTGGCGCAATATCATGGGGCAGAGCGAAGCGTTTAAGTTCGATAACGACATGGCCACTATCCAAACGCTGCTCTACATTGACCCGAGCCAAATTGACCAGTTACGTATAGCGCTGGTGGCCAAAATTGCCAAATTGCAAATGCACCTCAACGAAGTGCGCGCCAAAGCCAGCGACATCGCAGCCATCCAACAAGACAGTTACTGGCAAGACCTCAGTTTTGCCCAATTAGAACAAAGCCGCAAAGCACTGCGTGGTATTATCCATCTGCGCGATAAAGTGGCGCTGCCGCCTGCTACCGATTATGTCATCGACATCAAAGAGAACGCCGATGAAATCCGTGAAACTTCACGAGCAGCCAATATCGTGTCGATTGATTATCAGATCTATCGCCAAGAGGTCGAAAAGACGCTTGAACCGCTATTTGCCACCGATGTGGTGCTGAAAAAAATTCGGGCCGGGGAATTAGTAACCGAACAGGAGTTGGTGCAACTTAACTCGCTGGTACACACCCAAAATCCCAATGTAGACTTGAACACCTTAAAAGCGTTTTTCCCGGAATCGACAGTCTCGCTGGATAAAATTCTGCGCACCATTATCGGCATGGACCAAGAAGTCATCGAGCGGGAATTTACCGTATTTGTGCAGCAAACCCATACGGTGATGAATGCCAAACAACAACGCTTTATCGGCATGTTGAAAAACTACTTGATCCGCTATGGCGCAATCAATATCGGTCAGTTATACGACCAGCCCTTTACCAGCATTCACGACATGGGGCTGGATGGCGTATTCAGTGAACAACAGGCCAATGTCATTCAACAATTTATTCAGCAGTTTGATGTGGTGTTAGGTCAACCGCACACCCGAATTGAACGTGCTATCACTCTTTAATTTACGTAGTACAGGACAACCATGATCACCGGTCAGTTAAGAAGTAAAATTGACAAACTCTGGGAAGAATTTTGGACAGGCGGCATCACCAACCCGCTCACCGTGATTGAGCAAATCACCTTTCTGATTTATGCCCGCATGTTAGACATGAACGAGCAAGCCGATGAAAAGCGTGCTGCCCGTACTGGTCGCCCATTCAACCGCCGCTTTGCTGATTATGAGCAACACCTGCGCTGGCAAAACTTCCGTCATTTAGGTGCCGACAAGTTGTATAAGCTGGTGAAAGATGAGCTGTTCCCCTATTTTGCCGAAAGCTCTGCCAGTACCGTTACGGCTTCAGAAGATGGCTCACTGTTTGCCGACTTTATGAAAGACGCGCAACTGATGATCCAAAAGCACAGCTTGCTGGTGAAAGCGGTCGAAATGGTCAATGACCTGCCGCTGGATAACGCCGATACCAAAGGCGATTTGTACGAATACCTGCTGAGTAAACTCACTACCGCCGGTATTAACGGCCAGTTCAGAACCCCGCGCCACATTATCCACACCATGGTGGCAATGCTTGACCCCAGCGTGAACAGCCGTATTTGCGACCCGGCCTGTGGTACCGGTGGCTTTTTGGTGACCGCCTACGAATACCTGTTGCAGAAATACACCTCCGCCGATGCAGTTGAGCGTGAGCCGCTGTTCGACAGTGACGGCAAGCCATTGCTGGACATCAATGGTCAGCAGCAGGTCAACTTGCTGTATGCCGGTGACTTAATTACCCCAGAACAACGCGAATATATCGATAGCGATATGTTCTACGGTTTTGACTTTGATTCCACCATGTTACGGGTAGCGGCGATGAACTTGGTGATGCACGGTATTCGCCAGCCCGACATTCATTACCAAGATACCCTAAGCCAAAGCTTTAAAGAGCGTTACCCCAAAGAGGCATCCGAAGGCTTTGACATTATTCTGGCGAATCCGCCGTTTAAAGGCAGCCTCGATGAAGAGGATGTATGCCCCAACGTACTGCGTAAAGTTAAAACCAAAAAAACTGAACTGCTGTTTGTGGCGCAAATTGAAAACATGCTCAAAATCGGTGGTCAGTCGGCCACCATTGTGCCCGATGGTGTATTGTTCGGTTCATCCAAAGCCCACCAGCAGTTACGTTCTCAGTTGGTGGAGCATAACCAGCTAGAAGCGGTGATCTCACTGCCAAGCGGCGTATTCAAACCTTACGCTGGCGTGTCTACCGCCATTTTGATTTTCACCAAAGGCGGCAGCACCAATAATGTCTGGTTCTATGATGTGCAAGCCGATGGTTTCAGCCTGGATGACAAGCGTAACCCGATTAAAGACAACGACCTGCCTGACTTGCTCAAGCAATACCGCGCTTATCAACAAGCGGTCAGTAGCAATGCCTCGTTAGCGCCGTGGCAGGATAAAACCCAACAGGCATTTATCGTCAGTAAAGCCGATATTGTGGCGCAAAACTACGACCTCTCCATCAACCGCTACAAAGAAGTGGTGTATGAAGAGCAGGCCTATGAAGACCCCAAAGCTATCTTAAGTAAGCTTAAAACACTGGAAAACGAGATTCTTGCTGACTTAGCAGCCTTGGAGAAAATGCTATGAGTTGGCCGATGGTAGAAGCTGGACAGTTTATGTGTCGGCGAGGCGGGGCAATTAATCCCGTAAAATTTCCTGACGAGATATTTGATCTTCTAAGTATCCCTTCATACGACAATCAGGAAATAGAAGTTCTTGCTGGATGTGATATAGGTTCTTCGAAAATTATTTTAGAGCCCCGTGATGTGTTGTTATCAAAAATTGTTCCACATATCAGAAGATGCTGGGTTGTACCTGAGAGTAGGGGGCGTAAGCAGATAGGCTCAGGTGAGTGGATTGTTTTTCGAGATAAACGATTTTATCCGCAATTCTTGAAGCATTTTTTGATGAGTGATGTTTTCCATAGGCAGTTCATGAATACTGTGGCAGGTGTTGGTGGCTCTTTGGTTCGAGCGAGACCCGCAGAAGTCTCAAAGATAAAGATCCCACTTCCTCCATTAGCTGAACAGCAACGCATAGCGACGATTCTGGATAAAGCCGATGCCATTCGTCAAAAGCGCCAACAAGCCATCAAACTGGCCGAGGACTTCCTCCGCAGTGTGTTTCTGGAGATGTTTGGCGATCCGGTCACCAATCCGAAAGGTTGGACTGTAGGCACAATTAGAGATTTAGTAACGTCGGTTAATTACGGAACATCAGCGAAGGCATCTGAGACTGATGGTGAGTTTCCTATTCTTCGTATGGGCAATATTACCTATGAAGGAAAGTGGGATTTTACCGACCTTAAATATATTGATTTAAGCGAAAAAGACCAAGATAAGTATCTAGCTAAAAAAGGTGACCTTTTGTTTAATCGCACCAACAGTAAAGAGCTGGTGGGTAAAACGGCGGTCTTTAATGAAGAAGAATCAATGGCAATTGCCGGTTATCTGATTCGAGTTCGTACTAATGAGCTTGGTAATCCGTGGTATATCTCAGCGTATTTAAACTCGATTCACGGTAAGCAGACCTTGCTAAATATGTGCAAAAGCATTGTGGGTATGGCAAATATCAATGCTCAAGAACTCCAAGATATCCAAATTATGCTGCCACCATTGAGCTTACAAGATAGATTTGCTTCCATTGTAAATGCCGTGAATGAACGGTTGTCTAAGAATGCTGTATCAAGCAACTATCTGACGGATTTGTTTAACGCGCTTTCCCAAAAAGCCTTCTCCGGCCAACTATAAACACAAGGATGGTTTATGCCGTTAGATCTCAGTAACACCTTGGTGGTCGGTATCTCCGCCACTGCGCTGTTTGATATGAACGAGTCAGACAGAATGTTTCGTGAGACGAAGGCAGATGATCCGGATAAAGCCATTGAACTGTTTCGTGACTATATGCGCGCGCATGAAGATATTCCGCTTGCGCCCGGCACCGGCTTTCCGCTCGTCAAAGCCTTGTTGGGGCTGAACCAGTACATGCAAGCAGGTGATAAGTCGCCGCTGGTGGAAGTGGTGGTGATGTCACGCAACAGCCCAGATACGGGCTTGCGGGTACTCAAAACTATTCGCCACGAAAAACTGAATATCACCCGTTCAGCGTTTACTGCCGGTGAATCGGCAGCAGATTATGTCGAAGCGTTTGATGTGGACTTGTTTCTCACCACCGACGTGGCCGACGCGCAAAAGGTGATTGATTCGGGCCATAGCGCCGCCGCCATTTTAAAAGATCCACCGAAAGATCATGCAAGCATTCCCGAGGGGCAAGTGCGCATCGCCTTCGACGGTGATGCCGTGCTGTTTTCTGATAAAAGCGAACTGGTGTATAAAACCCAAGGTATGGCAGCGTTTCACGCGCAGGAAGATGCGATGCAAGATACGCCGATGGAAGAAGGTCCTTACGCCACCTTGCTGAAGAAACTCGCCAAACTGCAAGACCGCCTGCCAATGCGGGTGGAATACTCGCCAGTGCGCATTGCTATTGTCACCGCTCGCAACAGCCCGTCCGATCTTCGCGTGATTAAGACTTTGCGCGCTTGGGGGGTATATGTAGACGAAGCTTTTTTCTTGGGCGGGTTAGAGAAGGGCAAAGTCTTAAAAGCCTTTAAACCGCATATCTTTTTTGATGACCAAGACGTACATCTGGATGCTGCAGCCAACTTGGTTCCCTCAGGCAAAGTACCGTACCTCAGTAGCTCACAGCTGTCTGAGAAAGAGACGGCTAAAGCGGCTAATGGTGCGAAGTGAATTTTTTATTAACGTTACTCAATCTGAAATAGGTCAAAAAGCTAATATAAATGTTGTATTTTTTTAACATCTTGGATGTGATGAAATTAATTGTGGAAATATAGGAATGGAAACAGCTAAAAAGTTTAGCCAATTATACAGTGATGTTGCTCGTTATATAGAAAAAACATTGGTGGATATAGAAAATATTCACGTTGAACATGATGAGGGCAAAACTCATCTAGATAAAATGAAATCGCATTTCAAAGAGTTACAGAGTAAATTCAACTCAAAATTGAGTTTTCTAGAAGAACATGCCGAGTGGGATAAGTTTACGCTGGCATTTTTTGGCGAAACGAATGCTGGGAAAAGCACAATTTTAGAGTCGTTGCGTATTCTTTTTGATGAAGATTCTCGACGGAAATTCATTGAAAGTAATCACGATGATTTAGAAGCGTCAAAGGAAGAATTAGATAATAAACTAGGTGATTTTTATCGTGCATTGACGGAGATCTATAATGATTTTTATGAAAATGTGGAAAGTATAAGTATTAGCACCAAAGCTCTAAAGTTGGTGATGGATGAGGAAAGTGTTGCTCGATTAAAGTTGGAACGTGAAGAAAGTGACAACCGTCTGAAGCTCGAACGTGCTGAAAGTGAGAATCGGCTGCAAATTTTAAGGGAACAAACAGCCAATAAGATGCGATTGAAATTGGTGGGGGTAGCGGCTGTAGCCTTCGCTATCGGTGCAGGTTTTGTAACCATCCTACCTCTAGTGGTGAAGTAATCGTTATGAAAGAATCATCAGCGATTGAACTCGATAGCTTAGACGAGAATTATGATTTCACCGATTCTAGCTACATATCTTCGATAAAGGTCCAAACATTAGCAAATGAAATTGGCTTTCAGCTTGTTAGTTCGTTATTTGATTTTGAACAAAGAAAGCGTGATGTTAAGCGCGTAGACGGTTTAATTATTGGGACTGGAGAAGCTGATTTTACTAAAGGAAACACCTGCTACACGCTACATATTGAAGGCAAAGATTTTCAACTTTTAGATGTGCCTGGAATTGAAGGGAATGAATCCAACTATGTTCATCATGTAAAAGAAGCAATTGCGAAGGCGCACATGGTGATTTATGTCAACGGGACAAATAAAAAGCCTGAGAAAACCACAGTTGATAAAATTAATTCGTATCTAGAATATGGCACTACAGTTTATCCACTGGTAAATGTTAGAGGGTTTGCTGATGCCTACGAATTTGAGGAGGACCGAGTGGAGCTTTCTCAAGGTGGTGCGGCAGATGCTTTAAAGCAGACCATGGATGTTCTAAGGTCGGTTTTAGGGGAACATGTGTTAATACCTGGTAATTGTGTTCAAGGTTTACTCGCATTTTCTTCTTTAGCATATGACCAAAACTCACAATCAACCACTATTCATCCGTCTAGAGACCAAAACTTAGCGGCGCAGCAGCGGAGTTACTTCAAGTTTTTTTCTTCGGCAGGCGAAATGAGTCGGTTAAGCAACATAGATTCAGTTGCCGATGTTGTGCGAAATAAAATATCTACTTTTAAAGAAGATATTGTTGAAAGCAATAAAGGGAAGATAATTGAGTCTTTGAATCAATATTTAGAAGTTCTTCACAATGAACTAAATAGCCATCATGAATTTTTAGAAAAAATAAATCCTGAATTTGAAAAGTGCAAAGTAGCATTTGAAAATGCATCGAAGCAACTTGAACGCCATTTAGTAAATAAGCGAAAAAATAGCTGGAATACCTTCTTCAACGAATTGATGGACAAAAGCGACGATATTGTCGCTGACAATTATGGAAGTAATGACGAAATTCAATATCTGATAAAAAAGGAATTTAGAGATAAGCAAAGCCACGTTGAAGATGAGATGTTAAAAGACATTGAAGATGCTGAAGCGGTTTTTCAAGAGCAACTATTACAAGCAGTAGAACGGTTGCTGCAAGATATTAAGCGCGTAGGCCCTATGCCGGATAAAGGGTGTGCAAGTCATTCCTATATTGGTTTTGATTGTCTGGGCGATTTGGCTTTTGGGGGGCAGTTTGAGCTTAAAGATATCGGTTCAATGCTCTTAAAAATTGGGAGTTATGCAGCCAGTGGTGCGGCTATTGGCAGTTCCTTCCCTGTTATTGGTACATTGATTGGGGGGGGAGTTGGTGCTGTTGTTGGAGGAATAATGACCGCGTTTGGTCTTTTGGCCAGCAAGGCCAAAAAAATCAGAAAGGTACAGTCGCAAATCAGGACTGAACTGGAAACAGTCAGAGATAGAGCGTTAAGTAGTATCACAGACGAAGTAGCGCAACTTGCAGAATCAATTAATGTTAAATTCAAAAAAAGTCTAATGCAACAGGTCGATAGTATGGAAGAAGCGCTAAAACGGCCTATTTCAATTTTTGAAGAACAAATAGTCACAATTACTGAACTAAAAAATAAATTAGAGAGCATGCCTTATGGAACAATTCACGCAATTTAGCCTTGAGAAGGAAGCAACAATTCAATCATTAGAAAAGTTGCGTTCCGTGCTTATAGCGCTTGGTGAAATGGATATGGATGTCGAAGATGATTTGCAGAAGCTGCAATCTGCAATCGCTTCAGTGGAATCAGATGTTTTGCGTATCGCTCTACTAGGAGCATTTTCTGATGGCAAGACAAGTGTAATTGCAGCGTGGTTAGGAAAGCTCATGTCAGATATGAATATTTCCATGGATGAATCCTCTGACCGACTATGCATATACAAGCCGGAAGGACTTCCCGGTAAATGTGAAATTGTTGATACGCCGGGACTTTTTGGGGACAAAGAAAGAGAGATTGATGGAAAACAGGTGATGTATGGTGATCTCACTAAACGATTCATATCTGAAGCTCATTTGATTTTTTATGTCGTTGATGCCACCAACCCACTCAAGGAAAGCCATAGCTCAATAGCTAAATGGATATTGCGTGATCTTAATAAATTATCGTCCACAATTTTTATTATTAATAAAATGGATGAAGTTGCTGATTTAACAGATCAAATCCTATTTGACGAACAGGCCGTAATTAAAAAAGACAACTTGAAGAGCAAGCTTAAAAGAGCTGTGAGCCTAAGTGACGATGAAGTGGAACGACTTAACATCGTTTGCATATCTTCGAATCCAAATGGGAGAGGCCTAGATTTTTGGTTTGGTAAGCCTGAACACTATGAGAGCCGATCACGAATAAATGATCTTAAAAAGGTGGCTAGCGATATCATGAAATCCAATGTCCCAGAATTACTGTTGGCTAAGACTGGGATGGATGTTGTTAAAGATATTGTTAATCAGAGGGTTGCGCTAGCTAAACAGCAGCTTAAAGATCTCGATACATTCGTGGAAGAAAACGATGAAGCTACATCACGCCTTAAACAAGATATTAGTCGAAGCAGAGCGGAAGTAAAACGCTTGTCAGGCGAACTATTTGAAGAGCTGAGCGCAATTGAAAATCAGTTGATGGGACAGTTGAGACCAATTGGATTGGAAGACATTCGCCCCTTCATGGATGACACCTTAGGATATTCAGAAGATGGGGTGGGGTATAAATTGCATCTCAGAATAAAGTCTGTTGTAGATCGTTTCTTTGATCAATCATCAGCTGCCACTCAAAGAATGTCTGATGATATTACTCGCCAGCTTAATACCAGTGAGAGCTTTCTTAGTGGGCTAAGTGGAGATGCATTTAAGTCTTTGGGTGGGGCGTTTAAAGGGCTATCTAAAATCAGTCCAGATACAATCAAATCCACAATCTTTGTAGCTAGAGATACGATTAGCAGCCTTACTGGATATGTTTATAAATTCAAGCCTTGGGAAGCCACGAAATTGGCCGGTAATATCTCAAAATGGGCAGGCCCTGCAGGTGCTGCATTCACAATTGGTGCTGATCTATGGGATGCATACAAAGAGAGTGAGAGAGAGCAAGAACTTGCTAAAGCAAAGGAGTCACTTACCACAATGATTAAAGAGTCTTTTAAAGACATATACGACATTCTAATCTCAGATGAAAAAATGTTCGCTTTTTTTGCACCACAAATTCAGGTTGCAGAGAAGGTAGTACAAGATTTAGACGACAAGAGTAGTTTAATTCGTACAAACAAAAATAAACTTGAATCGATTGACGCTCAGCTTGCGCAATTTAGGCAACCGGCTGAATCATAAGGACTAAGAAGGCTAGACTCTCTATCGATTATCGGGAATGGATCTTGTTTGAGGCATTATGTGCCGGTGATTTATAGATCCATTCCTCTCTTCAATATGTAAAACTTGAGCTGGGTGTGACGCTGCACATTTATTTATCAAGCACTAAATGATAACTTCATAAATTATAAGTGTTATTTCGGTGCTGTATGAGAATAACTCAGCTTGGCTTAACCAATTTTCGAGCGTTCAAAACCACACAAACGCTAAATTTTGCTCCGCTTACCCTGCTGTTCGGTGCCAACAGCGTCGGTAAAAGCAGTGTATTGCTGGCACTGTTTTACTTACAAGAAATTCTCACGCAGGGCGACTGTAGCCCCAAACGTATTAAGGCGCTGGGCAGTAAATATGTTGGTGGCTTTAGCTCGTTGGTACATGGTAAGGCACTCGATAATGCCATTGTGCTTAATGTGCGCTATGACAAACCAACGTCAGAGTCGGGCAGCAGTTACCAGCAAACCGCGCAGTTTATTGAAGAACTGCTTGGGCAGCGCCATGCCTCCCAGTCGGCATATCTCACTATTTCTAGCCCAAGTGAATGGGCCAACAGTGTCAATATTGAGTTAGAAATTCGCTGGCATGCCAGTAGTCAGAGTGCTTACGTGGCACGTTATAGCGTGTGGGCAGATGATCTGTTTATTGCCGAAGCGGTAAGTGACGAGCCACAGCAACATGCAGTGGTGCATTTGATCAACTATCAACATCCTCTGCTGCTCTCTGATACAGAAACCGCGAATAATGTTAGCCACGGCCAGGTATTCCAACAATGGTTATTGGAGGCGGGAACCTCCACACCGCAAACGGTAAGTTGCCCTTATACCCACCATGAATATCAGCACACGTTGTTTGAGTTTGAGTCGCGTTGTGGTGCTTTGCCTAAGCTGGGCGCCGCTTTGTCCACCAGCTTAGAAGCTGATTCTCCCTTGAATACTGCGCGGCTTAATGAGGTGCTGAGTGATCTGTTTGTGGCACCGCTTGATAACTTGGCCAAGTTACTCAATGACAGCTTGTCGATCGGCCCGTTGCGGCGTATTCCCGATCGCTACTATGGCTCTGATGATTATATTCAGCAGATGGATTGGTACAGCGGCGAGGCCAGTTGGGATGCGATTCAACATGCTGATGATCGGTTAATCAGTGAGTGTAACCACTGGCTTGGCGACGAGCATTTAGCTTTGGGAATGGCGCTCGTCAAAAAGCATCCATCTGACCAAGAGCGATTCAGTTTGAATGGACAACCATTAGCGGCACCGTCGCTACCGAGTACCGATAAAGTTGTGCTGTGGGACGTGCATCATCACATTGAAGTGACCCCTGCAGATGTCGGTGCCGGTGTCGCGCAAATCTTCCCATTAGTCATTGCAGCTACCCAGCCCCGTAAAGGCATGGTGTGTTGCGAGCAGCCAGAGCTGCACGTACATCCCAAGGTGCAAGTGGCTATTGGTGATTTGTTAACGCAATGCCAAGCAGGTAACCAGTTTTTAATTGAAACCCATAGTGAACATCTGGTGTTGCGTTTATTGCGGCGTATTCGTGAAAGTGAACAGCAGCAGTTGCCATCGGGTTATACACCATTAACTCCAGCAGATATTTCGCTGTTGTATCTGGAATCCAGCGACGAAGGTACGCAGGTGATTAACACGCAGATTACCGATGATGGTGACTTAGCCAACGATTGGCCAAATGGTTTTTTTGAGGAGCGAGACGAGGAGTTGTTCTAGTGTTCAAGGAGATTGCGCTTGATCCTCAGTGCATGGCCGAATTTGAGTATTATGGCCTGCTCAAAAATAGCTTTGGCCCCGAACGAGGACGCTATCTTATCGCGCCGCTACGTGAGTGGGTGCAGGCCGCTGTGCGGGCGTTAAAAGCTTCCAATATCTCTCCTGTTAAGCGTAAGTCAGTCAGTAATTTTCTGAATAAACTACAGCGAGATAAGCGCAACCTGTACTTTTTGCTGCCTAAAGATCGTCAAAGCATTGCAATCGATGGCTTTGAACCATGGCGCCAGTGGTTGGTACGCCAGCAACACATGCGACCCTTTGCCGCGGTGGTGAGCGAACAACCGATTGATTGTGGCCTCAACTTTCTTGCTTTGCTGGATGACGAAACTTGTTGGCCGGTTTCGCCGACGATTCAGGTTGAACGACAAGTTGCCAGTATTGCTGCCGCCTTACTGCCGCTGTGGTATTTGGCGAAGGAGGTGGTCATTATCGATGCTTATTTCCGTTTTGCTATGAATCCTCTGTTACAACAATTAGTCAGAGATATGGCGCGTTATCAGTCGGTAGGTACGCTGACCATTGTGACTACTATGGAAACTGCGAACGTTGAGCAAGTGTATCAACGTGAATTTTCCAGCAAACACGCTTCACTTCCTGCCATCAACTTAATTACCGCTCCTAAAGGATACTTCCATGACCGTTATATGCTGACCAATGTGGGTAGCATTAAGGCGGGGCATGGTTTCAGTGTGGATGTAGACAAAGGTGTTCAAGCAGATAAAGTGAGTTTGAGCTTATGTGGCGCGAGCGAAAGTGATGATGCGCGTCAGCATCTGCAATCATTATTGCAACGCCAACTCGCTCAACAATGGCAATGGCCAGCAATGCAAAAGTAGGAGTTGTAACCGCGAGCATGGAATTACATTTTAAGGATATATCTGGTAAAGACAGTGTGGGAGATTTCACCTGGATTCACCAAAGCGGTCGCCAAGCCATTTTGATTGATATGGTGTCTTCGGCTGATGTGCGAGCAGGGTTAGAGGCTATTAAGTTGTGGCTAGCTGAGCAGCAAACTGCGGAGGTTTTTGCTGCAGAAGCATTACTCACTGAGTTACACCATATTTTACTTGAACACCAAGCTCAGGCTGCATGTGCGGTATTAACTGCCGTAGCGCATCAGCAATATGAATGTTACTCCGTGGGCAATTTGCGTTGCTATCGTGTGGATGAGCGGGTGCGTGCCATTGATGTGCAATCTTTTGAAGTTCAGCCTTCGCAAGTATTAGGGCAAGCACAGTTGCCATCAGCGCAGTTTCGCAGATTTGACACTACTGAAAACTGCCTGTTCTTGGTTACCTCCGACGGACTCAATGATAGTCGACTTCAGATGGCGCAACTTAGCGCTGAAAAGTTGAAAGGGGGCAATCTGTACCAAGCGTTTCTCCCCGCAGTGCAAGAGCAAGATTGGTCTATGTTGATGTTTCCTATGTCGACTACACAGACCTTTGTTGATTCGCATTGGCCGTACAATCCATTTGTAGGACCGCAGGAAGAACGCGAACATGAGCGACGTGCGTTAGGAGAGTTAGCCTCTGCGCTGTTTACTGTGCCCCAATTTAATGGTTTTCGTATTGTCGCTTGTCCGCCATTGTTGACTGCTAATAGCTCGCGCTTGTTTGATGGGTTATTGATTTACCCTTTTGGGGTGATGCCATTGGAACTTAAAGATCACCATGGACAAATCACGCTAAATATCGATAGCCGCAATGGCATGCAGGTTAATAACGATCTTGGTTGTACAAGCTTTGCCAACCCGGTGCATAAGCTGCGAGAGGGCTTACGACCATTTGCAGATCTCGCCATGCTCAAACCGCTCGACCCGATGTTAAAAAATGCCGCAGCAGTAGTATTTACCTCGGCAAACGCCAACGTGGCATGTCTTTATAATGGAGAGTCATTTACGTTGCCATTTACTCAGGCGGGGGAGGTGATGGTAGCTTCAACGGCGACCTTCACCGCCATGTTATTGAAGCACTGTAAAGCGCGCTTTGGCAAAAAGCTTACGGCAAGATTGATAGAAGCAGATATTAATCGGCTAGTGGCGCAATTCAGTGAACCCACCTCGGTAACGCCAGTAGATGAATATATCTGGATAGACGATTATCAATGCGGTACTCAACCTTTGCCAGCTGAGAGCACCGACTATTACCAAGTTTATCCCGGTAAGGATTATGAGACTCCCATTTGGGTGAAAGCATTTAAATTTGATCATCTAAGTTCAGTACATCGTCAGAGTGAGATGCAGATGATTGGCCGTGAAGCGCGCATTCTCAATCGGTTAGGTAAAACAACTGGGGTGCAGTACTGCTACGGCAAGCATGCGACTGACGATAAGCTTTATATATTTCTTGAGGCGGCGCCACAGCAGAACTTAACGGCTTGGTTGCAGAGCAATCCTACTCGCGAGGCGCGGCTTAATTTATTGCTGAGTGTATGCAGGATCTTGGCTGAAATTCAGCAGATACAAGGGCCGGCAGTTATTCATCGCGCTATTAACCCCAACAATATCAGAGTAAAAGCGGATAACTCGCCGTTATTGATTAACTTTGAATTATGTCAGTTTGAATCGGTTGCGACCTTGCCAATTACGGCGCGGCGCACCTTTGAGCAGAAGTATCAAGCCCCGGAGGTTAACCAACCTGGGCAGACACTTACCTTCGCGGCTGATATCTACAGTGTCGGGTTGCTAGCCTGCGTATTGTTAGCTGATGTGTTGCCATTTAACGAGTCAGCCAAAGAACTGTTAGCCAAAGGGTGTCGCCAACAATTTTGGGGGCAATTATGCGTATCGCTGGGGATTGAGGCCAATGCCGACAATGTGGAATTTTGGCAGCGTATTTTACATATTACCCCTGAATATCGCCCTACTATCACCCAAACCATAGAGGCTGTTAAATCATGGATGGTTTAGTCTGTGCCCCAAATATGAACTATCGCATCGAACACGTGCTTTATCGTAATGATGTTACTAAGAGGGCGTTTTATAAGGTAAAGAACTTAGAGCTAGGAATGTTCTACGGCTTAAAAGTGATTGAAATTGACGATGCGCAGTTGCTCAAGCAAGTCAAAAATGAAGTGACCGCGTTGAATCGGTTACCGTTTGGCATGGCACCCAAATGTCTGCAGTACTGGGTGCAAGGCAAACAGCATTATTTACTATTGGATTGGATTGAAGGTAAGCCACTATCGGGGCTATATCAACGTCCACCTCAGACAGTGATGGAACAGGAACAACGCTTGCTGGTGGCACAAAAACTAGCCCAAAAAGTGGCAGATATTCATCGTGTGCGGATGCTGCATCGCGACATTAAACCCGACAATGTGATAGTGAGATTACAGGGTAACAATGTGCAGGATGTTTTGTTGATTGATTTTGGCTTAGCTAATCAACAACGAGCACTTGAAGAGGGGACTCCCTTTTACCAAGCGCCAGAGCAGAGCTTGAGTCGGCATGTAAGACTGACCGAAAGCGTGGATGTTTTTAGTGTGTGTCAAACTATTCATTTTTTAATGACTGGCCAACCATTAACACTAACTCCTAACTTTATGAATGATGATTGGGCTCAACCTATTGCTGAATTATTACTGGCTAGCGGCCTATCCAAATCGCTGTCAGCGCTGTTAGTCAAGGGGTTGTCCTTTGACCCCAATAAACGCTTAAAACAATCATTAACACTCAATCGTGACCTGTATAATTTACTGCGCTCGTCGAAAACAGGGAAGTATTAAGTATGACTGTAGCCAATACCTCGGTACCGTTTTGGCCTGAAGATAAAATAGCTGCTTATAATGCAGAGTTGCCTTTGCTTACTCGTGTGGGGAAAAACTATCTCGATCAAAGTTGGCCCGCCAACGGACCTACTCAGGACGAAGTGTTTAGGCAACTTCGCAAAGTTGAACGAGTGTGGGTAAGTGTTTATCGACCTAAAGACAAGGACGGCATTTTCCTCACCTTTTTGGCGGGAAATTATAAAGTCACTGCTAATGTAGGCATGAGCAATGGCAATCCAAGGTTATGGCTTGGGCGCATTAGTTATTTTAATCATCAAGATCAAGCGCGGATGTTACAAAATGGTGCCCTGGCTGCGGTTAAGGGCCTGTTGTTGATTACGGGGCGAGAGTTTGGTGAAGGCTTAGAAATACGCGAATCTAAATTTGCCACTGGCACCTATGTGACGCAGTTATTAGAAATTATTGCTTCTCCTTGGAATGTACATGGAGAGCAAGTAACTTTTGATGAAGAGCTGGATGAGTTGGATTACCAAGAGCTTGAACTCATCGATGCATTAAGATCCTTTGTTAATGCTGAATACGAGTTGGAGCAACGTGCTGCATTGCAAGAGCCGCCCTTCAACGCTTTTGAAATTCAATCTGTCAGCCAAAAAACAACCTATCGTTTGCATTACCAGATGCAATTTGATGATGCAGACTATGAAAGATTAGTAGCGTTAAAACCTAGTTTGCTAGTGCAGTTATCAGATCTCGGTGCACCCACCGATGTTTTGGTTGAGATCACTGATTTGGCGCCAGTCGAGAATCAACCCATTATTCGTGTAAGCATTGAAAAACAGCTTGAACACGCACGTTTGCCGGAAAGAGGCATGTTTGGTTTAGCCGCTATGCCAACGTTGAAAAATGTTCGTGAAGCGGTAATTGACGCGCTGGCTGAGAAAGAGTCAAAGAATCCATGGTTGCTATCAGTTGCCGCGGGCACTTATGAGGCTGCGCCGTTAAATCCTGTGAATGTTCCCTTGCCGGAGAGCAAATTCCCTCCTACCGCTTCACAAGTAAAGGCGATTAATAGTGGTGCTGGTACTGATGATTACACCCTCGTTCTGGGCCCTCCAGGTACAGGTAAAACCACAGTTATTTTGCAATGGGTGAAATATTTCGCTGCTCAAGGTATGAGGGTGCTAGTCACATCGCAAAACAATAAAGCAGTCGATAACGTGCTAGAGCGATTAGCTGAAGAACAAGAGTTTGAATGTTTACGCATCGGCAATGAAAACAAAATCAGCTCTTCATTAGAAGATATAACTCTCGACAACAAGGCGGTAAAACTTCAAAAAGAACTGTTTGCTGGTGCAGATGCCATAATGAAGCGTTTAGCCAATCTGCAACAATCACTTGAGCATTTGCAGTCTCAGAAAGATGTCATGATGGAGAAGGTCGGGGAGCGTGATAGAGCCCGCACCATATATGCTGAACTTTCTGCCGAAAAAGAGAATTTACAATGCAAATTACCGCAGTACGAATCTATTGCCTGTCGCTATGAAGCTCGCGCTGATGAAATAAGAACTGCGATTAGATACAAAAATCGTCCTAAATGGTTTGTGCTGCAGTTCATCGCTGACTGGTTGCATGAACGACAACTTAATGCTCTTGAGGAACAACTATCACAAACAAAAGCCAGTTTAGTGTCGGCGCTACGTACCATTGAACAAAAGAAGCTGGCAATTGAACATAATGAGCGCAAGCTTCAGTTTATAGCAGAGGAGCTTGCGAAAGTTGAAAGTGACATAGGGCAATGGCAACTGGAGTTTGATGTCATTGTTCCGCAGTTCAACTTTATTAAGCCTGATGTTGAGCTGGAAATAACGTCAATTCAAGGTATTGAATCTACCCTCGAAAAAGTGAAAGTTGTTCAGCAAGAGTTGTTCCAATGGTTTGAAAAATTGCGCAATGAGCGTCAGCAGGCGCTTTATAAAATCTTGATGGAAAAAGTGAATGTAATCGGTGCTACCTGTATTGGCATTAACACTAAGTCCTTATTTAGAGAACTGGATTTTGATGTTGTGATTGTGGATGAATCAGGCCAAATACAACTTCACAATATCCTGGTTCCTCTATCACGTGCCAAAAAAGCGATATTGGTGGGCGATCACAAGCAATTGCCTCCTGTCGTCAGCGATGAAGTTCTGGAAGAAATCGAAGCGCAAGGCTTTGAGGATTATCAGCCTCTTTACCAGCTAAGTTGGTTTGAGCATTTGTGGAATGCCGCGCCTGATGACCACAAAATTATGTTGGATACGCAGTTTAGATGCCCGGCCATTATTAGTGATTTTGTTTCTGAAGCTTTTTATGGTGGACGTTATTTCGCTGGAGTCGGAATGGATAAGAAAAAACCATTGTTTGCGTTCTGCCCGCAACCAATGGTGTGGTTAGATATTTGCAAAATGCCAAAGAACAGAGAAAGCAGTGTCATACAAGATGGGCGCACAGTGGTGCAAGATAACCCTTGTGAAACGGCATTAGTTCTTTCGGTTTTGGAGCAAGCAATTATTGAAAAACCTGAACTCGCTATCAATCGAGAAATCGGTGTTATCGTGCCTTATGCCAACCACGTGAAAGCAATTCAAAAAGCAATTAAGCGCGCGCAAAAGCAAGGCAAACTGAAAGAGTTATCCATGCCTCTGAATGAATTAGTGGCCTCTGTTGATAGTTTCCAGGGACAAGAGCGTGATCTGATTATCTTTACTTTCACTCGTTCAAATAATCGCGGCAATGTGGGCTTTTTAGCTGATTGGCGCCGTTTGAATGTCGCTCAAACTCGGGCAAAGAAGCAGTTAGTGATGATAGGTGATTCAGAGACCTTAACCAAAGGTGCTGAACGAGACGATGTGAGGGATAAAGAATTTAAGCAGGCCATGTGTTTGCTTAAGAGTACTTTGTCTGACTCCGGCGCATTGTTAAATGCTTCAACCATTTTTGGGGCGAAAACGACTGCGAGACCTGCGAAACCAGAGATAATCGCTAATCACGCGGAGGCAGCAGTACATGGCTAATCAAAATAGAAAAAAGGATCACAAACGTTCCTTTGCGATATTGGATAGCTATCGCAATATATTGAATAACAATCTGAAACCCGATGAAAATATTTTTTATGCGCGTGAATGTTTATTGCCAATGCTCGATGTAAAAACGTTGGTGAAGGAACGTAGTCGTGAAGAATTGAGTGATGTTGATTTAATTCTATTTAAATTAATTAAACAGGGGATCAATTCTGTTGCATCAGTTGCCTTGCTAACCGGATTGGCTGAAAAACAAGTGCAGAAAAAGTTTCATGAGATGATTGGACGGTCATTTATAAACGTTGAAAATGAGCTGGTGGCACTGACTGACCTTGGTGAAGAAACATTGCGGGAAGGGGTTCCAATCAAACAGGTTCAGCGTTCATATCGATACTGTGCAGTGAGTGAACGTTTATTGCCAAGAAGTGCCTATGATTTACCATTCATCCCTTTGGATGATCTACGTAATAATGATGTTAAGCCCATTCACTTTCAACACGTTTTAACAGAAAAAAAATTAGTGAATCTAGCAGGGTTAGACTTCTCGACTATTGAGGACAAGCGGGCTTATAACATCACCGATGAGGCGATATCGTTTGAGGAGGTGAAGGGCTATATCTCCGGCTATTTACAGGCAAAGCTATTTATCATTGGCGATCATCAACCCACCCGCGCGTTAGTGTCTTTTGGAAGACAGTATCTTGAATATGATTTGCCACAGATCTTAGAGATGATGGTGCCGCTTAATTCCAATCTTATGCAGACCAAATTGAAAGAAGCACACCAACAATTTTTACTGGAGGTCGACCACATTGAGTGGGATGCTTTAGGACTTCCGGTACTGTATGTCGATAATGCACCGTTAGAGTGGCTAAGTAAAAGTCTTGAGTCGGGCATTCCGGCTATTTTACTCTGTGGTACGGACCTGTATCACCCCAAACCAGTTAGTTTATCTAAGTTGCAGGGTTATACCTGCCGCTATTACTTAACCTCGTCCTCTCAGCAGCAAGACGCTGATCAATTACAAGCCTTCGCACAAGATTGTGATGGTTACTTTAAAGTCCCGTTTCCACAACGCCCATTTAAGAGTATTCAGGAGTTTATTGGTGCGAAGTACCGAGAAGACGAACTGTCGAGGTTATGGAAACTCACCGAAGAATATCAGATAAAGCGTTTGAGGCATTGTTTGCCGCCACTAGCTGAAGGAGTGGAGTGATGGCTTTATATCAATGGCATGGATGGGGCATTTTGCCGTTATTCATTACTAAGTCGGTACTTAAAAAGGCGTTGAAGCTGCAACCTTGGCAACAGTGGAGTATGTCTCTTTCCGAACAGGATATTAAAGACCGTCGTCGATTTTTCTCACGATTAGGGGCTCAGTTATTTTGTCCTTTAAGTGGAGGGCGTTATGAATTTAATCTTGCCAATACTCCAGTAGGACCGTTAACGCTCAATGCTAATGAAATGACAATTAAGCTTGATGCATTAACAATCATTGCTTTTGAAGAGATAACCTTGCTGTATATCCATATGCACAGCAATGATGAGTATGGTGCTGAACAGTTGGCTGCCATAAATCGAATGGCGTTTGCTTGGGAGCCAAGAATGTTGAACCATTCAGTGAGTGATTGGACGGATCAACATGGTTTAAGTAAGTCTTTGAAGCAACATATAAGTGAGTTGCTTGGCATCAATTTTGATGTTGAGCGTGGTTATGGTGATGATGTTTTTGGCCATGAATTAGCCAACTGTAGTTGGTTAAAACAAGTAAAGGCCTCTCCCCATCAACCTCCTTGCGTCAGTGAGCTAAGTGCAGGCATCGATATCAGCAATCCTCGTTATCAGTTGGCTGATATCGAGTTGCAACGCTTAAAGCAACAACAGTTTAGTTATTGGAATGATTGGCGTTGTCAGCTCAATTTAGGACGACTGGTTTTTGTTGATGATACCCCAACTGACAGTTCGCCATTGGCTTTCAATCTAAAACAGTCCCAATACTATTTGGATCTGTTTGCGTTAGTGCTATTGCAAAAGCTAATGCTGGGATATTTCAAAGAACAATTGGTGCTGGCCAATGCTAAACAACGGGTAAAGTTATTTAAGAAAATTGAGCTATTTAGAAGAAAGTACAAGGTCTCGCTTATTTCTACTTATCCATTTGCCAATAAACTTTACAACTATTTTTGCCAGCAGAGTGACCTCGATTCCCTAGAAGAGAAGATATTTACCGAACTAGAGTACAGTCATTCATTGTGGCGAGAAGCGCAGGATGCAACTGCAAATAGTGTTATGTTGTTTATATCTCTCATTGCTTCGATCTTGTTACCAGCTAGCTCTGTAGCTGCCATTTTTGCTTTATCAGATGCTCAAATGAATGAGAAATTTTGGGGAATTTCAGCATTATTCACGGTCATTACTTTGATGGTGATTGTGGCTCCACTAATAAAGCGAAAGCTTATATCCATAAAGGATGGTATTTAAAGGTATGATAGCTGCTTATGTGATTGTCTCTATTCGTGCCAGTGCTTTATCAGGTACTTAGGCGATCCACTTCAGGGGCGGAGTAGAACGTTATGTGTGTAGCAAGTTATAAAATGTATGGTCCGCCTCGTTGTTGCAAGCATAAAATTCAATGACGAGGTGGATCTGCGCTAATGTATTCGGAGTCTCTGTTGGAGGCTCTCGCCTACCGCTCCACGATGAGTTCCGCGCCGGAATATCCTCAAAAAGCCCAAAGCATTTGACTGCTGTTTTTATTATCAGGTTTTACTC
>NZ_BMXW01000029.1 GCF_014651955.1 Shewanella fodinae | reverse complement strand
GCAAAACTCGGCGGTAACCTGTAATTCTTTAGAAAATTCGGACATAAAAAATCGGCCTCAACAATGTTGAGACCGATTATGAAGTCTGCTCAGGATCGTTCAATTACTTAAAGCGATCGGCATTAACATAAATGTGCGCTTTTTCATCACGTAGATGATCACTGTTAGGTTAACTGGGTTTAGCTAATGCCCGTAATTTATATAACAGATCTAGCGCTGCTTTAGGGGTCATTTCATCAAGATTAAGTCGCTGCAACGCCAGCTCTACTTCTGATGTTGCGTTTTCAAAAGGCAGGCTTGACTGCATAGGCATCGGGCTAGTGTTGCCACTGTGGCTATCTCTGGCTTCCAACTCCTGCAATTTCATTTTGGCGGCTTTAATCACGTGAGCTGGGACGCCAGCCAGCGCCGCGACCTGCAAGCCGTAACTTTTACTGGCCGCACCTTCCTGTACTGCATGCATGAACACTATGGTGTCGGCATGTTCTACCGCATCCAGATGCACGTTGATCACCTGCGGTAACAACTCAGATAGTTGCGTCAGTTCAAAATAGTGAGTGGCAAATAGTGTCAGCGCCCCCAGTTTCCTAGCGAGGTACTCGGCTGCTGCCCAGGCCAATGACATGCCGTCATAGGTAGATGTGCCTCGCCCAATTTCGTCCATCAGCACCAAGCTGTTGGCGGTAGCATTGTGCAGAATATTTGCCGTTTCTGTCATCTCGACCATAAAGGTCGAGCGACCGGATGCGAGATCATCTGAGGCGCCGATGCGGGTGAATATGCGATCAATTGGGCCAATAGTTGCGCTGGTTGCCGGCACAAAACTGCCGATGTATGCCATCAGCGTTATCAGTGCCACTTGCCGCATATAAGTAGATTTACCGCCCATGTTGGGGCCAGTCACAATCAGCATACGGCGCTTGGGATTAAGCACCACCGGGTTGGCAATAAATGGGGATTGACTCACCCGCTCTACAACCGGGTGCCGACCGTCATCAATATCAATCCCAGTATGGTCACTCAACTCAGGTTGACAATAATTAAAGGATTCGGCGCGCTCGGCAAAATTACTCAGTACGTCTAATTCCGACGCTGCCATAGCAAAGCACTGTAATGCATACAGTTTAGGCAGTAGCAGATCAAACAACTCATCCCATAACTGTTTTTCTAGTGCGAGCGCTTTCCCCTGACTAGAGAGCACTTTTTCTTCATATTCTTTTAGTTCGGGGATAATGTAGCGTTCGGTATTTTTCAGTGTTTGTCGCCGTTGATAGCTTAGGGGCACTTGCGCAGATTGGCCCCGTGACACTTCAATGTAATAACCATGCACCCGATTGAAGCCCACTTTTAGTGTGGCTATGCCTGTGCGTTCCTTTTCACGAACTTCCAGTTGTTGTAGGTAGTCAGACGCACCATCGCTTAGGCTGCGCCAGTCATCGAGCTCCGCGTTGTAACCTTCACGAATGACACCACCATCGCGAATAAGCACCGGTGGATTATCCACAATGGCACGTTGCAGCAGCGACAGCTCATGTGGAAACTCACTGAGCTGTTCACTGAGTTGCCGCAGATGAGGCTGCTGCAGCGTCGATAATTGTTGTTGGATCTCCGGTAACAACTCCAATGCCTGACGTAAACGCGCAAGATCGCGTGGTCGGGCATTGCGGATTGCCAACCTAGCAATAATGCGTTCAACATCGCCCAGTGATTTAAGCAATTGGTGCAGCGACTCGTGTTGTCCCGTTGTTAGCAGTTCTGCCACAGCCTGATGCCGTGCTTCAATCAAAGCGCGGTTGCGTAGTGGCTGGTGGATCCAGCGTTGTAACATGCGGCTCCCCATGGGGGTCGCCGTCGCATCCAACACCGCTGCTAACGTGTTTTCTCGGCCACCGGAAAGGTTTTTCGTAAGCTCTAAATTGCGTCTAGTTGCCGCATCCAGCACTATGCTG
The DNA here is from genome assembly GCF_014651955.1 of Shewanella fodinae. Classification (GTDB taxonomy): domain Bacteria; phylum Pseudomonadota; class Gammaproteobacteria; order Enterobacterales; family Shewanellaceae; genus Shewanella; species Shewanella fodinae. Next base: position 26,957 of record NZ_BMXW01000029.1, on the reverse strand, counting down.
TCGCTAGGGCTGAATTGATGAATGGCATTAATGTGTGGCAAAGCAGTGCGCTGAGTATCGCGTACATACTGCATCAAACAACCTGCCGCCTGTAGTGATAGACGTGCCTGTTGAATACCAAAACCATGCAGATCTTTGGTGCCAAACTGATCTAGCAATAGGCGCATTGCCGTGTCGAAATCAAATTCCCACTCGGGGCGACGACGTTTACCTTTGATGCTATTGAGCAGTTGCTGTTGGGTAAAATCTTCACTGTAAAGAAGCTCGGCAGGTTTTGTCCGTTGTAGCTCAGCTTCAAGGCTCTCTAGGTCTTCCAGTTCAGTGACAATGAAACGTCCAGATGCAACATCAAGAGTGGCATACCCAAAACCCGTTTTGCCTTCATAAACGGCCGCCAGCAGATTGTCCTGCCGCTCTTGCAGTAACGCTTCATCTGTTAATGTGCCGGGGGTAACGATACGGACTACCTTGCGCTCAACCGGTCCTTTTGCTAATGCGGGATCGCCAATCTGCTCGCAGATAGCGACAGACTCACCTTGTTGTACCAGCTTGGCCAAGTAGGTTTCCACTGCATGGTATGGAATGCCAGCCATTGGAATGGGTTCACCACCGCTCTTACCTCGAGCGGTAAGGGAAATACCGAGTAATTCGGAAGCTCGGCGGGCATCGTCATAAAACAATTCATAAAAGTCGCCCATCCGGTAAAACAACAACATATCGCTATGCTGAGCTTTCATCGATAGGTATTGCCGCATCATGGGCGTGTGTTTTTCGAAGTCGTCATCGAGGCTGGCAGCTGTGTTTTGCATCATAAGCTTGCGCTGTTTGTCCGTTAGTTATTCAAGGAATTCTCTGTACAATCAGGTTGGCAATATTAACAGGTATTTAGGGGGGATGAAGTTTAGGAGACAAATTTTATCATAGTCTAGTGAGTGCCAAGGACCATTGAGGTCAGCCAATTAGCGCTGGCAAATTAATCATACTCAGGGCTTGATACTGTATGATTGTACAGTATACTACTGTCTAAACGTTAAAACGATTTATACCCGTCCGGGTGATGACAGGCATTTCAGACAACTCATTGGTTGTCGTAAGAGGGAATCAGAATGAAGATTGATCCGAACAAAGAGAAAGCGCTAAACGCCGTGTTGGGCCAGATTGAAAAGCAATTTGGCAAAGGCTCAATTATGAAATTGGGCGAAGACAGAAGCATGGATGTGGAAACGATTTCCACCGGTTCGCTCTCTCTCGATGTTGCCTTGGGTGCTGGTGGTTTGCCACTTGGACGTATTGTTGAAATCTACGGACCTGAATCTTCAGGGAAAACCACTCTGACATTGGAAGTGATTGCGGCTGCTCAACGCGAAGGTAAAGTGTGCGCCTTTATTGACGCAGAACATGCATTGGACCCTATCTATGCCCGTAAATTAGGGGTGGATATTGATAATCTGCTCTGCTCTCAGCCAGACACAGGTGAACAGGCATTGGAAATCTGCGATGCATTGACTCGCAGTGGCGCGGTGGATGTCATTATTGTTGACTCCGTTGCTGCGTTGACGCCTAAAGCTGAGATTGAAGGTGAGATTGGTGATTCCCATATGGGGCTGGCAGCGCGCATGATGAGCCAGGCCATGCGCAAATTGGCGGGTAATCTCAAACAATCCAACACGCTGCTGATTTTTATCAACCAGATCCGTATGAAGATCGGAGTAATGTTCGGCAATCCAGAAACTACAACTGGTGGTAATGCGCTGAAGTTTTATGCTTCCGTGCGTCTGGATATTCGTCGTACCGGTTCGATTAAAGAAGGCGATGAAGTTATCGGTAACGAAACCCGAGTTAAAGTGGTTAAAAATAAAGTTGCTGCACCTTTTAAACAGGCTGATTTTCAAATTCTTTATGGTAAAGGCATTAACCGTGTCGGTGAATTAGTCGATCTGGGAGTCGCGCATAAACTTATTGAAAAATCAGGTGCTTGGTACAGTTATAAGGGAGATAAAATCGGTCAGGGACGCGCTAACGCGGGCAAATTCCTGCAAGATAATCCAGAAATTGCGCAAGAGATTGATACTCAGTTGCGCGAGATGTTACTGCATAAAGGTGGCGTTGCGGCGCCTGCTGCGGTTGAGACTGCGGGTGATGATAATATCGATATGGAAACCGGAGAGATCTTCTGAGCGAGTCATTAATGGACATTGCGGTGGCGCTGTTGGCGCGCCGCGATTATAGCCGGAGCGAATTGTGCGCCCGGTTGACAGACAAAGGATTTGCTAAGGTCGATATTGAACAACTTTCCGATAAGTTGGCGGCGCAAGGCATTATTGACGATAAACGTTATGCTGCGGCCCTTGTTCGTTCACAGATCTCCAAAGGGCACGGGCCGGCACGGATCCGCCAGACGGGGTTGCAGAAAGGTTTACCAAAAAGCTGTATTGAAGCAGCGTTAGATATTGCTGATTGTGACTGGGTGGACTTAGCTCGTCAGCGCATCCAGAAAAAATACGCGATGACTGACGGTACCATTGATGCTAAAGAGCGTGCCAAGCGTATTCGGCATTTGTTGGGGCAGGGGTTCAGTTACGATCAGATTGCTGCAGCCTTGGACTACGATCCCTATGAGTAAGTACACTTTAATGGCTATCACCTTGTTTTGACTTATTTCTTTTAGCTATTGAGTTAACTCTGGTTTAACGTTGACTTGGTCGTAGCGCTGCTCGTTTCCTTTTTTGCTGTTTTCCCTAACGCCTTCGTTTAGACGCTTAAAAATACATTTGTAGCTATACCTCATCGGTTGGGACAGGAGTACCTACATTTTTTGACACCTTGCGCTCTCCAACTTATACCAACAGTCGTTCAGCGAATTTGTGGCAATTTCTGATTATCGCGTTGTTCGTGAGGTCATATTGATTAACGCCTATTGTTCCTGCAAATCCTAGATTTCCCACTGATATTGATGATCTTCACCAGAGATTTAACTGATTCAAATGTGCGGTCAGTGATTCTAATTGGTATTCTCTCCCTGCACGCTTATAATGGCAGACCATTATGTATAACAGTGGCCGGCAGCCTAGCTCCAGGCCATTTTTTGTAGTTTACAGCCCAAGTTATTCAGGACGATTTCATGTATCAGACCACCGCCGCACTGCGAAGTGCTTTTCTGGAGTTTTTCCGAAAGAATGGTCATCAGGTCGTAGACAGCAGCTCCTTAGTGCCGGGCAATGACCCGACACTGCTGTTTACCAATGCCGGGATGAACCAGTTTAAAGACGTGTTCCTCGGTAACGAAAAACGCAGCTACAGCCGTGCCACTACTGCTCAGCGCTGTGTACGTGCTGGTGGTAAGCATAATGATTTAGATAACGTCGGTTATACCGCGCGTCACCACACATTTTTTGAAATGCTGGGTAATTTCAGCTTCGGCGACTATTTCAAACATGATGCCATTCGTTTTGCCTGGACTTTTCTCACTGAAGAACTAAAGCTGCCCAAGGAAAAACTGTGCGTTACCGTTTATCAAAACGATGACGAAGCCTTTGATATCTGGAATAAAGAAATCGGTATTCCAGCTGAAGATATCATCCGCATCGGTGATAACAAGGGAGCACCTTATGCGTCAGATAACTTCTGGCAGATGGGTGATACCGGTCCTTGTGGTCCATGCACAGAAATTTTTTACGATCACGGTGCTCATATCTGGGGTGGACGTCCTGGAACACCAGAAGAAGATGGCGACCGTTTCATCGAGATCTGGAATATCGTCTTTATGCAGTTTAACCGTCAGGCCGACGGTACCATGCTGCCATTGCCTAAGCCATCAGTAGATACCGGCATGGGGCTGGAACGTATCTCTGCCATTATGCAGAAGGTACATTCCAATTATGAAATCGATGTATTTAAGACCCTGATTGCCAAGACTGCTGAGATCATTGGTGTTACAGATCTGGAAGATAAATCCTTACGCGTGATTGCTGACCATATTCGCTCTTGCGCATTCTTAGTGGCGGATGGGGTGATGCCATCTAACGAAGGCCGCGGTTATGTATTGCGTCGCATTATCCGTCGTGCCGTACGTCACGGTTACAAGTTAGGTGCTAGCAATACCTTCTTCTATAAGCTGGTGCCGACACTGATTGAGGTGATGGGCGAGGCTGCCAAGGATCTTAAGACCACTCAGAGTGTTGTAGAGAACGCCTTGAAAGCGGAAGAAGAGCAGTTTGCCCGTACGCTAGAGCGCGGTCTGGGGATCCTTGATAATGCGCTCGCGGACATTAAAGGCAATGTCTTGGATGGTGAAACAGCATTCAAACTTTACGACACTTACGGTTTCCCGCTGGATTTAACCGCTGATGTTTGCCGTGAACGTGATATCACAGTAGATGAGGCGGGGTTTGATGTGGCAATGGCCGCCCAGCGCAGCCGTGCACAGGCTGCTGGTCAGTTCGCTGCTGATTATAACGCCGGTATTAAAAGCGATATCGATAGCCATTTCTGTGGCTATGAAGCGCTAAATGGCGCAGGTAAAGTGCAAGCTATTTATGTGAACGGTCAACCAGTTGATGCCGTGTTACCTGGGCAGGAAGCAGTTATTATTCTTGATAATACTCCATTCTATGGCGAATCCGGCGGACAGGTGGGGGATAAAGGTACACTGTCAGCAGCGGGCACCGAGTTCACCGTAAAAGATACTCAAAAATATGCCCAAGCTATCGGTCATCTTGGCGTATTGGTTGAGGGAAGCCTTAAGCTGGGACAGACCGTCAACGCCAACGTGGACAAGAAGCTGCGCCATCGCACTCAGTTGAATCATTCAGTGACTCATTTGTTACATGCCGCTCTCCGCAAGGTGCTGGGGACTCATGTGGCACAGAAAGGCTCATTGGTGGATCCCGAACGTCTGCGTTTTGATTTTTCACACTTTGAAGCCATGACCACAGAGCAACTCGCTGAAGTGGAGGATTTGGTGAATACCCAGATCCGTCGTAACCATCAACTGCAGATCGCCGAAATGGATCTTGAACAAGCCAAAGCCAAAGGTGCTATGGCGCTGTTTGGTGAAAAATATGATACCCGTGTCCGTGTTGTGACGATGGGGGATTTTTCCGTAGAGCTATGCGGCGGTACTCATGTTGGCCGCACCGGTGATATTGGGTTATTCAAGATTGTATCTGAAAGTGGTATTGCTGCGGGTATCCGCCGTATTGAAGCGGTCACCGGCGCAGCAGCAATGGCTTATATCTCCCAGCAGCAACAGGAATTGGCCGAAGCCGCTGCTCTGTTAAAAGGGGATACACATTCCGTTGTCGCCAAGTTAAAAGCACAATTGGATCGTGCTAAACAGCTGGAGAAAGAGATTTCACAGTTGAAAGATAAGCTGGCCGCTGCGGCAAGTGCTGATCTGGTGAATGAAGTGACCGATGTCGCCGGTACCAAGGTATTGGTGAAGCTGCTTGATGGGGTTGATGCCGGAGCCTTACGCGGTTTACTGGATGAACTAAAACAGAAGTTGCAGTCTGGCATTGTGGTTCTGGGCACTGCTCACGATGGCAAAGTAAACCTAATTGCGGGTGTCACTAAAGATCTTACTGGCAAAGTCAAGGCAGGCGACTTAGTCGCGATGGTGGCGGCACAGGTTGGCGGCAAAGGCGGTGGCCGTCCTGATATGGCGCAGGCGGGGGGCAGTGAACCTGAAAAGCTACCTTCTGCATTAAATACGGTGCTGCCATGGTTGCAGGAGCGTCTGTAAACCACATTTGCTGAGGTTTCTGTGACAACAGCAGTAACGCACCGTGGCTCACGGTTGTATGTCAAAAAGTTCGGTGGCACATCACTAGGGTCACTGGAACGAATAGAAATTGTCGCCGAACAGCTCGCCGAGGCATATCACCTTGGCGAGCTGCAAGTGATTGTTTGTTCAGCGATGGCGGGCGAAACAAATCGGTTATACGCCTTGGCACAGCAGTTGGACGAAAACGCTTCTGCGCGTGAATTGGATATGCTGGCGAGCACCGGCGAGCAAGTGAGTATTGCTTTACTCGCTATTGCACTGCAGAAACGAGGTATTAGCGCTCGTTCGCTGCTGGCATCGCAGCTGCCTATTCGTACTTCTGCATCGCACGGTGCTGCAGAAATTACACAGATAGAAACCTCTTATTTGCTGCAGTTACTTCAAGAGGGCATAGTCCCTATTATCGCTGGATTTCAAGGCATCAATGCAAATGGGGATATTACCACGCTTGGACGAGGTGGCTCCGATACTACCGCAGTAGCCATTGCTGCGGCATTACATGCTGAGGAATGCCAGATTTTTACGGATGTTGATGGCGTTTTTACCACCGACCCGGCAATAGAACCCACCGCCAGAAGGCTGGATGCAATCAGTTTTACGGAGATGTTGGCACTGGCAAGAAATGGTGCCAAGGTTTTGCATCCTGACTCAGTTGCTACTGCTCAGCGCTGTTGTGTTCCGCTGCGGGTACTCTCTAGTTTTAACCCAGGTCGGGGAACGTTGATCGTTGACAATTTGCCGCGCTCCAGCGGTATCACTGGTATTGCTGTTGCCCGTAATCAAGCGTTACTTACCAAGGCTGTGACGGTTGGGAATGGTGATTTTAATCAGCAGATGCGGCAATTGTTGCAGCATTGCGGTGTGGCTTTTGAATCAAATGATACGGTGTCGGATAGTTGGTTTGTGGTGGGGCAGCAACATATTACTCAGGTGGTTACCGCCATGGAGCGAAAACCTGACAGCATTCCGGTAAATTGTCAGTCGTCATTGACCCGACTCTCGCTTGTGGGGGCAATAGTGTCTTCTTTTACATCTATAAGCAACGAGTTGCACCTGATGTTGGATGGTGAAGGTATCGATGTTAAGCTGTCGAGCTGGTCGGCTACCACTTTGTCAGTATGGGTAGATGAAGCAAATGCAGACAAGGCTGTTCGCGTGCTGCATCACGCTTTTGGACTAAATAAGGCGCAGTAAAACAAGGCTTTTAGTATTGAATACTATTATTTTGTACTAAGCTCACCTTATAATAGATACCAGAACGGATAAGCGCCGTAATAAAATATGGATAATAGAGGAGCAAGCTAATGCTGATTTTGACTCGTCGTGTTGGCGAAACACTGATGATTGGTGACGAGGTCACAGTTACAGTGCTGGGGGTGAAAGGTAACCAGGTGCGTATCGGCGTGAATGCGCCTAAAGAGGTCTCTGTGCATCGTGAAGAGATCTATCAACGCATCCAGTCTGAAAAAAGTGGCTCTTCCTCAGAAGGCGGCGACTATTGATCCTATGTTGCAGGATCTCGTAAAGATACACTGAAGAGCCAGCCTAAACCGCTGGCTTTTTTATTGTGCTAATTTATAAAAAAGCCTTGTTTTTGGCAGTGTTGCAGCGTATTTGCACGATATGATTAAAAACAGGGCAAACGGTTTGCCTTTCCCAAAAAGCGTTTGACTTATTTTCTTCAAACAGTAATATGTGCGCCAAGAAAAAGTGGAGAGGTGGCCGAGTGGCCGAAGGCGCTCCCCTGCTAAGGGAGTATGGGCTTTAACTCCCATCGAGGGTTCGAATCCCTCCTTCTCCGCCATTTTCTTAACGAAAACTGCGCATGTAGCTCAGCTGGATAGAGTACCTGGCTACGAACCAGGTGGTCGGAGGTTCGACTCCTTCCATGCGCACCATTTTCGTTTATAGCAGTAAAGAATACGTTTTGCGCATGTAGCTCAGCTGGATAGAGTACCTGGCTACGAACCAGGTGGTCGGAGGTTCGACTCCTTCCATGCGCACCATTCTGCTTTAATTCCCATTGTTTCAATGCGCATGTAGCTCAGCTGGATAGAGTACCTGGCTACGAACCAGGTGGTCGGAGGTTCGACTCCTTCCATGCGCACCATTGGGATTTATCGCCTGCGCTCAACAGACAATTAATTGCGCATGTAGCTCAGCTGGATAGAGTACCTGGCTACGAACCAGGTGGTCGGAGGTTCGACTCCTTCCATGCGCACCATTGTCTGCTCATATTTCAAATTATGCGCATGTAGCTCAGCTGGATAGAGTACCTGGCTACGAACCAGGTGGTCGGAGGTTCGACTCCTTCCATGCGCACCAATTTGCGGAGAGGTGGCCGAGTGGCCGAAGGCGCTCCCCTGCTAAGGGAGTATGGGCTTTAACTCCCATCGAGGGTTCGAATCCCTCCTTCTCCGCCATTCTTCTGTTTTTTCACTGCTGCAAATCCCACGATTACCACTGCTTAAAATGGTCTTTAGCCCATGATTGGATTTGTCAATTAGGCCGTCAACCAGATAGCAAATGCCAGTAAACAGATCACCACTGCACTGATACCAATGATCCACACAAAGCCTTTTGCCCCTTGCGAGACCGGAATGCCATTAAAACGCAAGAATGCCAGCCATAGCAGCGATAAAATAAGTGGCAGAAATAAGAAGCGGCCCATAAACAGAAGACTCCAGACAAGCATGTGTTGCTAATAATAACGACAGTTATGGATGAGAAAAAGGCCGCATGCGCGGCCCTTTGTGACAGAAGAACTTTTGCTACACTGTCTCAGCATCGGTAGCATTGCTGTAGAACTTTTCTGTATTGACTTCGTTTTCAGATTTTCCCACCACCACTGCAGTCATCATATCACCGGTAATATTGGTACAGGTGCGGATCATGTCTATCACCCGATCAATAGCGGCAATATAGGCAATCCCCTCCAAGGGTAGACCGATAACACCCAACGTCACCGTTAACATCACCATTGCGCTGCCAGGCACCCCAGCAGTGCCTACAGAGGCAATGGTCGCCGTTATGGCAATCAATACGTAATCTGTCATATCCAATGGGATACCGTAAATCTGCGCAATAAAAATAGACGCAATTGCCGGGTAGATACCACCACAGCCGTCCATATTCATGGTGGCGCCTAACGGCAACACGAAAGCACTGTAGCGTTCAGATACCCCCATGGCTTGTGCACAACGGGTGGTGACCGGTAGTGTTCCGTAACTGGACGCGGTACTAAAGGCAACTAATTGTGCAGGCATGGCTTTACGGAAAAACTGCCATGGGCTTAGTCCTGCGGCAAATTTTACCAGCCCACCGTAGACACAGATGATATGTAGCAGCGCGGCGATATAAATAGCCAGAATGAACTTTGCTAACGGCGCTAAACTACTGATGCCATATTTACCAACGACCCAAGCCATCAAACCAAATACCCCAATGGGAGTCAGTTTCATGACGAGGCGTGTCAGCTGAAACATCACTTCTGCACCTGCATGAATGGCTGCTTGCAGTGGCTTGGCTTTTTCGCCGACCATGTTGATGGCAATGCCCACCAGTGCAGCGAACACGATGATCTGTAATACGTTACCTTGCGCTAACGATTCGAACGGGTTGCTTGGGATCATATCCAGCAGTACCTGAGCAAAACCGGGAATGTTGCGTTCCCGTACCTCGGTAGTTGCCAGTTCAATAGTGCCACCCATGTCGATAAGACTGCCAACTGCCAACCCGATAAGCGATGCCAGCGTACCAGTCAGCATAAACATGCCGAGGGTTTTGATACTCAGGCGCTTCAGCCCTACTTCACTGCCCAGCGCGGTGATGCTGGAGACAATGGCACAGAATACTAATGGCGCAACTAGCATTGTAATTGCTTTAATGAACAGATCACCCAAGGGTTTCAATACTGTCGCTTTATCCCCGAGGAATACTCCTAGCAGGGCGCCGAGCACAAAGCCCGCAACCACCTTTTGCCAAAATGGGATACGTTTATAGGTTTGCCAAATCATGAGATTTCCAGAGTTGTTGGCCGTTATCGGTCCGTTGTCATTATTGTTACTGCCATGTGGGTTGCCCGTTCATGGTCAGATGGCGGGATTGTAATCCTTTGTTGCTAAATGGCGGTAAAACCTTTTTTTATAGCTTATGGTGATATTAAGGATTGTTTTAATGAGTTAAAAGCTTTGTTTTTTGTTAATCATGTCAAAGTTTCCCGTTAAAACCCTCGTGAACAGCTAACTTTTAGCGGAATTCAGTTAATGCCGGATTTCATGCGGTTTTGCTCTGAAGGGCTGAACAACACTGTCATAAGGTGCCAGTGAAACGTTATCTTACAAATTACCCTCTTAGGTTTTGTTCCCTGGAAAGGGTAGTCTTAGCCTCGGCATGATGCCGGTCTGAGTAGACTAAGTGTTAGCGCAATATAGTAAAAGTTAAGGAGTAACAGATGAAAAAATGGTTATTGGCTGCGGCAGTGTCGGCAGCTTTAGCGGGATGCGCGGCTGAGAAAGCGCCAGCGCCGCTGGCGCTTTCCGCTGCCGCCCAACTGCCAGCGAGTGTGACGTTGGTAGAGTCCTATGCCCCTAAAGCGGGTGAAATTGGCATTCCCTATAAAAAATATGTTTTGGCTAATGGCTTAACTGTGCTGCTGCATGAAGATCACTCAGATCCTTTGGTCAAAGTGGACGTGACCTATCACGTGGGTTCCGATCGTGAGCATCCTGGCCGTACCGGCTTTGCCCATCTGTTTGAACATATGATGTTTCAAGGGTCAGAACATGTTGCTGACGAGCAGCATTTTAAAGTTGTGACCGAAGCCGGTGGCGAACTAAATGGCACCACCAATAGTGATCGTACCAACTATTTTGAAACGGTTCCTAGCAATCAGTTGGAGAAAATGTTGTGGTTGGAATCCGATCGGATGGGCTATCTGTTGCCAGCACTGACCGATCAAAAGTTTGAGGTGCAGCGCGCGACGGTCAAAAATGAACGGGCGCAACGGATTGATAACCGTCCCTATGGACGGCTGAATGAACAGTTTCAGCAGGCGTTTTATCCCAAAGGACACCCTTACAGTTGGCCAGTGATTGGTTGGCCAGCGGATCTTGACCGAGCAACGACTCAGGATGTCAAAGATTTCTTCCGCCGCTGGTACGGCCCTAACAATGCGACCTTGACCATAGGGGGTGATATTGACGAAGCGCAAACCCTGAGCTGGGTGAATAAGTATTTTGGCGATATTCCCCGTGGACCAGAAGTGAAAGCCTTGGACAAGCCGTTAGTCACATTGGATAAAACACGTTATGTGTCGATGCAAGACAATATCCATCTGCCTTTGATCCAGATAGGTTTTCCAACGGTTTATGCCCGTCATCAAGATGAAGCTGCGCTAGATCTGCTGGCGAATATTCTGGGGGGCGGCAAAACCTCGATTATTTACAAAAATTTGGTGAAAGATGGTTATGCGGTGCAGGCGGGAGCCAGTCATCCTTGCCAAGAGTTGGCCTGTCAGTTGAGTTTTTATGCGCTGGCAAATCCTGCCAAAGGCGCGTCACTTGCGCCCATTGAAAAACTTATCCGCCAGTCAATTGATGAATTTGAAACCCGTGGTGTAACCGATGAAGATTTACAGAAGGTAAAAATTCAGTTCCGGGCCGACTCGATTTTCTCGTTGCAAAGCGTTTCTGGCAAGGTGGCGTCCTTGGCAGTCAACCAGACTTTTACCGGTAATCCTAACCAGATTGGCAACGATTTGGCACGCTATGATGCGGTGACCAAAGAGGATGTGATGCGGGTATTCCGTGAATATGTCAAAGGTAAGCCTTCGGTAGTGATGAGCGTTGTTCCTCAAGGTGGTGAAGCCTTGGTCGCTGCCCCTGACAACTATACGCCACCAACCCCAGAGGTGGCTAAGCAAGCGGTGACAGGGCTGTCCGCCACATTAGCTCCAGCACACAGCAGTTTTGACCGCAGTGTGATGCCTTCCGCTGCCAAAGCCCCAGTGTTGAAGGTGCCAGAACTGTGGAGTGCAACGCTGGCGGATAAGATAGACGTGATGGGGACGCAAAGCAGCGAAACGCCAACCACAGAAATCATCATTTATCTGAATGGCGGACACCGGATGGAGCCGCTGCAAAAGGCCGGGTTGGCGGCGCTTACTGCCGACATGCTTAATGAATCCAGTGCCAAACGCAGCAGCGAAGCGCTGGCGCAGGCACTGGAACTGTTAGGCTCTAGTGTCAGCTTCAGTGCCAGTGATTATCAGAGTGTGGTACGGGTAACTTCACTCACCGAGAATCTTGATAAAACCTTGGCGATAGTCAAAGAACGGCTGTTAGAACCCGGGTTTACCGAAGCAGATTTCAATCGGGTGAAGCAGCAGACACTGCAAACACTGCAACATATGGTATCTGATCCTAACTATCTGGCTAACGAAGGTTTTTCCAAGCTGTTATTTGGTAGCGACAACAGTTTAGGTATCAGTAGTGGTGGCACCCTGCAGACGGTGGCTGGCATCACCCTCGAGGATGTGAAAGCTTTCTATGCTGAACAATACCGAGCCGGAAATGCACAAATGGTGACGGTAACGGATCTGCCCAAGGCCCAATTGTTAGAAAAACTTCAGCCACTGACCCGTTGGCAGGGCGATGCGACGCCATTGCCAGTGGCAGGAAAATTGCCAGCCGGCAACCCTGGGATAGTATTCATTATCGACAAACCGGGTGCCGCTCAATCCGTGATCAGTATTGGTAAACGGGCATTGCCTTATGATGCGACCGGTGATTTTTTCAAGAGTTATCTGATGAACTACCCTCTGGGTGGTGCGTTTAACAGCCGTATCAATCTTAACCTCCGGGAGGATAAAGGATATACCTATGGCGCTCGCAGTTTCTTTGCCGGTGGTAGTGAACAAGGCTACTTCGAAGCAAGCGCCAGCGTACGCAGTGATGTCACAGATAAAGCGCTGGCAGAGTTTATGAAGGAGATTAGTCGCTATCATCAAAGTGGTATGAGTGCAGAGGAACAGGCATTTATGCGCGCTTCAATCAGTCAGGGCAAAGCACTGGACTATGAAACGCCTTACCAGAAAGCTGGCTTTATTCGCATGATCCAGAAATATCATCTGGCACATGATTTTACGGATGAACAGGATAAAATTGTGTCACAAATTAGCTTAGAGCAACTGAATCAGTTGGCAAAACAGTGGCTTGATCCTGCAACCATGCAGATCCTCATCGTTGGTGATAAAGCTTCTGTTGAACCAGGGTTAACGGCTCTGGGCTATAAGGTGGTCAATCTGCCCTTGTAATCGCTAAAGTACATCCCCATATCTGTTGCACCAACCGAGATGGTGGTCAGATACTTAACGGCGCGGTGACGGTCTTAGGCTGTCGCCGCCTGTGTCGTATAAATTACGCTTGCCTGACAGCCCCTTAGGCCTTATGTTGGGCAGCATCTAACAAGCTGCACCGGAATGTCCGTTGGGACCGGAGGCCCGATCTCCGGGGACTCGGGTGTCTCGGGCGCAACAGCCAATCTGTTGTGTCTGCCGGAAAAGAGATATTCAATTTGAAGCCATTTAGCGAAACACTAGCGCTGCTTGCCAGTGCCGAAGGCCGTTCTGCTCTGCTGGGAATGCAGCGAGGGATTGAACGCGAAACCCTGCGTATTGACTCAAACAATCAACTGGCATTGGATCCACATCCAGTGGCTTTAGGCTCGGCGTTGATGCACTCGCGGATCACCACCGATTACAGTGAAGCGCTGCTCGAGTTCATTACCCCAGTGTCTGGCGACATTGACGAAATGCTTAAAGGGCTTACTGAAACCCACGCATTTGCCTTACGTCATCTCAATGGTCAGAAACTCTGGCCCGTGAGTATGCCTTGCTATGTAGGTGATGAGCAGAAAATTCCGATTGCTTATTATGGCACTTCCAACCAAGGGCGGATGAAGAGCCTTTACCGCAAAGGGTTAACTTATCGCTACGGGGCGCTGATGCAGATTATCGCGGGTGTCCATTTTAATTTCTCGGTATCCGATAAGCTGTGGCATTGGTTATACGCGCAAACGGACCAGCGCCAGTCCTTGTGCGACTTTAAATCTGATACCTATTTCGGTTTGATCCGTAATTATCGGCGCTTAGTGTGGGTGCTTCCATACCTGTTCGGGGCATCGCCAGCGTTATGTAGCTCATTTATTAAAGGCCAGCAAACCGAGTTGGCGTTTGAGAGCATGGGACAGGGAACTCTGTTTTTACCTTATGCCACATCATTGCGGATGAGCGACCTAGGGTATACCAATAAAGAGCAAGAACAGCTGTCTATCAGCTACAACTCGCTAAAGGATTATCTGAACGGTATTCGTACAGCAATTAAATTGCCATCGCACAAATTTGCGGGAATTGGCGTCAAGGTGGATGGCGAGTATCGTCAGCTCAATGCCAATATTCTGCAGATTGAGAATGAGTTTTACGCACCCATCCGCGCTAAAAGAGTCACGAAAGATAGCGAAAAACCTTCCGAAGCATTAGCTCGGGCTGGCGTAGAGTATATTGAAGTGCGGGCGTTGGATGTTAATCCGTTTAGCCCGGTTGGGGTCGAGGCATCGCAGCTAAGGTTATTGGATCTGTTCCTGCTTTATTGTTTGTTGTCACCATCCCCTATCACTGACGATGCAGGGGAAAAGGAAATTGCTGCTAACCTCAAAGCGGTTGTGCTGGAGGGGCGTAAGCCCGGGCTGATGCTACAGCGTCAGGGGGTTGCCATTAGTCGATTACAATGGATGCAGGAGCTGTTCGCCGAACTTGCGCAGGTGGCGGTATTACTGGATGGCACCGATAGTCAGCAATATCAGGAAGCACTAGCTTACTGGCAGCAAGCGGTCATCGATCCCGATAAGACCTTGTCAGGTCGAGTTTTGGCCAATCTGGCGTCCAGTGGCCAATCACATGGGGCTTGGGTCAAAGGGTTGGCAGAACAGTATCGCCAGCAACTGCTGGATTATCCATTGAGTGATGCCACTATTGCTGCTTTTGAAGCTGAAGCCGCCGCATCTATTGCCAAACAGCAACAGATGGAGCAAGAAGATCAACTCAGCTTTGATGATTTTCTGGCGCAATACTTTGCAACCGCAACAACAAAGGATATGCAGTTAACGTGAAATATTGCTGGTTAATAACTGCGCTGCCGTTGATGATGCTCAACGGCTGTGCTTCTGCCCCGGATGATGCGACCGCCTGTGGCGTGGTATCAACTTATGCTGAACCAACGCCCGCAGAGGGGTTTTATCGATTGGTAGTAACCCACATTGATGGTAAGCCGGTGATTTCCAAACCCAACTATCAGTTGCGCCCTGGTGAGCACACATTTCGGGTGTCTGAACTTATCGATGCGCCTGAATTAAAGGTCCGACTGGCGGCGAGAGTGCCAAAAGAGATCAAGGTTGAGGTTCAGGCGGAACAGCGTTACCAACTCGCAGCAAAATTCAATACTGATCGTCAATATAGTGGTGACGATACGGGCTACTGGCAGCCGCAGATCCGTTCCCAGGAAAGTGCAGAATGCGAACTGCCTGTTGATAATTGATTTTCAGGGTTGCAATTCGCTGATAATTCAGGCGAAACTAACCTCGGTGTTTTTGTGGAAGCGGCAATGTCACTTCCTGTACTGATGGAATGTTTCTGTGCCTGACTTCCGTATGTTTCGTAGCTCTTTTCTGCGGTTACTGCCGTTGGCGTTGACCGTATCACTCATGGCGGGATGTGCTGCATCGCCGCCGAAAGATCCAGATAATATCTGCGCCATTTTTAAAGAACATCGTTCCTGGTATGACGCCGCTGTTGATGCTCGTGATAAGTGGGGGGTACCCGTACATGTGCCGTTGGCAATGATGTATCAGGAGAGTTCCTTCAAACACAATGCCGCGCCTCCCATGGAGTATTTCCTCGGCTTTATCCCCATTGGGCGTGCCAGTGATGCTTACGGCTACGCTCAGGCTAAGACCATGACCTGGGATGACTATGTGCGTGAAACTGGCAACAGTTGGTCAAGTCGTAGTGACTTTGATGATGCCATGGATTTTATGGGTTGGTTTATTTATAAAACCAATAAAATCAATGGCGTTTCAAAATGGGATGCGAAAAGGCTCTATCTTAATTATCACGAAGGCTGGGGTGGCTATAAGCGGGGAAGTTACCGTAGCAAACGCTGGTTGATTAAGGTTTCTGATAAGGTAGAGGCACGAGCCAAACGATACGCAGTGCAGTATCGCGGCTGTAAAGATGACCTAGACTCTTCTTGGCTATGGCGGCTGTTTTTCGGCTGATAATCGCAGTGTTAAGTACGTTGCTGGTCGAGGATTTGCGCGGCTACGTCCAGACTTTCTGCGACATTGCCATTAAAAGGGACTAACGCACTGCTGAAATAAACTCCCGGTTGTTGTGTCGCAAAATCGCTGCGTACCTGTTGTAGCCAGTCACTCAATTGCGCGGCGTCACCATAGGACAACAGTGCAAATTTATCGCCATTCAAACGACTCATAAGGGCTTTAGCCGGCCATTGTTGTTGCAGTAGTTGCGCTAATTGGCGTAATACTTCATCGCCATGATCATGACCATATTGTTCATTGATGCGTTTTAATTCATCAATATCCAATAGCAATAGATAGCTTGGTAGTTGTTGTCGCAGTGACCATTGTGCTGCTTGCTGCTCGAAATAACTGCGGTTCATCAGCCCTGTAAGCGTGTCATAACAGGTCAGTTGGTGGATCTGCTGCGACTTTTGATACAGCGCAACAGCATTGGCGGCCTCTTTAGACAGCATGTCGATGACTGTGGCATCGTAATCGTTGAAGCAATCGGGCTCTGTACTGTCGAGATTTAACAGCCCATACAGTTTACCCTCAACATAAATCGGGCTGGAGAGTGTTGCACGGATCAGTTGCCCACCAAATAACTGCCGGGCTATTTGATCATCGGTGTCGTCAGTATCGTTGATGGTAATCACCCGGTCACAGCGCCCACCGGTAAGCCGATACTGAAAGGTTTGTGGTAACTGCATATTGAGTTGCTGCAGTTTCTTTAACTCCTGACCATAAGCCGCCGCAAAATGTAATTTGCGTTCATGCCCCTGGATCAGAATGACTGAACCTAGTTCTGCGCCTTCAACCAAAGCCACCGCTTTATTGAGCAACGCTTGCAGAAAGGCATTTTCTGAATGACATTGCGCCGGTAATGCCAGCAGCTCGCTGGTGGCGTCACTCAAATCTCGCAGTTGTTGCAGTTGCTGTTGCAGTCGGTTGAACTGCGCTTGATACAGAAAATATCCCAAGGTCATGGCTAGGATAAAAACCGTTGCTACACCGGCCAGTAATAACCAAGGCAGATGATGACCGCCATTGAAGGCCCAGAACAACAAGGAGAACAGCAGCAGCGGCACAACCAGCAACCACCAGAGGAAGCCGGTTTTTACTAGAGGTTTAACGCTGGATAATGGTGTCAATGCTGCAATCCTATTGCAAAAAACAAGACTCAGGTGCGAAAAAACTCCGCCATAACCCACTCCAATGGTGCCTGGTACTGCTGCGGCATCCACGCTTTCAGTTGTTGTATGCAGTCCGACAGTTGCACCCGGTGATGTACTGACAGATTCAGATGACCTACTTTACGACCTGGGCGTACTTCTTTGTTGTACCAGAAAAGTTCGGCGTTGGGCAGACTCAGCCAACGATCGTCTCTATCAATGCCAATCAGGTTGATCATCACACACTGAAAATTCACCTGTGGGCGATGCATTGGTAAGTTGCAAAGCGCACGTAGATGTAACTGGAACTGGTCAATATGGCAGCCTGCTTGAGTCCAGTGACCCGAGTTGTGTACTCGCGGTGCCAACTCGTTTACCAGCAACTTGTCACCGAGGCGGAAACACTCCATTGCCATGACCCCGACATAGTCGAGCCCTTGCATAATGGTACTCAACATCTGCTCGGCTTGTGACTGCAGTGGTGCCAATCGTGCTAATGGTGCGATGGAAGCCATCAGGATCCCATCCTGATGCAGATTCAGCGTGAGTGGATAAAAATAGCATTTGCCATCTTGCGCCCGGGCGCCAACCAAGGACACTTCTTCATCAAAGTCAATGGCCTGTTCCGCAATGGCAAGGTTACGCCAGTCGTCAGGAATTGCGCTATTTTCAGACTGCTTCAACCAGTACTGGCCGCGGCCATCATAACCACCGGTACGGCGTTTGAGCAGTACCCGCGTGCCGTATTGTGCATGCAGCGCCGCACTGGTGCTGTAGTTGTCGACCAGTTCCCAGGGGGCGGTAGCCACTTGCAATTGATCCAATAGACTTTTTTGTGTAAAACGGTCAGCCAGTCGGCCAAATACCGGGCCGTTGATAAAATTATGGTGTGTTGACAGTTGCAGGCTTAATGCCGATTCCGGCCATTGTTCCCGTTCCGCGGTAATAATGTCATCGGTCGCCAGCGGCAGTTGTTCATTGGTCGGCTGCATGATATCTATCGGCCGCACGTCCAGCGCCAAAGGTTTGCCAGCGTGAGCCAGCATGGCACCTAATTGACCATCACCGAGTACCCATACTTTACTGCTCATTTATTCCTCCCGAGGATCCGGGTGTTCCAGCACCGCTTGTGTTTGCGCTTCACGGAATGCTTCTAGACGCGATGCCAGCGCCGCATCATGGGTTGCCAGTATCTGACACGCGAGTAGGCCGGCGTTATAGGCTCCAGCAGTGCCGATCGCCAACGTCCCAACCGCGATACCTTTGGGCATTTGTACTATGGATAACAGGCTATCGAGGCCGTTGAGAGCCTTACTCTGCACCGGCACTCCCAACACAGGCAAGCGGGTTTTGGAGGCCAGCATTCCGGGAAGGTGCGCGGCGCCACCCGCGCCACCAATGATAACTTTGAATCCTTTGTCAGCAGCGTTGGCAGCAAAGGCTATCAATTTATCCGGGGTGCGGTGAGCACTGACCACTTCAACGTGGTAAGGCACTTTGAGGGCATCCATGATTTCAGCGGCTGCTTCCATGGTGGGCCAATCACTTTTTGACCCCATAACGACAGCAACGAGGGCTTGCATCATAACTCCTTAAAACAGCAATTTTTAGTGTAAGTTATAGGTCTGCTGGCAGACGTAGGGTAACACAGACCCGGCGTCAGTCACTGACCGGGTAAAATAGTGGCGGCATAATAGCATGGTGAGGTGATTTTCGCTGCTCCGGTCACAGAAAATTCCGTTCTGTTAAAACGACTAAGACTGCCGGACATGATGTGCCTAGAAAATATAAAAGCCGCTAAGAAGCGGCTTTTTTGAGGACAAATCACGCATCACTCTTTGGATACGGGCAACTCTTCGTCCAGTAATTCCTTCATGGAAGGATAGAATTTGAGCACGCCCGGGATTGGCTGCACTTTGGCTTTGGCCAAGGTACGGATGGGCTGAAACTGCAGATCGCTGATCAATAGTCGGGTACCTTCATCACGGCATTTGCTGACCAGCTTGTTCAGTGCTGCCAAGCCCCCAGCATCAAGCATTGACACACCGTCAAGATTTAAGGCAATGACTTTTTTGTTCTGTGCCATTGCGGCAAGTTCGGCGAATATCCGCTCTGCGGCAGCAAAAAATAACGGCCCATTGATTTTCAGTACCGCCCAATCATCCGGCACGTTCTGCTCAAGGTAACGCTTATTGCCTACCAGGTCGTAAAGCCGGGTCATTTCAGCAATTTCTTTCATAAATAGCAGTGCTGCCAACATGATCCCAAAGGAAATGGCTACCACCATATCGAACAGTACCGTCAGTAATAAACAGCAGAAAAATACCAAGATGTCGCTACGCGGTGCGGTTTTCACCAAATGCACGGCTTTGGGCGCTTCACTCATGTTCCAAGCCACTACCATCAGCAATGCCGCCATTGCTGACATTGGCAAATAAGACAGCACTCCGGCCAGCACCACCAGCCCCAGCAAAACCACTATGGCGTGGATCATCGCTGATATCGGGCTGTAAGCACCGGAACGCACATTAGCGGCACTGCGGGCAATTGCCGCAGTGGCGGTGATCCCACCAAACAGTGGTGCAACGATGTTGCCAATGCCCTGGCCTAGGAGTTCACTGTTAGCGCTATGACGCTTACCTGTCATGCCGTCCAGCACTACGGCGCACAATAATGATTCAATAGCCCCCAACATGGCGATGGCAAAAGCTGACGGTGCTAACGTCCGAATGCTATCCCAACTCAGTCCTAACGGCGTACCATCTGGCCCTGGCCGTTGCCATGGCCATTCAAATCCTGGTAGAAAAGGCGGAATACCGTTGCCCTGAGAACCATCTGCCAGTAAGTAGTGAAAACGGCTGCCGATGGTTTCGACCTGCCAGCCGAATTGGGCAAACAGCAATGCCAGTATACTTCCCACAATAATCGCTGGTAAGTGGGCGGGCAGTGGCAGCTTTAGTTTGGGCCACAACAACATCACCGCTAACGTTGCTACAGCAACACTCAAGCTGGGCAAGTGGGTTTGCGGCAGCGCTAATGCCAGCGTCTGTAACTTGCCGCCGATGTGTTCTGGCATTTCCGCAATCTGCAAACCGAAAAAATCTTTCAACTGCAAAATGGCAATGACGATACCGATACCACCGGTAAAACCCAGTGTCACCGACTGCGGAATGTATTGAATTAGCCGCCCAAGCCGTAGCAGCGCCATAATAATCAGGATGATGCCCGACATTGCCGTTGCCATCAGTAAGCCTGCCAGCCCGTATTGCTGGGCAATGGGGTAAAGTAATACCACAAACGCTGCTGTTGGACCGGAAATGGAGTAGCGTGAGCCGCCGCATAAAGCGATGACAAACCCGCCAACAATTGAGGTGTACAACCCATATTGCGGCGGCACACCACTGGCGATGGCTAGCGCCATGGCGAGGGGAATGGCGATGATGCCAACCGTTATACCAGCCACCAGATCCTGCAGCAGATTGCGGCCGCGGTAGCCTTCTTTAGTGATGACTTCTCGCAGGGCATAGCCCAGATGCAATGAAAATAACTGAGTACGAAAACTGGTTGAATTGGGCACTATACAAGCTCCTGCGGCTGAGGACTCAAAAAGCGAGCGGCATATTTTAGGGAGCTGCTGTGGGTTCAAATGTGATTTATATCACATATAAACTTTGTGTATAGCATTATTGCACTATAGTCTTAGCAACGTTTCAGTTGCTCATCTTGGGCGAATTTCTTCCGCTGGCAGTTGACACATTTGCTAAAACTTCTTCATTGATACGCAGCTGAATGTCGCTGTTTTCTCTGTTAATTTGGCAGTTGAACTAGCAATACTGCATATCGAATAACAAGAGGCATTCATGAAACTTCGTCATTCCGTCGCCTGCTGCATGCTGGCACTTGGCACGTTTGCTGGCAGCGTGCTTGCGGCGCCTGCGCCTGATGTGGGTTATTACCGCACGCCAGATCTTCACGGCAATACCTTGGTATTTACTGCTGAAGGGGATATCTGGACGCAACAACTAGGGGATAGCCATGCGAGTCGTTTGACTAGTCTTCCTGCTGAAGAACTTGATGGGAAAATCTCTCCAGACGGGCAGACGCTGGCATTCACGGCCAACTATGACGGGGCGCAAGAGGTTTATACCCTTCCTATGCATGGCGGCATTGCTAAAAGAGTAACCTTCGAAAATAGCCGGGTTAAGTTGCAGGGCTGGACACCCAAGGGTGAAGTGCTGTACGCCACCGATAATGCGCAAGGGCCTTCGAATTTCTGGGTGTTGCGGTCGGTCAATCCGCAAACGCTGACAACTCACGATATTCCGCTGGCAGATGCGGTGCAGGGGGCCGTGGACGCCAAGGGCGAATATGTCTATTTCGTGCGTTTTGGCCTGCAGGTAACGGGCGACAATGCCAAGGTTTATCGCGGTGGTGCAGCTGGTACTTTGTGGCGTTATCAACTTGGCAAGCAGCAAGAAGCCCAGCGGCTTTTGCCTGACCACCAAGGTTCAATCCGTTCACCTATGGTGTGGAATAACCGGGTGTATTTTGTGTCAGATGCCAGTGGTAATGCCAATATCTGGTCGATGTCCAGTGACGGTAGCGATGTTAAACAACTGACCGACTATAAAGATTTTGAGGTGCGCTCACCTGCGTTGGATCAAGGACGGATAGTGTTTCAGTTAGGTGCTGATATCCACATGGTGGATATTGCCAGTGGTAACGATAAGACGCTGTCGATTCATCTCGCCTCAGATTTTCCTGAGCGGCGTGAACATTGGGTCAATAATCCATTGAAGTATATTGCCGATTTTAATCTGGCACCTGCTGGCAACAAGCTCGTGTTGACTGCGCGCAGTCATGTCGCCGTGGCGGGTACTGATGGTTCTCGCCTGATACAGTTGGCGACGGATGGCAGCTATCGCCTGCGCAATGCGGTAATGAGTAAAGACGGTAAGTGGATTTACGCTATCTCCGACGCCTCGGGTGAGCAAGAGATCTGGCGTTATGCCGCCGATGGCAGTGATGCTGCCAAACAACTCACCAAAGATGGTAATAACATGCGCATGAGTCTGGTGTTGTCACCGGACGGACGCTATCTGGCAAACGATGATTATCAAGGCAATCTGTGGTTGTTGGATCTTGAAAAAGGAGGCAATAGTAAGATTGTCAGTAACAACGAAGGGTTGGCACCTTATCAGGACATCGTTTGGTCACCAGATAGTCGTTATCTAGCCATTACTCGCAGTGTTCTGGGTAGTCCAAGGCCGCAAATCATGTTGTATGCGGTGGAAGATGGTAAATCTGCACTACTGACCAGCGATAAGTATGAATCGTTCTCGCCAGCCTTTAGTCGCGATGGCAAGTGGCTGTATTTCCTGTCAAATAGAGAATTTAACAGCACGCCTACTTCGCCGTGGGGCGATCGCAATATGGGCCCGGTATTTGATAAACGAGCCGATATTTTCGCACTGGCACTGGACCCGCATGCGGAATTTCCGTTCCGTCATCCGGACGAACTGAGTAGCAAAGAAACCGCTGACAGTCATTCAGATAAAGACCCGGTGCAGGTCAAAGTGGATTGGCAAGGTCTGGCACAGCGCCTGTGGCAGGTGCCAGTGCCGTCCGGCAATTACGGCTCATTACAGCTTAATGATAACGGGCTGTATCTAAAGCAATGGAGCCTTGACGGACGACAACAGGATGTGAAATTCATCAAATTCGACAACTTATCGCCGAAACTGGAAACCTTTGCTGACGATGTCAAAGGGTATCAGTTGTCCGAAGATGGCAAGAAGATATTCCTGTTCAAAGGCACAGGAAACGGGCAGATGTTGATTGTGGATGCCGGTGAGAAAATCAGTAAAGATCTGGATCACGCCAAAGTACTGCTCGATGGCTGGCAACTGGCGATTAATCCCCAACTGGAATGGCGGCAGATGTTTGATGATGCTTGGCTGATGCACCGTGAATCGTTCTTTGATAAGAAGATGCGTGGTGTGGACTGGCAGGCAACCAAGGCCAAATATCAGCCATTGTTGGCAAGAGTGACCGACCGCCATGAACTCGCGGATATTTTCACCCAGATGATGGGAGAGCTAGACGCTCTGCATTCTCAGGTGCGCGGGGGCGATTTTGCAACCGATCCTCAAGCCCCTGAACCGGCAGCACTGGGAGCCAGATTGACACAGACCAAGGATGGCGTAGTCATCAGCCATATCTATCGTAACGATCCAGAGCTGCCGCAACAGGCTTCGCCGTTGGCACAACCTGGGGTTGATGTTACTGATGGCGATATTATTACCCATTTCAATGGCCGCAAGATCGCTAATCTGGCTGATATCACCGCGTTACTGCGTAATCAGGCAGACAAGCAGGTGTTGCTGCAGATACAAAGGGGTAAGCAGAGTCACAAAATCGTGGTTAAACCGGTCAGCCTCAATGATGATAACCAACTGCGCTATCTGGATTGGGTATATCACAATGCGGCTAAGGTAAGTGATGCCAGCCAGGGGAAGATTGGCTATCTGCACTTGTATGCCATGGGGGCTGAGGACATCAACAACTTTGCCCGTGAATTCTATGCAAACTATGATAAACAGGGGTTGATTATCGATGTTCGCCGTAATCGCGGCGGCAATATCGACAGCTGGATTATTGAAAAACTGTTGCGCAAAGCTTGGGCGTTTTGGCAACCCACCCATGGTACACCGAACGCTAATATGCAACAGACTTTCCGTGGTCATCTGGTGGTACTGACAGATCAACTGACCTATTCCGATGGCGAAACCTTCTCGGCAGGTATTAAGGCGCTTGGCATTGCTCCGTTAATAGGTAAACGCACCGCAGGGGCTGGGGTCTGGCTGTCGGGGCGAAACCGCCTGACCGATGGCGGTATGGCTCGGGTCGCTGAATATCCACAATATGCAATGGATGGTCGCTGGATCGTGGAAGGTCGCGGTGTCAGCCCAGATATTGAAGTGGATAACCTGCCATTTGCAACGTTCCAAGGACAGGATGCGCAGTTGCAGAAAGCATTAGTGTACCTGCAGGATAAGCTGAAGTCTGATCCTGTACCACCGCTGCAAGGTGTTATGCCTGCTCGTGGTGAAGCGTTACCCGTGCGTCCGTAATAAAATTAAGCCCCGCATGCAGCGGGGCTGTTTTACGTTTATCGCGGTATTTGCCGCTACTTTAGCTGTTACCGGGCAAGCTGTAATCGCTCCGGTAACATCCACTTCTTAGAATTCAATTTCTACTTTGGTATCGCTGGCCAGTGAATTGGCAATAAAGCAGTTGGCATGTGCCTTCTCATGGATCTTTTCCAGCGTTTCCCTATCTACGTCAGCGCCTTCGGCAAAGGTCACCTGCGGCTTTAAAAAGATGTGGGTGATAGCCACTTTGCCAGATTCCTTTTTCCCCAGCTCAGCGACAGGTTTGTCACAGTAACTGAGTACAGGCAGACGCTTCAGGTGAGCAATAGTTAAAAAGGTCAGCATATGACAGGAAGAAATGGCGGCCAACAGGCTTTCTTCCGGATTCACCTTGGTTTCAATGCCCTTATATTCCGGTGCAGAGGATGCTTCGATATGCTGACCGCTGCCAAACTGAATATGGTGGTCACGGTTAAATTCCCCTTCAGGGGCTGGGCTAGTCTCCCATGACACAGTGACATGAAAACTCATAGCTGATTCCTGCATTACGTCTTAAAAGTGTGTGTGCACTATAGCTCAGAATTCTGTTCTTTGTCTTCTCTAGTCATTATTAATTGATTTATATGAATAAATTAATCGATAGTCATCGCGGGTAATTGATTATGAAGCAGATTTTTTAAATTATCCTGCTCGGCCGTAGCGACTTGCGTAATTGTTAATGGGTGGCTATAACATTTTTATAACATTAACAGGTGAGTTACTGCTCAACCATGTAAGTGTTGGAGGCGAGTGCAATGAGAACCCTACTTCAGGCTGTGCTTTCTGCCATGCTGCTGGCTCTGTGTATAACAGCTACCACACAGGCAAATGAACGTTACATTGTCAAATTTAAAGAGGGGAACGGGCCGGCGGTGAAAGCGGTTCTTAATGCGCAGGGCGCAAAGTTGGCGCTGGATTTGCCAAAGCACAATGCGGCGGCATTTAGTCTGCCCGCGCAGGCACTTACAGGGTTGTCTCATAATCCCAACGTAGAGTATGTGGAACAGGATGCCAAGCGATACCTGATGTCTCAGACGGTTCCCTATGGCATCCCGCTGGTACAGGCTGATCAAGTCAGTGATAGCGTGACTGCCAACATCAAAGTCTGCATTATTGATTCTGGTTACGATTTGGCACATGAAGATCTCAGCGGCAATAGGGTTGAAGGTGCCAATGATAGTGGTACTAGCAATTGGTTCACGGATGAAAATCATCACGGTACTCATGTCGCGGGTACTATTGCAGCGCTCAGTAATGACGTCGGTGTTGTCGGCATTAATCCCCATGGCAATCTTAACCTGTACATTGTCAAAGTATTTAATGCGGATGGCTGGGGATATTCATCAGGACTGATCGCGGCGTTAGATGTTTGTGAAGCCGCCGGGGCCAAAGTGATTAATATGAGCCTGGGTGGCAGTATTAAGAGCCGTACCGAAGATGCAGCGTTTGCGGCGGCAGAAACCGCTGGCATCCTTAGCATTGCCGCAGCGGGTAATGACGGTAATAGCCGATACTCTTATCCCGCCTCCTATCGTTCCGTGGTATCTGTCGCTGCTGTAGATGAAAATAAGCAGCATGCTGATTTCTCCCAATATAATAGCCAGGTTGAACTTTCGGGGCCTGGTGTCGGGGTTCTCTCTTCGGTGCCGATGGGAACTGCGTTGGTGGCAGCAACTAGTGTGGCAAATCACGACTATCTAGCAATTGCTATGGAGGGTGCGCCTACGGGGATTGCGTCAGGCGTGTTGATGGACTGCGGTAGCGGAGAACAGCAGTGTAATGCCGCTGGAAAGGTATGTTTGCTGCAGCGTGGCAATATCTCCTTTGCTGATAAAGTACTAGCTTGTGAACAAGGTGGCGGCGTGGCCGCGATCATATATAACAATACTGCGGGGCAGTTGAACGGAACGCTTGGTACCACCGTCACGGCTATCCCGGCTGTTGGGGTAACCGCTGATGATGGCGCGGCAATGTTGTTGGATATAGGTAATGACGCAACTGTCGCTATTGGTCCCGGCAATTATGCCTATTTTGATGGGACTTCTATGGCCACACCTCATGTGGCAGGGGTGGCTGCGTTAGTGTGGAGTCACTTTCCTCAGTGCACCAACAAACAGATCCGGGCGGCGTTGCAGCAAACAGCCGAAGATTTGGACACAGCGGGTCGTGACAACTACACCGGTTTTGGCTTGGTGCAAGCTAAGGCCGCTGCCAACTACTTGGCGCTAAACGGCTGCACTGCTGGCGGAGGCAACAACACTTGTAAGGGAAAACATTGTCGATAATGGTGCAATGTTATGCCGGAAACGCCACTGCTTTTTGTGGCGTTTTTTTATTGTCAGCCCAAAACCACCTACTTCAGTAGGTGGTTATCATTCATGAAAGGGCTTTGCCCGTATATCTACTCATGCTAAATGCTTCCTCGATTTTTAGCGAAGTCAAAGAGGCAAA
>NZ_BMXW01000028.1 GCF_014651955.1 Shewanella fodinae | reverse complement strand
CAGTGGGGTGGTAGTTCAGTTGGTTAGAATACCGGCCTGTCACGCCGGGGGTCGCGGGTTCGAGTCCCGTCCATCCCGCCACTAATAGCAAGGCCTCGTCAACAGACGAGGCTTTTTGCTTTTTATCTCTGAAATTCCTTTTCGTTATCAATAACTCTATAACTGCTTAGGTGCCATGTTTCGTTTTCTAATACTGCGGAAAACTGCGATATTCGCCATTTGTTTTCTGTAGAACTTCGCAGCAAGATTATCAGTTTAAATTGCTATCTCTTCCCTCGTTATAACTCCGATCCGATTGCGTTTATGTCATCGGATGAGTGCTTTTCTGTGCTTTTATCGCGCCCCCAACCGCCAGGTTCCTGTCCGGCATCAAGTTTTCAATCCAGTTTAGCAGGTTAGAATATTCAAATGTGCAACAGCTTGTTGCGCTGTTTCAGGTGAATACTGTTGGGGAACGGATATTTGCCTGAGGTGCTTAGCAGTTCTATTGGGGAGTTCTAATGAATCAGTTTGTTATCGCCAACGGCAATGATTGTATTGGTTGCCGGGCCTGTGAGATTGCCTGTGTCTTGTCGCATAACGGCGGGCGTTATCCCGATAGTGCTGAAGCATTCCACCCTCGAATTAAAGTTGTCAGAGGGGCGTCGCGGATCTCAGCCGCTGTCTGTCGGCATTGTGAGGATGCGCCTTGTGCTAATGCGTGCCCAGTGCGAGCGCTGTCGCGTCAGGATGGTAGTATCCAACTGCAGCAAGATAAATGTATTGGCTGTAAAAGCTGTGTGCTGGCCTGTCCGTTTGGTGCCATCAATATGGTTTATGAAGAAACTAATGGCACTGAAGTTAAAGCTTATGCTCACAAGTGTGACTTATGCCATGACAGTGAACAGGGACCTGCTTGCGTACAAGCATGCCCGACCAAAGCGTTGCGATTGCTGGACGATCAAGCGTTAGTTGCTTTACGGCGGCAGAAGCAATTACGCAGTGCAGGCGTAGCATATGATTTGGGTTCTCCTCATATTCATCGGTTGACACCAATTCTAGCCTCGTTACCTCAACGGCCGCGTCAGGAAGCACTGAAAACGCCTTTGGCCTTACGTAAAACTACCTTTGTTGAAACCTATCAGCCTTTTTCGACCAAGCAGGTGGAGGATCAAGCCGACCGTTGTCTGAGTTGCAGTGATCGCTCTGTGTGTGAATGGACTTGTCCCCTACACAACAATATTCCTAGGTTATTGGAGTTGGCAAAACAAGGCCGCATAAATGAAGCAGTAGAGCTGTCCCATAAAACCAGTTCATTGCCGGAAGTCTGTGGCCGGGTATGCCCGCAAGATCGTTTGTGTGAAGGTTCGTGCACGCTGAAAGATAAATATGGTGCGGTCACCATAGGAAATGTGGAACGTTATATCACTGATACCGCGCTAGCTAACGGTTGGAAACCTAACCTGCAACATGTGAAGGCTACTGGCAAACGGGTTGCGGTCATCGGTGCCGGACCTGCAGGCCTTGGATGTGCAGATATTCTAAGCCGCAACGGTATAAAGGCCGTGGTGTTTGATCGCCATCCCGAGATTGGCGGCATGCTGACATTTGGTATTCCGGCTTTCAAGCTGGACAAGCAGGTATTAATTAATCGCCACCAGCTGTTTGCTGACATGGGGATCGAGTTCCGTCTGGAGACCGAAGTCGGTCGTGATATTTCATTGCAACAACTGCTAGATGAGTTTGATGCAGTGTTTGTGGGAACTGGCACTTACCAGTCGATGCAAGCGGGGTTGGAGCATGAAGATGCCCCGGGCGTCTATGAGGCGTTACCTTTTTTGATTGCCAATACCAAGCACGAGATGGGTTTACCTGCGTTGGTTGATGAACCCTATATTAATCTTGCTGGGAAAAGGGTGGTGGTATTAGGCGGTGGGGACACTGCGATGGATTGTCTGCGCACATCTTTGCGGCAGGGGGCTGCTGTTGTGACGTGTGCCTATCGTCGCGATGAGGCTAACATGCCCGGCTCCAAGAAAGAGGTAAAGAATGCCCGCGAAGAAGGGGCTGAGTTTCTCTTTAATGTGCAACCACAGTTTATCCAACTAGATGCGCAAGGGCATTTTGCGGGTATTGGCCTTATCCGTACCGAATTAGGCGAGCCTGACAGTAGCGGTCGGCGGCGACCACAGGTGGTTGCAGGCTCAGAATTTGTGCTGGAAGCTGATGCGCTGATTATTGCTTTTGGTTTCAGTGCCCACTCAATGCCTTGGTTGGAAGCCGCTAAAGTGAAATGTAATCGATGGGGGCTGATAGAAGCACCCCGTAATAGTCGCTTCCCTTGCCAAACCAGTCATCCCCAAATATTCGCTGGCGGCGATATTGTCCGTGGCGCTGATCTGGTGGTGACCGCCATGTCAGACGGTCGCAAAGCGGCGCTGGGGATTATTGCCTCGCTGGGATTAGAACTGCAGTCAGCTCCACCAATTCAATAGTGTTTAGCCTCAAACAGCCCGTAGCCACGGGCTGTTTAATTTTATTGTCAGCTATCAGCTCTTATCCGTCCTTTTCGTACCCTTATCTGTTGATTTAGCGTAATCTTGTGTACGTTGAAGGAGCTGAATAGGAACAGGTGCGTTAATGAAATTGGAGATGATTTGTACCGGTGAAGAGGTGCTCTCTGGACAGATAGTGGACACCAATGCCGCCTGGTTTGCCAATCTGATGATGGAGCACGGTATAGAAGTGCAACGCCGGGTGACGGTAGGCGACCGTATGGATGATTTGATTGCCGTTTTCCGTGAGCGCAGCATGCAAGCCGATGTGATTCTAGTAAATGGTGGCTTAGGGCCGACGTCGGATGATCTGTCTGCAGAAGCGATGGCCCGAGCCAAAGAAGAACCTTTGGTAGAAAACCCAATATGGCGTCAGCGCATCACCGACTGGTTTGCGCGCAATAATCGTCCTATGCCTGCTAACAACCTTAAGCAGGCACTATTACCTGCATCGGCCATTATGGTTGATAATCCGGTGGGTACTGCTTGCGGATTCCGCGTTAAACTCAACCGCGCTTGGCTGTTCTTTACGCCGGGGGTGCCCTTTGAATTAAAACATATGGTACAGGAGCAGTTCCTACCGTTTATCCGCGATGAATTTGCTATTCAATCCGATATTGCCGTAGAGAAACTGCTGACGATTGGGCATGGCGAATCGTCACTGGCGGCAAAGCTGGAACCTCTGAGTTTGCCGGGCGGAATTACTCTTGGTTACCGTTCATCGATGCCTCACATCGAGATTAAGATTTTTGCCAGAGGAGCGGCTGCCATTGCACAACTTGCCGCGGTGACGGCAGAGGTTAAGCAAGCCTTGGGAACGGCTGTCGTGGCGGAAAATCGTCAATCACTGGCGGAGGAGATCCATCAGCGCTTATATCAATCTGGATTGAGTCTCAGTGTGGCGGAGTCTTGCACTGGCGGCATGATCACCAGTCAGTTGGTTGCCTTCCCAGGAAGCTCCTCATATTTACATCAGGGGTTGGTCACTTATTCCAACGAAAGCAAAGTGCGGGTTCTTGGTGTTAAGCCGCAGACGCTCGATGACTACGGCGCCGTATCTATCCCGGTGGTGGAAGAGATGGCGCGCGGTGCCCGTGAGTTGCTTGGCAGCGATTTTGCCTTGGCAACCAGTGGTATTGCCGGGCCTGATGGTGGCACTACAGAAAAACCGGTGGGAACCGTTGCCATCGCTCTGGCGACCCGTAATGCAGTATATAGCCAGATGATCCTGCTCGCTGGCCGCTCGCGAGAACTGGTACGCAGTATCAGTTCTGCGGTGGCGTATGACATGTTGCGGCGGGAATTGCTGAATGAAGCGGTCATTGTTGACTACTCCTTCATTCAGCGCTATCCAAAGTGATGCTGCGTGTGAGTAGTCACTATCAAATGGTGATTGGATGACTACTCAAACTGTAACACCAGTTCGCCTCGCTCTACTTTGATGTCTTTGGTTATTTCAGCCAGTTTTGCCTGGGTGCTGTTGTGAGTATTCAATACATAAACTGGCTGGTTTTCCAGCAACGTCCTTGCCATATCCATTAATTGAGGGGTCACTCCGCCGAGTAAGCGTTGTAGCTTTGCCGGTGTTGAGGTCAACTGTACCAGTTGCAGATCTTTGAGAAATACACTATGACTGGTGTGGTCATATACGGGCTTCGCCTCAAATACTGCCTGTAACTCCGCTTTAATGGGGATGATGGGCGTGGCAATTTTCATTTCTGCCGAGGCCGTTACCGCCATGACCCCCGGCTTTGCCCCAAGGGTGACCGAGACGCTGCTAAAACCCAGCGACAGCGCCGACGATCCCTCTTTTACCTGATACGGTTTGGCGAGTTTATCGTTGAGATAGTGCTCGACTTGTTGTTCGCTGATGCTGTACTGACTGGCACACCCACCTAGGTACAGAGTTGCGATTAATAATAGTAAGTATTTCATCAACCTGTGTTCCTCATCCCGGCGGCGACACCCGCAATGGTTAGCATCAAGGCGAGTTCCAGTGTGGTAGATGTCTGCTGCTCTTTACGTGTACGCGCTAACAGTTCTGCCTGCAAGAAATTCAACGGGTCGATATAGGGGTTACGTAGCTTGATGGACTCACGATTCCACGGTGTATGTGCCATCAGCGTATCGCTACCCGTGAGTTCTAGTACCACTTTTATACCCAGTTGCAGCCGGTTTATCAGGTCCTCGCCCAGGTGATGTAGTGTCGGTGGCACCAAGCAGGTTTCATAATAACGCGCCAGATTGGGTTCAGCTTTGGCGTAGACCATTTCCATCATCGAGATCCGGGTACGGAAAAATGGCCAGTGTTGCTCCATCTCCTGCAGCAAGTTCTTTTCACCACGATCGATTGCGGCTTGCAGTGATTCTCCCGCACCGAGCCAGGCAGGTAACATCAAGCGATTTTGTGACCAGGCAAAGATCCACGGGATAGCCCGCAGGCTCTCAATACCACCATCGACACGACGTTTAGCTGGGCGACTGCCAAGGGGGAGCTTGCCGAGTTCCACTTCGGGAGTGGCTGCCCGGAAATAGGCAACAAAGTCTGGGTCTTCACGCACCACTTTACGGTAAGCCGTTACCGAATCGGCGGCAATTCGCTCCATGCATTCACGCCATTGTGGTTTGGGTTCAGGTGGTGGTAGCAAGGTAGCTTCCATAACCGCTGAGGTATAGAGCGCCAGCGATTGCACGGCCTGCTTGGGCAAACCGAATTTAAAGCGGATCATCTCTCCTTGTTCTGTCACCCGAATGCGGCCATCAACGGAGCCTGGCGGTTGCGACAGAATGGCATCATGGGCTGGTGCTCCGCCGCGGCCCACCGTGCCACCTCGACCGTGGAACAGGATCAATTTGACGTCGGCATTACGGCAGACAGCTACTAACTGCTCCTGGGCCCGATATTGTGCCCACGCCGCCGCCATCACCCCGGCATCTTTGGCGGAATCGGAGTAACCGATCATTACTTCTTGTGTACCTTTGGTGTAGTCGCGATACCAGTCGATATTCAGCAGCGCTGTTATACAACTGGCGGCATGGTTCAAATCATCCAAGGTTTCAAATAGCGGTACTACTCGCATGGGATGTGGACAACCGGTTTCCTTTAACAGCAGTAGTACCGCCAGCACGTCAGAAGGTTTGCCCGCCATAGATATGACGTATGAGCCCAACGCTTTCGCCGGTTGTTGGGCGATCAATCGACAAGTTGCCAGCACTTCGGCAACATTGTCCGATGGTTGCCAGTTGACGGGAAGCAGTGGCCGACGGTTAGTGAGTTCCTTCAGCAGAAATGCCTGTTTCTCCGACTCTCCCCAATGGGCATAGTCACCAATGCCTAGGTAACGGGTAAGTTCGCCCAACACTTCGGCATGTCTGGCGGCGTCTTGGCGAATATCCAATCTGAGCATGTGGATGCCAAAGCAGGCAAGGCGTCGCAGCATATCCAACAATAGACCGTTGGCTATCAGCCGCATTCCGCAATCACATAAGCTGCGATACAGCAGCATCAGTGGTGCTTGTAAATCTTCTTCTTGCCAGATAATGCTGTGGTAGTCCACTTCTGGTTGGTGGCCTTCAATGCGGGCATTAAGAAAGTCGATGGTGTTGCGCAGTTTCTGCCGCAGATCCCGCAGTACATCACGATAAGGCTCACGGCTGTTGTGGGTATATGCCATCAGTTCAGCATTGGCATCTTCCATTGACAGCTCAGCCACTAACTCAACAATATCTTTCAGATGCAGCCTTGCGGCCGCATGGCGATTGCGGTCTAGGACTTCCTGTGTCACTGTGGCGGTAACAAACGGGTTGCCATCGCGATCGCCCCCCATCCAGCTGGAAAATCGCACTGGCGCGATATCAATGGGAAGCTGTTTCCCGGTGCGTTCTTCTATCTGATCATTGAGTTGTCGCAGAAAATCAGGCACCGCTTGCCACAGCGAAGCTTCTATCGTTGCCAGCCCCCAGCGGGCTTCATCAACCGGCGTTGGCCGGATACTGCGGATTTCGTTGGTATGCCAGATTTGTGATACCAGTTGTCGCAGTCGCAACGTTAGCTGTTTCATCTCTCGTTGGCCGAGTTTGTCGTTCTCCAGGGCTGCCAGACAATCAACGACTGCCGCATATTTCTGGATCAGTGTGCGCCGTGAGATCTCGGTGGGATGTGCCGTTAGCACCAGATCGATATCCATGGTTTTCAGGCAGTTGAGCATCTGCTGCTGATCAATAGGTCCATTGAGCATACGCCCGAGTAACAAATCAACCGGATCAGGCACACATACCAATTCATCACAATTGCGGCTGATGGTGTGAAACTGCTCGGCGATGTTGGCCAGATTGAGAAACTGGTTAAAGGCTTTGGCAACCGGAACCAACTCATCGTCAGGCAATGCGTTCAGCAGTGCTAGCATCTGTGTCCGGGCGGCGCTGTCACCATTCCGAGAGCGCTTGGCCAATTGCCGGATTTGTTCAACCTTCTCTAAAAAAGGCTCGCCTAGATGATCACGCATGGTATCGCCAAGGATTTGCCCCAGCTTACTGACATTGGCCCGTAGCGCGGCATACATATCTGTCGTTTGTTCCATTGTGACTCCCATTCCCCAAAATGTGTGACGATACCAAAACCACTGCCTGTCACCCTACCCAGCGAGGGGCTTGGTCAATGCAGTGATACCATGGTTAGGTGTATCTTATTCGATACAGGCGTGATAAATCAGCTGTTTTAACAGGGATATCGTCGGTTTGACCTGCGCCAGATCCAAAAATTCATCGGGTTGGTGGGCTTGGTCGATACTGCCTGGGCCAAGGACTAGCGTATGACAGCCGAGACTGCGAATATAGGGTGCCTCAGTGGCATAATTTACTACTTCCGGTGCGTTACCCGATAGTTTGGCTACCAACTGACTCCAAGCAGAATCTGCGGTATCAGCGAAAGGCTCGGCACCTGGATATAAAGTGCTGATACTGACAGCTCCCGGATATTTTTCGCTAATAGGCAGCAGATACTGCTGTGTCATCAGTTGTAAATCCGCAATAGCAATGCCGGGCAAAGGACGAATATCCAGATGTAGATCGCAGCAACCGCAGATCCGGTTAGCGGCATCACCGCCGTGGATGTGACCAAAATTCATGGTCGGGTAGGGTACGCTAAAAGCGTTTTCTCGATAATTGTCGGCCAGATGTTGTTTTAATTTCAGTAACTGTCCGATTACCTGATACATGATGTCGATGGCATTCAGCCCTTTCGATGGATCGGAAGAGTGGCCGCTGCGGCCGGTGATTCGAATGCCTTGTGCCAGATGGCCTTTATGCATATAGACCGGGCGCAGGCTGGTTGGCTCACCGATGATGGCATACTCGGGACGAATGGCCGCATTGGCTGCAAAGGTTTTCGCGCCACTCATGGTGGTTTCTTCATCGGCACTGGCGAGAATGTACAGCGGCCGTTTAAATTGCTGTAACGGCATGTCTTTCAGCGCTTCCAAAATCAGCGCGAAAAACCCTTTCATGTCGCAGGTGCCGAGCCCGTACCAGCGGCCCTCTTTTTCTGTCAGCGTAAATGGATCCTGGTGCCAGCGACCCTCATCGAACGGAACCGTATCAGTATGCCCCGCCAGTAACAGACCACCGCTGCCAGATCCCAGCGACGCCAGCAAATTATATTTGTTACGACTATTGGCCACAGCCTGTTGCTGACACTGAAACCCCAATTCAGTAAACCAATTACTGAGCAGATCCAGTACCCCTTTGTTGCTCTGATCCTGTGCAGCCTCAATAGCGCTGATTGATGGTGATGCGATAAGCGCGCTGAAGCTGCGCTTGAGTTCCGGTAGTTTGGTCATAATTCCGCCAAAATAGTAAATATAAATATTCACATATATTGCATAAATAAACTTATATGGTAGTCTAACAAACAGCTAAGACTGGTGTCACCAGACAAAAGCCGACACCCGCTTAAAATACCCTGTTTTTGTTCTATATTGAGCTTAATACAGATAAAAGCTGCATATAATCCCTGCAGCGTTAAACTTGTCATCAGGCATTCTGCCCGGGCATGACTTTAGCCCTTCCTTTTGACTAGATATAGATTTGAGATCATGAAAAATATTGCCATTATCGGTGCCAGTGGCTACACCGGAGCCCAGATAACCGCGTTGATTGAAAATGACCCAGGGCTCAGTGTGCAGGGATTGTATGTCTCCGAAAACAGTCTCGACAAAGGCAAAGCGCTGGCCGACCTTTATCCTGTATACCAGCAAATCCCCTATGTATTGCAACCGCTAACGGCTGCCGCCAAGGCTCAGATCGTCGCTGAATCCGATGCGGTGGTGTTGGCGACGGAACATGCCGTGAGTCTGGAACTTGCTGCTTGGTTTTATGCGCAAGGGCTGAGTGTGTTTGATCTCAGTGGCGCCTATCGTTTTGCAGACGCTGCCCAGTATCCAAAGTGGTACGGTTTTGAACATACACAACCCGAAGTATTAGCGCAGGCCATCTATGGTCTAGCAGAGTGGAATGCGGACAAGATTGCCGCGACACGGATGATTGCGGTGCCGGGCTGCTACCCAACGGCATCTTTGCTAGCGCTCAAACCCGTGAAATCACTGCTTACTAGCACTTGGCCGGTGATCAATGCGGTCAGTGGTGTTACCGGTGCTGGCCGCAAGGCGCAGTTACATACCAGTTTTTGCGAAGTCAGCCTGACCCCTTATGGTGTGCTCGGACATCGTCATCAACCAGAAATCGCCACACATTTGGGACAGCAAGTAATTTTTACGCCGCATTTGGGTAATTTTAAGCGAGGTATTCTGGCAACTATTACCGCGCAACTGCAGCCAGGGACCACCACTGAACAAGTGGCGCAAGCTTATAATGTCTACGATGATTCACCTCTGGTAAAGGTAACGCACAATCGTTTCCCGAAAGTGGATGATGTGGTACTGACGCCTAACTGCCATATTGGCTGGAAGTTTGATGAGGCAAGTGGCTATCTGGTGGTCGCTAGCGCTATCGACAATTTGATGAAAGGTGCTGCCAGCCAAGCGCTGCAGTGCATAAAGATTCATTTTAATCTGTGAATTAACCGGCCCTTGAGGCGTTTTGAGAGTTTTCTTTATGAGCACAAATGACAGTGTGTTGGTTCTGAAAGTCGGTGGCGCGTTGATGCAGTGCGAAATGGGCATGGCACGGCTGATGGAAACGGCAGCCAAGATGTTGTCCCAGGGACAGAAGGTGGTATTGGTCCATGGTGGCGGCTATCTGGTAGATGAACAGTTGCAGGTTAATGGTATGGAAACCGTGAAGCTGGACGGCTTGCGGGTAACACCAGCCGAGCAGATGCCAATCGTGGTCGGGGCGTTAGCTGGCACTTCCAACAAAATCTTGCAGGCCGCCGCAGTAAAAGCTGGCGTGGTGGCGGTAGGAATGAGCCTAGCAGACGGCAACCTGGTAGATGCTCGTATCAAAGATGAACGCCTGGGGTTGGTGGGTGAAGTCTCTCCTAAAGACGGCGCTTATATCAACTTTGTGCTGGCACAAGGCTGGATGCCGATCGTCAGTTCCATTGCGGTGTCGGCAAGCGGCGATTTGCTGAATGTGAATGCCGATGAAGCCGCTACTGTGTTGGCAAAACTGGTGGGCGGTAAGTTGGTATTGCTGTCTGATGTGTCTGGGGTTTTGGATGGCAAAGGTCAATTAATTCCACAGTTGAACCGGGAGCAGATCCAGCAGCTGGTGAGACAGGGCGTTATTGAAAAAGGCATGAAAGTTAAAGTAGAAGCTGCGCTAGATGTGGCGGAGCAGATGGGGCAGCCAGTACAGGTTGCCTCATGGCGGGATGCAGCCCAGTTGGCTGCCCTTGCCCGAGGAGAGAACATCGGAACTCAAATTCAACCGTAAGTAAGGATTAGTTATGAAGCACCTGTTGTCCCTTAAAGACCTGAGCCAATCGCAACTGTTGGCATTGCTGGAGCTGGCGCTAAAAATAAAAGCCAATCCAGCCGAATAT
Organism: Shewanella fodinae; assembly: GCF_014651955.1. Taxonomy (GTDB): domain Bacteria; phylum Pseudomonadota; class Gammaproteobacteria; order Enterobacterales; family Shewanellaceae; genus Shewanella; species Shewanella fodinae. Next base: position 23,413 of record NZ_BMXW01000028.1, on the reverse strand, counting down.
CGTCACGCACTCGATGGGAAGAATGTGGTGATGCTGTTCGAAAAGCCCTCACTGCGTACCCGAGTAAGTTTTGATATCGGTATCAATAAGCTCGGTGGTCACTGTGTCTACATGGATCAGCAAAATGGTGCTTTAGGTAAACGGGAGTCGGTGCGCGATTTTGCTGGCAATATCTCTCAATGGGCCGATGCCATTGTGGCGCGTACCTTCAGTCATGTGACGGTGGAAGAATTGGCAGAATACGCCACTGTGCCGGTAGTTAATGCGTTATCGGATCTGTATCACCCCTGTCAGGTGCTGGCCGATTTGCTGACGCTCAAGGAAGTATTAGGAAGTCTGCAAGGTCTGCAACTGGCCTATATCGGTGACGGTAATAATGTGACCAACTCCTTGATGCTGGGTGCCGCGATTGTTGGGGCGCAGATGACGGTGATCTGTCCTGAAGGACATTTCCCTGATGGTTTCGCTGTGACTCAGGCGCAGCAATTGGCGGCTGTTCATGGCGGTAGTTTATTGCTGACGCCAGATGTGAGTGCGCTCGAAGGTGTCGATGCGGTCTACACTGATACGTGGATCTCTATGGGCGATAGCACCAAATTGTCAGATATTGCGGCTAAATTTGCCCAATATCAGGTCTCAAAAGAATTGATGGAAAAATATAAGGTCAAGTATTTCATGCATTGCTTGCCCGCTCATCGCGGGGTGGAAGTGACGGATGAGGTCATGGACGGTGAAGGTTCGTTGATCCTGCAGCAGGCGCAAAACCGGATGCACGCCCAAAATGCGGTACTTGTCACTCTGTTAAATTGATGGCCAACGGCCTTTTAATCCAGGAAATATAAGATGTCTATTGCACAGAAAAACACTCAAGTGAAAAAAGTGGTGCTGGCTTACTCCGGTGGTTTGGACACCTCGGCCATCATCCCATGGTTGAAAGAAAACTATAACAACTGCGAAATTGTGGCCTTTTGCGCCGATATCGGTCAAGACCCTGCGGAACTGGTAGGGTTGACTGAAAAAGCCCTAGCCTCAGGCGCTTCAGAATGTCATATTGTTGATTTAAAAGAAGAGTTTGTTAAAGACTACATCTACCCAACGATTGCCACCGGTGCCATCTACGAAGGTACTTACCTGTTGGGTACCTCAATGGCTCGCCCTATCATTGCTAAAGCACAGGTTGAAGTTGCCCGTAAAGTGGGTGCCGATGCACTGGCTCATGGGTGTACTGGTAAAGGTAACGACCAAGTACGTTTTGAAGGTTGTTTCGCCGCCTTAGCCCCTGATCTGAAAGTGATTGCGCCGTGGCGTGAATGGACTATGCAGAGTCGGGAAGATCTGCTGGCCTATCTGGCGGAACGCCATATCAAAACTTCAGCATCAGCAACCAAGATCTATAGCCGTGACGCTAACGCTTGGCACATCTCTACCGAAGGTGGTGAGCTGGAAAGCCCATGGAACGAGCCTAGCAAAGCAGTGTGGACTTGGACCGTTGATCCAGAAGATGCACCAGATGCGCCTGAATATGTCACCGTTGAGGTGCAAGATTGCCGTGTGACTGCCGTTAACGGTGAACAACTGGCACCTTATGCTGCCTTGGTGAAGCTCAACGAAATCGCCGCCGCTCATGGTGTTGGCCGAGTCGATATTACCGAAAACCGCTTGGTGGGCATGAAATCCCGTGGCTGTTATGAAACGCCCGGTGGCACCGTGATGATGGCGGCGCTGCGTGCTGTGGAAGAGCTGGTACTGGACAAGACCAGTCGCGCCTGGCGTGAACAAGTTGCAGCGCAGATGGCGCATCTGGTGTACGACGGTCGCTGGTTTACCCCACTGTGTGGTTCGTTGTTAGCTGCATCCGAAGCGTTGGCGAAAGATGTCAACGGCGAAGTGGTGATCAAGCTCTATAAAGGTCAGGCGACCCCAGTGAAAAAACGTTCGCCTAACAGCCTCTACTCCGAAGCATTTGCCACTTTTGGTGAAGATACTGTATACGACCAGAAACATGCAGAAGGCTTTATCCGCCTGTACTCTCTGGCAAGCCGTATCCGTGCTATCAACAGCAATAAGTAAGCCTGTGATTTATGGGGCGCCCCGGCGCCCCTTTTGTTTATCAGCAACAGAGGAATTTCAACATGGCATTATGGGGCGGCCGTTTCAGTGGCCCGAGCAGCGAACTTTTCCAACTCTTCAACGACTCATTGCCGGTAGATTATCGTCTGGTAGAACAGGACATTCAGGGCTCAGTCGCTTGGGCGGCAGCCATTGCCAAGGCTGGGGTGTTAACTGAGGCGGAACTGGCGTCATTGCAACAAGCACTACAGGAATTGCTCGTTGAAGTAAAAGATCAGCCACAGCAGATCCTGAGTTCCGGTGCTGAAGATATTCACAGTTTCGTGGAACAGAAGCTGATCGAAAAAGTGGGCGATCTCGGCAAAAAACTGCATACCGGACGCTCTCGTAACGATCAGGTTGCCACCGATCTCAAACTGTGGTGCAAAGAAGAAGGTGAGCATTTGCTTACCTTACTGAACCAGTTAAAACAGGCGATGTTGGCACTGGCTGAGCGGGAGCTGGATGCAGTGATGCCGGGATATACCCACCTGCAACGGGCACAGCCGATCACGATGGGACATTGGGCTTTGGCTTATGTGGAGATGTTTGAGCGCGACCTCAGCCGCTTGCAAGATACCATGACTCGCCTTAACACTTGCCCATTAGGCAGTGGTGCACTGGCAGGCACAGCTTATCCGATTGACCGTAAAGCCTTGGCGCTAAGCTTGGGGTTTGCGGCACCGACACTGAACAGTCTCGACAGCGTCTCTGATCGTGATCATGTGGTGGAGCTGTGCAGTGATGCTGCTATCAGCATGATGCACCTTAGCCGGATGGCGGAAGATATGATTTTCTTCAACTCTGGCGAAGCTAATTTTATTGAATTGGCCGATAACGTCACCTCGGGTTCGTCCTTGATGCCGCAGAAAAAGAACCCGGATGCACTGGAGTTGATCCGCGGTAAAACCGGCCGGGTGTATGGTTCTTTGACCGGTATTCTGACCACCATGAAAGCGTTGCCGCTGGCGTACAACAAGGACATGCAGGAAGACAAAGAAGGCTTGTTTGATGTGATGGACAGCTGGAGTCTGTGTCTGAAAATGGCAGCTTTGGTGCTGGAAGGCGTAAAGGTGAATCGTAATCGAGCCTTACAGGCGGCACAGCAAGGTTATGCTAATGCCACCGAATTGGCCGATTACTTGGTCTCTAAAGGCATGCCATTCCGTGAAGCACACCATGTGGTAGGTGAAGTGGTACTAAGAGCGATTGCTGAAGCTAAACCAATAGAACAGTTGCCGTTGGCGACTTTACAGTCCTATGCCGCGGTAATAGCCGAGGATGTTTATCCCAATCTCACCATCGAAGCGTGTCTCGATAAACGGAATGTACTTGGTGGCACTGCCGTAGCGCAGATCCAGGCCGCATTGGCTGCCAAGAAATACTGATCAGTGCGTCCCATAAAAAACGCGCCTTTTCGGCGCGTTTTTATGGGCGGTTACTCGAAAAATTAATGAAACAGCTCTTCTGACGATTTGCCTGAGTCCAAGAAGATATTGCCATCTTCCGTGCTGTCATTGGCATATTCTTTAGGCTCAGTTCCTTGAATAAAGTATTCAAAGTCGCTGGTGTAGTCATTCTTCCTTGATAACTTGCCGGTTGCCAGATCAATACGCACTGAGACGATACCTGGCGGCGGGGTTATTGCAATCTCTGGTGTGCCCTCTAATGCATCGTGCATAAACTCATTCCAGGCTGGCCCGGCGGTTTTAGCACCAGATTCTGCGCCTGAGATCTGATCTTTGGCACCGTTTGGATTCCAGGCCACACGCCCTAATTCGCGGCTGTGGTCATCAAATCCAACCCAGGCCGTAGTGACCAGACTAGGATTAAAACCGCTGAACCAAGTATCGCGGGATTCGTTGGTCGTCCCGGTTTTACCAGCAATGTCATGGCGTTTGATGACGCGTGCTGCCCGCCAGGCAGTACCATTCCAACCAGTACCATGATTCCAGTCGCCACCACCCCAAATCACGCTCTTGAGCGCGTCGGTGATCAGAAACGCAATCTGTTTGGATATCACGCGTTTAGCATGGCGCGCCTGAGGATTTTCACAGGTGTAAGGCAAGTTATTACCAATATCGGTAACTGGCATCGGATGGTCAGCTGCTTGTTCTAGCGTGGTGACTGTGGCAGCGGCTGGTGAGGCCGCCAAACTTTCAGCCTCAGTTGTTGATGCTGGGGTATCACAGGCCAACGTCGGTTCGGCGCGTTCTACCGTCTTACCGTAGGCATCTTCTACTCGTTCAATAAAATAAGGCTCCAGCAATAATCCGCCGTTTGCAAAGCTTGAGAAGGCAGTCACCACTTGCAACGGTGTGACAGACGGTGAACCAAGCGCCAGCGACTCGTTACGATTGAGGTCACTTGGATCAAAACCAAACTGACTTAATTTGTCGATAGCTGCATCTAGCCCGATATAACGCAATGTTCTTACTGCCATTACGTTCACGGATTGCGCTAATCCCACGCGCAATCGAGTCGGGCCGCCATAGACATCCGGCGAGTTCTTAGGACGCCAAGCGATGCCCTGGCTCAAGTCTGGTTTGTTAATGGGGGCATTATTGATCAGGGTTGCTAGGGTATAACCTTTCTCCAACGCTGTGGCGTAGAGGAACGGTTTAATATTGGAGCCCAACTGCCGTTTGGCTTGTACCACTCGATTGTATTGGCTCTGGGTAAAGCTAAAGCCGCCAACCAGCGTGCGGATCGCACCATCATGGGGATCCAATGACACCATAGCGCTGGCAACTTGCGGTACTTGCGACAGTTGCCAGCTATCGGCCATTGGTCGAACCCAGATCTGTTCACCGATTTTTACAACGTCGGCAGCTGATTTTGGTGCTGCACCCTGACGGCGATCAGTGATAAAGCTGCGTGCCCAATTCAGCCCTTGCCACGGGATGGTGACTGTATGACCATTGGCCAGCAACACATCTGCCTGTTTATCTTCAACCTTGACCACTGCCGCAGGCTGCAATTCTTGCAGGGGATCGGTTTTTCTCAGTGTGTCCAGAAGTTCGCTCTGTGGCGGTGGTGTATTGGTCCACAATACGGCGACCGGACCACGGTAGCCATGTCGCTCATCGTAAGCATACACATTATTGCGTAGCGCTTTTTGCGCCTTTTGCTGTAAATCAGAGTTAATAGTGGTATAGACGTTATAGCCGCCAGTATAGGCTTCCTCTTCGCCATACTTTTGCACCATATAATCACGCGCCATCTCTGAAATATAAGGTGCATACAGGTCGATCTCTGCGCCATGATATTTCGCCGTGATGGGGGCCGCCGCCGCAGTCTGATATTCGTTCTGGGTGATATAGCCCACATCTAGCATACGTCTAAGCACTACATTACGGCGTGCCATGGCGCGTTCTGGTGAGGTAATGGGGTTCACGGTTGACGGCGCTTTCGGCAAACCGGCAATCACTGCCATTTCTGCCAGCGTCAAATCCTGCACATCTTTACCGTAATATACCTGTGCGGCAGCACCTACACCGTAAGCACGTTGGCCGAGATAGATACGATTGACATAGAGTTCCAGAATTTCATCTTTGGTCAATAGTTGTTCTATGTGAAGTGCAATAAAGATTTCTTTGATTTTTCGAATAAACTTCTTATCGCGGGTCAGGAAGAAGTTTCGCGCTACCTGCATTGTAATGGTACTGGCGCCCTGGCGTTTTTGCCCCGTGGTGATCATCACCAGTGCGGCACGTAGCACCCCAATAGGGTCAACGCCGTTGTGCTCATAAAAACGAGAATCTTCTGTTGCAATAAATGCCTGTAATAACGGTTTAGGCACATCGCTCAGTTGTAATGGAATACGGCGCTTCTCGCCGAATTGCGAAATAAGTTTGCCATCACTGGAATATATCTTCAGTGGTGTCTGCAGTTTTACTGTTTTTAGTGTGGTTACGTCAGGGAGATCTGGCAAAACGTAAAAATAAGCGCCAGCAATCGCAATGATTCCCAGTAGCGCCAAACTAAAAACAGCGATGAGTATACGTTTTAACCACTTCACCGGATTATTCCATAACCTGTTGAGGGTTCAATAGTATATAAGGCGTCGCGGTCGGGGTGAAGTGAATTACAAGTATTAAAAATAAACAGTGCAAAAATGTTAATAGAATATTATATAAAGGTCACAAGTGAACTATGTTTATGCTACGCTTTGGTTCAACAATAACAATAAGGCTCTGGGACAATGCTTGCTAATCTATGGAAGCGTCAAGCCCCTCAAATGGTCGGAATAGACATCGGCTCGCACGAGGTCAAGGCCGTTTTACTGGGGAAGATTGCTGAAGGTTATAAAATACAGGCTTATGCCGTGGTTCCTGTGAAAAAGGGCGCTGTCAGCGACCATGATATCAGGTATGCAGACGCTGTTATTGAATCATTGAGGCAACTCAAGCGCCAGTTACCCAAATCCTGTAAATATGCGGCAGTGGCAGTTTCCGGGTCGGCGGTAATGACTAAAGTGATCTACATGGATGCCGCGCTAACAGAAGCTGAAATGGAAGCCCAGATCGAGATTGAAGCCGATAATCTTATCCCCTATTCCCTTGATGAAGTTTCCATCGATTTCGAAACACTTAATGTTAACAAAGCTGATCCGTCCAAGGTGGAGGTATTGCTCAGTGCTTGTCGTACTGAAAATATCGATTCTCGGGTCGATGTGCTGGATGCGGTAGACCTTGAAGCTAAAGTGGTTGATGTTGAAGGTTACGCGCTGGGCCGCGCTTATGAACTTATCGCTGGCCAGCTACCGGCAGAGATTGCCAAAGGTGTGGTGGTGCTGGTGGATATTGGTGCCAACATGACAACGTTTGCGGTAGTAGAACACGGTGAAACCACCTTTATCCGTGAACAAGCCTTTGGCGGTGAAAGCTTCACCCAGTCAATTCTTTCTTTTTATGGTTTGCCGTATGAACAGGCAGAGAAGGCTAAAGTCGAAGGCGATCTGCCGCGAAACTACATGTTTGAAGTGCTCTCTCCCTTCCAGAATCAACTGCTTCAGCAGATCAAGCGTACCTTGCAGATCTATTGTACTTCTAACGGCAAAGATAAAGTTGATCAACTGGTGCTGTGTGGCGGCACCTCAAAGCTGGTCGGCATGGCCACGCTACTCACTAATGAATTAGGCGTTCCCGCGATTATCGCCGATCCTTTTAAAGGGGCTTTGCGGGCAGATGACAGTGTGCAGAAGCAACTGCAGCCTAATATCGGCAAATATATGATTGCTTGCGGTCTCGCATTAAGGAGCTATGGGCAATGGCGAACATAAACCTGCTGCCTTGGCGTGATGAAGCGAGGGAAAAGCAAAAGCGAGACTATATAGGTATCTTGGTCGCGGTATTTATTGGTGCGGCAGTGTTGGTTTACTTGGCATTGCAGTTTATTGGATTGATGACCGATGATCAGCGTGGACGTAATGCTTACCTGCAAAATGAGATCCAGCAGCTTGATAAGCAAATTGCCGAAATAAATAAGATCAAGCAACGTAAAGCCGATATTGAAAAACGCACTGAGATCATTTTGGATCTGCAGCAATCGCGCAATCTGCCTACGCATATTCTGGATGAACTCGTAAGGGTTATTCCTGCGGGAGTCTACCTGTCCAGCGTGGAGAAGAAAGGCAGCATTATATGGATTGAAGGGCGCAGTGAGTCCAATAACAATGTGGCCAATATGATGCGAAAAATAAAAGCGTCTGAATGGCTGCAGGACCCTACCATGCAGTCGATCGTATCGCAAAAGGATGACATTCGCGAGTTACAGCACTTTAGTCTCAAAATTACCATTAAAGGTGGAGAGCCAGCTCCCGTAGGTCCGACCCAGACGACTAAAGGGGGAACTGCCAAATGAAATTTGATTTAAGTCAGTTCAACGATCTGGACATGGAAAATATCGGCGGCTGGCCAACACAGGTAAAAGCGGTTTTTGCACTGATATTGGCGATTCTGGTGTTTGTTGTCGGTTACTTTTTGGTTGTCTCTGACGCTATCGATGCATACAAGGTGGAGCAGGGCAAAGAGCAGCAGTTACGCGAGGATTTTCGTAGTAAGTACCAGTTGGCTGCTAATCTTGAACTTTATCGGGAGCAGTTGAAACAGATGGAGGCTCAGTTTGCAGAGTTGCTAAAGATGCTGCCTTCGCAAAATGAGATGCCGGGATTATTGGACGATCTGACCTTTGTGGCCACTGACTCAGGACTCCGTATTCGCAGCATTGACTGGGATGCCGAAATTCAGCGCGATTTCTATATTGAGTACCCTATACGCATGTCGGTGACTGGGGATTATCACCAGATGGGACACATGGTCAGTGGTGTTGCCAAGTTGCCCCGTATTGTCAGTTTGCACGATTTTGTGATTAAGCGTGAAGCCGACGGTAATCTGTCAATGGAAGTGCTAGCCAAAACCTATCGCTTTAAAGAGGGTGCTGAAGTGCCGGCAAATAATGCCAAGGCTAAGGGGAAGAGCAAATGAGATGGATATTGCCCCTGATGCTAATGATGTTGCTGGCAGGGTGTATTGGCGATCGTGCTGATTTGCAGCAGTTTGTGGCGAGTGTGAAACAACAACATGTCGCGCGTATTCCGCCTTTAAAAGAACCACCTAAATTTGAACATTTTCAGTATGCGGCCGACTTGCTGCGCAGTCCTTTTGTGCCACCATCACGGGAGCTGACTGCCGAAGCTGTGGATACCACAAAGGACTGTCTGCACCCAGATCTTAAGCGGCGTAAAGAGCGGCTAGAAGCGTATGCCTTAGATAATTTGAAAATGCGCGGCACGCTGAGTGATGGTGGTGTGATCTGGGCCTTAATTGAAACCTCCGATGGTAACGTTTATCGCCTTGGGGTTGGCAACTATTTAGGGCTATTCAGTGGCCACATTACTAAGATCACACCCAGCAGTATCGACATTACAGAATTGATTCCAGACGGTTCCGGTTGTTGGACCGAACGCAGCAGCAGTCTGGATTTGACCGGCGAATAATAAGCAAAGGAAGAGAGAACAATGAGATTTTCTTTGGTGCATAAAACCCATAAGACAGCAGGCAACTGGTGGCGAGTCGCATTGGGCTGCGTGTTGATGGTGAATCTGGTTCCTTGTGCTTTGGCTGCGAACAAGCTCGTCGATGTCAAATACCACACTATCATAGATCACCAATTGGAGCTGGAGTTGGTATTTGACAGCCCAGTCTCTGAGCCAGAAATCAAACTCAGTGCTGATCCTGCAAGTATTAAGCTCAATTTCCGCGACACAGTCTCAGCACTTCAACAGTCGGTGCTCCCCATTAAACAGGTAGGGGTTGAGCAGTTGGCAACGGAACAGCAACCGGACACATTACAGGTAGCACTGAAGCTAGACAAAGTCCGTCCGTATCAGGGCAAAGCTATTGGTAGCAGCTATCGCCTGACCATTAACGACGAAACTATGAATGCTGCGGATAAAGCCTCTAGCCCATTCGTCAATAAAATCAAGAATATTGATTTCCATCGCGCTGGTGATAAAGGTGGCGAGTTGTTGGTTCAACTCGGAAATGCATCTGTTGCCGCAGACGTCAAACAAGTTGGGGCAAAATTGGAAGTCAAGTTTTATAACACGGATATTCCTGACGACATGCTGTACGTGATGGATGTGCAAGATTTTGCCACGCCGGTGCGCAGTTTCGAGACTTTCCGTGATGATTTGACCACCCGTTTTCTTATCGATATCAAAGGTCCGTACAAATACGATTATAAGCAGGACGGAAACCTGTTTACGCTGACCATGAGCGAGGATGAAAAAGCGACCGTGGTTGAGCCCGAGAAAAAATATACCGGGAAAAAACTATCACTGGACTTCCAGAATATCTCTGTGCGTACCGTGTTACAGATCCTCGCGGATTACAACCACTTCAACTTAGTGACCAGCGATACGGTAGAAGGTAGCATCACCTTGCGCCTGGATAACGTACCCTGGGATCAGGCCTTGGATCTGATCCTGAAGACCAAAGGTTTGGATAAGCGTATCGAAGGTAATATTCTGATGGTAGCGCCCGCCGACGAAATCGCTATTCGTGAAAGTCAGGATCTGAAAAATAAACAGGAAGTACAGAAGTTAGCGCCATTGTACTCAGAGTATCTGCAGATCAATTACGCCAAGGCGACAGATGTTGCCAAATTACTCAAAGGTGAAGGGACCAGTTTGTTAACAGATCGTGGTTCTGTCGCGGTAGATGAGCGTACCAATACGTTGTTGGTGAAAGACACGGCTGAAACCCTGGAGAATGTTCATCGTCTGGTCGATGTATTAGATATTCCCATCAAGCAAGTGCTGATTGAATCGCGCATGGTGACTGTGAGTGACACGGTTGCACAGGATCTGGGGGTGCGCTGGGGTATCACCGATCTGCAGGGTAACAAAGGGACTTCAGGCACGCTGGAAGGTGCTTCATCGCTGGTTTCCGGGACGACACCTTCCTTGGATGATCGCCTAAATGTGAATCTGCCTGCGGGTGCTAACAACGCTGCCAGTATTGCGTTTAATGTATCTAAACTGGCCGATGGTACCATACTCGACCTAGAACTGAGCGCGCTGGAACAGGAAAACAAAGGCGAGATTATCGCCAGTCCGCGTATCACCACCTCGAACCAGAAGTCTGCCTATATTGAACAAGGGGTGGAAATCCCGTATGTTGAGTCAGCATCTAGTGGTGCGGCAACTGTACGCTTTAAAAAAGCGGTATTATCGTTGCGGGTGACACCGCAGATTACGCCGGATAACAAGGTTATTCTGGATTTGGAAATTACTCAGGACTCCAAGGGTGAAGTTGTTACAACCCCACTGGGAGAAGCCGTGTCAATCAACACTCAAAAAGTGGGGACTCAGGTGTTGGTAAACAATGGTGAAACTATCGTTCTGGGTGGGATTTATCAGCAGCAGTTAATAAATAGTGTTAACAAAGTGCCAGTATTAGGGGATATTCCGGTGCTGGGAGCGTTATTTCGTAACACTTCAGATTCCAATGAACGTCATGAGCTGCTGATATTTGTGACTCCCAAGATTGTGACTGAAAAATTCTGATGCTGCGGTTCTGTTTGGAATGCCAGTGCTAGCCACTGGCACCACTTTCAAGGAAGAATTTTGGCTTTAATGGAGGGGTGAGCTTGCCTAAAGCCTCCATTAGCTGAGATAATCCCCGGTCAAGTCTCATTAGAGCAAGGTAAAACAATCCTGTCGGTTTGACCCTAAACCGACTTTCGGCAAACTTTTCATAAGATTCAGACGTATAAGAAATGGCTGAAAAACGTAATATATTTTTGGTAGGTCCTATGGGCGCAGGCAAAAGCACTATAGGCCGTCACTTAGCACAAATGCTGCACCTGGAATTCCACGATTCTGATCAGGAAATTGAAAGTCGCACCGGCGCAGATATTGCGTGGGTTTTTGACGTAGAAGGCGAAGAGGGGTTTCGCCGTCGTGAAGCTCAGGTCATCTCCGATTTAACTGAAAAACACGGTATTGTACTGGCGACTGGTGGTGGTTCGGTTCAGAGCAAGGATATCCGTAACTATCTCTCTGCTAGAGGTATCGTGGTTTATCTTGAAACAACTATCGACAAGCAAGTGGCGCGTACTCAACGTGACAAACGTCGACCATTGTTGCAAGTGGATAACCCACGTGAGGTTCTGGAAGAGTTAGCTGAAATACGTAATCCGCTGTATGAAGAAATTGCGGATATCGTTGTGAAAACCGATGAACAGAGCGCGAAAGTTGTCGCGAACCAGATCATTGAACAGTTAGGTTTTTAAGCTTATGACGCAACAGATCCAGGTGGAATTGGGCCAACGTAGTTACCCCATTTATATCGGCCAGGATCTGTTATTGCAGGCTGATAAACTGCTGGCAATGTTCGCTGGCAAAACACTGTTTATTGTCACCAATGACACGGTTGGTCCCCTGTATCTACAGCAGGTGACCGACGTGTTATCTAGCTTAGCCAAACAGGTGCACGCAGTTGTGCTGCCTGACGGCGAACAGTTTAAAACGCTTACCCATCTGGAGACTATCTTCACCGCGCTACTGCAGCATAACTGTGGGCGAGATGTTGTCATTGTTGCTCTCGGTGGCGGTGTTATAGGTGATATGGCCGGTTTTGCGGCGGCCAGTTACCAGCGTGGTGTTGCATTTGTGCAAATACCTACGACGCTATTGGCCCAGGTTGATTCTTCCGTCGGCGGTAAAACTGCGGTCAACCACCCATTAGGCAAGAATATGATCGGCGCTTTCTACCAACCGAAAGCCGTGCTGATTGATACTCATTGTTTAAAAACGCTGCCAGTACGTGAATTTGCTGCCGGAATGGCCGAGGTGATCAAATACGGCATTATATGGGACGGTGAGTTTTTTAAGTGGATTGAACAACATGCCGATGCGTTAAAGGCGTTAGCGCCCGATGCTTTGTCCTATGCCATTCGCCGTTGCTGTGAGATTAAAGCGGAAGTGGTCGCCGAGGATGAAACTGAGCATGGGGTTAGAGCGCTGCTCAATCTGGGACATACCTTTGGTCATGCGATTGAGGCGGAGATGGGCTACGGTAACTGGCTTCATGGAGAGGCGGTTGCCGCTGGCACGGTCCTTGCTGCTGAAACGGCTAAGATTATGGGATTGCTGGATGAGTCAATTGTTTGTCGCATTCGTCAACTGCTGGCAACTTTCGAATTACCCGTTAAGGCTCCGCAATCCATGAGTTTTGACAATTATATCAAGCATATGCGGCGAGATAAGAAAGTCCTGGCTGGTCAGATTCGTTTGGTACTACCTACTGCGTTAGGGCGTGCCGGTGTCTTTGCCGACGTCAGTGATTCACTGCTGGAGCAGGTTATCCGCCAACATTAATCACACTTGTGATACGGATTAGCGGTGGCTGGCGAACAACTTCTTTTGCCTTCTCAAGAGGCACTTCTATACAGATTGCAGCACCTTGCCTGTTATGGTGAGCAACTGGTGTTGCTTACTGGGGCTGCCGGGGCCGGAAAAACGACACTCATTACGGCTTTAGCTAATGAGTTGGAAGACTACAATCTGGCATTGGTGGCCTGTCCTCAGCATGCTAGCGCTGCAGAAATCCGGCGCAAAATCATTATGCAGTTGTTACCAGATCCATTATTTGATGATGAAACGCCGCTGGTGGACACCTTGTTGCGTTTTGTGCCGCAACTGCAAAAGCCACTGCACATCCTGTTGGATGATGCCGATAATCTGCCTTTGACGTTATGGGCTGAATGCCTGTTGTTAACGCAACTTCAGTGTGCGGGTATGGCTGTGACCTTGACGCTTACCGCTTCCCCGGAGTTTACCAAACAGTTGTTGCCACAGTTGCCACAACAGCAACGCCAATGGTTACTCCCCGTCAACCTCGAGCCGTTATCACTAGCGGAACGTGAAGGATTATACCAAACACTGCTGGCTCGCTCTCAGCAACAGACGTTTACCCCCAGAAGTATAGTGATAAAGCAGTTGGAGCAGCAGCGTGGAACTCCTGCGGAGGTTTTGCAACTGTTGCAGTTGGCACTGCAGGGTGAACCGAAAGCTGTACCTCCTAAATCCTGGCACAGGATAGTGTTGGTCGCGCTGATAGTTGTGTCAATGTTGGCCGCCGCTATCTGGTATACCGATAAGATAACAACGCCTTTACCAAAACAGCAGGTCGCCAGTTTGGTGGTAAGTAACCAAATTTCATTATCCCCAAATCTGTTGGATTGGCTGTCTCCCGCTTGGCGACCAAGCAGTAAAACAGCGGCGGTCGCTGTGACAATACCTTGGCGAGAAAGGCACATTGAGGTAACAGCGAAGGCAATAAAAACCGCTGAGACCGTGGTTGCCGCTGAAGATAGTGAATTATTGCGGGATGCTGCCGCAACCGCCGATGTTACGACGTCCGATTTACCTGTGGTAAACAATGCTCAAACAACGGAACTGGGCGAATCATCTGCCTCCGCGCCAGTTAAAACTGTTGCCGCTCCCCGGCCAACAGTGACGGCCGATGCTGAGAATACCGCAGGTAGCAAACCTCGTAACACGGCAGTGACAAAGGCTGCAACGAATGCAAAAACAACGCTCCCCAAGGATGGCTACACCCTACAGATCGCCAGTGTTAAACAGTTGCAATCTGTGCCGGGACAATTATCAGTCTTACCTGAAGACAGTCAGGTCTGGCTGTGTCGTAACGGGCCGTGGTGGGTGATTTTTAACGGTCATTTCAGTTCCCGCCAGCAAGCATTAAAAGCCGCAAAAATCATACAGCAACGTGGTGGTGCTGAACCGTGGATTCGGCCTTGGAAAACCTTGCAAAATTACCAACCCCAGCCATTGCCTCAGCCGTGATATTTGCGAACAAACAGGGTACAATCCTGAGTTTTGTATGAGCTGGCATCAAACGAATAAATGAATAAAAAACAACGGGCCTTCCTCAAATGGGCGGGTGGAAAATTCAAGCTGGTTGATGCCATTACCCGTCACTTACCGCCAGGACAACGCTTGGTTGAGCCCTTTGTTGGGGCCGGCTCAGTATTCCTGAATACCGATTACCCCAATTATCTGCTGTGCGATATTAATCAGGACCTCATCGACCTGTATCAAATCATTCAGCGAGAGCCTGAACGCTACATAGGTGCGGTGGGCGAGCTGTTTATACCCGCGATGAACGCCAGCGAGGCATTCTATCGGGTGCGGGACAAGTTTAATCGTAGCCGCAGTGCTTTTGATCGTGCGGTAAGTTTCTTGTATCTCAATCGTCATGGTTTTAACGGACTTTGTCGTTACAACCGTCGCGGTGCGTTCAATGTGCCTTTCGGCTCATATAAAAAGCCTTATTTCCCAGAGCAGGAAATTCGGGCGTTTGCGCAAAAAGCCGCCCGGGCGGAGTTTGTTTGTACTGGCTATGAACAGGCGTTTGCACAGATCCAATCTGGCGATGTGGTTTATTGCGATCCGCCTTATGCCCCGTTGTCTACCACCGCCAGTTTCACGACCTATGTCGGCGCTGGTTTCAGTTTGGATGACCAGGCAATTCTGGCGCGATGCTCTCGCACGACCGCATTGGATAAGGGGATACCCGTTGTCATTAGCAATCACGATATCGCCTTGACACGGGAACTGTATCGCGGCGCTAAAATGGAGACCGTCAGCGTTCAGCGCAATATCAGTCAGAAAGGCAGTGCCAGAAATAAAGTCAATGAATTAATCGCGCTATATGATCACACCTACCCAAGAGAGCTAGCGGAGTTGTAATCGCGATGGGGTTAATGTTGCTGCTGGTACGCAGAGTTACAGCCCAGAAGTGGAACGGCCAGTATTCCTTGGTGTCATATCATCCAATGGTTTACGTTCATGTCCATGCAATAGTTCAAGCAAATCAATAAAATGGAACTGTCCAGAACGGCTTTTACCACTGAGCCAACTGCTCCAACTGAGATCGTCATCTTGCATGGCACAGCGGTTGTTGGGATGGCTGCTGGGAAGTTTGGAATTATATTCAGTAACACTGGCGCAGTTTTGCGAAAGGCTATCATCGGCGGCAGTCAACACCTGCATCACCAGCGCAGCAATACCCACAGTACCGGCAACACTTGCCAGTATCACTGCGGATTTTATGCTGGAGACGCAATGCTCAGATCTTGAGGCCATTTTCCTTTGCCGGAGATGTTACGACTTTTGGAGTATAGCAAAACTGCTGTTAAATTAAACAGCTTTTTGACAGCATAGAAAAATTCCGGCTTTGTCGGCATTTTGCCGCAGAAATAGTGTGCTTTTGCTAGAGCCGAGCGGCTACGCCGGGTAAAATGGGCGACTTCTTAAACATCCCGTGAGAATCTTATGCGACCTTTTCTGATAGCCCCTTCTATCCTGTCGGCTGACTTTGCCCGTTTAGGCGAAGAGGTTGACGCAGTGTTGGCGGCAGGAGCAGATGTCATTCACTTTGATGTGATGGATAACCATTATGTGCCCAATCTCACTTTTGGCCCGATGATCTGTAAAGCACTGCGTAAATATGGGGTTACTGCGGATATTGATGTCCATTTGATGGTAAAACCCGTCGATAGCCTGATCCCGGATTTTGCCAATGCTGGCGCTTCCATTATCACGTTTCACCCGGAAGCCACCGAACATGTCGATCGTTCATTACAACTGATCCGCTCTTATGGCTGTAAAGCCGGGTTGGTATTTAACCCCGCGACACCACTGACTTACCTTGATTATGTTATGGATAAACTGGATGTGATCATGTTGATGTCGGTGAACCCCGGCTTTGGTGGGCAATCATTTATCCCGGCGACCATGACCAAGTTGGCTCAGGTACGCAAATTGATCGATGACAGCGGCTACGATATCCGTCTGGAAGTGGATGGCGGCGTCAAGGAAGAGAATATCGCGGAGATTGCTAAAGCGGGTGCCGATATGTTTGTGGCTGGCTCGGCAATTTTTGGACAGGATAATTACCGCGCCGTGATTGAGCGGATGCGACTGGCATTAACAGGGCTGTAAGGATGACGGATTTTAGTAAGATAAAAGGGATAGCATTTGATTTGGATGGCACGCTGGTGGACAGCGTGCCTGATCTTGGCGCCGCTTGTCGGGCGACATTGCTTGAGATGGGCTTGAGTGAATGCAGTGATGCGCAGGTGCGCAACTGGGTCGGCAATGGCACCACAATGCTGATGCGGCGCGCGCTGCATAACAGCCTCGGTGATGAACCCTCAGAAATACAGATGCAACAGGCGATGCCTTTGTTCACACAACACTATGAAACTTGCCTCAATCAATACAGTCAGTTGTACCCTGGCGTTGCTGACGTTTTGCCACAGTTGCATCGACAAGGTTATCAGCTGGCAGTCGTGACCAATAAGCCCTATAAATTCACTAAGCCACTGTTGGAATTTTTTGGTATTGCACCGCTGTTTTCTGTAGTGCTTGGTGGTGATAGTCTGGCAAAGATGAAGCCAGATCCGTTACCGCTACAGCATGTGCAGCAGCAATGGCAACTGAGTAGCGAGCAGTTGCTGATGGTGGGTGATTCCCGCAACGATATTCGGGCGGCGAAAGCGGCAATGCTAGCCTCAGTTGGCTTGACCTACGGTTATAACTACGGTGAAGATATCAGTCTTAGCGGCCCGGATGCCGTCTGTGATCATTTTGAACAAATTCTGACGTTATTGGCGTCTAAATAAACGGAGCATATAAAACATCATGAGCAGTAACAGTAAACCTATTGTATTCAGCGGTGCTCAGCCTTCTGGCGAGTTGACTATCGGCAACTATATTGGAGCGCTGCGGCAATGGGTGAACATGCAGGAAAGTCATGATTGCATTTACTGTGTGGTGGATTTACATGCCATAACTGTTCGACAAGATCCAGAACAGCTGCGCAAAGCTTGTCTCGACACGCTAGCGCTTTATCTGGCGTGCGGTGTCGATCCTAAAAAAAGTACGGTATTTATGCAGTCTCAGGTGCCGGAACATACCCAACTGGCTTGGGCGCTTAACTGTTATACCCAGATGGGTGAGCTGAGTCGTATGACCCAGTTCAAGGATAAATCCCAACGCCACGCCAACAATGTGAACGTTGGTCTATTTGATTACCCAGTATTGATGGCCGCGGATATTTTGTTGTATCAGGCCAACTTGGTACCAGTTGGACAGGATCAGAAACAGCATTTAGAACTGACGCGTGATATTGCCATCCGCTTCAATAATGCTTACGGCGATACGTTCACGGTTCCCGAGCCATTTATTCCCGAATTGGGCGCCAAGGTAATGGCACTGCAGGAACCGACTAAAAAGATGTCCAAGTCAGATGACAACCGCAATAACGTGATTGGTCTGCTAGAAGATCCCAAAGCGGTAATGAAAAAGCTCAAAAAAGCCATGACAGACAGCGAAGAGCCGCCAGTGGTGCGTTTTGATGTGGAAAATAAACCTGGTGTTTCTAATCTACTGAGCCTGATGTCCGGTGTTACCGGTGAAAGCGTGCAAACGCTGGAAGCACAGTTTGAAGGCAAGATGTATGGTCACCTGAAAACCGCCGCTGGTGACGCGGTTGTGGCGATGCTAGAACCATTGCAACAGCGCTATCAGCAATACCGGCAGGACACCAGTTTCCTTAACCAGATCTTGCATGAAGGTGCTGAAAAAGCACGGGTGCGCGCCAACGCTACGCTGAAAAGCACATATGATAAGTTAGGTTTTTTGCTCTGATAAGCGAGTAAACAATGTAAAAAAGCCGGATGATCACTCGCTTCCGGCTTTTTTACAACCGTCTACCCCGTTGGTTACGGCTTTGGTTCCACCTTTGGCTCTACATAGTCAAACATGCGGATGACTTTACGCACGCCAGAGGTGTTGCGGGCAATATCGGTTGCCAGATCCGCCTGCTCACGGCTGATAACTCCCAGTAGAAATACCTCGCCATTTTCGGTAACCACCTTAATACGAGTCATATCCAAGTTTTTATCATTCAGCATACGCCCTTTCACTTTAGTGGTGATCCAGGTGTCATTGCTGCGGGTAGTAAACGAAACTGGATTACCGATACGGATCTGATTGTGTATTTTGCCGCCCAATTTCAGATCCTGCACCAGTTGTACTGCCTTATCACGCAGGCGTGAATTAGGGGCTTGGCCAATCAGCAGTACATTGCCATTCATACTAATACCGCTGATATTGCACTGGGACTTAAGTTCTTCATCGGTGGAGAAGACGCTACTGATACGGAATTCGGTATTGGTATCGTCCAACTGGGTGCCAATCGGCCGCTCATCGTTAAGCATGACCGCGCCGCTTACTGTGCCGGCCATCATGGCACCCGCACAACCATTAAGCAGCCATATCAGTCCCAGCAGGAGCAGATATTTCATTGATTATCGTCCTGTGGAAACAGGGTGCGATCGATACTGTCACACAGACAGTGGATCACCAGCAAATGTACTTCTTGGATGCGGGCTGTGACATTTGAGGGTACGCGGATTTCCACATCATTAGCACTCAGCAATCCGGCCATGGCGCCGCCGTCTTTACCGGTCAACGCTACTATGGTCATATCACGGCTCAAGGCTGCCTCCATTGCTTTAACGACATTGCGTGAATTACCGCTGGTGGAGATCGCCAGCAAAATGTCACCCGGCTGGCCTAAGGCTAGCACTTGCTTGGAAAACACTTCATCGTAGCTGTAATCATTGGCGATGGCCGTGAGGGTAGAGCTGTCAGTTGTCAGCGCAATGGCTGGCAAAGGGGGGCGTTCAATTTCAAAACGATTCAACAATTCTGCTGAAAAGTGCTGGGCATCACCAGCGCTGCCACCGTTACCACACGCCAGTATTTTATGGCCACCCAACAGGCAGTTGACCATCATGGCTGCGGCCTTTTCAATATCATCAGGCAAGGCCTCGGCTGCATCGATTTTGGTCTGAATCGACTCGGTGAAACAGTCTTTGATACGTTCTAACATCCGTTCATCCTTCACTGACAAGAGTCACTATCATGCCACATTCGCCGTGATTTTTCAGACATGAAAAGTGTAAAAATAATGTTAATCAATGGCTTGCTAAAATGCTCCGGCGAGCCAATTCACTTCAGTACCGTCAATGGCTACCACATCGAAGCGGCAACTGTCTCTGATATTGTGTAGCTGCAGATATAAGCTGGCCGCCTTGCGGATACGTTGCCGTTGGGCGGCCGAAAGTGCCTGCAGTGCGCCACCAAACCCCTTTGTTGCACGGTATTTTACCTCAACAAATACCCAATCGCTGCCCTGTTTCATCACCAGATCCAGTTCTCCGAATGGATAGCGGACATTCTGTTCGACAAATTTTAAGCCCTGGCGTTCCAGAAAACGACGGGCGAGTTGTTCGGCATCCTTGCCTGTGGTCACGTGTTGACTCCTTGATCACTGCGGACGCAGTACTCCATGCCAATATCTGCCCCATTTTAACTGCCGGTTTAACACGCCATCGCTGTCAACGGACAGTTGACCTGTGCGGCCATTGAACTGGTAGCCGGGAAAAGCCCGCATCTGTGCCAGTTTGTTCACCAGTTGCAGTGAATCATAGCCCATGGCGTACAGCCGTTTCTGCGTATTGCCCCAAGATGGCCAAAGTGCCGCCACATTGCTGTCGGCGCTGTTTTGCAACAGCCACGGGATGTCACTCATGGTGATGTTGTTTAATTCCTGTACCGTCTGATGGCTGTCATCCTGGCGTGCGCGACTGCTGGTGTATATTGGTACAGGTTCTGCAAACACACTGAAGTTCACGTCAATATAGGGCTTGAGTAACGGTAATGACTGGTTACTGCAGATCATGTAGATGGCATCAATATCGCGCCGTGAGCGGAAGTCGGCTTTAATCTGATTTCCCAGTAAATTCTTAATCTGGTTGATGCGGGTCTGGCTATCGCTGACGCCTAAGGCATCCTGCACTGTGTCACGCATTTTATCAGCAGAGAAATAATGTACCTCAGCGGCTTCGTTGGTGAGCGATTGCCAACTGACGTTGAAACTTTCCGCCATGCGTCGGCCGATGTTATCGTCACTCACTAGCAGCAAAGGCCGTTCGATACCATCTTGATACATACGTTGGGCGGCATCGGCAGATTCTTGCGTGGGCGACAGCGCAAAATAGTAGTTGTCTTTGTCGACAACCAGCCTGCTGGTGTGGTTCAGAAATAGCTCTGGCGGTTTTGGCTGCGAGGTCACAACAATATTGGGTTGTGATGTTGGTGCCATTGCGGCCGCTTGTGGCTCGGCAACTGGCGGTTGTTGCAGCTTCAATACTTGATCGACTTCATTGGGTAACAACGGCCCAATGATAAAGTCGGCACCATTTTGTAATGCCTGCTGATAGGCGCTGTCTGCCCCTGCGGCAGTATCGTAAAAATTGAGGCTGATATTTTCGTCTGGTTCTGCCAAGTATGCAGCCACAATGCCTTGCCGCAGAGGTTCAGCAATATCTGCTCGCTCGCCACTAAGGGGTAACAATACCGCAATGCGTTGTGGGTGATAGGGTTTGGTACTCAGCGCCCGCTGCAGATCTGCCGGTAACTGCAATGCTGCCGGGTGCGAAGGATTGGCTTTTTGCCAACTGTCGAGGTGACTGACTAAACTGGCAGGGTCCACAGCATAATGTTTAGCTAAGTAGGCCAATTGCAGCCAGCCTAGATACATGACGTCATGACCCTTGCTGGCTTGGGCTTCTAACGCATTTTCTGGCTGAGATTTTAACAGCGTCCAGATCTGCTGATAAAGATTTTGGGCGTCCTTGGCAGACAGATATTGACTCCAGTCACTCAGTTCCCGCGCTTGCAACATCGGTTGCTTGGTTTTTTCATACAGCCGTACCCGCATCTGGTGGTAATTGTTCCACTGCCATTGCGGTAACTGCCAATCTGAACTGAATTGCAATTTGGCTAGCGCATCGCCAAAACGGCCCTGTTGTTCCAATACCCGTGCCCCAAGATAACGGTATTCCGCTTGCAGTTCAGGTTCTGCTAGCAGATTTTTTTGCAACGAGGCGAGGATTTCTGCGGCAGATTCCGGCTGATTATTATTCAGATAGGCCTTGGCCGCCAGCAACAGCAACCGTTGCTGCTGCAGCGGTGTCGTCGCTTTCGCAGCTTGGGCCATATATGCCGTAGGGGCGGCATCAGCCGTTGCCAATGAACTCGTTACACTCTCGGTTATCGCAGTCGGTTGTGATGGACTGCTGCCACAACCCCAGAGGCTGACCAGCAGCAGGACGGCAATTGTAGGCTTGATGATATTCTGGCTTTTCAACACAAGGCGTTACTCTGGTAAGATGCTGGCCTTAGTTTAACCTTCTATGTTGTCCAGTGAAAGACCGGACAATCTGTTCGCTGAGGTAGTTATGAGCGTGCCCGTCGCACTTTATATCGTTCCAACACCGATCGGTAATCTGGGGGATCTGACACCGCGAGCGGTGGAAGTGTTATCAGCGGTAAGCTTGATTGCCTGTGAAGATACCCGTCATAGTGGTAAGTTACTGAGTCATTTCAATATTACCACTCGCACTATGGCTCTGCATGATCACAACGAGCGCGCTAGGGCGCAATGGTTTATTGAAAAACTGCAAGCGGGTGAGTCGGTAGCGCTGATCAGCGATGCGGGTACACCGTTAATCTCCGATCCTGGCTATCATCTGGTATCACAAGTGCGTGAAGCGGGTTTTCAGGTGAGCCCGTTACCGGGGGCTTGTGCCGCCATTACCGCGTTATCGGCGTCTGGGTTGCCTTCCGACCGCTTTTCGTTTGAAGGCTTTCTGCCTGCCAAAGATAAAGCACGCTTGGATAAACTTGAATCACTCAAAGAAGATAGTCGCACGCTGATTTTCTACGAATCGCCTCACCGCATCCTGCCAAGCTTGGCGGCGTTAGCGCAGGTGTTTGGCGCCGAGCGTCCGATGGTGATGGCGCGGGAGCTTACTAAGACCTTTGAAACATTCCTGACGGGCAGTATCGGAGAGATCCGGGCGCAAGTAGAGGCTGACCCAAATCAGCAGAAAGGCGAAATAGTGCTCATGTGTCACGGTTATACCAATGCTGATGATGACGCGATACCGGCCAAAGCGCTGGATACATTGAAATTGCTGTGCACGGAATTGCCATTAAAGAAAGCCGCGGCGCTAACTGCAGAAATCCATGGCCTAAAGAAAAACGCACTCTACAAACTGGGGCTTGAACTTGACTGGTAATTAAATAGTTTGCCAGAAAGGTTGGCTAGGCTATAATCCGCGCCGAGTTGGCCAGGCAGTCGCTGCGTTCGCAAGAACGGGGAGGAAAGTCCGGGCTCCATAGAGCAGGGTGCCAGATAACGTCTGGGCGGCGTGAGCCGACGACCAGTGCAACAGAGAGTAGACCGCCAGCCTTCGGGCCGGTAAGGGTGAAAGGGTGCGGTAAGAGCGCACCGCGCGGCTGGTAACAGTCCGTGGCACGGTAAACTCCACCCGGAGCAAGATCAAATAGGGTTCCTTATGGCGTGGCTCGCGTCGGAACCGGGTAGATTGCTTGAGCCTGCGAGTGATTGCAGGCCTAGAGGAATGGCTGCCGCTCCCTTCGGGGAGAACAGAACCCGGCTTATATAGTGCCAACTCACCTCTTTTGAGGCCCAGCTAACTAGCTGGGCTTAATGTGATGGTCCGCCTCCCTTCTCAGCAACTATGCTGAGATTAGGCTAGACAGGAGGTAGACCATCATGTTTATTCAAGTACTCGGTATCGATTTAGGCAAGTCAAACTTTCATCTTAT
>NZ_BMXW01000027.1 GCF_014651955.1 Shewanella fodinae | reverse complement strand
GCATAGTGGTGCTAAGATGGCCATTCCCAGTCCTCGGCGAGTGGTGGGTTTGTTTGGCGATAGATCTGATCGCTCAAACAGGACTGAGTTCCCTTCCTGTGATCTACTATTTGGAACAGTTATTTAGTGTTTGAATAACCACACAGCAATTAAAGAGCAACAACATGATGTGCAGAAACTGTAACAACCACGTGAGCTGTGGTGCTATCAAGCTCTGCACTATACCAAACAGCGATACACTACCTAGCAACAACGCGATAAAACGCCACTGCGCCTTAACATAAGCTTGTCGCAACGCCAGTTTTCCCTGATAGCAAGGTAATAACCAGAGCAGTTGTAACTGTTTGCTTTGGTTTAAGCGATACATAGGCTCCAGCAACAAGATAATCACCGCCATCACGGCAGCGAGGTAGGTTGCCATTTCTCCCGCCGAGGATTTACCGTCTAGCCCCGCAACCACCCACAGAAAAATCGGCAGACCCCATATCCAAAAGGTGATGCCAATAAGATAAGCGCCAGAAACAAAACTGAGCGGATGCAGCCAGCGAGTAAGTGCATTGAAACCTCGCTGTGATAGTCCACGGCCTAAAAACTCGCCTAAGGTTCGCTCCGCATCACCGCGCGTAAGGTACAACACTGAGGTAGCTTGGGGGTGCCACTGCAACCGATATTTTATTTGCCAGCATACAAGCATAGCGGCCCCCACCAGTAACCCAAGACTCACGGACAAGGGCACATACTCAGCGCAAAAAATCAGTGCAATAACAGAGATGTTTTGCAGCATTCCTAGGGATTTAAATGACAAATAGCACAACAGCAGACCGCTATAAGCCCCAGCACAACTATATTTGAGTAGCTGTTCGTTGCCCCAGAGACACTGTAACACGATGATAAAAATGCCATAAATGACAGAGGCTCCGCCTAATTGGCGCAGTAATTGCGGCTTATAACGAGGAACAATTTGGGCCCATTCCAAGCTGATATACTGTAATAGCTTTTGCAGTATGGTTCCTACGAAGGCGAAAACACCTATTCCGCCATAGGCTAACTGCAAAGATGCTGTATCGTGCTGATAGCTTTCATACGCTGCCAATATCGGCAGAATGACAGCTGCAATGAGAGACATCAAAGTGCTGGTATTGAACCAATAATAACGAAACCAAGGACTCATATATGCAACTCCAGATAGAGTTGCTCAAGATTCAGCGCCTGACACTGCAGCGCTCCGGCCCATGTTTCGCCTCGATAACCATCAATCAACCACGAATACTCACGCCGATGTAATACCCGAATATGCTCACCAAATGTTGGCATCACGCCTTCAGGGAAAGTCACTAGGCGGATGTGCTCCTTAATTTCATCCAGCTCGCGCATCAGCAGCAATTTGCCATTTTTGAGCAGTGCGACATGGCTCGCGACCCGCTCCAAATCAGACGTAATATGTGATGAAAACAACACTGCAGAACCAGACTCCAACGCCAGTTCAAACAGATCTGCCATAAACTGCCGTCTCGCTAACGGATCTAAACTTGCGACAGGTTCATCCAGCAATAGCAATTTGGGGCGATAGGCCATTGCCATGATAATGGCTAACGCTTGTCGCTGCCCTACCGACAATTTATTCACCTTGGTTTTGCCATCCAGAGCAAAACGCTGCAACCACTGCTGCTCTAATTGCATATCCCAACTTGCATAAAAACTACGGTGCAGCGCCAATGCCATCGCCACTGTAGCATTCTCATAACCGAAAGGCTGTTGCGGTACGTAACCTATGGCTTCTTTAGCAGCCACACTTAATTGCGCTGGTGCTTCCCCCAAAGTCGCAATATCGCCAGCATCCGCATCAATAATGCCCAAAGCGATGCGCATTAAGGTAGATTTACCGGCACCATTGGCACCTAGCAACCCCACCACCATCCCTGGTTCGAGGGTGAATGATACTTCGTCCAGTACCGTGTTAGCCTCAAAGCGCTTTACCACCTTATTTAACTGCAACAACGCATCCATTGTGATGTTCCTCTCTTCCTCTAAGCTCCGGTACTTTTTGACCTATCCCATTGTTTTTCAATTAAATCTATAATCTGTTGCTTTGATAAACCAAGTTGTTGAGCACTTGCCAGCAATACTGCCAGTTGTGGCTGTAACAGGGCCTCGGCCGACGCATGATTATTAACTCTTTCAGCCACTTGAGTTGGCTGACCACGACGCCGTTCTAACCAGCCCTGCTCAACCAATTGCTGAATTGCCCGCGAAACTGTCATAGGATTAACCGCAAGATAGCTGGCTATCTGACGTACAGAAGGCAACACCGTATGCGCGGGCAACTGTCCACCAACAATCAAGTGGATGATTTGTTCGCTAAGTTGGCGGTAAATAGGGTCGCCACTACTGGGATTAACCTGCAAAAGTTCCAGCATACTATTGCTCACTGTATTAATACATTGATACACTCAATGAAACAAAATTACTACACCCTTTTTTTAATTGCAAAAGGAAATTCGCATGATAAGGCGTTACTCTTGCTGGATTCGCAGCCTGCTAATGGGGTTAGGGCTGTTCTGTGCTTTACCTATTCAAGCGATAGCAGTAGGGCACAGCAACAGTTGCTACGCCACCGGGCTATCCGACAGGCTCCAATGTGGCAGCGTTGAAGTTGCCGAAAACCCAGCAAAACCGGATGGGCGCAAGATTGCGATCCATTATGTGGTAATCCCCGCCATCAAGAATCTGGCACCACAGGAAGCGGTGCTGGGGATTGCCGGAGGACCGGGGCAATCGGCTATTGAGAACGCAGCCGGGTTTGAGCGGATGCTGCATAAAGTTCGGCAGCACCGAGATATTCTACTAATAGATCAACGCGGTACCGGTCAGTCAAATGCGCTGAACTGTGACAGCGAAGATCTGACTGCGATGCTGGCACACAACGATGAAGCCATGGATATTGCTGCCGATGTTCGCAAGTGTAAAAAGCAACTCGAGCAACATGCTGACATTAGCCAATACGGCAGCGAACAAGCGCTGGCAGATTTTGAAGCGGTACGCCGTCACTTAGGTTATCAAAAACTGCATATCTATGGCGTTTCTTATGGCACGCGCATGGCACAGCTGTATATGCGTCATTATCCGCAGGCTATCGCCACTGTTACCCTAGATGGGGTAGTGCCAATGCAGCAAAGTGTCTTAGCAATCGGCGGAGCGATTGCACGTGCACAAACACTGGTTATCAGTGATTGTGAAAAAGACCCGCTATGTGGCAAAGCCTTTCCCAAATTACGTGAGGAACTGGATACGCTGAGTGATACCTTGCAGCAGTACCCAGTAATGGAAAAAATTCATCACCCAGTGACCGGGGAAACAGCACTGCTCACGTTCACCCGTGACAAACTCCAAGGCGCATTGCGACTAGCGATGTATTCACCGTCAATTCGTGCCTTGATCCCTTTTGCTGTCCACCAGGCTTATCGCAAAAACTACCAGCCAATACTGGGACTGCTGTCGTTGCAGAGCGGTTCACTGGATCTGGCGATGGGGATGCATGCTGCGGTAGTTTGCGGCGAAGACTGGCCACGCTTGACCGCGGCACAGCGACAAGATGCGGAAAAAAGTGTGATTGGCAAAGTCATGCTAAAGGGCATTGATGAAAGTTGCCCCATTTGGCAGATCCCACCAGCACTGAAAAATTTTAGTGCGCCGATTGCGAGCAGCATTCCCACATTACTACTGTCAGGGGAAAAAGACCCGGCCACACCGCCCGCATGGGCCGAGATGGCGGCAGTCAAGCTCACCAATGCCAAACATCTGATCTCCCCCTACGCCACTCACAACGTGGCAGCCCAATCCTGTGCTGGTGACCTTATTGCGGAATTAGTGGAGAAAGCATCGGTCAAGCAGATTGATGGCAAATGCTTGAACAAGGATGTGCGCCGCAGTTTCTACCTGAATGCCAGTACCGTTGAAGCGATTGGGGAGGATAAGCAATGATTAAGGTCAGCAATATCAGCAAACGTATTGGTAAGGTTCAAGCACTGAATCAACTGAGCTTTAGCGCCGATGACGGCATGATCACCGGACTATTGGGGCCGAATGGTGCCGGTAAAACCACCTGTCTGCGAACCATCTTTGGACTGCTTAAACCGGATGAAGGCTATGCTGAAATCGATGGTATTGACGTGGCCAAACACCCGGTTGCCGCCAAACAACAATTAGGGCTATTTCCCGATCCTTTTGGCCTTTATGAGCGGCTAACACCGCGCGAGTACATCCGCTACTTTGCCGCCCTTAACGGCATGAGCAAACAGGCTGCCAGCACTGCCACTGCTGAGGTACTGAGTAAATTGCGCATGGAGGATATTGCCGATCGCCGCTGCAAAGGCTTTTCCCAAGGACAACGGATGAAAACAGCGCTGGCACAGGCAATTGTGCACCAACCCACCAATATCATTCTGGATGAACCCACCCGCGGGCTGGATGTAATGAGCACCCGGGTACTACGGGATTTACTGTTGCAGTTAAAACAGCAAGGCCATTGCGTGCTGTTTTCCAGCCATGTGATGCAAGAAGTAGCGGCATTATGCGATCGGGTAATTGTGATGGCCAACGGTAAGGTAGCCGCTATCGGCAGCCCACAGCAGTTATGTGAACAGACCGGACAAACGTCGCTGGAAGAAGCATTTATTCAGTTGATAGGGACAGACGAGGGGATCGCCGCATGATGGCAAAAGTATTTACGCTGCTGCGTAAGGAACTGGTGGATGCCAGCCGTGACAAGCGTTCGGTGCTGGCGGGATTGTATTATGCCATCGGCACACCGCTGCTGATGTGTGGGCTGTTTATTGTGTTGATCAATCAGTTATCCAGCCCGGAAGATCTGCCGGTGAAAATGATTAACGCCGACAAGGCACCGGATCTCGTGCGTTACTTGGGGCAACAAGGCATCAACAGCGGCAGCGGAGAAAAGGCCGACAAACTGGTGTTACAGATCAGCTCCGACTATCCGCAAAAAATGGCGCGGGGCGAAAGTGCCGAGGTGACCGTCATTGCCGATAACTCCGATGAAAAAATGCAGGATTCTATCCGCCGCCTACAAAAAGCGCTGCAAGCCTACTCTGCCGAGATGGGCAGTTTGCGACTGATAGCACGAGGCATTGACCCTCGCGTATTGCAACCGCTGAAAGTGGAAATGCACGATCAGGCCACACCAGACTCCAAAGGCGGCATGATCCTCGGCATAGCCTTGTTTACCATGCTGTATTCGGTGTTTATCTCCGGCATGAATCTGGCAATTGACACCAGTGCTGGCGAACGGGAACGCAACTCACTCGGCTTATTGCTGAGCCACCCAGTCACCACCGGCCAATTGGTCATCTCCAAATTGCTGGCAGTCACCGCTTTTGCAATGCTGGGATTGATATTGATCCTGCTGATTTCCCACTTTGCCTACCCGCTGGTGCCATGGGCAGAATTGGGCTTCAGTATCAGCATCAGCCCACAGTTTATGCTGTTGATGCTGGTGGTGGGTTTGCCTGTTGCCATGTTGGCTGCCAGCCTGCAACTGTTTGTCTCTTTTATGGCGAAAACCTTCAAGGAAGCGCAGTCCTATCTGACTATGGTGATGTTCATTCCATTGGCATTAGCCATGAGCGCCAGCTACAACATCGCCCCTGAAGTGCTGAAATGGCTGCCAGTTTCCGGCCAGCAACAGGCTCTGATGGAAGTGATCAAGGGTAAAACCTTGCCGTGGATGGAACTGGCAATAGCCTCGGGACTGACATTATTGATTGCGGCAATTCTGGCAACGGCGTTAGCGCGGATGTTACGCAGTGAAAAAGTCGTGTTCGGTTTATGATGCCTAGAGGTGCTAGCTGTTAGGCCCTAAATTCAGGTAAGGAAAAGTAATGTCTCAATTATGGAAACAGCGACGATGGCTCACACTATTACTGTTGCCTGCGGCCTTACTGGCATATACATCAGGCGCTCACTATAGCAGTTTTGTATTAGTGCTAACCGGAACCTCACTGGAAATGTGTTTTTGGTGGCGGTTATTGGGTCGTTCGTTATTGGGTCGTTCATAGTAGCAAAACGCCGACATTCGTCGGCGTTTTTCATTCCGATGGTAACAACTAAAAACGGTATTCGTAGCTACCAAAAATGCTGCTATCCGAGTCGTTATCTTTCAGCTCATATTCTGAATGTGATGCTGTGCCACCTAACGTCACCATGCCATCAAACATCGGCCAGCGGTAACTGAGTTCTAACATCAACAATTTTTCCTGTGGGAAATTGGGCGTCCAGGGATTATTTGGACTACGGCCATCATCATTAAGCCGGGCATAACGCAAGTAAGCCTGCAATCCGCGGCTATTACTATACTGGCCAATCAACCCCAGAACATAGACCTTTGCATCGCTATCGTAAGTAGAACCTAAGCTACGGCGATAGTAACGGGAACCGCTCAGATAGGTATAGTGTTCGTAGAAACAGTTGAATGAATTGGGATCGGTACCGCAAGCCACCATAGTGTTGGAATATTCCAAAAACAGCTTGTACTGCTGCTGGCTAAAACTGAACCGCGTATCAGCACCATAGAGCATGGCGCAATCGGTTAACTGCCAAGGCGATGGGCCACTGGAGTCTTCACAGGTACGTTCAAAATAGAGGCCCACAGGCACACCAAACCAGTTATCGGCATAGCGCATATCAAAACCCGCCATCTGATTACCGATTTTACTGTCCAAAGACGAATCACAAGTTGCTGAACCGTCAGCACATTCAGTGTTGCCGGAAATGGTATCCCAAAAAGAACTCAGGCTACATTCTTGCCCCTGACCACAAATCTGTGTTGTCCAGGAAAACCCTATTTCCAGTTGCCGCAATGGTTTCAGCGTACCGCGGAAATTCCATAGCACGGTGTCATCAATAGCACGGTCATCATTTTCCCAACTGAAGCCCGTGGTTAAGGTCCAAGGGCCAATCCACGACAACCAAGGAGTTTCAAAACCATGGGCATCATTACGGCTTAACATGATTGATGGCATCGGTCGGGCATTGTTGGTTTTAATCAGGCCGGTATCAAATCCAGGCCCCCACCACTGTGGCACGGTACCGGCGGTCACCACCCAGTTCCCCAAAATGGCGGCGAAATAGGAATCATCTAAACGTAGTGACTTGTCATCCTGCGGATCTAACGCACCTGTAACTGACAACTTGTAAGCAAAGCGCTTACCCACATAATCATGGGATGCAGTCAGTTCCCCCTTTTCCCGATAGTCGGAACCAAAATGCTGGAACCGAGCAGCGTCTGAAGCCAATGACGCCTTAACACTGCTGTTGCCTTCGTTAGAGGTGGCCTGCTGGTAATAATAATTCACTCTGGCGAAGGCTTGTTGCTGGGCCGCATTGAGCTTTTCCGGCTCCACCTTGGCAAGATCAGCCCCAATGCCGGCCCACATCAAGGGATAGGTGTTGATGGGCACGGTGATCACCCCGGCATCAGCCAATGCCTGAATATCCGCCCGCAGATACACATCGTGAGTATCGACCCAAGGCGCAGCAGCAACCAGCGCGCTAGCCAACAACGCAGCGAGGCACCAGGAAATTTTTAACGCTCTACTTAACATCATGACTTCCTTGTTTACTGAATAACTGTCGCAACGCGGTAGCGACCTCTGGATGCACAAACTGGCTGACATCGCCGCCATGCAGTGCGACTTCTTTTACCAACGTCGATGAAATAAATGAGTTTTCTTCTGCCGGAGTCAGAAACACACTTTCCAAGCCAGGATACAGACGGCGATTCATGCTGGCGAGCTGGAACTCATACTCAAAATCTGACACGGCCCGTAAACCACGGACCAGAACAGTTGCCTGTTGCTGTTTAGCAAAATCCACCAACAAACCGCTGAATCCCACCACTTGCACATTTGTTAGATGAGCGGTAACTGTCTGCAACATAGCCACTCGTTGCTGTAGCGAAAAACGCGGTTGCTTGGAAGGATTTGTCGCTACCGCGATCACCAATGATGGAAATAGCGACGCCGCACGTTCAATCAGATCGGCATGACCATTAGTAACAGGATCAAAGGTTCCCGGATAGATGGCCCTGGTATGCATGATTCCTCCGTAGCCCTGGAGATGATTCGACGGCGCAACTGCTGCACCGTTGCCGGATTTTTCTATATTGGAGCGGTATTCTGCCACAACCGTCCCGAGCATGCACAACCCTAGCTTACTTGCTGTTTGTGAATATCAGTCGCGAGCAAGCAAAGACAAGTAACGCGTAACGATAGTGTCTAACGATACCTTGTCGAGGATTCCCGCCGATGAAACATCGGGCGGCAGATCTAGCGCGCGATCCATAGCTGCCGCCAATGCCGCAGGATCTCGGCGCGGCACCAACCACTGTGATAAAGCACCACTAAGGATTTCACTGGGGCCATGGGGACAACGGGTACTGACGGCTGGCGTTCCCAACGCCAACGCTTCCAGCAGCACATTGCCAAACCCTTCGTAATCGGAGCTAAGCACCAACAACCGAGCATGTTTGATCCAAGGAAAAGGATTTTGCTGAAAACCGGGCACAATCACCCGCTGCTCCAGCCCCATCTTACGAATAGCCTTGAGTGCTTTTCTGCGATTACTGCACAACAGTACCAGCGGGATGTCATGCCGCATCTTTTTTAAGGCGGCGAATAACACATCGTGGCGCTTCTGCCGGGCAAAACGACCAACGTGAATTATATAATCACCCGCAGGTAAATCTGCTGTCTGGGCTTCAGCTTGCTGGCGAATCTCTGCTAATGAGAACGGATTATAAATGGTGGTAACTGAGGCGGGCTTAATTCGCCTTGAATGCCGCAGTTCATTCGCCACACCTTCAGATACGGCGATCAAATGCTGGCCATTAAGCGCCCGCTGTGCCCGCCGCATCTCCAGCCAAGCCAGCGGCCCCAACTTGCGCTGACGTTGCAGTTCCTCATCCATTGAATTGTGCACCACACAATAGAGCGGAGCAACGCCAGTACGCGTCATCAGCAGATTGGTCTGATGCAAATTGGATAAAAACAGATCAAAGCGCCCCACTTGCTGCTGCAAGGTTTCCAGATATTGCTTGAGTCTGGCGACAGACGTTCCCAAACGCCAGAGGCTGTCTAAGTTGCGCGTGTGTGCATCAAAGCAAAAATGTAGCGGAATCTCGGCGGGCACTTCATGTTCCACCGCAGGCTGCAGCACTAGGATATGCGGCTGATGCCCCCGCGCCAACAAGCCCTTCGCCAGCGTTAACATCACCTTTTCCGCACCACCACCGGCTAGGGAATCAATGACAATGGCAATGCGTTTATTCGAGTTATGTGACATGTCTGAATCCCTATTAAATACAACAAGATGGATTCATGCTAACGACGCTCTACGGTGGCAGCGTCTTGGGGTAACGATAACTCCGCTAATGCGGCATATTTATGAAATGCATATTCGCCGAGAATAATCGCCATCAGCAGGCCACGCCACCCATCCAAGAATCCCAGACTCAGCACATATTGCTGGAAAAAATCCGTGAAAAAACGTAATACCGCGAATCCGATGGTGCTCTTCTTACCCTTATTCGCTTTTTCCTGAGCCATCAGGCAAGCATATTTAAGGTGTTTTTCCTGCACATGTTGATAGTTACGCCAACTGTAATGCAGTAACGCTGATTTCAGTACTTTGATACGCTGATTAGGCTGTAGCAAAGTCTCATGCACCTGTCGCTCTTTAAACTTAGCGCCAACCTTATAAAACAGTTTGCCTTGCGGAGCCGTGTAACGACCATGATTTAAAAACTTCCCAAAGAAGTATGTTTTCCAAGGAATTTTGATCATATTGGCATCAGGTTTAGCAACCGACAGTACCTCGTCTATTTCCGCTTTCAAAGCATCGGTGACGACTTCGTCAGCATCAATGGTTAATACCCAGTCGTACTGACACATCGCCAAGGCGCGATTACGTTGCGGACCATATCCCGGCCAGTCAGTGCAATGTACTTCACTGGTATACTTTTGGGCAATTTCCACTGTGCCATCTGTACTGCCTGAGTCCAGAATAATCAATTCATCGACCCAACCCTGCAGTGGTGCCAGACACCGCTCTATACGGTCGGCTTCATTACAGACGATCAGAAAACAAGAGATTTTATGTTGTCGCATGCGGCTTCATTCTCTGTGCATTAATTAATGGGGTATGAGTCGTCAGTTGTCCCGCGCTGCCAGCAACGAACGCTGGGCAATAACATCCATCACCTGCTGCACAGAAATATCGCTGACATAACCATTATCAGCCGCATAAATCACCGAAGAGAGTTCACTCTTTGGTGGTGCCCAGTATGGTTTCCGCTGCCGCATCAACGCAATTAACGGCACATGTAATGCGCCAGCAAAATGCATGATGGAGGTTTCAACACTGATGACCAAATCACAACTAGCAATCATGGCGGGCAGTTCAAAGAAATGCCCGGTCACAGTGAATATCGCTATCCGCTGCTGCATTGCTGCTGGCAGTTGGGCAACAGCCTGTTGAACTTCCGCCTGTTTTTCGCCAGTGACATTCAAGATAAACCGGCTTTGCTGCAGTTGATTCAAACGATTAATCAACTCAAATAACTGGGTTAAGTTCCAATCGCGTCGATGATCGGTAGAAAGATGATTCAGAAAAATCAACGGGCCAGTTTGCGCGGGGAAGTGCTGTTGCAGCCATTGTTTTGCTGCGGTGAGATGCTGGATACTTGGTCGCAAACGCGGTAATAATGCTGAACCTGACAGCTCAATGCCAAAAATACCATGGGCCCACTGATAATAGCGATCAGTAATATGGTGTTCCTGCGGCAATAACGTGATATCTGGCGAAAAGCGCGCATTGGCCTTGCGATAAAACCAGAACCCGAACATTCTCGCCAGCCATGACTGACATGGACCAGCAACTAATAAGGCATTAGGGGCAATTTGGCGCGCAAGACTCAAGTAACGCTTGCCTCTAGATTGCGGCAAAGTAACGACAATGTCGTAATTTTGCTGCGCTGCTTGCGCTATCTGACGCTGCTGCTGCGCCACAGAATCGCAGCATCCCCACATATTGCCAAAGGCAGCTTCTGCCTCAATCCACTGCTGCATAATATGGCTACGAGCCAAGCGCCACGCCTGCTTATCGTTGCGATCATCATCCAGCCAGATATCGATTTGCAGCTGTGGATATTGCTGTTTCAGCGCTTCTAGAAATGTTTTTATGTACAGGAAGTCACCCAAGGCAAAAGGCGACATCACCAACAGTTTTTTGGCTTGAGAGAGTAATGTGTTATCAATTACCGCCATTATTATTTGTCACCTTTCAATACTGCAGAAACATTGCAACCTGTTGTCCCTATCTCAGCAAAGCTTCGAGCTGCGCCATCACCACGTCAAGGCCGTTGCTTAATCCTTGTGACGACATCTGTTGTTTGAGCTGCATTTGCATCTCAGGTTCCCGTAACGCTATCGCGCAGTTAATCATCACGCTTGTATCAAATTCAGCTTTGAGGCACAGATGCTGTGCAGCACAGCTGTTGATCCGCGCGTGTTGGTCTTTCGCCACCGGCACGGCAACGGTAGGAATATGTAAGGCCAGCGCTTGCAATAAGGTATCGCCGCCTGCCAATACAGCACTAGCTGCTGCCGCCAACAGGCTGATAAATGACACATTATCAATATCAGTAACGGCCACTACACCGGGATATTGTGGCAAAGCTTGCCGGTAGTTAGCGCCAAACACCATGACACAAGGCATGCCCGTTTGTTGATAAACACCCGCAGCGGCTTTGGCAAAAGTATCCGCCACCAGTTTACCAGCCACCTGATGGCCACCTGACCCGGCGTTAAATAACCAGAAATTGTTAGCACGTAAGTTATATTGTGATAGTAGCTGTTGTTGCCGAGCTGGTTGCGGAGAGCTAAACACTGGACCAACAGTTATCGGCTCAGGCTTTCGCAGCCACCGTAACTTCAACCGCTCCAACCAACTGATATCACCGATAAAAAACTTTGGCTGCACAACCCAGTGGCTATCAGTTACCCGTAATCGTTGCCATTTAAGGCCACGGCTGCGTTTACGCCGATGTTGGCTGATAAAGATGACTTTTGCACCACAACGCTTCGCATGTTGTAGCTGCGTTTTGCGGCCAGAGGCATCGAAAATGACCACATCGGGTCGATAGTCTGAGACTATCTGATTCACCGCCGCCACCCGTTTGGTCGGCGTTTCATCCAGTAACTCTGTTGGGTAACGGCAAGCACTGACATAAGGTGCATCGCGATGAAGAATAAAACGGATCTGCGCCTGCGGCCAACGGTCAGCGATAGCGTCTGCGATAATAAGTGAGCGCATATATTCACCAATCCCCTCCGCAGAAGAGACCGGAATAAATAAAAATTTCATTCCCTTATGGGATGACCCAACCATAAATTCATCCATGTAAGCTACAAGTGTTGTTCTAATACAACCTGATCGAACATCCCAATAACGGCTGCTACCGGAATTTGAGACATCAGTTGTTCACCTTTAGCGCGGGTTCCCCAGGGCACCGTTTGCCCCGAAAATTGTGCATTAATGGCCTGCTGGTAAGCACTTACCACATACTGTTGCCACAGATAGGGGCCGGTGCGACCTGGGTTTGAATGCGCATACAAGCCAATGACCGGCGTGCCCTGTGTCACCGCCATGTGAGTTGGCCCGGTATCCGGCGCTAACACCAATGATGCCTGACGTAAGATTGCCAGCATCTGAACCAAGGTGGTTTTCCCCACAAGATTAGTGATCTGACACTGACAGGCGTTGATGATATCGCTGGCAAGCTGCTGTTCCATCACCGCAGGGCCGCCACAGAGCATGATGTTAAACCCCTGAGCTGCCGCATGTTCGGCCACGGCAGCATAACTTTCCGGCAACCAATTACGTTCAGCTTTGCTGGCCGCTGGGCAGATAACAAACCACCGTTGAGTTCCCATAAGTTGCTCAGCAAATGCACTATCAGCCGTTGGGATCGGTATATCCCAGCGCGGCTTGAGGTCCGTTACTCCCAACTTGGCGGCAAATCCCATAAAACCATCAAGTACATGTGGAGTTGCCAGTGGTGCCACCCGCTCATTAGTGACCAGCCACTGCCCTTCTTTAGCACGGGCGCGATCAAAGCCAATACGAATTTTTGCCGGGATCATCAAGGACGCAATAGTGGCACGCAGCGCCACCTGCATATGCAGCAGAACATCAAAACGGCGACCGTGAAAGGCTTGTTT
This sequence comes from Shewanella fodinae, assembly GCF_014651955.1. GTDB lineage: Bacteria > Pseudomonadota > Gammaproteobacteria > Enterobacterales > Shewanellaceae > Shewanella > Shewanella fodinae. Next base: position 23,432 of record NZ_BMXW01000027.1, on the reverse strand, counting down.
CAGCGCGCGATAACTACGCCATCCCTGAGATTTATCAAACACGACAAATTCAATCCCCGGCAGGTATTTGAGAAGTTGGTACTCCACTTTGCCAATCACCCAGGTGATAGCCAAGGTTGGATATTGCCGCTGAATCGCCTGTACCATGGCAACCGCATGACACACATCGCCAATAGCAGATAAACGCAATACACACAGTGAGCGAATTTGGCGGGGATCAAAACTCATCGGAACAAATGCCAGTTATGGGATGCAAGCCCCGGATCTTAATGTAGAATGGCCGCAGGTTCCATGCTTACACATTAGATTTCCCATGCACTTCATCAAAACCGCCACAGGCTGCATCGCTGCAACCGACGCCACTCCAACAGAAATTACCCCAACATGGTTTCGTGATTCTTTCTGGCGTGAGCAACAGTTGATCACCGGCACTTCCAAGGGGCGCTACACCACTTGGTTTGTGCGCTATGCGCAGCAACACTGGGTATTACGCCACTACTGGCGCGGCGGTTTGATGGAAAAGTTCAGCAAGGATGCCTACCTGTTTACCGGTTTTCACCAAACCCGGGCAGTGGCCGAATTGGTGCTGCTAGAACAGCTATACCAGCAAGGGTTACCGGTACCCAAACCGATCGCCGCGAACATCGAGCGTTTTGGCTGGTGGTATCGAGCCGATATTTTGATTGAGCGCATTGCTGGAGCAAGCGATCTAGTGGCCATTCTGGCACACACAACATTGACCGAAACTCAGTGGCAAGCATTAGGGGCTCAGATCGCTGAATTTCACTGTCGTGGTGTTTATCACGCGGACTTGAATGCTAAAAATATTCTGCTCAGCGGCGACAAATTTTATCTGATTGATTTCGACCGCGGTTGTTTTAAAAAAGTAGCATCGCAATGGCAACAGGCGAATTTGCAACGGTTATTACGTTCCTTTAATAAGGAACGAGGCAAACAACCAACACTGGCCTTCAACGAGCAATGCTGGCAATGGTTACTCAAGGGATATCACCAGGTTAATCCGCGGACTTAATGCTTGCCAGCAACTGCAACACTAACGTCGACTGCCTTTCGAGTGCACCTTTATTAGCGGAGACCACCGCTAAACTGGCACGACTTGCCTGTTGCCAACGTTCCACATCAGACCATAATCCTTGTATAGCCGCCGCCAATTGCGGTGCATCCGCCACAATCTGCATCGCCCCGGCATCCACCAGCAAGCCACTGATCTCTTTAAAATCTCGATAATTAGGCCCTTCTAATACCGGTAGCCCCAAGGCGGCTGGTTCCAGTGGATTATGTCCGCCATTGGGGATCAGTGTCCCGCCTACAAAAGCCACATCGGCACAACTATACAGCGCCAGCAACTCGCCCATCGTATCGGCCAGCAATACCTGTGTTTCATGACTAACACGGGTGTTGTGACTGCGCCGCACAAAACGCAGTCCGCTGCGCTGAATCACCTCGGCAGCATTATCAAATTGCTCGGGATGACGAGGCACCATAATCAATAACGCTTGCGGCCATTGTTGCAGCAGGGTTTTATGGCAATCCAACATCGCTGCAAATTCACCGGGATGGACACTGCCAGCGATCCATACTGGCGACGTCTGACGGCCCCACTGCTGCCGCTGTTCCTTGGCCACAACAATTTTGCTGTCATCCAGTTGCAGATCAAATTTGAGGCTACCACATACTTGCAGTTTGCTTGGCATAACACCCAACTCAATGAAACGCTGCGCTTCCGTGGCGGTTTGTACGGCAATGCGGTCCAACGACTGTAACATCGGGCGGCTGAGCTTCGGCCATTTATGATAATTGGCGGCCGATTTAGCCGACAACCTAGCATTCGCCAACAGCAGTTGGGCTCCTTGCTGTTTTGCCTGATGCAACAGGTTGGGCCACAGTTCGGTCTCCATCATAATCACTAACTGTGGCTGTAACTGTTTAAGAAAACGCCGAATACACCAAGGCAGATCAAATGGCAGGTATTGATGCTGCACACTGTTCCCTAGTGCTTTGATGACTTCTCTGGAGCCTGTGGGACTGGTAGTGGTCACCGTAATACTGAGATCTGGCCGCTGCTGTTGCAGTATGCGGATCAAGGGTAACGCCGCTAAGGTTTCGCCCATGGAAACACTGTGGATCAGTATATCGCTACGCCTTAACTGACTCAGGCCAAAGCGTTCCCCCCAGCGCCCTCGATAATCCGCACTCTTGAGCGCACGAAACGCCAGATACAGCAGCAATAGCGGCGTCAACAGATATAACAATAATGAGTAATAACGCAGATTCATCAGACAATTATCGGAAGGTTCAACCACAATGAGGAGAATGTTAACATAGTCGCTGCCGTGGCAATAACCAGGACTTGCGTTTGCAAAGGAACTCTATGAAAACCCGTGATCGAATCATCCAAGCTAGTCTGCAGTTATTTAACGAGAATGGTGAACGCAGTACCACCACCAACCATATCGCCGCCCATCTCGGTATGAGTCCAGGCAATCTCTATTACCACTTTCGTAATAAAGAAGACATTATCCGCAGCATCTTTACCCTGTACGAAAATCACTTAGAGTCAGCCTTTCAGCCCTATACGCCACAACAACTGGATGTAGAATTGCTGATCCGCTACTTCGATGCCATCTTTTACACCATGTGGCAGTTTCGCTTTATGTATGCCAACTTAGTGGATATTCTCGGGCGAGATGAAGCGTTGAAGCTGCGTTATCTGAAAGTACAAACTCGAGTGCAAACCCATGCCACAGAGCTGCTGACACAGTTGTGTCGCGATGGTTTTCTAGCAGTTGCACCTGACAAAATTAGCCGTCTAGCTGACACCATCAGAATGATGGTCAGCTTTTGGATCAGCTACCAACTGACGCAATCCGATGCCACTGGCATTACCAAGGCCACCCTTTACGAAGGCGTGCTGCGGGTACTGATGATTTTTAATGGATATGCCACCAGCCATTCAGCAAACACTTTTGTCCGGCTGGAGCAACATTACGCTGAGTTGGCGCGCAAGCCACAGTAAATCAGTAAAGAGAAACAACCAGTTACACAAGATTAACCGACGAGAAGTTACTAGCAGATTCATTAGATTTATTTATCAATTACAGCAATCTGCCCTAGTTTGACTAATCCAATTTGATGGCGGATAAAAATCGCTGTAGAGCCCTGAACTTTGGGGTTAAAATGCCGCCACTCCACAAGTCAACATAATCAAACCAAGGAGACTTAAGGTGGCATCTTCCTCATTCTACGCCCAAATTCAGCAACAACTGGCTGACACTAAAGCCGAAGGTCTATACAAAAACGAACGGGTGATTGTCTCACCGCAACAAACCGCGATTCGCGTTGGCGAGCATGAAGTTATCAACTTCTGCGCCAATAACTATCTGGGATTGGCTAACCACCCACAATTGATTGAAGCGGCGCAGCAAGGCATGGACGCCCACGGCTTTGGCATGGCATCGGTACGTTTTATCTGTGGGACACAGGACATCCATAAACAGTTGGAAGCCAAAATCGCCGCATTTCTGGGAATGGAAGACAGCATTCTGTACTCCTCTTGTTTTGATGCTAACGGCGGTTTGTTTGAAACCCTGCTAGGTGCCGAAGATGCGATTATCTCCGATGCACTCAACCATGCCTCCATCATTGATGGCGTGCGTTTGTGTAAGGCTATGCGCTTCCGTTATGCCAACAACGACATGGCCGATCTGGAGCAACAACTGCAAGCGGCAAAGGCGGCTAATGCCCGCCACATTCTGATCGCCACCGACGGCGTATTCTCTATGGATGGTGTAATTGCCAACCTGAAAGGGGTGTGCGATCTAGCCGATAAATACGGCGCGCTGGTGATGGTTGACGATTCCCATGCTGTGGGCTTTGTTGGTGCGCATGGTCGCGGCACCCACGAATACTGCGAGGTAATGGGTCGCGTTGATATTATTACCGGCACACTGGGTAAAGCACTTGGCGGCGCTTCCGGTGGCTACACCGCCGCCAAAAAAGAGGTGATTGACTGGCTGCGGCAACGCTCTCGCCCTTATTTGTTTTCCAACTCATTGGCGCCAGCAATCGTCAGCGCTTCCATCAAAGTACTGGAACTATTAGAACATGGTGACGACCTGCGCAATGCTGTTTGGGAAAACAGTCGTTATTTCCGGGAACAGATGACAGCAGCAGGCTTCACGCTAGCGGGGGCGGATCATGCCATCATTCCAGTAATGCTAGGCGATGCCAAACTTGCCAGTGCTTTTGCCGATGCCTTACTTAAAGAAAATATCTACGTTATTGGTTTCTCATTCCCCGTAGTGCCCAAGGGACAAGCACGCATCCGTACCCAAATGTCAGCGGCCCATACCAAAGCACAGCTGGACAAAGCCATCGAAGCCTTTACCCGAATCGGTAAACAGCTGAGTGTTATCTAAAAATTTTGCAGGAATAAATGATGAAAGCTCTCAGTAAACTCAAACCCGAACAGGGTATCTGGATGGTCGATGTGCCGGAACCCACCATGGGGCCCAACGATCTGCTGATAAAAATTCGCAAAACCGCTATTTGCGGTACCGATGTACACATCTACAACTGGGACGAGTGGTCACAGAAGACCATTCCGGTGCCTATGGTGGTCGGTCACGAATATGTGGGTGAAGTTGTGGGCGTGGGTGATGAAGTGCGCGGTTTTAAAGTGGGTGACCGAGTATCTGGCGAGGGTCATATCACCTGTGGTCATTGTCGCAACTGCCGTGCTGGACGCACACATCTGTGTCGCAATACCTTTGGTGTTGGAGTTAACCGCGAAGGCTGCTTTGCCGAATATCTGGTTATTCCGGCCTTTAACGCATTCCGCATCCCAGAAGACATCAGCGACGAATTGGCCTCCATTTTCGACCCCTTTGGTAATGCGGTGCATACCGCACTGTCATTTGATCTGGTGGGCGAAGATGTGTTGATCACCGGTGCTGGCCCTATCGGCATCATGGCGGTGGCCATCTGTAAACATGTGGGTGCCCGTCATGTGGTGATCACCGATGTCAATGAATATCGGCTGGAACTGGCGCGTAAAATGGGAGCTACCCGTGCGGTAAATGTTGCCAAAGAAGATCTGAAACAGGTAATGAAAGACCTGAAAATGACGGAAGGTTTTGATGTGGGTCTGGAGATGTCCGGGGTACCATCAGCGTTCCATGCCATGTTGGATACCATGAACCACGGTGGCAAGATTGCCATGCTCGGTATTCCTGCTGGACAGATGGCCATTGACTGGAGCAAGGTGATCTTCAAAGGCTTGGTAATCAAAGGCATTTACGGACGAGAAATGTTTGAAACCTGGTATAAAATGGCCAGTTTGATCCAATCGGGTTTGGATATTTCACCGGTGATTACCCACAGATTTGCAATTGATGACTTCCAGCAAGGCTTTGACGCCATGCGCTCTGGTCAGTCAGGTAAAGTCATCCTTAACTGGGATTAACGGTCACGGGGCACTGTACGGATGCGGTGCCCTGATGCAAAATGTGATACAAATCACTTTTACATCTTCAGGATCAACATGAGTAACTACCAGATAATCTCTGCCACAGCACTGAAACAATTGCAGCAACAGCAAGCTGAAGTGCAAATCGTCGACATTCGTGATGTTGCCAGTTATGAAAAAGGTCACATTCCGGGCGCAGTCAGGCTTGGTAACGACAATCTGGCAGAATTTATGACTCAAGCAGATATGGAAAAACCCCTAGTGGTTGTTTGCTATCACGGCATCAGCAGTCAGAGCGCCGCAGAATACCTACATCAACAGGGATTTGACGAAGTGTACAGTCTGGAAGGTGGTTTTGCCGCCTGGCCTTGGTACGACTGATGCTGGAAATTGGCCGACTCCCCAATGAAAGAGCTGCACTGGCGCTGATTGACTACCTGCGCGGCCAAGGCATCGAATGCCAAATGGTGCACCTAGAGCGAGGCGTTGCTATCTGTGTTAAACACGCAGAACAGGTTGAAGCCGCGCGCCAGGCATTCTTCGATTTTATCCGCAATCCAGGTGATAACAAATATCGCCAAGCCTCTTGGGAACATGGCGATAACCGCCAAGCGCCAGATTATGGTGCGCCGTCGCTGCAGCTATTCAGTCAACTTATTACCGGAGCCGGACCGCTCACGCTAGTCGTGATGTTGGCCTGTATCATTATTTTTGCTGCAATGAATCTGGGCGGTGAAGAGGCGGTATTTAATGCCCTCGGTTTCTTTGGCAGCTCCGCCGATGCCACACCAGCCCAAGTGTGGCGGCTGTTTACCCCAAGTCTGTTACATTTTTCCGCATTACATATTGTGTTCAATTTAATGTGGTGGTGGATTTTGGGGGGGCGCGTTGAAAACCGCGTTGGTAGCCAACCTTTACTACTGCTGTTGCTCGTTGCCGGAACGCTTCCCAACTTGGTGCAATATTTTGTTGCTGGGCCCGATTTTGGGGGGCTATCAGGAGTGGTATATGCACTGCTCGGTTACTGCTGGATAATGGGCCGTTTGAAACCCACCGCTGGTATTGAGGTTCAGCCTGCTATTGTGGGCTTTATGCTGCTCTGGTTAGCATTTGGTTTTACTGGCATGTTTGGTCTAAGCATTGCCAATGGTGCACATCTGGCAGGGCTGTTAGTCGGCATGGCACAAGGCTGGCTCGACGGCCGGAAATAGTATCTGTGCTTGTTTCATTCTTTTACAAATTTCACAAAACGTTTAAATATATTTAGAATTAGTTAGTTACCTCAACAAAGAGACATCTAGACCACATTGGTCTCTTGGACAATCATGACCTTCCCGGTAATGTTAATACCTTGTTTCTCAATAATGCCATGCGATGAAAAATCTGCTTTGGTTGTTGGTGCTTGTAGCGGTAGGCTGCGCCCAACACGCTGATAAAAAACCACAAACACAATTAACTGCGATTACTCAATCTTCCGGTGGTGAAATGCCAGAGGGGCAAAAAAATCTTCATTTCAGCAAAGCTGAGCTGCATTGGCAGGTATTTCCGGAGCAGCAACGGATTGCCGGTCATGCAATATTGACCTTTAAAGCTAAAGCCGCGTTAACTCGTTTATCTTTGGACCTAGATCCGCAACTGGTCATCAGCCAAGTGATGTTTAACCAGGCACAGTTACCCAATACCCAATGGCAGAATCCAGAAGGCCGGCTATTTATCCAATTGCCAGAAACTGTCGCGCTAGATCATGCGTTCACAATTACCGTCGACTATGCTGGCAACCCCCATGTTGCCAAAAAGGCGCCCTGGGATGGCGGGTTTGTTTGGTCCAAAACCGCAGATGGTCAGCCTTGGATTGCCACGGCTGTTGAAGGTGAGGGCTGTGATCTATTCTGGCCGTGCATCGATCAGCCAACCGGAGAACCCGACACGGCTGAGTTATATATTACTGTGCCTGCGCCATTAGTGGCGCCGTCAAACGGCGTGTTCAAGGGCATGACCGAAAATGATGGCTGGCGCACTTATCATTGGCAGGTCGCCCAGCCCAACACCTATGCCATTGCTTTAAATATCGCCCCTTATGAAAAACTGGAAGCCACTTATCACAGTCGTTTTGGCAACAGTTATCCAATGAATTTTTGGTATTTGAAGGGAGAAGAACAGCAAGCCAAAGCACTATTTGCCGAATTTCCAACACAGTTGGACTTTTTTGAGCAGATGATTGGGCCTTATCCATTTGCTAATGAAAAAATGGGGGTGGTACATACGCCATATCTTGGAATGGAACATCAAACCATCAATGCCTATGGTAACGGCTACGCTAAAAGCATTTTTGGTTACGATGGTTTACTGCAACACGAACTAGCGCATGAATGGTTTGGCAACCAGCTAACAAATAGCAACTGGGATGATTATTGGCTACATGAGGGGTTTGGCACTTACATGCAGCCACTTTATGCACAGTATCTCTGGGGCAATATGGCTTACGCTGCCGAACTGTACCAAATCCGCGCCAAGATAACCAACAAGGCTGCGGTAGTATCCGGTCAATCGCAAACAGAAGAATCGGTCTACGACCCTGAACGCGGCCCGGGGCAAGATATCTATAACAAAGGTGCCCTGGTACTGCATACGTTACGGCACTATCTGGGCGATGATAAATTTTTCCAGGCAGTACGCGAATTAGTCTATGGCACCGCAACCCCACAGCCAGGCAATTTCAAACCGCGCTATAGCAGCACGCAGGAGTTTATTGAGATTGTCAATCGCATCAGTGGCCAAGATATGCACTGGTTCTTCGACAATTATCTGTATCAGGCGCAACTTCCTAAACTCGCAGTAAACCGTAACGGGGAGCTGTTACAACTGCGCTGGTTGCAAACTAAATCGGTCTTTCCAATGCCGGTCGAAGTGATGGTAGATGGAGAACTTCACACTGTTGATATGCCGGCAGGACAAGGCAGCCTGAACGTTGGCGCTGCGGCGCGTGTACAAGTCGACCCGCAGCAGTACATTCTTAAAGACAGACCCCATTTCGCGATTTATCAGGCATGGGAAAAAGCCCGGAAGGCTCAAGTAGTAACGGAAAAGAAGCCCACTAAAGAGCGCGATTGAGTTATAGAAGACAGGTAAAGCCATTCATCCAAGAACGGCTTTACATTGCTCAACTGTACTAGTGCAACACTATGCCATCGTCCGTTACGCCAACTCCAGCACTTTTGTCACCAGCTTTTCGATACCAGTGTTGGCTTCGGCAATAGATCCCGCCAACATATACGCGGGAGTACTCACGATTTTGCGCTCATTATCCACCACAATATCCGCAACCGTTGCCTCAATGTGCTCGCCGCCCATGGCGCAAAAAGCGCTAGCCGTGCCTGCATCCGAACCAATAGTTCCTTTGGCTCCCTTGCCATATAACCTTGGGATCATCACAGGTGCAATACAGATAAAACCAATCACCTTCTTGGCATCAATAAACTGCCTAATGAAGTGATCGACTGCTGGAGTCAATGTGGTGTCAGCTCCAGCCAGTGCAAAATCACACAAATTTTTAGCAGCACCAAAACCGCCGGGAATGATCAGCCCATCAAATGCCGTGACCTCTAAATCTGCCGTTGCTTTAATATCACCACGGGCGATACGAGCCGCTTCAACCAGCACATTACGCTGCTCAGATACAACCTCACCACTGAGATGGTTCACCACATGCAACTGTGGAATATCTGGCGCAAAACATTGATAGCTGACACCAGCTTTAGAGAGCGCCAGCAGTGTCAGCACCGCTTCATGAATTTCACTGCCATCAAAAACACCACAACCACTTAACAGCACTGCGATTTTTTTCATTAAAAATTTCCTTTTATGTCATTTATGTTTAATAAATGGTTATACAAGTGTTGATCCGCTCAAAAATCATGCTAATTTATTTCTTCTATTCCAGCGAGTACTGAAGACCTTCAGCCTCCGCCGTAAATCTGGAAAAGGAATTTTTAGAAATCCACAACCGGGAAGATTTACACAAAACAGAAGCCAGCTCACAAAAAATAAAATAATCTATAAAAATCAAAATATTAGATAACGAGATCTGCTTACTCCATATCTTGCCGTTATTTTATGTATTTTTTAACTCACAGACTTATCCACAGGCTGCGAGGCAATTTGTCATGGCTGAAAATCTCCTGTTGTGGCATGCTTAAAAGCCTTCTAAATGCAGACAATACTAAGCCACTATGCCAAAAATTGCTGAAAATCCCTTAATCCTTGTGGATGGTTCTTCTTATCTTTACCGCGCCTATTACGCACCGCCACATTTAACCAACTCTAAGGGTGAAGCCACTGGTGCGGTATATGGCGTAGTGAACATGCTGCGAAGTTTACTGAGCAAATTTCAACCACAGCAAATGGCGGTGGTGTTCGATGCCAAAGGGCCGACTTTTCGCAACGAAATGTACCAGCAGTATAAGGCCCATCGCCCACCTATGCCGGATGATCTGCGTAGCCAAATTGAACCGCTTCACCAAATTATCAAAGCGTTGGGTTTACCGCTGATTTGTGAACCAGGAGTGGAAGCCGATGACGTTATCGGTACTTTAGCATTGCGTGCTAGCAAAGCCGGCAGAGCCATTCTCATCAGCACTGGCGATAAGGATATGGCGCAGTTGGTTGACACCAATATTACCCTCATCAACACCATGACTGACACTATTCTGGGGCCTGCAGAAGTGTGCGAAAAATTTGGTGTTGGTCCAGACCGAATCATCGACTTATTAGCATTGATGGGAGATAAAGCCGATAACATTCCTGGATTACCTGGCGTTGGAGAAAAAACTGCACTGGCGATGTTACAAGGCGCAGGCAGCGTATCGCAGTTGCTGGCTGACCCAGAATGTGTTTCAACCTTGGCCTTCCGCGGCGCTAAATCCATGGCAGCCAAAATCAATGAACACAAGTCGATGTTAGAGCTTTCCTACCAACTTGCTACCATCAAGACCGACTGCGAGCTGGAACTGGACTGGCAGCAACTCAACATTGAAGCACCTGACCGTGATGCACTGGTGAAACTCTACGGCGAGATGGAGTTTAAACGTTGGTTGGGTGAAGTGCTGGAAAATCGCTTACCACACCCTAAGCACGAACACACTAGCATTGGTGCTGCTGCCACCGTTGTACCCGAGGAACCCTCACAGTCAACAGCAATAGAAGCCAACTACGAAACCATTCTTACCGAAGACGCCTTGGATCGCTGGCTGAAGAAACTCAGTAAAGCGCCATTGATCGCCATTGATACCGAGACCACCAGTCTTAACTATATGGATGCTGAGTTGGTGGGACTGTCTTTTGCGGTTACCGCGGGTGAAGCCGCATATCTACCTGTCGCCCATGACTACGACGGCGCCCCAGAGCAACTCACCAAAGATTATGTGTTATCGCAACTGAAGCCATTGCTGGAAGACCCGCAAATCCGGAAGGTAGGGCAGAATCTCAAATACGATATGAGCATTCTGGCCAATGCTGGAATTAAGCTGCAAGGTATTCAGTTTGATACCATGTTGGAGTCTTATGTGTTCAATTCGGTCGCTTCACGTCACGATATGGACGGGCTAGCATTAAAGTACCTCGGCTATAAGTGCATCAGTTTCGAAGACGTCGCCGGTAAAGGTGCCAAACAGCTGACCTTTAATCAAATTCCGCTAGATATTGCCGCACCTTATGCGGCCGAAGATGCCGATATCACCTTACGCTTGCATCAACACTTGTGGCCTCGACTCCAAAAAGAACAAGGGTTGGCAGAAGTTTTTAATGAACTTGAATTGCCACTGATCCCAGTGTTGTCGCAAATCGAACGTAACGGGGTGTTAATCGACACCATGCTGTTATCACAACAAAGCGATGAACTGGCACGTAAAATCGATGCATTAGAACAAAAAGCCTACGAAGTTGCGGGTGAGCAATTTAATCTTGGCTCACCCAAGCAGCTACAAGAGTTGTTTTTTGAAAAGCTGGGGTATCCGGTCATCAAAAAAACGCCCAAAGGCGCACCATCTACTGCCGAAGAAGTGCTGGTAGAGCTAGCATTGGACTATCCGTTGCCCAAAATTATCTTGGAACACCGTAGCCTAACTAAGCTTAAAAGCACTTATACCGACAAACTGCCCTTGATGGTCAATGGCAAAACCGGGCGGGTTCATACCAGCTATCATCAGGCCAATGCCGCAACAGGCCGCTTATCCTCTAGCGATCCTAACTTGCAGAATATTCCAGTACGAACCGAAGAAGGGCGCAAGATCCGTCAAGCATTTATAGCCCCAACTGGACGCAAGATCCTAGCAGCAGACTATTCGCAGATCGAGTTGCGGATCATGGCACATCTTTCAGAAGATGCCGGATTGCTCAAGGCCTTTGCCGAAGGTAAAGATATTCACCGCGCCACAGCCGCAGAAGTGTTTGATGTTGCGTTTGAAACTGTGACACCAGAACAAAGACGCCGGGCTAAAGCTGTCAATTTCGGCCTGATTTACGGAATGTCAGCATTTGGCTTATCACGGCAGCTAGATATTCCGCGTAACGAGGCGCAAAGCTATATCGACATATACTTCAAGCGCTATCCCGGCGTCTTAAAGTATATGGAACAGACGCGCGCGTTGGCTGCGGAACAGGGATATGTTTCGACACTCTTTGGTCGCCGCCTGTACTTGCCCGAAATTCGTGATCGTAATGCCATGCGTCGCCAAGCTGCCGAACGCGCAGCGATTAATGCCCCTATGCAAGGCACCGCTGCGGATATCATCAAAAAAGCCATGATCAACATTGCTAAGTGGATCGAACAGGAAGCCAATGACGATATCACCATGATCATGCAAGTACATGACGAATTGGTATTTGAAGTGAATGAAGATAAAGCCGAGCAGTTGCGCCAACAGGTTTGCAAACTTATGGCTGCCGCCGCTGATCTACACGTGCCCTTATTGGCAGAAGCGGGGATCGGCGATAGTTGGGAACAGGCACACTGATCGTCATCTTTAGTCTCCTAAAAAAGCTGCTGATGGCAGCTTTTTTACTTTTTACGCAACAATCAAGTACAAAAATCTCACTATTTTCCTGATAAATTTATCAATATCTCTTTGTTACAATCCGTAGAAATTACCAATAACTTCATTAAAAACAGAATAATAGAGAAAGTCACACTGATAATTGGCTGTCATATGTGATCAATAAAGCATTATTTATACGCAAAACAAAAAACTGTTTTCAAAATTACGTCTAATACGCTATTATTCTGGCCGTAGGGTACAGAGGTTAAGATGTTCTATCTTTCAGACCTTTATTTCACTTTTAAGTGATGCCAAATTCTGGCGCCCCGGCAAGCAATTGCCGGGGCTATTTTTTTGCACCTAGATTAGAGCAATTACTTTAATTTGTAGTTAATCTGCGCTATTCTGCTCAACGTTACCATCAGACCCCAAATTTGGTGGTACTTGAGTCTTGTTGAAAATTTAGCTTCTCCCCAAAAGAGCTAATGGTATTGAGCCGAAGATCCTATTGATCCTCGGCTTTTTTTTATTCTTAACGGAATAACAATACGTTACTCGGAGGGAGAAGAAGAGTTGATAGCATCCAGTAACCATTGCGGATGGCTCCAGTTGTCGAGGATTGACAGCACTTTTTCTTTACCAGTACCTTTCAGTGCCGAGAAAGGTTCAACAATCACGTCGCCTTGCAGCGCTTTTAGTGCACTACGCACTTCATTGACGGTTTTCATGCGCGCACTTTGAGGCAACTTATCCGCCTTAGTCAGTAACACCAGCACCGGTAATTCACTGGCCACCGACCACTCCACCATCTGCCGGTCCATATCCTTTAAAGGATGACGAATATCCATTAACACTACCACGCCACCAAGACATTCCCGGTGTTGCAGGTATTCTGCCAAAGCCTGCTGCCACTTCAGTTTCATCGCTTGAGGAACCTGAGCAAAACCATACCCTGGCAAGTCCACCAAACGACGCCATTCATCAACAGCAAATACGTTTATCAACTGGGTACGCCCTGGCGTTTTACTGGTTCTTGCTAGGCTTTTTTGATCTGTAAGTGCATTTAACGCACTGGATTTGCCCGCATTAGAGCGCCCAGCGAACGCGATCTCTATGGCTGAAGATTGTGGCAAATGCTGTTCCAAATGCGCAATATCCGGCGCACTGATCAAAAAGCGAGTTTTGTGAAAATTGATACGGGTCGTCAAAGGGCAACTCCATCAGTAAACGATAGTGGTTATCGCCATCATGGCTGTGCGACAAACCAGATTTGATTAAAATAATGATTTAGTTGTGTCATATTACCACGTCAATGGCTGGCTGCAGTCAGTCTCAGAAACTTAACTGCTGGTTGTTATGAAAATACGTCTATTTTTGGGATCAACACTGTTACTGACCTCAGGTTTATTTACGGTGCAAGCCACCACTGTGCCAGAGAAGGCCGCAATTTGCAGCGGTTGCCACGGTACTGACGGGAATAGTTTAGCGCAAGAGTATCCAACGCTAGCCGGGCAGCGAACCCTATACTTGCAGCGTCAACTGCAAGCCTTTCGCGCAGCGGCACAAAGCAATAATAAAGAGGGCCGCGCCGATCCCATCATGAGCAGCATGGCGGCAACATTGTCCGATGCAGAGATTGCAGAGTTGGCGCAATACTATGCAAATCAACCGGTGCACAAAGCAACCAAGCCCATAGCTATGACGGATGATGCAGGTAAAAATTTATTTGAAGGTGGGGATTTATCACGAGATATTGCCGCTTGTGCAGCATGTCATGGGCCGGATGGCAAAGGGATGGCGGCGGCTGGATTTCCATCATTGCTAGGACAAACACCACACTATCTCGTTGAACAACTGCAAAAATTCAAACATGGTGATCGTAAAGATGACTATCAGGGAATGATGCAGGATACCAGTGCCAAATTGACCGCTCAGGATATGCAGGCATTGGCGGAATATATCGCTCAGATGCCGACAGATTGATGACAAATTATTATGTTGACGTTTACGTAAACATAAAGTGCTTGACATAGATCACATTATTGTCTCTAATGGGCAGCGAATACAGATGCCCCTGAGCCGATAACCTCTAAAAATAATCAATGTCGGTTGGCTCTGCATTACAGACAAGGATGGTCTGCTTGGCGTTACGGATGGACGTTTTTTGTTGATGTGCCGCAATCACACATCAACGCTGATGAGTGCGGAGACCGCCTCACCCCCAGAAAAGTCTATAGACTACCAATAACGACGCGCAGGAAGCGAGACAAAAAATAGGGATTTGACCGGGAGAGTCGTTTCATACAGCAAGGACAGCTGGTCAATGGATCAGGTGTTGGACACCACGATTGAGCGGCAGGCTACTGCCGCTTTTTTATGGCATAATCTCAATATCTTTTTTGCAACCTGTGTATCTGATGCAACACTGCCCGCTCTGCCACCACGACAGTATCTCTCAGGTCTTTGACAATCGTCGTCGTCATTTTTTTGAGTGTCAGACCTGTGCATTAGTATTTGCAGCGCCAGGCAGTTACCTATTGCCTGCCGCAGAGAAACAGCGCTATGGTCGAGCCGGTCGCGATGGTAAACAAAAGCAGTTGGCACAATTCATTGCGACCTTGTTGCAGCAGCTGCAAACGCTGCAATCCAACACCTTGGAAGGTCTAAATTTTGGCCGAGTCTTAGCCCCGGCATTGCTGCTGCCCATACAGCAAGCGGGACACCAACTACACCAGTACGACCCATTTTTTGCACCAGAACATCAGTTATTACGGCGACAGTACGACTTTATCAGTTGCTACCGGGTGTTTGAGCATTTCCACCTGCCCGCTAAAGAATGGCAGATAATTGTGCAAGCATTGAAGCCTGGAGGTTGGTTGGCAATCTCGACTCCACTCTTGCAGTCAACGGCAATGTTTGCCAAATGGCATTACAAAAACAATCCCACCCATGTGAGCTTTTATCAGCCACAAACCTTTGCATATTTGGCAGCACATAGCTGTCTACAATTAATATTTGCACAGAAGGACTTTGTTCTGATGCAAAAAGCATCATAATTTGCTATAACACGCGCCCCGGTAACGCATGGTGAGTAACCGTTAGCATGCAACCAGGCTTGAAGCATTAAGTTTATCGTCGAGAAGGTTATGACCCGAATTAAGAAAACGCGTAAAGCAGGTGATTCTGCCCCCAAACATGCGCCAAGAACCAAAAAATCAGAGCGAGTCGTTGCGCGTAAAAAACAGGATTCCGGAAACAAAGCCGGTAGCCGCCAAAACCCAGCTGGCAATGTTACGGCTAAGAGCTCAAAGACGGCAAAAGATCCTCGTATTGGTAGCAAAAAACCCGTGACATTGGGTGCGGAAGTGGTAACCAGTCAGCCCAAAGTAGCGAAAGTGAAGCTGACAGATGAACAGAGATTGCTACAACTGGAAGAAGATCCACGCTTGAATCAATTGCTGGATATGTTGGAAGAAGGCCGGGATTTATCTGCGGCAGATCAGCAGTGGCTGGAGCAACAATTAGCAAAAATTGAAGCCTTGATGCAAAAACTGGGTATTGAAGATCTGGATGATACTGATATTGTCAGTGATGACAATGATGACGCTTTGCTAGATAAATTTGATGCTGGCGTAGCACAATTACAACAGTATCAGAAAGAGTAAACTGGAGTCGTTTTGCAGATTGTTCTGATTATCATCGCCATGCTGATTGTCGCAGGTCTGAGTATGTATGCGACAATCTTGTTGCTGCGCTTGAAAAAACAAACAGCAGCAAACAAAGCCGCGCTACAAGCTCAACAACAAGCGCTGGAGCAGAAACGGCAAGAACTGCTGGGCGATATCCGGTATATTGCGGCCGCGATGACAGAAGACCGCTGTGAAATCTCTGAAGGGGTTTATCGTATTGCCAAGTTGTTTGAGCTGTTGTCGCTGACAGAGCGAGTGTCTGGTGAATTCCCTGCTTTTTATGAACACTTTGAGGTAATTAAAAGCCATCCGATACGCGATGCTCGGACGCAACTGCAGAAGCAGGAGCGCATGCGCCTAGACTTGCAACGGATGAAATCAGAGTCTGCCTTACAGGAAAACATTCTGCTAGAAGCCAAGCGCATGACTCAGTTCGAACCCGTCACTCATTAACGATGCTTTTTACAGCCGTTAAGTTTCTGACTCCTCAGTTACATGGCGTGAGTCGGTGCACAAAACCCGGAAAAGGCGGCAGACATGGCCGTCTTTTTCATGGATATTCGCTACTTTCCTGCTGGCTGATTGTTTTTTTTCAACCTTGATCAAGGTTATTAGACTAATAAAGCCGCATACTTCGCCCATTGCTAAATTACTGTCGGAGGACTCGCCTTGAAGCAGCCCACACATATCAGTTGGGATCAGTCGATGATCGAAAAGTACAACTACAGCGGCCCACGTTATACGTCTTATCCCACCGCGCTGGAGTTTGATGAATCATTTACTGAAAGCGATTTACTGTCGGCGATTGCCAACAGTAAAGGCGAACATCTGTCGCTGTATGTCCATGTGCCGTTCTGCGCCAAGCTATGTTACTACTGCGGTTGTAACAAGATAGTGACTCGTCATCAGCACAAGGCGGATCAGTATATTGAATATCTGGCAAAAGAGATTGTGACTCGTGCGCCACTGTTCAAGCATTACAAAGTCACCCAGATGCATTGGGGCGGTGGTACACCGACGTTCCTGTCACCCGAGCAAATTCTACGCCTGACTTCACTGCTCAAAGCAAACTTTGATTTTGCCGATGAAGGCGAGTTTTCTATTGAAGTGGATCCGCGTGAAATCGAACTGTCCATGTTAGATACGCTGAAAGAAGCCGGATTTAACCGTATTTCTATCGGAGTACAGGACTTCAATAAAGAGGTACAGGTTGCGGTTAACCGTGAGCAGGACGAACAGTTTATCTTTGACTTGATCAACAAAGCCAAAGCCATGGGCTTTGTTTCTACTAACGTGGATCTGATCTACGGCTTGCCTTACCAGACACCAGAAACATTTGCCCAAACCATTAACAAAATTCTGGAGCTGTCGCCAGATCGTTTATCTGTATTCAACTATGCACACCTGCCGGCACGTTTTGCTGCTCAGCGGAAAATCAAAGAAGAGAATCTGCCAACGCCACAACAGAAGTTGGAGATTCTGCAATACACCATCGAAACACTGACTGGCGCGGGTTACCAGTACATCGGGATGGATCACTTTGCCAAACCTGATGATGAGTTGGCGAAATTACAGCGCGAAGGCCGTCTGCATCGTAACTTCCAGGGCTACACGACCCAACCGGAATGCGACTTGTTAGGCCTTGGTGTATCGTCCATCAGCCAGATTGGCGATTGCTACGCACAGAACCAAAAAGATATTCATCCTTACTATGAAGCGATTGAAGCCACAGGCCATGCGTTGTGGAAAGGCTGCAAACTGAACCGTGATGACGAAATCCGCCGCGCGGTGATCAAGCAGCTCATCTGCCACTTCGAATTGGACATGGCGAAGATGGAACAGCAGTTAGGGATTCAGTTTGAACAATACTTCGCAGAAGATCTGAAGCTGTTACAGACCTTTATCGACGATAAGCTGGTGACTATCGAAGATCGTAAAATCGAAGTCAGCCCTACCGGCCGTCTGTTGATCCGTAACATCTGTATCTGTTTTGACGTGTACTTCCGTGAGAAAGCTCGCCAGCAGCAATTCTCTCGAGTAATTTAACCCGCCGCCATTGCAACAAAGCCGACGTCAGTCGGCTTTGTTTTTGCAACGGTCATATAAAGCTCGGCGCTCGCTATCAGACAAAAATGCCATCTCTACCCCATGTTGCTGGATCTGTCGCAATTGAGCAGAATTCAAGCCAATCTCAGTATTAGCCACTCGGTATTCGTGCAGAATATCAATACCACTGACCCCTGGATCATCGGTATTCAATCCCGCACAGATCCCTGACTCAATAAATGCACGTAATGGATGTCCTGCATAAGAAGTAACGGTTGATGTGTGCAGATTACTAGTTGGGCACGACTCAATACCAATTCGATGATCAGCGAGGTACTCCATGAGCGGGGGATCGGATACCGCGTTGACACCATGACCAATGCGGCTAGCACCGAGCTCGTTAATCGCCTGCCAGATGCTTTCTGGGCCCGCAGCCTCTCCAGCATGCACGGTAACCTGTAATCCGGCATCCCGCACCTGCTTAAAGTGCTCGGTAAACAACCCCCCAGGGAATCCCCGCTCGTCACCCGCTAAATCAATTGCCACCAAGCGGTCAGCACACGCCAGTAGCGCTGCCAATTCCTGTAAGCAACACGCTGCGCCATAAGAGCGCGACATAATACCAATCAGTTTAATGGCAACAGGATACTGTTTCATGCCATCCCGGACACCATCAATCACCGCCTCCACTACACCTTGTAACGGTAATCCGTGAGATTGTGCCATGTAGTAGGGGCTAAAGCGCAGCTCTGCATAATCTAGCCCGGCGAGTGCGACGTCCGCTACGTTCTCGTAAGCGACCCGCTTAACCGCATCCAGATCGGCCAGCACAGCCACCATCCAATCCAGTTTGCTGAGAAAAGCTAATAGATTTGCTTCTGTTCCCTGGACCTGCACGATTGACCGTAATGCCGCGACTGACGTTACGGGTAAAGAGATGCCATGCTGCTGAGCTAATTGCCAGATAGTTTCAATACGGACATTACCGTCAAGATGGCGGTGTAAATCCACCAAGGGAATTGTAGCGTCAATCATGTGCACTACCTTTTTGTTATGAGTATTAGTAAAGTGCAACCTATTCTAGCATGGCGTTATAGCAGTCTGTAAAACCAAACTCTCGGAAATGCTGTTGCTCTGATACACTGATGACCCCAAATATTACTAATGCAATGGAAAATGCTAGAGCATGGATAAAACAGATTTAACGCTGTTCTGGCAGCAAGTGACGCAGTCGCAGCTACTGGTTGAAGATGGTCTATCGCTCGCTTACTGTTTTGCCCGGCATCCACAATCAAATAAAGCAATAGTTGTCAGTAACGGCAGAGTAGAGAGCTACCTCAAGTATCAAGAAACGCTCTATGATCTCTACCAACAAGGTTATAGCGTTTATGCCATTGATCATATTGGCCAAGGGTTATCTAGTCGCCTGACCCGTAACCCTCATAAAGGCCATATTGATCGTTTCAGTCGTTACGTAGACCATTTTGAGCATTTCATTGAACACGTAGTAAAACCTGCAAAGCATTCACAGTTATTTCTGCTAGGTCACTCCATGGGCAGTGCAATAGGGACGCTATACCTAGAACGTCATCAAGCAGTATTTAGTGCGGCCGTTTTTTGTGCACCAATGTATGGCATTAAGCTACCGTTGCCCCGTCGTTTCATTCTATGGCTCGCAAAAACCCTAAATAACTATGCTCCGGGGAAAGAGCCCAACTATGTACCAGGGGGCCACAATTATCAGCCCATCACCTTTGAAAAAAATCAACTGACCCACAGCACTGAACGTTATGAACGACTCTTGCAGCTGTACCAGCAATATCCCCAAATCCAGCTAGGTTCGCCCACAAACCAATGGCTGCTCGAAAGTCTATTAGCTAGTGAGCGAGCCAGACAGATTGCCGCATCAAATAGCACTACGCCGTTATTGATCCTTCAAGCCGGTAATGATCAAATTGTGGACAACAAAGCGCAACATCGTGCTATTGGCGCAATGACTCAGCTAAAGGTGATAGCGGATGCATCCCACGAGCTTCTCATCGAAAAAGATAGCTATCGAGATGCCACGCTTCAGCAGTTTTTCGGATTTATTGATTGCCATGCTCTGGCTGCAGAAATTCCTGCGTTAACAGCTCAGTAAACGAGGCTGCTGGAACCGGTTTACTCCACAAAAAACCTTGAAAACTATCGCAACCTACATTTAACAGAAATTGTCGTTGCTCTGGCGTTTCCACACCTTCCGCGACAACTTGTAATTCCAGCGCATGTGCCATGTTCACAATGGTAGAAACAATCGCATCTGCTTTATGACTGCAACCTATCTGTTTGACAAAGGATTGATCTATCTTGAGTTGTGTCAAAGACAAGTGTTGCAGATAACTCAAGGATGAATAACCAGTACCAAAATCATCAATCGCAACCGCGATTCCAGCCTGTCGCAAGGCTTCAAATTTATCTTGGATCACCGACAAATCTGTAAGCAGCAAGTGTTCAGTTAACTCAAGTTGCAGCTGGGCTGGTGCAACCTGAAATTCTGCAATTGCACTGAGAAAGCTTGGAACAAAGTCAATATGATTAAATTGTCTGGCGCTGATATTGATGGAAATCCGAGGAATAACACAATTTTTTGCTGCTAGGGAGTTAATAAAACGACACGCCTCAGCAATAACCCACCGGGACAATTCAATGATCAGCCCACTATGTTCAGCAACAGGGATGAATTCCGCCGGAGAAACAAAACCGAGCTTGGGATGGCACCAGCGCAGAAGCGCCTCTGCCGCGACAATTTTGCCATCACGTTGCACAATGGGTTGATAATAAAGCCTCAATTGCTGCTGATTGATGGCATTACGTAGATCATTCTGCAGCAGCAAATTCTGGTTGGTACGCTGCTCTAACTCTGCCGTATATACCACACAGCCATCCCGGCCATTTTCTTTAGCAGCAAACATCGCCATTTCAACCCGGCGTAGTAACTCCTCAGCATTGAGTTCCATCACGGTATTTATAAGGTGAATACCTACACTGGCCGAAACATGTAGCTGTCTGCCGTCAATGTTAAAACTTGCCGCAATAACATGCCGCAACTCACCTGCAATCATTAATGCCTTGGTTGTCGCTGACGCTTCATTCTGACTAATGTTATTAAGCAATATGACAAACTCGTCGCCACTGAGCCGCGCGACAGTTTGCTTTGCAAACATGTCAGATAACCGAGTAGCCAGTTGTACCAATAATCGATCACCGATATGGTGCCCTAAAGCATCATTAATAATCTTAAAATTATCCAGATCCAAGCAGAGCAAGGCACTATAGCTATTGGTAGCGTGAGCAACATGCACAGCCGTTTTCAGTAGCTCCATCAAGCTATTCCGATTCACCAGATTAGTCAGGGAGTCATATGACGAAAGATGGGCTAACGTTTGCTGATTATTAATATCCTCAGAAACGTCCATATGAGTACCAATCATTCGCGTGGGGCAGCCTGCATTATCCCAGGCAATAATCATTCCTCGATCAAGGATCCACAGATAATGGCCATCCTTATGGCGTAATCGATGGAGTAACTCAAACTGATCTGTCTCACCATCTAGGAAGGATTGCAGTGCAGCCAGAATATGATCGGCTTCATCTGGATGTAAACGCTCCTTCCAAGCAGTAAAACTATCGGCAATTTCTTCCGGCCTGAAACCGAGCATTTCCTTCCAACGATCAGAAAGAAATACATCACGACTGGCAATATTCCAATCCCAAATGCCGTTACGGGTACTATCAATAGCAAATAACCACCGTTGTTCGTTATCCTTCAATTGCTTGATTAACCGATTCTGCTGCTGTTGGTGCTGCAACAGGCATTGTTGTAATACCGCCAACTCCTCAGCAATCCAAAAAGAAGGGATGGGGATTGCGTTTTTACCAATTGAATTTATCAGTATTTTGATAGGTTTAAGAAAAGATAGATAAGTCAGCCCCAAAACAACCAACAGCAATAATGAAACAATCCCCCAGGAAAGAATAAAGCGGGATTTAAATACGTTATCAGCGGCAGCAATTGCCGGATATAAATCATATTCTAAATAAATAATCTGTGGATATTTACCAAAAGCAGCATGGGCACTCTGGAGTGGATAGTAGATAGTTAACAATGACCGTTCATAATTGACCAGAGTCGAAAATGAGGCTGCGTTAACAACCTGGTGCTGAAACATAGGCGAGAAAGTATCAATCACTTCCGCAGCATTACTACCCCGCCATATCGAATGATTGGCATAAAGTATTTTGCCGGTAGCATCGAGCAACAGATATGTTTTCAAGTCCAGATCTGTACTGACAAACAATAATTCATCTTCAATACGCGTTTGATCTTGATCGTTGATTGTTTTTTCAACAATCATATCCATTCTGGACAGTTCATTGGTCCAACGAGAAATGACTTTTTGTGAAGTATCAGTGAGCAGTAGATGGTGTTCGTATAGATAAGTACCAATCAGTAAA
The DNA here is from genome assembly GCF_014651955.1 of Shewanella fodinae. Taxonomy (GTDB): domain Bacteria; phylum Pseudomonadota; class Gammaproteobacteria; order Enterobacterales; family Shewanellaceae; genus Shewanella; species Shewanella fodinae. Next base: position 684 of record NZ_BMXW01000027.1, on the reverse strand, counting down.
CAAGTATAAAGAAACAGAATTATACCGGGCACAAAGTAAGATCTGAGATGCTGCAACAGCTTCACAAAAAAGGACTCCACGAGCCACAAGACGGATCATCCAGAGGGATTACAATTTACGCATAAACTCAATTCAAAGCCAACTTGTTTCTGATTGATTTAAATGTAGTTATAAAAAGATCGAGATCTAAAACACTCCAGCCTTGGCTCAGTGTTGAAAAATGGAACTGATAAATGACAGTGAAATTGCTAAAAAAATCATGATTCAAAAACGAAAAAGCCCCGACAATATGTCAGGGCTATTTCATCAGTTAGGCGCTTGGCGATGACCTACTCTCACATGGGGAGACCCCACACTACCATCGGCGCGATTGTGTTTCACTTCTGAGTTCGGGATGGAGTCAGGTGGTACCACAATGCTATTGTCACCAAGCAAATTCGTTAATTTGGAAAGCTGTGCATTCGATAATGGTGGTCGCTACTGGGTTCGAACCAGTGACCCCCTGCTTGTAAGGCAGGTGCTCTCCCAGCTGAGCTAAGCGACCTTATCTTATCTGTAGTAGTGGTTCTCATACTTCAACCAAGTCTTGCCATTCATTCAAGGTATTCACGACCTCTTGGGAGGAAGTGCTAAAAACCCATCTGGGTTGTATGGTTAAGCCTCTCGAGTCATTAGTACAGGTTA
>NZ_BMXW01000026.1 GCF_014651955.1 Shewanella fodinae | reverse complement strand
GCGGCTAATTCTGCCAGAGAAAAGGAAAAGACAGCCTTACCCAAGAGCTGTATTGAAAAAAGCGGCGAAATATCCTTCACGCTCTAGAGATAAGAACGCCACTCGCTCTTAAGCGAGTGGCGTTAACATTTATGTGCGCTTTTTTTGCAATCGCTACAAATTACATCTTAAACAAAGCTTCTACCGATAAGCCCTGAGCGGAAATCATATCCCGTAAACGTTTCAATGCTTCTACTTGGATCTGTCTGACGCGCTCACGGGTAAGACCTATCTCAGTTCCCACATCTTCCAAGGTGGCGGGCTCATAACCCAACAAGCCGAAACGACGTGCTAATACTTCCCGCTGCTTAATATTCAGCTCATTAAGCCATTTCACCACAGACTTGGAGATATCCTCTTCCTGAACTTGAGCATCTGGGGTATAGCTATCATCATCGGGCAACACATCTAATAAAGCTTTCTCGTTGTCACCGCCAATGGGGGTATCTACTGAGGTGATTTTTTCGTTCAACTTCAACATGCGACTAACGTCAGCACTGGGCAAATCAAGTCTTTCAGCAATCTCTTCTGCTGTTGGTTCATGATCCAGCTTATGTGCCAACTCGCGGGCAGTACGCAGATAGACATTGAGTTCTTTTACTACATGGATCGGCAAACGAATGGTACGAGTTTGATTCATGATGGCCCGTTCAATGGTCTGACGGATCCACCAAGTTGCATAGGTAGAAAAACGGAAGCCACGTTCTGGATCGAACTTTTCAACTGCCCGTATCAATCCTAAGTTGCCTTCTTCAATAAGATCTAGCAGCGCCAAGCCACGATTGTTATAACGGCGGGCAATTTTAACAACTAATCTGAGATTGCTTTCAATCATTCGGTTACGCGATTTTTCGCAACCACGGAGAGCTTTACGTGAAAAGAAAACTTCCTCCTCGGCTGTTAACAAGGGGGAAAAACCGATTTCGCTTAGATACAACTGAGTGGCATCAAGGTTTTTCTGCAGGTCATCCTGCACTCGCTCAGCAAGAGCGTCAACCTGTTGCAAATCCATCTCAATTGAAAAATCTGCATCTTCTTGCACGGAAGCGTTGGTATTATTTCGGCTCATAATGTGCTCTCCCAAAAATTTCGACAACAATCTACATCTGGCGCTTTCCTCCAATGCCAAAGTGGCACCAAACCATCAACGTTTGGGTAAATAATTCAACGGGTCAACAGACTGACCATGGTAACGAATTTCAAAATGTAACATTACCCGATCAGTACCTGTGCTACCCATCTTGGCAATAGTTTGTCCTGCGGACACATTCTGTTGTTCCTTCACTAAGATCTTATCGGCGTGAGCGTATGCACTCAGATAATCATCACTATGCTTGATAATGACGAGATTCCCATATCCTCGCAAAGCATTACCCGCATATACAACCCGACCATCTGCTGCAGCTTTTATAATATCGCCGCGATTACCAGCAATCTTAATTCCTCTATTGCCTTGTTCTGTACTGGAAAAGGTTGCTATCAGGGCGCCATTAGCAGGCCATAACCACTGACTGACATTATCAGGTAAAACCACGCCTGAACTGTGGACAATTTCGTTAACAACCTGTTTACCAGTGGTTACAGAGTACGCAGAGTTTTGAGCGGAATCAAGTGTTTTTTGTACAGGAGATGGTACAGATTTAACCGCACCAGTTTTTTTATTATCTAATTGTTTTTCTTTAATTTTATTCTCTTGTTTTTTACTACTCTGTTTGGAGTAATTGCTCGATTTATGGAGGCGTTGAGATGAGGTTGTAGGTATCAGATATAGAACCTGTCCTGGGTATATGGTATAGGCTGCATCGAGCTGATTCAGTTTTGCCAGATCGCGGTAATCTTTATCTGCGGCCCAAGCAATGGAATAAAGGGTATCGCCTTTATTGACTTTGTAAGTTCTGGCGGAATTAAGGTATCCCTTATCAAAGATGGGCCGGGAGCCATTAACAGAATACACTGGAGCAGGACGATGGGATTGGAAACTACAGGCAGAAACCATCAGCAAGGTTGCGCACAGCAGCACGCATTGGCAAATCCAATGGGGCAGCAAACGAACAACCCTGTAATATGTTCCCTGAGACACGCCATTCCTCTCTGTTTGATGGCAACAGCTGTTCAGGCCAAAGCGCCACTGACCAAAGGCACAAATCTGACAGCTTCAATAACGCTAGAACTATATCGCTCCCCGTCCCTGACAATCCGCAGCAGTTGCTGGTTATTCTCGCCAACGGGTACCACCAGCACACCGCCATCTGCCAATTGCTGCAACAACGCCTCTGGGATTTCTGCTGCTGCGGCAGTAACCACAATAGCATCAAACGGGGCTCGATTTTCCCATCCCTGCCAACCGTCTCCATACTTGAATGACACATTGTGCAAATCTAGACGCTTGAGTCGTTGCCTCGCCTGGATTTGTAGGCTTTTGATCCGTTCTACGGTATATAACTGGGGCACCAGTTGCGCCAAAATTGCGGCCTGATAACCAGAGCCAGTACCAATTTCCAGTACCTTAGCCGGATTAACGGTCAGCACCAGTTCCGTCATGCGTCCCACGATATAAGGCTGCGAAATAGTTTGCCCGGAACCAATAGGTAACGCCGTGTTTTCATAAGCTTTGTGTGCCAAAGCACCATCGACAAACAGTTCCCTAGGCGTAGCGGCCAACGCCTGTAACACGCCAGGATGAGAGATCCCAGCCTCGCTGAGCTTACGGGTTAACTGTAATGCCGCTGATGCTGAAGCCACGCGACTCATAATTTCTCAATCCACTGTTGCAATTTTGATAACTGTCGATAAGCGGTCAGATCTACAGTTAACGGCGTAATAGACACATAACCCTGAGCCACCGCGTAAAAATCCGTATCATCACCAACATCAAGTTCAATTCCCGGAGGACCAAGCCAGAAGATCTCGCGACCATGTGGGTCGGTGGTACGAACCATATCTTCGGCTTTATGTCGGGTTCCTAACCGGGTCACGCGAATCCCTTGAATTTGATCCATGGGTAAGTCTGGCACATTGATATTAAGGATCTGATCAGATGCGATAGGATATCGCTTCAACCCTTCAATAATCTTCAACGTATAGGCGGCAGCCGTGCCATAGTGCGTTAATGCGCGCCCAGCCAAGGACACAGCAACCGCTGGTAACCCCAAAAAACGGCCTTCCATCGCCGCTGCAACCGTCCCTGAATATAGGGTATCGTCGCCCATATTGGCACCGGCGTTAATGCCTGATACCACCATGTCCGGCTCACCATCACAGAGTTCACGGATAGCCAGATGCACACAATCTGTTGGGGTGCCATTAACTGCAATGTAGCCGTTATCTAACTTATTAATCCTTAAAGGATTAGTCAAGGTTAATGAGTTACTTGCACCAGAACAGTTGCGATCGGGTGCCACCGTCAATACGTTTGCCAATTGCGACAGCGTCTCTGTCAGCACCTTAATCCCCGGCGCGGTCACGCCATCATCATTACTGACCAGAATTTTCATTGTCGCTTACCTGTCCTGTTGCGCTTCTCTTGCGGCCACGGCTTGTTGCCAACGAACGTCTGCTACATCGGTATAATCCAGCACTTCCCGGAGGACGGAGGTAGCGTAGGCGCCCGCAGGCAACACAAAACTCAACCGCAAACCTTCTGGAATTACCGCCCAGCTCATCGCTTGCGGACACAACATCAGTGGCCGCCGTTCCTGTGACAATCCGGCATGCTCCAGCGCATCAAGATCGGCCGCATAATCTGCCAATACGGCGGACTCAAAGAGCAACGCCTCGCCGGTCGCCAACGCTCGACCACGGCCCCACAAAGGCGCAGATAACTGAATATCCTGCGCGGCTAATCGGTTTTTAAGCACTTCGTCCCATTGCTCAGCAACAAAAAAGCTATTGCTACCCGCCAGCATGACACAATCACCCGGCAACAGCGTTCCCGGATATTGCTGTAATCTTGCCGCAACCACCGCGTTAAATAACATGGACCGTAACGCAGAGAGATATAAAGAGCGTTTGTTGCGATCCTTCACTTTTTTACCCGCTAACATCTCCCGGGCTTTGGCGATATTGCCACCATGATGGCCAAATCGCTGCTCACCAAAATAGTTGGGGACGCCCCGCTCTCGGATCTGTTCTAATCGCTGCTGCACCTCTTCAACATCGGTAACATCTCGCAGAATGAGCGTAAAGCGGTTACCTGTGAGCGCCCCTATCCGCAACTTTTTGCTGTGCCGCTGACTGGAGAGTATCTGCAGATTATCACTGTTTAACTGTTGCCAATCAGGTGTTTCCTTCCCGGGGATGCGCACACCAAACCACTGTTCAGTAACAGCGTTTTTGTCTTTTTGTCCGGCGAACGTCACCTCTTTGGGGTGCACACCCGCAAATTTTGCCAACAATTCCGCCACCGCTACAGTATTAAGACCACGCTTGCGGATATGTAACAGATGGTGTTCACCTTCGCCTGTCGGGGTAAATGGCAGTAATTCCTGTACCAGAAAGTCTTCGTTAACCGTACGCAAATTGCCACGACTAGCCGGTTTTCCATAAAGATAATGCAGTTCTACCACGCAACCTGCTCCTCACTATACGCCTGCAGTAACACCACTGCTTCGACCGCTATTCCTTCTTTTCGTCCAGCGAATCCAAGTTTCTCTGTCGTCGTTGCTTTCACGTTAACGGCATCTAACTCGGCCTGTAAGTCACTTGCCAAAACTTCGCGCATTGCCTGGACATGTGGTGCCATCTTCGGGGCTTGTGCAATGATAGTTACATCCAGATTACCTAAGGCATAACCACGCTGTTTCACCAACTCAAAACAGTGACGTAACAATACCCGGCTATCAGCCCCTTTAAACAGGGGATCGGTGTCGGGAAAGTGCTTGCCGATATCGCCCAGCGCCATCGCGCCCAGTAAGGCATCGGCCACCGCATGTAACACCACATCACCATCAGAATGCGCAATCAGCCCAATCTCGTGAGGCACAACAACGCCCCCGAGGATCAACGGTTGCTCGGCACCAAATTTATGGACATCAAACCCATGTCCGATACGTATTTTCATCAATGTCTCCAAGTGTGCTGCCCGCTTTACGAACGCTGCTGATGCTGCAGAAATAAAGCGGCCAACGGCAAATCTTCTGGATGTGTCACCTTAATGTTATCACTGCGTCCGGCCACCAAGCCCGGACGCACGCCAGCCCACTCCATTGCCGACGCTTCATCGGTTATCTGTACCCCTGCCGCAATTGCCTGTGACAAGTTATGTTGCAACAACTGTGCGGGAAATAATTGCGGGGTCAACGCATGCCACAAAGCATCACGGGATACGGTTTCACTGATACTGCCATCAACGGCCGCCCGTTTCATGGTGTCACGCACTGGTGCCGCCAGAATAGCGCCTTGCGGGAATTGTTGCCTTGATGCCAATAACTTATCGATATCGGCATGGGTGAGGCACGGTCTGGCAGCATCATGCACCAAGGCCCAGACATCAGGCTGAGACAGTTGTTTCAAGGCTGCCAGCACGGAATCCGCCCGTTGAGAACCGCCAACAACGGTTAATATTTTAGGATGACTAGCTTGTGGTAACTGGCTGAAATAGCGATCTTGTGGATGCAGCGCTACGACAACCTGAGATATCGCAGGATGATTGAGTAATAGCTGTAGTGTGTAACCGAGAATACAGCCATTCAGCAATGGCAGATACTGTTTGGGACAATCCGCGCCCATACGACTGCCAACACCAGCGGCGGGGACAATAGCAACCACGGTCTGAGACGCATGCGGCATACGGTCAACCGATAATTCAGATTGATTCATGGTGTCCTGCGTTAAATATTAAAGGAAAAGTGCTCTCAATTATTAGAAACGGTCATCGAACGCTGCTCACCGCCCACAACCCGATAAAAAGTTTCACCCTTTTTAATGAATCCCAGCTCATTTCGGGCCCGCTCTTCAATCGCTTCCTTACCGCTACGCAAATCAAGGATTTCCTCTTTCAATGCCTGGTTGCGGGCATCGAGTTCATTATTATTTTGTTGCTGTTCAGCAATCTGATGTTCTAGGTGGAAATATTCTGTGAGGCTATTATCACCCCACCACAACCGATACTGCATCAGACCAAGCAACAGGCATCCTAACAAGAGCAAAGGTTTCATAGGCAGCGGGTCACCATTTTAGGCAAAATGTTCTGCGACAGATAGTACAACAAAAAAGGCCACCAAGTGGCGGCCTTTTTACGTCTGATTGTATCCAACTTGCTAAAAAAGAGACTTACGCCTGCCCTTTGATTGCCGATAGACCGTGGTAAGGGGCCTTTTCACCCAACTGTTCTTCAATCCGTAGCAACTGGTTATATTTAGCAATACGATCTGAACGGCATAGCGAACCGGTTTTAATCTGCCCAGCCGCAGTACCAACCGCTAGATCGGCAATCGTGGCATCTTCGGTTTCACCGCTACGATGTGAAATAACAGCGGTATAGCCCGCATCTTTTGCCATACGGATAGCCGCTAGCGTTTCTGTCAGCGAACCAATCTGGTTGAATTTAATTAAAATTGAATTACCGATGCCTTGTTCGATACCACGCGCCAGAATTTTGGTATTGGTGACAAATAGATCGTCGCCGACCAACTGGATCTTATCACCGAGGATCTTAGTCAGATAAGCCCAGCCTTCCCAGTCAGATTCATCCAATCCATCTTCGATAGACACAATGGGGTACTGTTCCGTCAGTGACTTCAGAAAATCGGAGAACTGATGAGAGGTAAATACTTTACCTTCACCCGCAAGATCATATTTGCCGTCTTTGTAGAACTCAGATGCTGCACAATCTAGCGCTAGAGTCACGTCGGTTCCTAAGGCATAACCAGCAGCAGCGATGGCTTCTTTGATTACGGCTAACGCATCGGCATTAGATGCTAGGTTAGGCGCAAAACCCCCTTCGTCACCTACTGCCGTATTAAGCCCTTTGGCCTTCAACACTTTTTTCAGATTATGGAAAATCTCGGCGCCCATACGCAGCGCTTCGCGGAAATTCTTAGCACCGACTGGCTGAACCATAAACTCCTGAATATCGACGTTATTATCGGCATGTTCACCACCGTTAAGGATATTCATCATCGGCACTGGCATACTGTATTGCCCTGGAGTACCGTTCAATTCAGCAATATGTGCGTATAACGGTATTCCTTTAAATGCGGCGGCGGCCTTTGCTGCAGCCAGCGATACCGCCAAGATGGCATTGGCGCCGAGCTTATCTTTGTTTTCAGTGCCATCAAGTGCAATCATGATGCTATCAAGTTCAGCTTGAGCCGTAGCATCTTTGCCCACTAACGCGGCACTGATAGGACCATTGATATTAGCCACAGCGTGCAGTACGCCTTTGCCCAGATAGCGACTCTTGTCACCATCGCGTAGTTCCAGTGCTTCACGGCTGCCAGTAGAGGCGCCAGAAGGGGCCGCAGCCATACCGATAAATCCACCTTCTAGATGCACTTCAGCTTCTACAGTGGGGTTACCGCGCGAATCCATGATTTCGCGGCCAAAGACTTTCACGATCTTAGCCATAATATCCTCAGTTCAAAGATAAAATTAAAAGAAAAACCCGTACCCATATAGCATCCCCATGACATGGGTACAGGGTTCTTGAGAGTGCAACGATGCCCCATCATACGACATTATCCAAGCGTTGATGAACCACTGCCGACATTAATCAAAAAGCCGGTACAAAAATGAATGCACCGGCTTCTTGCCGTATTAGCCTAACTTACTCTTCTGATATGCGCTGGCGGCAGATACAAACCCTTCAAACAGTGGATGCCCATCGCGCGGTGTAGAAGTAAATTCCGGGTGAAACTGACCGGCGACAAACCAAGGATGATCCGGCAGTTCAATCATCTCGACCAACTTGCGGTCAGAAGACAAGCCACTGAACACCAACCCAGCCTGCTCCAGTTTCGGCACAAAGGTGTTATTAACTTCGTAACGATGGCGATGGCGTTCAACACAGGTTTCGTGACCATATGCGGCGGCGGCTTTGGTGCCTGGCAACAAATGGCATAGCTGTGCACCTAAGCGCATGGTGCCACCAAGATCTGAGGCTTCATCACGGTGTTCTACGTGCCCCGCTTCATCAATCCATTCAGTGATCAAACCCACTACAGGATAAGGGGTTTCCGGATTAAACTCAGTAGAGTGCGCACCGTCCATGCCCGCCACATGACGGGCAAACTCGATCAGCGCCACCTGCAGTCCCAAACAAATACCGAAATAAGGCAATTTATGTTCACGGGCATATTGTGCCGCCATAATTTTGCCTTCGATGCCACGAGAACCGAAGCCGCCAGGCACCAGAATACCGTCAAGGCCGTCGAGCACTTCTACGCCTTTAGCTTCAACAGTCTGAGAGTCAATATATTTGATATGCACTGAAACACGCGTTTTAATGCCGGCATGTTTCAACGCTTCGTTAACCGATTTGTAGGCATCAGGCAGTTCGGTATATTTACCGACCATGCCGATAGTGACTTCACCATTGGGATTGGCTTCTTGGTAAATCACATTTTCCCATTCAGACAGATCCGCTTCCGGACATTGCAAGCCAAAACGTTTAACAACGAGTTCATCCAGCCCTTGAGAGCGCAGTAACGCCGGAATCTTGTAGATGGAATCGACATCGCGCAAGGAGATAACGGCTTTTTCTTCGACGTTACAAAACAGTGAGATTTTCGCCCGTTCAGTGGCGGGAATTGCCCGGTCACCACGACACACCAGAATATCTGGTGCAATCCCAATAGAGCGCAGTTCTTTCACAGAATGTTGGGTGGGTTTAGTTTTCACTTCCTGCGCGGGGCCGATAAACGGCACCAAAGTCAGGTGCATGAACATGCTGCGCTCACGGCCCAGTTCAACCCCTAACTGACGAATAGACTCGAGAAATGGCAGGGACTCAATATCACCGACGGTACCACCAATTTCAACGATGGCAACATCATGGCCTTCACCGCCTTCTAGCACTTTTTCCTTGATGGCATTGGTGATGTGCGGGATCACCTGAATGGTGGCTCCGAGATAATCACCACGGCGCTCCTTGCGCAGCACCTCTTCATAGATACGGCCAGTCGTGAAGTTGTTGCGCCGCCCCATTTTAGTACGAATGAAACGTTCGTAATGACCTAGGTCGAGGTCAGTTTCAGCACCGTCTTCAGTGACAAACACTTCGCCATGCTGGATTGGGCTCATAGTGCCCGGATCAACGTTGATATAAGGATCCAGCTTCATGATGGTCACATTGAGGCCCCGTGCCTCCAATATTGCGGCTAATGATGCTGCCGCAATGCCTTTGCCTAGTGATGAAACCACACCACCGGTTACGAAGATATACCTTGTAGTCATTGCTGAACCTGAGAAAAAGAGTAAGAATTCAACGCTCGGGATTAAGCGCTGGGATGGGGCGACAGTATATCAAAGGCAGCCTGATTTACCAAACCGCTAGAGGTAGAAATTTGCCTGATTATGAGATTAATTGAAGTGGACTCAGTGCCGTTCTTGCTGTTTCACCTGTTCCCAAAACTGATCCAACGAGGTCAAAGTATGCTCCTCAAAGGCTTTGCCGGACGCTTGCACACATTGTTCTACGCCGCGGAAACGCCGTTCAAACTTATGGTTGGCCTGCCGCAAGGCTTCTTCTGGATTTACGCCCAGATGGCGTGCCAGATTAACCGTTGCAAATAGCAAATCGCCCATTTCTTCTTGTAATCTTGCCGGATTTTGCGGTGATAACTGGGCCTCTTCCAACACCTCGGCCAACTCTTCCTGTACTTTACCAACAACAGGTGGCAGTTCGCCCCAGTCAAAGCCCACTCGCGCAACTCGCTTTTGGATTTTCGCCGCACGTGTTAATGCCGGTAGTGCATTAGGAATATCATCCAAAATGGAATGCAACTGCCGCGCTTGCCGTTCGCCTGCTTTGAGGTTTTCCCAATTTTCGTGCAGATCCTCAATCGCCGCATTGGCAAACACATGGGGATGTCTCTGCAGCAATTTGTCGCAGATCCGTTCAACCACAGTCGAGAAATCAAACTGCTGTTGCTCTTTGCCCAATTGTGCATAAAACACTATCTGGAACAACAAGTCGCCCAATTCGCTGGGCAGTTCCTGCCAATCTTCACGTTCAATGGCATCAGCGACTTCATAGGCTTCCTCCAACGTGAACGGAATAATAGAGGTAAAGGTTTGAGCCTTGTCCCAGGGACAACCGCGCTCGGGATCGCGCAGTTGCGCCATAATTTCTAGCAGGCGTTCAATATCAGGCTTACTCACAACTGTTACTACCTCAAATTTATGTCATCATCTTACTAACACTTACAGACGACGCGCTTCCAATACACCATCGACTTGATTGAGTTTTGAAATCACCCGCGACAATCCTTCGACATTGTAGAGTTCCATTTCCAATTCAATGGTGGCGGTTTGGGTTTTCACATCCGATGACGTATTCATGGCCAGCACATTGGACTTTTCAGCGGCCAACACTGATGTCAGGTCACGCAGTAGCCCGGTACGATCATTAGCCAAAACCCGCAGCCGCACCTTGTAACCGCCAGAGTAATTCTCACCCCATACGACATCGACCACTCGCTCAGGGTGTGCCCGCATCAGTTCTTTTACCTGCTCACAGTCAGCTCGATGCACCGAGATACCGCGGCCTTTGGTAATGAAACCAAAAATCTCATCCCCCGGCACTGGTTGGCAGCAACGCGCCAGATGGCTCATCAGATTACCGACGCCATTAACTTCAATTCGGTCTTTACCGCCAGCAGCAACTTTCTGGCCGCCTTTTTTGACCAAATCTTCGATGGCATCCTCGGCCGAGGGCACCTCTTGCCGGAACTGCCCCTGAATATAGTTTACGACCTGATTCAGCCGGACATCACCGCCGCCAATCGCCGCCAGTAAATCATCCATATTGCCCAGATTAAAACGCTCAACGGCGACATGGGCATCTTTGAGACCGAGTCCAATACGCGCCAGCTCCGCTTCCAACATTTCGCGGCCAGCGGCCAGATTTTTATCACGATCTTGTTGCTTCAACCAGTGCAAAATTTTACTTCTGGCGCGCGACGTCTTGATATAGCCAAGGTTGGGATTGAGCCAGTCACGTTTAGGATTAGGCGTTTTTGAGGTGATAATCTCTACCCGTTCACCCGTCTGAACCTGATAGGTAAATGGCACGATACGGCCATCGACTTTGGCACCAATGCAGCGATGGCCAATTTGCGAGTGGATATAATAAGCAAAGTCGAGCACCGTTGAACCACCGGGCAAATCCACCACTTCACCAGTGGGCGTAAACACGTACACTCGGTCTTCAAATACCTGAGAACGGATCTCTTCAACGAGGTTGCCACTTTCCGCCACATCTTCCTGCCACTGCAGGATCTTACGCAGCCAGTTGATTTTTTCCTCGTAACCGGTCTGCTTACCGGCTGTGCCTTCTTTATATTTCCAGTGAGCGGCCACCCCCAGTTCAGCATCTTCGTGCATCTGCTGAGTGCGGATCTGGATCTCCACAGTTTTACCTTCGGGGCCTACAACCACAGTGTGAATTGACTGATAACCGTTAGGTTTTGGGTTGGCAATGTAATCGTCAAATTCACGTGGAATGTGATGCCACAGGGTATGCACCACACCGAGCGCACCATAACAGTCCTGTAATCGTTCGGTGACGACCCGTACGGCACGCACATCAAACAATTCATCAAATTTCAGATGCTTTCCACGCATTTTGCGCCAGATAGAATAGATATGTTTCGGCCGGCCATAGACTTTGGCGCGGATCTGTTCTGCATCCAGTTTCTGCTGTAACTGCTCAACAAAATTATCAATATAGACTTCGCGGTCTAACCGCTTACCATCGAGCTGCCGAGCAATCTCTTTGTAGGTATCGGGATGCAGATAACGAAACGATAGATCTTCCAGTTCCCATTTCAGTTGACCTATCCCTAAGCGATTCGCCAATGGTGCATAGATATCAGCGATCTCTCGCGCCAGCAGCACCCGCGTTTCTTCGTCTTCGCCTTTCACCTGCCGCAGCAAATACACGCGTTCAGCTAGCTTGATCACCACCGCCCGTACGTCTTCGACCATGGCCAGCAGCATTTTGCGGATGTTATCGATCTGCGATTCCGCAGTCCGGCTGTCATGGTTAAGTTGCAGATAGCCGATGGCATCCATGGTTTTTACACTGCGAACCAACGCTGCCAGTGCCGCAGAGCAATGCTCTTGCAAATAGAGGTCATCGAGTAAACCAGTCTCAAAGTAGACAAACAGCACAGATGCCAACAAGGTATCAATATCCATATTCAGCGGTGCCAGGATCTCTATTAGCTCCCGCGACTTGGCCTGCAGCTCGGCTAACGGAATACGGCACTTACCGAGTGGTAAACTCTCTAGCTGCTGGAATAACACCAGCAGTTTTTGAGCATCCTCGGGCTGAGCGACATGGCGTTTAACCCAATCGTCCAACGTAAAGTCCGGATCCTGAAAATGCGCTTCGCGAACAGATACCATCTTTGCTTCCTTTTGTTGGTCTGACAAACAGACGCGTCAAGACTCTCTATCTTGGGTATTGCTTCCAGGAAGTCAAATCCCTTATGCCGCTTTTGGGCAAACTCGCTGTAAAGTTGCTGTTTATTTGTGCGTAAACAAAGCGATAGCTTCCATGTGATGAGTCTGCGGGAACATGTCCAACAGTGCCAATTTGCTCAATTGATACCCTTGAGCCACCAGCTTTGCACTATCACGTGCTAAATTGGCCGGATTACAGGACACATAAACCAACGAACGCGGAGCCAACAACGGAAGTTGTGACAGCAGTTCCCAAGCCCCCGCACGACTAGGATCCAACAGCAACTTATCCACCTGCTGTAACCATGGTTGACCGCTCAGGTCACCGTTGAGATCGGCACAGAAAAATTCACAGTTGTCCATCCCTGCGGCCACAGCGTTACTGCGGGCTTGCTGCACTAATTGTTGTACGCCCTCAACGCCAGTAACACGGGCTCCCGATGTTGCCAGTGGCAGGCTGAAATTTCCCATACCACAAAACAGATCCAGAATGAGTTCGTCAGCTTTAGGGTCTAGCCATTCCAGGGCTTTAGCTAGCATCAAGCGATTGACAGCGCCATTGACCTGAATGAAGTTACCAGGGTTAAAGTGCAACGTCAGCGAAGAATTTTGCTGTGTAAATTGATAGAAAGGCTGGGTGCCGCGAAGATACTCATATTCATCTTCAGCACTTTGTAATACGAGCTGACAGTCAAGATTTTCAGCCAATGTTAGTAAGCGCTGCCGGTCTTTATCTGACAAGGCTTTGGTAATACGCAACACCACCAGCACGCCGCTATCGGCAGCGATTAATTCGACATGGCCTAGGCTGGCAACACTCTGCAACTGCGCCAGTGCTGCAGCCAACGGTTTTATCAGTGCAGATAATGCTGGCAGCAACACCGGACATTCTGTTATCGCAACCACTTTAGTGCTTTCTTTAGCGCGAAAGCCCAAGAAAAAGCGCTTGTTGGCTTTATCATACCAAGTAGCCAAGCGCGCCTTGCGCCGATATGCAAGCGGAGCGTCACTTAACACCTCGATCGGCGGTAACTCATCGATACTGGAGAATTTACTGAACAGTTCTCGTAGCACCTGTTGCTTGTATTGACGCTGCTCCGCTATCTGCAAGTGCTGCAAATCACAGCCACCGCAACTGCCATAATAAGCGCATACGGGTTCACATCTATGTGTAGATGCTTGCTGTAATTTAAGCAGTTGCGCCCTAGCATATTGTTTCTTATCTTCAGTCAGTTTTACGTCAGCAGTTTCGCCCGGTAATAGTCCCGGAACAAATAGTACTTTACCGTTAAACTGTGCAACCCCAGCACCCAAGTGATCCAACGTATTGGCCGTCACTTGGATCTTTTGCTGATTCATTACCGATGTTTTTGGTTTTGCTTTAAAAAATTGTGCCATGCAGCTCTCTTGGGCAATAAAAATACTGGTAAAAGTGACGCCAACTCTGGCAGTCTAGTATCGTTTAACTCTATTGTGGAATAGCCTTTGTCGATGAACAACACCAACTACATGACCAAATACAGCCTGCGCTCATGGGTGCTGGTGCTGGCGTTGGCACCGACAATTCTGGTGGGTATTCTGCTAGGCGCCTATTTTACCATAAATCGCTTTTATGAACTGGAAGATACGCTGCGGGATCAAGGTAGCAATATCATTGAGCCGTTGGCGATTGCGGGTGAAGCAAGTCTGATGAGCAATAACCGCGAAGCCGCAAAAAGATTGCTCGCCGCAGCACAATTGAACAAATCCACATTGGTGAAATCCATCGCCATCTTTGACGCTGATAACCAGCTGTTCGTGACATCCCATTATCATAAAGATTTTGAGCTGATGCGTTATCAGCAGGATATCGCCAGTCTGAATCAAACACAGTTTGAACAGGTCGGTGACAGCCTAATTGTGCGTACGCCCATCTATGCGACCGGGAATCTTCTGACACTGGATGATGTACCAGGGGTAGCCCAAGCCGACAAACCTGTCGGCTATGTAGCGATGTTGCTGAATAAAGAACGGGCGCTGTTAGAACAACATCGGGCAGCGTTAGCGGCTTTCATCATAGTGCTAATTGGGGTACAGCTGAACTTGTTGTTCACTTTCCGTTTGGTGAAAAATGTCACCCAGCCTATCACCGAAATGGTACGGGTAGTGGCCAAAATTCGTGAAGGTAAACTCGATACCCGTGTCAATGGCAACCTCATCGGCGAACTCGATTTGCTGAAACGTGGCATCAATGCCATGGCGAGTTCATTGTCGGAATACCATGATGAGATGCAGCAGAATATCGATCAAGCCACCTCTGACTTACGAGAGACACTGGAACAGATTGAGATCCAGAACGTTGAACTCGACATGGCCAAAAAACGGGCACAGGAGGCGAGTCGGATTAAGTCTGAGTTTCTTGCCAACATGTCCCATGAATTGCGCACCCCATTGAATGGTGTCATAGGTTTCGCTCGTCAGTTATTAAAAACCCCTTTGCATGCCAGCCAGTTGGATTACATCCGTACCATCGAACGTAGCGCCAGTAATTTGCTCAGTATTATCAACGATATTCTTGATTTTTCTAAACTGGAAGCGGGCAAAATGGTACTGGAAAACATGCCATTTTCATTACGTGAAAACCTTGATGAAACCGTAATGCTATTGTCAGCCCAGGCACACGATAAACAACTGGAACTGGTAGTTGATGTGATGCCAGATGTACCTGATGCTGTCAGCGGCGATGCAATACGCGTCAGCCAGATCATCACCAATCTTGTCGGCAATGCCATCAAATTCACCGACAAAGGCAGTGTGTTACTAAAGGTGGATGTCAACGGGCTACAGGAAGACCAAGTCGAGCTGCATTGTGAAGTTTCTGACACCGGTATTGGTATCGAAGAAGAACAGCAACAACTGCTATTTCAGGCATTCGGCCAGGCGGACTCGTCTATTTCCAGACGCTTTGGCGGCACTGGCCTTGGACTTATCATTACCAAACGCCTGATCAACCAAATGGGCGGACAGATAGGCTTCACTTCGCGGCTAGGGAAAGGCTCGACCTTCTGGTTTACCCTACCCTTGGCGCAAAGCCCCTATCCATTGGGGGATCACCTACCGTTGCAGCAACTTTCGGGGAAACGCACACTGCTGTTTGAAACAAAATCCCTGTCGGCAGCCGTATTGCAAAGGCGACTGCAATACTGGCAAATGCGGGTTGAAACCGTCAGCAGCACCGCCGCCCTTAATGCCTTGCTAGCGGGAAACCCTTCTTATGATTTTATGCTGTTATCCTGCCACGACTATGATGATATTCCCGCATTAAGCAAAACATTAAATGCAGCGCGTCGCTGTACCCAAGTACTGATAGCGCTCACTGATAGTCATGATCAGCAATTGCTGAATAATGTTATCCGGCCACAGACCGATTTGGTGCTGACCAATCCGGTCGGAGAATACACACTTGCGAGGAATATGCTGGAGTTGCAGATAGCCCCAGCACCGGTGATTATTGCACCACCCGCACAGCCAACCGCACCTAAGCTTACCATGACGGTACTGGCGGTGGATGACAATCCGGCAAATCTAAAATTGATTGATACCTTGTTGCGTGAACTGGTGAGCGACGTCCACACTGCAACGAATGGCGAACAGGCAATAACACAGGCCAAAGCTACTGCATTCGATCTGATTTTTATGGATATTCAAATGCCAGGTACGGATGGCATCAAAGCCACCGCAGCCATTCGTGCCGACAGTCTTAATCGTAATACCCCTATCATCGCAGTGACAGCGCACGCAATTAATGAAGAACGCGAACGCATACTTAACAGCGGTATGGACGGTTATCTGCCTAAGCCCATTGACGAAATCGCACTAAAAGCCATATTAAACCGTTGGCATCATGGGATTGAAGTTGAACGGCACGATCCACGCATCGTCAATTGGGAACTGTGTCTAGCACAAGCCAACAACAAAGCCTCGCTGGCGCAGGAGATGTTGCAGATGCTGGTTAATTCGATTCCAGAAACCCAGGAAAACATTGAAACTGCATTAAAGCAGCAACAATTACCGCAATTATTGGCGGTTATCCATAAACTTCACGGTGCTTGCTGCTACTCTGGGGTGCCGACATTACAGCAGTTATGCCAGATAATAGAATCGGCCTTAAAAACCGGCGCACAACTGCTCGATGTCGAGCCGGAAATTCTGGAGTTGCTTGATGAACTGGCTAAGGTAGAATCAGCGGCCCAAAAGTTACTCTCCTCATTCGTAACGGACTGAACCCATGAATGTAAAAGCGGGATTTTTTAAACGGCTTAAAGCACTAAGCCTGCCGCAGAAAAAACTGTTTGCCGTAGCACTGTGTCAACGCATGCTACCTAACTATCAGCTGTTTGCTGAAGTGTGTCATTTTGGAAATCCGGCAGTTTTGGAAACCTTACTGCAACTGTTGTGGCAGTCGCTTTATGACAACAAACTCAAACTGAATATTGAATTGCAGTTAGCCAAGCTGGAAGAAAATACCCCAGAGCCGGAGAATTTTGACGTTTATGGTGTCTATCCAGCACTGGACGCAGTGGTCGCACTGTCCTCTTTACTCGGCGCATTGGAGAGCAAAGTCGAAGATGACATTATCAATATTTCCAAACTATCTTCAGCCACCGTCGCCAATTACATTGAAGCCATTGCGCCTGACGAGATGACAGAACAACAACTGGAAGATTTTGTGTTCGATCATGAGGTGATGCAAGAAGAGCGGCAACTGCAGGAATCGCTATTGACCATCGTTGAAGAACAACCGCAGCCAGATGCAGTATTTATTAAAGAGTTGCGTAAAGAGATTGTTGCTAACGGGGTATCTAATATTGGTATTTCACTGAACTGACGGGGCAGACTTTTCCCTACGATACGCCATTAGCCATACACTAAATGTAATAAGGCCGGGATTCCCGGCCTTTTCACCGCTTAGGCCCCAACAACTCAGGCATTCAACAACTCGCGCGCATTGGCGAGCGTATTGTCAGTAATAATATCACCACCCAGTAACCGCGCCAGCTCCTGTACTCTCTGCTCACGATTTAATGACACCATAGAAGTCTCAGTCATGCCACCTTTACTCTGTTTGGCGACATACATATGTTGATGACCATTACCAGCGACCTGGGGCAGGTGAGTCACACATAAAACCTGAGTCGATTCCCCCAACGAACGCAGCATGCGGCCCACAACCGCGGCGGTGGGTCCAGAAATCCCTACATCCACTTCATCAAAGATCAGTGTTGGTGTTGCCACTTTGCGCGCAGTAATCACCTGGATCCCTAAACCGATGCGCGACAGCTCACCACCAGAAGCAACTTTAGCCATGCTCTCCAAGGGTTGTCCCGGGTTGGTGCTGACTCGGAACTCCACATCATCACAGCCATGCAGCGACATCTGTTGTTCGTTAAATTGCACGGACACCACAAACTTGGCTTTTGGCATATTCAGCTCGCGCACTGAATCAGTGACTAATTTTTCCAACTCTTTGGCATAACGCAGCCGACTTTGGCTTAATTTCTGGGCCTGCACAAAGTAGTTTTCTCGACTCGCGGCTAACTGCAGTTCCACTTCCTCCAGTCTTGACTCATCGGCATCCAGAGTGCTCAATTCCGCCAACAATGACTGATGATGCTGGTATAACTCTACAGGCGGCACATGGTGTTTGCGGCTCAATTGCATCGCTTTTGATAATCGTGCTTCAATCTGAGCAAAAACCTCAGGATCCATCTCCAACCGTTCTAGGTAACGCTGCAACTCACTGCCACTCTCTTGCACTTGGATCAGTGCTTCATTCAACATGTGACCAACCGATGCTAACTTCGGATCAAAGCCTTCCAGTTCTGCCGCAATATGTACCGCTTTATTCAGCAATGACTCGATATTCATCTCGTCACCTTCACTGAGCAGGTAAATCCCCTGCTGGCAGGCTTCCATCAACGCTGTACCATTAGCCAGCTTTTTATGCTCTTGCTCCAGCTCAGCAAATTCCTGTTCCCCTAGGCCGAACTCGTTGAGTTCCTCCACTTGATAACTCAGCAGTTGTTTGCGAGATATCCGCTCTTGCTGCGAACGTTGTAACTCTTGTAGTTGTTGTTCGGTATGACGAAAACGCTGATAGGCACTGTTGACGGCATCCAGCAATAACCGGTGATTGGCATAGCTATCCAACAGCAATAACTGTTGCTCACTCTTCAGCAAAGCGTGGTGAGCGTGCTGCCCATGAATACCCACCAGTAATGGCCCCAAGGCCTTAAGCTGAGCCAAGGGGACAGGATTACCGTTGATATACGCGCGTGAGCGGCCATCATTGCCAATGGTCCGGCGCAGGATACATTCGTCTTCCAGCTCCAGATCATTATCTTCCAGCCAGCGTTTAGCCTGCGGTACATCGGTTAGCGAAAAACGGGCACTGACTTCGGCTTTGTCGGCACCGGGCCGCACGCTGCTGGCATCAGCCCGGTTACCCAAACATAGCCCCAACGCGTCGATGGCGATTGATTTACCGGCACCAGTTTCACCGGTAATGCTGGTCATGCCAGCGCGAAAATCCAGTTCCAAAAAACGCACAATGGCAAAATTGTTGATGCTGAGTTGGCAAAGCATAAAATATCCCCAAAGCACTGTATTAATGAACAGTATATACTGATTTTTTATACAGTAAATAGCCGCACATTATTTATGCTGGTCTAGGAAGTTCAGTGAATATTACAGTCGACTCACTATCACGCTATCAAACTGTTCAAGCAATCCGCTATTATGGGGCTCTGTCTTAGCGCCTAGTTTGAGTCCTTAATACTATGCAGTCATCTCTGGAACTCCAGCTCATCTACCTGTTTGTCCACCTGGTAAATGCCGGAAGTTTTTCTGCGGCGGCGCGTCAGTTGCAGATGCCAATAGCGACTGTCAGCCGCAAACTTGCACGACTGGAAGAACAACTTGATCAGCAGTTACTGATGCGCAGCACCCGTAAACTGCGCCTTACTGAAGAAGGACTGGCGTTATATCAGAAGTACCAAGAAGTGGTCGCGCAATTTGATGCGCTCAGCCACAGCGGTAGTCCGGAAAGACCGGAAGGAACCTTAAGACTGGCAGCGCCGATTTCCATCATTGCTAATCTGCTTATTGGTTGTCTCTCGGAGTTTTGCGAACTGTACCCAGATATCCAATTGCATATAGCGCAAAGCAATGAAGAGTTTGATCTAGTTGATAAAGCCATTGACGTAGCCATTGTTGGCGGCACCCAACCTGATTCCTCTTGGATCGCCTGCTCTCTGGGAGTATTGGACTATCGGATGGTGGCATCACCAGATTATCTGCGCCATGCTCCGGCATTACAGCATCCACAGCAGTTACATCGACATAAGATCATTAAAGCCTGGCCCTTTTTCAACTGGACGCTGCGGCATGCCAATGGTGATGCATTTTATTACGATGGACCGGCCAATCTGACGCTGACCGATCTCAATGGCGCCATTCGCGCGGCGGAACTTAGCGGAGGGATCCTCTACGGCCCAGAGCTGTTTGTAAAACAGCAGTTACGTGAAGGCAAACTGCAAATTCTGCTGCCAGAATGGCGTTGTGAAAAGCGGCGTATTTCGTTGTTGTATCATCAGCGCAGTCAACAACCGCTAAAAGTCCGACTATTTATTGAATTTATGCAATCCAGAGCCGACAAACTGTTTTCGATGAAAGACTGAGTATCAAAACATAAAACCCGTCGTAACTGACGGTTTTTATTTACAGGCTATCGCAGTAGCAGCGATAGCGATTTACAACTTGATACCGGCCTTGGCGAGATCTTTCGCTATCACAGTCCCTGGCAGTGGCACGTAGCCGTCTTTTTCCACTATCTGCTGCCCTTGTTTCGACAGGATATAACGCAGGAATTCACGCTGCATTGGTGGTAGTTCCTGATTAGGATGTTTATTCACATAAACATACAGATAACGTGACAACGGGTAGGTGCCGGTTGCTGCGTTTTCGGCAGTAGCAGGAATATATTCCTCACCCTTTTTCGAGATGGCAACAGCTTTCACACCGGCAGTTTTGTAACCAATACCGGAATACCCCACGGCGTTAAGCGACTGCGACACCGACTGCACAACAGAGGCGCTGCCTGGTTGCTCGTTGACACTGGGCTTAAAATCACCTTTGCACAGCGCGTGCTCTTTAAAGAAGCCATAGGTCCCGGACACTGAGTTACGGCCATATAGCTGAATATCCTTGGTCGCCCAATTTCCTTGCAACCCCACATCTCCCCAGCGAGTCAAATCAGCGGAACCGCATTTGTGCGTTGAGGAAAAAATACCATCTACCTGTTCCAGACTTAACCCTTTAATCGGATTGTCTTTATGAACAAATACCGCCAAAGCATCGATAGCGACACGGATACGAGTGGGCTTGTAGCCATAGTGCTTTTCGAAAGCTTCTTCTTCATTGGGCTTCATTGCGCGGCTCATGGGGCCAAACTGAGAAGTCCCTTCGGTCAATGCTGGAGGGGCAGTAGATGAACCCGCCGCTTGGATTTGCACATTGACGTTAGGATACATCTGCTTGAACCCTTCGGCCCACAGCGTCATCATGTTCGCCAGAGTATCGGAGCCAACCGATGAGAAATTACCGGAAACACCGCTGGTTTTTTCGTAGTCAGGCAACGCGGGGTCGACTGCAGCCATTGCAGTTGCAGAGAATAAACCGGCGGTCAGGGTCATCGCGCCTACAAGCTGTTTCAGTTTCATGATTTGCTCCAGTAAAGTGACGCCATAGTTATCTGCCGTCAGTATTGGTCAATACCGTGAAGATTCTATGATCATTTGATGACAGTTACATGACATAGACCGAGTTAAATGAAAGCTAAATAATCAATAAAATCAACAGCAAATAATTTTACCGACACTAATGACCATTATGAGGTCATTACCGTCGCTACTGTGCCAGCAAATGTTGCGGGATCACAAAGCTAAAAGTACTGCCCTTCCCCGGTTCACTCATCACCACTAACTCACTGTGATGATGGTTCAACGCGTGCTTCACAATGGCGAGACCAAGCCCAGAGCCCCCCGTTTGCCGCGACCGGGCATTATCAACGCGGTAAAATCGTTCCGTCAGACGGGTAATATGCTGCGGCGGAATACCAATACCGCTATCACGAACACTGAACATGGCACCAGTTGCCACTTTTTTCCAACTAATCTCTATGGTGCCACCGGGGTCAGTATAGCGAATTGCGTTGGATATCAGATTGGAACAAGCGCTGCGTAACTGCAGTTCATTACCATGCACATGCAGTTTGGTATCAAAGTCGAACGTCAGTTGATAACGCTCGCGCGACAAGGCTTCTGCCTCAGTGCGCAGCACCGCCAGCATTTTGTTCATATCAACCACGTTCTCTAGATTGATCTCTGCCGAATCCTCAATCCTTGATAACATCAGTAACTGTTCGACCATTGACTGCATCCGCCCGGTCTGCTGTTGCATCAGTTGCAATGCTTTGCGGTTAGGATCTTTGGCATCGGCCATGCTTTCCATCATTTCCAGATAGCCTTGCAACACTGTCAGTGGCGTCTTCAGTTCATGGGAAACGTTCGCTACAAATTCTTTGCGCATCCCTTCCAACTGCCTTACGCGGGTAATATCGCGAGCAATTAGCAGCAATTGGCGATCGCCGTAGGCCATTAAGCGCACTTCCAGCAAGCGTTTTTCTGACACCGGCGAGGACAGCTCTAACGGTTCCTGAAAACGGCCTTTTTTCAGATACGCGGAAAAATCCGGATGACGAATGAGGTTGTCAACGCGCTGCCCATTATCTTGAGGCCATACCAACCCCAGCATCAGTTGCGCTAACTTATTGCACCATAGAATATTCAGACTGGAATCAAGCACTACAGCCGCATCTGGCAGCGCTTCTGCACCTTGACGGAAACGGCCTAACAATCCGGCCAATTGACTGATACGTTTACGATTTTTTCCCTGGAGACGATAAATACCGTTAAACACCCCTTCCCAACTACCACTGCCCTGTGGTGGGGTCAGGCGCCGATCTTTCCATAACCAGTAATTAAGCCGCATCAGTTGCCGATAATGCCACGCCAGCATCAGAAAGGCGCCAATACACAACACCAGCAGCACGTGACCAAACACCAGCCCTAATAACAGGCAGCTCAACAGATACAGTACCAGTCTGGAGAACAGCCGATAGCCGGAGTATGCGTCAAACATAAAAGAAGGCCCTGAATTCAGGCAGATGGGGCACAAGATAGCGCAAAAACAGCGATGTGCCCATCCCGGAATATTCAGCTACGAGTGGAGAAGCGATAACCTGCACCACGCACAGTCTGGATCAAACCGTCGTGACCGGAGGGTTCAATGGCTTTGCGCAGGCGACGAATATGTACATCAACGGTACGGTCTTCCACATAAACGTTGGTGCCCCAGACATTGTCCAGTAACTGTTCGCGGCTATACACCCGTTCAGGATGTGTCATAAAGAAATGTAGCAAGCGGAACTCTGTTGGCCCCATGTCCAGCACCGACTCTCCCACAGAGACCCGATGGCTGACAGGATCCAATATCAACCCCTGCACTTCAATGGTGTCTTCCAAGCGAGTTGGCGCAGCCCGGCGCAATACAGCCTTGATACGCGCCACCAGCTCTTTCGGCGAAAAAGGCTTAGTAATGTAGTCATCGGCACCGACTTCCAGTCCTTTGACCTTATCTTCCTCTTCACCTCTGGCGGTCAGCATGATGATAGGAATTTTGCGGGTGAATTCATCCTGCTTTAGCGACTTCGCAAACTGAATGCCACTGCCACCTGGGAACATCCAGTCCAGCAAGATAAGGTCTGGATAGGGTTCCTTCAACAGTGCCATGGCTGAATCAAAGTCCTCGGCGCCGCTGGCAGCAAAGCCATGTTGTTCCATTACAAAGGTAAGCATCTCGCGGATCGCGAGCTCATCTTCGACAATCAAAATCCTTGCGGTCATAAGCGTTTCTGTCAGTGAATTAACACGCTGCTATTATTGGTCAGATTTGTGACAAAATTATGAAACAGTGTCACACAGCCCGGTTATTTGCCATTATTGTGTCATAAAAAACCGAAATAAAGATGGTCTTAGTGAAAAATGCCATAACATCATGGCTAAAAGCCGTCATTAATATCGTCAAAATGTCACAATAACATTGGCAAAAAAAAGCCAGTCTTATGACTGGCTCATGCACGATCGTTAATCTTAGAACTTGTGTTCCAGACCAACGCCGAAGTATTTATCATCATCCGCTTCGTTATCCATTGAGCGGCTGGTGTAGAAAGCAAACAGCTTAGTTGGTTTAGCCAGCTTGTAGTCAGCGCCTACTGACCAGGAATCGCCAGTATCTTCCATATCCTGATACTGTGCTTTTAAGGTCACTTCCTTGATATCGTACGCCGCACTTACCAAATAACCATTGGTGCTGTCGTTGTCACCTTCAGATTTTTCCTGAGTCTGGTACATACCGCCCAGTTTGAAATCCCCCAGTTTTGCCTGAACAGACGCACGCAAAACATCATAGCCCTTGACTTTAGAGTCATAAGCAATGGCTGCATATATCGGTGTTTTCTTGAGGCTGGCATCGCCATACATCAAAGCAGAAGAGAAGCCATTGTCGCCAGCCTGAGCGCTATCAGCATCAGCCGCATAAGTCGCGCCAAAGCGGAAATCGCCCATTGACGGACTCAGATAAGTCACAGTCTGTGCCATACGGTTGTCACCCTTGAACAGGGATTTCAGGTCACCGGACAAATCGTTGAACTGATCCACACCACCCTGAGAGTTCTTCAGCATGGTATCGTTACGACCAACAGAGATAGCACCAAAGTTGCCTTTCAAACCGACAAACTGATTACGTGCGTTAAAGTTGTTGCTGCTGCTACTATCTGTGGCAACTTCATACTCAACGGTGTAGAAAGCTGACAGTGAATTACCGAGGTCATAATCACCTTTAACGCCAAAGCGAGAGGCGTTGCTCTGTACCGAAGTCACAGAGTCTTTACCGTTCTCGTCGTTGTTCTGAACAGTCACGTTCAGTTTACCGTAAACGGTCAACGGATCAGCCGCATGTGCAGAGGCAACAGAGGCAGCAGCGATGGCAGAAGCGAGTAGGGTTTTGCAAAATGCGTTCATCATTGTTTCCTTTCGACGTTCTCTCGTCTTGGTTATTGGTTTGGAACGAGCGCAAGTGTGCAATGAGCTTGTTGCAGTTTTATTTCATTTTTTTCGCGGCTGTGTGACAACGATTTGGCAACATAGTTGGCGCGCCTAAAAATCCTTTAACGGCGGGGTTTGTCAGGATTATCCGAGCTTTATGACAATTTGGTTAAATCTGTTTTGCCTGAGGAACTCTGTGCTACTGCTATGGTTTACCCTCTGGTCAGGATGGCTTACACTGCGGCTTTATTTTTATTAGAGCCGTGGTTATGTGGTTTAAAAATCTCACCCTGTATCGTTTCAACAAACCGTTCGCCATCACCGTCGAAGCATTGGAGCAAGCGCTTGCCGGTTACCCGTTTTCGCCATGTTCCAGCCAAGACATTAGCAAATTTGGTTTTAGCAACGCACTGGGCAAGCTAGGGCAAACGTTGGTGCATGCGGCTAATAACAGTTATCTAATCTGCGCCACCAAAGAAGAAAAGATTCTGCCGTCACAAGTGATCCGCGAAGCGCTGGACGAGCAAGTAGCCAAGTTAGAAGATCAGGAACAGCGCAAGATTACCAAAAAAGAAAAAGAGTCGCTAAAAGAAGATATTACCAGCACTTTATTGCCCAGAGCCTTCTCGCGCCGCAGCCAGATCCATGCGCTGCTGTTGCCGGAACAGCAATTGTTACTGGTAGACAGTTCCAGTGCCAATAAAGCAGAAGAGTTGCTAGCACTGTTACGCAAAGCGGTAGGCTCACTGCCAGTAGTCCCTGTGAGTGTCAAAACCCCAATTGAAGTACAACTGACAGAATGGCTGAAACAAGGTCATGCTCCGGCACCTTTTGAAATTCAGGATGAAGCAGAGCTGAAGTCTGCCAGTGATGAAGGTGGCATCGTCAGATTCAAGCAACAAGATCTTGCCGAAGAAGAAGTGCTGGCGCACCTCGAAACCGGGAAACAGGTGCACAAACTGGCACTACATTTTGAGCAATCAATTGCGTTTGTATTACAGTCTGATGCCAGCGTAAAACGTCTAAAATTTGCGGAAGAGTTCCGTGCACAAACCGATGATGTCGCGGGAGAAGATCCCGCCGCTAAAGCCGATGCCGACTTTGCGCTGATGAGTAATGAACTGTTAGCGCTCGTGCTAGGGTTAGTCAATGCCCTCGGTGGCTTGGACGATGCAGCACTGTAAGTAGTCATCCACAAAAAAGGCGCCTTGAGCGCCTTTTTCTTGGACGGCGAATCAGCAATCAGTTCTTGAAGTTGCCTTTATTATCAAATGGCCAATCGATTCCCAACCAGGCCTTGAAAAAAGCTTTTTGACGTCCAGAGGCCCCTTTTACGGGCTGCAATTGCAGCTTTCCTGACGCTTGTTGTCCCAGCACCACCTGACGGGTTACCAACGTGTCATTGCTGAACAGCGTCAGGGTTATTGTCTCTCCTGCCTGAAAATCATTTAGTCGCTTACTAAAACCTTCCGCCGTCAGCTTGATCCCGTTCAACGCCAGCAGTTCATCACCCGCATCAAGCCCTGCTTGCCAAGCGGGACTATTACGCGCAACCCGGCTCAGCGTTAGGCTGTCACCTAAAGTAACGCCGATATAGGGCTGCATTTTGCTGTCATTGCCATAACTCAGTTGCAATCCGGCCTGCGCCAGTAATGCGGCAAAATCTAGGCTCAATGGTGCGTCGATATGCTGCTGCCACCAATCATGATAGTCACGGCCAGTCAGTTGCTGCAGGATCTGCTGTACGTCTGCAACATCGTAGCCTTTGGGTACGCGATAATCTCGATATAACCGCCGATGCACATCCCGATAAGAAGCTTTAAGCTCGGTGTCATGCAATAGCGAAAAATCCAGCGCCAGCGACGCCATATAACCTTCCGAATAGATATTCACGCTATTATTGACGGCATAATCACCACCACGACTGGTCCACTGATTCAGGCTGGCGGCTGCCACAGACTGCACCTCGCGGCCAGGTGTGTGCTGATTGGCATCTATGCGTTTTGCCAGATCGTCCAAAAACTCTTTAGGTGTTATCACGCCTGCACGCAGCAACAACTGGTTCTGGAAATAACTGGTAGAACCTTCAGCAATCCACAATAACGGCGTCATGTTTTCCTGCTGATAGCGATAGGGCACCATCGCATCAGGGCGGTAAGCTTTAACATTCCAGGTATGAATAAACTCATGTGCCGCCGTGCTGACAAAACGCAGGTAATCGTTGCGCTCGCGAAAATTAAACCGCGGCAACTGAATAACCGTCGAGTTGATATGCTCAGTGGCGCCACGAGCACCATTGGTGGCATGCACCATAAACACGTAGTTATCGAAAGGATAGCCATCCCAAATCGCCTGTGAGGCCGCTGTGACCTTTTTTAAGTCACCCACTATCTGCTCTAGGTTGTAGTTTCCTGTTCCCCATACCACCAATTGATAACGCTTGCCATCAGCGTCAAAGCTGCGTTGCTGGCTGATGCCGGTTTCAATAGGAGAGTCCACCAGCACATCATAGTTTGCAGCGCTAAACTGTTGTGGTCCCAGACGCGTCATACCGGAAAAGCTCTGCCAACCTGCAGGCACAGTCAATGCCACCTGTACCGATTCTTGACGCAAATTTGGACTGTACATCAAGGTGCCACTGGCATCCAAAAATGCATGGGTTGCATCGATATGTCGCACGCGCTGCCCAAGTTCATTGGCATACAGCTGATAAGAGATGGTGACAGCGGTCGGCTGTTCGAGATTTATCTGCCATTCGCCAACGTCAGTTCGCTGCCAGGATAGCGCTTTACCGGCAGCATCTCGCGCTTCAAAATGCCGCACCCCGTCCGCTAGAGGTAATACTTGATAACGACCGGTACGCCAGATAGGTAAATTCAGTTGCAGCACGTTACCTTCCGTCGCCGGAAATAATGCCCGCACATTGGCCGTATGATGTTCTGGAGAAGATATATCTATCTGATACTGCACCTCTGCTGCGGCCTGAGACACGCTTCCCAATGCCAGCAACGAGGTTAACGACAGCATTGACAAACTGCTGATTTTCACTCGTAATTCCATCCCAATTTACTGATACTATCCAAGCTGCCGAGTATATCAAGGGATGGTGGCTGACTCAGCAGTTCCACATAAAAGCTAACAATTAAAATGCCCTTTACGTTTAGAGGCCGGTGACATGCGTTTTTGGACCGCAGCTTTGCTGCTTTTTATGGTGAGCTGGATACCGCCAGTATCAGCTGAAGATGCCGATGCAACAGAGATAGCCCTGCGGGAAACACCCCAGGCGCTCTACGAACGCACCATCGCGAACTATCCGGAAGATTTGCAGTTCAGTTCACAGGCGCAATTACAGCAACAAGCCAAGGCATTGCGACTGGATCCACAACAACTCATCGACAACATGATGTTGTTAGTGCGCTTGAACCTGGACATTCAGGTTAAAAAGACTCACAAACAGACAACCGCGCGGCAGTTACTTGACCAGTTGCAACTTGTGGTACAAAGCGATTACGAAAAGGCAGCGTTACTGAACCTTGAAGGACGCTACCAGGGACGGGTTAAACAGGACTACAACACCACGATTGCATTGGATAATCAAGCATTGTCGCTGCTGCAGGATAATAATGACCCGCGCGCCTTAATCCTCAAATTTGTGATTTATGAAGATCTGGGGACCGTCAATCTGATGACCAAGAAAAGCCAGGCCGCGCTCAATAATCTGACGCAACTGCGGGAAGTGGCTTATCGGCTGCGCAGTGATTACCTGTTAGCCGAAGCCGAAACCAAGCTGGGTAAATTTTTTCGCGCGCAGGATAAACTGAACCAAGCCTTGCAGCATTACACCGAAGCCTATCGACTGGCATCCAAAACCAATAAACCCTATCAGAAGGCAATATTGCAACTCAATTTGGCCAAGCTCTATCGGGATCTTGAACAGTGGGACGACGCCCTGAACTATACTCAGCAGGCCATCGATTCCTTTAAAAAGCTGAATTTTGATGCTTATCTGTCCAGCAGCATGACGGTGATTGCCACTGTGTATGCAAAACAAGGACAGTGGAATAAGGCCATTGATTATTACCTCAACGCCCAGCAAATAGATGCCCGACAGCAAAACTTTACTGCACAAGGGTTGAATTTTCACAACCTCGGTGAAGCCTACTTCAAACTGGGTAACACCGAGAATGCCTTAGATTATCTGCATCAGGCCAACAAGATATTTCGTGAACGCCACAGTAATCATTATCTTGTTTATAACGAACTGCTGATCGCCCAAGTAGCAAATGCCAATCACACATGGGAGTTGGTGTTGGATCATGCACAAAAAGCCGAAGCGTTGGCACAGCAACTGAAACTTGATGCTGAACTTGCTGAAGCACTCGGTTACCAGATTAACGCCTATAAAGCCAAAGGCGACGATAAAGCCGTGGTAGCCTTGCAAGACAGACTATTAGCACTTAAGCAGTCCCAAATAGAACAGCGACAAACGCAGCAACAGGGCCACAACAGTGGTGAAATTAACGTGCAACAACTGACGCTTAAAGTGACACAGTTACAGCAACAAAACCGTCGCCAACAAGAGATGCTCAATACTCGCGATTACTTTGTCGCGGCGACACTGCTGTTATCCGTGCTTATCGGCAGTTATTGCTTGTATCTATTGCACGCTAAAAACCAGCGAAAACGTCAGCTTGAAATAGCGCAACAACTCAATAGCACTGACCCACTGACCTCATTGCCGGGTTTTCGCGATTTCTGTTCAAAGATGCACCACCATAGCTCCGCCCTGGCATTACTGGCGGTAAGACATGACTTGAATGCAGACCTTATGCGCGGACATTATCAGACAAGCCGCCAGCAGCAAATCCTACAGCATAAGCTACACCACCTAACAAAAGCACAAGTGTACAGTATCCGTCCAGGGCTCTATGGACTGATATTTAATGAACAGATTAATGCCAAGGAACTACAACAACGACTCGGTGAACTGACGTTAGATAAACAACCGGTACTGACCGATTTTGGCTTTATCCCGCAACCCTTGCTAGCCGATACCGATGTACAACTGCCAGCAGAAATTTTATATGAGACCCTGCAACTGGCATTGGCCGCCAGTTTGAGCCTGACCTCAGACGAAAGTCATTACGTGGCATTGTCAGTGTTGGATTTCACGCCTTCTGGGATCTTTACTAATCCCTTGTATCTGCAATTGGAAAAAAGCATCGAACGTGGTTTTATTCGGGTGGAAACCAACGCAAACAAGAGTGAGATCCAATGGCCAATCCCCGTAATGAGCATCGTATCAGAGTATCGTGATGTTATTTGATCAACCTGTCAAAACTAAAGCTGTAGGTATATTAGATCATTTGCAGACGCAATGGTTTGCGATAACATTAGCAAAGAACAAAGCGCTGTAGCACAGTGCTAGCAGAACAAGCCGTATTTCCAATGCCTGGGGAACTCAACAGGAATGAATGATGACAGTTCGACCGTGTCACAAATTGGTCTGTTGAAGCAGAAATTACAGGCCACTAAAACGGCATTGGAAGAGATAAACGAAGACCGTAACAGCAAGCTGATGGCGCTGTCGCAGTTCATTACCCAGATGAGCCTAGCCTGCAAGGGTCATAATCTCGAACTAGACAATAAGCTTGCCAAGCTGCGCGTCAACATAGGCAATTTTGAGCATCTGGATGAAGTACTGCCTGAGTTGCCAGAAATCGAGCGCTTGTTGAAAAGTCAGTATCATATAATCACCACTAAACTGGAACAGGGACGCACTGGCCTGACAAATTTTAGTCGGGAATTACTGCGCGTTAATAATCTTCCAGAAAAGCTCTCACGGGAGATCAGTATCTTCCGTCAAGAACTGAGCAAACCGTTTCACAGTATCTGGGAATACATTCCTAGAGTTGAACAACTCATTGGTTACTACGAACAGGTACTACTAAAGAGGCAACAAGGGGAAGCGCTAGAGATCCTGCCCATCCATCGGCAGCTCTCCCAAGAACTGGCACAGTTAATTTCTGATATTGAATTTCCCAAGTCGCAACGTGAACAGGTACTGCTGCTCAAAGAGAGACTTTCCAGCGAAACACTGCAGGTTGAAGAGTTGCTGGGTACCTATCAGACCATCCTCCGGCTGCTGTTGGAAAACATTGCGCGCGAAAAATCCGCATCGCAGGAGTTTCTGCAAACACTGAATGACGCACTCACCTCGGTGAGAGACATCGTCAGCGAATCATTCAGCCAAACCCAGCAAAGCCAGCAGTTAAAACAACAGCTGAATCTAGAGATAAATAGCCAAGTTGACAACGTGCTTGGCAGCATTGACGAAATTGATGAGCTGTTACAGCTTAAGCAAAAAATCACCGAGCACATGAGTGCACTTCAGAACAGCCTTGCCCGTAAGGAAGCTCTTGAGCAGCGGGAAGTGGCCTTACTGCAGAAATCTGTCAACACACTGCGTAAAGAGTTGGCGGAGTTGTCAGCGGAAACCCTATCTTATAAAGAGCGTTTGTTTGAGCAGCAAAAAATCAATCAGCTTGATAGCCTGACTCAACTCCCCAATCGGGCCGCGCTGGATGAACGCATGGAACAGGAGTTCCGTCGAATTCAACACAATGAAAGTGCACTGTGGATAGCGATAGCTGACATCGACCATTTCAAGTCAATCAACGATAGTTTTGGTCACAGTACCGGCGACAAAACCCTGCAGGTTATTGCCATGGCACTGAAAAACTCTTTGCGTGATACTGAATTTGTGGCCCGTTATGGTGGTGAAGAGTTTGTACTGCTGATCCCGGATGTTTCAACCAAAGACATCACCCAATTATTAAACCGGGTCCGTGAAAAAATTAAAAATATTCCGTTTAAATTTAAAAATCAGCGGATTACGGTTACATTATCTATCGGTGCAGCACAAGTACTCAATGGCGAGCATATTCTGGACACCTTTGAGCGTGCTGATGCCGCACTCTATAAAGCCAAACACGAAAGCCGAGACCGGGTCATTATCGACTAATCTTCATGAGGCCAGTCCGGCACAGGAGTCATGATGATTGTCAAAGTAAATCCCAGGGGCAGTATGGATCAACTGTCGCAACTGGAAGTCGATTTTCTCAAGCAAAGTGCCCAAAGTGAACTTTACCAGCTCTATCGCAACTGTTCTTTGGCTGTGTTGGCCTCAGGCTCAGAAACCGACGATGCCCGCGCCCTCTTCAAACAGTTTGACGATTTTGACATTAACGTCGTCCGCCGTGAACGCGGAGTAAAACTGGAACTCCATAACCCCCCCGCCTGCGCGTTTGTTGATGACCAGATTATCGTCGGCATTCAGGAACACCTGTTTGCGGTACTGCGCGATATCATTTATGTCAGCAACAAATACAGCCATGTGACTCATTTGGATTTCAATAATCCCAACCATATCACTAATGTGGTCTTTGACATTCTGCGCAATGCGCGGGTAATTTCGCCCATGCAAGAACCTAACGTGGTGGTGTGTTGGGGTGGGCACAGCATCAGTGAATACGAATACAAATACACCAAAGAAGTTGGTTATCAGTTGGGGCTGCGCAAGCTGGACATCTGCACTGGCTGTGGTCCAGGTGCCATGAAAGGGCCAATGAAAGGTGCGGCTATCGGTCATGCAAAACAGCGTATCCATGATGCGCGTTATATTGGGCTCACTGAACCTGGGATCATTGCGGCTGAGCCGCCAAACCAGATTGTTAATGAACTGGTGATTATGCCGGATATCGAAAAACGGCTGGAAGCCTTTGTGCGCATGGGGCACGGCATCGTTATCTTCCCAGGAGGCCCGGGTACAGCGGAAGAGCTGCTGTATCTGCTGGGTATTCTGCTAAATGAGCAAAACAAGGATATTCCGTTTCCACTGGTGCTGACAGGCCCAGCAGGCAGTGCCGAATATTTTGCTGAGCTTGATGCCTTTATCGGTGCCTCGCTTGGACAGGAAGCACAAAGTCGTTACCGCATCATTATTGATGATCCAGAGGAAACCGCACGGGTAATGCGTTTGGGGATGGAGAAGGTCAAAGCCCATCGCAAGCTCACCGGTGATGCTTATCAGTATCAATGGGGTCTGAAAATCGACGCAGACTTTCAACTGCCCTTTGTCCCCACCCATGAAGCGATGGAAAACCTCGACCTGCATTTCCAGCAAGATAAAGCCCGGCTGGCGGCCAACCTGCGTAAGGCTTTTTCTGGCATTGTGGCCGGTAATGTCAAAAAGGACACCATTCTCAACATTGAACAACATGGCCCGTTTTCCCTCAGTGGCGATGCTAAGCTGATGTCGATGATAGACAAGTTGCTCAACGCCTTTGTAAGGCAAGGCAGAATGAAGTTACCCGGCAGTACCTATGTTCCCTGTTATCGGGTTTGTCAATGAATCGATTGTTGATCATTGACGGTATGAATCTAGTGCGCCGCTTGTATGCGGCGCAACCAGATGAACAGGATCTGGCCGGGCTGGCACAACGCAGTATCAGTGCCTGTCGCAAATTATGCCTGCATCACCAACCTACCCATCTGGTCATTGTCTGGGATGGTGACCAAGAATCCTGGCGTAAACAGTTGTATCCAGATTACAAGAAAGGCCGCAAACCCATGCCGCAACTGCTTGCTGACTACATGCCACAATTAAAGCAACTATTGGCCGCCGAAGGCATGGCATCCGTCAACGCTGCATCGGAAGCCGATGACGTGATAGCCACGCTTGCCAGTAAAGTCTGTCAGCATGGCGGCGAAGCCGTGATTGTCTCAACCGATAAAGGCTTCAGCCAGCTACAGTTTAAAGGGTTGCAACAGTGGGATCATTTCAGTAATGCCTGGCTGGATATCGCAGCAATAGAGCAAAAACTTGGGATCAACCGCCGCCAGTTACTGGATTTTATGGCGCTTAGTGGTGACAGTGGCAATCGTATTCCAGGGATCCCGGGGATCGGGCCGAAATCTGCTGCGGAATTGTTGAAAAGTTTCCGTTCGCTGGCCAACATCTATAATGCACTTGATAAACTGGGTAGCAAGCAAGCTGAGAAACTGCGCAACGGTTACGAAATGGCACGGCTCAGTTATCGCCTAGCCAAGCTGCGCACAGATTTGGATTTACACATCAATCTCAGTGATTATCGCTGGCAGCCACAATAGCAGTTGCGATAAATAATGACTTACAAATCGACGAGTTACTTGTGAGAACTTGCGGTGTTTGATGATAAAGCTGTTATGTAAAAGCATTTAAGGAAGGCAAATGAAAAGCAAAATCCCGGTGGTCATCGGCACCTTGTTTCTGGCTTATATCGCTTTTGTGGCAGTGGTGGTCTTAGTCTACAAACCCAACCCGGAAGATATGAGTTGGGAAGATCGCCAAGCATATAATCAAGGGAAGCTGACAGAGCTTAAACTCGGACAGAGCGGGGAAAGCGTAGTGGAAATGCTCGGTCATCCCGATTTTAGTGAAGCCAAGCTCAGCCAGGGACAAACGCTAAACGTCTTGTTTTATCGCACTCATCAGACAAAGTCTGATGGCGTCACCACCAAAGATGAATGTACGCCGCTGCTATTTCGCAATGATCAACTCATCGCTTGGGGCGATGACACCTATCAGCAATATCTGCAGCAAGTGACAGACACCGAACCTCAACCCGTCAGGGATACTGCCGCAACGGCGACTAAGCCAGTAGACAGCCACTAGTCTTACGCGTTATAGCCAAACCAGCAAAAAGGGGCCAATCGCGCCCCTTTACTCATCTCACCTTAATCTTCTGATGCTGGCTCGCGGTAAGCTTCTCCAGAGATCATCCACGGCGGTGCTTGACGGCCTTTTAAGTAGTGATCAAAGAACTGTTTCATTCTGATCGTGTAATCCAGCTTATTGGGATACTTTTTCAGATGATGTGGCTCGTCCTCATATTGCAACATAATCACATCCTTACCAGCTCGCCGCATCGCCATATAGAGTTCAATGCCCTGCTCCCACGGTACCGCATCGTCACGATCACCAAACATGATCAGCAACGGCGTATGAATACGTTCAACGTAAAATACCGGCGAATTTTCGATATACTTTTGTGGAGCCTGCATCAGACTCTCGCCGATACGGCTTTGCCCAGTTTCATACTGGAACTGACGCGCCAACCCAGTCCCCAGACGGATACCACTGTAAGCACTGGTCATGTTGCTCACCGGTGCCCCGGCAACGGCAGCTTTAAAGATATTGGTCTGGGTAATATCAAATGCTGTCTGGTAACCGCTCCAGGAATGCCCTTGTAAACCGATAGCATCAGGATCAGCAATGCCCAGTTCAATCAGCTTTTGTACTCCTGCAGTCAATGCTTTTACCGAGCTAATACCGGGATAACCCACCTCAAAACGGATATCCGGCAGAAATATCACGTAATCATCTGCCGCATACCAAGCAAAATTGGGGCGGTGATTGATCTTCATATCCGGGAATGCAAACAGTCGGTCACTCATAAAACGATAGTAATAAACCAGCACCGGATAGCGTTTGCCAGGCTGATAATGGGGTGGTTTTATCACCACGCCGTCCATCTCCCGGCCATCACCATCTCGCCAATGCACCAGTTCCGCCTTACCCCAAGGCAGTTGTTGCCGTTGCTTATCCAGTGTGGTCTGTTGTTTAGCACGCTCGGGATGCAGCACTTCCGCCGTATAAAGATCGGGGTACAAATCATAACGCTGTTGGCTGAAAACGAAGGTATTCGTATTATTAGCTCGCGCTAATACCTCAAGCTTTACTGGCGCGTCCAATAGTACTTTTACACCGGCCTTACCGATTTCTGCCCGGTAAAAAGCGTCGGCTTTTGTCCGCTCACTGTATCCTTGCAACAACACTGACTCACCATCTGTTACCGTGGGTAAGAATGCGGCATCAGGCTGTGCCAGTGCTTCAATGCGAAAACTCCGTCGCTGCTTGCGCCCCTCCCCGGCCGTCAACATGAAGCCGTGGTGGCTGGTGGTATCAAATTGCCAGATATCATATTTGTCATACACCAAAATCGCCGAGTCATCGGCCAACCAAGGGCCGAAACCGTAACCGGGGGCCGCCGAAGGATAGTCATGATCTTCATTCGCAAACGGCGTTTTAATATTGCCACTCAACAGTGATTTCCGGCCATCGGCAATGTCATACAGATAAATTTGCCCACGCTGATACCACGCCAGATATTTACCGGAGGGCGAATAAGTCGGCTCACTGTCGCTCGGCTGTTGCGCCAGTACCTGGGTCTTATGGCCGGTATTGATATCCACCAGATAGAAATCTCGGAAGAAACCGGCCCAGGTAATCATTTTGCGATAGGGAATGTCTGAGCTCGCGAGCAAGAAACGCTTATGCTCCGTCAGTTGCACATCCGGCACCTGAGTATCAGCTAACTGCACCACACTGCCCGATGATAAGTGCAACACCGCCAGATATGTCCGCTGCTGCTCTTTAGCGTATTGTTTGATTTCATTGGGCTTAATCAGCGGATCATCACCATGCCATATATTCAAGCCACGCTGCCCCGTAATGACCTGCTCACTGTAAAGATCCGCTTCCTGAGTTACCTTAGGCACATGAAACTGCTGGCTGATCTGCGGCACTCGTCCGAAAAACAACCGCTGACCATCCGCTGAGAAATTCAGTTTACTGTAGTGATTCAACCACCAGCCATCGGCGCTTTTTTCAGCATTCTGAATTGCTGAAAATTTTCCGGTTTCCAGACTATAAAGCGCTAAACGGTACGGGCGCTCAGCGGCCACTATCGCCGCATTTCCGGCGGTGTATGCCAAATGCGAGGCGTCACGGCTAAGTGCCACTGCGCCAACCTGCTCAGATTTGTTGTCGACTAGCTCCGCCTGTTTGAAACTGTCCAATCGCAGCAATATTAATTTATGCAACTCATTGGCAGTGTCATTCTGTGCCAACGTCAGGTAACGACTGTCATATGAGAATGTCCAATCGGTAATATCTGCAAAATGCTGCGACTTGCCAGTGGTCAGATTCACGACTGTAAACGGACTGCCAGCGTCTTCCTTCGCCGTTTTCTTGCTGACTTTTGTGCTGGCAGTTTCCGCCGCATTGTCGTCACTATGTTGGTCGGCCTTATCGTCTTGAGCCTCGTCTTTATCAAACCACAATGCCAGAAACTTGCCGTCCTCAGAAAACACCTGCGCTTTTACCCGCTCAAAGTGCTGCACTGCGCCAGTTTGATTATCCAGTAGCAACACACCAGACTTCAGCTTCTTACGCGCTTTGGCGGTGGATTTTTCCACAGCAAGCAATGCTGGCTTGACAGTAAACAGGGTGAAGCGACCATCATGACTGATGATAGGATCTGAGCCACCAGCAGCGCTAAACTGCTGCCCGTCACTCAGACGTTTTACAAAGCCCTGACTATCACCACGATCAGGCGCCGTACTGTAGGCCAAAATCTGGCCCTGCGGGTCTAGCACTTGTTCAGTAATCGACTGGAAATGCATAATATTTTCCAGCGAAAGTGTCTTTTGGGGTTGCGCCTGTAGGGCTCCCGGCAGCATTGCTACCAGCAGCAACGAAGCAAAAGTCGAAAATTTCAAGGTAATCCTCATTCTTGAAATGGCAACAGGTCTCAATGGTGTCCACTCATGAGATATCGCCTTGTGAAAATTTTGTAATGTTTAGCCTACATAAAAAGGCCTAGGTTTGCTCACTAATTTCCTGTGAAAAGTGTTTAAAAGTGTTTAGAATAAAGGAGATCTATATCACATAATTTTCTGACACTAACCGTGTTCACCACACGGTTGTTTATTCGCCTAAATGCTAACCCGTGGAAGGATTCTCCATGTCAAAAAGAACCATTACCGTGATCCCCGGCGACGGGATCGGTCCAAGTATTATTGAATCAGCACTACAGATTTTAGATAAAGCGGGATGTGATTTTGAATATGAATTTGCCGATGCAGGTTTAACGGCACTGGAAAAACAAGGTGAGTTGTTACCACAGCGAACTTTAGATCTTATCGAAAAAAACCGCATCACCCTCAAAGGCCCGTTAACCACACCTGTCGGCGAAGGTTTCACCTCCATCAATGTCACCCTGCGTAAGAAATTCAGCCTCTATGCTAATGTGCGTCCCGTCCTTTCATTCAAAGGCACAAAGGCGCGTTATCAGAATATCGATATCATTACCGTGCGTGAAAATACCGAAGGGATGTACTCCGGTTACGGCCAGAAAGTCTCTGAAGATGGCAGCACCGCCGAAGCGACCAGTATTATTACCCGTCAAGGCGCTGAACAGATCACCACTTTTGCTTATGAATTGGCGCGTAAAGAAGGCCGCAAAAAAGTGACGATTGTGCATAAAGCCAATATCATGAAATCCACATCTGGCCTGTTTTTAAAAACCGCCCGTGAAGTCAGCCAGCGTTATCCAGATATCATCACGGAAGAGATGATTGTGGATGCCACCTGCATGAAGCTGGTGATGAATCCAGAAAACTTCGATGTCATTGTCACCACCAACCTGTTTGGTGACATTCTGTCGGACCTGTGTGCAGGCTTGGTGGGTGGATTAGGGATGGCTCCTGGTGCCAATATTGGTAAAAATGCGGCTATTTTTGAAGCGGTACACGGGAGTGCCCCAGATATTGCTGGTAAGAATCTGGCAAACCCAACCTCAGTCATCCTAGCATCGGTGCAGATGTTAGAATATTTGGGAATGTCAGATAAAGCCGCCAAAATCCGCAATGCCGTTGCCGCAGTGATTGCCGAAGGTGACCGAACTACTCACGATTTAGGCGGTAGCCACGGCACCACCGACTTTACTCAAGCGGTGCTGGATCGCCTGTAAGACTCAAACAACATTTAAGAAGGGACCATCACAGGTCCCTTTTTTATGGAATATCGCCAGCAACTTGATCTCGCAGGCATAGACGCTCAAGATAAATACAGCAGATATCAATGCTGGAGGGCAACGTGTTTAAAGCCAGTCTTGCCAATCTTAGAGGCAGCAAACAAACGGTGCTTGAAAAGGAAATTGCCAAGGAGCAATCAACCGCACTGGGCAAAGCAGGTCGCCGTTTAAAAGCAGCGTTAGAGGCTTACGAGGCGGATAAAACCAGTCAATTCCGCCGTCATATCGAGGAGTGGCATATCCAGCAACTCACAGAAGCTGTCTATGCGTTGATGGTCACCCGCGAATTTCTAGGGTTTGTCGATTGCAATCTGGAATGGATCTGCCAGCAATATCCGTTGCCACAGGCCGTACTCAAGAATCTAGCACCGGCCAACCAGCTAGAGTATCTGCAGCAGGAGTGGCATTACCGTTAGCCCGCCTGCTGCAGAAATCTCAAAGATGGCTGCCTGGACGTAAACACAGATGTACCGTCACTTCATCGCGATCATGGTAAAGGTGTTTACAACGTAACTGAAATTGGTGCAAACCATTCTGCTGCAGGACATCCGCCATCCGCCTAAGAATGGTGGTCACTTCTTTATAGCGGCTTTTCATGGGCAATTTCAGGTTGAAAATAGCTTCATGAAACCAGCCATTGATGGCCCATTGCTCTATCAATTCGGCAACTCGGGATGGTTTTTCCACCATATCGCACACCAACCAGTAAATATTTTTGCGCTTAGGTTCAAAGCGAAACCCATCTTCCCGATAATGCGTCACCTGTCCGCTTTGCATCAAGCTATCGGCCATTGGGCCATTGTCTACCGCCGCCACGAACATGCCACGGCGTACGAGTTGATATGTCCAACCGCCGGGACAAGCCCCCAGATCTACCGCATTCATGCCACTGTGTAAGCGAGTTTCCTGTTCGTGTGGCGCGATAAAGTGATTAAAGGCTTCATCCAGCTTAAGGGTGGAGCGACTCGGAGCTGCTGATGGAAACTTCAGCCGCGGAATGCCCATAAAAAATGGTGAGTTGTTGTTACTGTAAGAATAACCGGCATAGGCTTTAGTACCGCCCAGAAAGCACACATGCACAATAGGACGCCGCGCATTCTCATTCGCCAGTAACACCCCATGCTGCTTCAGTGCAGCCCGCAACGGCACCGTAAATTTGCGGCAAAAGGTTAGCAATTCCTTGGCTTCATTGGTATCGGGGGTTTCGACCCGCAGCTCGCCGCCGTTTTCCAGAGAAGACAAGGCAT
Source organism: Shewanella fodinae (assembly GCF_014651955.1). Taxonomy (GTDB): domain Bacteria; phylum Pseudomonadota; class Gammaproteobacteria; order Enterobacterales; family Shewanellaceae; genus Shewanella; species Shewanella fodinae. The sequence goes on along the minus strand of NZ_BMXW01000026.1, from coordinate 2,927 downwards.
TAATCAGCGGTGTAACCCGATCATCAACGGGTAAATCACTTAACAGCTCGCTGCAAACAAACATCTGCCGGGCAAAAATCAAGGTATCTAGCGGCAGTTCACGCGCCAATCGATCGGCATCACCTTCGGTAAAACACTGGAATACTACATAGGCATCATTTGCCGCTGCTTTTACAAAACCTGCCACGCCTACCTCAGCAGCGCGATCCTGAATTTCTGCAGCACACTCTTTCTCATAACCCGCACGACAGAACAAAAACAGATTGTTCATTGATAATCCTGTAACCAGCCTTTCAGCAAAGGCGCCAAGTATACCAGAACTTGGCGTTACAGATCGTCGGTACGATGACGCCACATAGAGGAGGCCAACAGAGCCCACCCAAGTAAGAAACAGAAACCACCAAACGGCGTGATCATCCCCAGCATCTTCACGCCGGAAAAGGCGTACAAATAAAGCGAACCGGAGAACAGAATGATACCAGCGATAAACAGCCACGCCGCCCAGTTCAGCAAAGGGGATTTAACCCAATGCCCGGCCAACGCTACGGCAATGAGCGCAAAGGTATGGTAAAACTGATACTCAACCCCCACGTCAAAAATTTTTATCAATTCTGGGGTAGTGACCGCTTTCAAGCCGTGTGCGGCAAAAGCCCCCAGTGCCACAGCTAGAAAACCACTGATAGCGGCTAACATAAACAGGCCTTTTTTCATACCAAACTCCTGATATATGACAGTGATCTACTGATCACTGAAGTAAAATTTTCTTCAAGCGTCACGCTAGCACTTTTCCTTGGCTGAAAACTGTGGTCGCCATCGCTAACCCATTGCAGTTGCACCGATGCCGGGAGAGACCACTGTTGCAGTTGCCGCCGATCACCAAAGCTGTCGCGTTCACCTTGGTAAATCATCACTGGCAAACGACAAGCCTGTAATGCGGCCAATCGCGGCGCAGTCTTTCCTTTGGGTAGAAACGGGTAGCCAAGACAGACAATACCACGGACGATTTCGGGCAAAATATCTGCAGCCAGCATGGTAGCGATGCGGCCGCCCATCGACTTTCCCATCAGTATGATGTGAGCAGGTTGCAATAGTTCGATTGCCAGTTGCAGTTGTTGCTGAAAATCTGCTAGCAATTCTGGCGCGCGATTCGGCGGACGGCGAGTACCATGCAGTTGCCGTTGTTGCATATAAGGAAAGTTAAAACGCACAACATCAACGCCGCCAACAGCCATCCCTTGGGCAATGGTCGCCATGAACGCATGCTGCATGTTGGCACCGGCACCATGGGCAAACAACACCAAGGTGTTACTCGCAATGCGGCTTTTATCAACGCACCAGTTATCCGGGTAACAACTCACTACGGGATTCCTCAGCAAACATGTCCAGCATCCATTCGCGGAAGGCCACAATCTTGCCTAACTCCGCATGTTTTTGCTGACACACCAGATAATAGGCATCTTTGCTGACGAGGACTTCCTGAAACGGACAAACCAGCCGTCCAGCGAGAATATCAGGGCGCGCTAGTACGCTATATCCCAGCGCCACCCCTTGACCGTGAGCCGCCGCTTGCAACACTAACGAGGAATGACTGAATATCGGCCCCTGATTAACATTGATATCGGTGACACCGCATTGGCGAAACCATGCCTGCCAGTCATGACGGCTCATATCATGCAGCAAGGTATGAAACTTGAGATCAGCCGGTTTTTCCAGCGGCTTGGGACCTTTCAACAATAGAGGTGAACACACAGGAATTAATACTTCATTACGCAGCTTATCGGCCCGCAAACCAGGCCAGTTACCTTGGCCGTAATAAATAGCGACATCAACATCATCCGACAGCGAGTCGGTAGAACTATCAACCGCTTTGATACGCACATCAATGTCAGGATTCTTCTCGCTGAATTTGGCTAAACGCGGCACCAGCCACTGAATAGCGAAACTAGGAGGCATGCTAACGGTAAGTGAACCGATGGCACTACGGGCCAGTAGCCGGTCAGTTGCATCGGCTAGCTGTCCAAAAATATCTTTTATTTCAAGAAAATAACTCTGCCCCTCTTCGGTCAGCAGCAACGAGCGGTTCTTACGCCGAAAAAGTTTCAAGCCGAGAAAGTCTTCCAGCGCTTTGATCTGATGACTAACCGCCGCTTGTGTCACAAACAGCTCTTCTGCGGCTCGGGTAAAACTGAGGTGGCGAGCAGCCGCTTCAAACGCTTTTACCGCATTGAGCGGAGGAAGTCGCTTAGACATGAGCATCCATTCCAATTTTATAATTAGTTTTTCTAATCCGTATTGTTACATTTAATCATGTAAAAGCGCCAGCAGTTTTATATGGCACAGGTTAAATCTGCTAGCAATAGCGGCTTTTTGCCACAACGGCGGCAAAATGATTGGTTTGCACCAATGTTGCAAAAATAAACGTTAATGCCGAGTTTGGATTGCAGAGGTATTGGGAATATCGATTGGGCGCCACCAAGCGCATGTTACATTCGTATATTCNGAGGCTCTCGCCTACCGCTCCACGATGAGTTCCGCGCCGGAATATCCTCAAAAAGCCCAAAGCATTTGACTGCTGTTTTTATTATCAGGTTTTACTCCGGTGGTACTACCGTTTTCGTCATCTTCACTCTATTCATGCAAACGCTGGTTGCAGCTTTGCTGCGTTAAATTGTTCTTTCGTTCTCAACACTGACCACACGATTCTCGCAAGCTTGTTTGCCAACGCCACACACGCCACATTGAATGGCTTGGTTGCTCTGAGCTTTATCAGCCATTCGCCAAACACCGCCCCGTCTTCTCGGGTCTCGCTAAAATCGCCCGCGCACCGTGAATGAATAACGTGCGTAGATGCTTGTTGCCTCGCTTACTTATCCCGAGTAATCGGGGTTTTCCTCCGGTGGAATGTTGATGAGGCACTAACCCTAGCC
>NZ_BMXW01000025.1 GCF_014651955.1 Shewanella fodinae | reverse complement strand
GGTTTCTTCAACAACCGTCAAGTGTTCGAGTAAGTCCATCAGGGCTGCTAATTGCGAAATGGGCAGCCATTAGATCACAGCATAGAGCTACAACTCAACACGGGCTAAAAAGTACGATCCCGCCCTGTTCATTACTCGAATTATTCAATGGTGACAAAATGACATCAACAAATAATCGTTGATCAATAAAGCTTAATTCAGAAAAGTCGTCAAAAAATACAACGGTTCTAACCAATCCAGCTTCTTTGTTAAGTGATTGTATTTCTTCTATGATCTCAGCGAATGGGAAAGATTTTAGAATCACATCTGAATATTCATTATATGTATCTAAGTCATCCAGAGTCTTATCAAAATCGGAACATGAAGCTGAACCATCCACACCAATAGACACTTTATCAACACCTAATTTAGCGCCAGCTTTTATATTATTACTTTTTGTTAACGATTGCTCTTCTTGTCGTTTAACTCTGATCTGGCGTGATATTTTTTGTAAAACTGGAATTTCATGACTTTCAAGTTCAGCATTCTTAACTCGTTGTCGTAAATTAGCTAAATTGCTCTTTAGTTCATCATACTGTCTTTTTATTCCTTTCCATCTATCCCATATAGAAAGACTTTCGCAACTTTCATCTATCTCAGAAAGCAGTTCTGATATTATGCTTCCAAGCATAGCTTTCCTGAGAATATGAGCTCGATATGCAGTTTTGGAAATACCATGTGATTCAATATCGATGTCATAGCTATCACTAGTATTCAGCACATCACAAATAGACTTTACATCAACATATATAGAGACAATATCTCGTTTTTCCCGAAAAATGGACTGAGCCTTTGCAAAAACAGTGCTTTTACCTGTACCTTTGCGGCCAAGCAAAAATGTTGTATTACTCGATAAAACTGATTGTAAAACAGCGTCCCCTTGTAATGCATCTACATATAATTCATCGAGAGGTTTACTACCTAACTCTGATGAAAAATCTTTTAATTCAGCGCGGCGATACTGTCGAAGTGATTCAGCAACACGAGAAAATTTCCCCATATCCATAAAGACGTAACCTCAAATTTAATTATAAAAATTCTTATTGATGAATTTACCTGACTTGTTAACGCAGAGCGCAACGGCGTGAGCTTGCGAACGTCCGGCACACGAAGTGTGCGAATTGGCGCGTACTGTTATGCACTATTAAAATCACCAACCGTAATTCTCTTATCACACCGAGTCTTCAAGTACTCGGCGTTGTAATCTTTGGAGAAATTATTCATCAGGGGTCTAACTTTGTGAATCTGCTCGGTGAAATCGTTCGGTGTCCCATCTCTATTAAAGCGGACTCTCCCCGCCTCAATACCATGTGCCCGATGACGTTTGGCCTCGTCGTACAGCTGGAATCGCTCTGAAGCTACAACACACATTGCTTCTCGCACCATTCTTTCATCGGGGTCTTTATCTTTAATGCCGTCGCCGTCACAACCGACAAGGATAAGACAAAAGCCTAATAAATATCGCAGGTTCATGGCGTGCCTATATTTGCATAACAGTTTATTCGTGCGCATACGCGTTTATCTCATTGGACCAGTGAAAACGCGCACAGTTAACTATCTGTATGTAATGAACTTATCAGCATTTTACAAAATTCACCATCTGGAAAAATGCGCATGCGCGTTTCCCAAACCTATTATCTAACCCATAGGTTTTATAATTGAATGATTTTAATGGAATTTTCTCATGTTAAAATGTGAAAACGCGCACGAAGTTGGGATGAAAATCGTCATGATTTCAATATGACTGTATTGCCTGTCCAGTTTTTAGGAATCCCTAGACATTGCAACATTTGAGATATATGGATGAAAATTTGTAGGCGAGAAAGTCTGCGTTTGACTGCGCCACAGACAACGAGTTAACTCATTTTGGGGCATCACTTTGTTAAACACTTTTTCGCGCTTTAACTGAATACAACAGTGGAACCTGCTGCCCCTTGTGCAGCAGTTGGTAGCCCAAATCCGGTACTAATTCCAACCCATCAAAACACTCATAAGGGCTAAAAGGATACTCGCAGAAAGACTCCACGGTTAATCCCACGCTGATTAAAGCGCTGATGACATCACTCACTGAATGTGACCAAGTCACCACTGTTGACTCAGTACCATCGCAGTTTTCTGTATAAGTGCCCTCATTTTCAATCTCAGGCTCATTACTAGGGAAATAGGAGTAGCCAGAGAGCAACTCGTAAACGGGATGAAACTCAACTAAATGAAACTCTCCACCAGATTTCAATGAGTTGGCGATTGTTTGTGCCCAATCCATCAAATTGGATAACCAGCACAAAACACCGTATGACGTAAATACGATATCAAATTCTCGCTTATTTTCACGGCCAAACTGAACAACATCGCTTTCTATAAATTCGGCAGTTAAGCCCAACGAATGCTTTAACAAATTCGCTTGCGCGATTGCATCTGCAGACAAATCGACACCTGTCACTTCTGCCCCCAACCGCGCCCAAGACAAGGTATCTTGACCAAAGTGACATTGCAGATGTAGTAACGATTTTCCCCGTACATCACCCACTTGTTTCAGTTCGATGGGGTTCAACGAACATTTACCTTTTTTAAAGGAGGCTACATCATAAAAATCTGATTTAACGTGTATTTTAGTTCTTTTATCCCACGCTTCTTTATTTATACTCAAATAATCCATTTTACGTCCAATGCTTAATTTTGTTGTCTAAGACCTCACCCAAAGACAAAACCGCTCGCGCAATCGCACAAAACCGTCCCTCCCCCAAAGGCCCCCAAAATCATGGGTGTTTTGCCGATTTAAGTTGATTGCTATGCCCCTTTTTGCAGCAACATTTGTCGATAGGATTTTGTCTCCAACGCAAGGGGAGTTAGCCCAAACTTGCTAGCCAACGCTTCTAATTCAACTTTGTACGTTGCTAGCATAGATTCGTCGTCAGTCATAATGGCAAACTCGGCAAAATCACCGAGCCCCTCCAGAGAGTCTACCGTAATATGAAATGGCCCAACAAAGAAGATGCTTCGGGTTTTCTGAGCGTTGAGCACCACGTTATATCCCATGGTTTCCAGCATGCTACAGGCCTTTGAAGCATCGCTGATGTTGGTGGCTTCACATCGGTCAGGCTCAGGCCCTTTGACTATCCACAACTTGATACCTGAAGGCTCCATAGTGCGAATACACAGGCTTTTATGCTGCGACTGTAACGCATTGTCCGCAGAATCGAAGTAGCGGTCACATTCGACGTTATCTTCCAGCATGGTTTCATGAGGGATGGAATTTAATACTTTGATAAATTCTGCTTTTGAGTTAAGCCGATACTTCAGTTCGACCTCGTATTTACCTTGAAAATGATGAGTGTTCATAAGTTACTTTGACAAAAAAAGAAAATGCTAATGATTGTTGGGCCACCATTTAAACGGATGCGCCATGCCCAACACTAAGGGATCCCCACATAACGCTAACTAAGTGTACTTAATACCAGATCATACAGGCCATTCCCAACGTCGACACGCATAACCCCATCCATGGGGCTCCACCGCGTCATCCCTGACGCGGTGGGTCGACTTATCGGAATAGCCACTATTCCTCGGGTGAAGCGCAATTAGGAACAACTATCCAGTCCCTTGCAACAAGACAGACACACAGGAAGTGCTATGTTAGCTGCCGCCCTGCTTATCTACGAATGTGACAACCTCAATTTTGTTACCATCGGGATCGATAACAAATGCAGCAAAATAACTATTGCTATATTCCGCCCTATATCCAGGTGCGCCATCTGACTTGGCGCCCAAAGCAACAGCCGTATTGAAAAAATCCTCAACTTGCTGAATCGATAATGCCCGCAGACACACATGGAACCCATCACTTATGGCGTATGACGAAAGATTGGGGCGATGATTTAGCCAAAAGTCTGCATACTTTTTGCCAAATCCCACAGTCCCATCTTTTACTACAAGCTTTGAGTATCCTATTTTCGCCAAGATCGATTCATAGAATGTAGAAGATAATTCCAAATCCCTAACGGGGATAGACACATGATCAATCATCGAGACCTCCTGTCAATTTTGGTTGCTGCTAACGCGCCAATAAGCGGCTCAGTTTGCTACGTCCGTTAAAAGTGCGCAGGCCAGATTTGCTTTTTAAGCATCACTACTTGGTGGTGCGCTACCCGCCAGTATTTCATCATCGATATTGATTTCAATACCGGTGACGTATTTTGATTCGTCAGATGCCAGATATAACGCTGCATAGGCAACGTCTATTGGCTCACCCATGGTGCCGAGAGGAATCTCAGAGGATACCGATGCTCCCTAATCTTGAGGATATATTGACGACAGTTACGGATAAAGACGCTTTTATCAAGGTATTGATTAAATTTAAAAAATTTTAATCAATGCTCCATTTTACCCTGCAAAAAGTTTAAAACAGCTCGATTAAAAACTGCAGGTTGATCCATCATAGATAAATGCCCGGCATCTTTAATTCTCAGCAGTTTAGCAGCCGGCATTACTGCGACAGCCTTGGCAGCAACTTCAATTGGGAATAGCCGATCATTTTCGCCCCAAAGCACAAGTGTCTGGTTTTTTATGCTGCATAGCGCCGCTTCCGAAAAGGCCGAAACCGCAGCCCCCCGACCTTGTAAAAAAGCCTTCTTTCCCCCGTGACTCTTCAGCACCTCGATGGAATAACGTCCATGATTAGGGTCGCGATTTTTAGGCTTAAACAGGATATAGCGGGAATAAAAACGATTCGCGAAAGACGATGGAAAGGTGTTCAGCCACACCATGCCAGCAATAGACATAAAGGGAGGTTTTGCCCCCAGACCACCGGAATTAACGAGGACAAGTTTGTCTACCATTTCTGGATAGTCGAGGGTAAATTGCAGCGCAATAGCCCCACCTTGAGATAGCCCGATAATATGTGTCCTAACGACACCAATTGCATCTAAAAACTGCTTTAGCCAGCTAGCGAAGTAGGCTTTATCATAGCTAGCATCAGGCTTATCTGATTCGCCATAACCCACAATATCCGGCGCGATAACACGAAAATGTTGTGCCAGAGGGCCAATGACAGGATACCAAGTAACCGCACCAGCCCCACCGCCGTGTAAACAGATAACTGAAGAACCAGCTCCGGCCGATAAATAGGCCGTATTGACAGCACCTGCCATTGTCCTTGTTTGAATAATTGGAATGCCCATAATGTCGATCAGGGCTTGCCTAACGTCTTGCTTAAGCATGTTCTTAAAATCCCCTAGAGACAGTTTTCAACAACTCAGTAAATGTCTCTAACTGCTCAACACCCAATGATTCAAATAACGAAACTGAAGCCTGCGCGAATGAAACCTGAGCATCTTCATACACTTGTTTTCCAGCAGTCGAGAGTGTCACTAGACTGACTCTGGCATCGCGGAGGTTTTCTTCCTTTTTGACCAGACCTATTTTTTCCATAGGATTGATCAGGCGCGTGATACCCGACGGAGTCAAGCCGACCAGCTCGGCAAGATCGCTACGCCGTATTGTCTGCGTTGGTGCCATATATAGTTGATTAAGCACGAGGTATTCACTGACACCAATACCATGGACTGAAAGTGCGCGACCGACTCGCTTCTGGATGGTGCTTTGCAGACTGATAAGACTTATGACTAATCCAGCTTCTACGTTTTTTGGCATAAAAATATCCTTGCACAATGTTTGATTGCGCAAATATATATCGAGATATTTGCGAGATCAAGTATTCATCAAATTTTTAACTGGATTGGATAAGAATGCCATTCACCGATGACCACCACTGGTTAGCGCCCAAATGCCTTTTGATCGCAATAACAAACAACATATTGGCACTCTTGGCGTTGCCGAGAAGATAACAAAAAAGCGGTTTACTAGAGATGGGGACTAGCGTTGAACACTCATCATGTCCTATACCGAATTTAGGCTTTCTGCCCCGTAGATTTTGATATTCGAAGGAGCGACCTTCCTAAACGACACGGTGAACACAGGCCAACTTGATTTGGCGCCTAGTCACTTAAGGGCCAATCTATCAGCGCTAGACCCCGAATGGGATTTTGGCGGCCATCATTTTCCGCCGGTCTATCCGTGCGCCATCGACAATGAATGTCCCATCACCCACAGCGTGAATCATGCGTTTTTCTTTATGGGCAGGCTCAATGTATGCGGCAACCGCTTCAAGCACCACAATATTATGTGCCTTAACAGTGTCGACAACGTTGCACTCGATATTCGCGAGGCATTCCTTAATCAAAGGCGCGTTGACCATTCGCCCAGGAACAGCTGTGAGGTTGAATTTGACGAATTTGTCGGTGTCTGCACCAGAGCACATCCCAATACCCACCACTTTGTCAAGCATATCAACTGTGGGAATAGCAATAACGCAGGCTTTGTTGTCCCGCAGTGCTGCGAACGAGTAATTCCACTCTCCTGTGGTGATCGCCAATACCGGTGTAAAATCCAGCACCATAGTCCAAGAGATCGTCATGATGTTGTCTTGCTGGGCGCCATGAGTTGTAACGAGTACAACGGGCCCGGGTTCTATCAGCGTAAACGCCTTACTCAGTGGTAACTGACGCATGTACTCCTCCTTGTTCTTGCTTGTCTAACGCTCAAACTGAGTTTGCCAACCATAAGGTACTAACAGTTAATGCACCCGCATCGCTGCTGCACTTAAGGTCGGTGCAAACATCAACCTAGCCAACACAACCACCACTTTAACTTGATAAACAATAAGTGGATTCGCCACATCACCAAGCATTTTGGGGAAGCCGATGTTGAAAAGTGACTAATTTATCCTAATGCGCGCTGACGTTAAATTTGTGAGATAAGGATTACCTTTGCTAAAAACATGAATCGCATGCAGCGGCGTGGTGCATGGAACACCGATCATAAGGCGGCAAGCTTGTGCGGACATATCAAACAGTCACTGTAAAACTATTTTCCCCGTCACAGTGACTATAAGACTGAATTATTGATATTGATAAGAAGAGCTAAAACATAAAAAATGCCGGCATAACGCCGGCATTTTTGCCTGAGAAAGTAATCAATATTACTTATTTTTTACCCAGGATTTTTTCTGGAGTGCGACCGTCATCGTGACAGCTGTCACAAGTTGGGTGCTGACCCACGTTCATATCATGCACTGCGTGGCAGTCGGCACACTTCAGTTTGCCATCGTGTGGCTTATGAACTGCGTCCATATCAGCCAGACCGCCGTGGCAGCTCTGGCACTGCTTGAACTCATACTCACCGTCAGCAGATGGTGAACCATCTTTGTGACAAGTTTCGCAACCACCACCCATATCTACGTGGAAATCAGAAATTTTCTGATCTGCCGCGAAAGAAGCAGATGACATCGCCAGAGCAGCCAGACCCGCACCAAACAATGCACTTAACAGTTTATTGCTCACAATTATATCCTCCGGTTTTGACAGCTACTGGGAATTCTTATGTCAGGGTTGACCCCCATCCAGCCGCCAGTAAATAGCACGACTTCAAATTAACTTAGCCAAGCTTTAGGTACTAAGCAAACTAAATTTAAGTCTGGGGTACTTTAACAATATCGGAATAAACAAAATGTGCGCTAAATCAAGTTAACTGCGAACTGAAATGGACTTTTACAAAATTTTTACTTGATAAAACAGTTACTAATACATTAAAGCCGGACGACGTAAATCGGTAAGATGGAGGCTAAAAAACACCTCCATTTTACCGTAAACAGGGCAATTACGCGATTTTACGCAATGCTTCAATGCGTTTTTCTAACGGTGGATGGCTCATAAACAGCTCTGCCATAGAACGTTTACCGTTGATACCGAAGGCAGACATAGTGGCAGGCATATCACCCACTGCCGGCCCTTGACTGAGACGCTGCAACGCAGCAATCATTTTGCCACTACCCACTAATTTGGCAGAACCAGCATCAGCGCGGAATTCACGTACCCGAGAAAAATACGCCACAATCAAGGACGCTAAGATCCCGAACAGCATTTCCATCACGAACACCACACCCATATAGGCAAAGGCACCAAGCCCTTCACCTTCTTCGTCATTATTGGCAACCACATTGCTGACAATGCCAGCTACCACTCGCGCCGCAAAGATAACGAAGGTATTCACCACTCCCTGAATTAATGTCAGGGTCACCATATCACCGTTGGCAACATGGTTCATTTCATGGCCAAGAACCGCTTCCACTTCATCGGCATTCATACCGTACAGCAACCCAGTGCTCACGGCGACTAACGAGTTGTCTTTACTTGGACCGGTGGCAAAGGCATTCATCTCAGGCGATTGATAGATCGCCACTTCTGGCATCTTCAGCCCTAGTTGTTGTGCCTGCCTAGCAACGGTTTCGAGCAACCAGCGTTCGGTATTGTCTCTGGGGTTAGTGATCACCTCACAGCCCATGGAACGCTTTGCCACCCATTTGGAAATCGCCAAACTGATAAAGGCGCCACCAAAACCAAAAATTGCTGCGAATACTAACAACCCTTCCATTGAACGGCTGTTAACACCCAACAAAGACATCACGATGGAAGCCACTGCAAGAATGGCCAGGTTCGTTGCTATCAACAGAATTACACGCTTCATATCAGCTCCTGTGCATGACATCCGCTACTTCATAATCATTCGATATAGACATAATATGTCCACATAAACACTTTTCAAGAGACACGCAGATTAATTTACGTTTACTTTTATCAATGTTCGTCCAGCATCGCGGCAGAATGGCTGCAGTCTAGAAAGCACCGATTAAAACAAACTTAATAGAATATGAGGGGGTACTGAAGTGATGACATTGGTGCCATTGTTGCCCGACGAAGCTTTTTGTTACTATGGACAGACCAATTATCCAGTCAGGACAATCACATGGCCGTTAATGCTTTACTATTAAGCAGTTCCCGCGCAGGCAATACGCCCTATTTGGCACATGCACTTCCGTTTATCGAGCCACTTACCACTGCCGCACGGAAATGGATTTTTATTCCCTATGCCGCCGTCAGTATGACCTATGATACTTATCTGGAAGCCGTCGTGAACGGGTTAGCACCGCTCAAGCTGGATATCGCTTCAATTCACCAACATGGCGATCCTAAACAAGCCATTCGTGATGCTGATGGCATTCTGGTGGGAGGCGGCAATACCTTCCATCTGCTGCATGAGTTATATCGCTATGATTTACTTCATCTTATCCGCGAACAAACGGCAGCAGGCAAGCCATACATTGGCTGGAGTGCAGGGTCGAATATCGCCGGACAGAGTATTCGCACCACCAATGATATGCCAATTATTGAGCCACCCTCGTTTACTGCATTGGGATTAGTACCGTTTCAAATCAATCCGCATTACAGCAACCTGACAATCCCCGGCCATAACGGCGAGTCACGGGCACAGCGTATCTTGGAATTCACTTGTGTCGATCCACTCACGCCAGTGCTGGGGATCCAAGAAGGTACTGCGCTGCGGCTTGAAGCGGACAAACTGGCGCTACTTGGCGACAAGGAAGCTTATCTGTTCAGTGGCGTAGAGCAGGAAATTCCGGTGCCCATAGGCAGTGATTTGTCCCACTTGCTGCAGCGAATCTCATAGTTAACAGTGAGTTGCCAGTCGATGTTGGCAGCAACTTTGGCTGGCAATATGCACAAGTAAATTAAGCGTTAAGGTGATTGCAGCAGCGGCGCTAAATCGAGATGCTCTGCCATTTCAGCAACATCGGCCCCAGGGATATAGGGGATGGTGCCCAGAAATGGCGACTGCATCATCTGTTTCAGACTCGCCAGATTTTCTTCAAAACGTGCCATATCGGGCTGCGCACGGTTAGCCACCCAACCGGCAACCTGTAAGCCGTCTGCATAGATAAGCTCTTCGGTCATGACCGCATGATTCAGACAACCGAGCTTCATCCCCACCACAATAATGACTGGCATTGCCAGTGCTACCACGGTTTCAGATAAATACCGATTATTGCCCAATGGCAGACGCCAACCTCCAGCCCCTTCAACCAGACAAAAATCTGCCATGGAGTATTGCGTCAAATCCAGCCTCGCTAACACGCCCTCTGGACTTAACTCAATCCCAGCATCGGTAGCTGCCACATGAGGAGCAATCGCCGGTTCAAAGGCAAAGGGATTTACTTTTTCATAATCCAGCTTGAGGCTGGATTGCTCCATCAGCATCAGCGCATCGGCATTACGCAGCCCGTATGCAGTTCTTTTACAGCCAGAAGCAATGGGTTTTACGCCGACGGTTTTCAGACCGTAGCGGGTTCTTGCTTTGTATAGCAATGCTGCCGCCACCTGAGTTTTACCACTGTCAGTGTCTGTACCTGTGACAAAGAAAATCATGACTCTCTTCCTGAAAAAACTGCCCAGATTCAGCTGCGAGCAGTGATCAGCACTATCTTGTAATCCAACGGTAAACCGGCTTGGGTTCGCAACGATTCCGCATGTTGCTGCAATAATTGCCAGTAGCCTTGTCCCCGCAGTCCGGCGTGACTAGCAGCCATCGAAGCCCCGACACCTTTCAATGAATACAACAGCGAGCGTAAATCGCTAAAGTAACTGCGAAGCGTCTGTTGCTCTATGTGCAGATACTGCCAGGAAACACGAGCAAACTGTTGCCGGATATGTGCACAACTGGCAAAACATCGGCTGGATAATCCCAACTGTTGCAGTTGCGGCAGACTGTCAGCCACCATTGCCAGACGGATCTCAGCACCAGGCCGAGAGACGCGCTTAATTTCGCTTACCACTGCCCCTAAGTCTGCACACCATTGTAGGGCCAAATTTGAGTATATCGCATCAAACTTTTTGTTTTTAAAAGGTAAATTATGCGCATCAGCACAAATTGGCTGATAATTTGGAAATTGACCACGCAGTTGTTGCAACATCGCCGGGGCAATATCCACTGCCGTCACCGTCTGGGGGTGAACGTCAGTAAAAGATGTTCCCGGCCCACATCCCAGATCCAACCAATCACCGCCCCGAAGCGTAAATCCCTGTAACAGCAGACTGGCACTGCACCGCTGCACTGTGTTGTGTTGCTGGTAGCAGGTGGCAGCCCGAGAAAATCGCTCCGCAATCTGGTCTAATTCAGGCGCCATGACAACATTCCGCCAACGCCATTGCCAGTGCCGCTAGCTGATGCGGCTGGTGAACAGCGCTAAGCGTCAGCCTTAGCCGCCCTTGACCCTGTGGCACGGTAGGTGGCCGGATGGCTCCTACCAGAAATCCTTGTTGCGCTAAATTGGTGGCCACCTGTAGCACGCGGTTGCTATCGCCCAGTATTAAAGGTTGAATTGCGCTATGTGACGGCATCAATGTAACCCCTAGCACTTCACATTCCTGACGAAAATAATGAATGTTATTCGCCAACTGCTGCTGCAACTGTCCGCTAGCTGCCAGTTGCAATGCCTGACTGACACCCGCGCAAGCGGCTGGGGCTAATGCAGTGGAATAGATATATTCGCGCGCAGAAGCCACCAGATAATCAATCAGTTGCCGTGAGCCAAGAATTGCCGCGCCTTGGCCGCCTAAGGCCTTGCCAAAAGTGACGATCCGAGCAAAAGGTGTTACCGCCAGCGAATCGCTCAATAAAAAACCGTGCGCGTCATCGACGATTAACGGACTATCAAACCGTTGGCACAATGCGGCTAACTCAACCAGCGGTGCGCTATCACCATCCATACTGAAAACCGATTCAGTGACTAAGGCACTCCCCGGTGCGTTAGCGAGCAACAGTTCCGCCCGTGACAGATCGTTGTGGGCAAAGCGTTTCAGGGTTACCTGACGATCCCTCAGCGCATCAATCATTGAGGCATGGATCAGTTTGTCTGCAATAACGGTATCGCTGGCGCTAAACAGGGTTTTTAGTAACGCACTGTTGCCTGCATAACCACTTGGCAACAATAAGGCTGCTTCATGCCCCGATAGCGCGCAAAGCTGCTGTTCCAACTGGGCATGGGCATCACTGTAACCACTGACCAACGGTGACGCGGTACTACCACAGCCATAGTGTTGCAATGCCCGTTGCTGTGCCGCGATGACTTGCGGATGCCTTGCCAGTCCAAGATAGTCATTTCCCGCAAAATCAATAAGCTGCTGACCATTACGTTGCACCAGACGGGAACAACCCGGCACGGGCTCTGTCAATTGCCGCTGCCGCCATAACCCTCGCGCCTGCAATTGTTGCCGCTGGGACGCAATACGTTGTAATAATTCGCCAGCATTTGCCAAGGGTTACAAGGCTCCTGCATCGTAGAAGCGGGCGTTTGCTTTGTCTGCCACTGCCTGCGCATGTTTGGCCGCAGCAGAAAGATCTGCCCCTTCTTCTTCCATTAATGCCACCTGCCCTTGCTCAGGATTTATCCCAAGACGGCGGAACAAGGCCATGTCGTCGTTCTCCTCGGGATTAGTCGTAGTCAGTAACTTACAACCATAAAAAATTGAGTTTGCTCCAGCAAAGAAGCACATGGCTTGCAGTTCATCGGTCATTTTTTCACGGCCAGCAGAGAGCCTAACCCGTGATAACGGCATGATGATCCTTGCAACGGCAATGGTTCTGACAAATTCCAACGGATCAAGATCTTGCTGCTGAGCCAACGGCGTCCCAGCCACTTTTACCAGCATATTAATGGGTACCGAATCTGGATGTTTGGGCATATTCGCCAACTGCTGTAACAACCCCGCACGGTCAGTCACAGTCTCCCCCATGCCGACAATACCGCCGGAGCAAACCTTCATCCCGGCGGCGCGTACATGTGCCAAGGTATCCAGTCGATCCTGATAGGTACGTGTAGTGATAATGTCGCCGTAAAACTCCGGGGAGGTATCGAGATTGTGGTTGTAATAATCTAGCCCGGCGTCAGCTAACTCTCGCGCCTGTTGTGGGTTGAGCATGCCCAACGTCATACAGGTTTCTAACCCCAATGCTTTGACTTCTTTAACTATTTTTGTCAGATAAGGCATATCACGCTGTTTGGGGTTACGCCATGCGGCCCCCATGCAGAAACGAGTAGCACCGGCGGCTTTGGCGCTACGCGCCTCGGTCAGCACTTTTTCCAATTCCAGCAACCGTTCCTGCTCAAGTCCGGTATCATAGCGAGCACTCTGCGGACAGTATTTACAATCTTCTGGGCAAGCCCCCGTTTTGATCGACAACAAACGACTCACTTGGATCTCATTCGGATTAAAATGTTGCCGATGTAACGTGTGAGCCTTAAACAGTAGATCATTCATTGGCAAGGCAAATAGCGCCTCTATCTCTTCACGCTGCCAGTCATGGCGTAATTGCTGCTGCGACATTAACACGGTTCCTGTTGAATACTTCCGAGCTTCAAATAAAACGACTTGAAGGCGTTTTTTGATTTGGCTAGCATACCCTTGCATCAGCATCAGTCAACATAGATATATATTGCAAGTTTACAAATGATTATTTTATGAACAAAATTGATTATCCTTTTGATCGGCAACACCTGTGGCATCCTTACAGTTCCATGCGTCATCCCGCATCGGTATTTGGGATAACCTCAGCCAGCGGCGCCACCCTCACCCGAGATAATGGTCAGACGCTGATTGATGGCACCAGTTCTTGGTGGGCCTGCATCCATGGCTATCAACACCCGGCTATCGTGAATGCCATGCAGCAGCAATTGCAACAGTTAACTCATGTGATGTTCGGCGGTATCACCCATGAAGCCGCGATAGAGCTGGGGCGACAATTGTTGACTTTATTGCCGTCCTCACTGACCAAGGTCTTTCTGGCGGACTCCGGCTCAATCGCCGTGGAAGTTGCACTGAAAATGGCACTGCAATACTGGCAAGGCCGCAAGGCTCCGCAAAAACAGAAAATACTCACAATCCGCCACGGCTATCACGGTGATACATTTGCGGCGATGAGTGTGTGCGATCCAGACGAAGGCATGCACACCATGTTTGGTGATAACGTCACGCCGCAACTTTTTGCCCCAGCCCCGATGAGCCGTTTTGGTGACCCCGTATCAGCCGCTGATATTGATGGCTTGCAACAGTTGCTGGAACAGCATCATCACCATATTGCAGCACTTATCCTAGAACCAATAATGCAGGGCGCTGGTGCCATGTGGTTTTATAGTGCCGGGTATCTTAAAGCTGCGCGGGAACTCTGTGACCGATACCAGGTGTTATTGATTGCCGATGAGATAGCGACTGGCTTTGGTCGCACGGGGGCCTTATTTGCCTGTGATCATGCTGGGATCAATCCTGACATCATGTGTGTGGGTAAAGCGCTCACAGGTGGTTACATTAGCCTGGCAGCCACCATATGCAGCGATGAAGTCGCTGCGGGCATTAGTGATTCACCAGCAGGAGCCTTCATGCATGGGCCGACATTTATGGCAAATCCTTTGGCGTGTAGTGCGGCAAGCGCCAGTTTAGCGCTAATTGCAAACAATGAATGGCGACTGCAGGTCAGCGCTATCGAACAACAACTGAAGCATGAACTGGCAAATGCGGCACAGTTGCCCGCCGTTAAAGAGGTAAGAGTGCTAGGAGC
This sequence comes from Shewanella fodinae, assembly GCF_014651955.1. Classification (GTDB taxonomy): domain Bacteria; phylum Pseudomonadota; class Gammaproteobacteria; order Enterobacterales; family Shewanellaceae; genus Shewanella; species Shewanella fodinae. Next base: position 30,209 of record NZ_BMXW01000025.1, on the reverse strand, counting down.
CGTGGGGGTATTGGAGTTACACAACGCGGTGAACACAAGCGTATTGCAAAATGAGTTTGTCAAACGCGGCGTTTGGGTGCGCCCTTTCAGCCGCTTTATCTACATTATGCCACCCTACATCATTACAGCGGCGGAGTTGAGCAAACTCACCCACGCCATGCTGGAAGTTGCTGCACTGCTGCCCAAAATGGCCATGTCTAGCACTCCAACAAGTCACGGTTGGAAAAGCGGCCTGATAGCTCAAACCGCAAAAAATTAATTGGGTACAAGGGACTGTAATTCCAATCACCTACGTATTGAAAGGCGCAGCCACCCTAAAGATTGGCGCAATGACTGGCTCAACAATGCCCTAAGTGCTGGAAGTGAGTGGTTTAGGACTGAAAATAATAGGTGGAAAATAATTTCTGCCCAGACAATGAAATAACCTTCATTGACTAAAGAGACGCCCTTTTAAAATTTTGTCAACGAGCTGAGGCACGGTTTCGCTTGCCATGCCCTGATAATGTAAATGAAATAAACTATGCGGATCCTTTTCTGCAATATTCACTTCGACAGTTAGTGCTCCGTGATGGCTGGCAATATCGACAAAACCGGCTGCGGGATAGACAGTACCAGACGTACCGATGGCAATAAATAAATCACAACGTTCCAATTCATCGTGGATACGGTCCATACCTATGGGAATTTCGCCAAACCACACAATATGAGGACGCAAGCGCTGTGCGGGAATGCAGCAAGTGCAGCAATTTTCCTGACCAAAAGGTTCATGCAACGTAAAAATCTGCCCCGACCGGGGACATCGCCCTTTGCCCAGTTCTCCGTGCATATGCAACATACGGCGACTTCCGGCGCGTTCATGCAGATTATCAACATTTTGGGTTACCAAGAATAATTCACCGGAGAACTCTTGTTCCAATCGCGCTAATGCCACATGGGCAGCATTAGGTTGTACCGCTGCATCCTGCAACTGCTGCCATCGGTGGTTATAAAACTGTTCCACCAAGTGCGGATCTCGTTGATAGCCCTCAGGCGTTGCCACATCCTCAATCCGATGTTCTTCCCATAAACCGTCCTGATCCCGGAAGGTTTTCAGCCCAGACTCGGCTGAAATGCCAGCACCTGTCAGTACAACAATATGATGGTACATCCACTACCCCTGTTGTTTTTGTTTCATCTTGCCTGCTGCCCGTTGGTGGGACAATTGTGCCTTGGTATAACCACACCAAAAATACTGTTATGAACCATTTTTACTACAAGGATAGTTAAATGGGTAACAGATGCTGGCAAAAACACCAACAAAGGTTTAAGTTTTTGAATAACACCCATATAATGAAACCCAATATCCAATTCCGAACCGACTGGTCTATCCAGGGTTCCGTAAGAAGAGATAAACCATGACAGATGGAAATCAAGCACTAAAAAAAGCTGGATTGAAAGTCACCCTGCCGCGGGTAAAAATCCTGGAACTGATGCAGGGACCAGAAAACCAGCACATCAGTGCTGAGGATCTGTATAAGAAGCTGCTGGATATGGGCGAAGAGATTGGTTTAGCCACGGTCTATCGGGTACTGAACCAGTTTGACGATGCGGGCATTGTGACGCGTCATCACTTCGAAAGCGGTAAGGCAGTATTTGAGCTATCGACTCAAGAACACCACGATCATCTGGTGTGCCTAACTTGCGGCAAAGTGATGGAATTTACCGATGACGTGATTGAGCGACGTCAGAGAGAGATTGCCAGCAAACACAATATCAAACTGACCAACCATAGTTTATACCTTTACGGTACCAGTCTTGATGGCAAATGTGATCACGGGGACGAAGAGTAATCTACGCGTGAATCTCTGCCTTAAAAGCCGACAAATTGTCGGCTTTTTTGTGCCTTCGAATCACATCCACGAAAAAAGGCGCTAATAAGCGCCTTTTTCATCCCCGATCGGCGATTACCAACCAGTCTTTTCACGCAGCGCTTTGCCGATATCCGCCAGTGAACGCACGGTAGTGACACCCGCAGCTTCCAACGCCGCAAATTTATCCGCAGCAGTACCTTTACCACCAGCGATAATGGCACCGGCATGGCCCATACGTTTACCCGCAGGCGCAGTCACCCCGGCAATGTATGACACAACCGGCTTAGTCACATTAGCCTTAATGTAAGCCGCGGCTTCTTCTTCGGCGGTACCGCCGATTTCACCGATCATGACAATGGCTTCAGTCTGTGGATCGTTCTGGAACATTTCCAGCACATCGATGAAGTTGGTACCCGGAATTGGGTCACCACCAATACCGACGCAGGTAGACTGACCGAAACCTTCATCGGTGGTCTGTTTAACTGCTTCATAAGTCAAGGTGCCAGAACGCGATACGATGCCAACTTTACCTGGCTTATGGATATGACCAGGCATGATACCGATTTTACATTCACCGGGAGTGATAACCCCTGGGCAGTTAGGGCCGATCATGCGTACACCAGTCTGTTCCAGCTTCACTTTTACCTGCAGCATATCCAATGTTGGAATACCTTCGGTAATACAAACAATCAGCTGAATGCCGCTGTCGATAGCTTCAAGAATGGCATCTTTACAGAAAGGTGCTGGCACATAAATTACAGTGGCAGTAGCGCCTGTCGCAGCCACAGCATCTTTAACAGTATTAAATACTGGCAGACCTAGATGAGTAGTACCACCTTTACCTGGAGACACACCGCCAACAAGCTGTGTACCATAGGCCAATGCCTGTTCAGAGTGAAAAGTGCCTTGACCACCAGTGAAACCCTGACAGATCACTTTGGTATCTTTATTGACTAAAACTGACATTATTTGCCCTCCACAGCTTTAACGACTTGCTGAGCAGCGTCGGTCAGACTCTTAGCAGCAATAATGTCCAGACCGGATTCAGCGAGCACCTTGGCACCCAATTCCGCATTGGTACCTTCCAGGCGCACCACAACGGGTACGTTAACACCGACGTCTTTTACTGCGCCGATGATACCTTCTGCAATCATGTCACAACGCACGATACCACCGAAGATGTTAACCAATACCGCTTTCACATTGCTGTCTGACAGAATGATCTTAAACGCTTCAGATACACGTTCTTTGGTTGCACCACCACCTACGTCGAGGAAGTTAGCGGGCTTACCACCATGCAGGTTAACGATATCCATGGTACCCATTGCTAAACCAGCCCCATTCACCATGCAGCCAACGTTACCGTCGAGAGCAACATAGTTCAGTTCAAATTTTGCGGCATGGGCTTCACGTGGATCATCCTGTGATGGGTCATGCATGTCTTTGATTTTTGGCTGGCGGAACAATGCATTGCTATCAACACCAATCTTACCGTCCAAGCAATGCAGGTTGCCTTCGGTAGTGATCACCAGTGGGTTGATTTCCAGCAACGCAAAATCGTAATCCAGGAACATGGTCGCCAGACCCATAAAGATCTTGGTGAACTGTTTCACCTGATTAGCATTCAACCCCAGTTTGAATGCCAAGTCACGGCCCTGGAAAGGCTGTGGGCCAGTAATCGGATCGATTACGGCTTTGTGGATCAGTTCTGGCGTTTCTTCCGCCACTTTTTCAATTTCCACACCACCTTCGGTAGATGCCATAAACACTACGCGACGGGAAGCACGGTCAACTACAGCGCCTAGATACAATTCATTCGCGATGTCAGTGCAAGTTTCTACCAGGATCTTGGCTACTGGTTGGCCCTTTTCATCGGTTTGATAAGTAACCAGATTCTTGCCCAGCCATTTTTCAGCAAAGGCGCGGATCTCTTCTTTATCTCCGGTAACCTTTACACCACCAGCCTTACCACGGCCACCGGCATGCACCTGACATTTTACGACCCATTTATCGCCACCAATGCGTCCAGCAGCTTCCACTGCTTCCTGAGGTGAATCGCAAGCGACCCCCTCTGACACTGGCAAACCATATTCAGCAAATAAGGCTTTTGCCTGATACTCATGCAAATTCATGATGATTTATCCGTTTACAACGTTTCAGTCCAACTGGCCCGCGGACGGGCCAGCTACGAGATCACTGCCGGTAGTCCCTTTACAGGTCAAGCAGCAGACGGGTTGGGTCTTCCAGTAAGTCTTTGACAGTTACTAGGAAACCTACTGACTCACGACCATCAATGATACGGTGGTCATAGGAAAGAGCCAGGTACATCATGGGCAGGATTTCCACCTGACCATTGACAGCCATTGGCCGATCTTTAATGGCGTGCATACCCAGAATTGCACTCTGTGGCAGGTTCAGGATAGGCGTAGACATCAAGGAGCCGAACACACCACCATTGGTGATAGTGAAGTTACCGCCCATCATGTCGTCCACGGTCAATTTGCCATCACGGCCTTTGATAGCCAGATCGCGGATAGCTTTTTCCATATCAGCCAAGGTCATAGTATCGGTATCACGTAGCACAGGTGTTACCAGACCACGAGGAGTAGATACTGCGATGCTGACATCGAAATAGTTGTGATATACGAGTTCATCACCATCGATAGAAGCATTCACTTCTGGATAGCGTTTCAGCGCTTCAGTTACCGCTTTGATATAAAAAGACATAAAGCCCAGGCGGATACCGTGTTTTTTCTCAAAAACTTCCTGGTATTTCTTACGGATATCCATAATCGGCTTCATGTTGACTTCGTTAAAGGTCGTCAACATTGCGGTAGAGTTTTTCGCTTCCAGCAGACGGGTCGCGATGGTCTTACGCAGACGGGTCATTGGCACACGTTTTTCACTGCGATCGCCAGCAAGTTGTACCGGTGCAGGTGTCGCAGCTGGAGCGGCTTTAGCAGATTTCACATGGGCTTCCACATCTTCTTTAGTGATGCGGCCACCTACGCCAGTGCCTTTGATTTTGCTCGGGTCAACGTTATGTTCAGCCACCAGACGACGTACTGATGGACTCAGGGCATCGTTACTTTCTTCGGCAGTTGCTTCTGCTTTAGGCGCACTGCCTTCAGTTTTAGGTGCGCTGGCTTCAGCCTGTTCTTTAGTCACTTCCTGGCCAACGACCGCGCCTGGGACAAATGTTGCGATAACTTGTTCGCCCAGTACGGTATCCCCTTCTTGTGCTAAGAACTCACTGATGGAACCATCTTCCGGTGCAACCACTTCTAACACGACTTTATCGGTTTCGATGTCCACCAGATTCTGATCACGGGTCACCGCCTCACCGGGCTTAACATGCCAGGTGGCAATAGTCGCATCGGCTACGGATTCTGGCAAAACTGGTACCTTGATTTCGATACTCATGGAACGCTTTCCTTTTTAAAATTTATTACTTCAGATTCAATGCGCTAATGATCAGAGATTCCTGCTGGTGCGTATGCAATTCAGGATAGCCACACGCCGGTGCTGCAGAAGCCTCGCGGCCGGCGTAACTTAGCTGAGCGCCCTTAGGAATCGCCGCCCAGAAATGGTGCTGGCTGCAATACCAAGCGCCTTGGTTCTGAGGTTCTTCCTGACACCAAACAAAATCTGTCACATGCTGGAATTCAGCCAGTATTTTCGCCAGTTCTTCGTGCGGGAACGGATACAACTGTTCGATACGAATGATGGCAATATTATCAATGTTCTCTTTGCGGCGGCGTTCCAGCAGTTCGTAATAAACCTTACCGCTACAGAACACGACACGATTTACCTTTTTGGGATCTAGACTATCAATCTCAGCAATCACATTCTGGAACGTTCCTTCTGCCAGTTCTTCCAAAGAAGAAACCGCCAAAGGATGACGCAACAGAGACTTAGGTGACATCACCACTAGCGGCCGCCGCATAGGTCTGACAACCTGACGTCGCAACATGTGGTAAACCTGCGCTGGGGTAGAAGGCACACAGACCTGCATATTGTGGTTAGCACAAAGCTGCAAGAAGCGCTCCAGACGGGCGCTGGAATGTTCAGGGCCCTGCCCTTCGTAGCCGTGTGGCAACAACATAGTGAGGCCACATAAACGCCCCCACTTTTGTTCACCAGAAGACAGGAACTGGTCAATCACAACCTGTGCACAGTTAGCAAAATCACCAAACTGCGCTTCCCAGATACTTAAACCTTCTGGCTCTGCTGTGGCATAACCATACTCAAATGCCAGTACTGAGGCTTCAGATAACACAGAGTCATTGATATCAAACGGCCCTTGTTTATCGGCCACATTACGCAGCGGCAAATAGGTGGTTCCGTCATCCTGATTGTGCAGAACTGCATGGCGATGGAAGAAAGTACCTCGGCCAGAGTCCTGACCACTGATGCGCACCCGCTTACGCAGCTCCAGAATCGTTGCGTATGCCAAGGTTTCAGCAGCGCCCCAGTCCAGTAACTTCTCGCCTTCAGCCATTGTTTTACGATCGGTATAGATTTTTTCTACCCGAGACTGCAGTTTAAAGCCTTCAGGGACATAACTGATCTTGGCCGCCAACTCTTTAAGATGCGCTAAAGGTACTACCGCATCATAGTCTTCATCCCACTCGTGATTCAGATAAGGCGTCCAGTCAACGGTGTGTAGCGTCATCGGACGCCACTCTTTCACCACACAGTCACCTTTATCCAACGCATCACGGTAGCCATTCACCATAGCGGTCACTTCTTCGGCAGAGATACTCTGTTGGCTGATCAGTTGATCAGCATAGATCTTGCGCGTTGTCGGGTGTTTTTTGATCTTGCTGTACATCAATGGCTGGGTGGCACTCGGTTCATCTGCCTCGTTGTGACCATGACGACGGTAACATACCAAGTCAACCAAAATGTCACGTTTAAAGGTATTACGGAAATCGACTGCCAACTGCGCAATGAAGGCCACTGCTTCTGGATCATCAGCATTGACGTGGAAAATCGGCGCCTGCACCATCTTGGCGATGTCAGTAGAATATTCGGTAGAGCGCACATCCTGATGATTAGAGGTGGTAAAGCCCACTTGGTTATTAACCACGATGCGGATGGAACCGCCGACCCTATATGCCCGAGTCTGGGACATATTGAGGGTTTCCTGCACAATCCCTTGGCCAGTAATGGCAGAATCACCATGAATGGTAATCGGCATGACCTGCAAACCATCGGTACAACCACGGCGATCTTGACGAGCGCGCACAGACCCCATCACCACTGGATTAACAATTTCCAGATGCGAAGGGTTGAAAGCCAGCGCCAAATGTACGTTGCCACCGGGAGTTTCAAAATCTGAAGAAAAACCCTGATGATATTTCACGTCACCGGAACCAAGACTGTCATGATGCTTGCCCGCAAATTCGTCAAACAGTTCAGCAGGCCGTTTGCCCAGCACATTCACTAGCACATTCAGACGGCCACGGTGGGCCATACCGATAACAATCTCTTTAGTGCCAGCATCCCCAGCGCGATAGATAATCTCACGCAGCATAGGCACCAGCGTGTCACCGCCTTCTAACGAAAAGCGCTTGGCGCCTGGGAATTTTGCCCCAAGATATTTTTCCATACCTTCGGCAGCATTAAGTCCCTCAAGAATACGGTGCTTAACTTGCTGATCGTAACTGGCTTTACCCAGAGTAGGTTCCAGGCGATGCTGGATCCAGCGTTTCTCTTCGGTATCGGTGATATGCATGTATTCAGCACCGATAGAACCACAGTAAGTGGCCTTAAGTGCCGCCAGCAAGTCGGCCAGCTTCATGGTTTCGCCGCCGTGATCAAACGAACCGGTGTTGAATTCACGCTGCATATCTTCAGCAGTCAAACCATGGAATGCTGGATCTAATTCCGCCACCTTGTCGCGTTTCCAAAGACCCAAAGGATCCAGATTAGCATTTTGGTGACCGCGGAACCGATAAGCGTTAATGAGCTGCAGAACCTTAACCTGTTTGGCATCTACTTCAGGATCTGATACTCGGCCGACACCTCTATGGTGTCCTTCCATAGCTAGGGCTCGGAAATAGTCACGGATCTTGGAGTGGGCTGCTTCGGGTACATCGGATGACGCACCATTGACAGGAGGGAGGTTATCAAAGACTTCGCGCCAGTCCGCGGAGACTGACTCTGGGTCTTCTTGATAGGCTTCATACATCTCTTCTACATAGGTCGAGTTAGCCCCGTTCAGGTGGGAAGACTCGAGCCAAGCTTTCATGATGCCTTGGTGCATTTCTATTCCTTTCAATCTTGGTATACGTTCATTGCCTGATGTTTCATCAGATAAAGACCGCCAGAGAAATCTCCGTATTACGCGGCAAGTCATTGTCCTTCACATACAAAATAGAGCCACCTCTTCATGCCGAAGAAGTGACTCTAGACGAGCCTATACCAGTATGGATGATTGGCCGTCTTCTTGCATTTATACCGCCCGATTCAACAACATCGACTTGATATGTCCGATAGCTTTAGTCGGATTTAGCCCTTTCGGACAGACATCGACACAGTTCATGATGCCATGACAACGGAATACGCTGTAGGCATCATCAAGATCCGCCAGACGTTCTTCTGTGGCAGTATCGCGGCTGTCTATCAGGAAGCGATATGCGTGCAGCAAACCACTGGGGCCGACAAATTTATCGGGGTTCCACCAAAAGGATGGGCAAGCGGTAGAACAGCAAGCACACATAATACACTCGTACAGGCCATCCAAATGTGCGCGCTCTTCAGGAGACTGCAAATGCTCACGAACCGGCTGTTTACCATCATTAATCAGGTACGGTTTAATTTTTTCATACTGCTTGTAGAACTGAGTCAGGTCTACGACTAAGTCACGTACTACCGGCATACCGGGCAATGGTCTGATTTCCAGCTTTTTACCGTTAAAGGAAGATACGTGTGTAATACAAGCAAGGCCGTTCTTGCCGTTCATATTCATGCCATCGGAGCCACATACCCCTTCACGACAGGAACGACGAAACGCCAGCGATGGATCCTGTTCTTTCAGCTTTAACAGCACATCCAGTACCATCAAATCTGAACCGTCTGCAATCTCCAGACTGTAATCCTGCATGTAGGGTTTAGTGTCTACATCAGGATTGTAACGATAAACTGCAATATCCAATTTCATCTGTACAACTCCTTAGTAGGTACGTTTCTTTGGTGGAAACGCTTCGCGGAACTTAGGTGCCATATTAACTGGGCGACGATCCATGGTTTCGCTCACCGGGTCAAACAAGCTGTGACATAGCCAGTTGGCATCATCACGTTCAGGATAATCTTCGCGACTATGGGCGCCACGGCTTTCCGTACGGAAGTTAGCCGCATAAGCAGAGGCAATCGCTGTTGCCATCAGATTATCCAGTTCCAGACATTCAATACGCTGGGTATTGAATTCCTTAGAGTTGTCAGAAAGTTTGGCATTGGCCAGACGCTGACGGATCTGCTGTAGCTCTTCCAGACCTTCGGCCATAGCCTCACCGGTACGGAATACCGAGAAATGCATCTGCATACACATCTGCAGATCTTTACGGATCTTGAACGGGTCTTCACCGTCTTTATTGCTTTCCCAACGGTTCAGACGTTCTAGTGATTTGGCGATCTCAGCTTCTGTTGCCGCTTTAGGTGTTTCACCATCTTTCAGCACTTCACCAAGGTGATGACCCGCAGCACGACCAAAGACCACTAAATCTAACAGCGAGTTACCACCAAGGCGGTTGGCACCATGCACCGATACGCAAGCAATTTCACCTACTGCGAAAAGACCTTTGACATCCTGCTCAGTACCGTCGGCATTACGATGAATTACCTGCCCCGTTACCCGAGTCGGCAAACCACCCATCATATAGTGGCAGGTTGGGATAACCGGGATTGGACCATCAGCGGGATCGATATGGGCGAAGGTACGCGACAATTCACAAACGCCGGGCAGACGAGCTTCCAGCGTTTCTTTACCCAAGTGATCCAGCTTCAGCTTAAGATGCGGACCAATATCGCCATCAGTGCAACCGCGACCTTCGCGGATTTCGGTCATCATGGCACGGGCAACTACATCGCGAGAAGCCAAGTCTTTGGCGTTAGGGGCATAACGTTCCATGAAACGCTCGCCATCCTTATTTAACAGATAACCACCTTCACCACGACAGCCTTCAGTTACTAACACCCCAGCACCGGCGATACCTGTAGGATGGAACTGCCACATTTCCATATCTTGCAACTGCACGCCAGCACGGGAAGCCATGCCGACACCATCGCCAGTATTGATATGCGCATTGGTAGTAGACGCAAAAATACGCCCAGCACCACCTGTCGCCAATACCGTTGCTTTAGCCTTGAAATAAACGATGTCGCCAGTTTCGATTTCCAGTGCGGTACAACCGACAATCACACCATCTTCATTCTTTACCAAATCCAAGGCATACCATTCGGAAAATACCTGGGTCTTATTCTTTACGTTCTGTTGATAGAGGCAGTGCAACAATGCATGACCGGTACGGTCAGCGGCTGCCGCAGTACGAGCCGCCTGTTCACCACCGAAATTACGGGATTGACCACCGAACGGACGCTGATAAATTTTTCCATTATCAAAGCGGGAAAACGGCAGTCCCATATGCTCCAGCTCGATAATGGCTTCTGGGCCAGTCTGGCACATGTATTCAATGGCATCCTGATCACCGATGAAGTCAGAACCTTTCACGGTGTCATACATATGGTATTGCCAGTTATCCTCATGGGCATTACCCAGTGCAACTGTTATCCCACCTTGGGCGGAAACGGTATGAGAACGAGTCGGAAATACTTTAGACAACAGCGCGCAGCTCTTGCCTTCTTTAGAAATCTGTAGTGCAGCACGCATACCAGCGCCACCGGCACCTATCACTACTGCATCGAATTCGCGAACTGGAATAGCCACTTATACCCCCCAAACAATCAGTATGCCGGCTGCCAGGTAAGCAAAGGCAGTCACCACAAATACAAACTGCAACACGCCACGCAGTGACACATTCTTGACATAGTCAGTGAGCACCTGCCAGACACCAATCCAAGCGTGGATCAGCAGTGCAATCAAAGCCAGCAGCGTAAACACTTTCATGGGCAAGGCAGTAAACAATCCATGCCATACATCATAAGTGAGGGGGGAACTTACAGCGGCAAACACCACCAGAAATACCGCATAAGAAGCCAGTATTACGGCGCTGGCGCGCAACATAATGAAATCATGGACACCACTGCGTCCGAAACTCGCGGCATTGGTTACCATACCCATACTCCCGCCAATACTGAAAAGACAATCGCAAGAACAAATACTGCTTTAGCAGAAGCTTTGCCAGAGGCTAACTCTTCCCAACGGCCAGTATCCATCACCAGATGGCGCAAACCACCTAACAAATGATAACCAAGCGCGGTAAGGATGCCCCAGAGGATAAACTTCATCACAAAGCTATCCAGCAGCGATTGTAAATGGTTGAAGCTCTCGGCTGACTGCAGTGAGGCGTTTAGCAACCACAACAGGATACCGACAGCAAACAACATGATAACACCAGTAATTCGGTGGAGGATGGATGCGATTGCAGCCGCCGGGAAGCGAATGGTCTGCAAATCAAGATGGACAGGTCTTTGCTTTTTCACGTTCTGCTCACTCAGCTCCATTGAGCATTTTTGTTATATGAACCGATTTTGATGAAAATCGATTTGTGACGCAAGTCACATTTCATTTTTGACAAATAGACTGCTTATTACAAACAGGTAACTAATTGACCCTATTCATATTTATGGATTATACAAAGAGAGGTAAAAATGTCCTGTTTATAGCCCCCAAGGACCGCAGCAAGTATACTCGTCGTAAAAGTCAAATACAAACATCACATTCTGGAAATTTTATTTTTTTTGGCGGTTTTTACCGTAAGCTGTAGAGTTAACAGGGAAATTGGTCTTACCTATACCAATGTCTAACGGATTTAAACGCTTATTTAAATTGAAATGTGATCTAGATTACTTGTAAAGTAATGGCCGTTTGATACGCCGCACTCACATAATTGAAGTTAAGGAGATTGGGGTATGGCTGAACTAATAGCCAAATTGGAACTTCCAGGGAATGACTCGATAGAACTGCCAGTAAAACAGGGAACAGCTGGTTTCGATGTGATCGATATCAGTAAACTGGGCAGCAAAGGTTACTTTACTTTCGACCCAGGATTTCTCGCCACCGCCTCATGTGAATCCGCGATTACCTACATAGATGGTGACAATGGCATTTTGTTGCACCGGGGTTATCCAATTGACCAGTTAGCGGTTGAATCCAGTTACCTGGATCTATGCTATCTGCTGCTGTACGGCGAACTGCCGTCCAAAACTCAGTATGAAGAATTCACAAAAACTGTTCGCAACCACACCATGGTGCATGAACAGTTAGCGTTCTTTTTCCGCGGATTCCGTCGCGACGCTCACCCAATGGCCATGTTATGTGGGGTAACAGGTGCCTTGTCCTCTTTTTATCAGGACTCTTTGGATGTCACCGACGCGAGACACCGCGAAGTTGCTGCATATCGGTTAGTTTCCAAAATGCCTACCATTGCGGCTATGTGTTACAAATATTCCGTTGGTCAACCGTTCCAGTATCCACGTAACAATCTCAGTTATGCCGGAAACTTCCTGCAAATGATGTTTGGGGTACCCTGTGAAGAGTATCAAGTGAACCCCATCGTTGAACGAGCAATGGATCGTATCTTTATTCTGCATGCCGACCACGAGCAAAATGCCTCGACTTCTACCGTGCGTCTTGCTGGCTCCTCTGGTGCCAATCCATTTGCTTGTGTTGCGGCGGGGATTGCTTCCTTGTGGGGTCCGGCTCACGGCGGTGCTAATGAAGCATGCTTGAAGATGTTAGAAGAGATTGGCTCCGTTGACCGTATTCCTGAGTTTATCGAAAAAGCCAAAGACAAGAATGATCCATTCCGTCTGATGGGCTTTGGTCATCGTGTGTATAAGAACTTTGACCCTCGCGCTAAAGTGATGCGTGAAACTTGTCATGAAGTGCTGAGTGAACTGAAAATTGATGATCCGCTGCTGGATGTGGCAATGGAGTTAGAACGTATTGCGCTTGAAGATGAATACTTTATCTCCAAGAAGCTGTACCCGAATGTCGACTTCTACTCCGGTATTATCATGAAGGCTATCGGTATTCCAACCAGTATGTTTACCGTGATCTTCGCCCTTGCCCGCACCGTTGGCTGGGTGTCTCACTGGAAAGAAATGTTGGATCAGCCTGGTCACAAGATCAGCCGTCCACGCCAACTATATACTGGTCACGATTCCCGCGATTTTATCCCGTTGGAAAAACGCTGATAAGTTCTGATTGATCCCTTCAAAGGCGCCGATAGGCGCCTTTTTTATGTGCATTTCCAACCTAATCCCTTGCATCCATCGTCTAAGTTTGCACTTGCTCATTGCGCTTATCGCCGTTGTTACCAGATTTAGCAAAATTCACCAATTAATAAATACTTTCGCTACATCATTCGGTTAACTGCGCAACAAATGACCAGTAAAAAATTTAACTATATGTTTTTATTATTAAAAATTTAATGGCATCAGTTTTGCTTTAATGGTTGTAGTCTGAATGATAAGGATCTTCAAATGAAAGTAACATCCACCATTATTAACAGTATCGCAGCTGCCACACTTGCTGGGTTAATGCTCAGCGGCTGTGGTGAAGAACAACAAGCCAAAAAAGAAGAGCAGTTTGCCATTCCTGTAGAAATTTCCACCGTGACTGAAGGTCAGGTATCGTCCTATTACAGTACCACCGCTACCCTAGAAGCACCGGAAGAAGCCAATGTCGCCACCCGAATTGCCGGTGTTATTGAGCATATCTATGTAGAAGAAGGTGACCGCGTCACTAAAGGCCAAGTGCTGGCGCGGATTGATGCCCGCCAACAGCGCTATCAACTGGCACACTCTGAAGCAGAAGTAAAAATTCTGTCACAAGAGCTGGAACGCTACAAAAAGATGAAAAACCCAGAGTTTATCAGCGCCGACAGTGTGTCCAAATTGGAATACAGTCTGCAATCCGCTATCGCACAGCGAGATCTGGCGGCATTACAGGTCACAGAGAGCGAAATCCGTTCTCCGATTGATGGGGTGATTGCTAGCCGTTTTGTCAAAGAAGGCAATATGGCCAAAGAGTTTGACAAGTTATTTTACATTGTCCAGCAAGATGAGCTGTACGGCATCATGCACTTGCCAGAACAACAGTTAGCTAGCCTGAGACTGGGACAAGAAGCCCAAGTTTATAGTAATAAAACTGACCACATTGCCGCGACGGTATTACGCATTAGCCCGGTTATTGATAGTACCAGTGGTACCTTCAAGGTCACGCTATCAGTTCCGAATCAACAAAATCTTATGAAAGCTGGCATGTTCACCCGAGTACAACTGAAGTACGACACCCATAATGACGTACCGATCGTTCCATACAATGCCGTTATTAATCAGGATGATATACAAGCACTTTACGTTATCCAAGATGGCAAAGCACTGCGCCGGGAAGTCAAACTGGGCTATCGTCAGGATGATAAAGTCGAAGTCGTCAGTGGTATTAAACCCGGGGAACAGGTCGTCGTACGTGGACAGCATAATCTGAAAGACCAATCGCTGGTTGAAGTGTTGTCACCATTAAGTCTTACCGCTGCCAAATAATTATAAAGGACTACTGCAATGTCGATGATTGACACTTCGGTGAAACATCCAGTCACCGTCTGGATGTTTATGCTAGCTATTATCTTGTTTGGTATGGTGGGATTCTCGCGGCTGGCGGTGAAACTGTTACCGGACTTGAGTTATCCGACCCTGACGATTCGCACACAGTACGATGGCGCGGCCCCGGTAGAAGTCGAACAACTGGTGAGCAAACCGATTGAGGAAGCTGTTGGAATCGTTAAAGGTTTGCGCAAAATCAGTTCTGTATCGCGCTCCGGCACGTCAGATGTCGCGTTGGAGTTTGAATGGGGTACCAATATGGATCTGGCGGGCCTAGAAGTCCGTGAGAAGCTGGACACCATCGAACTGCCATTGGATGTAGACAAACCGGTACTGTTACGGTTTAACCCGAACCTCGATCCGATCATGCGGCTTGCATTACCCGCCAAAGACGGCAGTGAAGCAGAGCTGAAACGGTTGCGCTCGTACGCGGAAGAGGAATTGAAGCGAGAATTGGAAACCCTGCCAGGTGTCGCGTCTGTGCGCTTGTCAGGTGGTCTCGAACAGGAAATCCATATCCTGTTAAATCAACAGAAGCTATCACAGTTAAACCTAAGCAGCGAACTCATCAAACAGCGCATTGCCGAAGAAAATATCAATCTGTCTGCCGGGAAAGTGGTCCAAGGTGACAAGGAATACTTGGTAAGAACGGTTAACCAATTTCGTAACCTCAGTGAACTCGCCAACATTATTGTCTATAAAAATGGCACAACCTTAGTGCGGTTAGGGGATATTGCCCAGGTAACTGACGGCTTTAAGGAACGTTCAGACATCACCCGTATCGGTGGTAAAGAATCCATTGAACTGGCGCTTTATAAAGAAGGCGATGCCAATACGGTTGCCGTTGCCCAGAAAGTAAGGCAGCAACTGCAACGGATGCAAGCTCAGGCCGCCAAAACAGGCGCTCCGGTACCGGAAGTGATTTACGACCAGTCGGAGTTCATCGAAAGTGCAGTCAGCGAAGTCACCTCATCCGCATTGATTGGTAGTCTATTAGCAATGCTGGTGATCTACCTGTTCCTGCGTGACATTATCCCAACGCTGATCATCTCCATCTCCATTCCGTTTTCAGTGATCGCCACCTTTAACATGATGTATTTTGCCGGACTCAGTTTGAACATCATGTCACTGGGAGGCATAGCGCTGGCGGTGGGGCTGTTGGTAGATAACGCCATTGTGGTACTGGAAAACATTGATCGCTGCAAAGCAACAGGCATGAATCGGCTCGATGCCGCCGTGACCGGAACCCGCGAAGTTGCTGGCGCGATCACCGCATCAACGCTGACCACGCTGGCGGTATTTGTGCCGCTGATTTTTGTCGACGGTATCGCCGGTGCCCTGTTCAAAGATCAGGCACTTACCGTCACCTTTGCCCTGTTAGCCTCGCTACTGGTCGCGCTCACCTCAATTCCGATGCTAGCATCCAGAGAAGGCTTCAAAACGTTACCACCTTTGGTAAAACGCACTTCCAAGCCACTGCCAACCTCTCGCTGGGGCAAAATCCGCCATTACAGCGCCACAATGTTTGCGCTGCCCTTCACCCTGTTACTGAATTGGCTACCACGCGCTCTGATGACAATTATTCTCTTACTGGTAAGGCTGTTCAGCTGGTTGGCAGGTTTATTGATGCGGCCGCTGTCAGCGCTATTCAATGCCGGTTATCAGTTGTTGACGAAAGTTTATCAACCGCTGCTAGAGCTTGCGCTGCAACACAAAGCGTTAACGATAGCGATTGCGCTGCTGTTTACCGCATCAGCGGGGTTACTGGTCAACCGCCTGGGGATGCAACTCATTCCACCGATGAACCAAGGCGAATTCTACGTGGAAATCTTGCTGCCGCCGGGGACAGATGTCAGCCATACAGACAGAGTGCTGCAGCAACTGGCGTCGGTCATCAGTGATGATAAAGCGGTAAAACATGCCTATAGCCAAGCGGGGAGCGGCGGCTTGATGACCTCTGACACCAGCCGCGGCGGTGAGAACTGGGGGCGGCTACAGGTGGTGCTGGCCGATCATCACGCATTCAATGAAGTGGCCGCCAAACTCAGGGCTCGCGCTAGAACTATTCCTGAATTGGAAGCCAATATTAAGTTTCCAGAATTGTTCAGCTTCAAAACACCACTGGAAATTGAACTCAGTGGCTATGAGCTGGGCCCGCTGAAACAGAGTGCCGATGCGCTGGTAAAAGCCCTAGAGACTGACCCACGCTTTACCGATATCAACAGCACGCTGCGTGATGGTCAACCGGAGATCAGTATTCGCTTCGACCATGCCCGCATTGCGGCTTTAGGGATGGACGCACCAACCATTGCCGAACGGATTGCTCAACGTGTAGGGGGCACAGTCGCCAGTAAATACACGCTGCGCGAGCGCAAAATTGATATTCTGGTACGCAGTGCCGCAGATGAGCGGCGGCAGATAAGTGATATTGGGGCCATGCTGATCAATCCTGACAGCGCCCATCCGTTACCGTTAAGTGCCGTCGCCGATGTAGAACTGGCGCTCGGTCCCTCTGCGATAAACCGAGTCAGTCAGCAACGAGTCGCGATTGTCTCGGCCAATCTGGCTTATGGCGATCTGAATCAAGCGGTCGCCAGCGCCCGTCAGTTGCTGGCACAAGTGCCGATGTCAGCTTCAGTGCAAACCCGTATTGGCGGCCAGAATGAAGAGATGGAGAATTCCTTCACCTCATTAAAAATCGCCCTACTATTGGCGGTATTTCTGGTGTATATCGTTATGGCCAGCCAGTTCGAGTCTTTGCTGCATCCGTTATTAATCCTGATGGCAGTGCCAATGGCGCTCAGTGGCAGTATCTATGGTCTGTGGCTAACCGGCAGCAAGCTGTCGGTGATCGTATTTATCGGTCTTATCATGTTGGCGGGAATAGTGGTGAATAACGCCATTGTGTTGGTTGATCGCATCAACCAACAACGTGCAGCTGGGGTTGAAAAACTGGCCGCCATCCGTGAAGCCGCAGCCTCGCGACTACGGCCAATTTTGATGACGACTCTGACGACCACACTCGGGTTATTGCCGATGGCGATTGGCTTGGGCGATGGTGCTGAAGTACGTGCGCCTATGGCTATTACCGTGATCTTTGGTCTGAGCCTCTCGACCCTACTGACATTAGTGGTAATCCCCGTACTGTATGCGCTGTTTGACCGTAAGACTTATGAGATAACCGCCGCTCCAGCTAGCAACGCCACAGGAGCACAAGTATGAATCTGACTGCATTGGCATTAAAGCGCCCGGTTACCACCAGCATGTTTTTTGTAGCGATTCTGCTGTTTGGTTTGGCTGCCGCACGCCTGCTCCCTTTGGAGATGTTACCCGGTATTGATATTCCAGAAATTGATGTACAGGTGCCCTACAAAGGTTCGTCACCGGCCGAAGTTGAGCGCGATATCACCAACGTGCTGGAAGAATCATTAGCCACCATGGGTGGCGTTGATGAGCTGAAATCGAAATCCAGTCAAGACGGCAGTGAGATCGAAATCAAAATGAAGTGGGGTGAGAACGTTGCTACCCGCAGTCTGGAAGCTCGTGAGAAAATCGACTCCGTACGACATCTACTACCTGATGACGTAGAGCGGGTGTTGATCCAGCAATTTTCTACCGCCGATATGCCGGTCCTGACGGTTCGCATCTCCAGTGACCGTGAACTTTCGGCTGCATTCGATCTATTGGATAAACAGTTACGTAGGCCGCTGGAACGAGTGGACGGCGTATCCAAAGTCACCCTCTACGGTGTTGAGCAGAAACAGATTGAAGTGCGGATAGATGCACGGCGACTAGCCGCCAGTGGTCTTGAACTGCCACAACTGCGTAAGCAGTTGCTCCGCGAAAACTTCATTATCAGTGGCGGTCACTTACGCGACAATGGTGTGCTGTACCAGGTATCGCCCAAAGGTGAATTCCGTAATCTCGACGAAATTGCAGCGCTCACCATTGCACCAGGACTGCATCTAGGAGATGTAGCGGATATACGTTTCGCATTACCAGAACGTACCCAAGGCCGACATCTGGATCAGAAATACGCGGTTGGTCTGGACATCTTTAAGGAGTCCGGTGCCAATCTGGTGGATGTCTCCAATAAAGTCATCAAGGTGATTGATGCGGTTAAACAGGATCAACAATTCCGCGGCATCAAGCTGTTCATTATGGATAATCAGGGGTTAGAAGTTGAATCCTCACTGCACGAATTATTGATGTCTGGATTAATTGGTGCGTTGCTGTCATTTGTGGTGCTGTATCTGTTTTTGCGCAACCTGCCGATGACACTTATTGTTGTGTCGTCCGTCCCCATCTCTATCGGGATGACGCTAGCGGGCATGTACTTCCTTGGCTACAGCCTGAACGTGTTGTCGATGATGGGACTACTGTTAGCCATCGGTATGCTGATCGATAACGCGGTGGTGGTCTCTGAAAGTGTGCTGCAGGAACAGCAGCACCACCATGGTGGCATACAGGGAATCATTGCTGGAGTCGATAAGGTGTCGCTGGCCGTACTGGCGGGAACGCTCACCACCGCCATTGTGTTTTTGCCTAATATCTTCGGTGTCAAAGTCCAACTTACTGTGATGCTGGAACATGTCGCGGTAGCCATCTGTATCTCACTGGCCGCTTCGCTATTGGTTGCCAAGACGTTAATTCCGCTGTTACTGGCGCATATCAAGCTGAAAAAGGATATTGTCGATGCTGCACCTCCGAAAATGCAGCGGCATTATCAGCGCAGCCTTAACTGGGTATTGTTACACCCCAAAACTTCTACCTTGATAGCTGTACTGATTTTGCTGTCCACTGCCATACCGCTGCAACTAGTGCAAAAAGACAATGAAGACAGTGACAGTACCGAACGCATGTACATTAACTATCAGGTGGAAGGTCGCCACAGCCTGCAGGTGACCGAAGCGATGGTTAATCAGATGGAACATTATCTGTATGCCAATAAAGAGAAGTTTCATATTGATGCGGTATATAGCTACTACGCCACCGATGAGGCCAGTACCGTTATTTTGTTGCAACCTGATTTGCCCATAGAAATTAATGCGCTGAAAAAGCAGATCCGCGAGGGTTTTCCCAAATATGCCTTTGCTAAACCGCAGTTTGGCTGGGGTGACGATACTTCCGGGGTGCGTGTAACACTGACGGGACGTTCCACCAGCGAACTTATCCATCTCAGCCAGCAGGTGATTCCTTTGCTATCACATATCAAAGGATTGCAAGACGTTCGTTCTGAACTAAACGGCTCACAGCAGGAGGTGGTGATCCACATTGACCGCGAATTAGCCGCACGTATCGGATTAAAGCTGAACGATATTGCCAGCACCATCGGCACCGCCTTGCGTGGCAGTCAACTCCGCTCATTTCGTCATGATCCCAGTGGCGAGCTACGTATTGAGCTGTTGTATGAGAAACAATGGCAGCAATCGTTGGAAACCCTGAAGCAACTGCCAGTTGCCAAAATAGGCGATAAAGTGTTTACGCTCAGTAGTATTGCCGCTATCGAGATTGTGCCGAGATTCGACGTTATTCGTCACTACAACCGCGAAACAGCACTGTCGATAGGCGCGAACCTCGAAGGCATCAGCATGGAGCAAGCACAGAAAGAAATCGCACTGGTCATGCAACATGTGAATTTTCCTGATGGTTACCGTTTTTCGTTAACCGGCGGCTTTGAAAAACAGGATGAAGAACAGTCGGTAATGCTGGTAAATATGGTGTTAGCCGTCGCGATGATCTACATAGTGATGGCAGCCCTATTTGAGTCACTATTGCTGCCCAGCGCCATCATCACCAGTATTTTGTTCTCGATCACCGGGGTTTTCTGGGCACTGCTGTTAACTCATACCCCGATGTCTATCATGGCAATGATCGGTATCTTGGTATTGATGGGGATTGTCGTTAACAATGGCATCGTGTTAGTTGACCAAATCAATCAGATGACCCCGGCGCTGGATCAACTGTCGCAAGTGATATCTGATGTGTGTATCACCCGTTTACGGCCGGTATTGATGACCGTTGGCACCACCATTCTTGGCCTGGTGCCGTTGGCGGTAGGTCAAACACAAATTGGTGCCGGTGGCCCAGCCTATGCACCAATGGCGATAGCCATTATTGGTGGGCTCAGTTTTTCCACCCTGACCAGCTTGTACTTGGTGCCACTGTGTTATCAGGCGTTTTACCGCATGCGTTATGCAAGTGCGATGTACTTTGGACACTCATTGCAACTGAGTCGAAGACTGTTACCTTGGACTTGATTTTATGTCAGTGAAAAAGCTGCTGAGGCAGCTTTTTTATTGGCGTTTCCAACAGATAACAGTACTGTATTCTTTATCAATATGGCAACTTAAGGAAAAGGCCATGACATCCAGACAGCCCACAAGCGTAGTGCAATTCCTAGGCTATGTGTTTTTAGCAACACTTCTCCTAATGCCCGCCACCTTTGCTGCCGACTCAAAAGACGCATTTGCCAACGCCACCATCAAAGTCATCGAGTTGACTCCGGGTCGCTACATGCTTGAAGGTGCTGGCGGCAACGTAGGCGTGAGTGTTGGTCAAGATGGCATACTACTGATTGACGATCAATACGCCCCGATGGCTGACAAGATTATGGCGGCGTTGCAGCCACTACGGGCAGGAGCACCTAGTTGTGTGATCAATAGCCATTTCCATGCTGATCACACTGGCGGTAATCTTTTTTTTGCCGAACATGGTGCGGCTATCGTTGCACAAACCAATGTACGAACCCGGCTGGTAGAACAGCAAGTTCCGGCAAAGGCCTTACCGATATTGACCTTTGATCAAGAGCTTGCCATTCATTTCAACGGCCAGAACATGCGCTTGTTGCATCTGGGACCGGCACATACCGACGGAGACGCTATCGTCCTCTGGCAAGATGGCAAAGTGCTACATACAGGCGATCTATTCTTTAAAGATCGCTTCCCGTTTATTGATCTCGAACATGGTGGCTCAGTGTTGGGTTATCGTGACGCGGTCGCCAAAATGCTGGAACTGACTGTAGACGACACCAAAATCATTCCGGGCCACGGCACACTGGCCTCCCGCGCTGATCTGCTGCGCTTTAAACATATGCTGGACGACTGTATCAACTGGATGCAAGACGGCAAAGCCGCCAATAAAACACTGGCTGAAATGTTGGCGACGCCTTTACCGAAACGCTGGCAGGACTGGGGCTGGAGTTTTATTCCGAAGGAACGCTGGATCCGTACCCTCTATGACGGAGTCCCCGCCCATTAAACGCCAAGACAACGGTGATATTCTCGTTGAGCCCTGCAGCAAAATGACGAGAAACCGCAGTACCTATGGCAAAACCGCCATAAATGTTAGCAGTGCGTACCGGCAGGTTTTTTCCAGCAACACTCAGTTGGCTTTTAGTGGTCGAATAACAAGATGTTTTAAAGGGAACAGCAGACGAAAACTGCCGCTCTAAAATGGGCAATGTTCATGTTTTCACGGCCATTTTTATCTAGCAGTAACCATTATGAGGCGTGACGAAAATGCCATAATAACCAGTAAATTGGCCTTACATCGCGGCCACCAAGATCGCGTAACGGACGTAACAGGTAGTACAGCCACTGCCAACTGGCGAGGAAACGCTTGGTCTCCTGCCAGATCTGTTCGCCACCGGCGTTGCGGTAGCAGGCAATGATACTACCGATATTTTCATTCAAAGGCCCCAGATAGCGGTACAGACTGTGGATATATACCACCAGATCTCGAATATGCTGAAACAGCATGCTCCTCTTGGGCTGGTTCGCTTCAAAATCAATGAATGTCACCTGCCCTTGCTGCCAACTAATATCTCGCAACGCTGGCCGACCATGGGCTAATCCCATAGTGTGCAAGTGGGCCAAGGCGGTAGCACTGTCTTCAAAGATCTGTTGCAAGGTTTCGCAATCTACGCCTGGCGTATTCAACCAGTCTTTAAGCGTACTTCCAGCATCTTCAACCACAAAATAGCCCGGCCCCTCGCTAACAACACGCGGTACGGGTGCAGCTTTTAGCTCCAACGCCTGCAATGTTTGTTTTTCATTTTCAATCGCCAGTTGTGGATTGGGCTTTAGCATACGCATGGTGCCATGCAACACCTCTGCTTGCTTTAACCAATAATACTGCCCTTGATAGTCAAAGCGGCAAACCCGCTGTCCGGGATGAGACTGCAACACCTGTTGCACCCGGTCATTGAAATTCTGAACCATGACAGGACTCCATTCCGATAACTGGGCTAATTATCTCTCTCGGAAAAGGTCGAATCAATTAAATGCCAGGATATAATCCTGAGATTTTGTTAATAAATAGAATATGATACAAATTCGAAACAGTATTGTAGTTCATTATTAACATTAGAGATAACTAAGCTGAAACAATAGCAAAATGCACTTTATCTCAAACATGCCACATGAAGGTCTCCTTGCATCAAATGCGGCACACTAAGCACGCCAACAGTAAACCAACACCATCATTTAAAACAATTGCAGGCAAGGCAAAGACAACTGCTATTTTTGTAGAACGGGAGTTCCACCCGGCACAGACAAGGTCAACATTACCCACCGAATAGTCTTTGCTGGAGCATGAACCTTGATAACGGATATGTGGTAATGGAGGAGGAGTATAAAGTGTTAGCCTTCAAATCCCCTGCCCCCTTAACTCAAAATCCTAACGTTAGCGCTAGGATTCTGTCAGCATTCAGAGGTTGCTCATCGGAACTATTTTGATGTCTACCGCCTCTAGCTTGGCGAGTGCGTCGCCGCTGGCTGCTGTACAGCATCGTTTTCGTTCACCGCACCAGCGGCATGGTGAGTCAGTTCCGCATTCATCACCACCACAGTTTCACCAATTTTGTCTTGAATACACTGACGGTTGCTGTCCCAATAGATTTGCAAAAAACCCAGCAACCCGGTAGTCACACCAGCACCATAGCCACCGTAGCGACCGAAAGCCCCCCACAAAGTTAGCGGCTCACCATTAAGCCGCACCACCCGTATGCCCAACAGTTTTTTGGCGGGCGTTTGACCACGTAGCAAGGCAGTAAACAAAGTGAAATACAACGCGCCCCAACTTAACCCTAACCCCAGATCGGCAATAATACCTTTAGCCCAATCAATGAGAGAGTGCTTCTCTGAGGTAGTCGCCTTGTCATTCTTGCTCTGCAACTCTGCGTCTCCTGCGGTGGAGCTAGAACCAACCGCACGACCAGAGAACGTAATGATTGCATTGCTGGACTTAGGCTCTTGCGCATTCGTTGGATCTGAATCGGGAGTTTCTTCAGTGGTGGCTGGAGCATCGGCAGGCACAAGCTTAACCCCTGCCATCAGTTGCTCGACATATTGCTGTTTGTCCGCAGGCGAAAGAAACGTGAGGTCATTAAAGAGCGATGCGACTAACTCCTGCCGCTCTGCAGGCTTATCTGCCAACAAAGCATCTAGTTGTTCTTTCATTGACGGCAGTAGCTCTTCAACACAAGAATTATCGCTACAATTATCGAGTTTA
The DNA here is from genome assembly GCF_014651955.1 of Shewanella fodinae. Taxonomy (GTDB): domain Bacteria; phylum Pseudomonadota; class Gammaproteobacteria; order Enterobacterales; family Shewanellaceae; genus Shewanella; species Shewanella fodinae. The sequence goes on along the minus strand of NZ_BMXW01000025.1, from coordinate 6,054 downwards.
CCAGCGATGATAGCCATGGCGGCCGAGTGGGAAACTTGCTGCAACTGACCGATAGTGCTATTGGTGTCACCGTGGTTATCGACATCGAGATAGGGCCCGATAAATTTGAGAACGACCACAAATATCACCAAACTGCTCACTATCCGCAACCAGCGCCGAGCCCAAGCTGACACCACTTGCTCATGTCGCTTGCTCAACACCCATGTAGCAATAGCGGCCAGCAAGGCAATCCACATACTTGAGACACTACTTAGCAAGGATACCAACACCAGATCTAGCATTATGGCCACGCCCCGCCGCCAAGGTCGAGCTAACGGCATACCGATTAGTTCAGGTGCGAGCTTAAAAGCAAATGGCGTCACAATGGCGCGGGTTTCTTTACCTGCACGCCATGCAGCAAGTGCAGATTGATAGTGTTTGTCCTGAGCGTCCACGCACAGATTCCTTATACGATAGGTAGTTACATCGTCAATCGGCGATAGGTGAAAAATCATACCGCAGCGCCGTTAACAATAAATAATATTTTTGTAAAAGAATTTTGTGTATTTATAAAGGCAAGAGCGGAAGTTCTCAGAACACAGTGGAAATGGAAGAAACCAACTGAGCAATAGAGAAATAAAGGTAAACACCTAAGTGGAATTGGCCTGAATCCAATCTGTCAGTTTTGCTTTCTTGGCGTCACCATATCTGACAAATTGCTCTAATTTAATTCTGCCCCAAGATGTGTTTCGAATGTACTCAGCTAACAAAGTCAACGTCCAGCCAGTGACCAAATTTTAGTAATCCTACAGAGTGTCTAAAGATATCAGGCCGTACCATTCAATAACGAATGGGGACATACAATTTTGCGCGTTCAATTGCGCCATCTTGATAGTCGCTAAGCTTTAGCTTACGTGACTGCCGAGCACTAGGATGATTAATACGAAAACAGTGGGTTTCATTTACTTGAAAATGCCAGAGTCTCCTAGGTACCACTACCTCAACTGTCGAATAATTCAATGCATTTTTAATGTATTTGTCACGATTTGAACCTGTTGTAAATATAGCGACATCAGGTTTTAGAATAGTAAATTGTGCTTCTAGCAGAGAGTTAGAAAGCTCTTCGATCATTTTAAATGCTGGACAACGTTCAGGACTTCCTCTTTGGAAGCTCATGCAGAACTGATTGGAATAAACCGCACTATGCCCAAGTTCCGGTTGCCCTTCAGACAGCGCTAGGGAGCATTTTTGGTAAAAATTAAGCAGCTTGTGCTTCCCAGCTGGCTTTTTACTTTGATGTAAGGTGTCAGACATTGCTTGTTGAATAAGCTGTTGCGTGATCTCTCCACCATGTTTTAACGCACAATTCGTTCTCCATGTTTTTGGCTCTTGCCCGATAAATAACACTTTACGCTTCGCTTCAAAGTAGCTTTTATCCGGACAAGCTAAGAAAATGCCAGACAGGTCGGGTGAAGTATAAATTTTCGAAAAATCAGTCTTAGACAGTATGTCTAAGTATGCAGCTCCCAACTGGGCAACGACTTCTGTATCGTTTGGCAAAATGACTAACTCCTTACAACATTATATTGCCATTAAGAATAAAGTTAATAAAATCAAAATATTATTATTTGTAGTTATCAAGCGCGGAACTTAGTCTGTTTACAACCTGCTCGCGAATTTTCTGGGGGGATTCGCATATCACATCCTGCCCAAATTTAAGGATCCAACCGATGAGATCGTAGGTTGGGTAACACCTAAACGTGACGCTCCACCATGTATCATCAATTTGTGCTAGCTGCTGGTCATCGGCTAATTGGTTATGTCGAACAACGTCCAACGCATGATCTTTTATCTTGAGCTCAACAGTGACTAAGGTATCTTTTAATAACCAACCGGTAGGATTCTTCGCGCAATATTCTTCCAGCGTAAAGCTCTTAGGTGCAGTGATATCCAAATATTCCTTTTGGGCAGAGGCAATCTTATGAAAAAGAAATAGCTGGGGCACCTCGGGAGTTTCTTGCTTGGTCGCGACCAGATAATGACTTTGCTCTCGAATTATCAACCCGAGAGGATTAAGCATGTAAGAACGAAGCTCCGAATCCTTGCCTTTCTGATAGCTTATTGAGAGCATTTTTTCGTTAAGCACACACTCGTAGATAATTTTCCGATATCGCTCATCAATATGGCGCTCATCGTAAATCACCGGATAGTTGTCTGAAACGACTCTGACCTTTTTCATCCAATTTGCATAAAGCGTTTTGGAAGATAGCGATGCATTGGCCAGACTCACCCACGATTCTAGTTTTCCACCAAGAGTGGAAGGCAGTACTTTGCGCAGCAATTGCTCAGATAGAACCAACATAAACGCCTCAGATGTCGGGAGAATATCAAGCAGTTTTTGCGACTTAAATTTTCTAAACCAACGCCTAACCCCTAGGTCATCATCTTCATGGTCGAGGTTTGCATTTGCCCAGTCATACAACATTTCGAGATCACGTTGAACCGTTCTAAGGGTTATATCGAACCCTTCGTCGTCAAGATGTTTGTGGATCTCAGACGTTGTTAAACCTCGTGCAGGGAACACTGGCAGGCTATCTAACATATAAAGGTTTCTGAAAATGGCACCTTTGCGGCGTAGCTCTTTTTTTTCGTTTGCTTGTGGCATGAAATCCAATGACCTCGACGGAATATATCAAGATTATTAACTAACGTTAGCCACCTTATCCTGACCTACGTCATGTAATGTCGTCCTCGCCGCATCTCATAACGTCACTAGTTGTCGCTGCCATAGATAGCATTATAAAAATGAAACTATCAGGAGATAACAATGGACTTTGAATATTTATTTATCAATGAGTTACTTAATGCATACCCATCCCTTGCGTTCAGAAAAGGCTATATTTTTATTGGTTCACTAGAAGATGAGGCGCCATACTCGAGGGCATGCTTTCAGAGCTGGCGTTTAGTTGGGGAGAAAGTTGCATTATCAGACGAAGCGACATTTGCAATCGACAGGGTCATCACAGACTTAATCGACCGTTGGCCACTCTCAGTCGGTAGACCTCATGGCATCTTTCAAATTGAACCGCCTAACATAACCTTTAAATGGGCATCGAGTGACATCGTTGAAACCATGCTAGCTGAATTGGAAGAAAAGAAAGTGCCGAAAAAAACTAAATAGTGATCCAGTGATGGTTTGGGACATCATTCTTCAAATTAGCACCTGGATTAGATATCCCACACCCTCTGAATCTTAAGCCATTTTTCTCTGGTTGATGTACGTGCCCACAAAGTATCCAAGTTGGCGATAATGTTCCGTCCTTTATTGCTGCGGTAAGATGTTTTGACCCAAAATCGCGTTTAGATTGAATTGCTACGCTAAGACCCGCTGGCGGCTCATGGTGTAGCAATAACATACAACAAGCGAATCGATTGAAATCAGTTGTTCCGTAAGCTGCACAACCAATCGTTACGCCTTGAATTGTCACTATTGAACTATCTGCGTATACGCCTTCAATCTGCTTGAGCCAGCTAGAATCTAACTCGTTCCCTAATTCATCATGATTGCCAGAGCAGATGAACACTGGTCGCCTTAGACCTATTAGCCAGTCTGAGATGGCAGTTACTTGGTCGCTGATAGGCGTTGGACAGTCATAGCGACTATTAATAAAGTCACCCGTAACACAGATAATGTCTGCCTTAGATGAGTTTGCTGTAATCCATTTCATCTGCACTTGGTTAAAATGCAGATCGGTAACATGGAGCGCCTTCATCGTCAGTCCTCTTGAATAAATGGCATATTGGTTGGTGTGAGCTCTGGGTTATACAGGCATATTGTCCCCTCTATATGGCTAAAGACCTCTGCCGTTACAAACACTGCAAGACCAGACTGAATGAGAATGTTCACACGCTGCTGATACTCAAGCCAAGCGTCTCGTTCACGTCCAAAAGTCAGAAATATTTCAACATCAAAATTCTCAAACCAGTTATCTGCCTCAGCAATCATTCGCAATTCATAAGTAGGCGAAATGACGGGATTACTCGCTGTTGCTGACACAGTTCTAGCTAGCTGGGATGACAATATTCGCTTAAACTGACAAATCAGTTTCAAACTATTGAACGATGTCAGATTCTCGGTTAATTGAAGCGGGTCATCTGGCAATGCCGCTACAGGACCAATTACAGGCAAGCTCACTTGTAGTTCATCCTAGATAGAAGGGAAACTTGAGAAACGGCGGCAAGCATTCTGAGCCGAGCCGGTGGATTACTTGTATGCACACTGATCTGAGGAGGACGAAAATTTTCCTTAAAAATGGCATGTTCTATCCATACAAGAACGTCGTAACCAGTGCCCCTGTCATCATCACCCAAATCGTGATCAAGGCTAATCTCAGTAACATGTCCTTTCGACAAAAATGTGATGGCTTCATCTGGCCATCGAACTTGTACCCATCCATCAGGCGCTACCCGTTCATCATCAAGGAATATTTTCATTTCTGCTCAGCAATTTTACTCATTAATTAGCAGAGTATAGAAACTCATGCGTCAACTAATGTCGCATTCAAATCAGGTGAGGACAGAATTATTGCCAATATTTTCTATGCGAAGGATGGAGTAGGGCCTGAGCATGTCAGATGTCATTAGCTGTCGCATAGAAAGTGTATTTTGTCGACTCAGCCCAAATGAATGCAACGGAACCGACACTCCATGTGATTGAATTAGTTCGTTGAATGTCTTCTGAATCGCCACGCTTCGTGAACCTGTTCAAATTTAACGGATTGGTATTGTTTAGCTAGTTTATCTAACTAAAAGGTGTCTAGGAAATCAGTGGCTATTCAAGTCAGTTTTTCCTTGGATGACCTAACTCAATTGGGAGTTTCAGAGAAGGACCTTAAGCCATTTATTTTTGAGAACCCCGATCTCATTTCGCTTACTAATGAAGCTTTTGGAAGCTCCTCATTAGAACGTAAGCCCATTTACAGGGCACAAAATGGCACTTACATCTTAGCTTTACCAACAGCAATAAGTGTCGCAATTCGTCTGTTTGTGATCGAACAAGCTAATAGGTTTGGTTTATTAGATCGGTTACAACATGCCATGCAAGTCAGATATGCTAGATTCTTTTCTGAAGACTCGCGGCTACTGGGCAAAATAAGTAATGTACCGTTTTCACCATTTAGGGACTCAAACGGAAGTATTGTCGGTGCAGACGCTCTCGTTGGTATTGATAAGCATAGGTACGTACATTTCTTACTGTTTTTTGATGACTTTTGCGACTATCAAAATGGACTTGTTAACGGTGCATCGACTTCGAACTCTGACTTAGAAAGTGCTATTGCGGAAAGAATTAAGAAAGCGTATGGCTACTCGTCAAAAATAGATGGGTTTAAGAGTGGCCTTAGCGTTCTTGTTGGTTGCGGTTGGGGACGTTCAGTTATGATATCACTTGAAGGTGAATCGGAGTCTCGCAACTGGCTTTTAGAATCTGTTCCTGCGCCTGATTTAGATACATTCAATCGAATCACTAGTATGAATCCATTTACTTTCTGGCGTTTGATTGAAGCTAAACACAGAGTACTTGATGTTGGAGTCCACACTCAAAATGTAAACGGCTTACTCAATCTATATAGCTGGGCTAAAGATAACGATTTTAACATTATCCCTCATTCAGCATTTGATGAAGACGTTTGTAAATTATCATCAATATTTATGATGATCACACAGAATGCTCTGTTAGATGTTCGTTGGGAAGTTCAAAATGAGGACGATATACATAAAGTTTTAAACCCGTCTGGTGAGGTAATTTCTGTCAGAAGGTTAAATACAAGTAGCTACTTCAAAGAAGATCGTTTTAAACCAATTTATGGCTCGGTAGATAACCTTGAAAATGGTCAATTGTTAGGGTTGATTGAAGGGAATCAATGCTCATGGTGGTGCACTCCTTTACAGGCGTTGTTGCCTAAATGTGGAACCTTCTGCCTCTGATGCGATCAGATCCTGTAAATAGCAGACAGGAATGGATAGCAGTGGGCAAATCCAAGCACCAAATCACCAATTGGCCGGAATATAACAGAG
>NZ_BMXW01000024.1 GCF_014651955.1 Shewanella fodinae | reverse complement strand
ATTCGCAGGTATGTCCGCCATCAAGAAAGAGTCGAAAAACAAGAGCAAGCTGAGCTTGCTCTTGTATAGAAGGCCCCCTTTTAGGGGGTAATCACAAAGCCACCTTCTTCAGAAGGTGGTTTTTTACTGTCAGCCCTAAGCCACTGACCGCAGTCACCCATTACCAACGCCGTCGAAGCAAAGATTATTATCGTTCAATATTGGCAAAATTCTGCTGATAAAAAGACGTTGACTCTTGCAGAAAAAATGCGCGATTACTGCGGTACTATAAATTCTGCTACGGAAGTGGCATTTCCGCATTTTGGTGGTTGCTCCGTGTCACATAACTGGTACTGTGAGCAACTTCAAACTTGGCTAATAAAAGCTGTTGCTGTTGTAGTATCACCTAGCATACAGCTGCGATTACAAAACCGCTTCGGGAGATACCTACAGATGCGTGTAAATCAGCCCGTCAACCAAAAAGAAAAGCAGCTTTCCGAAACCAGTATTCTTCTCTCTACTACAGATCTGCAAGGCACAATTAAATATGTGAACAAGGATTTTGTAGATGTCAGTGAATTTACTGAGGACGAGTTACGTGGTCAGCCGCATAACCTTGTGCGCCACCCTGATATGCCACCTGCAGCCTTTGAAGGCCTTTGGCGTCGGGTTAAATCTGGTAAACCCTGGATGGGGATTGTCAAAAACCGGACTAAAAGCGGTGGACACTATTGGGTCAATGCCTATGTGTCGCCGGTAATGGAAAATGGCAAACTCCATGAATTTCAATCGGTACGCCACAGCGCTAGTCGAGAACAGATCGCCTCTGCCAGCAAGATCTATCAACAATTGAATCAGGGCAAAACGCCCGCTGAGTTGCGACCCGCACGTGTGGGATTTGCTCGTGGGTTACAACTGTCTGGTTTGTGCAGCGTGTTGTTAGGATTTGCCAGTGCGGGGTTGTCTCCCTGGTTAGGACTAGCGGTGGCGCTGGTGGCGTGGTTGCTGTTAAGCCAGTGGCAGTTGTCAGCGTTTTTCTCGCTGGTGAATAAATCGCGGAACATCATTGACGATCCCATGGCGCGGGCAGTGTATTGCGGTCGTCAGGATGAACTCGGGCAACTGAGCTTGGCAATGACTTATTTGGTGGCGGAAACGGGCGGCGTTATCGGACGTATGGCCGATTCTGCGCATGCCATTAGTGAAGAGAGTGTCAATTTGCAGCAGACATTGCGGGCCAATGCCGAACGCGCCGAGGGGCAGAGTGAACAGACCCGGCAAGCGGGGGCGGCAATGTCAGAAATGACCGCGAGTTTCAATGAAGTTGGCAATAATGTGCAAAATGCTACAGATGAAATGACCACCAGCATGCAGGCAACACAAACCGGTCATGACAGTTTGCAGAAGGTGATCTCAGCGATTGGCATTGTGAATCAGCGGGTACGCGAGTTTGCGGTGCTGGTAGAGTCAATTCAGAAGGATAGCGCTGCCATCAGCGAAGTGCTGGATGTGATCCATGCGATTGCCGATCAGACTAACCTGCTGGCACTGAATGCCGCTATCGAAGCGGCGCGTGCAGGCGAAGCTGGCCGTGGATTTGCGGTGGTGGCCGATGAGGTACGCCATCTGGCTAGCCGTACCAGCGAATCTACCAGCCACATTGAGAGTATTATTAAGCAGTTCCAACAAACGACCCGCAATGCCGGCAGTCAGATAAAAGCAGGCGAAACTGAAGCACAGCATTCCGTTGATCTGGCTGAAGAAGCCAACCAAGCGTTTGAAGCGCTGAAGCATTCCATTAACCGCCTGGGAGAAATGAGTGAAGCCAACGCCGCGGCCTTACAACAGCAGACGTTAGTCTCTGGCGAGATTAATCGTTCCATTGTACTGATCAGCGATCTTGCCAGTGAAAGTGCGCAGCAGACATTAGAGGCGGTGGGGCGTAGTGAACAGGTGAGTCGGTTGTCGGTCAAAACCCGTCACCTGTCAGAGCAATTCTGGCATCAGAGTGTGCGCCGTAGTTGATAAATCGACGATAATTTGTGCGAACAGTACATTCATAGAGCCCACTGGTGATTTTATTCGCCGTGGGCTCTTGTGTTTTTATGTAAAAGTCCCAATCTGTATAACTAAGTCAACGGAAAAAGGGAAAGCCTATGAAAATCCAGATTTCAGGTCACCATGTTGAAGTTACCGCCTCCGTACGTGCCCATGTGGAAGAAAAATTTTCAAAAATTATTAAACATTTCCCCGGACTTATCGGATTTGATGTGATCATTTCCAAGGAACATGGTCTACATCAGGTAGATATCCGCACCAACTATGAAGGTGTCGCGGTAGCTGCTTCCGGCACCGACGAAGTGATGTATCCGGCAATCATGGTTGCCGTTAAAAAACTGGAAACCGCACTGAAACACAGAAAAGGTCAACTCAAGGCTGATTTACATGAAAAGCCGCAGTGCACCACCCCACCGATTGCCCATGAAATTATTCAGGAAATGGATTTGTCTAAATAACACCATACTGAATACTCAGCAGAAAGGCCGCAATGCGGCCTTTCTTCGTTTGTGTTCCACCAAAGTCCAATGGGCGAAATTCGCGCAAGTCGCCAACCTGTGGTTTAAGCTGAAATATATGAAAAAAATTTGAATGCTTACACCAGATATTCAGGGGGATTCATGCCAAACACCCAACGTCGTTGGCCGGTAATTGCGGGCATCGTGAGTGGCTTATGCTTGCTGGAAGGATTGCAGTTGCTGGTCAATGGTAGCCTGTTGTGGCAGTTGCTGGGGGCGCTACTCTTATTGCCAGTACTGGCACTGGTGTATTGGTTGGTCTCCCAAGCATCAGCGACTGAAGATGCAGTGGCAGAGGATGACAACCGCCGAGAGGAATTGCAGGCACTGCATCGTATTGCCACAGATGCCAGTCGAATTGCCATCGGTGGTGCCGAAGTTTCGCATTTTGTCGATGGTCTGCAACAGAATATTCAAGGCAGCGGTGAAGCTGCCAGCCAGATAGCTGTGGCGGCAAATCAGTTATCAGCAACCACCATTTCACTCAGTGAGCATGCCGAAGCGGTGCTGCAACAGGCCGAACAATCCCGGCACTTGAGTCTCGAAGGCCGACAATATGCGGTGTCTGGGCTGGAGGCTATTCGTACCCTAAGCCAAGATGTGGACTCGGCCGCCAGCAAGGTGGATCAGTTGCAACAACAAGCGGATGCCATTGGTAAAATTACCGAGGTGATAGATGGGGTTGCGGCGCAAACTAACCTGCTAGCGCTGAATGCTGCTATTGAGGCCGCCCGCGCGGGCGAGGCGGGGCGCGGTTTTGCGGTTGTGGCGGATGAAGTGCGCACCCTGGCGGCTAAAACGGCAGATGCCACGCAAGATATTGGCCGCATGTTAAGTCAGATCCGCCAGGATACCGAGCAGACCTCACAGCTGATGGCGACCGTGGTCGGGCGTACCTCAGAAACAGTGAATGCGATCTCGGCGCTAGAACAAAGGTTCGATGGCATTGCTGGTGGTGTGCAACAATCGACCCAGGCGTTAGCTCAGATTGAGTCGGCACTGCGGGAATACCGTGATACCACCGGTGAAATCTCAGAAGCGATTGTACGGATCAGTGACTCGCTAGCAGAAACTGGACACCGCAGCGAACAGATAAGCCAGCAGGCATTTGAATTTTCCAAGACGACCGAGGGCATTTTTCTGGCGCTCCGACATTGGAACACCGGCACATTTGAACAGCAGGCGTTGGCTGAGGCACAGCAAGCGGCTGCCGCATGTGGTCAGTTGCTAGAGCTGGGATTAAAGCAGGGAAAGTTTACTGAGCAGCAACTGTTTTCCCCCCAATATCAACGTATCGGCGGGGTTGAACCCGCAAAATATGCAACTGCGTTTGACGGCTATGCTGACCAGTGCTTTCCGGCAGTGCAGGAGCCAATACTCAGTCGTCATCCGCAGATTATTTATGCCGGAGCGGTTGATCATAACGGCTATTTCCCCACACATAATCAACGTTTCAGTAAACCACTGACCGGCGACAAAGCCAAGGACACGGCAAATAACCGCACCAAGCGTTTGTTTAATGACCCTACCGGTATCCGTTGTGGTCGCCATACGGAGCCGATGTTATTACAAACCTATAAACGGGATACAGGGGAAGTGATGCACGACTTGTCCGTCCCGGTATTTGTTAATGGCCGACACTGGGGCGGATTTCGTATCGGTTTTCGTGCGGGCTAGTCAGCCAAGTAATTGTTGAGTCAACATGGCCGTCAATTGACGCAACTGCTGTTCGTGCGGATGAGTATGCGCATAGGTACGCAAACCATAAATTGCCATCATCAGAAATTGTGCCGATGCCTGGGCTCCTGGCGCAGATGGAATTTCCCCGTCAGCAATGGCGGTGGCAAATGCGGTTTCCAGCGCTTGCTGCCATTGCTGCAGATAGGCTGACACTTTAGCTGCAACATCGGCATCCTGCTCGCCAACTTCGGTTAATATCTTCACCAGCAAGCAGCTTTGAGAGACATCGCAACTGAGGCATTCTGCGACAATTTCATCCAGATAACGCTGTATTTTCTGTTTAAACGGGACATCTTCGGCAAACAGCGCCAGCAAATGACATGTGCGATCCTCGTGATATTGATCAATCGCGGCCAGCAATAGGCCTCGCTTATTTTCAAAAGCACAATAGATGGAACCGGGATGTAAGCCGGTAGCGCGAGTCAAATCCTGCATACTGGTTTTGCTGTAACCCTTGCCCATAAAAGCATACATGGCGTTACGCAATACCTGTTGGCGATCAAATTCAGCGTTTCTCATAGTTTCTCATCCAGTCAGATATCGCAAAGTGTATTCTTTTTTGAATGAATGTTCAAAAATAACTTGCGCTTGGCGGTGAGACTCTTTATCTTGAATGCCTGTTCAAGAATAACTGTCAGCGCTGAGTTAAGGTTGTGACTCTGCGGCCATTGCATTTTGAGGAAGTTTCCATGCGTGATGTTTTGTTTGAACCTTATCGTCTTAACGACACAATTACTTTGAAAAATAGAATATTGATGGCACCGCTTACCCGTTGTATGGCTGGGCCTGGCTTAGTGCCAACCGACGAAATGGCAGCTTATTATAGCCGTCGCGCTGACGCCGGATTAATCATCAGCGAGGCCACCATTATTCGTCCAGACGGACAGGGTTATCCTAATACTCCAGGATTGTTCAGTACTGAGCAGATTTTAGGTTGGCGTAAGGTCACCGATGCTGTTCACGCAAAAGGGGGACTGATCTTCGCGCAGCTATGGCATACCGGGCGAGTTGCGCACACCTTTTTCTTCGGTGGCGAGCACACGGTAGCGCCATCGGCAGTAGCGTTGAATGGTACTGTTCCGCGCATGCGTGAGCTGCAGTATGAAACCCCAAAAGCGCTGACGGTAAGTGAAATTGAACAGTTGGTTCGTGACTATGCTAAGGCTGCTGAGAATGCCATTGAAGCGGGTTTTGATGGGGTGGAGATCCATGGTGCGAATGCCTATCTGATTGACGAGTTTTTGCACCATGACAGTAACCGTCGTGATGATGATTACGGTGGTTCTCCTGAAAACATGAGCCGTTTTCCGTTGCAGGTGACAGATGCAGTTATTGCGGCCATCGGGCGTGAACGCACCGGGATACGCCTATCACCGGCGGCCTACGTGAACATGGCAACTGATGCCCGTGATCGCCAGGTATTCGACTACTTACTGCCAGCATTAGAACAGCGGCAATTGGCGTATGTGCATCTGGGGATTTTTGATGACAGTATGCAATTTGATTATCTTGGCGGCCAAGCTTCTACCTATCTACGTGAACACTATCAGCAGACGCTGGTGGGCGTAGGTGGTTACGATGCTGACAGTGCCAGCGCCGCGATTATTGCCGGTAAGTTCGATTTGATTGCCATTGGTCGGCCGTTTATCGCTAATCCTGATTATGTCGCGAGAGTACGCCAGGGTGATGCCACCAAGGCGTATTCAGATGAGATGCTGGCCACCCTGTACTGACATACATAGGTGATGGCATTATTGAGAGGTGTTGCGCGGCTGGGTTGGTTGGCCGGATAATTTCCGGCATCTGGTTGGAGTGCAACATTGCGCCATAACTCGCGAGGATCTGTTCGTAACGTCCATCATCCATGATGAGTTTCAGGCCCTGATTGAAGGCAGCGATCAGGGCCTTGCTTTTGGGATTTTGAATGCCTGCAGCGAGATATAGGCGCTTCACCGTCAACGGTGGTCCAGTAAAATGGTAATGGTCGGCGAGTTGTAATTGATAAAAACAGTAACTCGCTACGATTTCGTCTTCCAGCGTCAGATCTAGGCGTTTAGCCGCCAGCATACGCAGATTTGCCTGCAGATCTTGATGCGGTTCGCGGGTGAAGTTGTTACTGCTGGCAAACTCTCCGGTATAGCTGTAATCACGGATGACACCAATTCTTTTGCCGCTAAGTGATGCCAGATCGCGGTATTCAAACGGATCATCCGCTCGTTTAATGAAGCGCAGCCGATTTTTCAGATAGGGTTGTGAAAACAACAACGTCTGGGTCCTTGCTGGCGATTCCCAGGTTGCCAGCAATAGATCATTCTTACCATCAATCACATCCTTCATTGCTCTAGCCCAGGGCTTGATGGTGACTTGTAAGCTTACCCCTTGAGTCTGCAGTGCAGTAGTGACGATATCCAGCGCTAATCCACTATGGCCATCGGCATTAATAAAAGGCGGCCAGGCATCATTGGTGATTGACGCAATACTGGGAAGGTCGGTTTGGGCCATCGTTGGCAAGGTCAGCAGTGACAGCATCAACACAATCCCAATGGCTCTGCTATTCATCTGCGACCTCATTGATTAACTAATATTGGTATTGGCTGTACGCAGAGTGGCAAGATTGGCAGAGGCAGCCCCCAATATACTGCGCAGTGGAAACTGTCCACGTTTATCTGCCGCGCCCGCGGGCATATCACACAGGATACTCAGAGCTTCAAGAACGTGGGTAACACTCCAGATATGGAACTTCCCCTGAGCGACTGCATCCACTACGGATTTTTTCAGCATCAGGTTGTTGACATTACTGCGTGGGATGATCACACCTTGTGTATGTTTCCGTCCTTTAAGCTGACAAACATCGAAAAAACCTTCAATTTTTTCATTGACGCCGCCAATGGGCTGAGCTTCACCAAACTGATTCATCGACCCGGTGATCGCGATATCTTGGCGAATAGCAATACCGCTGATTGCTGAAAGTATGGCACAGCATTCGGCCATCGACGCGCTGTCGCCATCAACACCGGAGTAAGATTGTTCAAAGGTAAGGGAGGTGGTCAGCGGGATTGCTTGATCTTTCGCCAGCAAGCCATTGATAAATGCCGATAAAATCCAAACGCCTTTGGAATGGATTTTACCGCCAAGGCGTACTTTGTGTTCAATATCCAATACTTCGCCTTTCCCAAAACTGGTACTGGCAGTGATACGGTTGGGCATACCAAACTGGTGATCGCTGGTGGCGATAACTGATAATGCGTTGATCTGTCCAACCGCTTTACCCTTGACTTCAAGCAGGTTAGTACCCTGAGTAAAGCCCAACATCAGTTGATCGCGTAGCTTCGATACTCGCTGCTCTTGCTGCGCTAATGCCTGTTCTACATGGGTGGCACGGATGGCTCTGGCATTGGTCGATTTGGCGCAATAATGACTTTCCCGCAATAAATTAGCCACATTGGCAGAATGCAGCGACAACTGGGTTTGATCTTCCGCCTGACGAGAACTGTATTCTATGATACGGGCAATGGCGCTATGGTCACAATGCAGCAACTGATTATCATGCACGATAGAAGAGATGAAACGGGCATAAAGGCTTTCTACTTTGGCGCTACGCGGCATAGTGTCTTCAAAGTCAGCGGTGACTTTGAACAATTCGCAGAAGTCCGGATCATAGTGTTGCAGTAACTGATAGGTCTGATAGTCACCAAACAACACGATTTTCACATCCAGCGGAATGGGTTGTGGTTCCAGCGAGACCGTCCCAGATAAAGAAACTTCGCGTTCCAGCGAATTAAGATCCAGCGTCCGAGAGCGCAGTGCCCGTTTTAATCCGTCCCACACATAGGGCCGTTCCAGCACTTTTATTGCATCCATTAGCAACACGCCACCGTTGGCACGATGCAGGCTCCCTGAGCGGATCAGTGAGAAGTCGGTAAATACCGTACCGCGAAAGGTGGCATTTTCGACATAACCAAATAAACCGTGATAAGTCGGATTTTCCTCTACCACCACCGGGAAGTTTGGCTGCTCTTGAGTTACCAGCAGATTCACCTGATAACGGCGGGGCATTTTCTTTTCCAGCGAGGCATAGGCAAGTCCCAGTTGATCTTCGCTTTGCTCAAGGAAAATATCCAGATTACCCAGCATATCTTTTTGCATCGCGGTCAAAAAATTGCGGATTTCTGGTACGGCGCGGTAATCATCTTTCAACGGTTTGAAAAAATGGCTCAAAACCTCCCGGGCGACTTGTTCATCATGCTGTTGCTGCTTGGTACTGAATTCCTCTTCCCATTCAGTCAGCTGGCGGACAATGCCCCGCAGCCGTGACTCCAGATGCCGGATATTCTCTTCAAATTTATTGCGTTCTGCTTCCGGCAACGCCGCATAGCTTTCATCGGTATGCGGTTCCTCACCATTAAGCGCCATCAGTTGATAGTCACCATCGGGGCTGATGGTCAGCCGTACCTGCTTTTCCTTGGCTTCGGTAGCCAGTTCCGCTAGGGTGGCCTCTTGGCGCTGGGTCAACTGGGTCTTCAGTTTGTCGGCTCGGCGATAGTACACTTCGTTATCAAATGCTAACGGCAGGGCTTTCACCAGCCGTAATACCGTTTTTTCCACCTCTTTTTTAAACTGGGCACCGCTGCCCGCAGGCAAACGCAGCACTTGCGGGGTTCTGGGTTCATCAAAATTCGCGACATAGCACCAGTCGTTCAGCTCCTGTTCCAACTGCTGGTGGCGTTTCAGATAACGCAGCATCATAGTGCGCTTGCCCAGACCACTACGGCCGATAGCAAAAATGTTGTAGCCCTTGTCGCGGATGGACATGGCGAACTCAACTGCGCTCTGGGCGCGTTCCTGACCGATAATATCGTCCAGCGGTTCCAGTTCACGGGTTGAATTGTTGGTTCCCAGCAGGCTGAGATCTGCCGGACGGTATAGCTGTTGTGCATCGAGGGCACTAATGGCCATGAAAGCTTCCTTGTTGTTCATCATTCAGGCATGGTTTACATGACAATAAAGGGCGCTGTACGGCAAAGCAATTGCTGCTGCAGCATTAGCGCAAGTTTTGTGCTCTAGCACACTGCTTGGGCTGGATCACGATTGCCAGTGCTGCGGACCTGCAATTTGCTGCGCTTGATATTGCTCTTGTGCCTGAATGACCTGATCTATGTTTTCTTCAATCCAGTCAGCCAGTCCCACGACTTGACGGGCGATCAACACACCATTTGTTGTTAGGGCATATTCCACATGAGGCGGTACGACTGGAAAGACAGTGCGTGCTACAAAACCGTCACTCTCTAATTGCTGTAGTGTCTGCGCGAGCATTTTTTCACTGACACCGAGGATCTTGCGTTTCAATGCGCTGAAACGTTGCTGCTCGCCATTCAATAGCGCGAGTAATACCAGAACTCCCCAACGGCTGGTGACGTGTTTAAGCACTTCTCGAGAGGGGCATTTGTCAGAAAACAGATTGCCTCGTTGCATCTGTGCCGCTAATCCAGTTTCAGGGATTGGCTGTTTCATTATACTTACCTTTTTGTATGTACTTACCAAAAGTTTGTGTTGGCGCTAGTATAGCCACTAACGATGGCACGATACCAGTGACATTGACTTTATTGAGTAATTTAACAAGGAGTACGAACATGTTGGCAGTAACAGGTGCAAACGGACAACTTGGCAGATTGGTCATTGATGAACTGTTAAAAAAAGTACCTGCATCGCAGATTGTGGCGGCGGTACGTAATCCAGATAAAGCACAAGCACTAGCGGCAAAAGGTATACAAGTACGGCGGGCTGATTACGACCAGCCAAGCACGCTTGTCAGTGCTTTTGCGAATGTTGATAAATTGCTGTTGATCTCTTCCAGTGAAGTGGGGAAAAGAACCGAGCAGCACAAAGCGGTGATTGATGCGGCAAAAGCCGCTGGTGTTAGTTTGCTGGCCTATACCAGCTTGTTGCATGCCGACACATCACCTCTAATGTTAGCCACAGAACATGTTGCTACCGAAACCTATATCAAACAGAGCGGTATTCCAGCGGTCATTTTGCGCAATGGTTGGTACAGTGAAAACTATACCGGCAGTGTGGCTGCTGCCATTAACCATGGTGCGGTATTTGGTTGTGCAAGGGCGGGCAAATTGGCGACTGCCAGCCGTGCGGATTATGCCGCTGCGGCTGCGATTGCTTTAACGCAACCTGATCAAGCTGGCAAAGTGTATGAGCTGGCAGGGGACGATGCCTTTACCTTGTCGCAATTTGCTTCATACATCAGTGCTGCCAGCGGCAAAAAGGTCGAATATAACAATTTATCACAGGCTGAATATACCAAATTACTGGAACAAGTCGGTTTACCAGCAGCAGTTGCTGCAATGTTGGGTGACTCTGAAGCGGGGGCGGCAGAAGGCGCTTTGTTCGATGACAGTAAACAGTTGTCGATGCTGATTGGCCGTGCAACCACACCTATTGAACAGAGTATTAAACGCGTACTCTGATATATAGCTACATTAGATATTTGAAAATTAGGATTTGCCTAAATGGCAAATCCTACGCGAACATATATGAGATTTGCCACTTGTATCTGCGTCGCCTAATATTTCTTAGGCAATCTTACCAGAGACACTATTTAACAATGTAATAGATTGTTTATGTTAAATTTTACCATGCTGCCAGTGATGCAGTAAGCGCACCTGCTCAAGTAACAGTTTTCTATTGTCATCAGAAAGTTCGTGGAACAGCCTCAACAGTATTTGCGTTTCGGGTGCCGCAATTACGTCATTATGGTTTGAATAACCATCTGCATCAGTAACGTTCTGTACAATCCCTTTCTCACAGGCAGCGTAAAGGTTGGACGGCGTTGTACCCAGCGCATCTGCCAATTTAATCAGTAACTTCTGTGAAGGTTGGCGTAAGCCATTTTCAATGCGAGAGACGTTGCTGGTCGCTATGTCAGCATCCAGAGCGAGCTGTTCTTGTGTCAGTTTGCGTTTGATACGCAAAACCCTAATAGCGTTTCCTATATGCATGATTCGATTATCCATGGCGTATTGCCAAATAGGCAAAACCGTATAGGCAAATTGCTTGACACAATGTTCCTTATAGGCAATATTCTGGAATTGATTTGATGACACAATGATAAATGTAGACCACAGCGCTGATAACAGACGATATCCGCTGCAGCCTGGGGCTGGTTGTCAGGTGCCTTGATTAACATCAGGAAAAGGAAGTCAATGTGCTGGGTAATAGTAGTACTCTCCGGCGGGAATACGAATTGCTGGAACAACTTACTGATAGCATAGTGGTGGTGAATGCTGTCGGTAATATTCTTTTAGTTAATAAACCAGCGTTGAAGCGCTGGCGTTATCAGTCTGAACAGTTGCTCGGTGAATCCATTTTCCAATTGCTGGACGAGTCTGAAAGCCGCATATCTCTACCGTTAAGTCAGGTGGTCGGCAAGATTGTTGATGTGAAACTGCGACAGGGCAATGGCGAATATCGCAAAGTTGTTATGTCGGTCTCCAAACTGCAATGCGAGCAACAGACGCTCTACTTGCTCATCGTCAAATACAGTTATCCGTTAGCACTTCCCAGAAGCACCGTGTCACCGCAGTATTGTAAGTTACTCTCGTTTAGACCCGCTAATGCCAACTCTCAGGAACAAACAGGAGCTGTAACCAGCCATCTGTCACTGGCTGACGACTTACGCGAGGCCATTGCACAACAACAGTTACAGCTTTACTTTCAGCCGCAAATTGACATTGATGCGGGCAGTGTCTGTGGTGTAGAGGCTCTCTGCCGCTGGTTTCACTGCGAATATGGCATGATCCCGCCGGACAAATTCATCACGCTGGCAGAATCGGTGGGAATCATCACTGACCTTGATCTCTGGGTGCTAAGAGCATCCTGTCAGCAACTGTTGCAGTGGCGTTCTAAGGGATTATCTATCCCGGCTATTTCTGTCAACTTGTCATCAGTGAATTTACGCTATCCGGCGTTACCTGAATTGATCTCCCAAGTGTTGCAGGAAAGTCAGTTGACCACCGATGACGTGATCATTGAGATCACTGAAAGTGGATTTGTCGAGCACGAACCGATTGTGCAGGACGTTATTAATAAATTGCACGCTAACGGCATTCAACTGTCTGTCGATGATTTCGGCATCGGTTACTCCAATCTGAGCCGCTTGCAGACACTGCCTGTGAGCCAGTTGAAGCTAGATCGGAGCCTGATAGAGCATATTGAGACCAGTGGCATTGCTCGGTCAATTAGTGAGGCGGCACTGCAGATTGGCAAGAGCATGAAGCTACAAGTGGTCGCAGAAGGGGTTGAATCAGAAAAACAATATCAGATCTTGAAGGCGTTGGGCTTTCATGTTGCGCAGGGCTATCTGTTTTCCGCCCCGCTGAATGTTTCCCAGTTCGAGCTCTGGGTCCTTTCCCATTAAGAATACGGAGTTGTGAGATGTCGATGATTCGCGCGGTCGGGATTGCTAAACGTTCATTTTTCTCTTTTGGTTTGCTGGGTGCCGTGACATTGCTGCTGGGGTTGTTTGCGGTAATGCAACTGAGCATCTTGAAAGACGATATTGATGTCATCAGCCAGCAATGGTTACCTGCAGTGGCCAAGACGGGCGAGATGCAGCGGGATTTTCTCAGCTTACGGATAAGTGCCAGCGATATTTTTAATCGCAATGATAACGACAGTATCGCGAGAATATCGGCCGATATAAGCCAGTGGTCTGAAAAACTACGTGCTGCGGAACAGCAGTTGCAACACTTTATGGTGACCGACGACGCCAAGCGACTATTTACATCAGTTATTGAGTTAAGAGAGAACTATATTGCTGCTGTACATCAGATAGTTACGCTGATACAACAGGGGAGCGTAGACGATGCGATTCAGTTGCGCAGCCAAGATGTTCAGCCGATTTCAGCGCGTCTGGTTACGGCATTGAATGAGCTGTCAGCGCATCAGATAGCGCAGGCGTCCGCCGCTTCATCACAGGCACTCAATGTGTTCGCTAAAGCTCGAACCGCTTTAGTCGTCGGGGCTGGGGTGGCACTGGCGATTGTATTGGTACTGGCGTGGTTGTTCAGCCGCAGCCTGATCACGCCTTTGCGCGAAGCGGTTGACGTTGCGCGGACCATCTCTTCGGGAAATCTAACGCTGGAATTTAGCGACGATGGTCATGATGAAGCCGCGGACATGATTGCCGCACTCAAACAAATGCAGCATAAGTTGCGCGATGCCATGCACACCATAGGCGATTCTTCCAGCCAATTGGCCACGACTTCTGAAGAACTAAGTGTGGTGACAGGCCAGTCGACACAAATCACTACCGAACAGAGTGACCAGTTGCAGCAGGCGGCATCGGCGGTAAATGAACTAACCGTTGCCATTGATGATGTTGCCAGAAGCGCTGCCACAACCTCTGACAATTCCAATCTCGTCAATGAAAAAACCGCCCAAGGGCAGCACAAAGTCAACCTGACCATTCAGACAATAGAGGCTTTAGTTGAGGGCATCAAACAATCTTCCACCGGGATCAGCCAGTTGGCGCAGCGGGTGAAGGATATTGGTTCGGTGATGGATGTTATTCGCGGTGTGGCAGAACAAACCAATTTACTGGCGCTGAATGCGGCTATTGAGGCGGCACGAGCCGGAGAACAGGGGCGGGGTTTTGCGGTGGTAGCCGATGAAGTGCGGGCGCTGGCCTATCGGACACAGGAGTCTACCTCCGAAATTGAGACCATGATTAAGTCCGTTGAAACCGAAACCGCCAATGCCGTAAATAATATGTCACAGAGTAACCTTCGTGCGGTGGAAACACTGACGGTTGCCAACGAAGCTGGGCAGGCGCTGACAGAGATTGCTTCGCTGATCAACGATATCAGTCAGCAGAACTTGACGATTGCGGCAGCAGCAGAAGAGCAGGCCACGGTTGCCCGGACCGTAGATAGTAGTCTGGTGTCTATCCGGGATCTGTCGGTGCAGACGGCGGCCGGTTCACAACAAACAAGTGCCTCAAGTGCTGAACTTGCTAGGCTGGCAGAAAAGTTAAATGAGTTGATATCGCACTTCAAATATTAGATGTCGGTATCACTTGACCACACTGCGCTTAAAGCGGTCGCAGAGAGCACCAGGTAGCTTGCTGAAAGTAAACAAATCAGTAATATTGCCTCGGTGTTTCCTTGAATCTCTTTATGTCAAAGGTGTGATAATTATGTCTAAACTCGAAATTGCTCTCGAGCAGCTGTTGTTCCGTTCGCGCTGGTTACTGGCGCCGTTCTTTTTCGGGTTGATGCTGGCGGTACTAGCGTTGCTGGTGAAGTTTGTTAAAGAGCTGTTTCATCTGCTAGCGGGGATCCTCAGTGGCACGCCGGAAGAGTCAATCGTTAGTATTCTGACCTTGGTGGATAGTGCCTTGTTGGCGAGCCTGTTATTGATTATTGCCTTCAGCGGTTACGAGAACTTCGTGTCAAAAATGTCGGTCGATGATCACGAAGATCGTCCGGCATGGATGGGCAAAGTTGGTTTTGCTGATCTCAAATTGAAACTGATTGGTGCCATTGTAGCTATTTCGGCGGTTGAATTGCTCAAGGCCTTTGTGGCTGCTGGCGAACTCAGCAGCGATGTATTGGGCTGGAAGGTCGGCATTCATCTGACATTTGTGGTTTCCGGCGTGTTATTTGCCGTCACAGATGCTATCGCCGACCGCGAGAAAAAACACTGACGGTCAGCGAGCATTTAGCGACTTAAATGTTCTTGTTATAACTGATCATCAGGCACTACCCGCAGCGGCAACAGGTCGCTGTCGGTGGTGATGATCAGCGAATCATCGACCCGCACACAACTGCCACCGTAACTCCCCGCTACCGCAAAGGTGCAAACTTGCACTCGGTAGCCGTCAATTTTCGGCAGCCGCCATAACTCCTGATAAACCTGTTGCTGGTGGGCAAAGCGGCCTTCAGTCTGTCCCAGCTGTTGCTCATGTTTGTCCACCAGACTGATGTTGTCGCCACAGCGCCCGGCAATCGGTTTAATCACATAACCATGCTGCTTAAGCTCGTCTGTTAGTTCAAAGGCGCAGTCCAGCAGATAACGATGTTGCGGGAACAAACTCCATAGCACTGGCAGAATCGCCTTATTACTGGGGATCAATGTCCACAATGGTTCAAAAACCTGTACTGTGGGGCGCAACAACACATCGACCAGTCGTACCGGGGTGTTGGGCGCTCCGGTCTGGATCGGCGGCGCGCGGTCATCGTCTTCACATTCGGCGCGAATTTGCTCCAGTGCCGTTTCCCAAGCCCAAGTTTTCCAGACGCAGTTGATGGTTTCACCGGCTTCGTCGACCACTTCTCCGGCATCATTCCAATGCAGTCGCTGCAATCCCCGTACAATCTTGCTGCTGATCCCGGCTTTAGTCATCGCCCGCTGCATAAACAGTGCGTGATAGTTTTCTTCTTTATCGTCATCCTGAAGAATGTGCACCATGCCGCTGGCATCGCTGTGGCGCCAGGCTTCAACTAAGGTTGATAGCAGTCCTTCGGCGGCATCTTCGCCGTCCACAGCGCCAGCCTGTTTGGCCCATAATCCTTGGATCAGCCCCGCCTCTGTATGGCAGGAGGCGGAGTCCGCATTGTATTCGTAGACCTTAAGCCCTTTGTGGGACAGGCAGAAGTCAAACCGACCATTGATCATCTGGTGGCGCCGAGTTTGCCAAGAGCGCTTTAAGCGTGGCCACAACACTTTAGGAATGTTGAAGTTTGTCAGTAGTTCGTCATCGCGCAGTACCTGCTCCGTGGCATGCAGATACATCAAGTGTAGCTCGTTGGTAGCGCGGATAAGCTCTCGTTCCGCGGTTTCCGACATGCGGAAATAGCGAAATTGCTCTGTGGCTTTGTCGGTGAGGAAATGTCCCCCCATGGCATGCACAAACGCCAGTTGCAGGGGGTCTTGTTGATCCAGCCAAGGGGTATTGAATTGTCCTCTATCAGCGACTTTGCGGCTGTTTAAGTCGAACAGCTTGGGGTCGGTCCGATGTGCAGGTTCGGCATAAGTCGTGTCATCGGTCTGGATCATCCAGCCAAGAATACGGGTGTCACAAAAACCTTCGACGATGCGATAGCCATTATTATCTGTGCGTTCGAGCTGTAACT
Source organism: Shewanella fodinae (assembly GCF_014651955.1). Classification (GTDB taxonomy): domain Bacteria; phylum Pseudomonadota; class Gammaproteobacteria; order Enterobacterales; family Shewanellaceae; genus Shewanella; species Shewanella fodinae. Next base: position 39,019 of record NZ_BMXW01000024.1, on the reverse strand, counting down.
CGCGACACCATTGCTGTCCGGGGGGTAATTTGCAATGCTCCAGATTCTGCTCGGCAACCCGTACGCGGTCCGGTAGCACTTCAGTAATCACCGCAACATGGCCGGTAACATCGAATTCTCCACCAGCCGCCCAGATCAATAGCGCACCAGCTTCTGGCATTTTCTGGCTGCCGTTAGCAAAAGCCTGCAGTGGTAGCAGTCCGTCATCTTCGACCCGGCGCAGGTGTCTTAAGGCATAAATATCGTAGGCCATAGGCACATCGGTAAATACCAGCCCACGGTTGAGGTACAACCAACGCCTAGCAAATTCCACACATTGCCATTTGTGTCCCATGTATTCGTTACCGATATAACTACGGTAGGCGCTATGATCACGAAACTGCACCGGATCGGCGCTGTGGTAGTCACTGGAGTATATGGCAACGCCTCCGGGCGCGTGTCCGAGCACTGTTCCGAACGGTTCCGGCGGAAACTGTAACTTATGCAAACCTGTATTCCTTTGGCTTGAATGTCTTTGGCCGCAGCATAGCGCTGTTACAATAGCGGGGGAATAGCTGGAGATAAATGTTTGTGCGGTGCTGACGGCACAACCGTCAGACGCGAAAATCGGGATATGCCTGTTGATCCTGCAGACCAAAGAAGCGGGTCATAAAGCGGCGTTGGGTGGCCAGCAGTTTGCCTGCACGCTCATTCATCATGTGGCAGGTTTGAGTTTTCAGATTTAATTCTTGTATTAACTCCCCCACTTTTTCGCGAGTGGGGGAAGGTAACTTTTCCTGAAGTAACGTTAACCCCGCTCGATTTGCTGGCAAACCTAACTGCTGTAGAAACTGCTCACGTTCGAGATTTGACTGACGCAAATCCTGAATAAGTGTAATGATCTGCTGGTTGAGCCAGTTCAGTTCTTCGGCACGCCGGCTGCTAAGTAATTCATATTGGTTATCCATATGGCCGATAAGCCGATTCAGCTGTGCCACATCTTGTCCCATGCTGTCAAAAAACGCTTTGAGATTGTTGATGGTCATAGCCGATGCATATCCATGATGGCGTTGACTAAAGCCTCTTCATCCAGTGGCAGTTCACCATTTTCAATGGCATTGCGCATCGCCATTACTTTGTCCATATCCACTTCATCCCGTTCTGACAAGCCAGCATAAACATCGCTCGCAGAACGACTCAGGGCGCTTAACTGCGCAGTATTAGCATTGTTTCTGGACACCTCACCACTACCCGGCTGTGATCCTTTACCTGTGTTAGGGGTATCTGCTTTCAGGTTGTCCAGCGGGATAATGCCCTGATTGCTTATCTTCATAAGGTTAATCTCCTGGGGGTCTATGAGTAACAGGCGACCATATTTATCACAAACTTAAATTATTTTGCTGTGAAGTCGATTTCCACTAAACCACTGCCCTCTGCTACCCCTTGTAGCACTTTACCGGAGCTGTTGTTCTGTACTTTTAGGCGCTCACCTTTGCGGGCATCCTCTAGCGCTGTGCCTTTGGTGACAGCGGCAAAGCCGTTAATTGTGATGCGCATGGTCACCAGATCGCCACGACTGATAACATACGGATTTTCCAGTAAGAATGGTGATACCACTGCGCCGCGGTTGAGTCGGCGTTTGGTGACTTGGCCGATAGCATCGTTGAGGTGAAACAGCGGTGTTCTGCTTAAGCTTCCCAGCTCCTGTAGCTGTAGCTTCAATACCGATTGACTTAGCTGCGTATCCTTTGCCACCGGGGCGGCGGCCACCACCACCTTAGCCCAATATTTCACTTCTGCTGTAGCTCTTCCGGTCCAAGTGACCGGGGCCAGACATTCTATGCGATAACTCAAACGCCCCAGCGGCGGTTCGGTTGCTTGTGGTCGCTCAAAACGCCATTGACTGCAGGATTGTTGTTCTGCACCACCGGAAAAATGCAGCTCAATCTGTTGCTTCTGACTGCGGATCCCTAGCCGCTGGCCATATTGTGTAAGCTCTTTTTCTACATGTTGTTGTAATGCGGCAGCAAGCGCTGAAGTCGCCTGCGCAGGTGGCACTAGCAGTAGCGGAAACAGTAGCCAGTATCGCTTCCGTAGCGGAAAAAATGTTTCCTTATGATACTGATTTCTTCCAAATTTAAATTTTATCATGTTGATATTTAAAGGTTTTAATTTATGGCATAAAGCTTGTTTTATAGAAGGCAAGATTCATACCTGAACAGGGTTCAACACAGTGGGACCATTTGATAACGCATTCGGTGTACATCCCTACTCAATGCAACTGCGTTTAGAGCGAGCCGAAATTATTGCAGGCAATCTCGCCAATGTAGATACCCCGGGCTTCAAAGCCAGGGATATTGATTACAACAGTGTGATGCAGGATGTGCAACAGCAGGTACAAATGACCTCAGATGCGCGACTGAATATGAACGAACATCCGCTCATGTATCGCATTCCCTATCAGCCATCAGCGGATGGCAACAGTGTTGAGTTAAACGTTGAGCAGGCCAATTTTGCCAAAAACACCATGGATTTTCAGACCAGCCTGACGTTTCTCAATATGAAGATTAACGGGCTGTACAGTGCCATTAAAGGAAAATAGTCATGTCTTTCAACCATATCTATGACATCAGTGGCAGTGCCATGAATGCACAGGTAATGCGCCTGGATACTATCGCCTCTAACTTAGCGAACGCTGACACTGCCGCACCTAGTGCCGATACCGCCTATCATGCTCTGAAACCAGTGTTTTCGGCACTTTATCAGGCAGGGAATGGTGAGGATAACAGCAGTGTTGCTGCCAGTGTGCGTATGTTGGGGGTCGTTTCGTCAGACCGACCAGTTGAACAACGTTATGAACCGAATAATCCACTGGCGGATCAGGATGGCTATGTTTTTTACTCCAATGTGAATTCTTTGGAAGAAATGGCTGACATGATGTCGGCGTCCCGTAGTTACCAGACTTCTGTGGAAGTCATGGGCAAGGTCACCAGTATGCAGCAAAGCATTTTAAAACTGGGCCAGTGAGCAGGAGCTGAAAATGAGTGTTGATAGTGTAACCGGGGCCGCATCTTCCTCTGCGACTAGCAATAGCAATCCAATGATTGCCAGTAATGGCGAAGATCTATCCAACATGTTCCTCAATTTGTTGGTCGCACAGATAAGTCATCAGAATCCGCTGAATCCACAAGATGGCACCCAGTTTGTTAGCCAGTTGGCACAGTTCAGCAGTTTAGAGTCGTTGCAAAGCATCAAACAGAACACGGCGGCCAATCAAACATCGCTGAATAGTCTGCAAGTGTTGGAAGCAACCAAATTGGTAGGTACGGATGTAAACGTTCAGACCAATACTCAGGTGCTCGAACAACCTGGAAATATTAAAGGACAGGTGAATTTGTCCGCGGCGGTAGATTCGGTCACCGCGCAACTCTATAACGCTGATGGTGAACTTATCGAACAACAGCAGTTGCCATACAGCGGCGAGGGAACCCTCAACTTCCAATTTGAGGATCAGGATGCAGGTGTCTATACCGTCAAGGTTTATGCAGAGTCCAATGGCCTGACCGCTAACCTACAACCCTGGCTGAGTGGGCAGGTTGAGCGCGTATCAGTCGGTAATTCTGCGGCAGATATTTTGTTGCAAGTAAATGGTTTGGGTAATTTTAATTTGTCTGATATCAATCAGTTAGTCACTCAGAGCTAACCACTAAGGACGCTAATTATGTCGATGTTTCAAATTGGCCTGAGTGGCCTGAAAAGCACTCAGACGGCACTGGAAGTCACCAGTAACAACATCTCTAACTCGTCGACTTCCGGTTTTAAAGCTGGCAGTACCGAATTTGCAGCAGTGTACAATGGTGGTCAACGCGGTGGCGTTAAAGTTGCTGATATCAAAGAAGATTTTACTGCCACCGGTGATTTGGTGAAAACGGATAAAGATCTGGATCTGGCCATTACCGGGAAAGGCTTTTTTGTGCTGTCCGCTAACGGCCGCGAAGCTTACACCCAGGCCGGCCAGTTTGGGCTCAATGATCAGTTGTATATCACTAATGCCAGTGGTGCCAAGCTGCAGGGGTACGGTGTCGACGACGCTACGGATCCGAACATTGTGCCGGGGGTTCTCACCGACCTTAAGATTGAAGGCAGCAACATTCCCGCGCAGGCATCCGACTTAGTCACCTTTTCTGGCAATTTCAGCTCTGCCAGCGATGTCATTCCTTACCCGACGGCACCGGACACTTTTGATCCCACCGATGGCTCGGCTTATAACTTTTCCCAGTCGACTGAAGTGTTCGATTCTCTCGGTAATAGTCATGTGCTGACTCAGTATTACAACCATACCGGTTCTAACGAATGGCAGACCATGTACTTTGTGGATGGTCAACCTCTGACTGCCACGCAGCTCGGTCTGCCCGGCGGTGCAACAGTCGGTTCGCAGAATGTGACTGTGGATGGCGCGACCACAGCGGCAGGGGCTGTGACTATCACCTTTGGTACTGATGGTCAGATGCTGCCCCTCGATGGCAGCTTTACTCCAGGCACAGTTCCTGACAGTAATAGCACTGACCCCTACAGTATGCGTCAAGTTCAGCTGACCTTTAGCCCGTTGGACAAGGACGGCAATCCGAACGGTGCTGGTGATGTCAGCCTGACAATCGATATGAAACAAAGCACCCAGTTCGGTAGTGGCTTTGCGATGTACAACAACGATGCCAATGGTTACACCTCTGGTGAATTTAACGGGGTGACCGTGGACGCTGATGGTAAGTTGTACGCCACCTTTACCAATGGTGAGTCCAAACTGCAGGGGCAACTGGTGTTAGCGACCTTTGCTAACGTGAATGGACTTGAACAAGGTGATAATACCGTATGGTATAACACCGCCGAATCAGGCAATCCGCTTTATACCACTGCTGATAACGGTACTGTTGGACAGTTGCTGTCTGGGCAGTACATGGGCTCGAACGTCGATATTAGTGATCAATTGGTCGACCTCATCTCTTTCCAGCAAAACTATCAAGCTAACGCGAAAACCATCAGCACGGCTAACGACATGATGCAAGTGCTGTTTAATGCGACCTAGAGGAACTAACCCTGAATGGAACGCTTGATATATACCGCGGTTTCCGGTGCAGAGTTAAATAACAAAGCACTACAGGTGGTGGCAAACAACCTGGCGAATGTGAATACGGCTGGTTTCCGCGCTGACTTGGAGCAAGCGCAGTCAATGATGGTGGGTGGCGATGGCTTTCGCACCCGTTATCAGGCACAGCTGACACCTGCCGTCACCAGTTTGGCGCAAGGACCGATGATGGACACCGGTCGCAAACTGGATGTGGCCTTGAGTGAGTCCGGCTATTTGGCCGTGCTTGATGGCAACGGTAATGAAGCCTATACCCGTGCCGGTAATCTGCAGGTCGATGGTGATGGCTTTTTACGGGTAAATGGCTTGCAGGTGCTAGGGGAAGGCGGTGGCCCCATCCAGTTGCCGCAATTTGGCGATATTGATATCAGCCCCGACGGCACTATCAATCTCACCCCTGTGGGTGGCGGACTGATAGCGCAGGAAGCCCAGATCAAGTTGGTCAGTGCCAACAATAATCTGGTGAAAGGCCGCGATGGTTTGCTGCGTGACAGCAATGGTCAGCAACTCAATCGCGATGAAGCGGTGACGCTGGTTAGCGGCAAACTGGAAGGATCTAACGTTAATGCGGTTGAACAGATGGTTAAGACCATGAATATCAGCCGTCAGTTTGAGATGAATATCAAAATGATGAAGGTTGCCGAAGATCTGGCCAGTTCCGGTGACCGATTAATTCGCGGCGAAGCATAAGCGCGAGCAACAAGGAGCTTTACCACATGAATTCAGCACTGTGGGTCAGTAAAACGGGTCTGGAAGCACAGGATCTGCGAATGACCACCATATCCAACAACCTGGCAAACGTCAGTACCGTTGGCTTTAAGAAAGACCGGGCGATGTTTCAGGATCTGTTTTATCAGGTGCAGCGCCAGCCGGGAACCCAGGCCGATGCGTTGAATGAAATTCCCGCCGGGTTGCAATTGGGCACCGGGGTTCGTGTGAATGGTACCCAGAAGCAGTTTACTGAAGGCCCCTCTGAAACCACTAGTAATCCACTGGATATTGCCATCACTGGGCAAGGCTTTTTCCAGATAGACAGTCCAGATGGCGAAACGCTGTATACCCGTAACGGCCAGTTCCAGCTGAACTCGGACTCGGTAATGGTGAACAGTGATGGTTTACCGCTGTCGCAGAATATTACCGTTCCGGCCAATACCACTAAGGTGACCATTGGCAAAGATGGCACGGTGACCGCTGTGGTGGCGGGTGACAATCAACCGCAGGAACTGGGGCAAATTCTTACCGTGAACTTTGTTAATCCGGCTGGCTTAGAAGCGTTAGGTGGTAACCTTTATCGTGCGACTGCGGCCTCTGGTGAAGCGACTGAAGGGGTGCCAGGTGAAGATGCGTTAGGGCAATTGCAGCAGTTTACGGTAGAAGGTTCCAACGTCAGTGTGGTTGATGAAATGGTGGATATGATCGCCGTGCAACGGGCCTACGAAATGAATGCCAAAGTGGTTTCTGCCGCAGATGAAATGCTGCGATTTGTTAACCAGAGCATGTGATGCTTATGCGCTATCTATTGCTGTTGGTCTTATTACTGCTAAGTGCCTGTAGTAGTTCCCCGTCCGGCGCTGGCCGTCAAGCAGCTGCCGCTGATGACGATGCCTCAACTCAGGATAATGGGCAGCTAGTCAACCACCAGGAAGGCGGATTATACAGTGACTATTACATGTTCACGCTGTTTGCAGACAAGCGAGCCTACTCCGTTGGTGACATATTAACGGTGGTGTTGGCCGAACGTACTATGTCCAGTAAAAGTGCTGATTCATCGTTAGGCAAAGACAGCAGTTGGGATGTGGGCGTACCGCTATTGGGAACGCTCAATACCAACGACATGGCGCTGCAAACCAACTCCGCCACCAGTTTCAAAGGCCAGAGTACAGCCAATCAACAGAACTCTCTCAGTGGCTATATCTCCGTGAGAGTGGTCGATGTGTTGCCAAACGGCGCTTTGCGCATTAAAGGCCGTAAACAGATCCGGCTGAATCAAGGTGACGAATACTTGGAACTTTCTGGGGTCGTCCGTCCAGAAGATATTGATGTGACTAATCAGATTTCCTCGCAGCGGATTGCCGAGGCCTCCATCAGTTATGAAGGTAGCGGTACTTTGGCAGATGCATCTGAACCAGGGTGGTTGACCAAGCTATTCACCCGTTATCTCAATCCGTTTTAAGGCAAAGAGGCAATGGCAAGAAAACTTCTCCTAGGTGTGTTATTGGCGCTGCTATCTAGCGGGGTGTCAGCTTCGAGCCGGGCACTACTGGATCTGGTCGATGTGCAGGGCGTTCGTGACAATCAACTGGTGGGCTATGGATTAGTAGTTGGTCTGGCGGGGTCCGGTGATAAATCGCAGATTAAGTTTGCTGGTCAGTCGCTGAATAACATGCTGAAGCAGTTCGGCGTCAAGATGGATGACAGTAATTTACCCCGTACCAAAAATATTGCAGCGGTACTGGTGCAGGCAACGTTGCCACCTGACAGCAGCCCTGGGCAACTGATTGACGTCACCGTAAATTCGTTGGGCGATGCCAAAAGCCTGTTAGGTGGCAGTTTGGTATTGACGCCACTGCGGGGCATAGATGGCAAGGTATACGCCCTGGCTCAAGGTAATCTGGTGGTTGGCGGTGTTAATGCCTCTGGTAACACCGGTTCATCGGTTACCGTAAACGTTCCGACCTCGGGCATTATTCCAAACGGTGCTACGGTTGAGCGTGCTGTTCTTGGCAGGAACCGGGATTCTGGTGAAGTGGTACTGAATCTCAAAGAACCCAATTACAAGACGGCCAGAAATATCGTCAGTGCTATCAATAAGGAGTTTGGTCCCGGCGTCGCCAAAGCGGAGAACTGGGGCAAGTTGATGATAAGCGCACCGCGCGATCCCAACAATTTCAACACTTTCATGTCAATGCTGCAGGATATTCAGGTGGAACTGGGCAGCCAGCGGCCTAAAGTGATTTTTAACAGTCGTACCGGCACTGTGGTCATCAACGATATGGTGCGCGTGCGCAAGGCCGCCGTTACGCATGGCAGTCTGACCATTACCATTACTGAGCGGCAGGGCGCTATTCAGCCAGCACCGTTTTCCAACGGCACCACGGTGCCGGTTAATGCCAGCGACGTCAATGTGGATCAGCAACGTCACAACATGATGTTATTCCCAGAGGGGACTTCGTTGGAGACTATTGTCCAGGCGGTTAATGCGTTGGGCGCAACGCCTGCCGAACTGATGTCCATTTTGATGGGGCTCGATAAAGCTGGGGCACTGGAAGCGGAACTGGTGGTGATTTAGTAGGAATCGTGATGATGAGTAACCCAATTTCACCTGCATTTAATCAGTCGCTGGCCATTGACCCGACACAGGTTAATCAGATTTATAGCAACCTTTCGGAAGCGGATGGATTGCAGCAAGCTTCTGAGCAGTTTGAGGCGATATTTCTGCAGCTGGTGCTGAAAAATATGCACAGTGCCACGGAAGCAATCAGTGGCGACGATGGTATGTTTGCCAGCCGTGAACAGAAAATGTATCAGGATATCTACAACGCTCAGATTGCGCAGTCTATGGCCGCATCCGGTCAGATAGGGCTGGCAGAAAAAATGGTGGCACAGATAGGGGGACAACTGCATTCCTTGGAAAATAAATTTAAGGAATCGGAAAAAACCGTCGCTCCTACATTAGAAGGAAACGCGTTTTCTCAGCCTTTGCATGCCAGAGGCATCAACTCGGGGAGTTAGTGAGATGTCAGGACTGCTGTCCAATGCCTTATCCGGACTGAATGCAGCCAATACTGCACTGTCTGTCAGCGGCAACAATGTTGCCAACTCGGCCACCGAAGGATACAGCCGTCAGGCGATCCAATTTGCCACTGCGCAAGGGAGCCTGAACGGTGTAAAGGTCAGCAATGTCGATCGTGTCGTTAATAGTTTCTATAACGATGATATCTGGCGTACCAGTTCTGATTGGGCTTATTACAATGGCTTGCAGAGTTATCTGGGGTATACCGAAGAGCTGATGGGAACCACCTCACTTAACTTCAACGATGCCATTAGTCAGGTTACCGCGGCGCTTAATTCCTCGCTGGCGGAACCAGAATCACAAGCTTACCGGCAAGAAGTGTTGTCCAGCGCCGATGCCTTGGTCAACAAGATGTCGCAGATAAATGGTGCTTTGACAGATCAGCGGGAGCAGCTCAGTAAAGAGATGACCCAAACGGCTTCCAGCATCAGTTATACCTTGCGCAAATTGGCTGATTACAATGATCGCATCGCCATCGCCGTTGCCAAAGGGGACCCAACGGCTGAGTTAGAGGATAATCGAGAATTGCTGGTGACCCAATTGTCATCCTACATGGGGATTACTACCACCAGCCACGATGATGGCACTTTGGATATCTCCACCGTTAATGGTGCGCCATTATTGATCGGCACCAAAGCGGCCGAATTGGTGATAAATGGTACTGAGGTATCGCTGACATTAGGCAAACAGGTATTTCGTCTGACTGACCGCATTGGCGGGCAGATGGGGGGCTTGATTGCGGCAGATACTGGCGTGTTGCAACCTACGGTAGAAAGTCTCAATACCATGCTGAGTCAGTTGAGTGATGAGGTAAATGGGGTATTGGCACAGGGCTTTGATTTAAATGGTAATCCAGGGGCCCCGCTCTTCAGCTATGATGCCAATGATCCGTTAGGCACCTTTGCTGTAAGCGATAGTATCACGATTGATTCACTGGCGTTTATCGGCGGTAAAGACGATGGCAGTGGCAACTGGGTGGCCGCAGGCGGTGTGGGTGATAACGGTAACATCGCTAATCTTATCAAAGTGTTTGGCAATCAGTCTGATGATTATTCACTGTTGATCGGGCGCCTTGCTTCAAAAAGTAACGAAAACCAGAGCAATGTTAAGACTGCCCAGGCGTTAAATGATAATGCGATCAAGACCCGGGACAATCTCAGTGGTGTCAATCTCGATGAAGAGGCTTCTAACATCCTTTATTACCAACAGATGTATCAAGCTAATGCCAAAGTGATTTCGGTGGCTGATGAAACCTTCAAAACCCTGTTGAACATGTTTTAAGGAACCGCTATGAGAATCAGTTCCAACGAATATCATCTGAATATCATCCGCGCCATCAACCAGGGGACTGCTGACTATAACCGTCTATCAGTGCAACTGGCCAACAATCAGCGTATATCGAGACCCTCAGATGACCCACTTGGCTCGGTAATGTTACTGACACTGGACGGTGAACTCAGCTCTATCAAGCAGTATCAGTCCAATATGAATGATGTGGAATATACGCTGGGACAGCAGGAAACACAGCTTTCCAGTGTGGTGAATATCCTTGATAGTATGCAGCAGATGACCACCACGGCAGCCGATGGCTCTATGGGGGAAACAGAAATTGCCGCGTTGGCTCAGCAGATGGATGTCCTATTCCCCGCCATTGTGGACTTACTCAACGCCAAAGACGGTGATGGCCGCTATTACTTTTCCGGTAGCTTGACTAATGTGATGCCTTTCCAGCAGGACCTTGCTGGGCAATATCAGTATATGGGCGACAGCAATATTCGGCAGGTGGCAGTGTCGTCAGATTCTGATGTCCGTAGTAATGTGATCGGCAGCGACATTGACCCCAGTGCGACATTTTTGAATCAGATGCAGAGCTACCTGAACTTGCTGACGACAGATCCGGCAAATGCTAGCGTCGGCGATGAATCTAGAGCCATGATGGATGGCATTAACAGCTTTTTACAGCGTGTCACTGACCAATTGACCCAAGTGGGGGCGACGCGTGCCTCGCTGGAATCCATCAAGCAGGGGAATGACGATATTGCCGTTTACACCCAGGGACTCAGGGACGATATCAGTCAGGTCAATTATGCGGAAACATACGTAAAGCTGAACGAATCGGTTGCTTCCTATGAGTCGACACTGAAGGTTTATAACCGCGTCAGCCAACTGTCACTCTTTTCGTTGATCTGATAACACCATGTTAGTCACTCACCCGTCAGCCATCAAAGATACCCCGCGACTTCAGGAAAGCCGCGTCAGTGCTGCAGCGGTTGCTGAAGCCGACACGCAAACACCGACCAGCAATAAGTCCACCTCAGTAACTGCGGAAAAGGGCAGTCAACACCAAGTGCTGTCGCGCTGGGTGGCCTTGGCAACCGTGACAAAATCCATGGGCAATAGCGAGCAGTCTGCTCGAACGCTGAGGCAGCTGTCATACCAATTGAAGACGCTCAGTGCCCGAATTAATCAGCAGACATCTCCTAACGACGTTAATCCAAAACAGATAGCCAGTGCTGTCAGTAAGATGAAGACGCAACTACAGCAAGGCGGCGTTAACGGCAAGTTACGCAGCATTGACCCTGCAGCCCAGTCTGTTACCCGGGAGCTAACCAACAAAGTTGACTTGTTGTCGCCCAAAGCGCTGGATGAACAGGTGAGCATTGTGATGGGGCGCAGTGGAAAAGCGGTTTCGTTTTCGTTACCTGCTTACGCCGATAAGTCAGCAAATCTTGAAACAGTGCAACAGGCTTTTTCCAGTCAAGAGATTGCGGTGACGGTGTCAGCGCGGGATACGTTACTGTTTACTGCATCCAAAGATGCATCTTCTGCACTGAAAGAACCTTGGATGATGATGGGCAAGGGCGTCAGGATCGCCGCCGGCAATCCGGTGTCTGTCTCTCTCAGTGAAGAACCGCACGCGTTGGATGCTTTACAGCAGTTAGCACAGAGCAACAATACTGCTAGCGATGTGTATCAGCAGCAGATAGCGCAGTTGCAACGATCAATCCGTGCTTCATTGCAGAATATTGAACTGCAGCGACAGCAGATATTACAACGTTTGCAACAGATCCAACGTTCACCTGCTGGTGCTGAAGAGTTGCAGGAACTGACACAACAGGTGCAGCAGATCCTTAATCAGCCAGATCAAAATGCGGTATCCATCTTGGTCTCTCAGGCCAACATCACCCGAAATCTGGTGTCATTTAGTTTGTCTGCCAGTCGTTAAGTTTGTGCAGAAGGCAGTTGTCAATCAATCCTCTTCCTGAGCGACAATTTGCCTTCTGCTTTCTGGGGAATTAAAGAACTAAAATGGTTGAATTTTTCGTTGTTTTTAAAAGATTTTTTAGAATTATAAAAATATCTAAAAAATAAATTTTAGTTCTGTCGCGAGCGGGTCGCTTATTTCTAGAGAACATCGATTCTAAAGGAGAACAGTGATGTCATTATCTATTCAATCTAATGCAGCTTCCCTTTCCATCCAGAACCAGCTGAACCGCACCAACAGCGCCCTGAGTACAGCGCTGGAACGTTTGGGCAGCGGCTATCGTATCAACTCCGCTAAAGATGATGCCGCTGGTCTGCAGATTGCTAACCGTTTGAATGCCCAGGCTACTGGTCAGAAAGCCGCTATCTACAACGCCAACAATGCCCAGTCTATGATGCAGACTGCTGAAGGCGCGTTTGATGAAATGACCAACATTGCCAACCGTATGAAAGAGCTTGCAACTCAGGCTGCCAACGGTACCAATAGTTCATCAGAATACACAGCAATGGATGCTGAATATCAGGCTCTGGGTAAAGAAATGCAGAGCATTATCGCTAACACTTCTTTTGGTGCTGGTACTAAATTGCTAGATACCACAACTGGCAAATTTGGCTCTGGCGCTGTTACTTTCCAGATTGGCGCATCTACCAGTGAAACTTTGGCAGTGGATGTAAGTACTCAAATTGGCGCTATTGACACTGCCATTGGTACTGGTGGCACATATGCTGGTCAAGCTTTAGCTTGGGATACAGATGCTGCCACAACTCAGACTAATGCCCAGACAGCAATGACTGAAATTGATACCTTAATCGACAACATTGGTTCCGCCCGTTCTGCGCTGGGGGCCAGCATGAATCGTATGGATCACAGCATCAATAACGTGACCAACATGAAAGAAAACACTGAAGCCGCAGCATCTAACCTGATGGATGCTGACTATGCTGCAGAAACTTCTGCCATGACTAAGCAACAGTTGCTGATGAACTCTGGTGTATCTGTACTGAGTGTTTCTAACAGTACTACCAGCATGATCGCTTCTCTGCTGCGCGGTTAATCAATACTACAGGGCAGCACAATAGTGAGTATCGTGCTGCCCTGATGTTTTATTCAGGACGGAAACATGGCAACTTCTACTAGCTCAGCAACCAGTCTGGACCCGGCCTACTTGGCTCAGCAATATACCGCCATCGACCGGGCTGCAAAAGACACCCTGTTACAGAATCAATACAACAGTTACAACACCTCATTAAAAGCGTTCCAATCACTGCAGTCATCATTAACTGATTTTGTCAGTCATTTGAAAGACTTTAGTGCTGATGGCTTATTGGCCAGTTCCGCTAAAGTTTCCAGCAGCAACACCATGAACGTCACGGTTGATGGTTCAGCGGCACCTGGTTCTTATCAGATTTATGTACAACAGTTGGCCCAGGCTCACCAGCTGGCAATGAGTTTTGACCCAACACAAGCACTGCCAACAGATGGCGACCTCGGTATTACCGTGGGTAGCAATGAATTTGTGGTGGATTTATCGTCCCTACCAGCCTCAGCTACCTTGTCGGATGTGGCGACTGCTATTAATAACAGCGCCGATAACAGCGGTGTTAACGCAACGGTAATGCAAAGTGGCAGTGAGACATTTTTGCTGCTGACCAGTGACGAAACGGGCGCCGCTAATCAAATATCTTTGAATTTTAATGCGGGTACCGATCCTAACGGTGCGGCTTTTGCGTCGGCTGTTGCTGGCGCACAGCAGCTGACCGCGGCGCAGGATGCTATTGTGCAGCTCGGTTCCAGCTCAGCGATTACTATCACGTCTGCGACCAATATCTTAGATAACGTCATCGATGGGGTGAAGATTGACTTGCTGCAGGCGCAAGCTAGCGGTGATACCCCAGTAAAAATTGACGTTGCCAAAGACTCAGAAAAAACGCAGGAAAATCTGCAGGACATCGTGGACGAATATAACAATTTGATGTCGAAACTGACCGATGACGGTATCAAAAATGACAGCATGTCTAGAAGTCTGCAAAGCTTGATGCGTAGTAGCTTCCAAGGGCTGTTTGACAGTAAAACCTTGTATTCCATCGGCCTGGAGTTTGACCGCACCGGTAAACTGACCATTAACAGTGACCGTCTCGATACCGCATTGAACACCGATCCTCAGCAAGTCGCAAACATGCTTACCGGTGATAACGGCTTGGTCAATAAATTGCAGACTTCATTGGCACCTTACTCCGACCGATACGGCTTCTTAAAAACCAAAGTTGATAATCTGCAATCCAGTCTGGATGCGGTTTCCAAGAAACAGGATGACTTTGATACCAAAATGCAGTTGGTGTATCAGCGTTATTTGAATCAGTTTACCCAGATGCAGATTACAATTTCACAGCTTGAATCCAGTATGTCTTCATTCTCAAGTTAATTTTGCTTCTCGGAGGTAATGATGTTGGATATGGGATATGCGGCGTATCAACAGACCGCAGTAGAAGGGAAAGCCGCCGGTGCCGATGTGCATAAACTGGTGCTGATGCTATTCGATGGTTTTCTGGATGAGCTGGAACGCGCTGTTGGGCATATCAATGCCAAGAAATTTGATCGCAAAGCGCAAAGCGTTGACAGACTGCTACGGATCCTCGGGGGGCTTGAAGCGTCGCTAGATCGCGAACATGGTGGCGAGCTGGCAGAAAACATGGCACAGCTTTATCAGCATTGTGGCCAATCGTTGGTGCAGGCCAGCTTTCGTAACGATATCAGCTATCTCGATTCAGTGAAAACGGTAATGACCAATCTGCAGCAAGGCTGGAAAGGATTGGGTTCTCTGAATTAACCCTTTTTGCCGTGATCAGCCACCACCGCGGTGGCTTTTTTAGCGATCATGACTTTTCCCGGTACTTCCTGGTGCGGAAATGATGTTTCCGTACACCATGTTTAAAGAGTTAAAAATCATTAATAATCATACAATTAAAAGTGGCCTGATATTTGTATTGCGGGTGTAAGGGTTCAACTTAGCGCAATAAAACGGAGAGATTAAGTGCAGCATGCAGAGGACGCCAGACAGTTGCGACAACAGATATCGACACTGTTAAAAGAGATGGAACTGGCAGTGGCTAACGGCCAATGGCAACGCATTCGGGCACTTGATAAACGTATGGTTAAGTTACTCAACGTGTGCAACACACCAGAACTTCAAGGATTGCAGCAACAGCTACAGCCCATCATTGCCAGACAATATCGGCAACTGCTGGGCAAGATTGATACTGCCAAGAGCGAACTGGAATCCAAGATGCGACAGCATGTCTCCGATAAGGAAGGCCTAGAGGCATACCAAGCGTCGGTGGATGGCCGGCTATGGTGATGGCAATACCCGTTATGCTGGGTGGTAACAGCACAGCCAATACCAGTGTTAGCAAGAATTTGGTCACTACCACGATGGCATCTAGCGATATTGTGGAACAGCAAAGCGAAAGTTTTGTGTTACCTACACTGTCATTGCCAGCACAAAGTGACGCTGACACAGAAAGTGAACAGCAGGCATTGCCACAACTTCCTGTTGATAGTGAGTCATCCAACCTGCCAAGCAGTATGGTGGGCAGTTTGTTGTTGCTGCCACAAGCGCTAACCAATGGTGATGACAATTCCGGTGAGCAAACTGCTGTCTCTGAACAAACGCTAACCGCTGTACCGTCAATGCCGACGGCTCCAGAGTCAACGTTATCACCGATGGCTTTAGCATCTGGTGATAACGTTGAGGATAACTCATCCGACACCACGGCACACGATGCTGACGCAAGTGCGGAGGCTGGGCCAATGGCACCACACATCTTACCGGATAACGCTTTATTGTCAGCAACTGCGGCAATATGGCCACCGCAGCTTGCGCCGATAGTTTCAACACCGCCTAACGTCGCAACGGAAAGTACAACTGTGACTTTGGCGCCACCGTCATCAACTGACGCAACTGAGTTCTATGCCATAGCGGGCGTTAGCGAAACGGTCGCTGTAACACCAATGCCCCAGCAATCAGTGCATGTGACTTCAGTCGTCGGTGTTAGCACCGAACAAACTGCTAATGCAGCGGGCAATAATCAGAGTGCATCGTTAGCCGAAGCTCGGGGATGGTCTTTAACTGGATTGATGCAGGCAGCCAGCGCCACTGCCACCGCATCGATAAGTTCGCCGACAACGGGCCCGGCCGACTTGGTGACGGGCAGCAATAATAGTAGTAGCAACGGATTAATGCCTGCGACAGCGTTGCTAACGACTGCTGGCAGCGAGCAAGTTAATGCAACAGCTATAGAGCTGCGGGCATCCACCACTGCGGCCGTTGGGCAGCAGTTAGTCAATCTGCTCAGCGAAAAAGTGCAATTGCAATATGACAGTAAAATCCATAACGCCCAGATCCGCCTCGACCCACCAAGACTTGGCAGCATAGACATTCGCATCAGCGTTGACGGTGACAGAACCATCGTACACATCAATGCCAGCCATGCGGCCGTTAAAGATGCCGTATTGCAAACTGCAGAGCAACTAAGAACATCACTAGCCCACAAACTGGGTGGCGAAGTGTTGGTGCAGACAGGAGACGGCAACCGCCAGCAACAGCAAGCACCACAGCCTGGTTGGCAGGACGATATTTTGGTCAACCATTTACAAATAACCGAAGAAGCCAACCAGCCACTGTCGATGGTGGATGGTTGGTTAGATAGAAAAGCTTAAATATTGGTTTTTAGGAGAGAGTAGATGAAGTCACTGTTAGGCGTTGTTCTTGCTGTAGTGCTGTTGGCGGTAGGGGTCGGGGCTGGCATCTATTATGGCAAAAGTGCTAATGGTGCAGCGCAGTCAGACTCGGATAAGGCTGCAGTCGATCAAGCCCATCAGTTGCTGTTTTATCCAATGGCGCGGTTTGTCGCCAGTGTCAGTGATGAGAACTATTCACGTTACTTAGTGTTAGAACTCAGCCTTTCCACTCATAGCCAAACTTTTCTGACACAACTCGATCAACAAGCCCCCGTTCTGCGCAATGTCTTGGTGAAGTATTTTGCCAATATCTCCAGAGAACAGGCGAAACAGACGTTTGAAGATGTGAATAAAGTGCAACAGGCATTGCTGCAGAAATTTAATGAAGCCCTCAAGCAGCAGGGAATTGACAGCAAGCTGGAGCAGGTGCTGGTGACTAACGTCTATCTACAGTAAGTAAAGGTTAATTATGTCTGCACTGTGTGATTGGCAAAGCGCCGGAGAGCAGTTAGACACTGCGCCTGTGCCTCAGGAAACTGAAGCGCTGCAGCGCTATGCCTACTTGGTGCGGCGTGTCGTGGCCCATATGCGTACGCAAATCGGAGTGGTTGCTGATCGCGATGACTTGCAGCAGATAGGCTTGATGGCATTGCTGAAAGCCATCCGCCGTTATGGCCGAGAACAGGACGAACAGTTTGAATCTTACGCCTTCAAACATATTCGTGGTGCCATGCTGGATGAATTCCGTCGACTTGACTGGCGTTCCCGTCAGTCACGTCAGGAGGCACATCGTTTTCGCGATGGCGTGAGGCAGCTGCGCAGCCAATTGGGGCGAGAGCCGAGCGAACCGGAAATATGTGCCGCATTAAATATCTCCACCAAACAGTTGATGGAGTTTCATTATCTCGAACAAGCAGAAGTCGTTGACAGTTTTGAACAGCTGTTGGAGCAGCAAGGGCCTATGGCGTCTGAAGATCGCGATATTGCGCGCATGGAACAACGGCGACTGCTAGCGCAGACGATGCAGCAACTACCAGCGCGAAACAAGCTGCTGTTGCAACTGTATTACACCCATGAACTTAACATGAAAGAAATTGCTTTGACTTTGGGATTAACAGAATCCCGCGTATGCCAATTACATAAACAGTCATTGCAATTGTTAACAGAAAAATTGACAGGCTAGAGCTAAGGGCACAAAAGCTATGCAGAAATTTGTTGGATTAGTCATAGTGTTAGGCACAGTTGTGGGTGGCTTCATGTTTGCCGGTGGCAATGTGGCATCGCTGTGGCAACCGGCGGAAATGATCATTATTTTTGGGGCAGCATTGGGCGCATTGATCGTTGGAAACTCCAAGCATGTTCTCAAGGAGATGATGTCTCAGCTTAAATACCAATTTAAGGCGCCTAAAGACCAGAGCAAATTATATCAGGACTTATTGATGCTGATGTATGCGCTGTTGGATCTCGCCAGAACCCGCGGTCTGAAGGATCTGGACGAGCATGTAGAGAATCCTGAAACCAGCTCGATTTTTTTGGCTTATCCATCGGTGAGTGAATATCCCAACTTGGTGACATTCATCTGCGACAATCTTCGGCTGTTCAGCATGGGCAAAGTTTCCTCCCATGACTTTGACAATATGTTGGATCAGGAAATTGCTTATCTAGAAGAGCAGAAGCTTAAACCTTCTCAGTCGTTGGCTGCCGTCGCTGAGGCCATGCCGGGATTTGGGATTCTGGCGGCGGTAGGCGGCATCATCATTACCATGCAGCATCTGGACGGCCCCATGGGCAACATTGGCTTGCACGTGGCTGCTGCGTTGGTGGGGACTTTTTTAGGTATTTTTGGCTGCTACTGCTTGATGGCGCCTTTGGCTTCATCAATGGAACAATATGTCAAAAAGCGTATTGCGATTTTTGAATGTGTTAGAGCGATGTTGGTGGCTCACGCCAAGGGCCATGTTGCCATTGTAGCCACAGATGCTGGACGAAAATTAATCAATGAAGAGGTTAAGCCCACGTTCAACATGATGGAAGAATGGATTAACAACAGGGCTGCTTAATCATGAATAATAGCGATACTCAGATAGTCGTGCGTCGGCAGCGTCGCGGCGATAAAAACGCTAAACATGCGGGGGCATGGAAGGTTGCTTTCGCTGATTTTACGTTAGCGATGATGGCGTTCTTTATGGTGATGTGGCTGATGCAGGTCTCCAGTAAACAGGAGCGTTCGCAGCTGGCGCATTATATGCGCACCCATTCTGTTTTCGATGGTAGTCCTAACTTCTTTGAACCACAAAACAGTCCTTATCCGGTTGATTTGGGTGGCTCACCGTCCATCATCGATAATGAAGCAGCCAATCGGCTGCCACCGGATAACCCCTTGCCGGGGATGTCAGAGTATCTGAGTATCCCTAAAGGTGAGCGAGATCCTGCCGCTGGACAGGGCAAGCAGCTTAATTCGGTCATTGATGGCACCTTCGCAACGGCCGAAGAATTAAGTTTGTTATTGCAGAATTTCCAAGAAATTGCGCAGACAAAGCACGCACAAACCAACTTATTAGTTGAAGTCATTCCTTCGGGCTTACGAGTGATTATCAAAGATGATCGTCATCATCAGATGTTTCCTCGCGGTGAAGTGGAAATGACGCCGTTTTTTGAAGATCTGTTATTTAGTCTCGGTCCGGTATTCAAAAAAGT
This sequence comes from Shewanella fodinae, assembly GCF_014651955.1. Classification (GTDB taxonomy): domain Bacteria; phylum Pseudomonadota; class Gammaproteobacteria; order Enterobacterales; family Shewanellaceae; genus Shewanella; species Shewanella fodinae. The sequence goes on along the minus strand of NZ_BMXW01000024.1, from coordinate 19,405 downwards.
CCGTAATCAAGTGATCATCTCCGGCCATACCGACATTACCTCATATAACAGCAGCGCATACAGTAACTGGGAACTATCCGCCGCCAGAGCGTTGCAGGCCCGACGGTTACTGGAAGCTGGAGGCATGCCCTCTGAACGGGTCGAACAAGTTAACGCCTTTGCTTCAACTCGGTTACTGAATACCGAGGATAAAACCGGTAGTGAGAATCGCCGGGTAGAACTGCTGATCCTCACGCCCAAAGCGGAGAAGCAACTCAATGCATTATTTTCATCCATCGCACCGGAAAGTAAACCAGCTCCTGCCGTTGTCGATGCCGCAGATAAAGCCGAAGCTAATCAGCCTGTAACCAGAATGAGTGAAATGCAGCAATGACGCGAACGAGTAATGACCGTGTTTTCAAACGTCATGATCTGACTAAAGAACAAACTCCAGCGGATGAGCAACATGACGGCATTGCCGTACAGCTGTATTGGCCGTTGGTGATCGAATGGTATGTGTGTAATGCCATTATGAAAGATGTGGGGCTTGGCGGCGCCGGGTTGTTGGTGCCACAAGATAAGAAGGTCCCCAGCCGATTGATTGTGGAGATCGCCAGTACTATCCGCATTAAAGGCCGCGTAGTTTACCGCCGACCGGTAAGCGAAAGACTGCAGTTCATCGGTATTGACTGGCGCCGAGAAGCTGATAGCAAGCGACGCCAAGTGCTAAGAGTGGCGAGCATGCTGATGAAGGATAAAGTCAGATCAAAACGCAGCAAAGTCAAAATGTCTGAACTGGAGGACAGCGAGCTTGATTAAGAAAAAGAAACCAAGGGAGCTTATCCGTGGTGAAAATGCCGCCATGTTGCAGATATTTCCACTGACGCGTGACCAGCGCTGTCAGCAACAGGCGGTCAAGATATTCAGTGAGTCCAAAACAGAATTCAGAGAGGTGTTACACACCACTTTGTCGCAGTTGATCAGTGGCCTGAACTTTGAGGTAGAACTGGCACTGTGTCAGGGCTGGGGAACCGATTTTCTCAGCACTGAAGCCGATAAATTAATGATGAGTTGCGAGTTACCAGCAGCCAACAATGCCAAAGCGTACATGGCGATTGAGCACATGGCGGTGCGACATCTGGCAGACCTGTGCCTTGGAGGCAGGATCAGTCATCAGGAAGTGTCGCGTAACGAATTGACCGTTACCGAATTGCGTATTGCCACTCGCACGTTCAATCGTTTACTGGGGGGATTGCAGGAACTGATCAGTGGTCACAAAAGCTTGCCGATGGCACAGCCATTGAAGCAGCTTCAGGCACTCAAACCCTTTTCCTATGTGATTTTTAAGGTGCGTATGCTGTTGGATGAGGAAATCATCAGCTGGTTTCTGAATTTGCCGGTGGGGCTGTTTCCTCAGGTAGCCGATAGCCCGACGTTATCTGAATCCCAACAATTACCGCTATTACAAACACAATGGCAGCAGTTCCCCGTACGCGGCCGCGTGGTGATGGCGGAAAAAAAGGTCAACGTCAGGCAGTTGCAACAGCTGTTGCAGGGGGAATTTATGCCGGTATCACTGCAGGACATTGCCAGCTTCAGGCTCGGTGGTAAGCAACTGTTTTCAGGCAAAGTGGCGCAGGAAGATGGCCAGTTAGCATTTCAGGTAACACAAACACAAGAGTGACAGACATGACAGATAATTTGGATGCCGCATTGGCGGAACTGGATGCATTGGATATTGATGAGTTTGCAGAGCATGAGGCTGCCAAGACTAAAAATCCTGCTGCCGATATGACTTTTTTCCGCGACGTGCCGTTGACAATTACCTTGGAAGTTGCCAGTACGGAGCTGACATTGGGCGAACTGAGCAAAGTTCGCGATGGTGATGTGTTGCCGCTAGATAAGGTCGCAGGAGAACCTCTGGATGTGATGGTAAACGGTGTGGCCTTTGCCAAGGCGGAAGTGGTCATGGTTGATGGCCATTACGGTATCCGTTTTTTACCTCAGCAACTCAGCGATGAAACCGTTACAGATGCGTAATTTGGTGGTGAGTCGGCTGTTGTTACTGGTAGGACTGACATTGTCATTTAGTGTCAGCGCTCAGGATGTCACGTTGTTTTCGCTGCATAACACCGCTGACGGACAGGACTATAACGTTAAATTACAGATCCTGTTGCTGATGTCATTGTTGACACTGTTGCCGGGGATTTTAATGGCTGCCACATCCTTTACCCGCATAGTGATTGTGCTGGCTATCTTGCGACAGGCATTGGGGTTACAGCAAAGCCCGCCCAACCGGGTGTTGATTGGCATTGCCTTGATGTTGACCATGCTGATTATGCGACCCGTGTGGCAGGACATTTATCAAAACGCTTATAAACCGCTGCAAAGTGAACAAATTACGACCGAACAGGCGCTCGAGCGAGCGGTTGTTCCCGTTCGTAAATTTATGCTGGCTCAAACCCGCGAAAACGAGATGCAGCAAGTATTGAGAATTGCCGGTGAGCCCAGCAATTTGAAACCCGAAGACGTGCCGCTCGATGTGTTAGTACCTGCTTTCTTATTAAGTGAGCTGACAACGGCATTCCAGATAGGATTTATGCTGTTTATTCCGTTCTTGATTATCGATTTAGTGGTCGCCAGTGTCCTGATGTCAATGGGGATGATGATGCTGTCACCGCTGATTATCAGTTTGCCCTTTAAACTGATGGTGTTTGTGCTGGCAGATGGCTGGTCCATGGTCGCTGGCACATTGGCGGCAACCTTTGGAGCTAACTGGTGAGTCCAGAACTGGCGGTACAACTTATTGGTGATGCGGTGATCACCATCATCAAGATTTTACTGGTGCTGATTGTCCCAGGATTGCTCGTTGGGGTGGTGGTGGCCATTATCCAGACGGCAACATCCGTGCAGGAGCAAACACTCACATTCTTGCCAAGAATGTTGATAACACTGCTGATGCTGATCTTTGCTGGTCACTGGATTATCGAAAGCCTGACTGACTGGTTTGCGCGTTTGTCACAACTGATACCAGGTGTGTTTGGATGACATCGCTTATCTCGGTCACTGGTAGCGATATAGTGCATCTTTTAGGCTCCGTTTGGTGGCCGTTTGTGCGGTTGTCGGCTTTTTTCTGGGCTATGCCGGTAATGGATAACCCCGCTCTGCCTGTGAGAACCAGGATCTTATTGGCGTTTTTTTTATCTTTTGCACTGGTGGGACAGATCCCTCCCGCGCCGGATGTTGACCCTTTTTCGCTGACAATGGTGGCATTAGCAACTGAACAGATCCTCTTCGGACTGATGATGGGGCTGGTGATGCGTATGCTGTTTGAAGTGTTTACGCAGGCAGGGCTTATTTTGTCCATGCAGATGGGCTTGTCGATGGCCATTGTGATGGATCCTGGTTCAGGTAACCAAGTATCGTTGCTCGGCAATCTACTGTGGTTGATGGTTGTGTTGCTGTTTTTTGCACTGAACGGTCATTTGCTAGGGTTGCAGATGCTGGTGGACAGCTTTCAGCTTTGGCCTGTAGGGCATAGTCTCTATGAGCTGAATTTTGCCTCAGTCATCAACATGTTCGGTTGGATCTTTGCGTCTGCACTGGTGGTGGCCTTGCCCGCAGTCATCGCCATGTTATTGGTGAATATGACGTTTGGTATTGCCAGCCGTTCGGCGCCTTCGCTAAACCTGTTTACGTTTGGCTTTCCGGTAACACTACTGATGGGGTTTATCGTGGTTTACCTGACGTTTGCTCAGGCGGGCAGTGTGTTCTCCAATCTGTTATTTGATGCGCTTGACGTGATGCGTCAGTTGATGGAGTAACGTATGGCAGACACTAATAGTTCGCAGGAACGTACCGAAGCACCCAGTGAGCGGCGTCTCAAAGAGGCCCGTAAGGAAGGGAAGGTCGCCAGATCCCGGGAGTTAAATACTGCGGTGTTGATGATGATCGGTATTGCCGCGTTTTTATGGTTTGCAGATGGTTTGATGCAGATGTTGTTAATTGTGATGCGGCAAACCATGCAGTTAGATCAATCACTGCTGCACGATACCCGGCAAATGGGACTGGCATTATCGACAGCGCTGATTGAGATGCTCAAAACACTGGTGCCCATGTTAACCGCGATTTTTGTCGCGATGTGGATAGCCGCATCATTGCCGGGAGGCGTCATATTTTCATGGAGTCTGTTGGCGTTTAAGGGTAGCAGGTTGAGCCCGCTGCAAGGTCTCTCCAAGATTTTGGGAAAAAGCAGTCTACTGGAGTTGTTAAAGTCCGTCATCAAAATCGCTTTATTGATGGGCAGCATGGCGGCTTTTTTGGTGCAGTTGGCTAAACGTTTGGTGGCCTTGCAGAGTCAGCCTTTACCACTGTCTTTACATGAAGGGTTGCAACTGCTGTTTCTCACGCTATTGCTCATGGCAACGTTACTACTGCTGGTAGCGGCGATTGATATTCCGTTTCAATACAAAAGCGTGATGGATAAGATCAAAATGACGCGTCAAGAAGTGAAAGAGGAGCGCAAAACCTCTGACGGCGACCCGTTGATCAAGAGCCGTATTCGCCAGATCCAATATCAGTTTGCGCGCCGTCGTATTGAAGAGCGAGTGCCGAAGGCTGATGTGATCATCACTAACCCCACCCATTTTGCAGTGGCATTACGTTATTCAGAAAAAGACGCTAAGGCACCTTATGTGGTGGCTAAAGGTGTTGATGAAATGGCATTGCGTATTCGCGCTATAGGCACGCAGCATCAAAAAGAAATTCTGGAAATCCCAGCGTTAGCTCGGGCCATTTACTGGTCAACTCGGGTTGACCAGGAAGTCCCTTCAGCCCTGTATGCCGCCGTGGCCTATGTATTGACTTATGTGGTGCAACTGAAGGCCTATAAGGCCGGGCGCGGCAGTAAACCAGCGCCGCTCCCTGAACTAAAAATTCCAAAGAATTTAGCTAAAAATTAATATGTTGGAGAAGACAATTGAACTGGCGTAACCTCACCAGACCCTATACTGCAATTCCGATCCTGTTGCTGGCAATTCTAGCAATGGTGATCTTGCCGTTACCAGCGTGGGTGCTGGACACGCTGTTTACCTTCAACATAGTGCTATCCATCATGGTGTTGCTGGTGGCAGTTTCCAGCCGTAAACCATTGGATTTTTCAGCGTTCCCTACCATTTTGCTGGTGGCAACCCTAATGCGGTTGACGTTAAATGTGGCGTCAACGCGTGTGGTATTACTCCATGGCCATGAAGGGGCCGATGTTGCTGGACGGGTGATCCAGTCGTTTGGCGAAGTGGTTATCGGCGGTAACTATGTTGTGGGTATCGTGGTCTTTGCCATTTTGATGGTGATGAACTTTGTGGTGATCACCAAAGGTGGCGAACGTATTTCCGAGGTTGCCGCCCGCTTTACTCTGGACGCGATGCCGGGTAAGCAGATGGCGATCGATGCGGATCTCAATTCCGGCCTTCTCGGCCCCGAGCAGGCGAAAGCCCGCCGCATTGAAGTCTCGCGTGAAGCAGATTTTTATGGCTCGATGGATGGTGCCTCCAAGTATGTCCGTGGTGACGCAATTGCCGGTTTGATTATTCTGGTGATTAACCTGTTGGGTGGCGTCAGCATTGGGGTGTTCCAGCACGATTTGAGTATGGGCGAAGCCTTTCAGCGCTTTGCCTTGCTCACCATAGGTGATGGTCTGGTCGCACAGATCCCATCTTTGCTGCTGGCGGTGGCATCTGCCATCATCGTCACGCGGATGAACGATGACGAAGATATGTCAGAGGCGGTCGGGGGACAACTGCTGGCATCTCCTAAAGTGGTCGCTACCGCAGCAGGGATCATGATTGTGCTGGGGATCGTTCCCGGTATGCCGATCCTGGCTTTTGGCAGTTTTGGTCTGGTGCTGTTTTACGTCGCCTGGCGCTTGTACAAACGGGTGCCTGCTGATGATTTGGCGCAGGTTGAAAAGCTCACTGAAACCATTGCTGAAAGTCAGCAATCACTTACTTGGCAAGACATTCCTCATGTCGATAGAATTTCTGTTGAACTAGGGTTCATGCTGGTGTACCTGGCCGAAAAAGACAAAGGTGAGGAGCTGATAAGCACCTTGCGTGGTATCCGTAAAACCTTATGTGAACAGCTGGGCTTTCTATTACCGGAAGTGCGGATCCGCGATAATTTAAAGCTCAATCCGCAACAATACCGTATTTTGTTGTCTGGGGTCCCGGTGGCAGAGGGAACGTTGAAACCACAACAACTGCTGGCACTTGATACCGGTGAGGTCTACGGGCAGCTGGATGGTGAGCTCACTCGCGATCCAGCCTACGGCCTCAATGCGGTGTGGATTAAGGCGGAAGATAAATCCCGGGCGTTGAACATGGGCTATTCCGTGGTTGACCTGGCCACTATTGTGGCAACTCATGCCGGTAAGGTGATCAAAGGCGCGCTGGATGAGCTGTTTTTGTTTGAAGATGTCAAACATTTCAATAAGCGGGTAAGAGAAATTGCACCAGATTTGGCAACTGCTTTAGAAAAATCTCTATCAGAGAGTATTCAGTTGAAAGTTTTCCGCTACTTGTTGCGGGAATTAGTCTCTATCAAGGATGCGGTCACTGTCGCTAGTACCTTAGTCGATAGCGCCGATATCACCAAAGATCCGCTATTGCTTGCGGCCGATGTTCGCTGTGCGTTGCAACGAGCAATTACCCGGCAACTGATGGGCGAACGCGATGAACTGGCGGCCTATAGCCTAGACAGCAAGCTAGAGCAGACACTGCAAAGCTCCCTTAATCAAGCGATGCAAGCAGGCAAAGTGGCACTGGATAGTTTTCCAGTTGCGCCCAATCTACTGCAGCAGTTCCAACGCATGATGCCTGTAGTGCAACAAGAGATGCAGAAACAGGGTATGACGCCGGTATTAGTCGTTATTCCACAACTGCGACCATTGTTGGCTCGATATGCGAAAACCTTCACCCATAATGCACTTGTAGTACTTTCTTACAATGAAGTACCTGACAATGTTAGGGTGAATGTGATTGGGGCGCTAGGATAAGTGAATAATTTGTCTTTTTTTCAAAAATGGCAAAAAAAGTGTAAAAATTCCATGAAAGAATATTGATTAATCGAAAGGGTTATAATACTTTAGCCCAACAAGTGCAGCGTTCTGTAAATTTTTTACAGAACCATTGCTAAGACAATTAAATAGCAAACCAGATGAAAGTCTGGGACGCAAAGCCTCCGGTCTACGTTTGTAAACAAATATGATAGCGGGGTTGCATTAACTTAGCGGCAGATCCTATCTGGCGTAATGCCTGTCTTTCTTCCGCTCGTTTTTAAAATTACTGACTAAATATTGTTCTTGGTCAGAAAGTGCTATGGAATCGAGATGTCTTTTTCGTACTGGAGAGTTATTGTGCCAGCATTCATGATGCTGCCATCAATAACGATGACGAACGTTTTTGCTAAGGATAGCTGGCAACAGACTTATGAAAATGGAATTTGGAATATAAAGTCAACAAAATTTAAGTGCGCCTTATCACAAAAAATAGAAGGTGTCGCGGAAGTTGCTATTGTCAGAACGCCGGAATATAAAACTCGATTAATTCTTGACCTGCAATTCCCAGAAATCAAGATTTCATCAGCAACGGTCAAAATTAAGCCGGCTGATTGGAAAAATATCTCAAACATATCTATTAATCAGCCTATTTATAATGGATATGTTAATGAATTATCTGTCATTTATGATGACGTAGGCCGTGAGGTTTTAGATGCTATTGCTGCTGGTGATTGGCTCGATTTTGAAGTGAATCCAGACAATAACAGTAAAGAGATAGTATTTACCAATACCCGAGGATTTTCTGCCGTTACGGCTTTTCGCAACTGTTTATCAGATATGGCACCGATATCATGGGAAAGTGCTAGAGATAATGATTTTTTCTTTGAAAAAGGCAAAAAAAATATTTCTTCTGTCCGTGACATTAAAAAACTTCAAGATTTAGTACGTTATATAAAGTTAGATGGTCACATCAATAAAGTGTTAGTCGATGGATATAGCGATAGTGTCGGAAATAGCATCGCTAACCGACAGCTTTCGCAGCAACGAGCCGATGATGTTGCCTCAAGATTAGTCGAGTTTGGCTTAAAACCCGCACAATTGGAGGTGAGGGCTCATGGAAGTCGTTATCCTTTAGTAAATAATAACGACAAGGATCAGGGATTAAACCGAAGGGTATCAGTAAGACTTATCCGCAAGGATAATGGAGTAGTAAAACAATGAAAGATAATTGTGTCTTGTGGCTATCAGGGAAAAAGCCAAAAGCTAATGAAATAGCCTGTTTTAGCGATGAATCATTATATCTGAAACACGCAAAAGACCTTTATCTTGACGGGGTGACTGAACAGCCAGAAATTATATTTATTGATTTTGTCAATTATCCAAATATTGTGCAGGACTGGGTTAGAAATATACATCATCGTTTCCCATCTACGCCGATTGTGGTGATTGTTGAATCCTCTCAAAGCCAGCTGGCATCCGATGCGCTATCTTGTGGGGCAGTTGATTATTTGCTGCGTCCTTTTAGCTGCACTCAACTACTCACGTCGGTGCGTAACGCTCGTTTCATGCTGAAAAACATGAAAGATATGGTGGCTGTATCACAAGCAAGCCAGAAGGTTTTACGTCTCGCCAATCGGGCGGCGCAAACCAACAACACCACGGTATTGATCCAGGGTGAGTCGGGGACCGGTAAGGAAAAACTGGCGCAATTTATTCACCAGATGTCTGCGCGACGCGAAAAGCCTTTTGTTGCCGTCAACTGCGCGGCAATTCCTGAGAACATGCTGGAAGCCATGTTGTTCGGTTACACCAAAGGTGCCTATACCGGTGCTGTCAATTCTGCGGCAGGTAAGTTTGAGCTGGCCAATGGCGGTACATTGTTGTTAGACGAAATTTCTGAGTTGCCGCTAGAGTTGCAGGGAAAGTTGCTGCGCGTATTGCAGGAACGGGAAGTGGAGCGCCTTGGTAGTCACAGCAAAGTCACTCTAGATGTTAGGGTCATAGCCTCGTGTAACAAAGATTTACGTGACTTAGTCAGCCAGGGGGCATTTCGTGAGGATCTTTATTACCGTTTAGACGTATTGCCACTGTGCTGGCCGGCATTAAGGCAGCGTATGGAAGATGTGATCCCCTTGGCTCAGTATTTCATTCGTAAGTATGGTGAAGATCGTTATTACCTGAGTGGATCTGCTCGTGAAGTGCTGATGAGTTATAACTGGCCGGGCAATGTGCGTGAGTTGGAAAATGTCATTCAGCGTGCCTTAGTGATGGCCAGAGGCATGGAATTGCAAGCCGAAGATTTAGGTCTGCCATTGCATCAACTCTGTTTTGATGAAGCCCCAGGTAAACGGCTGCAACACACCCGTAAACAAGCAGAGTTCGAATATATCTATGATTTACTTCAACGTTTTAATGGACATCGAAGCCGCACTGCCGAAGCGCTGGGCATGACGACACGAGCGCTCAGATACAAGCTGGCAGCAATGAGAGAAAACGGCATCGATATCGACGCTATAGCATAAATAAACAGGTACGTTAAATATGGAACCAATAGCAACTCAGAGCCTTTTACTCAATCGCATGGATCAAATGGAATTGATGGCTGAAAGTGGCGCAATCGCGCCTGCCAATAATGGCGGTATCCAGCAGGATTTTTTGCAGGTAGTAAGAGATGTTAACGCCCAGCAGAATCTCGCATCAGAGATGATGCAGGCGGTCGATACCGGTGCTTCTCAGGATGTGGTTGGCGCGATGGTGACCAGTCAGAAGGCGAGCCTGAGTTTCAATATGTTGATGGAAGTACGCAATAAAGTTCTCGATGGTATCGATGACGTTATGCGTATGTCACTGTAGGTGGTGATTGATGAAGGGTGTAGTGGCAACCAAAGACGAACATCTTGCCGGTAATGGCGGCTTAAAAGAAAAAGTGGTTAATCTGTCTGGCAAATTTGGTTGGCCGCAGAGTGGCGACAGAAGCCTTGCTTCCATTGCATTGCTGGCAACGTTGGTGGCTGCGGCGATTGTGATTATTTTGTGGACCTCGGCCAAAAACTATGTACCGCTTTATGGCAATCAAGAGCATTACGATAAGGCCAGTATTCTAGAGATCCTCGACAAAGAGAAGTTCCCATTCCGCATTGATACCGATACCGGCAACATTATGGTGCCGCAGGATAAACTGGCTGACGCCCGCATCACGCTGGCGGCCCGGGGTATCAAGGCGGCTTTACCTGATGGTATCAGCAGCATTAACAGTAAGGTGCAGATGGGCACCAGTCAGTTTATGGAAACGAAACAGTACCAGCATGCGCTGGAAGGCGAACTGGCTCGTACCATCATGAACATGGCTGGCATTCAAAGTGCTCGGGTGCACCTAGCGATTCCTAAGCGCAGTTTGTTTATCGGTCGTAAAGAGGAACAGCCAGGGGCATCTGTGATGATTGACTTAGCTCCTGGCTACGAACTGAAGCAACAGCAGGTGGAGGCTATCGTCAGTTTGGTCGTGGGCAGCATTCCAGGGCTCGATCGGCGGGCGGTGTCTGTGGTGGATCAAAAGGGCGAACTGTTGACCGCCGAGCTGTTCGATGATTCGCCAGTGGGTAAAGACTCCAGCAAGAAACTGCAGTTTATTAATAAGCTCGAACAGGATATTGAACAACGGGCAGCCATCATGTTGTTGCCCATTGTCGGTGAGGGTAATTATCGGATCCAAGTTTCTGCGGATGTGGATTTCAGCGTAGTTGAAGAGACCAAAGAAACACTCGATCCCAACACAATTGTGAAGTCTGAGAATACTAAAACCGGTTCTTCTCAAGATGATCTGGCGATGGGGATTCCTGGCTCTTTGGCGAATAATCCACCGATTGCCAACCCTAACGGCCAACAACCTAAAGCAGATGTTAACGGCCGAACCAGTCAGAAGCAGGAAGCACAACGGACATTTGATAGTGGCCGTTCGGTTACGCACACACGCTACGAAGTGGGCCGACTCAAAGCGATGAGTGTTTCGGTGTTGGTGAATGATGCCGCCGCAGGTAAAACCGGCTGGACTGAGGCAAGATTGGCATCGCTTGGGGATATGGTACGAACAGCAACGGGCTTCAATGCTGAGCGTGGTGACAAGTTCAATATCTCTAGTTTCCAGTTTGTTGAAACCGATATTGCAGGTTCCACAGATACAACGCCTTGGTGGCAGTTACCCATTATGCGGGAATATGCGCGTTATTTATTTGGCACCCTGATTGCGCTGGCGTTGATCTTCTTTGGTGTTCGACCACTGGTGAGCCATTTGGTTAAGGGCAAACGCCACAACAGCGAACTGAGTCCACAACTGCTGGCCCAACAACAGGGCAGCGACGGCAAACTGGATGACTTTGATGCATTGGCCTCAGATAAGACAGCCGTAACCGAGAGCGCTAATTCCATAGACAAAAAAGTGGCTGAGGATGAAATGCCTACCATGGCATTACCAAAGGCTGGGGCGCTGTTTGAAGAGCAGGTCGCGCACATGCAGTATTTGGCACATAAAGAATCTGACCGTGTCACTGCCGTCATTAAAACGTGGGTAGAACGAGGAATAGAAATTGAATCCAGCAAGTCCTGAATTCGTCAGCGAATTATCTGAACTCGATCAAGCCGCTATTCTGTTGTTGAGTATGGGCGAGGATAACGCTGCTAACGTTATTCGGCGGCTCGGCAAAGGTGAGGTGAAGGCCTTGTCTGAGCGGATGGCGAAAATTGCGCATATTACCCAAGAGGATATGAGTCAGACGCTGCAACATTTCTTTGACAGTTACCGCAACGAAAGTGGTGTCAGTGGTGCATCGCGCCGTTATTTAGAAAAAGCATTGGATAAAGCCGTGGGGCGCAAGCTGGCGCGGGGCATGCTCGATGATATTTATGGCGTTACTTTGATTGAAGAGTTACGCTGTCTCGAATGGGTACCATCTGAACTGATCGCCCGGTTCCTGGAACAGGAACATGCGCAGATGCAGGCGCTGATCCTGGCATTTTTGCCACCGGAGCAAAGCTCGGCGGTGCTGGCATTATTACCGCAGGAGCGCCACGAAGATCTGCTGTTCCGCATTGCCGGAATGCGGGAAGTCAGTGAGCATATTATCGATGATTTACGTTTTGCACTGGAGCGCTGTATCGAATTTGTCGGGCAGCAAACCGGTGCCAGAGTGGATGGCGTCGAAAAAGTGGCCGAGATTGTCAACCGCTATAACGGCAACAAAGCAGAAATTATCGCCTTGCTACGACAGCACGACAAGCAGACGGCCATTGCTATTGAAGAACGGATGTTCGACTTTGATACCATTGCCCTACAGACCGAAGAAGTACGTGCACAACTGATGAACGAGATTTCCGATGAGTTGTGGATTGTGGCACTCAAAGGGGCAAAAGCAGAATTTATCCAGTCTATTTTACAAGCCTTGCCCAAACGCTTAGCACAAGTGTATCAACAGCAGCTTGATGGCTTGGCCCCCCAGCCCGTGCGAAAAGTGGAAACGGCACGCGCGGAGATTATGAAAATCATTCGGCAGATGATGAGCGATGGCACCATCGATTATCGGCTTTATCAGGAAGATGTGTTGGGGTAAGCCATGTCAGAACTGTTTCAATTCCCTTCAGTTGTCCGTCAGGCGTCGCAGCTAACGTTGCAACAGCGGCTTGACGAGGCCTACCAACAAGGTGTCAACGATGGTCAATTGACGGGCGAGCAGCGTGGGCGGCAGTGGGCAGCTGATGAATTAAGAGCGGAAATAGAAGCACAATGGCAACAAAAGTTGCAGCAGCAAAAAACCGCAACCGAAGCTGATAACCGTCAGCATCTGGCACAACTGATGAATGGTATTAAGTCTCAGCTTCACATCAGTGCGGCACAGTTAAGCGAAGATCTCTATACACTGATCCGCGAGCTGGCGCAGACCGTTATTGAAAGTGAGTTGTCGGCGCAGCCACAGTCTTATCTAAAGGCGATAGAGCGCACGCTGGAAGCCCTGCAAGGGCGTGACATCGTTACCGCTATCAGTGTTTCCGTTAGCGACAACCAATGGCTTAAAAGTCAGGGAATTAGCGATATCGATGGTATTCCTTTTCGGGTGGATGAATCCTTGCCTGTTGGGCAGGTGCAGTTTGAAGGGGAAGCGCAACTGCATCAATTGTCATTTCGGCAGCGTCTCTCTGAGGTGCTGCAACAGATAAAGCCGATACTCACCGATGCAGACTGAATGGCAACAGCGTCTGCAGCTCGCTACTGCAGCCATCCGTCCAGCGCATCAATTCAACAGTTACGGGCGCTTACTGAGTATTAATGGCCTGACCTTGACCGTTAAAGGCGGGCGTTTATCGCTTGGACAGCGTTGTCAGGTGGAAGGCCAACAGCAGTGGTTTGATGCTGAAGTGATAGGTTTTGATCAGGAACAGGCCTTTCTGATGCCTTTGGCTGCGGTTTCCGGGCTGTACGCTGGCGCGAAAGTGCGGGTGATCGAAAATTCCGCTCTCTTGCCAGTAGGCGATTCCTTGATGGGGCGTGTTGTCGACGGTCTGATGCGACCGATTGACGACCTTGGCGAAATCGACGCACCACGACAAACATTATATGCACCACATCTAAGCCCCCTGCAGCGGCGCGGGGTAGAGCAACCTTTGGACGTCGGCATTCGGGCGCTTAATGGCCTGTTTACCGTGGGTAAAGGTCAGCGTATTGGCTTGTTTGCCGGTTCCGGTGTCGGTAAGAGTAAATTGTTAGGCATGATGACCCGCTATACTGCGGCCGACGTGGTAATTGTCGGATTGATTGGTGAACGTGGTTGGGAAGTCCGTGATTTTATTGAGCATGCCTTAGGGCCTGAGGGACGCAAGAAAGCCATTGTGGTGGCCGCTCCCGCGGATCAGTCGCCATTGCTGCGGTTGCGAGCAGCGGAGCTGAGCCATAAGCTTGCCGCCCATTTTCGAGATCAAGGGAAAAACGTACTACTGTTGATGGATTCTCTGACTCGCTATGCTCAGGCACAGCGGGAAATCGGCTTGTCTCTCGGTGAACCCCCAGCAACTAAAGGTTATCCGCCTTCCGTATTCAGCAAGTTGACCGGACTCGTCGAAAGCTCCGGTAATAGCAATAGTTCTCGTGGCAGCATGACCGCCATTTATACCGTACTGGCGGAAGGTGATGACCCGCAAGATCCCATCGTCGACAGCACGCGGGCTATCCTCGATGGGCATATAGTGCTGCGGCGTTCTTTGGCAGAGCAAGGGCATTTCCCAGCAATCGATATTGGGGCCTCAATCAGCCGGGTGATGCCTCAGATAGTGAGTGAAGCCCATCTGCAGGCCTGTTACCGATTGAAGCGCTTGTACAGCCGTTATCAGCAGATCCAGGAGTTAATTCCGCTGGGGGCTTATCAACGAGGTGAAGATGCGGAACTAGATGCTGTGGTTAAACGTTTCCCAGCCATCGAAGCTTTTCTGTGTCAGGGCCTTAACGAACAATCAATATATGCCGACAGTCGTAAGCAACTAATGGAGTTGGTCAATGAGTTCGCTTAATCAGTATATGGCGTTGCAACGGCAAAAATTTGAACGTATGCAAAGTCGTCGGCAGCAGCTGTTACAGAGTCAGCAATTGGAGCAGAGTCGCTTTGAACAATTGCATGAGCATATGGCAGCGCTGTCGGTTAACCACGGAGGTTCTGCGCTTTATTTACAGAACATGGGCAGCATTAAACAGCAGATGCATCAGTTATGTGAGCAGCAACAGCGGCGAGTCATGGAGGCTTCACAGGAATACCGTCTGCAGCAACGGGCTTGCCTGCAACAGGCAAGTTTCAATCTGGGGCTACAACATATGCTGGAACGGCGAGCGGAAACCGCGAGAAAACAGCAACAATTACAGGAACAAAAACAGTTGGATGAACTGGTCTGTGGTTATCATGCTAGAAGCTGAAACGTGAACACCATAAAAATGAAAACCGCCTGCAGGGACGAAACAGGCGGCTTTCTTAACGCGGGTTTACAACGCTTATAGGGTGCTGGCTTCGGTAGTGATGTGAATGGTCACTTCATCGCTGACATAAGGCACATATTGACCCATACCAAACTCAGAACGTTTAATTTCAGTAGTGGCGTCAAAACCAACAGTTGGTTTTTTCTTCATTGGGTGCTCGCCCTCTTTATTCAGCTTGGCATGCAATACCACTTCTTTAGTGATCCCTTTGATAGTCAGTTTACCGGTAACGTCATATTCATTGGCGGCAGTCTTCACCACTTTAGTGCTATCAAAGGTTGCTTGCGGGTGACCTTCGGCGTCAAAGTAGTCTTTAGCCAGAAACTCTTTAGTTAACGCTGGCACTCGAGTGTCGACGGTTTTCACTGGAATTTTTACACTGACTTTTGATTTAGTTGCATCCGCGTCATCAAAGTTTAGCGTGCCGGTGACATCGCTGAAGCTGGCGGTTGGGTTAGAAAAACCAAAATGATTCCATGACACAACCACACTTGTGTGGGTCGGATCCAATTGAAATGTTTCGGCCATAGCACTAGCACTGAGGCTGGCGAAACCTGCAAACGCAACACTCAATGTAACTTTTTTCAACAGATGCATATATTCCCTCTCTGATAATTGTTAGCTGGCGAGTATCTTCGTCCAGCGTTAATGGGTTGAGATCCCGGCATCCAGAATATTTGTTGCCGAGGATTTCCTGCTGCAACTCATACTACGTTCTAAAAAATTTAGATCAACGGCGAAAATTCGCATAAACAATTCGAATAATTGCAATTATTCAGTGATATTTGTTATGGGACTTTGGTCAAGACATAGGTCTAGCTTCACAATAATGAAAATGATTTACGCAACTTCATAGCGATTGCGACCATTGTCTTTAGCGATATAGAGTGCCGCATCAGCCCAGGCAAACAGGGTTTCATATTCAATAATGGCATCAGCAGGTTTTACCGCCAGACCAACAGAGATAGTGACCACCTTGCTGGCGGCAGAAGTTTGATGGGGGATCCCCAGCTTTTCTACTGCTTGGCAGAGATTGCCCGCCACCACCATGGCTTCTTCTTTGCTGGTGTTTTCCAGCACCAGCACAAATTCTTCGCCACCATAGCGACATATCAGATCAGTGGCACGGTGAGTGCTTTCCTGAAGGGCAATTGCTACTTGTTGTAGCACTTTGTCTCCCATGGCATGACCGTAAAAGTCGTTGTAACGCTTGAAAAAATCCACATCAACCACCAGCATGGCTATGGGTTGCTTGCGGTTAATGACCGAATTGCGCAAGGTTGCGAGATATTCATCCAAATAACGACGATTGGCCAAACCGGTTAATGCATCGGTATTACTCAGATCCTGTAACTGGCGATTTTTCATCGTGAGCTTTTGTTGCTGCTGTGCTACTAATTCGAACATCAGGTCAATCAGACGACCGAGTTTGTGTATCTCGTTATGACCTCTCAGGTTAGCTCTAGCGGAATAGTCATTACTGAAATTGACGTAGCTAATCGTTTTCAGCAAATGACGAACGGGTTCGACTAATTTGCGGCTGATATAAAGATAAAACAGCAACAGCGTCAGGAAAGACACGGCTATGCCGGCTGAGAGGGCAGGATTAAACAGTGCCTCATCGTATATTCTCGGACTTTGTGGGATAGCAAACACCAATAACAGCTGGTTATCTAACCCTAGGACTCCAAGATATAAACTATTTTTCCAGAGCTTAATTTGTATGTCATCAGCTTGCAGCATAGTGCTGATGTGCTGTCCGATGTCGCTTTCTTGGGCAGGATCGATGATACGGATATCATCATTGGCTAATGGCATCAACTCCCCGATAAAACGGCCATCTAAATAGTGCCACAGCAACAAGGTACCAGCACTGACACCCTGTTCCAGCGAAGGCGCTATGCTTTGACTGATAACTACCGCAGGCTTGTCGTTGACCTTAATAAAACTGGTCTTTGACACCGGCATTAGCTGATTTTGCTGAACTTCTTCTGTACTGATCAGGAGTTTCGTCGGTATGTCTTGCGGGGCAGAAAACATGGTGACGGTGATAGGTTGCAGGTTGTTATCAACACTCATACCCGCCAGGAGTTGCTGTTCATTGTCGTAAAAATACAGTCCGTTGATAGACAGATGCTGAAAAGAAGGCCCGATCATAAAGTTGTCTTTAAACCACTGTTGATCTCGGGCAAGCGCTTTTGTGTAAGAGCCGTCCCAGACAGCGTTATCATAGGCAATATTTTGTAACCGCTTCAGTTGTAGTTGCAAAACACTCTTGAAACGCTTGATTTCCAGTTTGTCATTATAGAGTGCCAGATGCGAGAACTGCGGCAGTGTCCACATGTAACGTATCATCACCTGGGTCGATAGAATGGCGCAGCATGCCAGTGCGACAGCAAGCAGTAACTGTGACCTTAAGCTGGATCTTCTCAGCATGCATTCAGCCCCCAGGTATTTAACATCCTGTTGAGTAATCATTCCCTGTCGAGCAAAGTATAGAAGTTAATTGGTCATTTTTGAGATACGTGAGCCTTTCCCTAAAGTATTTCTCCTACATCTGAGCTTGTACCGGCGAAAACCAGCTTCCTATTTACCTCATTCATGAATAAAAACTCCTAAAGATTTTTTTCATGAATTATCGATAAGTCGTAATCGATCACATTTAATGCGTAGCAAAGAATTTAATCTAGCATATGCCACTAAGTAGTTGATTTAATTGATTTTAACTATCTGCAATTCGCATTTTTGCAAATTGCAAAATAACAAATGTGGGGTGATGAACATGAACGTAAATCGACGTCAGGCAATGGGACAAATTATCGGTTTGGTAAGTGTTGCTGCGGGTGGGGGCATCATGGCAACAGCTATGGCCGCAGACACTTGTCCAGGCGATATATCTATTGGTATCGGCAGTGAAGGCACCAGTGATTTGGCGGCTAATCTTCTGACTTATGTGAAAGTCGAGCCGCTCGCGGTAGCAAAACGCGCATACGAAGACTATGGCAAAGGTGGTTGTATGTATGGTGTCTTTGATGCCATCGTCAAAGAGTTGGCCGCGCAAGGGCACGAAGATGCCTGTAAATTTGCGGCAATTCCCACCAATATAACCGTTTATGGTGCCGGTGGTATTGCTGGCTGGGGCACCTTGTGCGGTTGCCTAAACGCAGCAGCGATGGCTGTCAACATGCTGGCGGGCGTCGATCGCAACAAGGTTATCCGCTCTGTATATCATTATTATGAAAGTACGGCGATGCCACGTGGAGATAGCGAGTTCTTGAGTGCCATTGGTGCACCAACCCGTAAGACCGATGCCGGAGAATTGCTAACAGCGGATAAGATTGGGCAGTCTGTAGCAAAATCAATTCTTTGTCATACTTCTGTGACGCTTTGGTCAAAGCAAAGTAAGTTTGGCACCAGTCATCCGGCAAAACTGGAGCGTTGTGCCCAGGTTACAGCAGAAATCGCCTATACGACTGTCGATTTCCTCAATAAAGCGTTGGATAACACGCTGGATGTTGCTACCGCTGCCGAGGGGAATAGTGACTGTGCTGGCTGCCACAGCAGTACCAAGCGGGAGCCCGATACCTATTTTGCCACAGATGTTAACGCCCAGATGGAGTGCCAAACCTGTCATAGCGAGCACGATGTCACTGCTGGTTTGACCGGGGCACATGAAGGTTTCACCTGCAGCGACTGTCACTAGGAGGCTGTGATGAAATATCAAAGTCTGATAATAATTTCGGCATTATTGGCGCTCGGTGGCTGCGGTTCGGATGATGACGAAAACGTAACCCCTGAACCGAGCTATGTGTCTATCAACGATGCTACCAGCCTCAAAATTGTGGTTGATAGCATTGACAGCGCTACCAAAGCGGTAACATTTTCACTCACGACTAATGAGGGAGAACCGGTTACTGGTGCGGGTGCCAATTATACGGTCATGTACCTGAATATTCCCGGCGAACAGGTTTCAGCATTTTCAATCCCTTGGCATAAGGGCGTCCGCTTTGCGTGCAGTGACAGCAGCGATGTCTGCAGTGGCACTCTAAGTGCAACGGATACCGCTGGAAAATACCAATTCACTCCGGGGAGCCTAGAAAAATTGGGAACTACCGTTGGACAGCTGAAATTGGCCATCAATATTAATGGCACTTTGGCACAAACTAAAACGGATCTATTAGATATTCCTTCTGCGTAACCTTTAATTAGCTATTGAAGTATTTGCCCGGCAATCGCCGGGCTTAATGTGATGGTCCGCCTCCCTTCTCAGCAACTATGCTGAGATTAGGCTAGACAGGAGGTAGACCATCATGTTTATTCAAGTACTCGGTATCGATTTAGGCAAGTCAAACTTTCATCTTATT
>NZ_BMXW01000023.1 GCF_014651955.1 Shewanella fodinae | reverse complement strand
CATAGTGGTGCTAAGATGGCCATTCTCAGTCCTCGGCGAGTGGTGGGTTTGTTTGGCGATAGATCTGATCGCTCAAACAGGACTGAGTTCCCTTCCTGTGATCTACTATTTGGAACAGTTATTTAGGTCTAGCGTTGCCAGTGATTCCTGTTCATCTGCGGCACCATAGAATTCACTCATGCCCATGCAGCCAAGTGCCAATGCTGAAACCTGTGGGCCATTGGCCCCTAACGTTCTGTGTTGCATCTTGAATCTCCCTTATGTCGGTGGACATAGCATCTTTGTTTTTACTTTTAGGATAAAGATGCTTATAACAGTTTTAGAATTCATAAATCACGAACAATATGGATAGGCTGCAAACCCTAGCGATTTATCAACGCGTGTGTGAAAGTCACAGTTTTACCAAGGCGGCGGTGAGCTTCAATCTGCCGCGCTCGACCGTAACTCAGGCGATACAACGCCTGGAGCAGCAACTGAATATGCAGTTGTTGCAGCGTACTACGCGCCAGGTACGGCTGACGGAATCCGGGACAGCCGTTCTGGAAAAAGCCCGGCAATTGCTGGCGGATTGGGATGAACTGGCAGGATTGTTTGCCGAAGATCACCAGCCAAGTGGGGTGTTGCGTATCAGTGTGCCAACGCATTTCGCGCGGATGCTGATTATCCCAGCGTTGGCGGAATTTCGGCAGCGTTATCCAGGGATCGAGCTGAATATCGGCGTCACTGATAGTCGGGTGGATCTGCTCGAAAGCGGTGTCGACCTAGTGTTACGTGCTGGGCCTTTGAATGACAGCAATCTGATTGGGCG
Source organism: Shewanella fodinae (assembly GCF_014651955.1). Taxonomy (GTDB): domain Bacteria; phylum Pseudomonadota; class Gammaproteobacteria; order Enterobacterales; family Shewanellaceae; genus Shewanella; species Shewanella fodinae. Next base: position 55,739 of record NZ_BMXW01000023.1, on the reverse strand, counting down.
CGACCTTGGCGCTATTCCTATTGTTACTTTGGCGAGTCCAGGCTATTTGCAACAATTCGGTGTGCCGTTATGCCCAGATGATCTTAATGAACATCAGATGGTGGGATATGTACTTCCTTCCTCTGGCCGGGTGGAACCGCTGGAGTTTTTGCTAGAGGGCAAATATCAGAAGTTAATGTTGCCCCATCCCATTACCACTAATGGTTCGGATGCCTATATCGCGGCAGGATTGGCGGGCATGGGATTAGTGCAGGTGCCCGTTTATGGCATTGCACAATATCTGCAACAGGGATTACTGCAACGGGTGCTGGCGGATTATCCCCCATCAGCAATGCCAATCGCCATGTTGTACCCTAAAAATCGCAATACCAGCCAGCGCTTACAAGTGTTTATCGATTGGTTGTCGCAAACTATCCGAGAACAAGTGCCGTTGCAGCGTGGAGTCCCGCGATAAGTTATTACTGTGTCTGCTGCCTTGGCTGTTATAGGGCGCGACTGGACAACATCGCAGTGCACCTTGGTCATTAGCTGCTGACGGTTTGGATAAAATACGCCACAGGGTTAACTGTTAGCGCGACGTCGCATATCGTCGATGGCAACATCATTTTTTTCAAAATGTTTAATTAAGTACATGGCGCTGTCGGCACGGCGCAATAGTGATGATGAGTCTACCAGATGGGGATCGCCAAAACAGATGCCGATACTGGTGCCAATTCTGACGGTGCTGCCGTTGGGTAACAACACCGCCTGAGTCAGTATCTGTTTCACTTTCTGCCCAAACTGCTGCAAGGTGGGTTTGTCGTGAAAACGGTCAGATAACAGCACAAATTCATCCCCACCTAAGCGGGCCACCATGTCGTTTTCAACGGCACAGCTATTGAGCCTTTGGGCAATGATTTGTAGCAGATGATCGCCCATGCTATGGCCGTGTTTGTCGTTAATCAGCTTGAAATCATCAAGGTCGATCAGCAGCAGCGCCAATATCCGTTGCTGGCGGCGCGAATGCTGGTACACCTCATCCAGCATATGTTCGAGACCATTGCGATTATAGAGTTTGGTCAGAGGATCTTTATAGACCATATTCTCTAACTCCAGCTTGGCCGCTTCCAGTTCGGCTGTGCGCTGTAACACTTTTTGTTCCAGTAGTGACTCCTGATGCACCAGGGTTTCGACCAGTGCTGCTTGGGCGGCTTCTTTCTGGCGTTTCATCTCATTGAAACGGGAGGCCAATCCCAACGACAACAGCAGCATTTCGATGGTGGAGCCAAGTTGCATACCGTAAAAGGTGATGAAATTGTCAGGCAACCAACCCATGTTACGCAGCGATACCATAGCGGTGCCGATTAACATACAGATCCATCCGGCTAAAAAGTATCGGGCGGCAGGTATCTTACGATAAACGCCGAAAACACCACACCACATCATCAACGCGGCAATGGATACGCCGATTGCCGACATAATCTGTACGCCAATCTGCACTGGTAATATTACGGTTGCCAGTGCTGCCACCGTGCAAAATCGGGCCGCCCACTTGAGGGTCATATCTACAACAGGTGCCCGCTGTTTGGTTGCCATATAATCCCGGGCAAATAGCAATGCCAGCACTACGGCGGTGGAATAGCCGGTGGGCACCACATGATTGATTATCGGCCCTAATAGCGGCCACAGATACAGGGAACCGTGCCCAATAGCGGTGACAGTAGTGATGCCAAATACCAGCAGATAAGCACTGTAGGACAGGTAAGGGCGCTGTTTCAGTACCAATCCCAGAAACATGTTGTAGCACCACAATGCCAAAAACATTCCAGCAAAGATCGTCTGAAATAAAAGGTTACGGTTACTGTGTGCGTGAAATGCCCACTGCGGATAGAGCGTGGCATTGAGTGTCATGCTGCCGTAGGCTTTGACTCGAATATAGACGGTAACAATTTCATTAGCGGGTAACGTTAACCAAAATGCCGGGGTACCATTAGCGATAGCACGGTCAACCGGTGGCACCGCAAAACCGTTGCGCTGATGTACTGTTCGGCCATCCGAGTATTCGATATAAGCATCTAGTTGATCCAGATACCCATAATGGAAATCCATTACCCAGGGGGCTGGAGCGTTTGCAGTGGCACTAAGTTGTAGTTTCAGCCAGACGGCATCAGTGGTGTAACCAATATGCAATGCTTCACTATTGCCATACTGGTGAAATGTACGTTGCTTGACCTCGGATAGTGATAACTTACCCGATGGATCCCGTAACATCGCAAAGGCACTGTCTAACAATTTCGGGGTGTTGAGGTCTTGCAGCTGTAGTGGTGAAGCTTGAGCCGTTGCGAGCGCCAGCAGTAGCCAAATGCACAACTGCAGTCCACGACGGTAAAAAATATGTAAAACAACGCTCATATTACGGACGGCCTACCGAACAGCGAGAAAGGCGCATTGTAACGAGTTCGGCCCGGTAATACAGCTACTGAGTGACGTAAAAATGTAAGTTGGCATTAATCGAATTACTGTCAATACCATAAACTCACTTTATGAAATGACATTCTATATCACCATGATTAATAAGATAAATATTATATAGTGTTCACTTTTTGTATATTTTATTCATATTGAATAAACAGTTAGCACATCAATTATCATGGTCAGAATGATATTGATTGTATATTGCACTGATTTGCAATTATATATATTTGGTATACGGTATTCAAAATAACTAATGACAGTACCACTGTTTACGGGTGGCTTTTAAGGGAAAGAAAATATCACTATGACACATGCTTTATTACCGAGATTTCTGGCAAGTGCGCTGTTATTAATGATTACGCCTGTGTCAGTAATGGCAGCAACCGCTGCAGATATTCAAGCCAGTGTTGAGCTACGCCAGAATTGGCAGGGACTAACGCGTGATCTGGCCTTTCCGGCTCAGTGGCTGCCGGGGACTCATGAATTCTATTACCGCGTGACGGTTGCGGGTGGCTTTGCTTTTATCAAAGAAAATGCCGACAGCGGACAGAAAGGCCCGGCCTTTGACCAAACCCTGGTCGCCAAAGGGCTGAGCAAGGCTCAAGCTGACAATGTAACGGCGTTAGCACTGCCATTTGACGACTTCTGGTATGAGGATGACGGCATCGGCTTTTACCTGCACTATGAGCCCTGGCATTGCAGTTTGACTCAGGCCGTTTGTGCCAAGAAACCTGAGACTTCGCAGTCGATTGCCGATGATGAAGTGCGCGATCTTCGCGTGCCTGCGGACAATCATTTACGGCCATCGCCAGATGGCAAGCTACAAGCGCATGTGTTTGATCATAACCTGCAAGTTATTGATCAACATGGTCAAACTGTATTGTTGAGTCAGGAGGGAACCGCCGGCAATTTTTACGACCCACAAACCATTCAGTGGTCGCCAGATTCCCGTTATTTAGTGATCTTCCGCGTAACCCCTGGTTATGCGCGTTATGTGACGCGGGTTTTGTCATCGCCGCAGACGCAATTGCAGCCCGAGGTGATCAAACAGCTCTATCCTAAGCCCGGCGATGCTATCGATATGGAGCAACCCGTCCTATTTGATCTGCACACTGGCAAACATACCGATATTGATGCCAGCTTGTTCCCGAATGCCTATGATCTTGCCAATTTACACTGGCGAGCCGACAGCAAAACCTTTGCTTTTGAATACACTCGCCGAGGGCATCAGCAGGCGCGTTTAATTGAAGTTGATGCCGCCAGTGGCAAGGGGCGGGTGGTGATTGATGAAACCAGCAACACCTTTATCTATCAATGGCGGGGCTATCGCCATGACGTCAGTCAGCTTGGTAAGGAAGTGATCTGGCTGTCGGAGCGCGATGGCTGGGCGCATCTGTATCTGTATGACGGCAAGCGCGGCAAGGTGAAAAACCTGATAACTCAGGGTAACTGGCCAGTGCGTGAAGTGGTGCATGTCGATGATGAGAAACGACAAATCTGGTTTGCCGCCAGCGGTGTCAACGCGGGGGAAGACCCTTACTTTGTGCACTATTATCGGGTGAATTTTGATGGCTCAGGACTGACGGAAATCACCCAAACGGCAGCCAATCACCACGTCAGTTTCTCTGATGATATGCAGTATTTTGTCGACAACTATTCACGGGTTGATTTGCCCAATATCGCCGAACTGAAAAAAGCCGATGGCACCTTAGTGCGGGTAATTGCTAAAGCCGACATTTCCCAATTAACGGCGGCGGGATTCAAAGCGCCACAGGTGTTTGTGGCAAAAGGCCGTGATGGCAAGAGTGATATCTGGGGCTTGATAGTAAAACCGCAGCATTTTGATCCCAGTAAACACTACCCGGTAATTGAGAATATCTATGCCGGGCCACACGATAGCTTTGTGCCAAAAGATTTCTGGCCGTTTGGTTATCACTCCGGTGGCGACAAAGTCATCGGTATGCAGGCGCTGGCAAATTTGGGTTTTATCGTGGTGCAAATGGATGGCATGGGTACTGCCAATCGCTCCAAAGCATTTCACGATGTGGCCTGGAAAAATCTGGGGGATTCAGGTTTCCCAGATCGTATCTTGTGGCATCAGGCGGCTGCCAAGAAGTTCCCCTGGTATGACATCAGCAAAGGTGTGGGCATATATGGTGCTTCTGCGGGCGGCCAGAGTACGCTGAGTGCCTTGTTGTTCCATCCAGATTTTTACACTGTTGGGGTCGCCTTTGCCGGTTGCTATGACAACCGCATGGATAAAATGAGCTGGAATGAACAGTGGATGGGCTGGCCGGTAGATGAGAGCTATCTGCGCAGTTCGGCGGTGGTGAATGCGGCCAAGTTGCAAGGGCAACTGCTGATCATCTTTGGTGAGCAGGACAGTAACGTCGATCCCTCTTCGTCATTGCAGTTGGTGAATGCGCTTATTAATGCCAATAAAGATTTTGAGCTGCTGGAAGTGCCGGGCGGCGAGCACTCGGTTGGTCGTTCTACCGGGCCGATTGACTATGTGCAGCGGCGGCAGTTTATGTTCTTTATTCAGCATCTGTTACAGCAGCCAACTCCGAACTGGAATAAGCAGTAATAGCGCGGCTTTATTATAAAAAGGCCACCATGAACGGTGGCCTTTGGCTGCTTTGGTTGGGGGGAAGAAAATGTTACTTAACGTGCTCCTTTGGGCCAGTTGTTGACTCAGCCACAGTTTTTGGGGGATTGCTACCGAGCTTAGCTTTATCGGTTTTGGCGGGTGTTAGTGGTTCACTAAAGGCGCTGGGGTTAAATGCAGCGGCAAAAGCGGCACCTTGCGCTTGCGGCAGACGGAAATACTGCTGACTCAGTGAAGATTTGAGTACATAGTCTTTACTGTCACTCATTTGCCCTAAGCGGTAGTTGACATCATCTCCCTGATTACGTTGTACCGTAAGCTGCAACAGGGGAGTATCCAGGCCAAAATTGGCTTTTTGCTCCACCCCGAGCAGGTCACTGACACGCAGGGAGGTCAGTTGCTGTAGCGCCTGATTGACGGCACCCAGATTGACGCGATTACCGGCAGGTAATGGAGTCAACTGCCAACCTGAGTTCTCAGGGGGCGTTGATGCTGCATTTTTCAGGTCTTTGCTATTGCCGTTATCATCAATCAGTTTATCTACCATTTTCTGTACTTTGCCATTGTCGGCAATGGTTGCTGGCAACGGCTGCTGGGACGCTGAGGTTTGGGCATGGTCTATTTTCCGGCTCAACGTCATATCGCCTATTTTTAACGCTTTGATGTTAGTGGTTTTCAACTGCAGTAAATCCTGCTGCATCCACTCCTTATTGGTGACTGGCAAGCGGTAAACCGGCAGATTGGCCAGATACACTTGCGCTTCACCTTCCAGCCGCAAATGGGTTTCCCGCATACTTGCTGACGTGCCCAAATACAGGGTTGCCATATCAACGTGCTGCTGTGACAACACCACTTTTCGTTCAAAGCTGTCTTTTGCCACTTTGAAGCGGTGAGCGGCGTTGTCACTGTCAGCAACAGCCAAACCGTGTTTCAGTGATAGGATCTGCGTCAGCAGCGATGTTACCTGCTGCTGATTAGCCGGAAAATCTGACTGGTCGGACAGCAGCCATTTGCCGTTGGTTCTGGCGAGGTTAACGACTTTGCCATCGTTACCACTGATGCTGATATGGTCGATATCATTGTCCTGCAGTGCCAGTAACGCCTTGGGTTTTGCGGCACCTTGAATGCCACTGTGCTGCGCATTCACGACCACGGTTAGCAACAGTTGCAATACCAGCAGACCACTCAGAATATATATGAGTTTTTTCATCTTGTTATACCTCCGCCAGGATCTGCTGATAACGGCGCAGATCGCTGCTTTTCACCTGTCGGCGCCACAGCCAGATCAGTGCCAGTCCCAATAGCACCAGACCGTAGTTGAGATATTCCCAGTACTGCTGTTGCTCCAGTTTCATCCCTAATAGGGTTCTGGCTAGCTGGGTACGTCCACGCAAGGCCAGCAATGCCGGGTCTTCCAGTGACCAGTCGATACTGTTCTGGATGAAGTCCAACGGTTTGGTGTAGTAAGTGCTCAGCCCCTGAGATTCCAGTTGCAGCGTCGCATCACTGGCAAAGCCGTTACTGGCCACCAGGATTAACCGTGCAGACTCAGGCGAGTGCTCGATGACACCATCAAAACTATTATCGGGCTGCGTTTTTGCCGGGGGATTCGCATTGGCGGTTGTGGTGGTGCTGTTATCTGCGAGTAACGGCGACGGTTTGCCGGCAAAGAAGGAATCAAAACTCCCGGTTTCAGCGACTGCCAGTGGATATGACTGCTGTTTGCCTTCCAGCTTGAAGCCATTACTTGGATAACCGCGGTAATCCGGGACTAGGTTCATGCTGGCAGAACTCCAGCTATCGGCAGAACTGGTGAGTAGTTTGCTGATATCGCGGTTACCGGCTTTGTTGCTGTCGATAGTCACCGGAGAGGCCCAGTTCAATGTCAGCTGGCCCAGTTGCGCGGTGACCGGATTGTCTGGTGACAACTGATTACCACGTAAGTCAGGGAAATACGGATAAGGCAGCATGCGTACTTCTCTTAAGGTGATACCACCCACATTGCGCTCTACGGGCAGCGGTAGCGCCGCATTGCGCGGATCGAGCACCATGCGTGGCGCGATGCTCAAGCCATAATGTGCCAGCCATTTATCCAGACCACTCTGTTGCTGTTGGGCAGTGAGTGACTGGCTGATGTTAACGGCAAAGGGGGAGGTTGCCATCATCACACTGCCGCCACGCATCAAGAACTGATCAATGGCAAACAACGCTTTATTGCTGAGGTTTTCTGGGGCCATGACCAGCAGGAAGTCGGCATCCTGAGACACCTTGCCATCGCTAAGATCTTCGTCAACTACCCGCAGGTTTTTGCTCAACACTTCCCGCAGCATACTGTAGCTAGCGCCACCTTGCTGCATGTAATTGGGCTTGGGGACCACTAAGGCCACAGTCTTCATAAAACCAGGCGCTAACCGTTGCAACGCCGACTGAATGCTGCGTTTCAAAGCGTCCTTATCCAGTTTCTCTGGCAGTGGGATCTGCACATGGCTGCCACCGTTTTCCAACGTCATGTAAAACCAGAATGGATGACGATCTGTTAACCCCATCACTTGTGGCGCAAAGCCGTACTGTTGCTTCAGCGTTTTTGCTAATTCACTGTTGTTTTGCGGATCATCAAATTGGGTCAGCAGTTTGCCATCGGCATTTTTGCCAAGCTGTTTGAGCACTTCGTCCAGTTCTGCACGTAACTTTTGTAATGGTTGTGGCAACTGCGTCGTGGCCGACATATAACCGTGGAAGGTCACTTTGCCATTGATTGCCGCAAACGGGCTGCCACCATCCTGCCACTTGTGCTGGACATTACGAATGGCGCTGGTGATAGCGTATTCTGGATTTTTCAACAATACATCCAAGTGGTCGCCGCGACCTTTTACTTCAATTAGATCTTGATAATTCAATACCTTGTATTGATCGCCATAGGCAATTACCACGTTAAAGTAGGAACTCATGACCCCCGCGGAGTATTTACTGGCGGTTTCAAACGACAATGGCTGGATACCATAACGAGCGGCGGCTTCCTGCTCGGCTTTTTGGTTCTTCTGTGGGTCGACAAACTCTACCCGGACTTTGTTACCTGAGGCGACTGCGTATTCCTGCAATAGGTCCTTTATCTGCGGTACTAAGGGTTCCAGCAACGGGTGGGTTTTAGCCGAAAAATAACCACGGATCAGTAACGGTTCTTGCAGTTGTTGCAAATAATGCTTGCTGGCATCAGAGAGGGTGTATTGTTGCCCTTGGGTCATATCCAACCGTGCCCAGCCTATGGGGGTCAACCACAAATTGGCCGCCACCAAGTTGATGATGGCTAATGCACTCAGCAGTCGCCACTGGCGGTGATGACGGTTATCTGGATTACTGGCCCAGCGTAAACGCTCCAGTCGCAGCAGATTCAGAGTAATAAAAATTCCCACCAGCGACAGGTAATAGTAAAGATCCCGCAGATCCAGTACCCCGCGAGTGATTGACTGGAAATGGGCATCGGTGCTGAGGGCGCGCAGCATATCGCCGGTTTCGTAGCCAAACAGATTGGTCAATTGTGGTGTGCCAATAAGGTAAAACAGACCACAGACCACTACGGTCAGGATCAATGCCACGATTGCATTATCGGTACGGGAACTCATGTACAGACCGATAGCGATATAGGCTGCCGCCAGAAACAGCGAGGCGACATAACCGCCGATCACTGGCCCCCAGTCCAAGGGGCCCATAAAAGAAACGGTAATCGGCAGTGGCAACGTCAGCAGTAACGCCAGTGCCACTAACGACAGCATAGCGACAAATTTACCGACCACCAGCTTGAGCGGGGTGACCGGGCTGGTCAGCAATGATTCCAGCGTGCCACTGCGTTGTTCTTCTGACCAACTGCGCATAGTCAATGCTGCCACCAGAAAGATCATCAACAGCGGCATCCATTGAAACAGCGGTCTGATATCGGCGATGTTACGGGCAAAGAAGCCCGCAACCCAGAACACCACAAACAGACAAATCGCGAGAAACGCACCTAAAAACAGGAATGCCGCCGGGGAATTGAAAAAACCACGAAACTCTTTACGAGCGATTTGACGGATCTCAGCCATGAGCAACCTCCCGGTTAACATCCGCGAACACACTTTCCAGATTACGTTTCTGGATTTCCAGGGTATACAGCTGTAAGCCTGCGTTGCAGATGGCATTGGCAATCTGTGGCGCCAGTGTTATTTCTGCCTCAACATGGCAGTGCCATAGACCATCATTTGCTGCATGTGGGGTGATGGTGGTAACGCCGTGCAGTTGCTGCAAGGTCTGGCTAGCATCTTGATTGACGGCTAGATGCAGACCATGAGCTGTCTGCAATTCATCAATTCTGGCATCCACGACTAACTGTCCTTGGCGCATAATCAGTACCCGTTCACACACGGCCTGCACCTCCTGCAGAATATGGGTCGATACAATAACCGTGGCCGTTTCTGCCAGTTCTTTGATCAATTGCCGCATCTGTAAGATCTGTGTGGGATCAAGACCATTTGTCGGCTCGTCCAGAATGATAATATCTGGCTGGTGCAGCAGTGCTTGCGCCACGCCAACGCGCTGGCGATAGCCTCGAGACAGGGTCTGAATGGTGGCAGTTGCTTTTTCTTTGAGAGCGCAGCGCCGGATCACCTCGGCTACGCGCCGGGGAATGAGTAGTGGTGCCACGCCATGCAAAGCTGCCTGATACTCCAGGTAATCAATCACGGTCATTTCCGGCCATACCGGACAGTTTTCCGGCAGGTAACCAATGCGCGCCTGGATCACCTGAGTGTCTTTACCTATCTGGAGTTTATCGATGTAAATATTACCGGCAGTAGGTTCAAGAAAGCCGGTCAGCATTTTCATGATGGTGGATTTACCGGCACCGTTATGGCCCAGCAAACCGACCACTTCGCCTTGGCCGATTTGGAAACTCACGTCATTCACTGCGGTAAATGCGTCGTATCGGCGGGTCAGGTGTTCAACCTGTATCATATTGTTCTCCGGTGTTTGGGTAACAATTTCCGCGATAACAAATCGCGGCATTAAACGAATAAGAAAAGACCCGCTTGGGGGTTAGCGGGTGTCGGGCCAAGGAGAGCCCGTAGGAAGCCGCCGATAAAGGGGGGTAGCGGCTTTGATGGAAGCTGTGTTGGTTAAACGATGCAGAGGCAAGATAGTTGGCGCTGTCATCATTCCGTTCTCCATAGGAATAGATCTTTGTTAATGTTGTTGTTGACCTTAATGGGGTCCTCTTTGCAAGACTCAGAAAAATTTAGGTAAGTTCCAGAAATTAACGGATGTTAATCTGACGGAAATATTGCGTTTGCTAAAATAAAATTAATGTTTTGATTTAATTGTATTTTTATGAGTTGCATGTGTGGAAATGTTAAACGGGATCTAACGACTTTAGCCCGCATTGGCGGGCTGGATGGTATCAGTTAGGCGAGTCTTGGTGATAGACGTCAGCGCAGCCAGCTAAGTGAATCGACATTCACGCTGATCAGTGCGGAATTAACCGCGGCCAGTCACAATTTGGTTGCGGCCTTGGCGCTTGGCTTCATAGAGGTGCATATCTGCTTGACGATACAACCCGTCAAAATCACCGCCATCGACAGGCCATTGTGCTAAACCGATGCTCACAGTGAAATGAATCGGATGTTGATGGAACATGAGATGCAGTTGCTCGACATCGGTGCGTAACCGTTCTGCCAGTTCTATGGCTTTGGCTTTAGGGGTTTTAGGTAATAGGATGCAGAATTCCTCACCGCCAACGCGGAACAGCCAGTCGCTTTCACGGGTATGGTGTGTCATGCATTGACTGAGTTGGCACAACACCATATCGCCTGCCTCATGGCCGTTTTCATCATTGATGTGTTTAAAGTGATCAATATCTAGCAGCAACAGGGTAAATGGGGTGCTCTCTTTGGCATGCAATGCCGCGATCTGAGCAAATATGTTCTCCAGATGCAGACGATTGTGTAATCCGGTCATGGGGTCTCGCGCTGCCATTTCCCGTAATTGACGCACCATCTGGCTGCGTTTTAATTCAAAAATATGGCTCATTCCCCACAGGAATAGATAACTGACGCTGGCATTGATTAACAGCGCTATATCCAGACTGCCATCGAGTGCTGGTTGTGCCCATACCATTACGGCAACGCCCAGTACCCCAAAGCAGAGCGTGAACACGCCGCCTAGAAGCAGTCCCAGCAGTAGCAAATTGGCGGGGGGCATCAGCAGCAGCCAGTAAAAACCATCGGTATAGAGCCCTTTGCTATACATACCATAAATGATGACACTGCCGATGATCAGCATCAGGCCGGAGGTCCACCAAAGCAGATAAGGCGTCTGTTGCACCCGTAATAGAAACACTAAGCAATACAGTGCAATACAGGACTCCATCACGGAAACTATTTTCACATCGTGGTGCAGATTACTCAGTGACAAAGCGAAAGCCACCAGTGCTATCACCCACAGAATGATACGCAGCAATGTACGGCGATATGCCATTTCATCTTCCCACATTGCTGGGGAACGCATAATCGCTGGAGAACGTATAAATGAACGCGGTGGCATTCAATCACCTTCGACCTCTGTCCACGACAGTAAGCCGCTAAATCGGATATTTATTGGCGGACAAAATACCTTGCTTAACAATAGATTTCCATGATTCGCTCACTGATATGATGAGTTGTATCAATAATTGAAATCTTGCGGATAAATAAACAGTTTGTTAGGCATTGATGCATAGCCTGTGCCGGAAAATAACCATCAGCCACAGGATTCGGCATTGAATGAGAATTTTTTATGGTTTTACAGGGAGTTTACAGTTAAGGTTTGTGACCTGTTTCATAATATTAGGTCGCTACCGTTCCTGTGAAGGGTTTATCACCATGTCGATGCTACAACATGATGTTTATTTTGAACAATCTCCAGAACAGGAAGATGATAATCGTCGGGCAATTTTGCGCATCATTCTGTGGATCATTGCTGCGCTTGGCCTCATTCTTTGTCTCTCTAACCTGCATCACGGATCTGTAGTCGTTGCCTGGCTGGAGTTAGGGATTGTACTGTTTTGTAGTGTTTTTTTATATAAGGTGAAACGGACATCCAAGCTGAAGTTGTGGACCACATTGTTACTGATACTGGTATTTGTGGTGGTGGTTTACAGCATGCAGATACGTGCACTCAGCGCTGGCAGCTATTACTGGATCCTTGTTATGCCGCCGCTGTCATTACTGTTATTAGGGTTGCATTGGGGCAGTTGGCTGTCGTTGCTGTTTGGCATTGGGGCCATGCTGCAGATGCTGTATACCCAGGCGACACAATTGCAGCAGCTTAATGTATCTCTGACTAATAACGCACTATTCAGTTACCTGACAATTTGGGCTGTTAGCCATGTTTATGAATACAAACGTAGTTATGTCGTCCAACAACTGCAGAAGCTGGCATCGGTGGACCCGTTGACCGGACTCTATAACCGACGGCAACTGACAGCAGTATTTGAGCACTGTTTAGTTACGCATCGGCGGAGTGAAGAGCAGTTTGGTTTACTGCTGTTGGATGTTGATCATTTCAAAATCATCAACGATACATATGGCCATGATGCTGGCGATCTGATGCTGACACACCTCGCCAGCCTGATGAAAGTTCACAGTCGTCATAATGACTGGGCATTCCGTGTCGGTGGTGAAGAGTTTTGTTTACTGGTGACGCAGTCAAATGCGCAGCTGTTGCCACAGGTCGCAGAACGCTTACGCCAGGATGTTGAACAACATCCTGGATTGTACAACGACCAAAGGATCTCTTTTACCGTTAGCATCGGTATCGCCGTGTGGCCGGAAGATGGCAGTACCTTTGCCAGCCTCTATCGCCAAGCAGATCGCCGGTTGTATCAAGCAAAAAAAGACGGTCGTAATACAGTCGTGGCGTGAGAAAACGGTTCAGATAAACGTTTTCAAATGCGGAACTGTCCCACTTCGGTCGCTAGTTGCTTTGCCAAAGATTCTAAGGTTTGTGCCTGTCGGGCCGATTGCTCCACTTCCGCTGACAGACCACCTGACACTTCGCGGATAGACTCAGTATTGCGGTTTATTTCGGCCGTAACGGATGTTTGTTCTTCCGCCGCGGTTGCAATCTGCCGTGCCATATCCGAAATCTGATTGATGGCCGCGCTGATCTGTTGCAGGCTGACATTGGCCGCTTCGACATCTGTTACCGATACTTCTGTCATCTGCTGACTCTTGTTCATGGTGTTAACCGCATTGTTGGCGATCTGCTGCAACGTGGTGATCATGGTTTGGATCTCTTGAGTGGAGGCGTGCGTACGTTGCGATAACACCCGTACCTCGTCAGCGACTACGGCAAATCCTCGACCTTGATCGCCAGCGCGAGCGGCTTCAATGGCCGCATTCAATGCCAGCAGGTTAGTCTGTTCTGCAATATCACTGATGGTCAGCAAAATACTATTGATCTTGCGGGAGTGCTGATCCAATTCGGCAATAATCTGACTGGCGTTACCAACTTCAGAGGCTAATTGGAGGATAGAATTACGTGACTTGCCCGCCTGCTGTTGAACCGTGGACGTGAGTGCTACGGTTTCTTCGGCAGTATGGGCTGTCGTTTCGGCGTTACCGGAGATCTCCTGTGTTGCAGAGGCCATTTCGGTCACCGCGGTAGCCACCATAGTGACATCATCAAGCTGTGTTGCGATGGCGGCGCTGTTGTTGTCGGCAACCTTGCGGGTGTCACTGGCCTCGCTCGTCAGATGTGTGGCGATAGTTTCTAGGCGTCCGACCATTTGCGCCAGCAAGGCGACAAAACGGTTGAATCCCTGCGCTAACTGACCAATTTCATCATGCTGGTTGTGCGTATGGATACGCACTGTTAGATCGCCTCCACCGTTGGAAATAGATTCCAGTGCTTGAGAGACATTCTCCAGATCGCGGAACTGACTGCGGAAGATAAATATCAACACCACGGCAAAAACTAATAAAGCTGTAATTGCTGTGGCTATCATGGTGACGGTTAACTGATCGGCCTGCGCTGTGATAACGTTTTTGTCCATCACAAACAGTAATGACCAGTCGGTGCCGGGAACCTGAGTGAGGTAGAACAGGTTCTGCCGACCCTTGAAACTGTCCTCATGTAATGAATCCTGCGCCGTCAGCTGTTGTAGCCATTGGGTGGTGAACTCGGGATCAATGTCAGTCAATGACTTGTTATTAAAAGCTGTGTCAGGATAACTGATCACATTGCCGTGGTTATCTATCAATGTGGCAAAACCGTTGCCAGGTACTTTAAGCTGTCCAATTTTATCGGTTATTTGGGTTAGTGTCATATTACTGCCAACCACACCTCTCAGCTTGCCGTTATCATCCATGACGGGGGCGCAAAATGTGACGACCATTTTTTTGAGCGAGGTACTTATGTGTGGTGGTTCAATAGTCAGCTGTCCAGATGCTTTAGTTTTTTTGTACCAATCACGGACTCTAGGATCAAACCCGGGCACGTATAGTGCCGGATCATGACGATACATTTCCCCTTGTTCGTTGCCATACATAGATAAACTGTAGTTAAGCGCACTTTGGGCAAAAGCTAACATGAATGTCGGATCTTGATCGGCTGGCAGACGTTCTATCGCGTCCCGTAAACTCAGTAAGCCATTTTTCTTGCCTTCAAACCAACTGCTTATATTGGATGCGAACAGTTCGCCAGTCTGTTGCACTTGTTTTTTTGTCAGACTCAGGGACATCTGGTGGATAGCGCTGAAAGATAACGCGCTGAGAATGACAGATACAATCAATACGGCCGACAGGCTAGCGCCTAACAAACGGGTTTTTAATGTAATTTTCATGAGTCACGATATGGACATTGATATAGCGTTTTTTTATTATAAAGGTCAATTGTATTTCATTGATGTTATTAATAAATTTTGAAAACGGCTTCAGTATTTTTTAAATTCATTATCGCTGAATTGCGGTATGAAAGAGGCGTACTATCGTTTTAGTCGCAGGCGTGTAGAGAGGCTCTTAATTGGCGTAGCGGTGAGCCGATATTGTTCAGGGTTCAGACGCAACGACTCATCAAAAAAACGGTGTTTGCACACCGTTTTTTGTCTCTAAAACTAAGGTTGTTTGGGGGCCACTTCGCTTCCGCCAAGCGCTTGATACAGGGTCGCTTGGGCGGTCAACAGGTTGTAATGGTTCTGCAACAGTGACTCTTCCGCGCTACGTCGAGTCTCCTGTGCATCCAGCCAGTTCTGTATGGCGATGGCACCGTGGCGATACTGGCTTTCATAGATTTTTTCTGCAGCCGCGGCTGCATCGTATTGTAGCTGCAACTTCTCGCCTTGGTAAGCATACTGGCGTCTGGCTGAAATGGCGTTGTCTACATCTTCAAACGCTTGATACAGGGTTTTACGGTAAGTTACCACCGCCGTTTGATAATCAACATCGGCAATCTTGTTGTTGATTTTCATCTGTTGCCACTGCAAAAACGGCAAAGTCAGTCCGGCGCCAAGTGTGCCGATAGGGTTGCGTAGCAGTTCTTTAAGTTCATTAGATGAATCCCCGACGCTGCCTGTCAGGCTTAAACTCGGAAAATAACTGGCGAAGGTAGCATCCTTACTGGCAAGTGCCGCGCGCAATGAGTACAACGCCGCTTTGACATCTGGACGACGAACCAGCAAATCTGCGGGTATACCCGCCGCAATTTGCGGCACGGCCCCCTCCGGCAGTTTTGCTATCTGCAACGGTAGTTGCTCTGGTGGTCGGTTAAACAGTATTGCCATCGCATTCTGTGCTTCGGTCAGCTGCTGCAGTAGTTCACTATGGCTAGACTCCTGTCCCGCGAGGTTACGCTGGGCTTCGAGGACATTAAGCTTAGAAACGGCGCCTGCGGCATATTGGTTTTGCGTCAGTTGCAGTGTTTGTTTGGCATAAGCAATGCTGTTTTGACTGAGGGCAATGCGTTGTTTCAGATAGCCAATCTGCCAGTAAAGTGACGCGGTAGTCGCCACCAGACTCTGGGCGGTACTTTCCCGATCTTCAGCACTTGCCATAGCATTCCAACTGGCGGCATCCACATCGGCAGAAACTTTGCCCCACAGATCCACTTCGTAGCTTACTGACAGACTGGCCTGATAGCTGCTACTGCTGTCACCGCCGTCTAATGGCTTGCTCTTGTTGGCAGCACCATTTGCCGATAACTGTGGCCACAAGTCGGTACGGGTTAAACCAGCCTGTAGTCGCGCTTTTTGCAGCGTCAATGTTGCCAATGCAAGGTCGTTGTTGGTGTTTAAGACCTCGGTGATCAGTTGGTTGAGTTCTGGGTTATTGAACTTCTGCCACCAGGGATCAAGACTGACTTGCTGATTAACACTGGTCTGTTGCCAACTGGCGGGAATGTTAACTTCTGGAGCCTGAAAGTCACTGTGGGTAAACATCCCACAACCACTGAGCGCACCGATGCTGAGTGCGATGGCTGAAATACGAAATATGTTAATATACTGCATTGCATTACTCCCGGGCCAAGGCTTCTACCGGATCCAACTGGGCAGCATTACGTGCCGGCAGGAAGCCGAACAGGATGCCAATCAAGGTAGAGCAGGCGAAGGCCGCCACAATCGAGGTGGTGGAATAGATCATTTTGAAATCTGTGCTGGCTGAAGAAAACGCGGCACCTATTAGGAATGACAGCGCAATCCCTAGGACACCGCCACACAGGCACACCAGCACGGCTTCAATCAAAAATTGTCGCAGAATATCTCCCTGACGGGCACCAACGGCCATGCGAACGCCAATTTCCCGTGTGCGTTCTGTGACGGAGACCAACATGATATTCATCACCCCGATGCCTCCCACAACCAGTGAAATCACCGCAATAGCGGAGATCAGCAAGGTCATGGTCGCCGTTGTCTTCTCGATACTCTGGCGAATGGTATCGGTATTAATGGTGAAAAAGTCCTGCGTGCCGTGACGCATTTTCAGTAACGTGATAATCCCTTGTTCAGCGGCATTGCTGGGGGCAGACTGGTTAATGCGCACCGTGATGCCGCCAAGATAGTGTTGGCCCACCATTCGTCCGCCAACCGTGGTATAGGGCACCCAGATGGTCAGGGCGTCATTATTGCCAAAAGCACTGTCTTTTTTCTGGGTGACGCCGATAATCCGTATCGGCAATTTACCAAGGAACACCACTTGTCCGAGGGCATCGTGATCAGGAAACAGTTCTTTTTCCGTGTTGTAATCAATGACCGCTTCCTGCGCCAGCGCATCGACACTAGCATCATCGAAGTATTGTCCTTCTGCCAGTTCATAGCCCCGTACCCGGAAATATTCCGGGCCAACACCTGAAACAGAAGCCGACACGGCCTGATTGCCATAACGGATGGTGACGCTGGTACTGATGGTCGGCGTAACGCTGTCAACAAATGGCAGATTTTTCAGCGATTGTGCATCGTTGGCCGTCAGGGTTCGAATACGCCCAGCGCGTCTGTCACCAAAACCACTACCGGGGCGGATATCAATAGTATTGGTCCCCATTGAACTGATGTTTTTGAGAATTGCTTGTCGCGATCCTTCCCCCAGTGCTACTACTGACACCACTGAGGCAATGCCAATAATGATCCCCAGCATGGTCAGAAAAGTACGCAGCCGATGCGATGACATTGCCAATAGTGCCATTTTCAGCGCTTCGCCGTAACGATCTAGCCCGCCAAACCAGCTACGTTTGGGCTTGGTTTCTGGTTTAACATCGGCAATGTCTGGGCGCTGTTGCTTGCGATGGTCGGCAATAATCACCCCATCTTTGATTTCAATGATGCGGTCGGCATACTGCGCTACATGCATATCGTGCGTTACGATAATGATGGTGTGGCCGTCGTGGTGCAGCTCTTGCAGCAGTTTCATCATCTCTTCGCCGCTGTGGCTGTCGAGCGCGCCAGTGGGTTCATCGGCTAGGATAACATCGCCGCCGTTCATCAATGCCCGGGCCACGCTTACTCGCTGTTGCTGGCCGCCACTGAGCTGACTGGGTTTGTGATCCAGCCGGTCTCCCAAACCTAGACGACTGAGCAGCAGTTCTGCGCGATCGCGTCGTTGCTGTCGATCTTTGGCCGCATAAACTGCCGGAACTTCGACATTGCCCACCGCTGTAAGATCGCCTAAGAGATGATAGCGCTGGAAGATAAAACCGAAATGTTCACGGCGTAGTTCGGCCAGTTCATCAGCTTCCATCGCCGAGGTATCCTGGCCATTGATGAAATATTTGCCTTGGCTAGGTTTATCCAGACAACCCAAAATATTCATCAGCGTTGATTTGCCGGAACCCGAGGCGCCAACGATTGCCACCATTTCACCGCGCGCGATGCTGAGATTGACATCTTGTAGCACCGTCAGTTGCTGGTCGCCTGCGGGAAACGAGCGGTAGACTCCGGCGACTTCAAGTAATGCTGTACTCATCAATTAGAATCCCATCGGTGAGCGGCGAAAGCGATTGTTACTGCCTGAGGATGGCATGCCAATGATCACTTCTTCACCTTCCTTGAGGCCCTCGGTGATTTCTGCATTGATTTTGTTATTAATGCCGACTTTGACATCGCGATATTCTACCTGCCCGTTGACCAGCACAGGGACTTGATAGTGCGCCTGTTCCTCACTGTTAATTCGCGGGCGTTTAGCCCCTGCGTTTGGCGCTTGTGCCGAGGCAGAAGCAGTAGGTTTAGCCGCCATTTTCGCTGGTCGACCACTCTTTTGGACGAGGATCTGCGATGGAACCAGTAACACGTCTTTGGCTTGCTTCAAAATAATAGAGACTTGCGCCGTCATGCCGATGCGCAATATCCGATCGGGATTTTCGACATCAAACAGACCGTTGAAATAGATAGCATCAGAATCGCTGGAGGTCATGTCCTTATCGTTACCATCCATAGAGGTTGGCCCGGGTTCGATAGCCCGCAACTTGGCGCGGTATTTATGGTACGGTTTGCCTAGAATGGTGAAATACACCTCTTGGCCTGGGTGAACGTTCACAACGTCGGCTTCAGAGATCTGTGCCTTGATGGTCATGGTGTCCAACTGGGCAATCTCAACGATGGTTGGTGTGGTCTGATTGGCGTTGACGGTCTGGCCGACTTCCACGGCGGTGTACACCACTGTACCGTCTAATGGCGCGGTAATGGTGGTATAGCCCAGATTGACCTTGGCGCTGTCTACCTGGATCTCTGCCTGTTGTCGCTGTGCCTGTAACTGTTTCAACTCGGCTTTATATACAGTGAGGTTGGCTTCGGCACTTTCATAATCGGCGCGAGAACTGGCGTTATCCACCAACATGGCCTTCTGGCGGTCATACTCCAGCTGTGCTTGGCGGATTTGCGCTTGTTTGGCGTCATATTGGGCATTAATGCTGTTCAGCGATGCCTGTGCCTCTTTCAGACTATTTTGCTGATTCAGACTGTCGATCTGCGCAATCAGCTCGCCTTTTTTAATTTGTTGCCCCAAGGTTACCGGCAGGTTTTTGATCTGACCGGATACCTGCGCACCCACACTCACCAGTTTGTAGGCTTGCAACATGCCGTTGGCCAGCACCGTATTTTCAATGTTGCCACGGTGTACCGCTTCGGTCGCGTAGCTTGGCGCTGGTGCCTTACGCATAGCAAAGAACAGCACCGTAGCCAGCACAACCAGAGCGATGATCACCAGGAACACCCATTTGCGTTTGGAGGACTTTTTCATTTTGGCAGTTTTACCCTGATGCCTGTCGGACTTGTGAGGCCGAAAATTAGTAATGTCGGCAGTATATCGACATGGTGGGCGCAGCAAATGGGAAAAGTGTAAGGATTGCGTAAATTTCTTCAAAAATGTGTACGAATCCCCATGACACCGTTGCGACAGACACATCTCCTTATAAATATTAACTTTTTGAAATATTTTTGATTGCCAGTTGCTAACAGGTTGGCGTCAGCACTGTCATCTGCGTGTCATCAAAACGTCTTAAACTCGGCCATTGTCCAGGGTGCCGGTTGCGGGAGAACAGTTGTATATGGCCAGACCGCTGTCATATGTGTCAAAACCGCTGCAATTACTGTTTGCGCGAATGAAGCTGTCACTTACCCAGAAAGTAATGTTCGGGTTGCTATTGCTGGTGTTGTGTCTCCTAATGGGCAGTGTCACCAATATGCTGGCCTCGGCCCAAGTACGACATCAGGTCGCGACCATGACCGACAAAACCACCCCTTTGGTGCTGAACGCTAATGCGCTGGCGCAAGTGCTACTCAATGCTGATCGTCAGTTAAAAACAGTACCGGGTCTGCAGGATGAGCATCTAACCATCACCACCATCAATAATTTTGCCGAGTTGCAGCAACATTTTGCTGAGGCGCTGGCGCGTTTAAAGCAAACCGCTGGCGATAGCGAAGAGTTGCAATCGCTGATTTCACCGCTGGATAGCTTGGATGAAGATTACTTTGCCCAAGGCAAAGCGCTGGGACAGCAACATTTGGCGCAGTTAACGGCGCGCGCACAGCTGGATGAGTTGCGCCATCAATGGCGCGAAGCGGCGGTTACTACTGCTGCGCAGGGTATCGATATTGGCCATTGGCAAAGTGCCATGTTGCAACTGTTGGAGGCCGAAGATGATTTTGCGCTGTCACGGGCCACTGACGCGGTAGAACAGGCTCAGGGAGATACGGCTACCCATCCACAAGCGGCAGCTTTAGCTGCGCTGTTAAGCAAAATGTTGCAAACGCAGCAGCAATATATTGCGGCAACTACCGAATTGGCGTCTTTGACTGAACTGACCGGGGGCAGTATTGACTACGCCACCGCAGTATTGGGTACGGTTGATCAGGTGGCTCATGATCGGGTGGGGCAAGGGGCTGATAAGATCCATCGGTCACTAGATCTGGGTTTCTGGTTGTCGATTGGGCTACTCGGTGGGTCATTAGTCCTAGCGTTATTAGTGTCCATCAATATTTACCGCTCTATCAAACGCCCTTTATCAGAACTTCTAGCCGTGCAACGAGCCGCAGTTGATGGCGATGTGACCCGCAATGTCGCTTACCAAAGTCACAACGAGTTTGGTTTGCTGGCTGACAGTACCAATCAGCTGTTGGCACATATCCGCCAGTTGTTGACGCAGTTGAATCATGGGGCCGCGCAGTTGGCGCAAGTCTCCACTGAAAATCGGCGTCAGGCTGGCAATGCCCATCGGTCGTTGGAGCAGCAGCGGCAGCAAACTATGCAGGTTACGGTTGCCATGGGGCAGATGGGCTCGGCAGTTCAAGAGGTCGCACAAGCTGCAGCGGCATCGCTGGAAAGTGTCCTGACGATGGAACAGGCGGTGCATGTTGGTCGTGAGCAGGTGCGGGAAACGATTACCGGTAGTCGCAAGCTGGCGGCACAGTTGCAACAGGCGGCGGTATCACTGCAAAGTGTGGATCACTCTTCACAGCAGATAGGGGGCGTGTTGGATGTTATCCGCGGGGTGGCGGAGCAGACTAATTTGCTGGCGCTGAACGCCGCTATTGAAGCGGCCAGAGCCGGTGATCATGGGCGCGGTTTTGCAGTGGTTGCCACTGAAGTACGGACGCTTGCCCAGCAAACGGCAGAATCAGCGAATACTATCAAGAGCATTATCGAGCAACTGCAATTAGGTGCTCAAAGCACGGTAAAGTTAATGCAGCAATGTCAGCAGCAAATGGATACTGACTTGCAACAAAGCGCCAAAGCAGAAGCCTGTATGGACGATATTCGGCAGTTGATTGTCACGGTCAGCCGCAATAGCGAACAGATTGCTAGCGCGGCCACGGAGCAGCAAAGTACCACTGAACATATCGCCGAGAACCTGCAACAAATTGCCGCAATCACCGAAGACAATTATCAGGGGATCAGTGGTTTTGTCAGTGCCAGCCAGCATCTGGAACAGCTAGTACAAGCTCAGGGTGAGCAGGTACAACAATTCCGTTATTGAATCGCTTAATCCATTGTTAATTATTCCCTTCCATCCTCTTTCGCCTTAATTGACAGTGCGCGGGGTTGCCAGCCATTGTTTTATCGGTATTATATACACTAATGAAAATCATTCTCATATAAATTATGTCAGGAAGTTGGCGTCAGCGGATTAGTTTTCGCATTCATCAGTGGCTGGGGCTTGCCAGTGCGCTAGTGTTGCTGATTGTGGGAGCAACCGGGGGGTTATTAGCGCTAGAGGATGATATCACCGCTATTTTGCCCGGGCCGGAAGTAGCCGCTGGGCAGTTGTTACCTATGCCAGTGCTTGCCCCAAAGCTGCAATTACCGGGTAAAACACTGCAACGTATTTATCTGGAGCCGCAGGCGCAACGTCCAGGGCGGGCACTTTATCAGGATCGCCAAAGTAAACAGCGGGAATGGCGCATTTTTAATCCTTATACTGGCGAAATCCTTGGGGCACGCCCGGCTATCAGTGAATTTTTTGCCGATGTTATGGCATTACATCGTTGGTTGCTGCTGCCCAATTCTATCGGCAGTGTGATTACAGGCACTGCGGCATTGATGGCAATTATTCTGTTAATTGCCGGCTTTATCCGGCGAGCGCCGGATCGGCTCAGCAGTATCAAGGACTGGCTGTGGTGGAAACGTGGTAGCAAAGGTCGCCTAGCGCTGTGGCAATTTCACGCGCTCTTAGGCACTTGGCTGTTTATTCCTATCTTTATCATGGCGCTGACTGGTCCGTGGTTTGCTTTTGATTGGTACCGTAGCGGCCTCAAGCAGATGCTGGGCTCACCGGAAACACCAACTATCAAGGCCGATGCGAACATAAGCGCCGATGCCAATGCGGTCTGGCGCAGCTTTTTGACCGTCAAACCTGATGGCCGTTATGCCCGTTGGTATCTGCCCCGTGAAGCCAATGGCGAAGTGCGGGTGCGTTATCTGGAGCCGGATGCACCTCATTCCAGAGCGTATTCTGCGCTGACATTTGATGCGGCTGGTCATCTGTTACAGCAGCAACGTTATGTCGATCTCCGTGGTGGCGATTACCTGTTAGCTAACATGTATGCCTTCCATACCGGCAGTTATTTTGGGCTGCCGGGGCGGGTGATTTGGTCTTTGTCAGGGCTGGCTTTCGGCTCTTTTGCAATTACCGGTATCTGGCTGTTTTTTAATCGGCGGGCGCGTCCGAAGGAACAGGCCAGTGGCACTGCATCGACCCTGATCGCCTATGCCAGCCAGAGTGGTACTGCGGCAGCGTACGGACAGCGACTTAAGCTCTGGTTAGAACAGCAAGGTCAGGGCGTCCATCTGCGCTCTATGGCGAATATGCAACCCCAGGAGTTTGGTGCCTATCAACAGGTGTTGTTACTCGCCGCTACTTATGGCGAAGGGCAAGCGCCTGACAGTGCCTTGCTGTTCCAGCAGCAGTTAGCGGCCGCGGCCGTGAAACTCAACCATGTCAACGTGGCGGTGCTGGCATTCGGTGACCGTCAATATCAGCAGTTCTGCGCGTTTGGCCATTGGTTAGCTCGGCGTTTCAATGAACTCGGTGCCGGTACTCTGTTGCCGCTTCAGGAGGTGGACCGTGGTGCCGAACAAGCGTTGCAGCATTGGAGTGATGCGTTGGCCCAGACGCTAAAGTTGGAGCATGCGTCATTGGCCGCAGATAGCTGGCAATCTGCTACGCTGCTACAAAATCGCTGTCTCAATCCCGGCAGTGACAGGCCCGTGCACCAGGTGCAATTAGCACTGCAAGGTAACTGGCAGGCGGGCGATATTCTAGAGATTTTACCGGTATGGTCAGAATCTCAGAGTCGCCATTATCTGCAACAGCAAGGGCTGGACGGCGATGTTATGGTCAGCACTCACGCAGGGGTTATGCCGTTATGGCAAGCTCAGGCACAATATCTAGAAGCCACAGTGGTGACTGAGCGCGAGTTAACTCCCCAGGCATACGTTAATGCGGCAACACCACTGGGGGCCCGCAGTTATTCAATTGCCAGTATCGAAAATCCGTTACAGCTGATGGTGCGACATGTGCGCAAAGCTGATGGTATTGATGGTCGTGCGTCTGGAGCGCTGGCGACAGCACCCGTTGGCAGTGAGTGGCAGGTACGCTTGAAACCTCATAGTAATTTTCATTTACCTCCGGCTGATGTGCCTTTGATATTACTGGGCGCAGGTACCGGACTCGCGCCTTATTTAGGCTTTTTAGCGCAGCGGCGTAAACAAGGTTTTAAAACACCAATATGGTTGCTATTTGGTGAGCGTTACGCCGAACAGGATAACTACTACGGTGCTGAATTACAGACATTTAGGGCGGAAGGGCTGCTGACCCATCTGGACTTTGCCTGGTCACGGCCTAATGGACGATATATACAGCAGTGTTTATTGGCAGAGAAAGACAGGTTGCAGCGCTATTTAGCGGCGGGGGCTCATCTTTATGTTTGTGGTGCCATAGCGGGGGTTGGCGCCGGGGTACAACAAACACTGGTGCAACTGCTGGGTGAGCCGCAATTATTGCGGTTGCAGCAGCAAGGCCGTTATCACCGCGATCTCTATTGAAATATCTCAGTTGCTAACGGCATTACTGCACGGTGGCTGTTGGCAACCACTGTGCAGCACTGCTCTGAGCCATGTATCCATTAACTGTTGTTCTTGCTTACCCGGTTTTAGCACGGCCATGTGATTGCCTTGTTGCTGATATTGTTGCATTTGCAGACTATGTAATTGCGCTGGCCAACTACGCGAAATCACCTCGTCTTGTTGCGCACTGACAACCAATGTCGGTTTGTTCCAACCGTTAAGCATGATGCGAAGATCGGTATCAACATCTTCAATCTGCAGTTGTCTCAATGCTTGTTGGGTGCCGGCATTAATACTGGCATTGGGTACCAGCAAGCTTAACAAGGGATTAAAGGCTCTTGCGGCACTGGGAGCCGCTTGTGCTAGCGGGCTACTCGGTGCTAATAACACTAGTGCCTCCGCATCCACGGCTTTCGCCAGATAAGTGGCACTTATTGCCCCCATGGAATGCCCCACAACTATCAATGGATGTGGTGCCTGCTGCTGATTAAGCCAAGGCTCCAGATAGTTGACATCTCGGGCACCGAAACTGAAATCGGCCACAGTGGTGCCCGCCTGACCGGGTAAATCTGGCATCAATGTGTGAAAACCTCGGCTCTGGAAATAGAAACTCCAAGGCGTCATCCAGCTCCAGTTATCACCGTAACCGTGCAGTAACACCACCGTTCCGTGGGCCTGAAAGTGACTGGCCGAGATTTCGGTTTTGCCGCCAAACACATTGTCCTGAATTTCGGCGTCGTGTGGCGGTAATTCAGTCCAAGGATTGCCGCTAACATAGTGAATACAGGGAGATTGGCAGTCGTCATGCAGTTGCAGTTTCGTCGCACGATAAAATGCCTGTGGTGCCGCTATCACCGCGGGGTGGCGTTTTGGTTCAGCTATCCGATTGGCCACATAACTGGCGCAGCCGGTAAGCAGTGTCAGTAGCAACAACGGTGATAATAACGCTTTCATATCTGATGCTTATCTTTAAACGGTATCTCAGGGTTTCCTGATACTGGCATTGCTGTTAGGGTATTGCAAGTCATTGGCTGACGCGTTAAAAAACGACTGTTGCTGTTCGCAAAGTGAAACACTGTCATCTTCCAGCAGAAGGATTTTCATCAGCCTCTGCGCTGGGATTGTGACGCAGAGCAGAGTAGAATACGCGCAACCCTACCGATAAGACTGTCCAGCTGGAGTAACCAATGCTGAAGAAGAGTATGAACATCGCCGATTATGATGCGGAGCTGTTCCAGGCTATTGAAGATGAGAACCGTCGTCAGGAACAACACATTGAGCTGATTGCTTCCGAAAACTACACCAGTCCACGGGTCATGCAGGCCCAAGGCTCGCAGTTAACCAACAAGTATGCCGAAGGCTACCCCGCCAAGCGTTACTATGGCGGTTGTGAGTATGTGGATGTAGTAGAAAACCTCGCGATTGACCGCGCTAAACAGCTGTTTGGTGCCACTTACGCCAATGTGCAGCCGCATTCAGGTTCGCAGGCTAACTATGCCGTTTATATGGCGCTGTTGCAGCCTGGCGACACCGTATTGGGGATGAATCTAGCCCACGGCGGTCATCTGACACATGGTTCTCCAGTTAACTTCTCTGGCAAGCTGTTCAACATCATTCCTTACGGTGTGGATGAGCAAGGTAAAATTGATTACGCTGAGCTGGAAACGTTAGCCTTAGAACATAAGCCCAAGATGATCATTGGTGGTTTCTCGGCTTATTCTGGCATCGTTGACTGGGCCAAATTGCGTGAAATTGCTGATAAAGTCAGTGCATTCCTGTTTGTGGATATGGCACATGTTGCCGGTCTGGTAGCTGCGGGTGTTTACCCAAGCCCTATCCCTCACGCACACGTGGTGACTACTACTACGCACAAAACACTGGCGGGGCCGCGCGGTGGTTTGATCCTGTCTGCTGCCGATGATGAAGATCTGTATAAGAAACTCAACTCAGCGGTATTCCCAGGAAGTCAGGGTGGCCCACTGATGCATGTGATTGCCGGTAAAGCGGTGGCCTTCAAAGAAGCGCTGGAACCTGAATTCAAGGCTTATCAGCAGCAGGTTGTGACCAACGCCAAGGCGATGGTAGAAGTGTTCCTGGAACGTGGCTACAAAATCGTTTCTGGTGGCACTGACAACCATCTGATGTTGGTAGATCTCATTGGCCGTGAACTGACCGGTAAAGAAGCCGATGCAGCCCTTGGTCGCGCCAATATCACCGTTAACAAAAACTCAGTGCCTAATGACCCACGTTCACCTTTCGTGACTTCCGGTATCCGTATTGGCACTCCCGCTATTACTCGCCGAGGCTTCAAAGAAGCGGAAGCCAAGCAGTTGACTGGCTGGATCTGTGATGTCTTGGATAACGCCAACGATGAAGCTGTGATTGCCGCCGTTAAAGCCAAAGTGCTGGAACTGTGCGCCCGCTTCCCTGTTTACGGTTAACCTTTTCAGGGAGATCGATTAAACTGGCATGGCCGCTGCATTCAGCGGCCATTTTTGTTTCTGTTCCGTTAAGAAACGGTCCCGTTGACTTGCGCAGGAGGCATGATGCATTGTCCATTTTGCAGTGCGACCGATACCAAAGTGATTGATTCAAGGTTAGTGGCTGATGGACATCAGGTTCGCCGTCGGCGCGAGTGCACCTTATGCCACGAGCGTTTCACTACCTTTGAAAGTGCAGAGTTAGTCATGCCCCGAGTTATCAAACGCGATGGTTCCCGCCAACCGTTTGATGAAGACAAACTGCGTGGTGGCATGTTACGCGCGGCCGAAAAACGCCCGGTGTCCATCGATAAAATCGAAGAGGCTATCAACAAGATTAAATCGGCATTGCGCGCTACAGGTGAGCGCGAAGTGACCTCCGAGATGATTGGTAACCTGATGATGGATCAACTGATTGAACTGGATAAAGTCGCTTATATCCGTTTTGCGTCTGTGTATCGCGCGTTTGAGGATGTCTCGGAGTTCGGCGAAGCTATCGCCAGCCTGCAGAAGAAGTAATCATGTGGTCAACTACTGATATTGCCATGATGAGCCGTGCCATTATGTTGGCACGCCGTGGCCGTTATACCACCCGCCCCAATCCCAACGTTGGCTGCGTTATCATTGATAGTCACGGTACAATTGTCGGTGAAGGCTGGCATCAACGTGCAGGCGGCCCACATGCCGAAGTGCACGCTTGGCGCATGGCGGGTGATAAAGCCCGAGGAGCCACCGCCTATGTCACGCTGGAACCTTGCAGCCATTACGGGCGTACGCCTCCCTGTGCCGAAGGCTTAATTGAACATGGCTTGCAACGGGTGGTGATTGCCATGACCGATCCCAACCCACAAGTCGCTGGGCGTGGTATTACCATGCTGCAAGATGCGGGAATTGAGGTTGTCAGTGGTTTGATGGCGGATGAAGCCAGACAGCTGAATCCAGGATTTTTATCGCGAATGGAACGCGGCCGTCCTTATGTCACGCTGAAGTTGGCGGCAAGTCTTGATGGTAAAACTGCCTTGGCTAACGGTGAGTCAAAGTGGATTACCGGCCCGGCAGCTCGGCAGGATGTGCAGCGGCTGCGGGCATTAAACTGCGCCGTTATTACCGGGATTGAGACAGTATTGGCGGATGACCCGTCAATGAACGTGCGTTACCAGGAGTTGGGATATTTACGGCAGCAACTTGGCGAAGATGCGCTTATACAGCCCTTGCGTGTGGTGCTGGATAGCGCGTGTCGGATGCCGCTTGATGCCCGATTGTTGCAGTTATCTGGCGCGGTGCTGCTGGTCAGCTGCCAGCCATATCCTGCGGAATTCTGCGAGGCGCTACCAGCACATGTGCAGTGTGTGCAGCTCCCCGGTATCGATGGCCGTGTGGACTTAGCGGCATTGTTGCAATATCTGGGTAAAAGCTGCAATTCGGTACTCGTCGAAGCTGGGGCAACCTTGTGTGGTGCTTTTGTGAGTTGTGGCTTGGCTGATCAACTCATCTTGTATCAAGCGCCCAAAATACTTGGGGCGGCAGGCCGTAATCTGTTGCAGTTGCCGCCATACCAACAGTTGTCGGAAATCCCAGCCTTACAATTAATTGAACAACGGAAAGTCGGCGTTGATAATCGTCTGACGCTGAAAATAGGGTACTAATCATGTTTACCGGGATCATTGAAGCTGTCGGGCATCTTCGTCGTATCGAACGTCGTGGTGATGATATTCGTTTGACCGTAGCCAGCGGCAAGTTGGATTTAAGCGATGTGCAGTTGGGTGACAGCATTGCCACCAATGGCGTGTGTTTGACCGTGGTGGAACGTTTAACTGACGGCTATGTTGCCGATATCTCGGCGGAAACCGTTAGCCTCACTGGTTTCAATCATTACCAGGTCGGCCAGGCAGTGAATCTGGAAAAAGCGGTGACCCCCAGCACCCGCTTAGGCGGACATCTGGTCAGTGGGCATGTGGATGGACAGGCGCGGGTCGTGGAAGTGAGTGCTCGCGGTCAGGCTACTGAATACTGGCTGGAGGCGCCACAGGCGTTGGCGCGTTATATTGCTCACAAAGGCTCAATTGCCATTGATGGCGTTAGTCTGACGGTTAATGAAGTTAGCGGTGAGCGTTTCCGGCTGACCATCGTGCCGCACACATCTGGCGAAACCACATTGCCGCTATTGAAAGTCGGCGATAGCGTGAATCTGGAAGTGGATCAGATTGCGCGCTATCTGGAGCGGTTGATGCAACAGACTGCAACCACGCAATCGACAGCGGGCGTTTCGTTAGCGCAACTCGCTAGAGCCGGATTTATCCGCTAGCAAGTCGCATTTTTCTGGTTATGCACTGGAGCTTGGCCGAATACCCGTTAGAATTCATCACACTTAATTACCGCAAAGCCGTGCCGCGCATGACTTCGCGGAATGTAACCTGAAGTTTGTACATGGGGTTGTATCATGGCGTTACACAGTATTGAAGAGATCGTCGAAGATATTCGTCAGGGCAAAATGGTGATCCTGATGGATGATGAAGACCGGGAAAACGAAGGTGACATTATCATTGCCGCTGAGAAGATCACCCCGGAAGCCATTAATTTTATGGCCCGCTATGGCCGAGGACTTATCTGCCTGACCTTGACCAAGGCCCGTTGTCAACAGTTGCATTTGCCACTAATGGTACGCGATAACGGCGCCCCTTTTGCCACCAACTTTACCGTTTCCATTGAAGCGGCCGAAGGCGTTACCACTGGCATCAGTGCTCATGATCGTGCCGTAACTGTGCAAAAAGCGGTTGCCAAACACGCCAAACCTTCAGATGTGGTGCAGCCAGGTCATATCTTCCCGTTGATGGCACAGGATGGTGGCGTGTTAGTGCGCGCGGGCCATACCGAAGCCGGATGTGACTTAGCGCGTCTGGCAGGATTAGAACCTGCCGCGGTGATTGTGGAAGTGCTTAATGAAGATGGCACTATGGCTCGGCGGCCTCAGTTAGAGGCGTTTGCTCAGACGCATGGTATTAAAGTTGGCACCATTGCGGATTTGATTGAGTACCGCAACAACACCGAAACTACTGTGATCCTAGAAGGTAAATGCCAGTTGCCCACCCGTTTTGGTGAGTTTGAACTGCACGCTTTCCGCGACACCATCGATAACCAACTCCACTATGCGATGGTGCGTGGCGAGATCCAGGATAATCTGCTGGTACGGGTACATCTGCAAAATACCTTCCATGACTTGCTGTATTCCGAACGTGATGAGGCTCGCAGCTGGCCACTGGATAAGGCGATGTCGCTGATTGGCAAAGAGGGCGGCGTGATGTTGCTGCTAGGCAATCAGGAACCAATGGCCGATATTATTGCCAAGGTGAAAGCCTTTGAGGCCGAAGACAAAGGTGAGCAACTGCTACCTCCACGCCTGCAGAAAACCTCACAACGAGTCGGGGTCGGTTCACAGATATTGGCTGCTCTAGGTGTTAAGCGCATGCGTTTACTGAGTTCAGTGAAGCGTTATCACTCGTTGGGCGGTTTTGGACTGGAAGTGACGGAATATATTCCGGACGACACCGACGGTAATTAAACGATATTTCGTAAATCTCAGCGGCGCAGGTGGGGATTGCATGCTATCATAGCGCCAATTTTTGCCCTTAGCTGGGTGCTCTTTAGTTTAGTTAGGTAACGACATGAACGTGGTTCAAGGTAATATCGAAGCAAAAAATGCCAAAGTGGCAATTGTAGTGTCCCGCTTTAACAGCTTTATCGTGGACAGCCTGTTGGAAGGGGCACTGGATACACTGAAACGTTTTGGCCAGGTGAACGAAGACAACATCACTGTGGTGCGAGTTCCTGGTGCTTATGAGTTGCCGTTGACCGCGCGTCGTGTTGCTGCCAGCGGTAAGTTTGATGGCATTATTGCACTGGGTGCGGTGATCCGGGGTGGTACACCACATTTTGACTTTGTTGCTGGTGAATGCAACAAAGGTCTGGCGCATGTAGCTCTGGAATTTGACGTGCCGGTCTCTTTCGGCGTGTTGACCACTGACACCATCGAACAAGCGATTGACCGTGCTGGCGTCAAAGTTGGGAACAAAGGCGGAGAAGCTGCGCTGAGTTTGCTGGAAATGATCAACGTGCTGCAACAGCTTGAGCAACATCTGTAACGGGAAATAGCATGAAACCTTCTGAGCGCCGCAGAGCCCGCCGTTTAGCGGTACAGGCCATGTACTCATGGCAGTTGAGCGGGAACAATATTGCAGACGTTGAACACGAGTTTCTGACCGAGCAGAACATTGATGGGGTTGATGTGCCCTATTTTCGCGAGTTATTTGTTGGTACAGCTGGCAAACAGGCTGAGTTGGATAAGCTGGTGACGCCTTATCTGGAACAGCGTCCGTTGGCTGAAGTTGATCCGATCGAAAAAGCGATTTTGCGACTGGCTGCGTTTGAACTGAAGTACCGCAAGGATACCCCGTTCAAAGTAGTGATTAACGAAGCCATCGAACTGGCGAAGACCTTTGGTGCGGAAGACAGCCATAAGTTCGTTAACGGTATTCTGGATAAGCTAGTTAATAGCAAGTAATTGCGGGACTCGATAAACGGTATCTTCGGGTACCGTTTTTTTCATTGCCAGACGGGAGGTCGGCGACGGCCAGAGTAACAATGAAAGAATTCCAACTGATAGAACATTACTTTACCGGCCAGAGTCAGCATCGCAAGGATGTGAAACTAGGCATCGGTGACGATTGTGCGCTGGTAAAACCAGCAGAAAATAAACTGCTGGCGATCTCCACCGATACGCTGGTGGAAAATGTACACTTTTTACCACAAATGCCACCTCAGGCGTTGGGCTATAAAGCGCTAGCGGTCAATCTGTCAGATCTGGCGGCTATGGGCGCAGAACCCGCTTGGATGACACTCGCGCTTACCATGCCAAGCGCCGATGATGTGTGGTTGCAGGGCTTTGCCGCAGGTTTATTTGAAGCGGCTGATTACTATATGATTTCACTGGTAGGTGGTGATACTACTCGAGGCCCGAAATCCATCACTATCACGGTACACGGGCAGGTGCCAGAAGGTAAAGCACTGACCCGTAAAGGCGCCAAACCCGGCGACTGGATCTACGTCACCGGGACTTTGGGTGATTCTGCTTTGGGGCTGAATATTCTACAGGGCAGGCAAAGCACCAGTAATGAGCACCGCGAATTTCTGATTAATCGGCACTACCATCCGTCACCACGAGTGTTAGCTGGGCAATCGCTACGCGGCCTAGCATCCAGCGCCATTGATCTTTCTGACGGGCTTAATTCCGATATCCGTCATGTACTGAAGGCTTCCGGTGTCGGGGCGGTGATCGATGTGGAGAAATTACCGTTATCACCAGCAATGCGTGATAGCGTGACGCTGGAAACGGCACTTAATTATGCGTTGTGTGGCGGTGAAGACTATGAGCTGCTGTTTACTGTACCAGAAGCCCAGCGGGGCGCTTTGGATACAGCGTTGAGTCATGCCGGGGTACGTTTTACCCAAATAGGTCAGATCCAGCCAGTTAACAAACTCAAATTGCAGTTCAAGGGTGAAGAGTTTGTACCAACGCAACGTGGGTTCGAGCATTTTCAATGAGTTTTTTTTCTAAAGACAAGACACTGGCAGCGCTTAGTCTGCGCAACCCTATCCATTTTCTGGCACTGGGTTTTGGTAGTGGTTTGGCTGCCATCGCTCCTGGCACTTTTGGTACCTTGGCTGCCGTGCCCTTGTATCTATTGCTTAGCTTGTTGCCATTATCGACCTATGTCATTGTCACCCTTATTGTTTGTGTTGCGGGGATTTATATCTGCGACAAAACCTGCCGCGATCTTGGTGTGCATGACCACAAGGCGATTGTCTGGGATGAAGTCGCAGGTTATCTATTGACCATGCTGGCGGCTCCTGTCGGCTGGCAATGGCCGCTGATCGGTTTTGTGCTGTTCCGCTTTTTCGACATTCTCAAACCCTGGCCGATCCGCTGGTTGGATAGAAACGTAAAAGGCGGTCTTGGCGTTATGGCTGATGATATTCTCGCTGGCGTTGTTGCTTGTCTGGTATTACAGCTGCTTGTGCTGTGCTTCTGAAAATAAGGGGTAGCCCCTTCGGTGACTGTTGCCGTAATTCTCTATGACATGTTAACCACTATAGGTATCAGAAATTCCTAGCTGCAGTTAGCAAAAAGCCGCATTGCTGCGGCTTTATTGACAGGCTTGGCTGTTAAACCAAATACACGTTCAAGGTACAAGCACCGTGGGCACCAATGACCAGTGCTTGTTCAATGTCGGCGGTTTTTGATGGACCAGCAATGAACACGCCAAAACCGGTATTATCCAAGCTGATTTTTGCCAGCGCTTGGTGCATGTTGGCAACAATATCTTCCGCTTTCAGTACCAGCATCAGGTTTTCACAGATGAATGGGGCAATGCGGATCCCGGCGAGATCTTCTGTTACCCAGATAGAACCATTCTCTGCAACGCCCAATTGCCCTGGGATCACCGCATAGTTGATATCTTTCAGCTCATGGGGATCGCTTGGCACCTCACGGTTACCGGTGACGGCATCCACTCTGGAGATTACCTGCTTACCTTCGGCAATCAGCGTATCGACTTGGCTTTGCAGCGCGGCTAACGCATTGTCTCTAATGAGCGTACCGCCACAGGCCTTAAGACCGGCTTCATACTGACCGATGAGATCATCCAGACGGGGCGCAATCTCAACTTTGGGCATCGGATGTTCAGGCAGAGCCACTGATTTAAGCGCTGCCAGTATTTCGGCTTTACTGGACATGTTATTTGCTCCTGTTCTTTTTGTACCATGCCTCAAAACTGGAGGCGGGCGCTTTTGGCAATTCACGGTATTTACCCCATGCTCCGGCGAAAGGCTTGAGCAGGCTCCCCGGCAGATAGCGCAGACTGAAGCGCGCCACACTCATGGCACAGTTGAGCAGGGTGGGGCTGGACATCACTTTGCCGACCATTGGCATATAGCCAGCTTTGCCATAAGGCAGCTTGCCAGCCTCGGCTTTTAGACGCCGCTGGTAGGCAATAATGTTGTGTAGCGGTACTTTTGTCGGGCAGACATAGGTGCAGGAACCACACAAGGTACAAGCCCAAGGAATAGTGTTGGTGTCGTCCTGATTAGAACCAACGGCAATACCGATAGGGCCAGGAATAAAATAGTTATAGCTGTAGCCACCACTGCGGCGATAAACCGGGCAGGTGTTCATGCAGCCGCCACAGCGGATACATTTCAGACTTTCAGCCAAGAGTTTATCTTTCAGCATCTCACTGCGACCATTGTCGACGATGATCACGTGCATTTCTCCACCGGGTTTAGGCCCGTGATAGAAACTGCTGTAAGTGGTGATCAACTGACCAATGGCATTGCGCGCCAAAGTACGTAACAGCACTGATGCTGCTTCGTTGTTGGGGATCAGTTTGTCGATCCCCATGGAGTGCAGGGTCAACTTGGGCAGATTGCAACCCATGTCAGCATTACCTTCGTTGGTACAAACCACGATGGCTCCGTCTTCGGCAATAGCCATGTTGACCCCGGTCATCCCCGCATCTGCCGTCAGGAAGTGTTCACGCAAGTGAGCTCGAGCTGAACGGGTCAGATAGGTTGGGTCACTGGCACCTTTTTCGGTGCCGATTTTGTTGTGGAACAGCTCACCCACTTCCTCTTTTTTAAGATGGATGGCGGGCACCACGATATGGGATGGCGGCTGCTTGTTGAGCTGAATGATGCGCTCACCCAAGTCGGTATCGATGACTTCAATCCCTTTACTTTCCAGATAAGGATTGAGATGACATTCTTCAGTCAGCATCGACTTGGATTTCACCAGTTTTTTCACCTGGTGTTTACTGAGGATTTCATGG
Source organism: Shewanella fodinae (assembly GCF_014651955.1). Classification (GTDB taxonomy): domain Bacteria; phylum Pseudomonadota; class Gammaproteobacteria; order Enterobacterales; family Shewanellaceae; genus Shewanella; species Shewanella fodinae. The sequence continues at coordinate 20,767 of NZ_BMXW01000023.1, read as the reverse complement.
ACGATGCGGTTGTGTTCCTGACCGTCTTTGGCCCAGTGCACAATAATGCCATTTTTCTGGCAATTGGCTTCAAACTGTTCCAGATATTGTGGCAGATGGGTCAAGGTATGCAGTTTGATTTCGGAGCCAAGTGTCCGCAGCTCTTCCCATTCTGGGATGGCCGCTGCGGCACGATCGCGTTTCTGACGCAATAACCACAGGGCTTTGGAGTGCCAGTCTACACGGGCTTCATCTTTGCAAAATATATCGGCCTTTTCGGCGTGGCCAACGCTGGTTTGTGCTTGTGACATCACGTGGCTCCCTAGATAGCGTCGTTGAGGATCTGCGCCAGATGGCGGATTTCAATCGGCAGTTTGTGGCGGCGGATCAGCCCATCCAGATGCATCAGGCAGGAAGGGTCAAAGCCGACGATATATTCTGCCCCAGTTTTGGCATGGGCCTGCGCTTTGTCATTGCCCATTTTCGCCGATACTGCGCCTTCATCCATGGCAAACGTACCACCAAAACCACAGCATTCATCACGCGGTTCCGGATAGAGGATCTCAACCCCAGGGACTTTTTCCAGCAATGCTGCCATTTTGTTGAACCCAGGCTTCATGGATTCACTGGCATTGGCTAATTCCAACATACGCAGCCCGTGGCAGGATAACTGCAGGCTGACTTTATGCGGGAATGCTCGTGGGAAGCTGTCTACTGGCGCCACATCATGTAGGAATTCGGTCAGTTCGTAGAGTTTGTCGATGACCGCCTTGGCTTCAGGGCTATTGTCATATTCGTGGAAATTTTCTTTTGCAGCCACCAAACAAGAGGCCGCCGGGCAGACGATGGCGTCACATTCAACGCCCTTAAAGGCGTTAAGCAGTTTCATCACAGTACTGCGGGCTTCGTTAAAACAGCCTGAGTTGGTCATGGGTTGACCACAGCAGGTCTGTCCTTCCGGCAGTATCACGTCATGTCCCAGTTTTTCTAGTAACTCCGTTGTGGCAATCGCTACCTGTGGCAGCAGCTGATTGACCAGGCAAGGAATAAATAAAGCTATCTTCATGGCGTTTCCTTAGTGCTTTTATCAAGGTTGCTCACATTCGGACCGGTGGCAGTTTGGCTCACTGCTTCAGCTTATGTTGATTGCCGATTACCGTATGCGCTAGCGAATATATACCTTCGGCTAGCAGAGCAACAGTGTCTATTCAGTAAATGACAAAATATATTTTCTCAAAAATGATAAAATATAACTATTTGATTATTATCGTTTATTTTTGATTTATTATTGGTATCTATCCAACGAAATTTTATTACATCACATAAATGAAAAAGGGGAGTAAATACTCCCCTTATTTTCTGCTTATCAGCGGCTGCATTCTTCCAGCAGGTACGCCAGATGGCGGTACGACACACCACTGTGGTGGCTCAATCCCACTTCACACATGCGGTTGGCGTAGTAGCCTTCATTGACCTCCGCTGGCAACAATTTCTTAATGTTGCGCAGGGCTGTGGCATTGATTTCTGGCTTGTACAGACCTTTTTCGCCAGCATAACCACAGCAGTCAATACCTGCGGGTTTTACAATGCTGTCGGCACAGGCTGCTGTGATCGCTTCCATTTTCGGTTCGATATGCATCTTGCGCGCTGAACAACCGAGATGCAGTGCCACCTTAGGTTTTTTGGTCAGCTTCAGCTTTGGCATCACTTCATCGTGGAGGAAGTCCACCAGATCGAGGATCTTAAAGTCTGGGTTGCCTGTCAATGTACGGTAAGTGCACGACAGCGCATCAATCACAATTGGTATTTCACCATTGTTGGAGATTTTCCGCAGTACTTCAATCAGCTCGTCACGTTTACCGTTAGCGTTTTTGAAGTCGCCTTTGGATTCCCACATCTGACCACAGCACAGGCTGCGAGTCTTCGGTGGCGTGATGATATTGTAACCAGCGCGTTCCAGCAGGGTAACCACGACATCCGGCAAGGTACGGTCATCTGGGTCTACTGGTGTTGGGCCAAAGGTACGGCCACCACAGGCGGCAAAGTAAACGACGGTAGGTTGACCTGGTTTTGGCGTAGATGGCTGTGGCAGATTACCGCCTTTCGGGAAATCTGGATTCCAGTAAGGCACTTCGGCTGAAAGCGCCCGGCCAGCTTTCATCATACCACCAGTGATGCTGTCGCCAGTCACTTTATGGATGATGTTGAGAATATTGAAGCCACTGCTTAGCACAGTATTCACGGCGCCCCAGTTTTTTGCTTGGAAATCCAAGACCTTCTGCTGGGTGCTAGTGATATAAGGGGTACGCAGTTTACGTACCAGTTGCCCCATGCTGTTGTCTACTGGACAGGCGATAGTACAAAGTTGGCATGCGGCGCAGGTATCGACCACATCATATTTGGCCGCAACCCTCATCTTTTCTGCCGCTTCTTTGTCACCGGTTTCTTCTAAACGGGCAATTTCACGCAGGGTGGCAATACGTTGTCTAGGGGTCAGATTCAGTGCTGAAGTCGGACAGGTTTTTTCACAGAAACCACATTCAATGCAGCGGTCTACGAAATCATCAACCACCGGGCATGGCTTGATGTTCTTAACGTGAACTTGTTTGTCATCATTGAGGATTACGCCAGGGTTCAGCAGTCCTTGTGGATCGAAGATCTGCTTGATGCTCTTCATCAGTGTGTAAGCTTCATGACCCCATTCCAGTTCCACGAATGGCGCTACGGCACGGCCGGTACCGTGTTCGGCCTTCATTGAACCATCGTACTTGTTGATCACCATGTCAGCGACAGCGTCCATGAAGTCATGGAAGCGAGTGATATCGGCTTCAGAATGGAAGGTCGGCGTAATAATGAAGTGGAAGTTACCCGCCAGTGCATGGCCGTAAATAACCCCTTCATGATAACCAAACTGGTGGAACAGCGCGGTCAGATCATGAGCGCAGCTCGCCAGATGCTCTACTTCTACCGCAATGTCTTCAATGATAACCGAGGTGCCTTTTGGACGCGCACCACCGATAATTGGGAACAGGCCTGAGCGCATTGCCCAGTATTTACCATATACCGCAGGATCAGTACTGAAGGTGATAGGGCGTTCAGTCTCAATGTGTGACAGTTTTTGGATCACGTCCTGCGTGTATTTTTCCAGTGTTTCTTTGTCGTTGGCACGAGACTCAATCAGCAGAATTGCAGAACCTTCCGGCAACTGGCTGAGCCAGTCTGGCATCCCAGGTTTACCGGTAACCGCTTTGATTGAGGCCCAGTCCAGCAGCTCGCCTGCGGCCACACTTTCGCCCTGGATGGGCGGAATGGCGCGAGCGGCATCTTCCATATTGAAGAATACTGCCAGTGCTGAGGCTTTAAATTTGGCTTCATCGACGGTGTGATAGGTCACTTCGTTAACAAAGGCCAGCGTCCCTTCGGCACCGACTAATACGTGGTTGATAATGTCAAACGGGTCTTCAAAATCTACTAGCGAGTTCAGGCTGTAACCTGTAGTGTTTTTAATTGCATATTTTTTGCGAATGCGCGCTGCCAGCGCTTCATTGGCACGCGCCATTTCGCCCAAATTCTTCAGCGATTCTAACAATTCGCCATGCGATTTGCGGAACGCTGCTTTTGATGCGTCAGAGCCGGTGTCCAACTCAGTGCCATCTGCCAAAACCAGTTTGACAGAAGAGATTGTCTGGTAACTGTTTTGTGCAGTACCACAACACATACCAGAAGCGTTGTTAGAAACGATACCGCCCACCATGGCTGATGTCAGCGTTGCTGGGTCAGGGCCAATCTTTTTATTCAGGGGCTTCAATGCCGCATTAGCATCGGCACCAATGACAGCCGCGCCCAACGTCACCTTATTGGCATCGGCACTGATATTAATGGTACGGAAACCATCAAATCCCAGCATTAGCAAAATACCTTCGCCGATCGCTTGACCGGAAAGACTCGTCCCAGCAGCCCGGAAGGTCACCGGTGCTTGATACTGGCGGGCAACTTCTAGGGTCTTTTTCACATCATCGAGCGATTCAGCGTGAACAACCACTTCCGGCACAATGCGGAAATAACTGGCATCAGTCGACCAGGCAAAGCGTCGTACTGGGTCATTACTGACAGCGCGTTCCCCGAGTAGCTGGCGCAGACTTTCAGTTACAGCTTGATAATTGATTGACATAAGACATCTCTTTTGAACATTAACCCACATGAGTTGGCAGGGGCTACGTCGGCCCCTGCTTCCGGTCTGTTATATGTTGTGTTTAAAAACCGCCCCATACGAAGGCGATTGTGCCAGCCAGCAGGGCATAACCCAGCGCTACTGGCATGGTTTTACGAATAATTTCTGATTCACGGCCTGCCATACCTACCACTGTTGCAGCAGCAACCACGTTCATCACACACATCATATTACCAGCGTTTGCGCCCATACCCTGCAACGCAAGGATGAGAGTGTGATTACCGTTGATATTTTCGGCAACACTATACTGCAGACCTGAGAACATCATGTTAGAGAAGGTGGCACTACCTGAGAGGAATGCCCCGAAGATACCCACAATGGGTGCCACCCATTCCCAGATGGAACCGAGGCTAGAACCCAACAGGTTGGCGAGAGCTACTGGCATGGAGGACAAGCCAGCTTCGTTGGCTCCTGAGTTCAAGAAGATTTTCACCATAGGTACGGAGGCACCCAGGGAAATGATGGTTGGGATCATTGATTTGCAGGAAACGGTGACAGAGTTTTTGATGGCATTACCGTTCATACGGAACAGGAAGAACCCCAAAATACATACGGCAACGAAGAATGCACCAGGCGCATACAAGGTGGCAAAACTGGCTTTCAGGCTGGTGCCCATAATGCCGGTAATGCTGATGTTAAAGCCAGCCAACCAAGCTTTCAGCGGTGCCACAGTACGGGACAATACCAGTAAGGCAGCCATAATCAGATAAGGTGTCCAAGCCGCAAATTGACTGAAGTGGGCTTCAGCATGAGCAACGGCTGCACCTTCTTCATTTTCCGCAAAATCATGCCAGGGTTGTTTCGGCAGCAGCCAGCCTTTACGAGCCACTGGGATCACCAGTGCCATACCGACAAGCGCCCCAATCACTGATGGAAATTCTGGACCCGCAAAGTAGTTAATCAGCCATGCCGGTACGGTAAAGGCTAACCCAGCAAACAAGGCAAATTTCCAGATGGCCAGACCTTCTTTAAAGGACTTCTTGCGGCCAAAGAATCCGGTCAGAATCGCCACCATTACCAGCGGGATGAGTGAACCGACAATCAGGTCCATAGAGATCATGTGCATGGCGATGAAGCGACCATAGCCGGCATAGGTTCCACCATGTTCGGCAATCTGAGCTGCTGCCATACTGGTGCCCCCTTGCAGCAGGCCCTGTTCCATACCGAACAGTACCGGCAGACCGATAGCGCCAAATGATACGCATACTGAGTCAGCGATCAGCGCTACCACTGCAGCGGCTACCGGCGGAATACCCAACAGCACCAACAGTGGTGCCGCAATTGCCGCTGGTGTACCAAAACCCGCTGAACCTTCGATAAAAGAACCGAAAAGCCAGCAGATAATAATGACCTGTACCCGTGCGTCGGCACTGATGTTAGTAAAACCTGCGCGGATAGTGTCCATTGCCCCCGAATATTTCAATGTGTTCAACAGGAATACCGCACCAAAGATGATGGTCAGCGGAGTGATGGCGGCCAACAGGCCTTCCACTACTGAAGCTGCCAGCAGATTGGTATCCATGTGCCAGATAAACGCCGCCGCCAAACCAGTGATCACCATAGAGATGGGCATCGCTTTGGACGCTGGCATACGTAACAACACCAGGAACAGCATGACGCTGATTACTGGGCTAAGACTAGCTAGAAGTTGCAGAAAGGTCATGTTTGCCTCTTGTTTTCATGTTGCTTGTAGTTGTTGTCATTATTCCGGTCTGCTCCCCCAAATGGATGTCAGCCGGTTATTTAGTTATGTGTGGATAATCTTTGCTAATTCTTGCAGCGTCAACATGATCTGGATCATCTAGAAGCAGCTGAAGAAAGGCATTTTGCGGCTATGAGAACTTACGCAGGAAAGCAATTGTATTATTTGTGATTAATATCACAAGTGTTTTTAATAGATAATGCTGTAAAGGAATGATGTTTTGATTATTTATGTGGCATTTTCATTTATAAGCATTATTTCATCTGTTTTTGAAAGTTATTGATCTGATTTTTTCACCATTGATTAAAAGTTCGGATTTATTAAGTAAAAACTAATGTGATGGTTATCACATTAGTCAATGCTAAATAAGTATAAAACATAAGCAAATGTAAATGTAGCTTTAAAAACAGATGGTTAACAGCAGGTTAAAAAGGCGGAGCGAGATGTCGATGATTGGCGTATGAAACTTTAAAAAAAGTCATTTTATGAAATAAAGTATCAAAAGTGTTAGTAACTGTCAGATTTTCTATCGGAAAACAGCAATTAAAATAGCTTACTGCCCCAACCAAGTTTATGTCGTAACACATGGAAATAGTTATACCCCTTCGGATGGATCAGTTTCAGTTGCTCACTCGTATTGCGCCGAATGATAATTTCATCGCCGGGCATGACTGCCAGCGTCACATGACCATCACAGCCTACTTCCAGTGTTTCGCCATTATCGGGTGATACCAATAGTTTAATGGTACTAGAGGCATCGACAACAATGGGACGACAGGACAGTGTATGTGGGAACATGGGCACAAGGATTAGCGCTTCCAAATTGGGGGTAAGGATAGCGCCGCCAGCAGACAACGCATAAGCGGTTGACCCGGTGGGGGTGGAGACAATCATACCGTCAGCGCGTTGGCTGTACATGAATTGATCGTCGATATACACCTCGTATTCAATCATATGCGCGATTTTACCTGGGTGCAGTACCGCCTCGTTTACGGCGGTGTTAGACGCTTTCAGTTCCCCATGACGGTGAACTTCTGCCTCTAACAAAAAACGATGTTCAGTTTCATATTCGCCTTTTAATACTTTGGCGAGTGATTCCTCAAAGGCATCTGGCGGCAAGTCAGTCAGAAACCCCAAATGCCCACGGTTGACACCGATAACTCCAATATCATATTTGGCCAGCACCCGTGCCGCTCCCAGCATATTGCCATCGCCACCGACCACAATCGCCAGATCACAGCGTTCGCCAATTTCCAGTAAATCGACGGCTTCTACCCCCTGACCAAGTTCGGACGCGACACGTTCTTCAACCAAAACTTGATGATGGCGAGCCTGCAGCCAGTGCAACAAACGTTTGAGTGTCTGGGTCGTGCCTTGATGGTGTGGTTTGCCTATCAGACCGATAGTGTGGAATTCGGAGAGCATACTTTTTGGAAGCCCAGGGTTGAAACAGCGAAATTGATCCCCATAATATGCGCAGAGTATGCAGAAACAAAGCATTTAAAGCATTTTTAGCCGGAGTGAAAATGAGCAACGAATCACATAAAGCAGAACCAGTGCAGATGGATGAAACAGTCGCTGCGCCAAGTCATGCCGCAGACGCACAGGCGGCAGATGCCAGTGTGGTGGATGAACTGACCCAGGCCAACTTCCGTATTGAAGAACTGGAAAAAGCATTAGCTGAAGCCCAGGCAAAAGTTCTGGAGCAGCAAGACTCAGTGATACGTGCTGCTGCCGAAGCCGACAATGTCCGTCGCCGTGCGGCACAGGATGTAGAAAAAGCCCATAAGTTTGCTCTGGAAAAATTCGTTAACGAGCTGCTGCCAGTGATCGACAATATGGAACGTGCTTTGGTGGGGGCGGATAAAGCCGATGAGACCACCAAAGCCATGTTTGAAGGGGTGGAATTGACCCAGAAAACGCTGTTGGCCGCCGTGGAAAAATTTGGGGTGAAGCAGGTGGATCCGTTAGGCCAACCATTTAACCCGGAACAGCATCAGGCCATTGGCATGCAGCCCAGCGCAGAGCATCCTGCCAATAGCGTGATGTTGGTGATGCAGAAAGGTTATCTGCTGAATGATCGGCTGTTGCGCCCAGCCATGGTGATGGTGTCTCAAGGCGGTGGGGTTGATACCCAGGCTTGATGCTTATCGTCGAATAAAAAAACGCAGCTTAGGCTGCGTTTTTTTATGAGTGAAACCGGCATTAGCGCTTAGGGTTCCCCGGCCAACCGGGGAACGGCATTCGGCTTAAATTGCCGTGTTTTTGATGAAATCGACAATCTCCGCCATCGGGATTTCTTGCTTTTCCCCGGTACGGCGATTTTTATACTCAAATACCCCGGCGTCAATATTGCGGTCGCCAATCACGATAGTATGTGGGATACCCAGCAGTTCCATATCGGCAAACATCACCCCTGGACGCTCTTTACGATCATCAAACAGCACTTCAATCCCTGCGGCCTGCAGATCTTTATAAAGCTGTTCGGCGATGTCTGTGACCCGATGTGACTTGTGCATGTTCATCGGCAGAATGCCCACTTTGAACGGCGCAATCGCATCTGGCCAAATAATACCGCGATCGTCATGATTCTGTTCAATTGCAGCCGCTACGATACGACTAACGCCGACACCATAACAGCCCATCAGCATGATTTGTGATTTGCCATTTTCATCAAGCACGGTGGCGTTCATCGCTTGTGAATAACGGGTACCGAGCTGGAAGATATGGCCCACTTCGATGCCACGGGCAAAAGCATAAGTGCCTTTACCATCCGGGGTGGCTTCACCTTCAACCACGTTACGAATATCAAATGCCTGTGGCAGGGTAACATCCCGTTCCCAGTTGATATTGAAATAGTGCTTACCATCAAGGTTAGCACCTGCGCCAAAATCACTCATCACGGCAACTGCGTGATCAATATACAGTGGCATTTTCAGCTTAACAGGACCAAGGGAACCTGGGCCGGCACCAATGGCCGCTCGGATTTCCGCTTCAGTGGCAAATTCCAGTGGAGCCAAAACTCCCGGTAATTTGCTGGCCTTCACTTCGTTCAGCTCGTGATCGCCACGCACCATCACTGCGATCAATGGGGTTTCTTCACTGTCACCCCGGACGATCAATGTTTTAGCGGTTTTTTCGATGGCGAGGCCAAACTGATTAACCAGCTCTTCAATCGTTTTGGCATTGGGAGTATCCACCAATTGCATTGCTGCTGTGGCTGCTGCGCGAGTGGTGGTGGGTAGTGGTGATTCGGCTTTCTCAATATTGGCGGCGTAATCGCTGCCGGTTGAGTAGGCAATCAAGTCTTCACCGCTTTGCGCCAGCACATGGAACTCATGGGACATGCTGCCACCGATAGAACCAGTATCGGCCAGCACCGGACGAAACTCTAAGCCCATGCGTGACATGATATTGCAGTAGGCGGTGTACATGGCGTGGTAGGTATCATCCATGGTCTGTTGATCCAGATGGAAAGAGTAGGCATCTTTCATCAGGAACTCACGGGCACGCATTACCCCAAAACGTGGTCGCACTTCGTCACGGAATTTGGTCTGGATCTGGAACAGGGTCAGTGGCAACTGCTTATATGAACTGATCTCTTTGCGGATCAGGTCGGTGATCACTTCTTCGTGTGTCGGGCCGAGGACAAAATCACGGTTATTACGGTCAACAAAACGCAGCAGTTCTGGACCAAACTTATCCCAACGACCACTTTCGACCCACAGGTCGCCCGGCTGCACCATTGGCATCAGGATTTCGATGGCTCCGGCTTTTTCCATCTCTTCGCGCACGATGGCTTCGACTTTACGCAGTACGCGCAAACCTGATGGTAACCAGCTGTATAGGCCAGAAGCGTTACGGCGGATCATCCCCGCGCGCAGCATAAGTTGATGACTAACCACTTCTGCGTTGGCAGGAGTTTCCTTTTGAGTTGATAGTAGGTATTGGCTGATTCGCATTTACCCAGGACCCCATGAAATTGAATGGCCGACATTTTATCACCTGCTCTGATGATGTCACGCTACCGCTGCGGGTAAATCCACAATTTTATGCTTTCAGTCCAGTGGTGAATCGATATTACTGCCCGTCAGGGGTTTTTGCCGCCGATCGCCTATGATAACCGCCGGGTTGCCAGCCACAATGGCCCACGCAGGTACATCTTTGGTGACGATAGCGCCCATACCGATAACCGCACCATCACCAATGGTCACGCCATCGACAATCCCTACTTGCGCGCCCACCCAGACGTCTCGACCGATAACGATGCCGCGGGATTGGCTGCTTTGGCGATATATTGGCATATCCGGTGCCATGCCGTGATTGAAGGCATAGAGGGTGACATTGTTGGCAATACGGGTCTGGTTGCCGATCACAATGCCTTTGCTGCCGCCATCCAGTGAGCAGCTGTGATTGATACTGACTTCGTCACCTAAAGCGACAGGTCCATGAATAAAACAGTTAGCGGCGATCATGCACTGCTTGCCAATGGTTATGGGGCGACCGGGTTCAGCAAACAGTGCTGCCTCGGGGGCAATAAAACAGTTCTCGCCAATGGTGATAGTTTCCAGTGCCGTGAGTTGTTGCTGAACTTGTTGTTGCCACGGTGCAGCCCACAGCAGGTGTTTGGGTTTTAGCCGATACCAAAGCCAGGGCATCCATGACAATCGCTTTTTATGCTGTGCCTGCATGGCTTCAGCGCTAGACGGTAGCATCGCAGTTTTGTTCCTGTCGCTTGGCGGGGGCTGGTTGTAGTGCCACCACTTCAATCCCCGCAGCGGTGGCATACCAGAAGATATCGAGATCGTATAATGCCACCTGATAGCGTTTCGGGTCGTCTTTTGCTTTTTTGTAGGCGGGTCGTGGATCTTGCGCTAACACTGCAATAATTAACTGTTTAAGGCCAGGATACCGTGCACTGATGCTAGCGATTTGGGCATCTGCGTCTGCGCTAAAACTGACATTCACTTGTTCTGGAGCTTGCTGGGCAATGCCGCCTAAGGCGTCAGGAATCGCATCGGAAAATGGAATGTAGGGTTTGATGTCAATAACCGGCGTGCCATCCAACAGGTCCATGCCGGAAATTTCCAATACCACTTTGCCTTTTTGCTGATGCACTGCGTGTAATTTCACTACTGACTGACCAATCCCGTTCGGGCGGAAAGTGGAGCGGGTGGCGAATACGCCGAGTTTCTCATTGCCGCCAAGCCGTGGCGGTCGCACTGTGGTTTTCCAGCCTTGTGCCAGATTTTCGTGGAAACAAAACAGTAGCCACAGATGGGAATATTGTTCCAGTCCTCTTACGGCATCGATATGGTTATAGGGCGGCACCAGTTCCACATAACCCCTGACAAAGTCTACCAGCCCTGGTTGTCTGGGGATGCCAAATTTCTGCTTATAAGGCGTTCGGCATACGGCAACGGCTGCGATTTTGTTTTCAAACTGCATAAAGGAAAGTTCAGTTCTTTTGGTGCAGACGGATAGCTTGGCCAACACAAATAGCGCTGCTGTAACATCCTTTCCCAGGTTCTTTCAGTTCAGTGCAGCTTTTGATAATCAGTCCATTAGCTTTAATATCGGCGGCTTTACGGCGCGCATCGGTGCGTGCATCCGCTAAACTGGCAGGCACACCATTTTCTTCCATCTGACAAGCACTGCCTTCTACCAACCCTAAAGTATCGTAAGCCACTGTTGGCTGACTATGATCAAACAGTTGCACTTCGGAAGGTTTGAAGTATTCCTTGAACGCCTTACGGTCGAGGTTGGAATTGAAGGTATAATCGCTGCCACAGGCGCATAGCATTGCTGCCAGTGGAAAAATAACCAGTTGTTTCATGGTCGTACCTTATGGATAGAGGGCGGATTACGTCCTGCAATGGTGCAGGACGATTAGGCTGATTCTATCGCTTGAGGTACTTTTGATAAAGCTGACGATGACGATTATTCAGATCAACTTGCCGTCCATCGATATATAACGCGTCAATTTTACTGGTCATCGGGTCGAGAATGTCGCCATCACTTACCACTAGACTGGCATCATAGCCTTCAACTATTGCACCGAGTCCATTGGCGCCTAGTAACTGGGCCGCGTCATAAGTGATGGCTTTTAAAGCTTCTTCTTGGGTCAATCCCCATGCGACCGTTTGCGCTGCCGCTAACGGTAAATTACGGCTATCCCAGTCATCGCTAAAGCCAATGGCAAACGGGATGCCTACTTTTTTCAGCAATCCCGGAATTTTAAAGGCTTGTGCTATTGGGTCGTCGGTTCGCTCTGGTAGATCCAGACAATGGGTATAGATAACGGCAGCATGGAGTTCGTTCAACATATCAGCTAGGCGCCAGGCATCGTAGCCGCCTACAATAACCAGTGGCAACTGGTATTGGCGGGCCAAAGCTGCGGCTTCTTCAATAGCCTGCTGCTGATCGGCATGGACAAACAGTTTGCCATTCCCCTTGAACAGCGGCTCAAGTGCCTGCCAGCGAATATCCTCTTTTTGATGTGGTTTACCGGTAATGCTTAGCTGATAGCGGTACGCCGCATTAAAGTGTTGTTTAATGCGTTTGACGGCTTGTTGATAGGCCTCGGCTGCTTTCTTAGTGCGTTCGCTATCAGCATAAACCCTAGGTAACTCAGGCCAGTACAGGTGATATTGCGCAGTGGCGGCATGTGTGGCGTCTTCAATGGTCCAGGCATCTAAGTTGACCAATACCGATTGCCCTGCCAAGCCATCACCTCGAGGCGTGCTTTGGGCGTGGGTGATACCGTTGGCCCTGACTGTTGGCAGCAGTTCTGAATCGGGATTGTAGGCGGCTGCGGCCAGTAATTGTGGATTATCATCACCGACATCACTGGTATCGTTGGTGGAACGAACCATAGAGATTTCGGTGAGTCCTAACGTGGTATCAAGGGCTATCAGCCCCGGATAGACATGTTTATCTGTCAGATCTACCACAGTGGCGCTAGCGTCTGTTAAGTGACTGCCAATGGCTTTGATTTTTCCGTTTTCAAGTAATAAGTCTGTGTGTGGCAAGGTGCCATTCAGCACTGTGTGTACCGTAGCGTTTTTCAGCAAGGTGGCAGCTTGTGGCTTCGCTGCCGGTACCATGTCATAGGCAAACGCCGTACTGCAGCAAGTGCTTAAGAGCGTCAGGAACAGCGTACGTTGAATAATGTTCACAGGGCATGCTCCTTCTGACGGTTCCAAGCATTGTATTCAGTATCACAGTGCCACATCGGTTCCTGTTCTAGCGCTGATTGTTCACCTCGCTTGCGCTCTTCACTGCTGTGCAACACTTTCTGGATCAGCGCTTCGCGTTCTTCGGCAATGGCTTGCGTTTTCTGGGCATCCTGTTGCCGGTCAAAGTAGCGTTTACCGTTAATCCACACCGCCTCAGTCTTGGCGTAGGCGGACAGTGGATTATGATCCCACAGCACTAAATCCGCCTGTTTGCCGACTTCTATTGAACCGGTGACATCATCCACGCCCAGTTGCTTGGCTGGGTTGATGGTGACCATCTTCCAGGCATCTTCTGCTGACATGTTGCAATACTTAATCGATTTGGCAGCCTCTTGATTCAGCCGTCGTTGCATCTCATTGTCGTCTGAGTTAATGGATGTGAGCACTCCATGCTGTTGTAGCAAGCAGGCATTTTGTGGAATGGCGTCATAGACTTCAAATTTATAGGCCCACCAATCCGCAAAGGTGGATGCTCCGGCTCCATGCGCCGCAAGTTCTGGCGCAACTTTGTAACCTTCCAGTACATGGGTGAAAGTTTTCACTTTGAAGTCATAGGCTTCTGCCAGACGCATAAACATCAGAATTTCAGACTGGACATAGGAGTGAATGTGCACATCGCGCTCGCCCTTTACCACTTCAGCAACTGTCTCCATGCGGTAGTCTGGTCGAGGCTCCAGTGTTTTACGCTTATCGCGGGAACGAAGTTCGGCATATTCCTGGCGTCTGGCGTCGTAATCAAGCGCCGCGTTAAAGGTATCCGTAAACAGGGTTTGTACTCCCATGCGGCTCTGTGGGAACCGTTTGTTATAGTTTTCACCCCAGTTGCTTTGTTTGACGTTTTCTCCTAATGCAAACTTGATCCCTTTATTAGCTTCCTTAAATTTCAGACCTTCAGCGGTTTCGCCCCAACGTAATTGGATCACTTGCGCTTGCCCACCGATAGGATTAGCACTGCCATGCAGCAGATTAGCAGTAGTGACACCTCCCGCTAAGGACCGATATATCGCAATGGCATTGGGATCGATAACATCGCCGATGCGCACTTCGGCGGTGACGGCTTCAGAGCCTTCATTAACGCCGCCGTTGATGGCAATATGCGAGTGCTCGTCAATGATACCGGCTGTTAGATACTTACCATTGGCATCAATCACTTGATAATGCGATGGGGTTGCCAACTGTTGGCCGATGCGTTCAATTTTGCCGTTGGCTATCAAGACATCGGTGTGTTGTAAAATCCCTGCGGCAGCAGAGGTCCAAACGGTGGCATTCTGGATGTGGAGCTTTTCCGTGACAGGCAGAGAGTCTACGCCAAATGCCTGTATCGGCGTCACTTGATGGCCTAAGTAGTTGACATCTTTCGGTGTCTCATGCGCAGTGGCCGGTGTTGGCATGGCGACTATTTGGCCGTTCACTGGTTCTACTTTTCCATCGGCTAATAACAAGCGGCCTCGAATACCTTCGTTATCCCGCCACAGCGTAAAGCGACTGATGCCCGGCAAGCCGGCGCTACTGAGATCTGACGTGAAATTCAGCCGCTGCTCATCGGCATCAATTGCAGTAATCGCGAGTTCTTTATCACCACTGATGAAACTGCCACGGGATTTATCTGCCGTGCTATCTGGCATTGTCAGCGACAGATCCAGCTCCATCTGCGCAAAACGCAGTTTGTAATCCCCGTGCCAGCGGTAGCTTTTCGGGCGTAAAGCGTGTTCTTTTCCTTGTAACCAGACACTGACGATTTTGCCGTCCACAAAGGGATTGCCTTGGGTAATGACCAAGTCCGCCATATATCCGGGTGCCAGCTTTCCGGCAACATTCGCAATACCGGCAAGTTCTGCAGCCTGAGTGGTTAGGGCGGTGAGGGCCTGTTTCTCAGTTAATCCGGCGGCTACTGCCATTTTTAAGCGTGGCCAGAAAGCGTTAGCTTCAATGCCGTGTTGTGTCAGCGCAAACGGAATATTCGCCGCGGCTACCGCCACAGGATTAGCTGGCGCGCGTTCCCAATGACGTAGTTCAGACAGTGTCACATTAGCGGCTGCCGTTTCGTTGCTGACATCAGGGGCTGCTGGAAAATTTAGCGGCAGTATTAACTGCGGATGATAGGCGGCCAGTTCGCTGATACGGGCATATTCTTCACCGCTGCCCAACAATTGCACCTTTAGCCCTTGCTGTTTCAATAGCTTGGCCGCACGTAATTCACTATTAAGATTGCCGCTATTAAATATCACGCCCTGTTCTTTAATATTGCGTAAGCGTTCTAATGCAATATTAAAATCTGGTGCTTTAACATCATCGGGATAATCTTTTACTTTTGCAAGGCTGTCATTATACCAGCGTGCATCGCTGAAGGTTTGACGGATAAGCGCGATACTCCCCATCAATGATGTGGGGTAATCTTGGGGAGAACTTCCCTTATTGAACGCCATAAACTGTTTGCCACGAGCGTTATAAATTATCTCGTTTGCTTTCTTATCCGCCAGAGATAATGTCACTGCAGTACCTTGGAATATTCCATCAAGGTGAGCACTTTGAACGCTGGTGAATCCGTTATTCATCCAATTCTCTGCCGCCTTGGGATCTGGATAAACCTTGGAAAACCACTCTTTTTCTGCGTGAATAGCACCATTGGCGGCGTTACCCCCGATGCGTTTAATGTTATATACCGGAGGTTGGGCTTTAGCAGAATTTTGTGGCAGTTCAATGCCATATTCAGCATAAGGATCGATAAAACCCGGATAAATCCGCAAGCCAGAAAGATTTATTTCAAAGGCATTCTGAGGAATATTATTTTCCGGAAGAATCGCTTTAATGCGGTTATTCTCTAACAGTAGTGTTGCGTTAGATAATTCACTCCCTGGTGCGAGTATCAATGTCGCATGAGTCAGTGCGGTAAGGGTGGGAGTGTTATCTGTTAACTGGCTTTCTCCGGCCTGAGTTGTCAGGCAGGCTAGGGTGCAGAGACCTGCGGTGAAAGTCTTATAATTCATGAAGGTTCAAACCTTTCCTAGACTTGAAGGGCTGAACTAACGTTAACGTAGATAATGTGTAAACACCAATAGCGAATTGTAAGGCTTTTTAAAATATATTGTATCTTGACTATCAAATACCGAAACAAAAAAGCCCCTGAGACAGGGGCTTTTAAAATCAACTGTAGTTTCAGTCGATCAGGAAATCGTCCATGGAGCGGCCTTTTTCCACTTCATTTTTGAATACGGTTGGCATACGTCCCTGACCTGTCCAGGTAACAGTTTCACCATCGATTTCAATTTTGTATTTAGGTGGACGTGGTGCGCGTTTTTTAACCGGTTTTGCAGCAGCAACTACCCCCAGATCTTCAACAGAAAGACCTACTGATTCCATTTGTTGCCGGATTTCTTCAATTTTAGCCAGACGATCAGCTTGTGCTTTAGCTTCTTCAGCGGCTTCTTCTTCACGCTCAGCCACAATCTTTTCCAGTTTATTTGCTAGATCACGTAGTTCTTCCACGCTTAGATCTTTGACAGCAGCCTTAAAGCGGCGGGCGTGAGTCAATATTTCGAGAAATTCGCTCATAATTATTTTGATTCCACTCTATATAGAACTTGGGATTAATATGACACCAGCACGAATAATAGAAACATTATTTAAATGGATCAAATGAATTTCCGTTCATTCTTAGTTTTTTTTAATTTCCAATATAACTAAGTCAATATTTAGGTCACTTATTAGAAATAAATAAGATAATAAGTCAAAAGATTGTCGTCTAAACACTCGTTTAAATCAGTTGACGTGAACGTAAACGTAGCATAGAGTTGCAGCAACTATAGAGTCATCTATAAAGGTGGCTTCTTACATATTAGAAATCTGTTACGAGTGCAGCAAAGGAAGTCCTATGAAAGTAATGGTACCCGTAAAAAGGGTGGTGGATGCCAATGTCAAGATCCGTGTAAATGCGGAACATACCGCAGTGGACACCGCTAATCTAAAAATGGCTTTGAATCCCTTCTGCGAAATCGCGGTGGAAGAAGCCGTAAGACTGAAAGAAGCGGGTAAAGCTGATGAAGTTGTAGTGGTGAGCATTGGTCCCAAAGTGGCGCAGGAACAACTGCGTACAGCTATGGCATTGGGGGCTGACAGAGCCATTCTGGTTGAAACCGATGAACCTATGCTCCCTTTATCCGTTGCCAAGATACTGCTGGCAGTGCAGGCGCGCGAACAGGCTGAATTGATCCTGATGGGTAAGCAGTCAATTGATGGCGACAATAATCAGACTGGACAGATGTTGGCCGCTTTAGCCGATATGCCGCAAGCCACTTTTGCCTCTATG
The DNA here is from genome assembly GCF_014651955.1 of Shewanella fodinae. Classification (GTDB taxonomy): domain Bacteria; phylum Pseudomonadota; class Gammaproteobacteria; order Enterobacterales; family Shewanellaceae; genus Shewanella; species Shewanella fodinae. The sequence goes on along the minus strand of NZ_BMXW01000023.1, from coordinate 3,311 downwards.
GTTGATATCACGGATGGGCAACTGACTGTTAGCCGTGAAATCGACGGCGGAATACAGCAACTGCAACTTCCTTTGCCTGCCGTGGTGACCGCCGATCTGCGACTCAATGAACCGCGTTATGCATCGTTGCCAAATATTATGAAAGCAAAGCGCAAACCGCTTGATACGCTTACGGTCGCTGAACTTGGTGTGACCTTGAAACCACATCAGCAGATACTCGCTGTGACGCCTCCTGCAGAGCGCAAAGCCGGTGTAATGGTTGCCTCGGTAGAGGAACTGGTAGACAAATTGAAGAATGAAGCAAAGGTGATCTGACATGACCGTATTAGTAATTGCAGAACATGATAATGTCAGTCTCAAATCAGAAACCGCCAAAGTGATCGCGGCAGCAGCGAGTCTGGCGGGTGATATTGATGTGCTGGTTGCTGGGAGCGCTTGTGCGGCGGTTGCTGAGTCCGTTGCCAAGTTGCAAGGCGTTAGTCGCGTGTTAGTGGCGGATAATCCGGTATATAAGGCGCAACTGGCTGACAATCTAGCTAAGCTGGTGGTGGGACAGGCATCGGGGTACAGCCATATTTTCGCTGCCGCAACCTCCACGGGAAAAGATCTATTGCCCCGCGTAGCAGCTTTGCTGGATGTGGCGATGATATCGGAAGTGGTCAAAATCGAAGACGCAGATACTTTTGTTCACCCGATTTACGCCGGGAATGCGTTGGAAAAAGTTAAAAGTCTCGATGCAGTGAAAGTTGCAACGGTACGCGCCAGTGCTTTTGATGCGGTGCCGGCAACCGCTAATGCCGCGATAGTGGCTTTAGATGTTGTGATAAATTCGGTGTGCAGTGAGCTGGCGCACACCACCGTGGCATCTGAGCGTCCTGAATTGGGGAATGCCAGAGTGATTGTATCTGGTGGTCGGGCGCTAGGCAGTGCCGACAACTTTGCCATGCTGGAAACGTTGGCGGACAAACTCGGTGGTGCGGTAGGCGCTTCTCGCGCAGCCGTGGATGCTGGCTATATCAGCAATGATTTGCAGGTGGGACAAACCGGTAAAATCGTTGCACCTGAGCTTTATATTGCGGTGGGGATCTCTGGAGCCATTCAGCATCTGGCGGGTATGAAAGATTCGAAAGTTATTGTGGCGATTAATAAAGATCCACAGGCACCTATTTTCCAGGTGGCAGATTATGGTCTGGAAGCTGATCTGTTCGAGGCGGTGCCAAAATTGGTAGAGTTGATTTAATTCAGCTTCTGCGTCAGGATAGGCAGCTATGGGCAGCACCATCGCTGCCTTTTTTGTTTTCTGCCTCGCGCCAAACGGCGTTCTGAGAAGTAGAGGCGCGCCTGATATGAGTAACGACAAGCAGGGTGATACCGTTTGATGTGTCGTGAAAGGATCCGGTGCCGAAACAGCTGGAACCATCAATTCCGTTGTTGGGGCTGTTCCCGAACAGGGACAGCACTGCCATGGTGGGCTAGAAATAGCTGGATTAACTGCCGTGGAGCGCTACTGAAAAGAAGTCGGTCTTTGATGATCGGCCAGGTACACGGGACGATACTGTCTGTTGTGTGCCTTTTTGTGCCTCCGCCGGTCACACAAGAATATATTAGAAAATGACAGTACTCAGTTATGCCGATTCGGCACTTTCGTTATTGCCGCCTGTGGTGGCTATCTTGTTGGCGATTCTCACCCGTAAAGTACTGCTATCGCTTGGCGTTGGCATTCTAATCGGTACATTTTTGCTGAATCAGTGGTCTATTCACGATTCTGCGCTGTATCTGGCCGAAAAGGTCTCTGGCCTGTTTTGGAGCGATGGTGCCATCAATAGTTGGAACCTATACATTCTGGGCTTTCTACTAGTCCTCGGCATGATCACCGCGCTGATAACCGTCAGTGGTTCCGCTCGCGCCTTTGCGAACTGGGCTAAGCAACATATCCGCAAACGTCGCGATGCTAAATTGCTGACCATGTTTCTGGGATGTGTGGTGTTTATTGATGATTATTTTAACAGCCTAGTCGTTGGCAGTATCTGTAGGCCGTTGACTGATCGCTATTACATTTCCCGCGCAAAGCTGGCTTATTTGCTGGATTCTACCGCCGCACCCGTGTGTGTGATTTCTCCAGTATCGAGTTGGGGGGCGTATATCATCGCCTTAATTGGCGGAATTCTGGCGACACATGGCATGGCGTCAACCGGGCATCTCACCGCTTTCGTCGAGATGATCCCAATGAACTATTACCCTTTATTTGCGTTATTGCTGCTGTTATTTGTGGCCCTGTTTGAACTGGATGTTGGTCCCATGCGTCGCCACGAACTCAACGCTCGTAAAGGGCAATTGTACGATGATAGTAAAGGCGTTCCGCCTGGGGCGACCGCCGAGTTGGCGGAAGCGGATAGTGGCGAAGTCGGTGGCTTGTTTATCCCCATTTCGGTTTTGGTCGTTGCCACCTTATATTTTATGGTAAGCAGTGGCTCCTCTGTGTTGTCTAGCGAAGGCAAAACGTTTTCGCTGATTGGGGCATTTGAAAAGACCGATGTCAGTGCGTCGTTATTCTTCGGTGCGCTCTTGGGGTTGGCAACCACGCTGTTGCTGGCGTTTCGTCAAAAACTACCGCTGCGGGATATTGCTGTTGGGCTGTTTGTCGGTGCGAAATCGATGCTCCCGGCGATTTATATCCTGATGTTTGCTTGGACTATTTCTGGTGTTATTGGGCAGTTAGAAACCGGTAAATTCATGGCGAGTCTTGCAAGTGGCAATATTCCATTTGCGCTGTTACCCGCAGTGTTATTTGTGTTGGCTGGACTGACGGCGTTTTCTACCGGGACCAGTTGGGGGACGTTTGGCATCATGCTGCCCATTGCCGCCGATATGGCGATGGGCAGTCATCAAAGTATGATGTTGCCGATGATGGCGGCAGTGTTATCTGGATCAGTGTTTGGTGACCATTGCTCACCGATTTCCGATACAACAATTTTGTCGTCTACTGGCGCTAGCTGCCACCATATTGATCATGTCACCACCCAGTTGCCTTACGCATTGCTGGTCGCGTTTATTTCGCTTGGCGGCTATCTGGTGATGGGGTACACCGAGTCAGTTGTCTTGGGGCTGTTGTGTTGCCTGGTACTCTTTGTAGCGGGATTGTTCTGGTTCAGAAAACGCGCAGACAGCTAGCCTTTGAATAATAAAAATGTATGGTCCGCCTCGTTGTTGCAAGCATAAAATTCAATGACGAGGTGGGTCTGCGCTAATGTATTCGGAGTCTCTGTTGGAGGCTCTCGCCTACCGCTCCACGATGAGTTCCGCGCCGGAAT
>NZ_BMXW01000022.1 GCF_014651955.1 Shewanella fodinae | reverse complement strand
GCAGCAACCGTAACAGTCTTACCGTTTACACTGATGTCGCCCGCAGTAAAGGCAACACTAGCTGCAAGCGTATCAGCGGCCGCGACACCTAAAACTGATCCAGCACCTGATATGGTATTGTTGCCGATCTTATTGGCAGCAACATCTCCCAGCGTCACAGAAATGGTTTCGTTGGCATTAGCACCCACCTGGAATTTCTGAGTACCATAAGTACCATCCAACAGTTTCTGCCCCCCAAACGAGGTAGTGTCAGAAATACGGGTCAATTCGGTCTGTAGTGCGGATAGTTCTTTCTGCATTGACGCTCTATCTTCAGCAGAGTTAGAGCCGTTAGCTGACTGCAATGACAAGTCACGCATACGCTGCAAAATGTCAGTCGAAGTCTGCATGGCACCTTCCGCCGTCTGAGCCACGGAAATACCGTCGTTGGCGTTACGCTGCGCCACATCCAGACCGTTGATCTGGCTGGTCAAGCGGTTAGAGATCTGCAACCCGGCAGCATCATCTTTGGCGCTGTTGATGCGCAAACCAGAGGACAAACGCTCCATTGAGGTCTGTAATGCATTGTTTGAGCTGTTCAGATTTCTCTGTGACTTCAATGAGGTCACATTGGTATTAACAGTAATAGCCATGTAAAGTTCCTCTTCCTAGTTTTCACGCCAAGACTTGGAGCTTGGCTAGCTTTGTTAACAAATTTCTATCTTTGCCAGATCTGTCATTCGCTGGTTAAGCGGTAATCAAAGCTGGCCACCTTTATAAATAATCAAACAACGAAACCTTTCCTACCTGACTGAACAGGGTTGACACCGCGTTCATCGCTAGTTGTTGTTTCTGGTATTCAGATACTGCCGAGGCATAATCCAAGTCTTGCAACACCGACAATGCCGAGTTATTCACCAACGTGGTATCAGCGTGGTTACTAGAATAGTTATCCAAGCTGCTAAGGCTGGTGCCGCTCTGACTACGACCAATACGGATCTGATCGACGCCGCTATCGAAATTATTCAAAAGCTGTGCCAACTGTGATTGACCTGCCGGAGTATTGATGGCATTGCCGTTTTCAAACAGATCAATTGCCTGCTGCACTGTGTCAAAAATACTGACAGTGGCTTTGGGCGAGATAGAAAAGCTGTCACCTACGCTGGGCTGCCCATCGATAGAAACATCTATCCCATTGAAAGATATTGTATTTGTAGGATCAAAATTGTTGACTGTGGTAACTAAGTTACTGGCAGAATCATAGACTTCTACATCCATGCCACCACTGCCGTTATCGATGAAATTAAAACTGTAGCTGTCTGCTACATAAGTCGCTGGGTCAGCAATTTTTGCTGACGTTATGGTGAAGTCCCCAGTTTGAGCCGTCGAATAATTGACACCAAAATCCCCCATCGCATTGGGAGCATTCATAAATGCGGCATCACCGGCAATGTTAGTGGGCATCGCAACACCCGTCGCGACTAATGCAGTACGGACATCGCTGTTACCGCTGTACACCATGTTGCCGGCATTATTAAAAGCAAACGGTTGGGTATCGCTGTTGGTACCCGCGAACAGATAGTTGCCTGACTCATCCTGCGAATTGGCAATTGTTTGCAGCTGTTCCAGACTATGACGCATTTCATCGGCAATACTTTGCCGCTCTTCATCGGAGTAAGAACCATTCACCGCCGCCAACATGCGGTCGCGAATTGACATTGACAAGGTTTCTGCATCCCCGAGCTGACTTTCCGTCACTGACAAGTGTTTGGTCGCATAATCGATATTCTTCTGAAATTGTTGGATCAATGAGTTCTGCTGAGTCAGGTTATCAATGCCAATTGCAGCCACAGGATCATCACCTGCGGTATTGACTCGTTTACCGCTGGCAAGCTGATCCATCAGCTTACTGGTCTGAGTCTGTCCACGGTTAAGGTTGGAAATGTTTTGATTGAACATCTGTGCGGTGGATATACGCATGTTCATCACTCCTACTGAACAGCATTAAATAATGTGTCAAAAATGGTATTGGCCGTCGTCATGACTCGTGCAGAAGCCATATATGCCTGCTGAAACTTCATCAGATTGGCGGCTTCTTCATCAAGATTGACGCCCGATTCTGATTGCACTCGGTTATAAGCTTGGTCATATATGCTCTGGGCTGAATTCATGCTGACTTCCGCGGCCTTAGTCTGGCTACCAACACCCAATTTGGTTTGTTGAAACACATCCGCTAATGTGGCTTTGCCACCTTCCATTATTTTACTGTCGGCCAGATCAGCCATAGCGACCGCATTGCTGTTGTCACCCACAGCAAAACTCAAATCAAAAGTGAATGAGTCAGTGCCACCTGACAGTGAATCCAACTGGAAGGTAAAACCGTTGTCACTGATCTGAGGCGGATTGCCAGTAGCAGCGCCAGAACTCACAACGGCGCCTGCGGCATCCAACGCCTGATAAGTTGGCGGGACAACAGAGGAATCAATGGTGTATGTCAGTTCGGTTCCGGTCTTAGGAAAAGTCGCAGCATTACGATTATCAATACTGACCAGTGATAATTTAGTATTGCCGCTGTTAGCCGCATCAGCACTAATTTTAGGTGCCGCCGCCGCTAACCCTTTAGGATCCTTCATTACCACCTGCAGAGTTCCCGCCGCATTGGCTGTGGGGCGAACTTCAAAGCGGTCACCCGCCGCTAATGCCCCAGAATTGATATTGATAGAAAAACCATCAGCCCCTTCTAATGTGGTGCCGTTCAGTGTCAAATTCGTCACCGCACCGGTTTGGTTGTTGGTAAGTTCATAAGTACCACTGCTGGTATAACGCAGCAGGTAACTGTCGCCAGTCAACGCCCCCACATCATCCAAGGTGGCACCGAGTACCGCCGTCCCTGTATTGTTGGAATATGCGCCCACCCGCCCCTGAGCCATGAGCGGATCGTTAATATCGGTAAAAATGTTCTGACCAACCTGACCATTCAGATCGAACCCTTTTGCCTGCAAGCTGTTAAAGGCATCAGCCACACCAAGTGCCATCTGCCCCAGTTGCTGAGAAGCTGGCTGTAGCGTGTTGTCTCGATAGTCATAAAGCGCCCCGAGCTGACCGCCAAGTTTGGCGGGGTCCACCTTCAGCGTGCTGTTGCCTAGGGTGTAGGTCAGATCTGATTCCGTCGGGTAAGGATCGCCGGTAGTGGTTCCCATTGACATGGCAACTTCACCGGATACCAGCATAAAAGAACTGCCCATCATGATGCTGCGACCACCGTTATCCAGCGGGATCACGTTGACTTCGGCGTATTGGCTCAGCTCTTTGATCAATGCATCCTGTTTATCAAGCAGTTGTGGATCAGGCGTATCTGTTTTCATCAACTCTTTGTTGATGTTGGCCATTTCGGTACTGATTTCATTAATGCGGTCGGTGATGCCAGAGATCTCATCGTTAGTCTGGCGCGCCTGACTATTAAGGTACCCATCCATCTGGTTGAAATTGGAGGCCAGTTGTTGCGCTGAGCCCAGCACCGTCTGCCGGATACCGGTGTCAGAAGGTTGATCCGCCAAATCGTTCACACTGGAGAAAAATGAATCCAATGAAGATGTTAGCGTACTGCCATTATTAGAAAGCAGCTCATCCAATTCACTCAGTTTGTTATAACGGGTTTCTGCCGTACTTAGCGCCGTCTGGCCTATGCGTAGTTCTCGCGCGGCATAGTCGTTATAGATACGTTTGACATCAGCGACATAGGTGCCGGTACCATAGTAATTCCCACCCATGTACTGGGAATTTTGGCTTGCCTGAATCGCCACCTGCCGGTTGTAACCTTCGGTGTTTACGTTGCTGATGTTATTACTGGTCACCCCGATTTGAGACTGGGCAGCCAGCACCCCTGTCCGGGCGATGTTCAACAAATCAACAGCCATGCTCCAAACTCCCGTTGTCGGCGGTGGTTACTGACCACCCGCCCCCTGAATCAACTGTCCAAAATCACTTTTGATGCTTTGCAGCACTTTCATCACCTTGCTGGCGTACTGCGGATCTGTGGCATACCCGGCCTCAGCCAAACCGTGCACATATTTTGCCGGTTCAGCTGCTACCTCACGGGCTTTGCTGTAACGTTCATTCTGCGAAATCAACGCCACATAATCGTTAAAGCTATCCTTCAGATTGCCGTAAACCCTAAATGCAGCGTTTTCACGCACCGGAGTGCCCTGTTCATATTCCATCGTGGTTGCGTTAGTGCTGTTACCTGACCAGCGACTATCAGCCTTGATGTTGAACAGGTTATTGCTGGGACGTCCATCTGCCGTTTTGACCATTTTTTGTCCCCATCCGGTTTCCAGCGCCGACTGAGCCAACAACACTTCGGGTGAAGTCCCCAGTTTTTCCGCGGCTTCACGGGCATAGGGATATAGCACCTTCACAAAGTCTTCCTGTGAGCTGATACTACCGCTGTCCTGCGGCAATGCTTTGCCGGTGAGGATGCTATCAAGGGTGTCGTAGTCCAATACCCCTGTCGGCGACTGCGGTAATGCTGTCGTTGCACTAACACTCGCCGCATCAGTCGCAGTGTTATTAGCTCGCACCGGGGCGGCGGTTCTGGTCTGCCTCGAAAAATGCAACGCGGGTTCAGCGATTTCAGTTGGCGCCGCTGGCTGACGATGCGTTGCGTCTTGCGCCGATGTCATGTGTAGTGGCCCCTGAGCGTTTCGCAACACCGATGCTGGCGTAATCCCTGAATCCTGCGGATCTAGCTGTTGCACCATCAAATCCGCTAGCCCCAACATGCCTTTTTTCGATAAATCGACCGACATCTGTTGATCGTGCATTTGCTCATAGAACTTGGTGTACTGTGAGTTCAGCGGATTATCTGTCTCAAACGCTTCATTCGCCTCGCGCATGCTTTTCATCAGCATCTGCACAAAAATACTTTCAAACTGCTGTGCCACTTCCTTCAGCGCAGACTTCTGATCTTTCTGGGCCTTGGCGCGCAAATTATCCAAGCCCGCGATGTCCAGAAATTGTGAAGAGTTTGAAAGTTGATCCATTGTGGGTTCCAGACCGTCAACAATCAGATAACGATAAGCTCACCATGCAAAGCGCCGGCCACTTTTAATGCTTCGAGAATCGCCAAAACATCAGAGGGAGCCGCACCAACCATATTCACGGCGCGCACCAGTTCGTCTAAGGTAGTGCCAGGATTAAACAGGAACATGCGGCGGTTCTGTTGCGACACATCAATAGTGCTGTTAGGTGTTACTGCGGTATTGCCACCCGCCAATGCGTTGGGTTGTGAAACTTGGGCATTTTCTGCAATAGTCACTGTTAATCCGCCATGCGTAATGGCGGCAGGTAACAGCCGCACATCTTTGCCAACCACAATAGTGCCGGTACGGGAATTCACGATAACTTTTGCCGATTCATCGGCTGGCTCTACCTGAATATTTTCCAGTGTGGCGAGGAAGGAAACCCGCTGCGCCGGATCTCGCGGAGCGCTGACCTGAATGGAAGCGGCGTCCAGAGGTCTCGCCATTCCAGGGCCGAGCAGATTATTGATGGCATCTGCCGTCCGTTTCGCGGTATCAAAATCAGCCCTGCGCAGATTAAACGTAAGGTAGTCACCAGTCGCGAATGGGCTAGCAACCTCACGCTCTATGATAGCACCGTTGGGAATGCGCCCCACGGTAGGGGTATTATTCACCACTTTGGAACCATCCATACCATCGGCACTGAAACCACTTACCACTAGGCTCCCTTGAGCAATCGCATAAACGTTGCCGTCAACACCACGCAAGAATGTCTGCAACAAACTGCCGCCGCGCAAGCTTTTAGCTTCACCAAGGCTAGACACGGTGACATCTATCATCTGTCCTGGCTTGATAAACGCTGGCATATCCGCATGCACTGCCACCACGGCACTGTTTTTGATTTTAGGTTGAACATTATCGGCTAGATTGATACCAAAGTTCTTCAACATGGTTTTGAATGTCTGCTCGGTATAACGGGTCTTTTCCCCGGTTCCCGGCAACCCCACCACCAAACCATAGCCAATCAGTTGGTTTTCACGCACGCCCTGAATATCCGCAATATCCTTGATGCGCTCGGCCTTGACCGGCAAGCACAACAATAATCCGAATAGCAGCCACCATGAATTTTTCATCTTTGTTCTCCCTAGAAAGGCCACCAGTCAGACAGAAAGAATTTGCTCAGCCAGCCCACTTTCTGTGAGTCAGCAAAGGTTCCTGTACCGCTGTACTGGATCCGAGCATTAGCAACCCGAGGGGACTGCACGGTATTTTCGGTGGTGATGTCCTGCGGCCGTACAATGCCGGTAATGCGGATAAATTCATCGCCGTTATTGATGGTGATCCATTTTTCGCCGCGTACCACCAAATTGCCGTTACCCAGTACCTGAATGACGTTGGCGGAGATTTCACCTGACAAGCTGTTGCTTTGGGCTGTGTCTGCCGAGCGCTTGGTATCCATGCTGTCGCTGTAACCCAAATCCAGTGACTTGCCATTGATGGTGACATTGCTTCCTGCGGCCGTCAGCGGATTGACGGTCAGGTTGGAACCCTTAGCGATCTGATTACCGGCACTTTTTTTAGCCTGAGTCGATTCCACCAGTTGGATAGTGACAATGTCACCAATGCGGTGCGCCTTGAGATCGGAAAACAGCGGCGTGGCTCGATTGTTAGTGTATATCGAGCCGGTTGGTACCAGCGGCGTAGTGTTGTCCTCTGGGTAAACCGGCGCGTAGTAGGGATCGTCCGCAATAGGTTTCTGCTGGCTTGAAGCACAGGCGCCAAGCAATAGTACTGGCAATAATTTAATTAGCAGCTTCATGACCTTACCCCATTAAAGGTTCTGGTTTACGTAGGCCAGCATTTGGTCAACTGCGGAGATGACCTTGGAATTCATCTCATAAACTCGTTGACTCTCAATCAGGTTCACCAACTCTTCAGTCACATTGACGTTAGAGGTTTCCAGTGATCCTTGGCGTATGCTGCCCAGGCCGTCCAGTGAAGGTGTCCCCTGCACTGGGGTACCACTCGCACCGGTTTCCAGATACAAGTTTTGCCCAATAGGTTGTAAACCTGAGGGGTTAATGAAATCCGACATGGTCAGTTGCCCCACCACTTGGTTTTCAGCATTCCCCGGAATTTTTACCGAAACTTCGCCTTCTTCCGACACTGTGATACTCGTGGCGTTATCTGGGATAGTGATACCCGGCTGCAACACATAACCTTCCCCTGAAGTTACCATTTGCCCGGTATCATCTAAGGTAAACTGCCCGTTTCGGGTATAGGCGGTAGTGCCGTCTGGCATTTGGATCTCAAAGAAACCTGGGCCTTGAATCATCAGATCCATGGAGTTGTCCGTGGTTTCCATATTCCCTTGGGAAAAGATCTTCTGGGTCGATACCACCTTGGTACCCGCCCCTAAATTAAGACCATTAGGGAGTTTGGTATTGGCGGCGCTGATACCACCAGCCTGGTTGACGGTCTGATACAACAGATCTTCAAACACCGCCCGCCCTTTTTTGTAGCCGACGGTGCTAGCATTAGCGACGTTGTTGGAAATCACCGAGATATCGGTCTGCTGGGCATCAAGGCCAGTCTTACTGATCCATAAAGCGGGATGCATAATCGTTACTCCTAGCTAATGCGTACTAAGGCCGCAGCTGACTTATCATTGTCTTCTGCCGTCTTCATCATTTTTACCTGCAGCTCGAACTGGCGTTGCAGACTGATCATATTGACCATCTCCTCCACCGGACTGACGTTACTGCCCTCAACTGCACCACTGACCACATTAACTGCGGCATCCGCAGCGGCAGGTTGGCCATTCAGCGTGCGAAATAAACCATCTTCACCACGCATCAGATTGCTATTGCCTGGATTGACCAACTTGATGCGACCCACATTTTCTATCACTTCAGGGGTTGCCCCCTGGGGTCTGACAGATATCGTGCCATCAGTGGCGATCTCTAACTTCTGGATAGGTAATGGGATATTGATTGGACCGTTATCCCCCATCACCAGATGCCCACTGCTGTTGCGTAGCATGCCATTAACGTCAATATTCAAACTCCCAGCACGGGTGTATGCCTCACTGCCATCATCAGCCTGCACCGCAATCCATCCCTGATCTTTAACAGCAATATCTAGGTTCCGGCCGGTGGTTTGTAACGGCCCTGATTTGTAATCAGAAGATGGCAATTCAGTCATCGAAAACACTCTGGTAGGCAAGCCTTCGCCAAATGCCTGCATAGCTCTCGCCTGCGCCATATCAGCCTTAAAGCCATCGGTATTAGCGTTTGCCAGGTTGTTTGCCCGTACTGCCAACGCATCCATGTTCTGTTTAGCGCCAGTCATTGCGATGTAGAGAAATTTGTCCACCAGTTGCCCCGTCAAAAAATGAGCTTATGCTGGATTAAGCAAACTCCGTGCCATTGAAATGCGTTATTGATAAGGTAGGGAAAATAAAGAAAAACAACATGTTATAAAAACAATAAAAGAAAGGCGGCAAGGCATTGCCGTTATAGACAATACCGTTACCGCCCTCAGAGAGAAATTAGCGGATTTGCAAGACAGTCTGCTGCAGGGTGTTATTCACTTCCAGTGTTCTGGAGTTCGCCTGGAAATTACGCTGTGCAGAAATCAGATCCACCAGTTCCGTCGTCAGATCTACGTTAGAGCTTTCCAGATATGATGATTTGATGGCACCAAACACACCACTATTGGCTTCACCCGCCAGTGCTTCGCCAGATTCCAGACTAGCCTTCCAGGAAGTATTGCCCACCTGAGTCAGCCCTTGTTCATTGGAGAACCTTGCCAATGCTACCCGCGCTAATGGTACTGTTGAGCCGTTACTGTATTTGGCAGAAATCAGACCATCAGAACCTACTTCAACGTTGGTCAATCTACCAACGGTAATACCATCCTGAGTCAGTTCGGTGGTGCTGAAACTCTCTGCATATTGTGTTGGCTGATTGAAACCGATAGAGATCTGCTGCGAACCTTCTGCCGCCGCGCTCAGGACATTGGCACCAGAAATACCTAACTGCTGCGTAGTAATCACGGCTGGATTTGATCCTTTATAAGCACCAGTAGCGTCAAAGGTCAGTACCGCCCCAGTCCAACCACCAGTGGTTTGCGCAGTGCCAGTGCTATCGGCGGTTCCATCACCATTAGTATCTGTTTGGTAGGTACCAGCAGCACCGTCAAGATTGACCTGCTTACCATCAACTGCGTAGAAAACGACCCAGTTACTTTCACCGGTATAGGCACCATTCTGTGGCTTAACAAAGTAAGACGTCAACGTGTGAGACTCACCCAGTGAGTCATATACCGTCACTGCAGTAGAATTATTAAAGGTGTTGGAGTCGTTAGGATCAAACGCTGCTGGGTCCAGAGCACTAGAATTGGAGTTAAGATTCATGCTCATCGCCACATTTTTGGTTGCTTGTGGACTGCCTGCAGTATCAGGGATTTGTACTGGTTTGGTAGTACTTAAACTGACTGAAGCGGAATTACCGTCAGAGTCTACCTGGAAACACTGTAAATAGTTGCCTTGGGAGTCAACCAGAAAACCTTTCTCATCACGCTTGAAAGCTCCCGCTCGGGTAAAAGAGAAATCCTGAGTATCGATGGACGAAGACGTCACAAAAAAGCCGTTGCCACTAATCGCCATATCCAGCGCATTGTTGGTGGATTGCAGGTTGCCCTGATGGAACTGCTGCGCCACCTGGGTGGTGGTGACACCACCACCCACTGCAGTCTTGCTATTAGAGAATATGGAGTTAGCGTATACATCCGCAAACTCGGCACGCGACTCTTTAAAACCGGTTGTATTGACGTTGGCGATATTGTTTGCCGTAGTGTTGAGATCTTTCTGCGCCGCGTTAATGCCGCTAAGAGCAATGTTAAAAGACATAATCCACCTCTTGTATTTATACTGTCGTCCGGCTTATCCCGGCGCCAAACTTAGCCTTCAGAAACCGCCAGAACATCTGACAACGCCACCCCACCGATACCACGCACATTGAGTACGGCTCCGGAGCTGGAATTGAGCGAAACACTACTGACATGCCCATAGGTACTGACGTAAAGATCTTCCGATTTACCGTCAACGACCCCGTTAGCTTTGATGGTATATTGACCGGCCGCTACGGCATTACCGTTGTTATCCATACCGTCCCAGTCAACATCTATGTTGCCACCCTCACTACCATCAACAGTAAAGGTTCTAACTACCTGCCCTGTCGCATCTTGTACCGATACTTTGATGGCATTAATTGGCGCGCTAGTACTGATAACACCTCGGATAGAAGGCTCATCAGCCGACAGATAAGCTGTACCTGATGGCACCAACACTTTCTGACCGACCAGACCAGAGGCCTGTAACGCCTGACTGGAGGTCATGACAGTGTTGAGGTTACTGATCTCATCATTTAGTTTGCCAATACCATCTACAGTAGAAAACGATGCCATCTGTGCAATCATCTGGTCATTATCGACAGGATTAGATGGGTCTTGCATCGACAACTGGGTACTCAGCAATGCGAAGAAGTCTTCCTGACTCAACGACTGATTATTAGAGGTTTTAGTGGTGCTAGTATCAGTTGTTGAAGAGTTTACCGAATTGATAGTACTCACGGCCTATCTCCTTTATTCGCCTAGCCGCAGAGTCTGCTGCAGCATGGACTTTGTAGCATCCGCTACCTGAACATTCATCTGGTAGGAACGCGAAGCAGAAATCATATCTGCCATCTCTTCCACCACATTGACATTGGGCTTGTATATGTAACCATCAGCATCCGCCAGCGGATGGTCCGGGGAATATTCCTTCACGAGCGGTTTGTCACTTTCAACAATACCAGCCACTTTCACTGAATAAGCATCCTGCTGTTGCTGCTGACCGTTCGTCGCTTTTGCCAACTCCGCTTCAAATACCGGATGTCTGGCTTTATAGGTTTTATCCACACTGCTGGAAACTGAATCAGCATTGGCAATATTACTTGCGGTAGTATTCAGCCGTACCGACTGTGCTGACATGCCTGAACCGGCAATATTAAAAATATTGAACAAGCCCATTATCAGTCTCCTCTAATCGCCTTTTTCATGCCGGAAAACTTGCCGTCAAGAAACCCCAACGACATTTGATACTCCAGCGCATTCTGCATAAATGCCTGTTGCTCTTCCTGCATATCAACCGTATTACCATCACCAGTGTCGGGCTGATTAGGGATGCGGAATTTGACGTTTTCCTGTACCAATGACTTCATATCAAAATGATTTTCCGCCGTTGCCGCCATCTGCATGCTCTGTTGTTTACCCACTGCATTTTGCAAAGCAGCGTTAAAATCGACATCTCTAGCCTTGTAATTTGGCGTATCGGCGTTAGCGATGTTACTGGACAACACCTCAGCACGCTGCGCACGGATCCCGAGCGTGTACTGATGAATGCCCAATGCCTTATCAAAACTGATCGCCATAAAACCGCCTCTCACTGGATAGTTTGTCAAAACAAAGCAAACTATGTGCCAAAGATATCATGCTGTGATTGGACTTTTTGCAGATAGGAAAACCGTGACGGTAATCGACGCAATAAAAATGCCAGCATATTGGCTGGCATTTTTATTTTTTTAATAATCAATTGGTTAATTCTAATTTTTGCGCTGATAATAAATTCCGGGGTTACAGCGGATCATATCAAATTCATCAGACAACCCCGCAATTGACTCAGAAGCGCCAAGAAACAGGATGCCTTTTGGATTAAGAGCGGCAGCAAATTGCCGCAGGATTTTTTGCTTGGCTTCCGGGGCAAAATAGATAAGCACGTTACGGCAGAAAATAATGTCAAACTTACCCAGCAAGCTATAACTCTCAAGCAAATTGTGGGCGCGGAAACTTACTAACCGTCTGACATTATCCTTCACCCGCATGTTGCCACCCGGCAAGGTATCAAAAAACTGACGTTTACGTTCATCAGATAATCCACGCCCTAATGCTAGGCTGTCATATTCAGCATTCTTGCAACGATCCAGCATCGAAGGCGACAGATCTGTCGCCAAAATTGAGGCGCCACCAGGTAATCCACCAAGGCGACGTTGCTGATATTCGAGGATGGTCATGGCCAAAGAATAGGGTTCTTGCCCTGACGAACATGCTGCCGACCAAATTTTCAGTGGCCGCCCCAGTTTGACAAATTGAGGCAAGATATTATTTGACAATAATTCAAAGGGATAACGATCACGAAACCACAAGGTTTCATTAGTTGTCATCGCGTCAATCACTTCGGCACGTAACTGTCGCTCAGTGGGACGCATCGACTGCTTCACCACATCAGACAAAGAGGGCAGCCCATATTTTCCCATCAACGGTGCCAGACGGCTGCGTACCAGATACTGCTTATTTTCGCCCAGCACAATGCCACTGTGTTGTTCCAAAAACAGCCGGAACTGGTTGTACTCGGTTTCTGCAAGAGATTTATCTGGCACCTTGGTATCCCATATTCATAAAACATACTGGCGTATAGCAAAGGCTAAAGCCTAGCAAACGCCGCTTTATACAGCAGCGTTGCAGGCAACACAAGTCACCGTCAACAATCTTTATCCTGTTCACCCTGTTAGTAAATCATGACAACGTCAGATGTTTGTCTACCGCCGCTGCCAATTCATCAGGATTGAATTTGGCAATAAAGTCGTTGGCCCCAACTTTCTGTACCATAGCATGGTTAAATACACCACTGAGAGATGTATGCAACACTACCTTGATATTTTTAAGTTTTGGGTCATCGCGGATTTCGGCTGTCAAGGTGTAACCATCCATTTCCGGCATTTCAATATCGGAAATAATCAAGGGAATTTCTCGCGCTACATTATCCATTTCAGACGCAATCACCTTCAATCTATCTAGCGCTTCCCGGCCATCTTTGGCGGTTTCTATCTGCAAATTCAGGGAAGATAGCGCTCGCACAATCTGTTTACGCGCCACAGCAGAATCATCTACTACCATAATATGGAAATTCTGTTCGCGATCGATACTAATCGCATTATCAACTTCTTCACTGATCTCAGTTTTTACCGGAGAAATCTCATCGAGAATTTTTTCAACATCGAGAATTTCCACCAGTTCGCCGTCAATCTCAGTCACGGCGGTCAGGTAAGAATAGCGTCCAGCCCCTTGTGGTGGTGGCATAATGGCTGACCAGTTCATATTGATGATACGTTCAACCGACTGCACCAAAAAGCCCTGCACACTGCGATTATATTCGGAGATGATGATAAAACAGTTCTTCAGGTCTTCGATAGGACGACCACCGGTAGCAGCACTTAAATCAATCACAGAAATAGTGGTGCCACGAATATGGGCAACACCTTTGACATAAGGATTCAGTTTCGGCAGTAACGTTAATGGCGGACACTGTAATACTTCTTTTACCTTAAAGACGTTAATACCGAAGCGTTGACGGCCATTTAGTTTGAATAACAGCAATTCAAGACGGTTCTGCCCTACAAGTTGGGTTCTTTTGTTGACGGATTCAAGAATGCCTGACATAAGCCTGCCTTGTGTATCTGCGAGTACAAAATCCCTTCCGTTTTCGGAAAGGCACGTAATTTGCTGTGCTAGCTCCATGCAGCTTTTCAGTCAAAGTTCTGACGCATGAGGATCCTTTACTCATGAAAAGTTACAGGAACTGTTGAAGTATAAGTGTAAATTGGCAAATCAAACCAGCTTGAAATGATGAAATTAAAATTGACATACATTTTTATCAGCACACTCTTGTGGACAACTGTAGCATTGGCCGAGCAACCATCGGTTCCAGCTATATCGGCCATAGAAGCATTAGCTAAAGATGTGGTGGCTAAAAAGGTCAATGCGCCAGCATCTGCGAGGGTCAATATCACACCACAACCACTCGACAGTCGGGTAGCGATCCCGCGCTGCAGTTCACCAATAACAGCAGTGTTGGCATCAGATCGAGAAATCAGCCGTAACAATACGGTACGGATCAGCTGTGACAGCCCCGATTTGAGTTATCCGTGGCAGATTTATCTGTCAGTTCGGGTCGATGTTAGCTACCCAGTTGTGGTGGCCAAAGAGACGCTAGCGCCGGGAGATGTGCTATCTACAGCGCAAATGGAGATCCGTTATGTAGACCAGTACAGTGTCAACGGTGAGCAATTTAGCGATATGCAACAATTAATCGGAACCCGCCTGAAGCGGCGAGTATCGAAGGATTATCCCATTTTTGGCAGCAATATCTGTGTTGTCTGTAAAGGTGATACAGTTTCGATTATCGCAAGAACTGAACAATTTCAGATAAAAACTGTTGGCGAAGCTGTAGAAGATGGTAACCTTGGACAACAAATTCGGGTAAAAAACACCCGTTCAAACAAAACGGTAGATGCGATTGTCACCCATGTGGGCGAAGTCCAGGTAAAAATGTAAAAAAATGCTCAAGCCTTAAGACGCATTGCCGATAATAGAGTTAGACCTTTATACAAGAGTGTTGGAGCCACAAGGCTATGGACATTAAACAACTGCAAAATCAGCCTCGGGTAAACTCAACAACGGTTACCCCAAGCAACAGTAAAGCGGCTGAGAAAACTGATACCACCACTGTTGCCAACAATGACGATTCCGTTGTTGTTTCAGCTCAGGCCCAGCAATTGCAAGGAATGCAGAACAAGATTGCATCTATGCCCGATATGGATATGCAAAAAATTGCCGAGATTAAGCTGGCAATTTCTGAAGGTCGCTATAAAGTGGATCCGGAAAAACTAGCAAACAATATCGCTCAATTTGAAAGTGATATGGTAGATCTCGATCAGGAGTCCTGATGCCACAAGCGCAAGACTTGGAAAGTATGTTAAAACAACAGACGGCCACCCTTGGTCGTCTGTTGTCGTTAATTGACGCAGAAACCAAAGCTTTGGTGGAACGCGATGCCGACACCCTGTTGCAGCTCGCCACAGAAAAACAACGAGTACTGGAACTGGTCGCCAAAGTCGATAAATCTCTGGCTGAGCACCCGCAAAAAATGCAACTCACCCAAGAACCGCTAGCAACACAGGTAGATAAAGCCAAAAGTCTGCTGGCGGAATGCCAACAAAAAAATCAGGCTAACGGCAAGTTGATTGAGCTATGTGCCGCCAGTGTGAATCGACTGGCTCAGGCGTTGCAAACGAGCCGTAATGTCAACAGTCTGACTTATGACGGCAAGGGCAAGACCTCAACCATCGCAACGCTGGGCAATGACCTAGAAGCCTGACTGGCAGCCCTTTTTTCACAAGACTACCGTTAATTTACCTGTATAAAACCCAAAGCGGCAAGACATTGCCGCTTTGGGTGTTGCTCACGCGACCGCTTTAGAAATAGGTGATCTCTTTCACCCGCTGCGGCCGATTCTGCTGTTGGTACAATTGCCAAACATTGGCAAAATCCAGTTCCAGCTCAGTCACATAATTGTCACCCGCTGGATAGCTACGAACCACACGAGCGCCACGGATCACCCCACTAACAGATACCTTGACGTTATCAGACTTCAGCATCCAGTCACCGACTTTACTCTCGGCGTTCAATTGCTGGCCATAAACCTGTTCAGCTAATTCACGGTACGCAGCAATCTTTGATGCCTGCATAGCCATCAGCACTCTTTCAGAGGCGTTTTTTGATGGCTGTGAAGCCAGTGGAGCATAGCCCACTGCCGTAATTTTTGGGAAAGATTGCGGCGGAACGGGTTCCCATTGCACATAACGGTCACGAGTTGTACAACCTGCCAGCAGCATCAGTGCCAGTATTGGCATCCATAATCTCATTTTGTCTCTCCCACCAAATGCACCTTATCATCACCATTGGCACTGTTGCGATATAGCAGACCTTGCTTGGACACCACCAGTTGGGATGGCAACAGATAATCCGGTAGCGCTTGCTGTGGTACATAAAGTTGTGCCGCAGACACCACCTTGTTACCGGACAGTGTAACAATCCGGCTGTTGATCACTATGCCATTGCGCGCCAGACTCACGGTAGAAACCAGTACCTGATCCACCGAAATATTCGCTGGAAGTTTCTGCCAGTCACGGCTCAGCAAAAAATCCCCTTGGGGTGTTACTCGCACAGCATCTGCCACATTCAAATCCACCAGATTGAATCCCATCTGCTGCATTCCAGCCATCAGCCCTTGTTGCAGCTGTGCTGCCAAATTATCGGTGCTCTGCATATCCTCGACCATGACGGGGGTTGCCACCAATAACGGCTGAGTTTGATCCAGAACATCACTGTAACGCACCAGTTCTCTAGCGAGTTGCTTTGAGACGTCAATAATACCGGCCTTGGAGGTTGCCGCAGGTTCTGGCACCGGAGCAACTGTCTGACTACAGCCAGCTAGCAATAGTGCTATGAGGGTCATCTTGATTTTCATATCGGTTCCATTAGCAATATTTCCAGAAATCCGGGAAACAATACGCTGTGTTCTCTCCTGTATCGGCATTGCCGTCCCACACTTAAGCAATTTTGCCACTTTTCACTATGGTTCAGTGGCATAAATTTTGAATATCAGTGGCTAATCTCTACGCCTTCTGCCGGTTTTTTGGCAAATACAGGAATCGTCACCATGAAACAGATGTTTTGCTTACTGCTATTGCTTGGCCTCGCTATCCCTTGTCAAGCGCAATGGGTAGAAGCAACCGGTGATGCCAAAATAGTCAATGGTGATACAGCTAAGGCCCGCGAAACTGCCATACAAAATGCGATACGCCTGGTATTACTGCAAAATGGAGGCAATTTTCAGGCCAGTCAATTTGTCAGTAATGGCAATCTGACCACGCAAGCGTTGGAATTGTCGGCCGCCGCTAATGTCAAAGCGGTGGAGTTGCTCAACGAACGGAAAGATGGTGAACGCCTGATAGTGACCGTTAAAATAGATTTACAGGCTAACGACTCACAATCATGCCCTACCGATGGCCTTAAAGCAGCCATACTCATCCCGCAAGCGGTGTTGGATGATCGCGGCCAATTACGCTATGGCAGACTGGAAAAACTGCCATCCGTGTTAACGCAGCATCTTGCCAGCACGCTAAAGCAGAGTTCAGTTTTTAGTTTTCCACTGGCACTGGCAGAAAAACAAGTCGATATGCCCACGCTAACAACCGCAGGGCTGAGGGTTCCTGCTATTATTAGCGAAATGACAGACAGTCAGTATCTGTTGCTACCGGAGCTCCTCGATATCTCCGTAGCCCCGCCAACCTCTGCCCCATTAGGACTATGGCAACATGATCCCCTGCGCCAATTTCAACTCAGATTGACGCTTTACCATGGGATCAGTGGTGAAATTATCTGGCAACATGAATATACCACCAGCGCTGCCTGGGAATTTGATAAAACCGCCATGGTCAATCCAGCATCCAGCGAATTCTGGCAATCGGCCTACGGTGAAAGCGTCAATGATGTATTGAAGCAATCTGTCACCGATATTGATCAAGCGCTAAACTGTCGCCCATTGCTAGCGCAGATCATCGCCCGCGACAATAGCCGGGTAGTTCTCAATATCGGACGGCAAAATGGCGTTCAGAAAGGTGATAAGTTCAAAATTGCTTTGCAATACAACGTCAATGACCAACTTAATCGACCACATGCATTGGCAACTGCCACACCGGTCACCATCACCATTGATCAGACATCGGAGACAACCGCTACCGCGCTTATTGGTGGAGAAAACGCTGCGCTGAATATCCAGGTTAACGATATTGCGCTTAAGAAATAAGCGGTTAGATTTCAAATCTTTTATTGAGAATAAAATCCAGTATAATCACTGCCGTCTCCTCATAGCTCAACAGGATAGAGCAGCCGCCTCCTAAGCGACCGATCGGGGTTCGAGTCCCTGTGGGGAGACCAGTCACATTCTCATATATCCGCCACATATGACTTCAAAACAAAACTCAAAGCTACTAACCTACGGCAGTTCTTTCGCACGGTTCATTCTTAACAAACTGGCAAGGTTATAAGCTAAAAAACACCATTGTGTTGAAATCTCATCAATAATATGGCCTTACATTTTGGTGATAGGTCAATCGACGCTATGCCAAGCGTTCTGGTCCCAATAGCCCTGCACATTCGGTACACGCTCAGGAGTAGCATGAACGCTGGCTCGCTTTGTTTAAACAGGCTAGCAAGGTTATAATCCGGCGTCCGCCTATAGCAGGAGAAATGCTTGTCTTACAGTTACCTTCCACTAGTTGAATACCGCCGTCAGTGGATTTTTAATCATCACGAAATGCCGGTTCCTGATACGGATAAAGCGGATATTCGGCCATTGACCAATCAAAGTGCGATGGCGTTGTGGAATCGCTGGATCAGCAGCAAAAGCAGCTGTGCAGAAGACTTTGCCAAAGGTGACTGGGCGCTACGCAGTTCTACCTGGCATCATACAGACACATGGCAATCTCAATGGGAGAGTGATGACCCGGAGTTACCACGTCCTATCACTGAATTTATTACATGGGACGATGCCACCCGTGTCTATTTTTGCATTGAAAAGTACGAAATCCTTGAGACCAGTTGGGCCGTTTTTAAACGTCACTGGAAGTGCTTTTTGTTCTGCGACGATGGTCCACTGTTAATCAGCACTCAACATCGGCAAGCTATCTGGTTTACTCAGGACGGAAACTATCGTCTAGGCCTTCGTGGTTAATTTTTACAGGGAACGCTATGAAATTTTTATCTTTGTTGCTGCTGTTGTTATCTGTGTCCGCATCAGCACGGGAAGTGTCTGGTGTTGAAGTGCCAGAAACCTTGTCGGTAACGCAGCAACCATTGCAACTCAACGGTGCTGGCGTACGTAGTAAGTTTTTTATGGATCTGTATGTAGGTGGTCTGTATTTGTCAACCAAAGCCAGTACCACCGCAGAAGTGCTGAATGAAGAAACGGCGGTGGTCAGCCTGAAAATTCTTTCCGGCCTTATCACCTCAGAAAAAATGCGTAATGCCATTGAAGAAGGATTTGACGATGCCACTGATGGTCAAACGCAGCCGATAGCAGCAGACATTAAGCATTTTACTGAATTGTTTGAAGACGAAATAAAGGTGGGTGACGAATTTTTATTGGTTGCTGATAAAAAACATGGTGTGACCGCTTATAAAAATGGGGTTGCCAAAGATACCATTACTGGCGAAGCCTTCCGTGAGGCTCTGCTGAAAATCTGGCTCGGCGATGAACCAGCCCAGAAGAGCCTGAAACGGGAAATGCTCGGTCAATAAACTTATGGCAGCACCTGCAGTCTCAGCTAAAAACGATAGCGCAGTTGCAGAGCACCACTGACATAATTATCCATATCCACTGCTGCATGTTCGCCGTCTTTCAGATCCGGCGACATGCTGTAGCCCAGATAGAAATTCAACGCTGTGGCAGATGTGATATTCCATCCCACCCGGCTGAACAGCCGCCATTCCGACAGTTCCACTACTTGTTGATCGTGCGCTAACACCCGTTCGGTATTTTTGCTGCTGCCAATACCCCATTGCAGCGCCGGTGTAAGACTATATGCCAGTTCAATCCCTGCACCACCAGAAAAATCTGGCATCAAAGGGTTACCCAGACGCCATTTATCGGAGATCTGCCAGTTGAATAGGACTAAAGGTAAAAATCGGGCTTTACCTATGTCGTTGAAATAAGCCCCACCACCCCCCCAGTAGTTGCCATTAGCATAATGTCGCATAGCGCCAGCCATAACACCGTAGCTCTTACTGTCAGCTAATGAGGCATCATTGGCGTAGGCAAATTGCAACGTAGGTGCCGCCATCACAGACCAACCATTACCGAGTTGGTGACTAAACATCAGATTACCGTGGTAACGTCTGGCGGAATCAAATGGGGCTTGCTGGTTGTACTGCTGTGGCATTTTCCAGTCCCAGTCGAGCCAATCAACACCAAGATTGGCGCTAAGACGCCAACTGGGTGCCAACTTCCAATTACCCCGCGCCCCTAATTGCCATGACTGTCTACCGAGTTGACCACCATTATCAATGTCAGTATCAGCACTGATACCTCGGGTCAGACTTACACTGTAAGTCGGTTCTGTCTGTGGCGCTGCCACCGCCACTGAGGCCGTCATTGCCAATGCTAGCGCCGCGGCCAGCTTCCCTGTTTGTTTCATCATTTACCTCGTATCGCGCGATTCTGAATAAGTGGCGCTTTAGTGCACTTACGCCTATCTCTCATCTACAGCTCTGCGCATACTACCAGCCATTGTCACCAAAATTAAAACGGTATTCACAACCATTTGTTATGTCATAAATAGTTAATTATTTTCTGTGCTTTTTTAGCAAATGCTCATAAAGTAATCAGTTATCAATAAGTAAGCTTTAATTGATCCAAGAAAACAAAGCGGCTGCCGATAAAGGCTATAATGACGTTGATTATCCGTTCCTGAGCAACCTCCCGCTTTCAATTTAATCTGTTCCGCAAGGACTATTGGGGAAATTAAGGCGGGTGTAATACCTATTAATAACTAGAGATAGACAGATGAATTATCGCAACTGGCCTATAGCAAAACAGATTGGGATCCTAGCATTTGTTCTGACAGTACTCGTTTTAGGTGCTGTTGGCACAATCTCCTATAAAACTGCAGCCACCGCTTTGAAAGACAAAGCGTTGTCAGCAATGAACAAAGAGATGCACAGTGTCAATGATCTACTGGAGCTACAATATCAGTCACTGCTGGTGATTGCCCACCGCAACGCTGATGTGTTTCGTTCCATGTACCCCGGCACTTTTTCCAAACCAGCAGGGCAAACCACTAACGTGCTTGGCAAAGCCACACCAACACTGATGCACGACTCGGAACTGGTCAACTCATCCATCAGCAAAGTCGACCGTTTTGCCAAACTTTCAGGTGGCACCGCCACTGTGTTTGTCAAAGACGGTGATGACTTTTTGCGTATATCTACCTCTTTAAAAAAAGCTGATGGCAGTAGGGCACTTGGGACTTATCTGGGCAAAAATCACCCTGGTTACAGTAAGCTGATCAAAGGAGAAGATTACGAAGGTTACGCCAAGCTGTTTGGCAAAGATTATATGACTGTTTACAGGTCGATTAAGGATGCTCAGGGAACGGTTGTAGGTATTCTTTACATAGGTTTTGACATCAGCGATTCGATGGCTGAAATTCAAAATACGGTTAAAAAATTAACTGTTGAAGAAAGCGGCAGTTACTCCTTGCTCAAACTATCTGACTTGTCAGTGGTTGCAGATAATACTTTAGCCCCCGGAGAAGTCCCAACAACCGCGCAACTCAATGGTCTGCCGTTACAGTCGTTGGTCAATAACCGTGCACTGGTACAGTACCAAAGTAACGATGGCAGCAATATGGTCGCCATGAGCGATGATATTCCCGGTTGGCAGTGGTTGCTGGTGGGTAAAGTTAAAGTCAAAGAGCTGAACGAAGAGAGTAAGACGCTATTAATCATAAATATTGTGGTGTCATTTGTCGGCATTATCGCGATTACAGCACTGTTGTCGATAGTGCTGATCAATACCGTTAAGCCATTGAGACGGTTGCAGCAGCATATGGAACATTTAGGCCTGGGCGATCTGAGCATTGATTTACCGACAACCGACGCCCACAGTCAAAATGAGGTCAGTCGCATCACCGCCAGTGCCCGGCAAATGACGCTGAACCTACGCAAATTGATTACGGAACTGCTCGATTCGGTACAGAAGCTTGATTATCAGGCCGAACAGGCACAAGAGGTTGCCAAACTCAACGGTGAAGAGTCAAAGGCACTGATGAGCCAGACGGATCAGATAGCCACAGCGATAGAAGAGATGTCGACCTCTATTCGCGATGTGGCTAATCACGCTGGGCAAAGCGCTGAACAGAGTGCCGAAGTGGACAATGCTTCTAGAGAAGGCCATCAGCAGTTAATTCAGGTGGTTGAAAGCCTAAATACACTGGCACAGCAATTGGATCTAAGTCAGCAGGCCGTTGAGGGTGTTGCTAAGGAAAGTGAAGCCATCAACACCATCACCGATGTCATTAACGGCATTGCTGAGCAAACCAATCTGCTAGCACTTAACGCCGCCATTGAAGCCGCCAGAGCCGGTGAACAGGGACGAGGTTTTGCGGTGGTAGCTGATGAAGTGCGTACGCTTGCCAGTCGGACTCAGGCGTCCATTTCTGAGATCAGCCAGACCATTGTCCAACTGCAGGCCAAAGTGAAAGATACCGCCACTCGCATGACCCAGAGCCATCAGTTAGGCAGTAGCTCAGCCGAACAGGGAGAAGCAGCCAACCAGCAGCTCAGCGCCATTACGGAGCGCATTGCTTCGCTGGCAATATCGGTTAGCAGTATTGCCAGTGCCACTGAGCAGCAGAGTGCTGTTGCCGATGAAGTGACCCGTAATCTGCATGAAATTACTGAGCTTGCCAAAGAGGGAGATAGCCGCGCCAATGACACTGTGAGATCTGCCAAGGATCTGGCAGATGTGGCCGCCGCATTGAAGCGGCAAATTGGTGTATTTAGGGTTTAATACCACTAAAAAAGGCGCTGAAAAGCGCCTTTTTTATGTTCACAGTACTATTACTGATTTCTTTGTGGCACCGCTTTCATAATCACTTCGGTGGTATTGGGGCCGTTGTTGATCACCGGGTAACGGTCATAGGTCTGAAAAATCACCTGCCCTTGGTACATAATCATCGCTACCACCCCATAGTTGGTTTTATGGTCCACCGAGTCTGCCGGAAGGATAAACTTGAATGGCACTGGCACTCGCGCAATATTAAAGGATTTCTGCGCCACTATCGCGCCGGGTGTATCCAGATCAATAATGGCAATAGTAATATTACAGCCATCGGGCAACATGAGTTTTTCACGGTAAGAAGCGGCACCATTAACCACCACTGGTGCAGGTGGCTCAACAGTGACACAACCCGCCAGCCATAACAGTCCAGCAGCTATAAGCAATGTTTTTAATGCCTGCATGCTTATTCTTCCTTCTTGGTATTGGTCATTCTTATCAGTCCTTCCTGCGAAGCCGAGGCGATCAACTGCCCCTGCTGATTAAAGAACTGTCCACGGACATACCCCCTGCCACCAAAGGCATTCGGGCTATCCACCGCATAAAGCAACCACTCGCTCATGTTTACTGGACGGTGAAACCACATGGCATGGTCAATAGTCGCCATTCTGATCCCAGGCGTTAAAAAGGATACACCGTGAGGTTGCACTGCCGTCACTAGGAAATTGAAATCTGAGGCATAGGCCAGCAGATAATCGTGCATGCAGTGATCAGCAGGCAGGCGACCATTAGCCCGCATCCACACGTAACGGGTTGGTTCCGTGACAGCTGGAGCCACTGGATTAAGCGGATTCACCATGCGCATCTCAATGGGAGAATCGGCAAGAAACTTCTCCAAAATCTTTGCTGGCACCCGCTCCCGCATGGTCATCGCCAGTTCCTGCTGATTCATTAGGCCATCAGGGCCGGGAACCTCCGGCATTGACGACTGATGATCAAACCCCTCTTCGGGTTCTTGGAAAGAACAAGTCATGTAGAAAATCGGCCGACCTTTCTGAATGGCTTTGACTCGCCGGGCACTAAAACTGCCACCATCACGCATATTTTCAACATCATAGATAATTGGCAGGGTTTCATCTCCGGCACGGAGAAAATAGGAATGCAGCGAATGCGCCTGACGTTCTGGGGGGACGGTTTGTCTGGCGGCACTCAAGGCCTGCCCCATCACTTGCCCACCAAAAACGTGTCCGAATCCCAAATCCTGACTCTGACCACGAAATAATCCCATTTCAATCGGTTCTAGTGTCAGTAACGACAGCAAATTATCCAATACCTGGCTCATATCATCCCATTGATTGTGAATAGGTAACGATAGAGAGTACCGCAGTGGAATGGTCGAATGCCAGTATTAGCTGATTATTCCAATAGCACACCGTGCTCACGACAGGCATTGCGCGCCCATTTGACTATCTGTTCTTCGCCACTTTTCTGAAAGCTGAAGGGATGCGCTTTGCTGAGTTTTGGCCAGGTTTTTCCCACTAGCTCAGGTGTACAGTCATCTGCAGTAAAATAAGCGGGATGGGTTTCAGCTAGCCGCAAGCGACTGATACTACCCGCGGCAGCCAACACATGTTGTCCTGATGGTGCAGATTCACCCAGCAAATACATCGCCGCCGCCACGGGTGCCTCTATTGAGAACATTGCGCCCACATCATCCGCCATATGATGTCCGGTGATACTATTAAATACCTGAGTACAGAGGCTGTTGACGCAGATATTGTAACCCTGCCCCTCCAAACTCAGGCTGTTCACCAATCCAATCAAGGCCATTTTGGCACTGGCATATGCCGCTTCAAACTGATCACCAAACAAGCCGCTAGCGCCGGTTAGCATCAGGATACGGCCAAAGATCTGTTGTCGCATCAGCGGCCAAAATGCTTGGCAAAATAAGAAACTGCCAGTTAAATCCACATCAATTTGACGACGCCAGTCACTTAGCGATATTTTTTCAAATGGACAGGAGTGATGAACACCGGCGCACAGTAGCAAAAAATCAACCTTATTAACCCGCGCCAGTATCTGCTGACACACATCTTCAACCTGCGCCGCATTGGCAACATCACAATACCAATAGTTAACGTCAGCCCCGAGAGCGGCTATCGCTGCCGCTGTTTCCCGACAATCCTGATTGTCGACCAATACGACCCTCGCCCCTCGCTGTGCCAACGCAATAGCAAATGCCCGACCCAATCCTGAAGCTGCGCCCGTAACCACTGCAATCCTGTGCTGGAAACGCATAATGTCAATCTCCTCAGCATATCGATGCTTGGATAGATTTAACGCCTATTTACACTTATTTCGCTTCAATCCCTGATCCATTATGGCTATATTTTTCTTGGAAGGTTGATCAACAAATGTGCGCTGATTCAAACTCTTTTACATGCATTTATCCGATTGTGCTAACTTTCGTGCGGCTTCTTGGTATTCTATAAACAGTTGTAAGTCTGTTGATGTGAATCGTAAACATGAATCCTTGGTTTCTGGCAATACGTCCCCGAACACTACCTGCCGCGGCAGGCCCCTTGTTGATTGGTAATATGCTGGCACTGCCACTGACGAAATTCAGTTGGACGGTAGCGGTGGCATCGATGATTTGTGCGTTGCTATTGCAAATTGCAGTGAATCTGGCGAACGACTATTTTGATTTCAAAAATGGGATCGATACTGAAGAAAGAGTTGGCCCCACACGCGTAACTCAAAGTGGCATGTTGGCACCCTATAAAGTGCGCAATGCCATGACCTTGTGTTTATTGTTGTCGCTGACGGTTGGTGGCTACCTCATATGGCACGGAGGCTGGCCAATTGCAATTTTAGCAGCGGCATCCGTGCTAGCGGCATTAGGCTACAGCGGTGGCCCCTATCCACTCGCCTCTCACGGTTTAGGTGAGCTGGCCGCATTTGTCTTTTTCGGTCTCGTTGCAGTAGTGGGAAGTTACTATCTGCAAGCGGGAAATACCACCACTGCGGCGTGGTTACTCGGCTGTGCCGTTGGGCTGTTGAATGCGGCGATCATGCTGGTTAACAATACTCGCGACATTATGACCGACACCAAAGCCGGTAAGAAAACACTGGCAGTACGCATTGGTGAAGCTCAGGCACGGGTGTTGTATCAAGCGTTGCTGTACCTGCCTTTTGGTCTCATTATTGCGGGTTTTCTGTTAGGACAACTGCCAGGATTTCCGGTATTGCTGGCGGGGTTGTCGCTGATTATGGCGCGAAAACTCTCTTCTGATTTCTATCAGGGTTCCGGTGCCGCACTTAACCCACTATTGGGGAAAACCGCCAAGCTGACCATGATGTTCAGTGCACTGTTCAGTGTTGGTCTGATATTCTGATAAAAGCACTTACAGTAAAAAAGCTTCCAGTATGGAAGCTTTTTTACTGTCAAACGCACACCGCTATCAGTCGATTTTTACTAAAGTACGGTCGGACTGACTCCAGTTCAGGTGATACTTTTCACCCGCTGGCTTATCCGTACGCTCAAAAGTATGAGAGCCAAAAAAGTCACGTTGTGCCTGCAACAGATTGGCGGGCAAAGTGGCACAGCGGAAGCTATCGTAATAGGCCAAAGCAGAACTGATACAAGGAACTGCAACACCGTTAAGCACTGCACTGGCAACTACCTGACGCCACTTTGGCTGCAATGCTGATAAGGCACTGGCAAAGCTTTCAGCCTGAAGCAGATTGTCCAGTTGTGGCGCAGCCACATAAGCGTCCGTAATGGTTTGCAGAAAACCTGCACGGATAATACAGCCGGCACGCCAGATACGGGCAATAGCGGCAAAATCCAGTTGCCAACCCTGCTCTTTGGCATTCATTGCCATCAATTGAAAACCTTGGGCATAGGCACAAACCTTGGCGCAGTATAATGCCGCTTCCAAAGCATCAATCAGCGACTGCCGCTGGTCGATATCAACGTGTGTTTTTGGCCCCGCCAACTGTTGACTGAGTTGCTGACGCAACGCTTTCTGGGTACTCATGGCCCTAGCGTATACCGCCTCGGCAATGGTCGGTGCTGGGCAGCCTATCTGCAGACTGCTAACGGCCGTCCACAAGCCGGTACCTTTTTGTCCGGCTTTATCGAGGATCATTTCCACTAATGGTTTGCCGGTCAGCGGATCCTGCTGCTTGAGGACTTCGGCGCTGATGCCGATGAGATAACTGTTGAGTTTACCCTGATTCCACTGTTCAAAAACGCTGGCGATTTCGGCAGCAGGCATTCCCAAGCCGTGACGCATGAGCTGATACGCTTCGCAAATCAGCTGCATGTCAGCGTATTCGATGCCGTTATGCACCATTTTGACATAATGACCGGCCCCCGAAGGACCGATATACGCGGTGCAAGGTTCACCGCCTTTAATAATCTGACCTGGCTGACTGCGCTCCATTGGCTGTCCAGTGGTGCTGTCAACTTTCGCGGCGATGGCCTGCCAAATAGGCGCGATCTGTTCCCAAGCGTCTTTATCACCGCTGGGCATTAATGAAGGCCCAAAGCGGGCTCCCACTTCCCCTCCGGAAACAGCAGAACTGAAAAAGATAAATTTGTCTTTATATTGCTGCTCACGCGCGATGGTGTCAGTCCACAAACTGTTACCGGTGTCGATGACAATATCATCACGCTCAATACCCGCTGCAATCAGTGCCTGACACACCCCATCCACGGGTTTCCCGGCGGGGACCGATAATAACAGGACTCGCGGTTTGCTCAATGATTGCAATAACTCCTGCATAGCATCGAAGCCCTTCAGCACTAAACCACGCTGGGGCACTTCAGTCAGCGCCTGCTGTTCTGCCGCCAAGACTTTTGCAGCATCCAGATCAAAGGCGGCCACCCGGTAACCATTATCCACAATGTTGAGGGCCAGATTCTTCCCCATCACCCCCAGACCGATAACCCCAATATCAGCAGATTGGAATTTCATAATTTTTCACCAGTTGTCGTTGCTATAACCACAGCGCATTCACGACTCAGTCGTATAAAAGAGCATATTATACTGAGCTTTTGTTGTTTTTTTCCAACAAACTCTGGCGATAACTGCGGCAGATTTGCTCGATTATTCAGAAATGATGAAACTAGCAAACAATAAAGCCCACCAGAAGTGGGCTGTAATTGAATGATTAATAAAGGATCAGATGTGCTGTTGCAGCAAGGCGTCGGCATATCCCATACGGGTCAGCGCATCACGTACTAGATCCAGCGTTAAGGGATCTTCAATCGTTGCTGGCGGTGTATAAGATTGATTGTCTGCAATCTTGCGCATAGTACCCCGCAGAATCTTGCCAGAGCGGGTCTTAGGCAATTTCTGTACAGCACTCACCAATTTAAATGCTGCCACAGGACCAATCTCCTGCCGGACTTTGGCCACCAGCTCGTCATGTAACTGTTTTTCGCTGATATCGATACCATTTTTTAGTACCACCAGCCCCAACGGCACTTGCCCTTTGAGCTTGTCATCAACCCCGATGACCGCGGCTTCGGCAACAGCTGGGTGCTGACACAACACCTCCTCAAAGCGCCCGGTCGATAACCGGTGACCTGCCACATTAATGATGTCGTCAATGCGGCTCATGATGTACAAATAACCATCTTCGTCCATGTAACCAGCATCACCGGTAAGGTAATAACCGGGGTACATGGTAAGGTAACTTTCTTGGTAACGTTTATCGTTTTGCCATAAAGTGGTTAAGGTCCCGGGTGGCAAAGGCAACTTAATCACCACGTTACCCGATTGGCCCGGCGGCACCTGCGCGCCGAATTCATCAACAACTTCCACCTGATATCCTGGCACAGCACGTGCGGGTGACCCAGGTTTTACAGGAATGGCCTGCACACCCATCAGGTTGGCAGCCACTGCCCAACCGGTTTCAGTCTGCCACCAGTGGTCTATCACCGGCTTACCGAGTTTAGTGCCAGCCCAGTGTAAGGTGTCAGGATCGCAGCGCTCGCCCGCGAGGAACAGCGTTTCCAGGCAACTCAGATTGACACCATCGACATAATGACCGTTGGGATCTTCACGTTTAATCGCGCGAATTGCCGTGGGTGCAGTAAAGAAACTCTTTACGCCATATTTCTCAATAGTGCGCCAGAAAATACCAGGATCAGGCGTGCCGACCGGCTTACCTTCGTACAACACTGTGGTTGCGCCTACCAGTAATGGTGCATACACAATATACGAATGCCCAACAACCCACCCAACATCAGATGCCGCCCAGAAAGTATCCCCAGGATTGATGTTGTAGATATGCTTCATGGACCATGCTAGCGCAACGGCATGACCGCCATTGTCACGCACGACCCCCTTAGGCTGACCAGTTGTTCCAGATGTATATAAAATATATAGAGGATCAGTTGCGGCAACGGGCACACATTCTGCTGGAACAGCATCTTTAATGGCCTGCTGCCAGTCGTAATCGCGCCCGTCCTGCAATTGCGCAACATACTGGCTGCGTCCAAGGATCAAACAACGTTCAACTTTATGATTGGATTGTTCCAGTGCTTTATCCAGCAGTGGTTTGTAAGGCACTACCCCGGAAGGTTCTACACCACAGGAGGCACTCATCACCAACTTAGGTTTGGCATCGTTAATGCGGGTTGCCAGTTCATTGGCGGCAAAGCCACCGAAAACCACCGAATGGATAGCACCGATACGCGCACAAGCCAGCATGGCATATACGGTTTCTGGCACCATTGGCATGTAAATCACCACCCTGTCGCCCTTGGTCACCCCAACAGACGCCATATACCCAGCCAAACGGCTTACCTGCGCCTGAAGCTCGGCATAAGTCACACCGTATTCGGTATCCGTGACCGGACTGAAATAACGAATAGCAAACTGTGCTCCCTTGCCGGCCTGCACGTGACGATCCACCGCGTTGTAGCAAGTATTTAACTGACCTTTGCTGAACCAGCGATAAAATGGCGCATGGCTGTCATCCAGTACTTTTTCCCATGTCTGGTACCAGTCTATAGCTTTGGCGCATTCGCCCCAGAACGCAGTTTTGTCCTCTATGGATTGCTGGTACAGGGCTAAACCCGGATCTGTCATCTAACTGTCCTCCCCAAGGACCGCCTCTCGGCATAACACACCCCTTCCTTCCGCTTTCATTAATAGACGCTTTTATAATCAGACCCTATTAGACGTTAGCCTAAACCGGGCTTTTTTAAGACTTTTTGCTAAGTAGGTGACTGGACAGACCTGAAAAAATGCGCTGGTGAAAAATTATCATTCTGCTCTAAAATGCATTCAGCAACTTTACCTTTACGTAAACTTCATATATCTTGCGGTTATTGCTGCTAACTGAGTGTTATTTAATGAGTATCCGACCAACTCCCCAAACCACTTATTCCATTAGTGACCTGTCACGGGAATTTGATATTACCACCCGCAGTATCCGCTTTTATGAAGATCAGGGGCTGTTGAAACCTAAGCGTCGAGGCCAGACCCGTATTTATAGTCTGAAAGATCGCGTACGACTGAAACTTATCCTGCGTGGTAAGCGCCTCGGTTTTTCGCTTGGGGAAACCAGACGGTTGTTTGAATTGTATGACGCCGATAAAAGCAGTGTATCGCAACTCAGCACCATGCTGCAGTTGATAGAAGATAAGAAGACCTCGCTGCAGCAACAGATGGATGACATCAAAATTGTATTGATGGAACTGATGGCAGCAGAAACCCAGTGCCGCGAAGCACTGGCAGAAATTACGACTGAAAAAACCGGTTAATCACGTCGCTGTCATCATCTGCAAGTCGCAGCGGATTTCAGCGTCGACACAGGAGCCAACCATGCTATCCAGCTATTCAGGACTTGACTTCGGACTCGGGGAAGATATCGAGATGTTGCGGCAGGCAGTTGCCGCATTTGCCGCCGATCAGATTGCGCCTTTAGCGGCAAAAATTGACCAAGATAATCAATTACCCACAGCACTATGGCCACTTTTAGGTGATATGGGGCTGCTGGGAATTACCGTCAGTGAAGATTTCGGTGGCAGTGGCATGGGCTATCTGGCTCATGTGGTCGCGATGGAAGAGATTTCCCGCGCCTCCGCTTCTGTCGGATTGTCATACGGTGCCCACTCTAATCTGTGTGTTAATCAGATTTTCCGTAACGGCACTGCCGCACAAAAAGATCGTTATCTGCCGAAACTGGTCAGTGGTGAGCATATCGGCGCATTGGCGATGAGTGAACCCAATGCAGGCTCCGATGTGGTTTCAATGAAACTGCATGCCCGCAAACAAGGTGACCGCTATCTGCTCAACGGCAACAAGATGTGGATCACCAACGGTCCCGATGCTGACGTGTTTGTGGTCTACGCCAAAACGGAACCACAACTGGGTGCCAAGGGCATAACGGCTTTTATTGTTGAGCGCGACTTCCCAGGATTTGCCACAGCACAAAAATTAGACAAATTAGGCATGCGCGGCTCCAGTACTTGCGAGTTGGTATTCACCGATTGTGCAGTCCCTGAAGAAAACATCCTCGGCCAACTGAATCACGGCACCAAGGTACTGATGAGCGGTCTTGACTATGAACGTGTGGTGCTTGCTGGGGGCCCGCTGGGCATTATGACCGCCTGTCTTGATCTGGTATTGCCCTACACCGCTGAGCGCCAGCAATTTGGCAAGGCGATTGGCGAGTTCCAGCTAGTTCAGGCCAAACTGGCCGACATGTATACCGAAATGAACGCCGCCAAAGCCTATGTTTACGCCGTTGCCAGAGCTTGTGATCAAGGCCGTGCCAGTCGTAAAGATGCTGCAGGCGCCATTCTTTATAGCGCCGAAAGAGCTACTCGAGCCGCCCTAGATGCCATCCAGCTCTTAGGCGGTAACGGTTATATCAACGATTACCCGGCCGGACGATTACTGCGCGACGCCAAACTGTATGAGATAGGTGCGGGCACCTCGGAAATTCGCCGCATGCTTATCGGCCGCGAACTGTTCAGTGAGAGTCACTGAACGACCTTCTAACCAGTAGCGGAGCCAACCTCTATGACCCGCATCATCAGCCAGATCAATCCCACCGCTGACGCCTTTATCAGCCGTCAGCAAGCAATGCAGCAGTTAGTGGATGATCTCAAACAGAAACTGGCGAAAATTGCTGAAGGTGGCGGTGAGCGCGCTATGCAGCGTCACTGCAGCAAAGGCAAGTTGGCCCCCAGACAACGGCTGGCGCAACTCCTCGATGCCGATGCTCCGTTTCTTGAAATTAGCCAATTTGCCGCATTTGACGTCTATGAAGAGACCGTGCCAGCTGCAGGAGTGATTGCCGGTATTGGCCGCGTCAGTGGCTGCGAATGCATGATCATCGTTAACGATGCCACCGTTAAAGGCGGTACTTATTATCCGTTAACGGTGAAGAAGCATCTGCGGGCGCAGATGATTGCTGAGCGTTGTCGCCTGCCCTGTATTTATTTGGTGGACTCTGGTGGCGCCAACCTACCATTGCAGGATGAAGTATTTCCGGATCGCGAGCATTTTGGCCGCATTTTTTATAACCAGGCTCGTATGTCAGCTAAAGGCATTCCGCAGATAGCCGTAGTGATGGGCCTTTGTACTGCCGGTGGTGCCTATGTTCCGGCCATGGCCGATGAATCAATTATTGTAGCCAATCAAGGCACTATTTTCCTGGCTGGGCCACCGCTGGTAAAGGCTGCCACTGGCGAAGAGGTATCTGCCGAAGAATTAGGCGGCGGTGAAGTTCATACCCGCTTATCCGGCGTGGCCGATCATCTGGCACAAAATGACGCCCATGCACTGCAATTGGCACGACAAGCCGTGTCACGGCTTAACCATCCAGCACCAACTGTTATGCCACAATCCGCCGTGATACCACCGCGCTACGATGGGCGGGAGCTATACGGTATTGTCGGCACCGATCTGAAAAAGCCTTATGACGTGCGCGAGGTGATTGCCAGATTGGTTGATGACTCCGATTTTGACGAGTTCAAAGCCAACTACGGTACCACATTAGTGTGTGGCTTTGCCCGTCTGCACGGCTATGCCATCGGCATAGTGGCTAACAACGGCATTTTGTTTTCTGAGTCGGCGCAGAAAGGGGCTCACTTTATTGAACTATGCTGTCAACGGCAAATCCCGTTGCTGTTTTTGCAGAACATCACCGGCTTTATGGTTGGGAAAAAATATGAGCAGGAAGGCATCGCCAAACACGGTGCCAAAATGGTGATGGCCGTTGCCTGCGCTAATGTGCCGAAATTTACCGTCATCATTGGTGGCAGTTACGGTGCGGGCAATTACGGTATGTGCGGCCGCGCTTATGATCCGACCATGATGTGGATCTGGCCCAATGCGCGTATTTCGGTCATGGGGGGCGAACAGGCCGCCAATGTACTGGCAACAGTCAAACGCGACAGTATGGAGCGCCAGGGCCAATCTTGGTCACAGGCCGATGAAGCTGCTTTTAAAGCCCCTATCGTTGAGAAATACGAACGTGAGGGCAATCCCTATCATGCCAGCGCCCGGTTATGGGACGACGGTATTATCGACCCGGCACAAACCCGTGATGTTGTCGGCCTAGCGCTGGCCGCCGCAGCCAATGCTCCCATTGAGCCCAGCCAATTTGGCGTATTTCGCATGTAGGAGGTCAACATGCAACACACTCTACTCAAGCGAGATGCGCAAGGCGTATGTCAACTTATCCTCAATCGCCCAGATGCCGCCAATGCCTTTGATGAGCAGTTGATAGCCGAATTAATCACGATCTTAAATCAACTTTCGAATGATCCTAGCTGCCGATTATTGCTGCTGCGCGGCCAAGGAAAACATTTCAGTGCAGGTGCCGACCTGCACTGGATGCAACGTCAAGCGAAAATGAACCAGGACGCCAATATTAGTGATGCCCGTGAGCTAGCAACACTAATGCAAACGCTGGACAATTTCCCCAAACCCACAGTGGCCTTGGTACAGGGCGCAGCCTTTGGCGGGGCGCTGGGGCTGATTTGCTGTTGTGATGTAGCCATTGCTAGCCGTAATGCTCGCTTCTGTTTGAGTGAAATCCGGCTTGGGCTGCTCCCGGCGGTGATCTCACCCTATGTTCATCGCAGCATTGGGATGCGGCAGCTACGGCGTTATGCACTGAGTGCTGAGCTAATGGATGCCACCACCGCCTTACAACTCGGATTAGTGCATCAGGTAGACGATGATCTAGAAAACGCCGCACAGCACATAGTCACCGCTTTACTGCAAGGAGGGCCAGACGCTCAGCGGCAGTGTAAAACCTTGCTGGCACAGATAGAAACTGCACCACTTGATGAAGCGCTCACTCACTTGACAGTGCACGCCATTGCTAACGTCCGCGCCAGTAAAGAGGCGGCTGAAGGTATCGCGGCCTTTTTTGATAAACGTTCGCCAAGGTGGCAACCAGAGCGCACAGCCATCCCACAGGAGCCTGCGCATGACTGAGCTCAGCATTCGTAAATTATTGATTGCCAATCGCGGTGAAATAGCCTGCCGCATTATACGGACCTGCCAGCAATTGGGGATTAGCACCCTTGCGATTCATTCTGCGGTTGACCGTCATGCACTGCATGTCAGCCTTGCCGATGAAGCGCTTGAACTGAGCGGCGATTCAGCACTCGCACCTTATCTGGATATTGATGCAATTATCGATGCGGCGAAGCGCTGTGGTGCCGATGCTATCCATCCCGGATACGGCTTTCTTTCAGAAAATGCCACTTTCGCCAGCGCCTGTAGCGCGCATGGGCTGATTTTTGTGGGACCGCCCGCCAGCGCCATTGAAGCCATGGGCAGTAAAAGTGCCGCCAAAGCGATTATGGCGGCTGCCGGAGTGCCATTGGTGCCGGGTTATCATGGCCCGGAACAAGCAAGCCGTTTTCTACAACAGCAAGCGAACACTATTGGCTTTCCGCTACTGATCAAAGCCGCTTATGGTGGCGGTGGTAAGGGAATGCGGGTGGTGACAAATGCGTCAGACTTTACCGCAGCGCTGGCGGCCGCCAAGCGGGAAGCTAAAGCGGCCTTTGGCGATGATACAGTACTGTTGGAGCGCTATCTGACACAGCCGCGTCATATTGAAGTACAGGTATTTGCCGATCAGCAAGACCACTGCATTTACTTAGGCGATCGCGATTGCTCGCTACAACGTCGGCACCAGAAAGTGATTGAAGAGGCCCCCGCGCCGGGATTGAGTGATGAACTCAGACAACAGATGGGACAAGCCGCCGTTGCTGCCGCTAAAGCCATTGGCTATTGCGGTGCAGGTACCATTGAGTTTCTACTGGATAACGACCAGCAGTTTTACTTCATGGAGATGAATACCCGCTTGCAGGTGGAGCATCCAGTGACAGAACTGATCACCGGTCAGGATCTGGTCGCCTGGCAGCTCAGCGTTGCCGCTGGTGAGCCCCTGCCATTAACGCAACAACAAGTGACGCTCAGTGGCCATGCCGTCGAAGCCCGAATTTACGCCGAGGATCCCAGCCATAACTTTCTTCCCGCTGCCGGCCCACTGCAATATTTGCAAGAACCCTCAGCAATGGCGCATTTACGCTTAGATACTGGTGTGCGCCAAGGGGATGTCATTACGCCTTTCTACGATCCGATGATTGCTAAACTGGTCATCTGGCAACCTACGCGTAGCGACGCGCTGCGACAGCTGACACTAGCGTTGCAGCAGTATCAGATAGCCGGGCTGCGCCATAACATTGCCTTTCTGGCAGCTCTGACATCGCATCCGGCCTTTATCAGTGAAGATTTCAGCACCCATTTCATTGAACAACATCTTGATGAATTGTTGCTGCAAGCAACAACGCCAACGCCGACGACGGAAGTACTTGCGGCCGCGGCCATGGTGAGTCTGCTGGCGTCTAAACCGCGAGATCACACTCACAACTCCCCCTGGCAGCGCTTGGCCGGTTTTCGGCTTAATGCTGCGGCAGAGTGCAATTTATTGCTGCACTATAACGCAGCGGCAACTACCTCACGTTTCCACTTGCGGCTACAGCAGCAAACCAGTGGTGAGTATTCACTGACCATCAACGCCAGCGCTACAGCAGATGATGTCGATACTCAGGTAATGGTCAGCGGCGAAATAATCGGTGTGCAACAGCTAAAGCTGGCACTCCACGGCCATAGCCAACACTGGCATTTCTGCCAGCAACAGGAAACTCTGTGGCTGCTGCGACACGGCCACGTCTGGCAATTTGATTGTGGGCCTCAAAGTTACGATTCTACAGGTCACCCTGGCGATGCTTCGCTGCAAGCCCCCATGAATGGCACCATTGTCACGTTACTGGCGCAGCCGGGAGATGTTGTCCGTAAGGGTAGCGGACTGTTGGTATTGGAGGCGATGAAAATGGAATACCAGATCAACGCGCCAACAGACGGCATTGTCGAGAGCTTTTTGTGTCATACCGGAGAATTAGTGCAACACGGAGCGCTGTTAGTCCAGTTCAGTGCCAAGGAGTTGGCCTGATGTATCCTTCATCCATCAGTATCTACGAAGTGGGTCCGCGTGACGGCCTGCAAAATGAACGTCCGCTGGCGCTCAGTGACAAGGTGCAACTGATTGATGCCTTGGCTAGCGCCGGACTGCGCCGTATTGAAGCTGGCAGTTTCGTGTCGGCCAAATGGGTACCGCAAATGGCTGATTCGGCAGCAGTATTAGGACAGATAACCCGCGGTGCAGATGTTAGCTATGCGGCGTTGACGCCAAATCTTGCCGGATTTGAGGCCGCATTAGCCGCTGGCGTTAATGAAGTAGCCATCTTTACTGCCGCCTCTGAAAGCTTTTGTCAGCGTAATATCAACTGCAGTATCCGTGAATCGCTGGATCGCTTTGCGCCAATAATGGCTAAGGCCAAACACCTTGGCATTCCGGTACGTGGGTATGTTTCCTGTGTGCTCGGCTGCCCGTATGAGGGCGACATTGCGCCATCCCAAGTGGCTGCGGTGGCACAGGAATTACTGCAACTTGGCGTTTATGAGATCTCTCTTGGCGACACCATTGGCATTGGCACGCCACGAAAAGCCAGAAACATGCTAGATACTGTTGCCAGTAAAGTACCAATAGCCCAATTGGCGCTGCATTTTCACGACACTTATGGTCAGGCGTTAGCGAATATTCTGGCCTGTCTTGATAGTGGGGTTAGCACACTGGATGCCGCAGTTGCTGGTCTTGGCGGCTGCCCTTACGCCAAAGGCGCTTCTGGTAATCTGGCGACCGAAGATCTGGTGTATATGCTACACGGTTTAGGCATTCATACGGGCGTTGACCTAGCAAAACTAGCCCGAACTGGCACTCAGATAAGTCAGACCCTTCAGCGCCCAAACAGCAGCAAAGTCGGACAAGCGTTAGCTGCCGAGTCGGTATCAGCGAAACAGGAGCACGAGTAATGGCGGGCATGAATAAAGTCGTGAATAGTTATTCCGAGGCATTGTCCGGCTTAGAAAACCGGATGACAGTGATGGTGGGCGGTTTTGGTTTATGCGGTATTCCAGAAGGACTGATCAACGAAATGGTCAGACGACAAGTGACCGGATTAACCGCTATCTCCAATAATGCCGGCGTTGATGATTTTGGTTTGGGACTGCTACTGCAAGGGCACCAAATTAGTACCATGATTGCCTCTTATGTAGGTGAAAATGCCCTGTTTGAACAGCAAATGCTAAGTGGTGAGCTTGAAGTAATTCTTACGCCGCAAGGTTCTCTGGCTGAAAAAATCCGCGCAGGTGGCGCTGGCATTCCGGCCTTTTTTACGGCGACAGGTTACGGCACACCGGTGGCTGAAGGCAAAGAAACCCGCGAAATCGACGGTCGCTATTATGTACTGGAACCCGCATTGACCGCAGATTTTGCGTTAATACGCGCCTGGAAGGCTGACACCATGGGCAATCTTATCTACCGTCATACTGCTGCCAATTTCAATCCAGTGATGGCCACCGCGGGCAAGATCACCGTGGCTGAAGTCGAAGAGATTGTTGAGGCTGGAGAGTTGGACCCGGATCATATCCACACGCCCGGGATCTATGTCGACCGCGTTATCCAAGGCCGGTTCGAAAAACGAATCGAGAAACGTACCGTCAAGAGCCACAACGTCTAAGGAGAACAGCATGGCACTTTCCAGAGAACAAATGGCGATGCGGGTGGCCCGCGAACTGCGCGATGGTGATTATGTCAATTTGGGCATTGGCATCCCAACATTAGTGGCCAATTATATTCCGGCAGGCATTGAAGTGATGCTGCAGTCAGAAAATGGCCTGTTAGGCATGGGCGAATTTCCCGATGAAACTGCGGTTGATGCCGACCTTATCAATGCTGGCAAGCAGACGGTTACCGCCGTAAAGGGTGCCTCGTTTTTTTCCAGCGCCGATAGTTTTGCCATGATCCGTGGCGGCCATGTGGACCTCACGGTACTGGGAGCATTTGAGGTCGATGTCACGGGTGCAATCGCTTCCTGGATGATCCCCGGTAAATTGATTAAAGGGATGGGAGGAGCGATGGATTTGGTTGCCGGGGCACGCAACATCATTGTCACTATGATGCATGCAGATAAAGCCGGTAACTCTAAGCTGCTACCGCAATGTACTCTGCCATTAACCGGTGTCGGTTGCATTAACACAGTACTAACGGATCTAGCACTACTGCATATCCACGATGGTGCATTTCACTTAAAGGAGTTGGCACCCGGCGTGACCATTGATGAAATCAGAGCCAAAACCGCTGGCAAACTGGTAATTCCGCAACAAGTAGCCACCATGGTGTTTTAGCCACCAAGAGCCACTGAAAATACTCCGTTGGCAATTTGGAGTGGGACTGCAGTAGGCGTTACCTTCCACAATTATTTCAGTTACGCTGTTGTCGTGATGATGGTCTTGGGGAAAAACTGATGCAGCTTGTTGAACATGCGACCTTTGCTACGCTAATGCTGAAACTTTTGCAACAGCAACAGGCGGAGGCATTTCTAGCACATATCAATGATAATCGTGACATCTATGAAGAAGTGATCCCGTTTGTCAGTCGCACTCACAATTTGGCTCAGATGCAAACTGTTATTAGCGCTAATCTGACGCGCCAGTCACAAGGTGAAGCGCTTTTTTATACGCTCTGGGACGGTGAGGTAATGGCCGGTTATCTGCTAGTGCGGGAAATCAATCGCGATGCTAATTGGGCAGAAATTGGCTACATGCTGGGTAAACAATGGCAGCGCCAAGGGATTACCACCAGGGCTTGCCGTTGGTTAATCGAGCGCTTATTCGCCTCTGGACTCGACAAAATCGCGTTGTGTTGCAATGACGACAATCAGGGCAGCATAGCCATCGCTGAAAAACTCGGATTTAAGCTGGAAGGCATTCTACGCCAGTATTTTGTGGTGAATGGAAAACGTCGCAATATGTGTTGCTACGGGCTATTGAAAGACGAATGGCTTGGTTAACCCGCATGCAATTACTCACGGTAACTGCGTAATGCCTGCTTATGGACACCCACTTAATCAACCAAACAACAATTATTGTCAGCATGACCAATAACTTTTTGCGGTTATACCAAGCAAAGGCACCGCAACCACCAAACGCACAGATGAACATCCTGGGGAACAGTGCGCCTAATGACAGATGGTAGGGAGTGGTGAGTAAAAAAGGAGCAACTGCCGTTTTAATGCGATAACCCGACTATCTTTCCGAACTGACTATTGATGCAAGATCCTGCTTCACTCCACACTTGACAGCAAATTCGGTGGTGCGCGCCCAATAAGGAAGGAAAGATGATGGCCATTCCCTCCCCCTAGGTAGCTACGGCAAACTGAAGGACGGTAGGTATCTTAGCCATTCCGCCGAGACCAACACACAGCGATATAAGTGATATGTCGAATACAGAAGTAAGTCACTACTATCAAGACAGCTCATTACATTGGGCCGTCTGCGCCTTAACCGCTGCCATTAAGCCGGGAAAAAATGCCGCCACCAATGGGAGAACGGTAACACCAGAAACAATGCGGGCAGAAAATTTACCACCGCAAAATTCATAATTTTGGCAATACGCAAACCAATCGCCAGCATTATGATGCCGCCTACCGCAGAGAAATCCGCATATGCCATCGCATCCATATAGGGCAAAATAGGCTTTGCCAATAAAAACAATGATGCCTGCACAGCAAACTGCACCACCGCAATTAAAATTATCCCCGGACCAAGCCCGATAGCAAAAATCATGGCGGTGACCAAATCCATCATAGATTTCACCAGCAACAGTTTGTAATCCCCATTCAACCCTTCGGTCATGGCGCCGATAATCCCTAAACCACTGGCACCAAACAGCACAATCAACGCGGTAAATTGTTGGGAAAACTCTGCTTTGCCCAACCCCCTCGGCATCGGCAGTAAACGGTTCATTTTCTGCTGAATAAATGCCGCAGCTTTGCTGATACCAGCCTCAAAATACAGTAATTCTCCGAGCGCGGTGCCTAAAATCAGTGACAGAACCACCACAGGTAGATTGTGTTCTTTGATGATCATGGTGATGCCTATTGCGATGGACGCCAACGCAAAGGTTGCAGGTAATCCCAGCTGTAACCGCCTCGGAATGTACTTTGCCAGTATGGCACCGAGCAGACCACCGACAATAATGGCGCAACTATTGATGATTGGGCCAAGCATCATTACTTCTGTTCTCCTGAATCAAACATCATCCAATATCGGCGAGGCCAGCAGCCATAAACACAGCAAGTGTGCCAACGCCGATACGGAAGAATTCTGGATTAAAAATGGATTGCGGTGCCAACAACAGAACCAGTCGCTAAATAACATGGTTACCTATTAACAATCACACAACTGCGGCACCCGCATAAACTCAGAACCAGAAATACCAGCGTTAATAAACACTAATGCTCTAGATCTAATGTATGACTTTTGAATCGGATCACGATACATCATCTTGATAAGAAGATCACGCTGTTACTAATATTGCGGGCTACTTCAGCGATCTATTAATTAATACTGGCGTATATCTTTACGTATGGTTATTTTTTGCTCATATCGCAAATAGCGCTCATCCGTCCTTGGCTTTACATAT
Source organism: Shewanella fodinae (assembly GCF_014651955.1). GTDB lineage: Bacteria > Pseudomonadota > Gammaproteobacteria > Enterobacterales > Shewanellaceae > Shewanella > Shewanella fodinae. The sequence goes on along the minus strand of NZ_BMXW01000022.1, from coordinate 23,669 downwards.
ACCGAAGGAGGGACTATGTATCGGTCCGTGTGTTCCCTGATTTTGCTGCTGTTAGGCGGCTGTGCCTGCACCACCCATCTGCCACCAAAGGCAGATATTACTATGCCAGATGCCCATACATTACGCTTTAAAGGTGATACTCGTATCGACGACGTCAAACGATTACTGGCAGTAGCTGAGGACGCCCCAGAGCCTATCTCTAGGCTGGTAATCACCAGCGCTGGGGGAAATCCCACTGGCGGAATGATGTTGGGGGAATGGGTACACAAACAGCAAATCGAGCTCGAAGTGAGCGGTATCTGTGCGGGCAGTTGCGCCAATTATATTTTTACCGCCGCGAAGAGCGTCAAGGTGAATGCTGACAGTGTGGTCGGGTTTAGTGGTGGTGCCTGGCAACAACATTGGGATAAACCGTGGTACACCTTTCTCATTCCAGACGCAGACCCGCATAAATGCCTGTCTGTCGTTGAATGGCGTCAGCGCGAAAGTGCATTTTTCAGACACATTGGGGTTCGCGAAGAAATCACCATTATGGGACAAGTTGCGCCATTTAATCAGCAGTTATCCGGTAAAGGGCTATGGAGCTATCAAGCAGAAGATCTGAGCAAGTTTGGACTACACCAAGTATATTTTGCCGCCAAGCCCCTATTACAGTCACAAGTACAAATCCTGCAATTTACACCTGGCGCATTGGAAGATTATCTAGCAAGTAGTCGCTTGCAGCAGGGCGCAGCACCTTAAAATAGTTGCGGAGTTCACAAACCACAAAGACACCACAGCACTGCCGATAATTTTATTGGACAATAGTATTTAACACGTTAATTATAGTGATTAGTATCACAAGTTAACTTTTGATACTCGTTGAATTGCCTGCTACAGGAGTGGTCATGATACTGCAGATAATCATTGCATTGCTGTTTATTACCAGTTGTCTTATTGATGCTCGCGCCCGTGAACACCTAAGCAGCAGGCAGGCTCTCGACCAGATTGGCCGCAATGTTGAAATTGACATGGTTATCAAGCATAGCGAGGATAGGCATGCAGATGAAGGCGTTATTTATCTGTACGATGACAACACCAATGCACTATCGCTTGCCTTGACCGCAGGTGCCATTGCGCAACTGCAAGAACAGGGCATCGTCGATCCGGCTGGTTATTTTCTGAATAAGAAACTCACAGTGTCAGGCGCGGTGATGCGCTTGAACGAGCGTTATCTTTTACCCGTTCAGAACGCAGATCAGTTAACACTGCTCAAATAACCGTGCAACTCAAAATGACGATATAGACAAAAGACCGCTTTAAGTGGCCTTTTTCTTATATTTCATCCCGCAGAAATACCGGGGCATCAGGGGTCGATTGCGTGTCGCTATAGTAATAGCCTGCGCTATTAAACTGCTTCAGCCCTTCCATTGTCGTTACCGATTGCTGCAGTAGATAACGCGCCATCATGCCGCGAGCTTTCTTAGCGTAGAAACTGATAATTTTATACTGACCATTTTTAGCATCTTTAAATACTGGAGAGACTAAGCGCCCTTGTAATTTTGCTGGTCTCACAGCTTTAAAGTACTCATTCGATGCCAGATTAACTATCACGTCATCACCCTGTTGCTGCAGTGCCTGATTAATACCATCAGTGATCACATCGCCCCAAAACTGATAAAGATTAGCACCTTGCGCCGTTGCCAGCGGGATCCCCATTTCCAGGCGGTAAGGTTGCATCAGATCAAGCGGTTTTAATAGCCCATAGAGCCCTGACAGAATGCGCAGATGTTGTTGGGCCGCCTGAACCACGCTCTCCGACATAGAATCGGCATCAAGTCCGCTGTAAACATCGCCACGAAAAGCATACAGTGCCTGTTTGGCATTCGCGGTAGTAAAAGGTGGCCGCCATTGAGCAAAGCGGGCCGCATTCAGTCCAGCAATTTTATCGCTGACCTTCATGAGCGATGCTATCTGTGCCGGCGATAACTGACGGCACACCGACATCAATTGTTCGCTGTATGCCAAATACTCCGGTTGGGAGTAATCAGTGACAATGGCGGGGTTCTCGAAGTCCAGAGTCTTCGCAGGGGAAATCAGAATAAGCATCAGGTACTCCGTGTTGGCGGTTAACGTAAATATGATACTGATCTACAATAAAAAAACCACGCAGCAATCACGTGGTTTTTTCGATAATGGCAACCGATTTCAGGTATTAACCTGGGCAACCTTAACATTATCAACCGCTTCTGCAGGCTCTCCAGTCCAGATATCACTATCAATTTGAGCCTGTAGATCTGGAAAGTTACGTTTATCAAACACCGGACTGACTCCGGCACTCAACTGGTCGCGGTAATCATTTATCACCCGCATGGCAACGCCAGACAGCAGCACCAACGCTAGGATATTCACCAGTGCCATCAAGCCCATGGAGAGATCCGCCATGTTCCACACCAGCGAAATTTTCGCCACGGAACCAAACATCACCATCGCCAATACCACTAGTTTGAACAACAGCACCGCCTTTCTGCTGTTACCGGTAAGAAACAACACATTGGTCTCGGCATAAGAGTAGTTGGCAATAATTGAAGTAAAGCAGAACAGCAGAATCGAACCTGCAACAAAAAAGCCTCCCCAAGCACCAACATGATGAGTCAGGGCGTTGATGGTCATTTGAATCCCATCTTCAGAGGTACCATTGCCCCATTCTCCAGAAAGCAAAATAATGGCGGCGGTAGCACTACAGATAACAATAGTATCCACAAACACACCAACCATCTGCACAAATCCCTGCGATGCTGGATGGTTAGGCGTGGGAGAGGCACTCGCGGCAACGTTGGCAGCGCTGCCCATACCGGCTTCGTTAGAGAAAAGCCCACGTGCAATCCCCGCCTGTAATGCCTGAGATGCCGTATAAGCGACACCACCAGCAGCCACTTCCTGCCAGCCGAACGCACTTTTGACCACCATCAGTAAAATTGCAGGCAATTGACTGATATTCAAGGCGACCACGACCAACGCGATAGCAATGTACGCCAAGGCCATCACCGGAACGATAACTTCTGACACGCGAGCCACTTTACGTAGCCCACCCATAATCACTAGCGCACTGCCCACAACCAGCAAGCCCCCCGTCCACACGGGTTGCCAGCCAAACACTTTCGTCAACGCACCAGTAATGGTGTTGGCTTGCACAGCGTTAAAAACTAGGCCAAATGAAATGATCAGAAATACAGCGAAAAGTATGCCCATCCAGCGCTGTCCCAATCCTCTTTCCATATAATAGGAAGGACCACCACGAAACTGACCGTCTTTATCTCTGACTTTATATACCTGAGCTAACGTAGACTCCACCATGGCAGTCGCCATGCCAAGCAACGCAATAATCCACATCCAGAACACAGCGCCGGGCCCCGCGGTACTAATAGCCACGGCAACCCCCGCCATATTTCCGGCGCCAACTCTCGCTGCCATGCTGGTACAAAACACTTGAAAAGATGATAGGCCGCTGCTGCATCCTTCGCGGCTAGTCATCATAATTTTGGCGGAATGCCCCAGATGAGTTATCTGAATAAACAATAGCCTGATAGTGAAATACAAACCGGCGCCAACCAGCGCATAAACCAACAGTTTTCCCCATAACAGGGAATTCAGAAAATTAACAATCGTTTCAACCATGCGCTTAACTCAATGGTAACAACGGCATATATTCGCTACTACACCACCGATGCGACCAAAGACATCCTCCCGATGCAAACAAAATAGACAACTGGTGCGAACGATGGTCAACACTGTATGTCGCCGCTAGCAATAGCCACATCGACACGACATTGTCATTATAGGGATCATCACGAAATCGCAACCACCATATTGTTTTAATTATATTTTTATAATCTCTGCAAATTCCCCATTTGCATAAGAATGCGATAACTGACTGGTTCATGAACTACACAATACACAGTATTTATCAGCAACTGCTCTATTTGGCAGCGTATTCAATCTACCCTAAATAAAAGCCTTAGTACAAACCTGTCAAAGCCAGTTATCAGATAAACACTGACGATAAGGATTATCACTAAGCAGATCGCCAATTCATTATAGAAAACTTACAAATAGTCTTTATTTAGTGCGAATTATTATAAATTCATGAAATATCAATATGGACTCACCACAAGAACAACCTATCACCATCAAATAAATGAGAAAATTCTGTTACTCACACTTAAAGCCATATGCCAGACAAGTGTTCAATAATTGGTATTAACATCAGCGTTAAAAACTATTGTGTAGATAACCAGCTGAAATTAACCCTCTATATTTTTATAATTAACTATTTATTTACAATTTATGATCAATTTAATCATAATTGAGGGGAATTTTGTGGCATAGGTGGAAAATTTGCTTCCCAAGCTAGATAATTTTGGCAGTTAACTCCTAACGACGGGAATTATCCCATCAAGGCTGAATATACAGCTAACAACTTCAAAGGACATGGAGAAGATGATGAACACAAAATTAACTGCTTTGTTAATGGTATCGGCATTACCATTTGCCGCTGCCGCAGCAGAACAGGAACTGACTCCTTGGTATGTAGGTGCGGGTGTGGGTGTCAACAACTACGAACCGAACTGTGACCAGAAAACCATGAAAACCTGTGGCGAAGATGACCCCTATGCTTGGGATATCTTTGGCGGCTACATGTTCAATGACTATTTTGGTGTAGAGCTAGGTTACCGGAATCTGGGCCGCGCTGAATGGACGGACTACGCTAATATCAGAAACGACGCAGGTGTCCGTGGCGCGACCTTAGGACTTGTCGGTTTCTGGCCATTTGCCAAAGATTGGGCGCTATCTGCCGAAGCTGGCGCCATGAATTATCTGATTTCCAACAAACAACAGGATGGTGCGCATTACTACAGCGATAGCGGTGTTGCCCCTTACTTCGGTGTTGGTGTTGGTTACAACTTGACCGAAAACCTCAAACTGCAGGCCAAATATCGTCGTTATGAAAACCTCGACGAAGACAAATGGAACACCCTCGACATGGAAAGCAATTATTGGGGGTTGGAACTGAGCTATCGTTTTGGTTACAGCAAACCCGCACCAGCAACTCAACCTGCTCCAGAACCAGTAGTTGCCGCTGCCCCTCTCGATAGCGACCATGATGGTGTGACAGACGATCTCGATCAGTGTCCAAATACCCCAACGGACCATAAAGTCGATGCCAAAGGCTGTTCCATCTACGTGGAAAAACTGGAAACGCTGAAAATTGCTGCACAGTTTGATAACAACTCATCTGTGGTAAAACCAGAATCTATGGCAGACATCGAAAAAGTTGCCAAATTTATGAATAAGTACCCGAAAGCTGATCTGGAAATCTCCGGTCACGCCTCACTGCCGGGTAAAGACAGTTATAACCTGTGGTTATCTCAGAAACGTGCCGACGCAGTAGCTAAAATTCTGGTCGACAAATATGGTATTGCCGCTTCTCGTATTACCGCTAAAGGCTATGGTGAAACTCAGCCACTGATGCAGGGTTCTTCTGCAGAAGCGAATGAAGTTAACCGTCGCATAGAAGCCCATATGAGCTTTAAAGATAAACAGCCACTGCTGAAATAAGCTTGCGTTACTACAAAAGCCGCTTTACCAGCGGCTTTTTTATTTTCAAGAGGAATGTCAGCCGTTAGCTGGCTAGCACCACAATCTTTGTGTAATTTTAGAAATTGCTGTTTTTTTGCGCTTACTGTAATTATTTTTCATTGTGAATTGGCAAGACGGAGCGAAATCACTTCTAATAGGTACTAAGCGATATTGAGAGCACACCGAGTAAAGGATATTACCTTATGGCTAACACACTCACGCAGCTAAAATCCATGACCACTATAGTGGCAGATACCGGCGATATTGAAGCAATCAAACGTTACCAGCCGGAAGACGCAACAACTAACCCGTCATTAATTCTCAAGGCCGCACAGATCCCGGAATATGCCGGATTAATTGATAATGCCATTGCTTGGGCTAAAGCACAGAGCCAAGATCCCGCTACCCGACTGGAAGATGCCGCAGACAAGCTCGCGGTCAATATTGGGGTCGAGATCCTAAAACTGGTTCCCGGTCGCATTTCTACAGAAGTTAACGCGCGCTTGTCCTTCGATAACGATGCATCGATTGCCAAAGCGCAACGGCTTATTCAGCTCTATCAGCAGGCAGGGGTAGATAAGTCGCGCATTCTGATCAAACTGGCGGCAACTTGGGAAGGCATATGTGCCGCCAAAGTGTTAGAACAACAGGGCATTAACTGTAATCTGACGCTGCTGTTCAGTTTTGCGCAGGCTCGCGCCTGTGCTGAAGCTGGGGTATTTCTAATCTCACCATTTGTTGGCCGTATTCTTGACTGGTATAAGCAGAGCACAGGCCACGACTATCGGGCCAGCGAAGATCCGGGTGTGCTGTCTGTTAGCAAAATTTATGACTACTATAAACAACATGGTTATCGCACGGTAGTGATGGGAGCCAGCTTCCGTAATACTGGAGAAATCATTGAGTTAGCAGGATGTGACCGATTAACTATCGGCCCTTCATTACTGGAAGAGCTGGCGACTAGCGATGTGACTATCACCCGCAAACTCTCTCCAACCACAGAAACCATAGCGGCACCAACGCCAATGACCGAAGCAGAATTCCGTTGGGAGCTGAATGAAGACGCTATGGCAGTTGAAAAACTCGCTGAAGGCATCCGCAACTTTGCCATCGATCAGGGCAAGCTGGAACAGATGCTAACAGCCAAACTCGTCTGACAACCCCATCAACGGACGACAAGGTTATCTCATGAGCAAGCTGACACAATCATCTACTTGGCAAACACTACAGGGATTGAGCAAACAGCTACCGCATATGCGACAGTTGTTTGCTGAAGATCCACAACGCTTTAGCAAATTCTCCGCGAGAGATTGCGGTTTGTTACTGGACTATTCAAAAAACCGTATTGATGCTCAAGTCATGCAATTACTGTTGCAGCTGGCAGAAAATAGCGGATTACCACATAAAATTGCCGCTATGTTTGCCGGTGAACCAATAAATACTACCGAAAAACGTGCGGTACTGCATACCGCATTGCGGGCACCAGCCGATGCAGACATTCGAGTGGATGGCGTCAATGTGGTGCCTGAAGTACAGGCAACGTTAGCCAAAATGGCTGCATTTATTGAAGCACTATACAGTGGCAAATGGCGTGGTTGTACCGGACAAAAGATTACCGATGTGGTGGCGATTGGCATTGGCGGTTCATTTCTCGGGCCCAAAATCATTTCTGAAGCACTAAAACCCTATTGGAACGGCAAACTCAACTGCCATTTTGTCGCCAATGTGGATGGCAGCTGCCTCAGTGATAAGCTCAAAATGCTGGCACCAGAAACCACCTTATTTCTGATGTCATCCAAATCTTTTGGGACGCAGGAAACGCTCACCAACACGCTGTCGTCAAAATCTTGGTTTTTGGGACAAGGCCATACGCAGGCGGATGTTGCCAAACATTTTGCGGCCATCACCTCTAATGTGGCAAAGGCCACCGAATTTGGTATCGATGCCGACAATATCTTCCCGATGTGGGATTGGGTTGGAGGCCGCTATTCTTTGTGGTCCGCTATCGGTTTGCCGATTGCATTGCTGATAGGTATGGATAACTTTCTGGCGTTGCTTAAAGGTGCCAGAACCATGGACGTACACTTCGCAGCGACACCTTTGTCACAAAACCTTCCCGTAATCATGGGGTTATTAGCTGTCTGGTATAACAACTTCCAAGGGGCTCAGTCACATGTGGTACTGACATATGATCATTACCTTAGAGGATTACCCGCGTACTTCCAGCAACTGGATATGGAAAGCAACGGTAAATCGGTAACTCTTAGTGGTGAAACCGTCGATTACACCACCGGTCCGGTGATCTGGGGAGGCGAAGGCACCAATGGACAACATGCGTATCATCAGTTGTTACATCAGGGAACTGCGCTGATACCCGCCGATTTTATATTGCCGCTGCAGAGCCATAATCCTTTAGGGGTTCATCATCAACAACTGGCGTCTAACTGTTTTGGTCAGACTCAAGCATTGATGCGTGGTAGAACCTACGCAGAGGCGTTAGCAGAATTACAAGATAGTTCGCTGCCTGAAGCCGAGAAACAACTGCTGGCTAGACATAAGGAAATGGCGGGCAATAAACCCAGCAACACTATTTTAATGAATAAACTGACGCCGGAAACCCTGGGAGCATTAATAGCGCTATATGAGCATCGTACCTTCGTGCAGGGCGCTATATGGGATATTAACTCTTTCGATCAATGGGGTGTGGAACTTGGCAAAACCCTCGGTAATGACGTGTTGTCACGCCTTGCCGCAACAGAAGCATGTACAGCTTTAGACAGTTCCAGCAACGCCTTAATCAACCTGTTCCGACAGCAAAAAATCTAGTTCATTCAATCCATTATGACCGGCCAACAGTGCCGGTCTTTTTTCAGCACAATGCCCATCCTGTTAACTGTCATCCAAATGTCTTACAGTTTTAACACTGAGGAAACATTTAACTTGCACCCTGTTCAGCAAATATGCTATTTAAGTGCTGACAAAACATACAACAACAGGAGGTTGCCATGGATCAGTTAGATTATGGTAGTGCGCTTGACCACGTGGAAGAAAGACCCGGCCGTTCTCGCAACTCCAAGAAACGTAAGTGGCGGGAAATTGAAGCGTTAAAGGAAAAACACCGTTTGATGCGGGAGCTTAAGGAAATTGACAGCAGCTTTGATGCAGATTTAGACACTCTCCTGATTTAGTATGCTGAAAAATGTAAGGCCATGGTTTACACCATGGCCTTGTTGTTACTGCAAGCCTCAACGTCGCACAATATCCGTCAACGTAGCTCCGCTGGCACAGCAAATACGGTATCTTCCTGACGGCCTTCTACCTCAGTCACCACGCTTGGTGCGAGGGTAGCAATAGCTTCCACCACTTGTTGCACCAACACTTCTGGAGCCGATGCACCCGCAGTTACCGCCACCTTGCCTACACCATTAAACCAAGTAGCATCGATATCATCGGCATTGTCCAGTAAATAAGCCCGAGTACCCGATTTCTCCGCCAACTCCCGCAACCGGTTGGAGTTGGAGCTGTTACGCGACCCAACAACGATCAGCAACTCCACATCCGACGCAATTTTACGCACAGCATCCTGACGATTTTGCGTGGCGTAACAGATATCATCCTTACGGGGCCCTTCAATACAGGGGAAACGCTGCTGCAAAGCGGCAATAATATCCATGGTGTCATCAACGGACAAAGTGGTTTGGGTGACAAAACAGAGATTCTGTGGATTTTTCACCTGTAGCTGCGCTACATCTTCCAAAGACTCAACCAGATATACGCCACCGTCGGGATTATCGTACTGTCCCATGGTGCCTTCCACTTCTGGATGCCCGGCGTGGCCCACCAGAATACATTCCACGCCTTTGCGGCTGGCACGCGTCACCTGCAGATGTACCTTGGTCACTAACGGGCAGGTAGCATCGAAAACTTTTAAACCACGCAGCTTGGCTTCTGCGCGGACCGCCTGAGACACCCCATGAGCACTAAAGATGACGATACTGTTATCTGGTACTTGTTCGAGTTCATCCACAAACACGGCGCCGCGGCGTTTTAAGTCTTCAACAACATAGCGGTTATGCACTACTTCATGGCGCACATAGATTGGTGGCGAAAACAGTTCCAGCGCCCGTTCTACAATGCTGATGGCTCGGTCAACCCCGGCACAAAAACCACGAGGATTGGCCAGTAGAATGCTCAGTTGCGGCTGAGCCTGTGTGTTATCACTCATCATCAAGCTCCTGCAACACTTCCAGTTGGAATGTCAGCGTCTGTCCCGCCAACGGATGATTCATATCAACGGTCACAGAATCACCGGCTACCTCACGGACTATCCCCGGGATTTCAGCACCATTGGCACCAGCAAACCCGACAATAACACCTGGCTCCAACACCATATCAGCCGGGAAACGGGTACGATCCAGATAATAGATGTTATCTGGGTTTACCTCGCCAAATGCATCAGCGGCCGGCAGCGTAAAACTGTGTTTGTCACCGCTGTGGAGCCCAGTTAATGCCGCCTCAAATGCCGGACTCAAGCTGCTATCGCCAATATTCAGCCGCACCGGTTTATTACTGGCTCGGGTATTTTCAGCAGTGGAACCATCGTCCAGTAAGATCGCCATATGGCACAACAGAGAACGGGTCTCAGACATCATTATTCCTTACTACTGGCGGGCTGCTGATCAGTTTTATCACCAAAAAACGCCTCCCACACAATCAACACTGCCCCAACACATATGGCGGAGTCGGCAATATTAAATGCCGGATAGTGGCTGGTGTTCCAGTAAAAATCCAGGAAATCCACCACAAAGCCATGCACCAGACGATCGACCAGATTACCCAGCGCGCCACCAATCACTAAGGTATAGGCAACCGACAACAGCCGCTTTTCTGCAGGCAAACGCCGTAACCAGATAGTCAACACCACGCTGAAGCCAACCGCTACAAGCGTGAACATCCAACGTTGCCAGCCACCAGCATCATGCAAAAAACTGAACGCCGCGCCGTAGTTACGCACGTAAGTCAGATTGAAAATCGGCAACAGTTTTACCGATTCATACAAATCAAAATTGGCCAGAATCCACTGTTTGGATAGCTGGTCAGCCACAAAGGCCAACACCACTATCCAATACCAGCGCAGGCCGCTCTGTTTCCAGTTAGCAGGCATACGGCACCTTAAGCGAACAAACGCTGTTCGCCTTCTCCCTCAATGTTAGTGACACAACGACCACACAGATGCGGATGCGCCGGATTAACGCCAACATCTTCACGGTGGTGCCAACAACGTTCACATTTCTCAGCCGTGGCTTTAACAACCTGCAGTTTCAACGCTGACATTTCAGTAGCGGTTGCGTTATCAGGTGCTTGTGCCAACGGCTGCACAGTGGCTTTAGAGGTCAGAAGCACAAAACGTAGTTCATCTCCAATCGTTGCCAAGGCATTTGCCAAAGCATCATCAGCGTACAGAGTAACTTCTGCTTCTAAGGCACCACCGATCAATTGATCGCGACGCCCCTGCTCTAGCGCTTTATTCACTTCATCACGCACTTGCAGCAATTGTTGCCAATAATCATCGCTGAGATCATTTTCCACAGTGACTGATTGCAACCCGTCATACCATTCTTGGGTAAACACATAAGTGTCACGTTTGCCCGGCATTAACTGCCAGATTTCATCAGCAGTAAAGCTCAGAATTGGCGCAATCCAGCGCACCATGGCTTCAGCAATCAGGAACAGTGCTGACTGGCAGCTACGGCGGGCATGACCATCACTTTTCGCGGTGTACTGACGATCCTTGATGATATCCAGATAGAAACTACCCAATTCCACGGAACAGAACTGCATCAGCTTCTGCACTACGATATGGAAGCTATAACTGTTGTAGGCTTCCAGTAACTCTTGCTGCAATGCGGCGGCACGGCGCACCACCCAGCGATCCAATGCCACCATCTGTTCAATGGCGATGGTATCCGTTTCTGGGTTGAAACCATTCAAATTCGCCAACAGGAAACGGGCAGTATTACGGATACGGCGGTAAGCATCCGAACTACGTTTAAACACTTCCTCGGATACGGTCATTTCACCGCTGTAATCGGTCGACGCCACCCACAAACGCAGAATGTCAGCACCTAGCTTATTGATCACCTGTTGCGGAGGAATCACGTTACCAAGGGACTTGGACATCTTGCGACCTTTGGCATCCACGGTAAAGCCATGGGTCAACACCTGCTTGTAAGGCGCTTTGCCATTCATGGCAGTAGACAGCATCAGCGACGACATAAACCAGCCACGGTGTTGATCGGAGCCTTCCATGTAAAGATCAGCGCTCTGACCACGAAACTCTGGACGAGTAGCAACAACGGTAGCGAAAGTTGAGCCTGAGTCATACCACACATCCAGCGTGTCAGTGACTTTGCGATAGTTGTCAGCATCGCTCCCCAGCAACTCTTCGATATCTAAATCCCACCACGCCTGAATGCCCTGCTGTTCAATACGTTCAGCTACTTTTTCCATCAGAGCAACACTGTCTGGATGCAATTCATCGGTATCTTTATGGACAAACAAGGTGATCGGCACGCCCCAAGTACGCTGGCGGGAAATACACCAGTCAGGGCGGTTAGCGACCATTTTTTCAATACGCCCTTCACCCCAGTCAGGGATCCATTGCGTCTGTTCGATTTCCTTCAACGCATCACGACGCAACCCTTTGTTATCCATAGAGATAAACCATTGCGGTGTAGCTCGGAAAATAATCGGTGTCTTGTGGCGCCAGCAATGCGGATAGCTGTGACGATAGGCCTGATAATGCAGCAACGCGCCGCGTTCCTTCAATACAGCAACCACGTCATCATTGGCTTTGAACACATGCTTGCCGGCAAACAACGGGGTGTCATCTTTATAGACGCCGTTATCACCTACCGGATTGGCGACTTCCAAACCATATTTTTGACCCACCACAAAGTCATCTTGACCGTGTCCAGGCGCGGTGTGAACGATACCAGTACCCGAATCAGTAGTAACGTGGTCACCCAGTACCACTGGCACGGTAAAATCATAAAACGGATGCTGGAAGCGGATCAGCTCTAGCGCCTCACCTTTGCAACGTCCCAGTACTTGGGTGGCTGTGGCACCATAACGTTGTAGACACTCTTCATACAACGCTTCAGCCAGTACCAGCGTTCTCTTGCCTTGTTCTAGTTCAGCTTCCACCAGCACATAATCCAGCTCTGGACTGACACACAAGGCGCGGTTAGCCGGCATGGTCCAAGGTGTCGTGGTCCAGATCACCATGGCAGGCGCGGTTACGGCGCCGACACCAAAGGCAACGGCAATTTTTTCCGGTTCAGCAGCAACAAATGCCACATCAATTGCAGGTGACGTACGGTCTTCGTATTCCACTTCCGCTTCAGCCAATGCCGAGCCACAATCGGTACACCAGTGCACGGGTTTTACGCCTTTTTGCAGATGACCATTGCTTATAACTTTGGCCAGCGAACGGACGATGTTGGCTTCCGTATCAAAGTTCATGGTGAGGTAAGGATTGTACCAATCCCCTAAGACACCTAAACGAATAAACCCTTCACGCTGGATCTCGACTTGGCTCATCGCATACTTTCGACAATGCTCACGAAATTCAGCAGCGGAAATCTTTTGTCCAGGTTTACCGACTTTCTGTTCAACTTTCAGCTCAATCGGCAGACCATGGCAGTCCCACCCTGGAACGTAGGGTGCATCAAAGCCAGACATGGTCTTAGATTTTACAATGATGTCTTTAATAATTTTATTCAGTGAGTGACCAATATGAATTTCACCGTTCGCGTATGGAGGGCCATCGTGCAGAATAAACATGTCACGGCCACTACGGCTGTTGCGGATCTGCTGATACAACTGGTCGTCGTTCCAGCGCTGCAGCATCTCAGGTTCCCGATTTGCCAGGTTACCACGCATCGGAAACTCGGTTTCCGGCAGATTCAAAGTTGATTTATAGTCGCTCATTGATCCTTTACCATATATTTGACTGATGACTCAGCCTGCGTCATTGCTAAGCAAAGCCTTGACCTTGTCAGCATCATTCATAATCTGTTTTTGCAGAGCATCCAGTGAGTGGAACGGTTTTTCATCACGAATTTTCGCCACCAATTCCACTTCTACCCGTTGCCCATAGAGATCGCCGGAAAAATCAAATAAATTAACCTCCAGCAAACAGTTCTGGCCTTTCACTGTTGGACGAAAGCCAACATTCGCCACCCCATCAAACGGTGTACTTCCAGGCCAAGACAATCTAACGGCAAACACGCCGCGTACCGGTACAACCTGCCGTTTCAATGCAATATTGGCGGTGGGAAATCCCAGTGTGCGTCCAAGCTGTTGACCATGGACAACCCGGCCTGACAGCGTAAATGGATGACCCAGCAAACGCCTAGTCAATTCCAGGTTACCTTTGGCTAGTGCGTCACGTACCATGGTAGAGCTAACGCGTTGATCACCCACAAGAAAGCTGTCAGTATTGACTACGGCAAACCCATGTTGCTCACCCGCCTGCTTTAACATGTCGAAATTACCACGACGTTGTTGTCCAAAGCAGAAATCGTCGCCCACCACCAGATAACGTACACCGAGCTTATCCACTAGCAATGATTCAATAAACTGTTCCGGTGGTAACTGAGCAAACTTTTTGTCAAACCGCACACATAACAAGCGGTCAACGCCAAGCTCAGCTAACAAGGCTATCTTGTCGCGTAACAAACTAATTCTTGCCGGCGCATTCTGACCAGCAAACAGCTCTTGTGGCTGCGGCTCAAAAGTCATTAATGTTGCAGGCAGCTCCAATTGTCTGGCTTTCTTAACCAGATTAGCGATGACCTCAGCATGCCCACGATGTACCCCATCAAAATTACCTATGGTCAGTACACAACCTCGATGACGGGTTTGAATATTATGTATTCCGCGAATCAGTTCCATGAATCAAATAACTGCGCACAGGGAAATTGGCGGATTATATACCAGCCGCTGTATATAATCAGCCCTTGAGCGTCGGTTTACGCCATACTCGTCCGCCAAGTAACAGAATTACCAGCAGATATAAGCCAGCTCCAGCGAATATCAGGCGCAACAGATGCCAGATCCGCTGATGAATTGACCAATGCAACCAATCGTTCATGATGGGAGACATCCATACTAGCAACAGCACCATCAACGTGACCGCTACCAGCACCTTAGCAATAAATAGCAACGTATTGCGACTGACGCGGTAAACACCAGCCAGATGTAATCCACGATACAGCAGGCTGGCGTTTAACAATGCCGACATAGAAGTGGCAATGGCCAGCCCGACATAACTGAACGGAAAAGCCAGAATAATGTTGAATACCATGTTGCTTAGCATCGCGATAATGCCAATTTTCACCGGTGTTTTGGTATCCTGACGCGCATAATAGCCAGGAGCCAACACTTTGATCAGCATGAAACTAAGCAGACCGGTGCCATAGGCAATGAGCGATGCTGAGGCCATATTCACATCTTCCATATCGAAAGCCCCACGCATAAACAGCACCATTAACATGGGTTTAGCCAACACAATCAACCCAGCCATCGCGGGAGCGCCGAGTAAAATGATGGCGCGAACGCCCCAGTCCATTGTCTGTCCAAACTCCGAGCTTTCAGCATTCACATGCTTGCGCGACAAGGTAGGCAAGATAACAGTAGCGATGGCAATTCCAAACAGCCCCAGCGGAAACTCCAGCAATCTGTCAGAGTAATACAACCAACTGATGGAGCCGGTCATCAAAAAGCTGGCGATAAAGGTATCTAATAGCAAGTTAATTTGTGACACTGAAACGCCAAACAACGCCGGCAGCATCAATTTTCTAATCTTCACCACTCCCGGTTCATGCCAGCCCCAAGAGGGCTTCACCAGGGCGCGCTCGCGCCACAGAAACGGGATCTGAAACAGAAACTGAATCACCCCACCAGCAAACACGCCCCAAGCCAGCCCAATCTCAGGCCGTTGCAACTGCGGGCTTAGCCATATGGCGGCAGCGATGATAGCGACATTCAAAAATACTGGAGTAAACGCAGATACCGCGAAACGCCCGCGAGTGTTCAATATGGAGCCAGACAGTGCGGTAAAGGTAATAAACCACAGGTAAGGAAAGGTAATTTTCAGCATCAGGGATGCCAGTTCAAACTTAGTACCATCGGGCTCATGATTCAGCCAGGCCACAAACCAACCTGCGCCAAATAAGGCAGTCAGTACTGGCGAGGCCAGAATCCCGATAAACGTCACTATGGTGACCAATATCCCGAGGGTACCCGCTACCTTGGACAATAAATGCCGCACCGCATCATCAGACTCGGTTTCCTGATATTCGGTCAAGACTGGGACAAATGCTTGAGCAAAAGCCCCTTCGGCAAAAAGACGCCGCAGGAAGTTCGGAATTTTATTGGCAAAGAAGAAAACATCTGCGCTTACACCAGCCCCCATCAGGTTGGCCACGACAACGTCCCGAACTAACCCTAGGACACGCGAAATCAAGGTCATCACACTGACAATTAGACCCGAACGCACCAGTTTTTTGCTCAATCAAACTTCCCCGGAAAGCCATTGACAGGCAAACGGGACCATACGCAAATTTTCCATCTGGACCCTGTCACATAGCGGCAATTGCTGTTAGAATGCGCCCCATCTTACACGAGTTGGGTTGAGGAAAGCCAAATCGCCTAGGAAATATTTGCTTTTGTGGCGGATATTCCATCATTGTCGTTGACAAAAAGGTGAAAAACGGGCATCCTCCTCGGCCTTTAAAAGTCATAATTCCCAGTTTTTAGGAGTTGCACCTTGGCTAACAGCAAGACTGCAAAGAAACGCGCGCTTCAGTCTGAAAAGCGTCGTCAACACAATGCAAGCCGTCGCTCTATGATGCGCACTTATGTTAAGAAAGTTATCGCCGCTATCCGCGCCGGTGACCATAAAGCCGCTGTTGAAGCATTTGCGACAGCACAGCCTATCCTTGATCGCATGGCTACTAAAGGCCTGATCCACAAGAACAAGGCTGCTCGTCATAAGACTCGTTTGAACGCCCGTATCAAAGCACTGGCTGCTTAATTGGCTCTTATGAAAAAAACCGGCGAAAGCCGGTTTTTTATTGTCCGTAATTTACCTAAACATAGCTAATGGGCTCAAAAAGCGCGTTTTTGCAGGCAGGGAGAGGGTGAAGTCAGTTAAAAGAGCAAAAGAAAAACACGTCGAAACCACAGCGTTTGGCTGGCTATTCTGCCGCTACATCGCTCTCCCAGATAGTGCCTCGGGGGAACTGCCAGTTACCAGCCAAAAATCTGTCAATTACATCTGAAAGTCAGTCCGCATTAATGACAATAAATATTATCGATCAAACGGATCATCTCTTTGACTTCGTCACTTTTCAGGGAGTAATAAACTGTCTGCGCTTCTTTACGGGTAGCCACCAAATTATCTTTACGCAGCCAAGCCAGATGTTGCGACAATGCCGACTGACTCAAGCCGAGTTTTTTATTCATATCACCAACGCACATCTCTCCCTCATTCAAGAGATAGCACAGAATAAATAATCGTCTCTCGTTAGCAAGTGCCTTCAGCAATACCACTGCTTGGTCTGCTCGCTGCTGCATTAATTCTATATTCATAACGAGCCCACTCTCCTTTAATAAATTCCGACCCTAATATAGCCGCGGCTAAGGCACATAGTCGGGACGCAAAGCACATTTTTTGTTAGATTGTTTTTAAAAATGGGACACACGTTATAAAAAAGAAGGAAAGTGATGAAAAAGCCTACCCTACTATTCTTCAGTACACTGCTGCTGAGTAATCTTTTAGTACCGTTAGTTGCGGCAACAGAGCATACAAATCAAGCAGTTGTCAGTGAATTACAGAACAATGCTCTGAAATCTGATCTGGCTTATAAAATTGCCGAGTCACTAACAGTAGAAGTCGGTCCTAGACTTGCTGGCAGCGCCGAAAATGCGCTAGCGGTGGACTGGGCTGAAGCCAAATTGAAATCATTAGGATTTGATAAAGTTTACCGAGAACCCGTTATGGTGCCGGTGTGGCAACGTGGCGAGGCCAGCGCCAATGTGGTCGCGCCTTTTCCGCAGAAACTCGTGATCTCTGCGCTCGGAGGCAGTGTGGCCACGCCGCCAGCAGGATTACAGGCAAAAGTGGTACGTTTTGACACTCTCGCCGCACTAACTGCCGCAGATGCCGCACAGGTAAAAGACAAAATCGTCTTTATTGACCAAAAAACTGAACGTCATCAAGACGGCAGCGGCTACGGAAAAAGTGTTGGCGGCAGAGTCAATGGGGCAGTAGCAGCAGCTCGTAAAGGGGCAGTGGCTGTGCTCATCCGTTCGATTGGGACAGATCATGACCGCATGGCACACACTGGCCTGATGCATTATCAAGAGGATGTACCCCGCATCCCAGCAGCGGCACTGACCAATCCAGATGCCAACCAACTGGATGCCATGTTACGTAGAGGACAAGAAGTCACATTGTCGTTGAACATGTCGCCCAAGAGTCTGGGCGACACCACAACCTACAACGTGATTGGTGAGTTTACCGGTAGCAGCAAGCCTGACGAAATCGTCTTGCTTGGTGCCCACCTTGACTCTTGGGATGAAGGCACTGGCGCAATAGACGATGCGGCTGGTGTTGCCATTGTCACTGCAGCAGCCAAAATGATAGGAGATCTGCCGCAACGCCCGGCCCGCACGATTCGTGTTGTGCTGTTTGCCGCAGAGGAGATAGGTCTGTTAGGCGGCAAAGCGTATGTTGCCCAGCACGCCAATGAAATGGCCAAACACTATATTGCAGCGGAATCAGACTTTGGTGCGGGGCGTATTTATCGCGCTGATGTCTGCGTCAACGAAACAGCGCTAAGCGCTGTTTGGCAGCATTTGTCCGGACTGGCAGCGCTCAATGTGGCACAGGGCAATAATGGTGCACGTGGTGGCTCTGAAGTCTCACTGTTACCAACTGAAGGCGTACCGGTTGCTTCGCTACGCCAGGATGGTAGTGATTATTTTGATTACCATCATACTCCCAATGACACACTAGATAAGATTGACCCGGCAGCACTGGCGCAAAACGTAGCGGTTTATGCCACATTTGCCTATCAGATGGCACAATCTACACTGCAATTGCGGCCTCTGCCGCAAGCTCAGTAATACCTAGCCTATATTAGGAGCGGCAAACATCACTGCCGCTCCTGCGTTCTTTTTATGTTTGCGCGAGGCCAGGCTGGTGAATAATCCGCCGCTTATTGGCGATCTCCGCCACCTTTTGTGATAACCATCACTATTAGTCGTGTAAACTCACCACCAGCGTCGCATTTTTCAGTTTTTAAAGCTGACAATAAGCGAGAAAAAAGCCGTTCTCTGAGATAATTCACTTTAGTTACATAAGTTTCAAATCAGAACTGATGATCCCCATATTTGATAAACCCGGTATTTTTGCCAGTTTCATTTACCGAAACGCCCGTATTATCCACACCCTGAAAATTGCCTTAGCGTTATTCATTGTGGCGCTATTTAACTGGCTATGGCCTGTGCCCCACTTTATCTGGGCGATGGTCACCATTGTGATCATTATGATGGGGCTGCCACAAGTAGGTGGGGCGATCGAAAAGTCACTGCAACGTGCAATTGGTACGCTCATCGGCTCCGCTTATGGTGTGTTTCTGGTAATCGCAATGGATAACTACTGGAGTCTGATGGGCCTGCTGATTTTCGGTGTTTGTGTCGTGGTACTGCTTAACGCTGGCCGCTACAGCTATGCTTATCTGGTGACCGGATTTACCATGATCATCGTGATTGGTGACGCCAATCACGACACTTCAGAAGCGCTATGGCGCAGTGCCAATATTCTGATGGGGTGTCTTATTGCAATGCTGGTATCACTCTTTGTGTTACCAATCAAAGCCAAACAGGATTGGCGGGCACAATTAGGCAAATCTTTTTCGTTAATGGCTGAGGTGTTAGCCAATCATCTGCAAACGCATGACGATGTCGAACTCCCCGTTGAACGCCTAAAGCTGGAAAACGCTATGAAGGCGGTACTGGCACAGAAGAAACTCTTTTTCTCGCTGGAATGGGAAAGCCAGACGCTCAAGAAACATCCGCAACTGCTGACGGAATTAGCCAACGAACAGGTCCGAGTTATCACATTACTGGAACTGCTGCTGATGACCCACTGGCGTGAAGAAGAAAACAACGCTTACGGTCGCATGCAGCAGATAGCCCAACGTTTGCAGCAAGACTTCGCAGCCCTAACGGATTACGTGAATGGCAAACGTCACGACCGCCCGCTATTGCCGTTGGAGCTCGAACAACGATTGCAACAACAGTTGTTGGTTGAGCAACAATTAGCGCCTAGTTCTGATAGCGAACAAACTGACCTCCAGCACTTTACCCAAAACGGTTATGGCTGGCTGCTCTACCAACTGGCGTTAGCGCTGTTGGCAATAAATCAGGAACTGGACAAATTGGAACAGGCCTATAATAAACAACAATTTATGAATAAAGCGATGGCCGAATAATCCCGCTGACAAGTCGCATTAAACAGCGACTTGTCTTGCGCCAAATTCAGTCCCAGATCAGTTCACGGAAATGCTTACGGCATACAGATTCGTAGTTTTCATTGCCACCGATTGCTACCTGGGCGCCTTCGCGTACCGGCTTACCTTCGCTGTCACGACGGATCACCATGTTGGCTTTACGTCCGCAGAAACAGATGGTTTTCAGCTCTACCAACTTATCCGCCCACGCCAGCAGATACTGACTGCCGCTGAAGAGCTCGCCTTGAAAGTCTGTACGTAATCCGTAACACAATACCGGAATATCCAGTTTATCCACCACATAGGCGAGCTGCTTGACCTGCGCTTTACTGAGAAATTGCGATTCATCCACCAGCACACAGTGCAGAAACTGTTGCTGATGGGCATCATTGATGATCTGTACCAGATCATCATCACCATGAAATATCAGTGCTTCGCTTTCCAGCCCGATACGAGAAGCCACTTTACCAACGCCAAAACGGTCATCGATGGCTGGCGTCATCACCAACGTATTCATGCCCCGTTCCCGGTAGTTATAAGAAGATTGTAGTAACGAGGTAGATTTTCCGGCGTTCATTGCCGAATAATAAAAGTAAAGCTGAGCCAAGACCGGCGCTCCCGCAGTTGTTAATGCCCGCTATCTTACCGCGTTTGCTGATAAAAATCAGTGGTGACTGCACTCAGCCCCAGAGCGGTAGCTCATCTCTAATGCAATCAATTTGTTACAATTTTACCGCCTTTTTACCAGACTGTTCGAACCTGATTCAGTTTGGATTAATTCGCCGTTGTTAGCGTGCAGCGTTCATCAGCTTAACGACAACGGAAAAGACAAGATGCGAAAAACTCTTTTAGCAATCGCCTTAGGGCAAGCGCTGTTACTGGCAGGTTGTGCCAGTACCGACAAACAGCCACAAGCAACAGTTGCGGCCGAAGCTGTACAGCAAACCCCCCTCTTCAGCGCCAGCCAACTGCAATATCAGGCACCAGATTTCAGTCAGATCCGCACCGAACATTTCCAACCGGCATTAGAGGCTGGCATTCTAGCCCACGATAAAGAAGTGCAAGCCATCGCCATGCAATCGGCACCGCCCACCTTTGAAAATACCATTGTCGCGCTGGAAAAATCTGGGGCACTGTTGGACCGCGCATCTGCCGTGTTTTATAACCTCAGCAGTTCTAACAGCAACCCAGAAATCCGCCGTATTCAAAGCGAAATGGCCCCAAAAATGGCGGCACACACTGACAATATCAATCTGAATCCACAACTGTTCGCGCGCATTAACACCTTGTATCAGCAGCGTCATCAGTTAACGCTGACGCCCGAACAAGTCCGCCTGATTGAAGTCTACCACCAACGTTTTGTGCTTGCCGGCGCACAGCTAGATGAAACCCAGAAAGCACAAATCCGGGCGCTTAATGAAGAACAATCAAAGCTGACTAACGAGTTTCAGCAACGATTATTAAGACTCACCAAAGCCAGCGCCGTTATTGTGGACGACGTCGCTCAGCTTGACGGTCTTTCTGATTCAACCATCCGTAATGCCGCCAAAGCGGCTAAAGACGCCGGGCATGACGGTCAATATCTGCTTAACATCACTAACACTACCCGTCAGCCGGTACTGGCACAGCTGCATAATCGCGAATTGCGGCAGAAAATCTGGCAAGCCTCCGCTAACCGTGGTTTAAGTGGCGAAGACGAAACAGTATCACTGGTGGCGCGCTTAGCTCAGTTGAGAGCAGAAAAGGCAAAACTGCTCGGTTTCGATAACTGGGCCAGCTACCGTTTAGCACCACAGATGGCGAAAACCCCACAAGCCGTGTTTGACATGTTCGGCTCTATGGTCCCGGCGGTGGTAGCCAATACCCAAAAAGAAGCTGATGCCATTCAGGCGATGATCACCCAAACCGGCGGTGACTTCACGCTGCAACCTTGGGATTGGGCCTACTACGCCGAAAAAGTACGCCAGCAACAATATGATCTGGATGAAAATAGCCTCAAACCCTATTTTGAGTTCAATCGCGTGCTACAAGATGGGGTGTTCTACACCTTGAATCAACTCTACGGCGTTACCTTTAAGCCGCGACCAGATCTGCCGGTCTACCATCCAGATGTTAAAGCCTGGGAAGTGTTTGATGCCGATGGCAGCAGTCTGGCGATATTCTATGGTGATTATTTTGCCCGCGAAGGTAAACGAGGCGGGGCCTGGATGAGTTCCTTCGTACGCCAAAGCGGCCTGCTGGGACAAAAACCTGTGGTCGTCAATGTGATGAATATCCAGAAAGCCCCAGATGGCGAGCCCACTTTTGTTAGCTATGACCAAGTGACCACCATGTTCCACGAACTGGGACATGGTACCCACGGCATGTTTTCCAAGGTCAACTATCCAAGCCTTTCCGGCACTGCGGTTTCAAGAGACTTTGTTGAATTTCCGTCAACCTTTGAAGAAGACTGGGCGGGTCATCCCAAAGTACTCGCCAATTACGCGAAACATTATCAGACGGGCGAACCGCTGCCTGCGGATATGCTAGACAAGCTGTTGCGCTCCCGTAGTTTCAATATGGGCTTTGATACGCTCGAGTACATGTCTGCAGCATTATTGGATTTGGAATGGCACAGTCTGAGCGCTGACGCACCGCTGCAAAACGTTGCACAATTTGAAGCTCAAGCGTTGGCAAAACATGGGGTGGATCTGGCGGCAGTGCCACCACGTTATCGCTCCAGTTACTTTGCTCACGCGTTTCCAGGCGGTTATAGCGCCAGTTATTACGCTTACATGTGGAGTGAAATTCTGGCAGCAGATGCTTTTGCCTACGTGCAAACACAGGGTGGACTTAGCCGTGATATCGGCATGAAATTCCGCAAAGCAATCCGGGAAGTAGGTAACAGCGTAGCCCCCATGGAAGCCTATGAGAACTTCCGTGGGCAGCAACCAACAACCGAAGGGCTGCTGAAACGCCGAGGATTGATGTAACTGTACCATCGGCAACACAAAAAAAGCGCAGCATCAGCCGCNCGGTTGTCCGTAAGAAGTTTTCCCGTAAACAACTCATTGTTTTTCTGCAACAACTTCCCCCCACAACCATCGCCTTTGAGGCCTGTGGTGGTGCACATTGGCTTGGACGGCTTTGTCAGCAGTTCGGCCATCAAGTCAAACTCATTCCACCGCAGTATGTAAAACCCTACGTCAAAGGCAACAAGAACGACTTTATTGACGCCGATGCCATTGCTGAAGCAGCACCGCGGCCATCGATGCGCTTTGTCGCGGTCAAAACAGAAGCGGCACAGATGATGTCAGCTGTTCATCGCGTGCGACAAGGCTATATCAAAGAGCGCACTCCCTGTATGTCACGCATTGGCGCACTGTTACTGGAGTTTGGTGTCAGTCTACCAAGGGGCCATAGCGTCATGAAGCGCTTATTCCAGTGGTTGGCCGAACATGCCGGAAAACTCCCCGCGCCACTCAT
>NZ_BMXW01000021.1 GCF_014651955.1 Shewanella fodinae | reverse complement strand
GGCCAATAAGATGAAAGTTTGACTTGCCTAAATCGATACCGAGTACTTGAATAAACATGATGGTCTACCTCCTGTCTAGCCTAATCTCAGCATAGTTGCTGAGAAGGGAGGCGGACCATCACATTAAACCCGCCATATGGCGGGTTTTTTATTTTAAACAAAACAACTAATATAAAAAAGCCAGCATGGTGGCTGGCTTAATAGGTAATGCAGCAGTAGTAAATGGTTAGGCTTCTAGGTGACCGCAGAAGCGATAACCTTCACCGTGAATGGTCGCGATAATTTCAGGTGTGTCTTTGTGGCTTTCAAAATGTTTGCGAATGCGGCGGATAGTCACATCAACGGTACGGTCGTGTGGTTTCAGCTCGCGGCCGGTCATTTTCAGCAGTAGCTCTGCGCGGGTGAGGATCTTGCCGGGATTCTCTACGAAGTGCAGCATAGCGCGGAATTCGCTCCGTGGCAGCTTGTAGGATTCGCCTTCAGGGCTTACCAGTGAGCGACTGTTGATATCCAGACTCCAGCCATTGAATTTATAGCTTTCAACCGTAGATTTCTCTTCCGGCTCTGAACTACCTGTAGTGACGCGAGTCAGCAGATTACGAGCACGGATAGTCAGCTCACGCGGGTTAAAAGGTTTAGTGATGTAATCATCGGCACCGATTTCCAGACCGAGGATCTTATCAACTTCGTTATCACGACCAGTCAAGAAGATCAGACCAATGTTATTGATTTCCCTTAACTCTCTGGCAAGTAATAGACCGTTCTTACCGGGGAGATTGATATCCATAACTACCAGATTGATCTTGTTATCTTGGAGGGCTTTATGCATTTCTGCGCCATCATTGGCTTCAGTAACAACATATCCTTCGGCTTCGAAAATACTTCTCAGCGTGTTACGGGTAACGGCTTCGTCTTCTACGATAAGAATGTGCGGGTTCTGCATATCATTTACCTAATAAATCAGATGGTCCTAACCACGAGCGGAGCTCATGTCCAGTTGTTGTTCTATGAATCCTGACGGCTTCATACCTGCATATTGGTGAAAACCAAGTTACATCGTCGGCACTTCATGATTAGTTGAATTTTGGCATACGGTTGTTACCGATACGCGAATTGTATTAACTGAGATACTCCAAGATAGATTTAGTTCCTGATTTCCATGGATATCCAGTTTATTTGTCTCCGAGACTTTTAGATGGCTCGGAGCGTTTTGGTCAGACACAGTGACTGCCGTATCCGGCGGCCCGCATAAACATGACCGAAATGTGACTCATGGTGATATTGTACTCTTATTGTGCATTTGTTAACAAATGAAATGTTAACAAATGGAGCTGCCATTCAGCGGAAAGTCAGCAAAAAACCATAGAGTAGTAGCAAATTTACAACGCAATGTTTCGGAGACTAGGTGAGTCGCCAAGCTTTTGCTAAACTAGCGCAGGTTACTTCAGAGGCTGCTGATTGATGGACGACGTATTTGAACAGCTGTGGCAACATTATCTCGATAGCTGCTTTTTATTGAGCCAGCCCCTTTCCTCTTCATCTCCTTTTGCAATCATCACCGCTTATAACCCCTTGGGGCAGGTACTGGAACCTTGCCAGAATCGGTTACGAGATCGCGCACTTCAATGCGATATTGAACAATTGCGGGTGCCCTACAGGATGATTATTGGCGCCGCTGCTGATCTCAGCCATATGGAAAAGAGCTGGGCTTTATTTGTCAGTAAGACACAAGCGACTGCGCTTGCTAAAAAGTACCAGCAGAATGCTTTTTACTATGTGGATGCTGGTGTGTTGTCTCTGATCCCCTGTCTGGCAGGTGATCGGCAACAAGTGATAGGGGACTTCAGCCAACATGTCAGAGTTGTCTCTGAGTTACCTGAAATTTGTGATTGAATTTCAGTTTGCCGTTGATAAATTTTCAACCGTCTAAAATCTCATTGACTTCTGTCGACGATTGTTGCTAAGGTCAGCTTCCCCGCGTTATCAGTGGGGAAACAGAAGAGGAGCGTTAACTAGGTAGTGAACTCGAGGAGGCCATTCTCCAGCGACAGTTCATGAGGGAGATTAACGCCGAGGCTACAGGATCATTGGCAGATCCTTTGGTCGGTCGTTCAGGCTGAATCCTGATGACTGTCACCTTTTTTTGGTGGAGAGCTTCTGGTGAGGATCACTTTTCCCTTCTCAGGGTGCCTTTGTATCAGCGCCAGGCTCTTCGAACGAAATTTGTTCGGAGCAGATCATGAATTCAACGCAGTTTTCCTTGTTACCTCCAGCGATAGCGGAGGTGTGTCAATGTCTTTAGTGGTTGCCAAATTTGGTGGTACATCTGTCGCTGATTATGTTGCGATGGGTCGTTGTGCCGATATTGTGCTTGCCAATTCTGCTACTCGTTTAGTGGTGGTCAGTGCCTCCAGCGGCGTGACCAATCTGTTAGTGGAACTGGCACAACCGGGTGTCACCGAATTGCAGCGTTTGGCGGTACTCAAAAAAATCGCCGCTATTCAATATGCCATTGTTGACCGGTTGCCTCGTAGCGATGACGTGGCTGCGACGATTGATACCTTGCTGACGCGTGTCGACGTTTTGAGTCAGCAATTACTACAACAAACCGATAAAGCACTGATAGATGAGTTACTCTCATTAGGTGAACGATGTTCTTCTGTATTGTTCGCGGCGGTTTTAAGGGAAAAAGGCGCGATTGCCCGTGCTTTTGATGTGCGGCAGGTATTACGTACCGACAGTAATTTTGGCAAGGCAGAGCCGCAGATAGCGGAAATCCGTCACTTAACTCAAGCGCAATTGCAGCCTCTGCTTAAGCAGCAATTGCTGGTGACTCAGGGGTTTATTGGTGCCGATGCGCAAGGACAAACGACGACGCTTGGGCGTGGTGGCAGTGACTATTCGGCCGCGCTACTGGCAGAAGCCTTAGATGCTGACGCTGTGGAGATTTGGACTGATGTTGCCGGGATCTATACGACAGACCCCCGCTTGGCACCTAACGCTAAACCAATCCCCGAAATTAGCTTCAATGAAGCCGCTGAAATGGCGACATTTGGGGCTAAAGTGCTCCATCCGGCCACCATTCTGCCAGCTGTAAGACAGCAGATCCAAGTGTTTGTTGGCTCTAGCAAAGAGCCGGAAAAAGGGGGCACTTGGATTCGGCATCAGGTGGAAAATCCGCCAGTATATCGCGCGGTTGCTTTAAGACGCGATCAAACACTACTGAATCTGCATAGTTTGCAGATGCTACATGCTCAAGGCTTTTTGGCGGAAACTTTCGCTACGTTGGCTCGTCATAAAATTTCTGTAGATCTGATTACGACTTCTGAAGTGAACGTCTCTCTGACGCTGGACAAAACTGGCTCAGAGTCCAGTGGTCAAGGATTGCTGACGGAAGCTCTGCTGCAGGAGTTATCGCAGCATTGTCGGGTGCGGGTTGAAGATAAACTGGCACTGATAGCGATTATTGGTAACCGGATTGCGTCAACGCCTGGGATCTGTCAGCAGGTGTTTGGGGTGCTAGCGCCGCACAACGTAAGGTTGATATGTCAGGGAGCCAGTCCCCACAATCTGTGTGTACTGGTACATGAAGCCGAAGCCGCCGCTGTGGTCGCCGCATTACATCGAGCACTTTTTGAATGTAGTTCAGAGGCTGCCTGATGCAACCACAATTGCTGGCTGTCGGCGAGCTTGCCGCCGGACAGACACTGACGGTGCCGGTGTATCGATTTATCGGTAGTGACCCTGCGGCACCTTCAGTTTATATCCAAGCCAATGTGCATGGCGCAGAGGTTCAGGGAAATGCCGTGATACTGCAACTGCTGCGGTATTTGCGGCAGTATCCTCCCAAAGGCAATGTCACCTTAGTGCCGTTGGCAAACCCGCTCGGTATTAATCAGAAAAGCGGTGAGTTCACCTTGGGCCGTTTTGACCCCATAACCGGTGAAAATTGGAATCGTCAGTATCTTGATAACCAGTTGTCGTTATCGCATTGGTTGTCGCAACATCAAGGGTATTCTGATTGTGAGTTGGTTGCTGCCTATCGGCAGGCGTTGATAGCCAATTTGCAAACACGACTACAAAGTCCATGGGGGATCACCACCGGGCAACGGCTAGCGTATACGCTGCAATTACTGGCAACTGAAGCGGATATTGTATTGGACCTGCATACCGGGCCTAAGTCCTGTCGTCACCTGTATTGTCCAGAATACCAAAGACATGCAGCAATGCAGTTTTCGATCCCGTTTACCTTGTTCATTCCCAATCTGTTTGGTGGGGCGATGGATGAGGCAATTTTCTGTCCCTGGTGGCGACTGAGCGATTATCTGGCGTCTTGCGGCCGACAATTTGAGATTCCGGTGGTAGCCTTTACGCTGGAATTAGGGGTGCAGGAATTGATCGATATGGCGCAAGCGCAACAGGATGCTCAAGGTATTTTGGCGTTTTTGTCGGTTCGTGGCGTTATCGCTGAACCCCTGCTCCCGCTAGAGATGCCACGATATGGCACTCACTTGAAGAATTATCGCAAGTTCCATGCGCCGCAAGCCGGACTGGTGCAGTATCTGGTCGCGCCAGGAAGTCTGGTAAAGCAAGGCGACCCTCTGGTGCGCTTGTTGCGCTTGGATCTGCCCGAAAGTGAGCAGGAGCAACTACTAACAGCGCCAGAAGCGGGTGCTGCCATTCTGCACTTTGCCTCGGCAGCGGTGCAGCAGGGTACAGAGCTTTATAAGATCATGACCCAACTAACTGAAATTTCATGAGTTGCAACAGTAGGTTGCCTAGCAGCCTACTGTTGGTTGATTTCACATTAGGGTTTTACCGCACGTACGATGGGATTTTGTAGACTGATCAGTGTCTCGGTAGACTGGATCTCGTCAATCGACTGGATGCGATTGATCAGCACATGTTGCAGCGCTTCTATCGACTGGCACATTACTTTGACAAAAATGCTGTAGTTGCCAGTGGTGTAATAAGCTTCCACGACTTCCTCAAGCGCATTCAGCTTCGATATCGCTGCCGGGTAATCGCCTGCACTCTTAAGATTGATGCCGATAAAGCAACACACATCGTATCCCAGAGCTTTGGGATTCACGGTGATCTGTGCTCCTGTGATAATGCCGGCCTGTTTCATTTTCTCTACCCGTACATGGATGGTACCAGCACTGACATTAAAACGTTTGGCCAATTCAGCGAAAGGTGTTCGAGCATCCTGCATTAGCGCTTCAAGGATCTGGTTGTCCAGTTGGTCTCTTTGAAATGATGTATCCACAATCACTTGCCTTTTGTTTTTTTTATCAGGCACAAATTTACGTTTTTTATTGCCATATTACCAGTCAACAGTGCAGTTTTTTGGCAAATACCCCGTAAAGAAATAGTGATAGAGTTATTGGCCAGTTGTGGCTTCTGCAAACGGGAGTCGCGTTTTAAATAGCATGGGTTCGCCGGAGTAGGGATGCTTGAAACTGAGCTCTGCCGCGTGTAGTAATAATCTTGGCGCGAGGGCTCTGGCTTGCGGGTCTGCATAAAAGCCGTCTCCGAGGATAGCATGACCCAATGCCATCATGTGGACTCGCAGTTGATGTGAGCGACCCGTCACTGGCATTAGTTTGACCAGTGTCGATTGCTGACCGTGAGAGATCACTTGGTAATGGGTAACTGACGGTTTGCCTATCTCAAAGTCTACCTTTTGTCGGGGGCGGTTCGGCCAGTCGCAGATGAGTGGTAGATCAATAGTACCTTCTCCCTCAAGATGACCATAAACCCGCGCAAAGTAGACTTTATGGGTTTCGCGTTCCTGAAACTGGCGCTTTAATTCGCGCTCGGCATTGCGTCTTAATGCCAGTAGCAGAATTCCCGATGTCGCCATATCCAATCGGTGCACCACTTGCGCCAATGGCTGCAGTTGCAGCACACGGCTGAAAGCACTGTCATAGTGCTTGGCTTCACGTCCAGGAACAGATAACAATCCCGATGGCTTGTTGATCACCATAATATCCTTATCCTGATACAAAATATCAAGCCAAGGTAGACGTGGTGGCTGGTAGATAAAATCGTTCATCTGGTGGGTCTTGTGTAAAACGGACAGCAAATGTACCTGCCCGGCTTAACTGATGCAAGGATAGGCGCGAGTTATGGCCTAAACCTGTGTTCAGGCGAAGCCGTTACCTGCGAGATGCATAATACAAAAAGTCCATACGACAAACGCTAGTGTACCGTGGACGAAACCGTAGAATGCCTGATCCAGCCGCTTTAGCCCGCCGGCATCCCAGATAAGATACAGGTGCAACCCGAGTATCAATGGGAACAGCAGCAACAATATGGCGATGGCAAATTGATTGGCATCGCCGAAAATAGCGTGTCCAATTAACGCCCAACACACCATAAACGCAGTCAGTATTGGTGGAAGTGCTAGCCGGTATTGCTCCGGGTAAGGAAAAAACATGTGGGCATCCTTCACATCCTCAGTCACTGAACCCAGCAGAATTACGAGCAATTAGCTGTGCTTTTTCCTGTGGCTGAGCATTGTTATTTATTAGCTTTCCCTCAAAGTAATGCAATGTTTCCAGTTTGGCAAATGTGTGTAGCAACTCGGCCTCTTGTAGCAGAAACTCAGGATTACTTGGTTTGCCTAAAGCTGTCTGAGCCCAATTGAAGGTTTCATAAAATAATAATCCTCCGGCTGCCAGTCGTTGTGTAATCCACGGCATCAAAGGGCGATGTAGATAATTAAATACCAACACCACATCAAATTGTCCTAACGCTGGTAGCGCGCCAGATTCCAAATCTGCCTGTAAGAGGTCGCAGTGAGGAAACGCTTCCTGTAATGCAGGAAAAGCCTCAGCGTTGCGGTCAACAAAGGTGACGTCAGCGCCTCTTTCCGCAAACCATGCGCCGTTACGTCCAGAGCCGCAGGCAAGATCTAACACTTTTAATGTGTTAAGTGGTGAATAATTACCCCACGAAAATGCCGTAATTAAATTGGCGGTATTCATCCTTTAATTTCTTCCTTACTATGTATTTGACGGCGATGAATAATTGAGTAATGTCTTAATGATGAGGGACCGTGGGTCACTAATACAGATAATAAAATAATAATAGTGACAAGTTCGACTTTATATTCTGGTACTACTGTGAAACACATCAATATTGCTATTTTTAGTAATGTCAGTACGCCTTTCAGCTGAATAAGCCAACGCCAGTCTCTTACGACTTCCCATAACATCAATAAGCAACCAGTGATCATTGTCATGATCCAATAATTAAGCCATTGTGCATCTGGCACCTGCAGCAAGATACCGCCTCCAGCGCCAGCAACACCTAGTATATGCAACCCTCGTAACGTAGTCTTAGCAATACGTTTTATCTGGAAAAAGCGCTCTGAATGTGGGTCATAGGTGCTCATTCGCTATCCTGCTTCATTAATTTTGATAATTACTAATTTAATCATATAGCAAATATCTGAGTCTTTTAAGTTTTAATTAATAAATGTTTTTCTGGATTGGTGATTATTGCAAATGATTCAACATTAATTGAATCTTAAAACATAATTTACACTCGTGAACATTACTTACAAAAGTATTTTGCTGACCTTTTTGTGATTGAACTAAATAATCATATTATTCCGAAATGCTATCGTTTTTTTGGGAGATATGCCAAATGGCGATATATCGTTCAATTAATTACAAATCCTGTTTGGCGTGACTATTATTATTGCGTTAGCGATTATTTGGAGGAACATTTTATGTTCTCGGCAACTTTGAAACGAACCAGCCTGGCGCTGGCGTTGTCTGGTTTTCTCGTCGGATCGGCATATGCCGCCCCGGAAGTTTTGGCAGATTTCCATCAGCAGATGGGCGACTGTGCGACTTGCCACGTTTCTAAGAGCGGTCCAACTGATGACAACTTGACTCATGAAAATCAACAATGTGTAAGCTGTCATGGCTCTCTGGATGATATGGCGGCCCAAGATGCCACAAAGAAACTGAAAGTTTCTCCACATAAATCTCACCTGATCGGCGACATTGCCTGCACCAGTTGCCACAAAGGCCATGAGAAGTCAGTCGCCTATTGTGATGCCTGCCACAGCTTTGGTTTCGATATGCCATTTGGCGGGAAATGGGAACGTAAGTTTGTGCCTATCGACGTTAATAAAGAGGCACAAGATAAGGCTATCGCAGCAGGTCCTCGAGACACGACTGATGTCGTGATTGTTGGTTCAGGTGGCGCTGGTCTGGCGGCGGCCGTATCTGCCCATGAAAATGGCGCTAAAGTTATCCTGTTGGAAAAAGAACCTTTAGCGGGCGGCAATACTAAGTTGGCCGCAGGTGGTATGAATGCTGCCGAAACCAAGTTTCAGGCGAAGCTAGGCATTAAGGACAAAGTGTCCATCATGATTGATGACACCATGAAAGGGGGCCGCAACATCAATGATCCTGCGTTGGTTAAAGTGCTGGCAGAGGATTCTTCAGATTCTATCGACTGGCTTACCTCTTTAGGTGCCGACATGAGTGATGTTGGCCGTATGGGCGGAGCCAGTGTTAATCGCTCACATCGTCCTACTGGTGGTGCTGGTGTAGGGGCTCACGTTGCACAAGTTTTGTATACCGCAGCCGTAAAAAGTGGCGCGGATATGCGGTTTAATAGCCGGGTAGTGCGCGTACTGGAAGATGCTAGCGGTAATGTCACTGGTGTGTTGGTTGAAGGTAAATACACCGGCTACTACGTGATTAAAGCCAAGGCCGTGATTATGGCTACCGGCGGATTTGCCAAAAATAATGAACGGGTTGCTAAATACGATCCTGCGTTGAAAGGTTTTGCTGCGACTAACCATCCTGGTGCAACCGGTGACGGACTGGATGTTGCATTGGCAGCCGGAGCCGACACCCGCGATTTGAAATATATTCAGGCACACCCAACTTGGTCACCCGTGGGTGGCGTGATGGTTACAGAAGCGGTGCGTGGAAACGGTGCTATTCTGGTGAACCGTGAAGGCGATCGTTTTGTTAACGAAATCACCACTCGCGATAAGGCTTCAGCAGCTATTTTGCAACAGATGGGGGCCAGTGCTTTTCTAGTTTTTGATGATTCAGTACGTAAGAGTTTGAAGAAAATCGATAACTATATTCATCTGGGGATCGTGAACGAGGGTAAAACCATTCAGGAGCTGGCGGCACAACTTAACATGCCCGCTGCGGAACTGGAAAAAACTATTTTGGCATACAATGGCTTTGTTAAGTCTGGTAAAGATAGCCAATTTGAACGTCCTAATCTGCCGCGTGAACTGGCTACTGCACCTTACTATGCCATAGAGGTTAAGCCAGCAGTGCACCACAGCATGGGTGGGGTGAAGATTGATACTCAAGCCGAAGTGCTCAATAAAGATGGCAAAGCCATTAAGGGACTGTTTGCCGCAGGTGAAGCTACTGGCGGTGTTCACGGTGCTAACCGTTTGGGTGGCAACGCGATCTCTGACATTGTGACCTTTGGCCGAATTGCGGGTGCCTCAGCGGCAAAATTTGTCAAAGCGAACTAATATAAGCTCCGAGCAATTAGTACGACACGGCGATGTTAATTCATCGTCCCCCCCTAAAAGCGGACGGTCAGGCGTCCGCTTTTCTTTTCTAGGCTTGGGCGCTTGCTCAAGACAGCTCGTCATTTTTCCAATACACTGCAGTGAGCAGCCATGATTGGGAGCGGCAGATGAGGATCGGTTTTTTCAGCGCCAAACGTTACGACATTCAACACTTTTCAGAGATGAATCAACGCTTGAACTTGGATGCCAAGATAGAGTTTTTTGATTATCGACTGTGTCAGCAAACAGTGAAGCTGGCATTGGGCTTTGAAGTGATATGTGCTTTTGTTAACGATGATCTGTGTGAACATACGTTGACGGAACTGTATGCCAGTGGCACACGGGTGATCGCCATGCGTTGTGCTGGGTTTAATAACGTAGATCTTGAGGTTGCCAAACGCTTGGGGCTGAAGGTGGTCAATGTGCCGGCTTACTCACCAGAATCTGTCGCCGAACATACGGTGGCACTCATGCTTACTCTGAATCGAAAAATCCATAAAGCTTATCAGCGTACCCGCGATGCCAATTTTTCATTGGAGGGATTGGTGGGTTTTAATATGTATGGCAAAACGGTAGGGGTTGTTGGTACCGGGAAAATTGGTTTAGCCACCATTAGAATTCTGCTTGGTTTTGGCTGTAAAGTGCTCGCATTTGATCCTTATCCAAACCCCCTTGTTGTCGAATTAGGCGCTGTCTATACCGATTTGGACAGTATGTTTAGCCAAAGCGATATCATCAGCTTACATTGCCCGCTCACCAAGGATAACCACCATCTACTGAATGCCGCTAGTTTTGCCAAGATGAAACCCGGCATGATGGTAATTAACACTAGCCGCGGTGGTTTGCTTAACGCTGTGGATGCGATGGAAGCACTGAAACTTGGGCAAGTTGGTGCTTTGGGCATGGATGTTTATGAAAATGAAAAAGAGCTGTTTTTCGAAGACAAATCCAATGAAGTCATCCTAGATGATGTGTTTCGGCGGTTATCCGCGTGCCACAACGTGATTTTTACCGGGCATCAGGCGTTTTTGACTCGTGAGGCGTTGGAGAACATTGCCGAGACTACACTTACGAATGTGCAGCAGGTGTTAGCCGGTCAGCAATGCCACAATGAACTGTTCTGAGCCCATGTTGCCCGTGCGCGCCAGGCCTTATGCCTGGCGGTGTTCCTCTTCCACTTGTTGTGTTTTTATCAACTCAGCGGCCTGAGTTTGCTGTGGTTTGAGCTTTAAGACCGCTCGCTGCAGCACTAAGCTGTTGGGATAGGTAATGGTGTCACCATTGTCTCGCTTGATCAGCAGGTGGAACAGCGCGACTTCCTGCAGTATGCCACTGATGTCTTCATCAGCATCAACAATGCGAATACGTTCGCCAACCTTGTATGGAAAAACAAAGAAAATCAGGATCCCCGCCGTCAGATTGCTGAGAATTGACCACTGGGCAAACAGTGCCACGCCTAACACGGCAAAGGCGGAGGATACAAACAGTGACACATCTTGATACCCTAGACCCAGCGAAATAGCCATCAAGGACAATGTAAGAAAAAACAGCAGGATAGTGATAAACTTGCTCACCAAACTGACCCTAGCAGTGTTGATATGCTTGAGTTGGCCATATTCGCGTACACCTTTTGTCAACCGGCGTTGAATAAACGCAAAGCCAGTCAGATATAAAATCACGATTAAAATATTGGTCATCATGCGTTTCGACTCCCGCGAGGTTAACCTGTATGCTGTGGCTCCCATGTTAACGGCATTGTGCCCCATATTTAAAGGCTACTTGGCGGAGATGTACTAATGAGCGAATACCGGATGTTAGTCAACGCCGAAGACGAATGGGGGCCGGTCACAGTGTTGGAAGATGCAGAGCTACGCATCTTGGCGTTTGGTGAGCACGATGAACAAAGTAAACTGCTGAAAGCCACTCCCCATATTCCCCGACACACTTATCTACGAGCGATGCTGTTGGCCTTGCTATTTACTGAGCCTCGCAGTGTCATGGTATTGGGACTTGGTGGCGGTGTTCTCATCCATGCTTTACGGCAATTTGACGCGGCTATCCGCATCACGGCCGTTGAGCTAAGACCCTTGGTGATTGATTTTTGTAAGCGCTATTTCCGCTTACCGTTGTCGAAAAAGCTGACATTGATAGAAGCGGATGCGCTGGTGTACTTGGCCCAGTCATCGCATAAGCGCGTGGATATGCTGTTTTGTGATCTGTTTGATGGGCAAGGGATTGCAGCCGGTGCGTTATCAACCGTTTTTTTGCAGCAATGCCAGCGGCAACTGAAAGCGGACGGGATCTTGGTGCTTAACTGTTGGAAAGAACACAGCAAGGATGTGGCACTGTTAGCCAAATTGCAGGCGTTGTTTCCTGAAATATATGCCTGTCTTACTGGCAGTGGCAATTGGGTGGTATTTGCTTCTGCCAACCCCTTGCTGGCCGGGCAGGCCGAACTGAAACGTCAAGCGGCAGAATTATCGCAACGACTGGGATTTGAACTGCAACTGTCATTGAACCGATTTGGTCGTTGGCAAAACATATGATTCTGTAAAAGCGATTATAACGATAGTTTTTATCTGTTTTATTATTCTACATCCACTGACTATTATCACTCCCAACAACAGGACAGCGACGAACGTTGTCCTCTGTATCCAACCAAAAATATGGGAGTTTTCACATGGTTCAGTCACTGAATACCGCTGTTAAGCCTTTTACCGCCACCGCATTCCACAATGGTGAATTTGTCGAAGTTACCGAACAGAATTTGCTGGGCAAATGGTCTGTTGTGTTCTTCTATCCTGCAGACTTCACCTTCGTATGTCCAACTGAACTGGGTGATCTGGCCGATCACTACGACCAGTTACAGAAACTGGGTGTAGAAGTTTACTCAGTGTCTACCGACACTCATTTCACTCACAAAGCTTGGCACGACAGCTCCGAAACTATCGGCAAGATCAAATACTACATGGTAGGCGACCAGACCGGCACTATCAGCAATAACTTCGGTGTGATGCGTGAAGGCCAAGGCCTAGCTGACCGCGCCACTTTCGTCATTGACCCAGAAGGTGTTATTCAGGCCATCGAAGTCACCGCTGAAGGTATCGGTCGTGATGCGGAAGACCTGTTACGTAAGATCAAAGCCGCACAGTATGTAGCAGCGCACCCAGGTGAAGTGTGCCCAGCCAAATGGCGTGAAGGTGAAGCCACTCTGGCGCCATCTCTGGACCTAGTAGGTAAAATCTAAAACTGCATCCCCTCCGGCTCGTCCGTTACGGCGGCGGGCCGGACTCTGTTAATTCCTTTTCTTTTCACAGGACACGTTCATGTTAGACGCTAATTTGAAAAAACAACTGGACAGCTATCTGCAGTATATCAAGCAGCCGATTGAGCTGAGCGTGTCCAGTAATGATACTGATAAATCCCGCGAAGTATTGGCGTTGGCACAGGAATTGGCGGCAATGTCCGACAAGATCTCGCTGTCGCAGGTGAACAATGCGCGTACGCCAAGTATGGCGGTGGCACCAAAAGGACAATCGCCTCGCGTCAATTTTGCCGGGGTGCCAATGGGGCACGAATTTACCTCGCTGGTATTAGCGCTGTTACAAGCTGGAGGTCATCCATCCAAGGCCGCGCCAGAACTGTTAACGCAGATCCGCAACTTGCCCGGTGAATATCATTTCGAAACCTATATTTCGCTGTCATGCCATAACTGTCCCGATGTAGTACAGGCGTTGAACCTGATGGCAAGCCTTAACTCGAATATCACGCACGTGATGATCGATGGGGCATTGTTCCAAGAAGAGGTCAATCAACGTGGCGTAATGGCCGTACCCGCCGTGTTCCTCAATGGTGAACATTTCGGTCAGGGCCGGATGACACTGGAAGAGATTGTTAGCAAAGTTGATAGCGGTGCCACTGCACAAAAAGCGGCAGCACTGAATGACAAACCAGTTTACGACGTGTTGGTTGTGGGTGGTGGCCCAGCAGGTGCAGCTGCAGCAATTTATGCCGCACGTAAAGGCATTCGTACCGGTTTGGTGGCCGAACGCTTTGGTGGTCAGGTGATGGATACCGTCGGTATTGAGAATTTTATCTCCGTCCCTTATACCGAAGGACCTAAACTGTCTGCCGCACTGGAGCAGCACGTGAAAGATTACGGCGTGGATATCATTACGGGTCAACGTGCAGCGCA
Source organism: Shewanella fodinae (assembly GCF_014651955.1). GTDB lineage: Bacteria > Pseudomonadota > Gammaproteobacteria > Enterobacterales > Shewanellaceae > Shewanella > Shewanella fodinae. The sequence goes on along the minus strand of NZ_BMXW01000021.1, from coordinate 58,864 downwards.
GATCCGCCGTGATAATCACATTGCCGTGGCGTTAGAAAGCGGTGCCACACTCAACAGTAAAAGTGTGATTTTGGCGACAGGTGCCCGCTGGCGTGAATTAGGTGTACCTGGTGAAGTCGAATATCGCACCAAGGGTGTTGCTTATTGTCCGCACTGTGATGGCCCTTTTTTCAAAGGTAAGAAAGTAGCGGTGATTGGTGGCGGTAACTCAGGCATTGAAGCTGCTATCGATCTGGCCGGTATTGTGGAACACGTGACAGTGCTGGAGTTTGCCGATACATTGCGGGCTGATGATGTGTTGGTGAAAAAAGCTAAATCACTGAGCAATGTCGATATTATCACCAGTGCCCAGACCACCGAAGTCATCGGTGATGGTAGTAAAGTCACCGCGCTGGCTTACAAGGATCGCCACAGTGGCGAGCAAAAACAGTTGGCATTGTCTGGGATTTTTGTCCAGATAGGCTTGGTGCCTAACACTGGTTTCCTCAAAGAAAGTGAGATTGAGCTGACCCGCTTTGGTGAAGTGATTGTTGACACCAAAGGTGCGACTTCCATGCCCGGTGTTTTTGCTGCCGGAGATGCGACGACTGTACCTTACAAGCAGATCATTATCTCAATGGGAACAGGGGCTACCGCCGCCTTGAGTGCTTTTGATTATCTAATCCGCTACTCAAGTGACGAAAAAGCGGCCTAAGCGACTCTCTACAGCGAAAAAACCGGCTAATGCCGGTTTTTTACTAATGGAGATGTAAAACATTAGGCTGTAGTGTTGATGATGCTGCCTATCGGCCCGTCAGTTGTTGCGGCAGCATTGGCTTGCGGCGGTGTCGCCGCTTCAATTAACTGCAGTGCCACTTGTCCTTGCGCTTGCTGCTGTTGCTTAGCTAACTGCGCAACTTTTACTGCAATTGTTAACTGCACATCGCCAGCGATGGGCTGCGAATTAATGGAACCTGCCATTAACATCCCCCTGAGTGATAACCGATGTTGTTACTTTAGCGACGATTAGCTCATTAAACAAACCCGGCATTGCCGGGTTTGTGACTGTTGTACACCAAACCTATAGCGCACGGGTCTTCTTTTGTCTGCGTTCAAGGATTTTGCGGGTCGTGGCAATGACGATGGTGACAACAACTGCCCCGAGGATCAAACTGATGGCTACGGTAACACTTTGTAAAGCGGTCGGGTCAACCGCCAGTGTGCCACCCAATCCCAACATCATCACCCCAGACATCAGTTTCAGCGTCTGGCCTTCTTTCTCGGTCAGTTTGCGTTTGCCAAGCGTCATGCTGAAGGCGATCACAATAGCAATCAAAGGGATAACGTACACCACATTGTAGAACACCAGATACATATAGCGTTCCATGGTGGGGAAGTTATGCATCGACAGCACACTGGTATAAATCATCGGGAATCCTGCGGTACACAGTAATTCATAGGCATTGGCAAGAATTGCCAGTACGGTTGTACCAATAATCATGGTGGTTAGACTGGAAGCGCTGGACAGTTTGCCCATGCGCTTGATCAGGCTGGTGCGGTTTTCCGCCGACATGGACAGGCTAACTTCACCCTTAGTAAAGAAATAGTCCTTAATATTGATGGAGCCAGCCACCAGCGCCAATAGCCCGGCCACTAGAATAATCATGCTGCCATCACTGGCACCTAGCAGTTCAAATACATTAAGCCAGGCACTCATAAACAACAGATAGATAAAACCGGAAAAGAACACAAAGATTCCGCCTACCAGTAACATACGACGGCGGCTCTTAGCGTTGACCATGATGGACAATAAAAAGAGCAGTACGAAGAAAGCACAGGGATTGAACGCATCGACGCCTGCCAACACCAGTGTCAGAATCGGCATTGACATGGTGTCAGGCGTCACCACACCTAATAGCGGTAGCTCAACGGGCTGTATATCGGATGGCGCAACCGCTGTGGCATCACAGGTGCCATCGCCACTATCGCTGGCGCAGGTGCCAAAGGGGGATTCCGCTTCAGAAGTAACCGCTGGCGCATTAGCTGCAGTGGTGTCAGGCATCTCTTCCGCTGTCAAAGTGCCACCCTGTTCCAGATAGCAGCTCTTAAGGCGATTCAGTAAAAATTCACCTGTCACTTCTCTACTGGAATAACCAATAACCGTTTTGCCGCAAACTGCCATAAACGGCACTGAACGGGCTTGGGTGTTGGTCGCGTCCGCTAGCTGTTGCCACATCTCTTGTGTGCCACTGTCACCCACCATGTAGGTATGCAGTTCAATCCACGGATATTTCTGGGGCAACGAATCAATAAAAGGGTGTGCTTCTTTACAGTGTGGACAGGTCTTAGACCAAACAAAATATAATGGAATTTTCAGTTGTCCCTGAGCATCCACTTTGTGCCATTCAACCGTATTTTCAGCAGCAGCTGCGTTATTCAGCACCAGACCGCAACTCAGCAGTAGGCAGAGCATCAACGTCCTGAACATATAAAACCTGCTCGTATGAAGAATTAAAAGAATCTGTTTTAGCCGATGAGGATAAAACTTACCGATATTCAATGTACAACAGCCATCGCACCCGCTTAATGTTGGAGCGGTAAATCTGTTAGCGGCATCGTAAAAGTTGTCAAAGTGAGATGCCGGAAGAGCTGTGGATCTTTTTTTTCATCAACCCTGTATATCGTTACGCATACCTTACTGTTTTAACTAGACTTATAGCAGTATGGTCATCACGGACAATAACTAGTTATGAAAACCACCCTGAAAACCCGTTTGCTTGCGGCAAGTATGCTGTCTGTTCTGTTAATACTGGTGTTAATGGTCAGCCTGTCATCCTACGTTATCCGCAATAGTGCATTGTCTAGTACACAGCGAGAGGTTCGAGAACTGTCAAACACCTTTGCCGCTGAGAAAGGGCAATGGATGTATGACCGCCAGAATGCGGTGAAGAGCCTAGCTGCAACCTTGTCTCGTCATATTGACGAGGATCCCACTCGCTATCTGCTGGAAATCCACGAAGCTCTGAGTTTTGGTTTGACCTATTACGGCAGTGAGCAGGGCGATATGTTGCGGCAAGACCCATCGCTGTTTGTGGCGGGATACGACCCGCGTATTCGCCCCTGGTACAAGGGCGCTAAGGAAACCGACGGGCTTTTTGTCACCGCCCCCTATGAAAGTGCTACCATGAAAACGCTGGTGGTGACGATTGCAGAGCCGGTAAAAGTGGGTGGACAACTGAGTGGTGTTGCCGCTGCAAATTTAGCGATAGACAAGCTCACCAGTTCGGTGCGCAAGCTGAAACTGCCCGGTGATGGCTACGGCATTTTGTTGGAAAACAGTGGTGTGATCATCAGTCACCCTGATGCAGCGCTAAACGGTAAAAATATTGCGCAAGTTGATAACCGTTTTAGCACCAGTTGGCTGAAAAAAAGGGCTGACTCTGATGAGCTGGAGCAGATGAAATACGACGGGGCGGAAAAGTTGTTATATGTGGCCGAGTTGCCACATACCGACTGGATGCTGCTGTTTGTTATTGATAAACAAAAAATCATGAGCGAAGCAACAAGATTGGCTTGGTCCATGATAGGGACTGGCCTGTTATTTCTGCTGCTGTTTGCCGCTGTGCTTTTTGTGGTATTCCGCATCCAGTTCCGTGATCTGGAAAAAGTGGCAACAGCCCTGCAGGATATTGCCGAAGGGGAAGGCGATCTTACCGTTCGAATCACCACCAAGAATCAGCATGATGAAATTGGTCAACTGGCAACAGGTTTCAACCAGTTTGTGTTACGACTGCACCAAATGATCACCCGTATGAGTGATATCGCCAAAAACCTGAGTGCGCAGTCGGAAGAGTTACGTGGTGCTGCGGATAGTAATAGCCAAATCATTTCGGTGCAGCAGGACGAGATAACCCAGGTGGCGACTGCCGTTACTGAGATGTCCAGTGCCACGGCGGAGATTGCCAGCAACGCTGAACTGACAGCGCACACCGCCCAGGATTCCGTAACTCTTACTAACAGTGGGCAGCAACAAGTCATTAAAAGTCAGTCGTCCATCCGTAATCTGGCAACAGAAGTGGCAACCGCCGGGAAAATTATTGGTGAATTGAATGAACATTCGCAAAAGATTAGCGGCATATTGTTGACTATCAGCGGTATTGCCGAGCAAACCAACCTGTTGGCATTGAACGCCGCCATCGAAGCGGCACGCGCGGGTGATCAAGGCCGTGGATTTGCGGTGGTGGCCGATGAAGTCAGGGTATTATCACAACGTACCCACGATTCAACTCAAGAAATTCAGACCATGATCGAAGCCTTACAGCGCACTGCATCAAAGGCGGTAGACTCGATGCAAGGTAGTCATCAGATGGCGGAAACCAGCGTTATGGATGCAGAAACTGCCAGTGCCAGTCTGGAACAGATTGCCAATGCCATTAATCGTATTTCTGAAATGGCGAGTCAGATAGCGACCGCTGCGGAAGAACAAACATCGGTGACCAGTGAAATCAACCGCAATACTGAGGCTATCCGGGAAGTATCGTAAAATCTGTCGTCTTCTGCCGTAACTGCCGCCGATAAAGCGCAGATGCTGGCAGATTTAGCGCTGTCGCTGCAGCAGGAAGTTGGCCGTTTCCGATTGTAAGCAACTCAGTGCTTGTCTGTGGTGTCTTCGTTGGCCAGTGTTTGCTTAGGACACCACAGAACATCCACATCGCGCTTCTCTTCTGGGGCGGCGGTGCGAATACGGGTGATGATTGGCAGTGGCAGATTGGCGGCTGAGAGGTAGTTTTTTACCCGTGCAATACGGCGGTTTGCCAACCACAAATTATATTGCTGTAGTTTTTTATCGCCATCACCGGGAAATAGATTGAACTCCAGCAACAAATAGCCCTGATGTTTATCGCTGGCTTGCTGCTTGATTTTTTCCAGAACGTGGGTGCCAGCAGATGAAAAATACGAGCTGTTGTTAGCGTAAGTGATTTGACCGAGTTTCTGTGCGTCCAAGCATGCGGCCATCACCGGCCCTGACAGCAAACAACAAACCACTGTGCCAAGTGCCAAACAACGCATCATCCCCTCCCTGTGGATATACCAACATGATTGTCGGATATAGGCAAACTACTCTATCGGTGGCTTAAAGGCAATTGGCTATCAGGGTTTGATAAGTAAATATTTATTAAAAACAACATATTAGCCAATATTTTGGCTCTTGCGGGTGGTTGTCGGATTATCGCCGCTATCCGCTGAGTGGTCAGTTTTTTGACCACCAATGTTATTTCAGCGCATCGCAGCCGAGGCCGTTTGAATAATCCGTTGTCACTGCAGTTTGTCAAACGTCAGCATTACCTTGGGTTAGCAGGCGGGGGATCGATATTTCCGCTAGAAACCAGTATATTGTGTGCAATTTGATGTGGATTCGTGAGTATGCATATGAGTAGCCCATTGCCAGAAAATCCGTTGTGTTTGGACGATCAGGTATGTTTCTCGCTGTATAGCGCTGCCAACGCTATGGTGCGCGCTTATCGACCCTATTTGGAACAGTTGCAGCTCACTTATCCCCAGTATCTGGTCATGATGGTGCTGTGGGAGCGCAACGGCATCAGTGTCAAACTGCTCGGTGAGCAGCTACATCTCGATTCCGGTACCTTGACCCCATTGTTAAAGCGCTTGGAGCTTAAAGGTCTGGTTTGTCGTGGGCGCAGCCAACAGGATGAGCGGATGCGAGAGCTGGCGTTGACTGACGCGGGGCAGGCGTTACGGGAACAGGCGATGAGTGTCCCGCTGCAGATGTTTTGTCGCACCGGGTTAACGCCTGCGCAGCTGACCGAACTAAAACAGTTATGCGACCAGCTTTGGTCGCAACTGGCGGAATAGTCATCTATGAAAGCGCTGGACTTGCTGATTATCGGTGCCGGGATCAATGGCGCCGGTATAGCACAACGCGCAGCGGCAGCAGGATATTCTGTCATGCTGCTAGACAAGAGCAGTATTGCTGCTGGCACTTCCTCGCAGTCCAGCAAATTGATCCACGGTGGCTTGCGCTATCTGGAAACCGGACAAATTCCGTTGGTTTACGAAGCGCTGAAGGCGCGCCGAGAGTTACTGCAACTCGCGCCCAAGCTGGTACATCCGGTGAAATTTTATATTCCCGTATACCGCGATAGCCGTCGCAGTGCGCTAACTATTCGTGCCGGATTAAGTCTGTATGGCATGTTAAGCCAGCCAGATCCGCTTGGGCGGTTTCAGTCCTTACCCGCATCCGCATGGACACAATTCCCAGGGTTGAGATTAGCGGGAATGACCCATCTGTTTCAGTATTGGGATGCGCAGACCGATGATAAACGCCTGACAGAAGCGGTGGTGGCAAGTGCTGAGGCGCTGGGGGCGGAGGTCTTGCAGGATTGCGATTGCGTTGCCATCAACCATGACGCCAAGGGGTGTTTGGTGCAATACCAGCAACATGGCGTTATGCAGGAAGTCTATTGCCATATGCTGATCAATACCAGCGGTGCTTGGGTCAATGAGTTGTTATCTCGGGTTCAGCCGGCAGTGGCTGCACCGGCCATTGAATGGGTGCAGGGGAGCCATCTGCTGCTGGATCTGCCTGCACCGCCAGGCGTGTTATATCTGGAGTCCTGTTTTGATGAACGTGTGGTGTTTGTCATGCCCTGGCAAGGTAAAACCTTGCTGGGCACCACTGAAACCCACAGTGATACGCCGGAGCCACAACTCACTAAAGAAGAAACCTACTATCTGCTCGGCATTTATTGCCATTATTTCCCGCTGGCTGGGGGGATAAGTGCACTTGAACACAGCATTCTAGGAAGCTTTAGCGGCATGCGGGTGTTACCATCCGGCAGCGGTAGCGCTTTCGCCAGAACCCGGGAAGTGCAGTTGCTGAGTCAGCCTTCGCATCCGCATATTCTGTCACTGTACGGTGGCAAGCTTACCACCTTCCGCAGTACTGCCAAGCAAGCACTGGTACTGGTTGAGCAACAACTGGGTGGTAGGCGGGTGATTGCCGATGTGGATAATCTACTGTTGGGATGATTTTTAGCGCTAAAGCCGCTAAAGTGTGCCGCGTTGCCAGCCCAACCAAGGGCTGCGAAAAATTATTCACGCTTCGGGATCTATTGTGATTTGCCATCATTTTTCAGCAGGACGTTGCCAGTCCTGTCGCCATATACAGCAGCCCATATCAACGCAACTGGCTTGCAAGCAGGCGTCATTGCAGCAGTTGTTGGCGTCTTTTACCGTCACCGAATGGCTGCCACCTGTCAGTGGCGCTGATAGTGGTTTTCGTAATAAGGCCAAAATGGTGGTGTTAGGCACAGCGCAGCAGCCAGTGCTGGGTATTCTTGGGCCTGACGGTGAACCGGTCAATCTGTGTGATTGTCCGTTGTACCCGGCGGATATGCAGCAACTGCTGCAGCGCTTGCAATTATTTGTCAGGCAAGCCGGAGTCCCACCTTACCGGGTCGATAAGGCCAAAGGTGAACTGAAATATATTCTGCTGACGCGAGCGCAAGTCAGTGGTGAATTTATGCTGCGGTTTGTGCTGCGTTCGACGGAAGCGATTCCCCGCATCGAACAGCAGTTGCCCGCATTGCTACAGGAGTTCCCGGCTGTCAAAGTGGTGACGGTAAATCTGCAACCTGTGCATATGGCAAGGTTGGAAGGCGAGCAGGAGTTCTGGCTCGCCGGTGAGCCGCGACTGCGAGAAGTGTTTAATGATGTTCCGCTGTACATGCGTCCCAAGAGTTTTTTTCAGACCAATCCGCAAGTTGCTGCGGCGCTTTATCAAAGTGCCAGGGATTGGCTACAACCATTAGCACCCAAGGCAATCTGGGATCTGTTTTGTGGCGTCGGTGGCTTTGGATTGCACTGTGCAACCAGCAGTACTCGTCTCACTGGTATTGAGATTGAGGCCGAGGCGATTGCTTGTGCGCAGTTATCGGCAGCGCAGTTGGGGCTGGAAAACGTCAGCTTTCAAGCGCTGGATTCTACCGACTTTGCGTTAGGCAATGCAGCGTTGGATGTGCCGGATGTGGTCATCGTTAATCCGCCAAGACGGGGTATCGGCGCAACTCTGTGCCGTCAGCTCAGCGCCTTTGCACCCGCGCATATCTTGTATTCCAGTTGTAATCCCCAGAGCTTAGCGCGGGATTTGGCTGCCATTGAGGGATACCATTTGCAACGGGTGCAGCTGTTTGACATGTTTCCTCATACCGATCATTTTGAAGTACTGGCATTGCTTAACCGTATTGACTAACCCCGCTGTCATCTTTCTGCCACAGCATTTGTCGTAATCAACGCTATGATAAGGAAGGTATTCTCTGGGGTTATGTTATGGCGCAGATCTTCATCCGTTTCTTATTGCTGGGGCTTGTGAGTTTTGGCGGTCCAGCGGCACATATTGGTTATTTTAGACGGGTATTTGTTGAGGAACTGCATTGGCTGGACGAACAGCAGTATGCTGCAACGGTGGCATTGTGTCAGTTTTTGCCAGGGCCGGGTTCCAGTCAGGTAGGTTTTGCGCTTGGTTATCTGCGTGGTGGGTTGTTGGGGGCGTTGGCCGCATTTATTGGTTTTACTTTGCCCTCATTTTTACTCATGTATCTGCTGGCGCACTTTGGTCAGCTATTCAGCACCCAACCATTGGTGACTGCGGTCATTTCTGGCCTGAAATTACTGGCGGTTGTGGTGGTGGCAGATGCTGTTATCGGCATGGCTCGCCAATATTGTCAGCAACGGCTTACGGCTACAATTGCGCTGGCAACCGCTGCTATTGTGTTGTTGTTGCCTTATGCACTGATGCAGTTGGCCGTGCTGGTTATGGCGGCATTGCTAGGGTGCTTCGCTTTGCGTGCTGACACGGCGAGCATTACTCCCGCACCTGCCAAGATCCGTTGGTGGTCATTATGGCTGTTTGGCGTACTCTTGTTGCCGTCATTTAATGGCAGCGGATTGTGGCGGCTCTGCAGTGACTTTTATCAGACCGGGGCTATGGTCTTCGGCGGCGGTCATGTGGTGTTGCCGCTATTACAGAGTCGGGTTGCAGATGTCATGGCACCAGATGTTTTTCTCAGCGGCTATGCCATGGCGCAGGCGGTTCCAGGCCCAATGTTCAGTTTGTCGGCATTTCTCGGAGCAGAGTTGTGGCAGCCTCAACCGCTGTTGGGGGCGCTAGTTGCAACCATCGCTATCTTCCTCCCCGGTTTTTTGCTGGTACTAACGTTTAATAGAGGTTGGCAGTCGTTGCAACAACGTCCAGCGGTTGCCGCTGCTGTTGCTGGTGTTAACGCAGCAGTTGTTGGATTACTGCTCAGTGCCTTGTATCAACCGGTATTTATTTCTGCGGTGCAACAGCCGTGGCAAATGGCCTTGGTGCTAATGGGTATGCTGCTGTTGCGGTTATGGAAATTACATATTATCTATCTGATTTTGGGTTTCATTGCAGCGCTAATAATGATCACATTAATTAAGTAAAATCAGCAACTTTTTACCAAAGTAGTAACGGCATGTTTTTCTAATACGTTATACTTTCAAAACTCCAATTGTTACCGTGGATGTTGCAGTGATGAATTTAGGTGTACGCAATAAGGTTTTATTGTTGGCGCTGTTACCCATATTGTTTGGTGGTATTGCAGTCGCCATATTTTCTTATGTGATGGAATCTGCTTCCTTGGATGAAAATGTGCAGGAATTCCGCGACAAGCTTATTCATGAGCGCCGCCAAGAATTAGTGCATGTAACTGAAGTGGCTAATGAAATAGTAAACTACCAGCGTCAACACAATGGCGATGTGAACGCCGCGCTGCGGGATGTACGCTTTGGTAAGGCTGGCTATTTTTATATTTATAATGGTCAGGGGAAAAATATTTTCCATGCGTTGCTGCCCAAGCTGGAAGGGACTGAACAGATCAATATGACGGATCCTAAGGGGATCAAAATAGTGCAAGGTCTGTTAAAGGCGGCCAAAAGTGGTGATGGTTTTCTGACCTATTACTATCAGAAACCTGGCACCAGTGACTTAGTCGAAAAGATTGGCTATGCCGCCACCGTTCCTGGTACTGACTGGATCCTTGGCACCGGGGCGTATATCGATGACATTGACGCGACTGTAGCCACTTATCGTGATGAAGCGCGAGCCATGATCATCAACAAGATTTGGATCGTGCTTATCGCCATTGCCGTGATTGTGATGGTCAGCGGTATCGTGGTTTACTGGCTGTCGGGGCAAATGGTGAACCCGATCGTTAATATGCTGCGCAATCTAGATGATATTGCCAAAGGTGAGGGCGATCTTACCAAACGGCTCCAAGTGACTGGCAATGATGAAATTGCCCATCTGGGTAAAGCTTTCAATCAGTTTGTCGGTAAGCTGCAAAGCATTATGCAGGACGTTGCTAGCAGTACCCGTGAACTGAATGATGCGGCGCACCATATCCATGGACAGAGTAAAGCGATTGCCCAGCAGTTGTTTAATCACAATCAGGAAACTGATCAGGTAGTGACAGCGATTACCGAAATGTCCTCCACCGCACAGGAGGTCGCCAGTAATACCAATCAGGTTGCCGAGGCTACGCATGACGCCACCGCAGAGGTCGCCAAAGCGCAGGATTGTGTTGATACCTCGCTGACCGAAGTCTCAACATTGATGAATGAGATCAATAGTGCAGCGGCGCATATTCAGGCGCTGAATGAGCAATCGCAGAAAATCAACAGCGTGTTGACGGTTATCGGCGGTATTGCCGAGCAAACTAACCTGCTGGCACTTAATGCCGCGATTGAAGCTGCGCGCGCAGGCGAACAAGGCCGGGGCTTTGCGGTGGTCGCTGACGAAGTGCGCAACTTGGCCAGTCGTACCCAAGCGAGTACGTTGGAAATCAACGAAATGCTCAGTGAATTGCATACGCTGGTCGGGCAGGCGGTAACAGCCATGGAGCAAAGCCAGCAGAACTGCAAACGTAGCGTTGAGTCTTCACGGTTAATTTCTGAAAGTCTGGGGGCAGTAACTTCCTCTGTCACCGCCATTAATGATATGACCACGCAGATTGCAACTGCCGCCACTGAGCAAAGTTCGGTGACCGAAGAGATCAACCACAATATTTATAAGATCAAGGAGATCGTCTCAGAACTGACACAGTCCAGCGAGGAAGCCGCGCTCATGAGTGAACGGGTTTCTGGCAGCGGTGAGCGCCTAGGTAAACTAGTGGGGCAGTTCCGCGTCTGAGTGATACTTTAGTAAATTACAGCGCCTGCGGGCGCTGTTTTTTTACCTTAATGAGCTTGTCCCAGCTAAATAGTGGGATTTTTTTTAGCAATCTGGATTGTCGTGATAGGTTTCAGCGGACGCTTGGGTTAAAATGCGCGGCTTGCATACAGTGTTAACGTTCAAATTAAGTAAAGTAGAGTCTACATGTTTGAAGTAAATCCGGTAAAAAACAAAATCAAGGAACTAGCGGAACGCACCGATCTCCTTAGGGGGTATCTTTGACTATGACGCTAAGAAAGAGCGTCTAGAAGAAGTCGTCCGCGAGTTGGAAAGCGCCGATGTCTGGAATGACCCGGAACGGGCACAGACTTTGGGTAAAGAGCGTGTGTCCCTCGAAAAGGTGGTCGAAACTATCGATGATCTGGATCAGGGCCTTGACGATGTGGGCGAGCTGCTGGCACTGGCGGTTGAAGAAGATGACGAAGACACCTTCAATGAGACTGGTCATGAGCTGGAAAAACTGGAAAAGGAACTGGCAGAACTGGAGTTCCGCCGAATGTTTTCTGGTGACAGTGATGCTTCCGATTGTTACCTGGATATTCAGTCTGGCTCCGGTGGTACCGAAGCGCAGGACTGGGCCGAAATGGTTTTGCGTATGTACTTGCGCTGGGGTGAAGAACACCAATTCAGTCCAGAACTGATTGAAGTCTCGGACGGTGAAGTCGCCGGTATCAAGAGTGCGACTATCAAGTTCAGCGGTGAATATGCATACGGTTGGTTGCGTACTGAGACTGGGGTGCATCGGTTGGTGCGTAAGTCACCATTCGACTCAGGTGGCCGCCGTCATACCTCGTTTTGTTCGGTGTTTGTCTATCCCGAAATTGACGACTCGATTGATATTGATATTAATCCGGCGGATCTGCGTATTGACGTGTACCGTGCCTCTGGCGCTGGTGGTCAGCATGTAAACCGTACCGAATCCGCGGTGCGTATCACCCACATTCCCACTAATACCGTGACTCAGTGTCAGAATGACCGTTCCCAGCATAAAAACAAGGAAACGGCCATGAAACAGTTGAAAGCTAAGCTGTATGAGTTGGAGTTGAAAAAGAAAAACGCCGAAAAACAGGCCGCCGAAGAGCTGAAATCCGATATCGGCTGGGGCAGCCAGATCCGTTCCTATGTGCTGGATGATTCCCGCATCAAGGATTTGCGTACCGGTGTAGAAACCCGTAACACCCAAGCGGTGCTTGACGGTGATTTAGACAGATTTATTGAAGCCAGCCTTAAATCCGGGCTGTAAGTAGAGAAGAAACTGAAATGACTGAACAACTGGATGAAAACAAGCTGATTGCAGAGCGTCGTGCCAAGCTGGAACACTATCGTGAAACCGGCCCGGCCAATGGTCACCCCAACACTTTCCGCCGTACTCACAAGGCTGGCGAACTGGAAGCGCAGTTCGGCGATAAGAGTAAGGAAGAGATAGAGGCCCTTGGTTTTCATACCGCTATTGCCGGTCGGGTGATGGCCAAACGTGGCCCGTTCATGGTGCTGCAGGACGTTTCTGGTCGCATCCAGGTTTACGCCGATAAAGCGGTTCAGGCAGATCTGAAAGACAAATATCAGGGATTGGATCTCGGCGATATCATCGGCGTTAAAGGTGAACTGCACCGTTCCAATCAAGGCGACCTGTTCGTCAATATGGAAGAGTACCAGTTACTGACTAAAGCCCTGCGGCCGTTGCCAGAGAAGTTCCACGGCCTGACCGATCAGGAAACCCGCTATCGCCAGCGTTATGTGGATCTGATCGTCAACGAAGAATCCCGTAACACCTTCAAAATGCGCTCTAAAGTGGTGGGTGCTATCCGCAGCTTTATGGAAAGCAAAGCGTTCATGGAAGTGGAAACGCCCATGATGCACGTGATCCCCGGTGGTGCATCTGCCCGGCCGTTTATCACCCATCACAATGCGCTGGATATCGATATGTATCTGCGTATTGCCCCAGAACTGTACCTGAAGCGTCTGGTGGTGGGCGGTTTTGAGCGCGTGTTCGAGATCAACCGTAACTTCCGCAACGAAGGCTTGTCACCACGCCATAACCCAGAATTTACCATGATGGAATTCTATATGGCGTACGCTGACTACCGCGATCTGATGGATTTCACTGAAGAGATGCTGTCGTCCATTGCCAGCAAGCTACTGGGTGACACCAAAGTGGCTTACGGCGAACACACCATTGATTTTGGTGGCCCCTATGCGCGCATGAGTATGCTGGAAGCAATTCAGCACTACAATCCAGATAATGCCACCATTCAAGCGATGACGTATGAAAACGTCAAAGACTTGGCCTTTATGCGGCAGTTGGCAAAAGATGTAGGGGTGGAAATCGAATCTTTCTGGACTTGTGGGCAGTTGCTGGAAGAGATCTTCGGTGAAACCGCTGAACCTAAACTGATGCAGCCAACCTTTATCACTGGTTATCCGGCCGATATTTCACCGCTGGCACGCCGCAGTGATGACAATGATTTTATCACTGACCGTTTTGAGTTTTTCATCGGTGGTCGTGAAGTGGCCAACGGCTTTAGCGAGCTGAACGATGCTGAAGATCAGGACCGTCGTTTTAAAGCGCAGGTAGAAGCCAAAGATGCCGGTGACGATGAAGCCATGTTCTATGATGGTGACTATATTCGGGCACTGGAACACGGCTTGCCACCAACTGCGGGTCAGGGGATTGGTATCGACCGTCTGGTGATGCTATTCACCAACAGCCACACTATCCGCGATGTGATCCTGTTCCCGGCTATGCGCCCAGAAGCCTGATTTTAAGGCGCAGCAGAAGCCGGCAGTACGCCGGCTTTTTTGTGCCTGAATTAGTCTGGATGTTCACAACAGATACGATTGCGCCCCAGATTTTTCGCCATATATAGCCCACGATCTGCCCGCTGGATAATGGTTTCCACCTTTTCGTCTGATGGCAGAAATTCACTGATGCCGCCACTGATGCTGGTGCAGATTTGCGGCAGGTCCATCTGCAACAACACATGCTGGATTTTGCGACGCAAGCGATCTGCCAGACTCCACGCTTGTTGAGTGTTGGTGTGAGGCATCAGTACCGCAAATTCGTCACCGCCGTAGCGCGCTGCCAGATCTTCTTCTCGCACCGTTTGCAAACAAACACGGCCTACTGCTTCAATCACACAGTCCCCGGTGGGGTGACCGCAGGTATCGTTGAGTTGTTTGAAAAAATCCAAGTCGAAAACCAGCAGACTGCAAGGCGTTTGATGGCGGTGGAACAGGCTGAACTGACTGTTTAGCTGGCTGCGCAGCTTACGGCGGTTATATAAGTGAGACAGTTCATCTACTTCACTAAGATGCTGTAGTCGCTGCTGCAACTGGTGACGGGCGGTAATATTGCTGGCGACCCATAGCACCGCATCCTCGCCGTCTATCTGAAATGCTAACGGTTGTATGCGGCCTTCAAACCAGATGGGTTCGTCGGGACCGTCTTCCAGCCCCAGCACGTCCGATCCCGCCAGTTGGTATTCGACAACCAGCATTTGGCCGGATTGCAGCACCAGTGCTATCTGTTGCATAAACCAGCTGGCTTTTTCAGCAACTAATACTTCTGAAAAATAATGGCCAATTAGCGCGGAACCATTGTGGTAGTAGCGAGTGTCAGTGCCTCCCAGAATATGCGCATATTTACCGCTGCGGGTGAGGATGAATACGGGATCGGGCAGTGCTGTCAAAATTGCTTGCGTTTGCTTCAACGAAAACATTGCATCTCCCTACAGTTGGCTGTCATTACCAGTGTAATTCACCGGCGTATAGTTGCGACAAAAAATGTTTTTTGTAACAGGCAACTAAGGATGGCAACCTGAGCAGCGCATACCACAATAGTCATAGTGAAAGAAGGCAGCTAGCTCGATGGATTGATACCGTTAACTCCCGACCTAATGAGAGGGCTTTCGGGTATCAGTTGAATAGATGCAGTTGTGGCCGCTCAGTGCGGGGGAGCGTCAGCGCTCCGAGCGGCGATAGTCCGTGGTTCAAGCGATAATCGCTCAGGGATTGCCATAGGCGTGCGGCGAGTTGCGGCGCTGCAATATTGTCCGGGGTATGCACAAACAGATAGGGCGTGCGGCCTTCATCCAGCCATTGACTGAGTTTTGCCAGCCAGGGTGTGAATAGTCGTTCACTGTTATCCAGATCCAGTTGCCCAATAAAGCGCACCACCGGTTGCTGGGCGGTGGCAATGGCATGCACTGGTACTCGCGGCTTCTTGCGCTGTGCTTCCCGTATCAGCGGATTATCGGCGTCGGCGGCAAATACCGGACGGCTGTCCATGATGATGCGGTTGACCCCTTCGTTGACTAACCAACGGTTTAACTGAGTTTCCGCCTGCCCTTTGGCAAAGAATGCTGGATGGCGTACTTCCACGCCCAGTGTTAAGCCTTGTGGTAGCCACGGCAGAAAGGCTTGCAGTTGTGGCAATGCTGCTGGGCCAAATGCGGCGGGTAACTGGATTTGCCACATGCCGGTAAGCGGCATTAATGGTGCCATGGCGTCGAAAAAGGCGCGCAACTCCTCGCGGCAATGGCGTAGCTGCAATTGATGGGTAATGGTCTGTGGCAACTTGAAGGTAAAACGAAATGATGCTGGCACTGCCGCTGCCCAATCTGCCGCCACGGTCTGCAACGGCGTCGCATAAAAGCTGGTGTTGCCTTCAACACTGTTAAACACCTGGGCATAACGTGCTAGGCGCTCAGTGGTGGCCGCATTACCGCCATAAACACTGTCTTGCCAGTGGTGGTGAGACCACATCGCCATGCCGATACGCAACGCCGCGCTGGTTGTCATACAGGCTCTGCGGCTAACTGTTCACGGATCAGCGTGACCATCGCTTGCGCTGCAAAGGATAACGGATGTCCTTTACGCCAGAATAGCGACAGCTCCCATATCAGGTCATCCGTGGAGAGTGGCACCCGGCTGACACCGGCAACGGCATGTCGTGCGGCAATAAACTCCGGCATAATCATCACGCCAGTACCGGCCGCCACCAGCGTAATCCCAAAATCTGGGTGGCTAACCTTTGTCGCTACTTTGGGAATAAACCCGGCGTTAACGCAGCCCTTGAACACCAGTTCATGTAAGGCATATTCCTCATCAAACAGAATTTGCGGGGTTTCTTCCAACTGTTTGAGTGTCAACTGCGGTTGGTTGGCGAGCGCATGTTGTTTGGGGACCACCACGACCATAGGGTTGCGGCGGATGCAGAACCCCTCGAACTCTTCGTCAAATGAAATGATACCGGTGGCTAATTCTACTTCGCGTTTTTTCAGGGCAATCGTTTGTTCAATGCCGCCACGAACAAACAACTGCATGGCAATTTTGGGATAAAGACTGCGATAGCGGGCTATTACCGGCGCAAAGATCTCGGCACTGCCTAAGGGAGCCAAACCCAGGTGCAACTCTCCGGCGTTGAGGCTACGTTGTGCTTCTAACTCACGGTGCATCTCCTGCCTGACCTTCAGCAGTTGTATGCCATAACGGTATACCACCTCACCAGAGGCCGTCGGCTTCAGTTGGCTGCCGCGCTTACCCCGTTCCAACAGCACTAAGTCCAACTCCTCTTCGAGTTGATTAATCGCCTTCGACAGGGCGGGCTGAGTCAGATGAATGGCCTCGGCGGCTTTGGCAAAACCCCCGTGATCGACAATCTCAATAAAATAACGAATAACTTTGAGGTCCATACAATAACCTATAGGAATCCTATCTATTATTAATATTCATTTTTTTTATCTAAATTGCCACCCTACAATAGCTGCCAATAAGGAATTTTTTGGTGGTGTGATGCAAAGCTCTCTTCGTTCGTCCCACGGTCACCGTAACCGTTTGTTGCTTGCCCAAAGCAAGCATTACAGCGTGGCGTTGTTGCAGATCGGTTTTATCTGCCTGCTGGCTTGGGGGGCACATGCCATTGCTGCCGCGATCCACTCGCCGATCCCCGGCAGTGTTATCGGCTTATTTGTAGTGCTGTTGGCACTGGCACTGAAAATTATTCCAGAAAAAGCGCTGCAACTTGGTGCTGCATGGTTTATTGGCGACCTGTTGCTGTTCTTTATTCCTCCGA
Organism: Shewanella fodinae; assembly: GCF_014651955.1. Lineage (GTDB taxonomy): Bacteria > Pseudomonadota > Gammaproteobacteria > Enterobacterales > Shewanellaceae > Shewanella > Shewanella fodinae. The sequence goes on along the minus strand of NZ_BMXW01000021.1, from coordinate 41,534 downwards.
TGATTTCGGTACTGAAGTACGAAAATCTGTTGGAACACTACGGGCTGAATATTCTGTTCACTCTGGTCGTTGGCTCCGCCAGCGTATTGCTCAGCACCGGTTTTGTGGTGGATAGGGTATTCCGTTTCGAGCGCAAATTAAACCTTAAACGGCAGATGGCGCGGCAAAAAGCGAGAGGTAATATCAGTCTATGAGCCAGTCAACATTGTTGGCGTTGTTAAGTCTGATTGTGACTGTTGCCAGTTACTATGCAGCCAAGGCTCTGTACCGTCGTCATAAAACTTGGTGGTTGTTGCCCAGTATTATGGCGCCAGTGGTGGTAATTGTGATGGTGGTGATGTTGTCCATCCCATTGCCGACCTATTTTGAATATACCCATTGGCTGGTGACTTTGCTGGCCCCGGCCACCGTGGCTTTCGCCTTGCCTATCTACCGTGAACGGCAGTTGGTGCGTAGGTATCCCATTACCATCAGCCTCGGTGTTTTGGCGGGGGTGATGTTTGGCTTGACCTCCACTTGGTTGTTGGTACAGGTGGTACCGTTACCGGCCGAGTTGAGTCACAGCGTGTTGGTCCGTTCGGTATCTACCCCGTTTGCCATGCAGGCAACCACGTCTTTTGGTGGGGTGCCAGAATTGACCGCGATGCTAGTAATGCTGACCGGAATTATCGGTATGGTGATTGGTGAGCCGCTGTTTCGTCTGGCACATATTCATACCTCGTTGGGTAAAGGGGTGGCCTTGGGCGCCTCGGCTCACGGTTCTGGCACTGCTAAGGCCACTGAAATCGGCCAACAAGAAGGCGTGGTTGCCAGCCTGACTATGATTTTTGCTGGCATCACCATGGTGATTGGCGCGCCAGTGTTTGCGTGGATTTTTTCGTAAAGTTTTGCGGTCACTGCCTATGGCGGTGGCTCACAGTTTGATTACCGTCCTTTGGGATTTGGTAATCATCGCCTGAAACCCCAATCAGGCAAATTGATCCTGAGTCTCTCAGGTCTTCATGTTGCGTTTACGCCGGTGGTTCCCCCCACCGGTTTTTTTTGCCTGAAATTTGGGATTTCAGCCGTTGAGTTTGTTTTATCGCTGCGCGATAGCAAGCTGGCGCAGCTAAGATTTATCACTGCGTGATTGCAACCTGAAGTTGCGAAAGTCGTGAGCTGTCGCGCTCACACTGCGAGACAAGGGGGCTAGACGGCTTCGCCCCCTTATCGATCCCCCTGCCGCCCCACGGCGCAAAACGCTGCGGGCTTATGGTTTGCCATTTTCACAAATCGCGCTGATTCGTCATCCATGACTCACCATCGCTTCTCGGCATCCATGCCTCGATTGCTCAATGGCTGCCCAACGCACCTACGCTGCGCCGAAGGGGAATTGGTGTTGCCTGGCGGTGTGATATTCATACAGCATTCTTTGTGCTTGAAAGATTTTTATACCAAATCGTTTGCAACGGACTTAAGGTTTACGTTGCGCGACAATTTTGATCTCTCGCAATGTTAAAATCTCTAAAATGTTCATAATATTTTATCTAACAATATTTTAAAAACATCTTGCTAATTAAGATTTAAATACAAAGTATGGGTAATACTTTGTTATGTGAATTTTTCTATGCTGTTTATTTATTTTTATTGTTAGTTTTATATCAAGTTTCTAATTTAAGGAAAAATATGAAAACTTTTGGTTTTGCAATTGCTTCTGTATTATCAGTTGTTGGTATCTCATTTGTCGTGCTTTTTTTAGATGCCGATATTGGTGATGTAATGTTTGCCATGCTAAGCGGCAGTTTTGCTGCAATGCTAATGTCTGTTGCCAGTATTTTTAAAAATATAGAACCGCAAAAAATATCACAAATGATGTTATTCTCGATTATTGCATCTGCAGCCACATGGCTTATAGCAACGATTGCATTAAAAATAACTACAATATCTTTATTCAATACAACCGCCTTAGCTTTTGATTTAATCATTGGAATGATTGGTTCCATCGCCACCTATTGCTACTTATTAGATGAATTTACCGCTAACAAGGAATAATTGAAAAATTAACATCTTCTGGTCGTGGAACTGCTTGTTCCACACCAGAGGGCTAGACGGCTTCGCCCCCTTACCGATCCCCCTGCCGCCCCACGGCGTAAAACGCTGCGGTGCTTCTGGTTTGCCATTTTCGCAAATCGCCGCCAACTCGGAATCCATTCCTCGGCGCGACTTCTTCGGCATCCATGCCTCGATTGCTCAATAGCTGCCCAACGCACCTGCGCTGTGCCGAAGGGGAATTGGTGCTGCCTGACAATTCAGTGGAGAAATTCAACACTAATTGGTGGGTGTCCCAATTTCGTCCTTTTTGTTGACGTGAATACCTTTTACTTCTTTACCTTAGAAAAATGTGAACTATATCGTATATCTTATATTTTTCTGTTTACATGTTGAATAAGATGATAGTAGAAACATTTTATACAACTAAATTTTAGGTCATGTATGAGTTCTAAAGTAATTTTGGATGCACTTCTTCCAAGGGCTGATTTTCTTGTCGAAGGCGATAGTTCTAATTATGGGAAAAATATTACAGAACTATCAGCGCAAAATATTGGTAAAAATGGAGGTTTTTTACTAGAATTTTTGCGGAAGCCAGACTTTCAAAGAGAGACAAATGAATGGGACTCTACTCAAATAATTTCCTTGGTTGAAAGTTTCTTAGACGGAGAGCTAATTCCTTCAATTATTCTTTGGAAAAATTCAGCTAATTTTATTTTTGTTATCGATGGTGCTCATCGGCTTAGTGCACTTTTATCTTGGTTATATGATGATTATGGTGATGGTGAAATATCTTTAAAATATTTCGGTGGTGATATTTCTGAAGAACAAAAGAAGATCGCTGCAGATACTAGAAAGAGAATTGAGAGTAAAATAGGTTCTTACGATGACTTTATGCAGAAGTCTAGTCATCCAAATGCAACTGGAGAACAAAAAAGTAGGAAGCTTAATTTATTAACGTCAGCTTTGGCTGTCCAATGGATTAATGGTAATGCAGAAAAGGCAGAAGTTTCATTTGAAAAAATAAATCAGCAGTCTAGTCCTTTAAGTCAAATTGAAAGAGTTCTTATAAAGGAGCGAAAAAATACATATGGAATTGTTTCAAGGGCAATATATTGGGGTGGAACAGGTCATAAATATTGGCGTGATTTTGAATCAAGTATTCAGGCCGATATCGAAAATAAAAGCAATAAAATAAATGAGATGCTTTTTAAGCCAACATTGAAGTCTAGATTAGATTCTTTAAATTTACCAATCGGTGGTACTAACCTAGGAAGCAAGGATCAACAGCTAATTTTAAGTCTAGTTAAAATTATTTATCAGGATGATGATAACTTGAGTAAACAGCAGAATGTTGTAAACTGCTTAAATAAAACGCTGAAAGTTATTCGTCAAATAAATAGTGAACATGCATCTTCCTTGGGTTTTCACTCAGTCGTGTATGTGTATGATGAATCTGGCTTATTTAGACATGGTTATCTTCTTGGATTGATCGATTTCTTCATAAAGATAAAAGATTTAAATCATTTCACTAAAGTTAGAGGAAAGTTTGAAACTTTTTTGTTCGAAAGAAAAAATTATTTACAGCAGATAGTTAAGGTTAAAAAATCTTCTTATGATAGTCAAGGAGAGGCAATTTCAGATTTTTATTGTTTTCTTCTTAATAACATTGAACTCTCGTATGATGATCTAGAAAAAGCGATTGAAAGTAAATTTGAATTTATTGATGTTCGGAAAAGGAGTATATCCTACGGCTCTACACCACATGGTCGTTTCCAAATGCATCATAAGAATAATATTTTTATTCGAGAAAGAATGGCTAATGAGCTTAAGTGCCCTATCTGTCATGGCTTTATGGGAGGAAAGTTTAATTCAACAGATCACATTATAAGGAAAGAAGATGGTGGAACCAATGATGTATTTAATGGCCAAAATACACATTTGTTCTGTAATACAACATTCAAGAACTAAGCAACAATAATGTAGCTACAAATTATTAAGCTTTTTCAACTTGACTATATAGACAACACCAATTCCCCTCGGCGCGGCGAAGGAGCGTTGGGCAGCCATTGAGCAATCGAGGCAAGGATGCCGAGAAGCGATGGTGAGTCATGGATGACGAATCAGCGCGATTTGCGAAAATGGCAAACCATAAGCCCGTAGCGTTTCGCGACGTCGGGGCAGCAAGGGGTTTGATAAGGGGGCGAGGCTGATCAGCCCCCTTGTCTCGTAGTGTGAGCGCGAAAGCTCACGACTTTCGCAACCTCAGGTTGCAATCACGCAGTGATAGCTTCTGCCAAGCGCAGCTTGGTATGGCGTAAGCCATTGCCGTCAGGCTACAAAAACAAAAAAGCCCGCGATTGCGGGCCTTTTCCAGCGAACAACCAACCAAAGGTAAATTACTTACCTTGATTGTAACGTTCTGCACTGGTGAGAATTTCCGCACGGGCAGCAGCGGCATTTTCCCAGCCGTCAACTTTTACCCATTTACCTTCTTCCAGATCTTTGTAGTGTTCAAAGAACTGTTTGATCTGCGCTTTCAGCAGTGCTGGCAGATCGTTCACATCTTGGATGTGTTTGTATTCTTTAGAAACTTTGTCGTGTGGTACGGCTACGATTTTGGCATCTTCGCCAGATTCGTCGGTCATCTTCAATACGCCAACTGGGCGGCAACGGATCACGCTACCGGGTTGCAGTGGGTACTGAGTTGGTACCAGCACGTCAACTGGATCACCATCCAGGCTCAGGGTCTGGTTCACGTAGCCGTAGTTGCATGGGTAAAACATGGGCGCAGTCATCATGCGGTCTACAAACAGCGCGCCGGTGTCTTTGTCTACTTCATACTTGATGGGATCGTGGTTCTGAGGAATTTCGATCACGACATAGATATCGTCTGGCAGGGATTTGCCCGCAGGCACAGCAAGTAAGCTCATTTATTTGTCCTTTCACTATCAGTGGAATCTTGGCGATATCGCCGCGATTAGCGTCATGTGGCGGCTATTATAACGCGATTTAGCGGCTTGCCAACGCTGGCAGGCCGCCGGGCCGTGAGTCATTACAGTTCTGGTTCTTCGCTGTAGTCAAGACTGTGGTATTCCAGGCAGGTCGCCACTTCGTTGGCTGAACCGAGGATAACCGCTACGCGTTGATGAATCGCTTGTGGCTGAATGTCCAGAATATCCTGGTAACCAGTGCTGGATTTACCGCCCGCCTGTTCCACCAGTAACGACATAGGGTTGGCTTCGTACATTAAGCGCAGTTTGTATGGTTTCTGCGGATTCTTGTTGTCGGTGGGGTAGGTAAAAATACCGCCACGACTCAGTACTCGGTGCACATCGCCTACCATGGCGGCAATCCAGCGCATATTGAAAGACTTTTCCCGCGGGCCGATTTTACCCAGCAGCAGGTCGCCAATATAAGTCTGCATCGGCGCTTCCCAAAACTGCTGGTTGGACATATTGATGGCAAATTCGGCGGTGTCTTTGGGGATGCTGACCGCTGGATTGGTCAGCCGATATTCACCACTTTGTGGGTCAAGGGTAAACAGCTGCACACCGTGGCCGGTGGTCAGCGCCAGCATGGTGGCCGGGCCATACAACACATAACCGGCAGCCACTTGATGGCGACCACTTTGCAGGAAACTCTGTTCATTCACCTCGCCTTGTGGTGCTGGCAATACCGAAAAGATAGTGCCTACCAGCGAGTTGATATCGATATTGGATGAACCATCCAGCGGGTCAAAACACACCAGATAATCACCGTGATCGCCAAGCACTACTGGGAAATCTTCCTCTTCAGACGCCAATGCACGCACCGTACCGTCGGCACGCAACGCATCTTTCAGCATCTCATTGGTGATCACGTCCAGTTTTTTCTGGGTTTCACCCTGCACGTTTTCGTGGTCAGTGCTGCCGAGGACGCCAGCCAATGCTCCACGGCGCACGGCGTTGCTGATAGCGACAGAGGTCGAGGCGAGGGTCTGGAGCAGTTGCGCCAGCGATGCCGGAATAGCTTGAGTGGCTAAGGTTTGAGCCAGGGTTTGCATGCTGTTTCCTTATGTGAATTCGGGAGCCGATCCTGGGGGGCAATCATAGCGCAAAAATCCACAGTTTTCAGCGGTTACATGGCAGGTTTGTCCATCCGTAAAAAAATAAGGCAGAATGGAGCGCTAAAGTTATCAGGCGCTTTCTGATACATAGCTAATGGAATAACAATAACATGACCCGACACTGGATTTACTCTGTACTTATGGCAATTCCACTCTCACTTGGCAGCGCGGCCAGCAGCGCGCAAACCCTTAACGGCGGCCGCGAGCCACTCACTGTAGATCGGCTTTATGATTCGCCAGATCTGGCGGGCAGTAGCCCCCGGCAACTGAAGTTGTCACCGGATGGCTCGCGGGCGACTTTTCTGGTGGGGCGTAAGGAGAATCTGCATTTTTACGATCTGTGGCAAATGGATGTGGTTAGCGGCAAGGTCAGTATGTTGCTGGATGCGTCTAAATTGCAGCAGGGCGAATTATCTGATGAGGAAAAAGCCCGCCGCGAACGGCAGCGGATTTATGGTGAAGGCATCATGGAGTACGCCTGGGCCGATGATGGCAAAGCGCTGCTGATCCCCTCAGCCGGTAAACTCTATTATTACACGCTGGCCGATGGCAAAGTGCGGTTATTGCCGACTGGCGATGGTTTTGCCACCGATGCCAAACTGTCACCCAAGGGGCACTATGTCACCTTTGTTGCCGGGCAGAATCTATGGCTACTGACACTGGCGAACGATAAGCTCACGCAACTGACCAAAGACGGTGGCGGCGTGATTAAAAACGCTATGGCCGAATTTGTAGCGCAGGAAGAGATGGGGCGCATGACCGGCTACTGGTGGGCGCCCGATGAATCGGCGATTGCCTTTAACCGGGTGGATGAATCACCAGTAGAAGAAGTCACCCGTAATGAAATTTATGCCGATGGTATCAAGCTGACCCAGCAACGTTACCCGGCAGCGGGCACTGCGAACGTGCAGATAAAGCTCGGGGTGATTGCACTGCCGCAGCAAACGGTGACATGGATTGATTTGGGCCAAGACACGGATTTTTATCTGCCGCGGGTAAAATGGTTGCCGGATAGCCGTCATCTGTCATTCCAGTGGCAAAGCCGCAATCAGCAGCAGTTAGACCTGCGCGTGGTGGATGTGCACTCAAGCCGAGCGCCGCAAACGTTGGTCGCTGAACGCAATAACATCTGGATTAATCTCAATGACGATCTGCATTTCCTCAAGCAGGGCGGCTTCCTGTGGACCTCTGAGCGCAGCGGCTTTAAGCATATCTACCGATTCGCCGCCGACGGCACAGTCACCCAGCAGTTGACTCACGGTGACTGGACGGTCGATAGCATCAGCCATGTGGATGAAAAACAGGGCTGGGTATATTTCACTGGCCGTAAAGACAGTGATATCGAGAAGCAACTGTATAAAGTGCGTTTCGATGGCAGCGAGTTTACTCGTTTATCAACCCGGCATGGGATGCACCAAGCGGTATTTGCCGATAATAAAGCGGTGTATTTGGATTACTTTGACTCGCTATCACAGCCGCCGCAGGTGAGTTTGCATGATGCTGAGGGTAAGCGTCTGGCGTGGGTGGAAGAAAATGCCGTCAAACCAGGGCACCCCTTATATCAATACGCAGGCCTGTGGCAGTTGCCCGAGTTTGGCACATTGACGGCTGAAGATGGGCAGACCTTGCACTATCGGTTGTTCAAGCCCGTTAATTTTGATGCGCACAAGCAATATCCAGTGTTAGTACGGGTGTATGGTGGCCCACATGCACAGATGGTGGTGAACAGCTGGAGCAGTCAGGATTACTTCACCCAATATCTGTTGCAACAGGGCATTGCCGTGTTCCAGTTGGATAATCGGGGTTCTGGTCATCGCGGCCTGCGCTTTGAGCAGGTGATCTATCAACACTTGGCGGTTGCCGAAGTGGCCGATCAAAAGCAAGGTGTTGATTATCTGCGGACTTTGCCGTGGGTGGATGCTAACAAGATTGCCATATATGGTCACAGTTATGGTGGCTACATGGCGCTGATGTGTAAGTTGAAGGCACCGGATTACTTCAAGGTGGCGATCAGCGGCGCACCGGTGACCGACTGGTCGCTGTACGATACCCATTACACTGAACGGTATCTGGGCAATCCCCATGATAATGCCGAAGGCTATCGCTTAAGCAGTGTGCTGCCGTATATCGGCAGTTATCAAAGTGGTTTATTGATGTATCACGGCATGGCGGATGACAACGTGCTGTTTGAAAACAGCACTCGCGTATACAAGGCGTTGCAAGATGACGGTAAGCTGTTTGAAATGATCAACTATCCGGGCGCCAAGCATTCCATGCGTGGCAATAAGGTCAAAACGCATCTGTATAAATCGCTGACCGATTTTCTGGAGCGGCAGTTTAAGCTGCATAACCACTAACTGATAATCAAAAAACGCCGCTACTGCGGCGTTTTTTGTGAATGATTGTTATGGGACAGCAGGGTTTTCAGTAACAGCGGCCCCAACAAGGTGGTTATGGCAATTACCAACACCAGTCCGGTAAAAATATCGGTGGTGATAATCTGTAATTGCTGGCCGAATTGGGCAAACACCAGCCCGACTTCACCGCGTGGTATCATGGCACTCCCCACCAGCCACTTATCGCGCCACGGGCCTTGTACCGCCAAGCCCGCCAGTAGTTTGCCCGCCAGCGCCAGCAATACCATGCCGCATAACAGCAGCAGGTGAGTGCCACTCAGTTGCAGGTGGCTGACATCAATACTGATGCCAACATAAACAAAAAATACTGGCGCAAACACCTCGGTGAGTGGCTGCATGGCATGTTCCAGCTTATTGGTAAAGGCAAATGGATTTTGCAGATAACGCTGCCATGGCCAAACAAATTGTCGTGATAACGCTAACCCCGCAGAAAAACCACCAAGCAGTGCTGGCGCGCCCGCATGATGGGCCAGCCAGGCAAATAGGCAGATCAACGCCAGCATCACCACCGCTTCATAACCTTCATTGTGGGCATGACCGCTGGCAAAGCGCAGCAGATAGATCAACAGGCGGCCTAGCGGTGGGGCAAATACCAAAAATACTAACAAGGTCAGCACCAGTTTGAGCAGTGGCAGTGGCGCAAAGCCTGCGCCAGTGGCAAAGCTAAACAGCAAACTCAGCAGAATCACCCCGGCGATATCATCCGCCACCGCTGCGCCGAGAATAATCTGGCTACTGTGTTGCTGTTGTTGTCCGGCATCTTTCAGCACCCGTAATGAAATACCGATGCTAGTGGCGGTGAGGGCGCAGCCGTAAAACAGTGCGGCAAACGGGGGCAGTGACAACCAATAAAACGCCGCCACTCCGGTAAATAGCAGCGGTAGCACAATACCACTTAAGGCGACCAGTAGTACCTGTGAGCCGGCGTGATACAGGCGTTTGATGGAGGTTTCTGTGCCGATGCTGAATAGCAGCAGAATGATCCCCAGCTCGGCAATATTGGCGAGTAACGGATTTGGCGCCAGCCAGCCTAACGCTGATGGCCCAAGCAGTACTCCGGCGGCAATTTCCCCCACCACTACCGGCCAACCAAAGCGCTGACAGGTTTCTCCCAGTAACCGGGACAGTAGCAAGATCAAAAACAACGCGATTAGCAGGTCATCTATCGGCACGTTTTGCCCCCGCTTTGATACACTTAATCAGAGGGTTTACATCAATCCCCCACCTATTGAGTAGAGTCCAATTTCTGCTTAAACACCAGTAGAAATACGGGAGAAATCAGATGGGTAAACTATTTATTATCGAACCGCACGAATCCGCGCACACCGATGTCATCACCAAGGGCTTGCAACTGGCGAAAATGTTGCAAAAGTCGCCAGAGATTTTTGCCTACTGCTATGAGTACTTTTATGGTGATCCAATTATTTATGAAGAAGCCAAACAGCAATTGCAGCAGCATAAACAGCAGCAACTGCTAGAGCGTTTACAGCAACTAGACGCAGGCGATGTGCCATTACACGTGGTGTGGTGTAAGTACCTTTATGAACACGCTTGCGAATATGCTGCCAATGAAGGCTTTGATCTGATCGTCAAGGGTATCCACGCAAGTGAACATATGTTGCCGACCGACTGGCAACTCTTGCGTACCACCAAAGTGCCGGTGATGTTGTTGACACAAAATCCGTTGCAGCGTGGTAACAGTGTGTTGATGGCGTTGGATCTGGATACTGAAAATACACAAAAACAGCAACTTAATCAGCAAGTGCTGCAACACGCCAGAACGCTGGCGGAGGCTACCGGCGGCCAGCTGCATTTAGCCTATATTTTGCGGGTGCCCAGATTGATCCGCGATCTGGAGGTGCTGAATGTGCAGCAGTTGGTGAAGGATGCTTATCGGCGTCATCAGTTAACACTGGCCGAAATAGGGCTGCCAAAAGAACAGATCCATATCATCGGCGGCGAACCTGACTTGTGCCTGTATCAACTGGCTTGTCGGCTCAAGAGCGACTACCTGGTGATGGGCGTCCGCCAACGTAAAGGGTTGATGGGTTGGATGCTTGGTAATACCGCTGAACAGATCCTGCTACGCAGCCGCAGTGATGTGTTGGTCATTCCAAGCTCCAGTTGATTGCCACCTAAGAGCGATGACGACTCAGTGTCAGCAGCGCCTCAGCCGCAGGCGTTAATGGCAGGTTATTACGCCAGATAAGTCCAATCTGCCAGAACAGATCTTTCTCCATTGGCCGGAATACCAGTCGGCTTTTGTCGAGTTTATTGCAGATGGGCTCTGGCAAAATGGCGACGCCCATGCCTTCTTCCACCATGGCACCGAGAAAATCCCACTGACCGCTACGAAAAGCAATGTTCAGGGTCACGCCAGCTTCTTTGGTGAGGCGGGCAAACAATTTTGCCAGTGAGAAATCTTCGTTGTACAGAATGAACGGATATTGCGCTAAATCTTGCCAACTGATGCGTTCTTTGACCGTCAGTGGATGCTCATTGGGTAGACACACTTTGAGTGGATACCCCTGTAGCGGCGAAGCCGATAACTGTTCAGAGTTGGTTACTGGCAAGGCGGTAAAGGCAATATCCAGTGAGTCGGCCAATAATGCCTGCTCACAACCAAAACCACCGTATTCCTGCATGTGCAATTCAACGCCGGGATAAGTTTGGCGGAACTTGGTCAGCAGATCTATCGTCAGCGTGCTCATCATCGGACACACGCCCAAGCGTAGATGGCCTGACTTCAGGCCGGAAAGGTTCGCCAGATCCTGTTCCATACGATGCCACTGCCCGATGATTTGGCTGGCACTGGCGTGGAAAATCTGTCCCGCTTGGGTCAGTTCCACCTTTTGATTACTACGGATCAACAACTGCTGATCCAGGGTTTCTTCCAGCCGCTGGATCATTTTGCTTAATGTCGGCTGGGTCAGATACAACTGTTCGGCTGCCCGGGTAAAGTTGCCGATCTCCACCAGCCGTAAAAAGCAATGCAATGTCTTGATTGGGATATTCATTCTATTATGGAATCCTACCTATGGAATTAATTCATTTTACCTATAGCTGCTCTAATACTAAAGTCGTATACAGACAAAGAACAGAGGAATTTGCCATGAAATCCGCACAGTGTGGTTGGGTAAGCGCCCTTTACGAAGCTGCGACTGCCGCAGTCCCTGAAACTAAGGCTAAACCAGCTAAGGTTAACAATCAGGGTTCGTGGAAAGGCAGTTTCCATTTCCACAAAAAAGCTAAAGCAGCTTAATCCATCCAGTTACAAAAGCCCAGAATCGCCCGCGAATAAGCGGGCGTTTTTTTCACTGTTCTAATCTATAAATTCTTTTACATTATATATTTTTAATCATTAAAATTTTATTGCGCCTTGAGATAGCGCTGTAGATCCCATATGCTGGAAACACGACGAGGATTCAGACGAACTCAACTCAGGGAGAGTAGTGATGTCCAAGCTCAAGTTTCAGGCTCAAGCCCAACGCCAGCTAAAAGTCGGCGAAAACACCTACCTTTATTATTCACTTACTGATGGCCCGTTAACGCATTATCACGATGTGGTGAGGCTGCCCATCAGCAGTAAAATTCTGCTGGAAAACATCCTGCGGCATCTGCATACCGAGCATTGTGAACTGTCGGCACTGGAAGCCGTGGCCAACAGCCATGGTAAGGGCAGCTCACAGGAGATTGCTTACCATCCGGCGCGGGTGCTGATGCAGGATTTCACCGGGGTGCCGGCAATTGTCGATCTGGCGGCGATGCGAGCGGCCTTGGTGGCACGCGGTGGTGACCCACAAAAAATCAATCCACTGTCCAAGGTGGATTTGGTGATTGACCATTCCGTCAGCATTGAAAAATTTGCCAGTGACAGCGCGTATCGAGAAAACGTGGCAATAGAGATGCAACGAAATCAGGAGCGTTATCAGTTTCTGAAATGGGGCCAGGGTGCATTTGATAATTTCTCTGTGGTACCTCCGGGCACCGGTATTTGCCATCAGGTTAACCTAGAGTACTTAGCGAAAGGCGTCTGGAGTCAGGTGACCGAGGCTGGCACTGTGGTGTATCCCGACACCTTGGTCGGCACCGACAGTCACACCACGATGATCAATGCGCTCGGGGTTTTAGGCTGGGGCGTGGGGGGGATTGAAGCCGAAGCGGCAATGCTGGGTCAGCCAATCTCTATGCAACTGCCGGATGTGGTGGGTTTTGAACTCAAAGGCAAATTGAATGAAGGCATTACCGCTACCGACTTGGTGTTGCGCGTAGTGCAGATGTTGCGGCAGCACGGTGTAGTGGGTAAGTTTGTCGAATTTTATGGTGACGGCCTAGATCTATTGCCGCTGGCGGATCGCGCGACCATTGCCAACATGGCACCGGAATATGGCGCTACCTGCGGTTTCTTCCCGGTCGATGCCAAAACCCTAGAATATCTGCGTTTGAGTGGTCGTGACGAAACCACCATCGCCTTGGTTGAGGCTTATACTAAGGCGCAGGGATTATGGCGTGAAAGCGGTGCGCCCTCACCGCAATTCTCGGCAACACTGAGTCTGGATTTGTCATCCGTTGAACCCAGTTTGGCTGGGCCAAAGCGGCCACAGGATCGGGTGCCGCTATCCGCCATGAAACAGGCGGCCGAAGATGCCATCAAACTTTCTGGCCGCGATGATTTGTCACAACCGTTTACCCTAGCAGGCACTGATGTGCCAATGCACCACGGTGATGTGGTGATTGCGGCCATTACCTCCTGTACCAATACCTCTAATCCGGCGGTAATGCTGGCGGCCGGGCTGCTGGCGCAAAAAGCCCTCGCCAAAGGGCTGGCGCGTAAACCTTGGGTGAAATCGTCACTGGCACCTGGTTCCAAAGTGGTAACTCAGTATCTGGCAAAGGCGGGGCTGCAACCGGCACTGGATGCCTTAGGGTTTAATCTGGTGGGGTATGGTTGTACCACCTGTATCGGCAACTCTGGGCCATTGCCGGACAATGTAACGCAGGCGGTCAGTGAACAGAAAATTCATGTGTCTTCTGTGCTATCGGGCAATCGCAACTTTGAGGGTCGTATTCATCCACTGGTGGAATCTAACTGGCTGTGCTCGCCGCCGCTAGTGGTGGCGTTTGCGCTGGCGGGAACCACCCGTATTGATCTGTCGCAAGATGCTATCGGCCAGGATCCCGCGGGTAATCCGGTGTATCTGAAAGATATCTGGCCGTCGAATGCCGAGATTGCCGCATTGCTGGCGGATATCACTCAGCAACAGTTCCGCGAACAATACGCCGATGTGTTCCGTGGTGACGATAACTGGCGTGCCATTGATACTGGTACTGGTAGTACCTATCAATTTGATATGAACTCCACCTATATCCAGCAGCCACCGTTCTTCGAGCCCGCTTATGCTGGTAATCAGGCCGATATTAAAGGTGCCGCAATCTTGGCGTTGCTGGGGGATTCGGTTACAACGGATCATATCTCGCCAGCCGGGGTGATCCCTAAGGACAGCCCGGCAGCGCAGTACTTGCGCAGCCACGGGGTGGCGGAGCAGGACTTTAACTCTTATGGTTCACGCCGTGGCAATCATGAAGTGATGATGCGCGGCACCTTTGGCAATATCCGTATCCGCAACGAGATGGTGCCTGGGCACACCGGCGGCGTAACCCGCCTGAGTGGCGAGCAACAGGTCCGCTTCATTTACGATGCGGCGATGGCATACCAGCAGGCACAGATCCCCACCGTCGTAGTGGCTGGCAAAGAGTATGGCACCGGCTCCAGCCGTGATTGGGCGGCCAAAGGCACCTTGCTCTTAGGGGTAAAAGCGGTGATCGTGGAGAGTTTTGAGCGTATCCACCGTTCCAACCTGGTGGGCATGGGAGTGCTGCCGCTACAGTTTAAAGACGGCGAAAATCGTCAAACCCTGAAACTCAGCGGCGACGAACACTTTGATATCCTCGGGCTGGGGTCATCACTCAAACCCAATCAGGATATCAGCGCCGTGATCCATTATGCTGATGGCAGCAGCAAGCACATTAGTTTGCTATGTCGCCTCGACACTGAAATGGAAATTGCTTATTACCGTGCAGGTGGGGTGCTGACCTATGTACTGAACCGACTTGTCGCATAAGCGGTAATAAAAAATGGCGCTAAACAGCGCCATTTTTTGTGTCAAAACTTGCACTATTGCCGCAGACGACGCTCGCCTTGTAGCGGTAATCTCACTACAAATTCAGTCCCTTCACCGACTTTGCTGCTGACGCTGATTTTGCCGTGCTGTTTCTGGATAATGCTGTAAGACAGAGATAATCCCAGCCCTGTACCGCTGCCAACGGGTTTGGTGGTGTAAAAGGGTTCAAATATCTTATTGAGGTTTTGTGGTTCGATACCACAGCCACTGTCCCTGATGCTAATTTCAACACCCTGATCCTGCGGCATGGTATGGATAGAGATCCAGATGTCGCCATTGCCTTCAATCGCTTGGGCGGCATTCATCAGCAGGTTCATAAATACCTGGTTCAACTGCATTGGCTGGCAATACACTAGCGGTAAGCCTTGCTGATAATCCTTATGTAACTGAATCCGGTATTTCAGCTGGTTATTGATGATTTTTAGCGTATTTTCCATACCATCAATCAGATCGGCATATTGCCAGTCACTGTTGTCCACATGGGAGAATGACTTAAGACTATTAACAATTGCCGCCACCCGATTGATGCCATCGAGTGATTCTTCCAGCAACTGTTTAATATCATCGCGGATAAAACTGAACTGCTGTTGCACCATCAACTGCTGCAATTGCTGCCGCTGCTGCTCATTGAGCAGACTTTCAGTGTGATGGATAATATTCAGCAGACGCTCCACATAGTCTTGCAGACTTTGTAGGTTCGAGCCGATGAAACCGATAGGATTATTAATCTCGTGGGCGATACCCGCAGCCAGTTGCCCGATTGATGCCATTTTTTCTGCTTGCACCAGTTGGCCGCGAGCAGCCTCCAGCTTATCCATCAGTTGCTGTTGCTGCTCGTGCCCGGCAGCGAGTTCTTGCGCCATCTGATGTTTGACTTGCGCATAACAGCTTCCGGCATCCAGCAGCAGACATAAGGTTTTGACCACTCCATCGTTGATGGCTAGCGGCACTATCTCCATATGCAATACGGCGTTGACGTTGTCGGTTGTGGTATCCGTTTCTGGGATAAATTCGAAAGCTTCAGGAGGATGAATATCGGAGGGGAAGGAGTCTCCGGTTCTGCTGGCGACATTATCCAGATGTTGTTGCAACAACGGCGCTTGATGCGAACACTCTTGCAGTAGTGAGCTTCCCAAGCGGACTTCTGCTGGGAGTTGCAACGCCGTGCTGAAACGCGAATTGATGTAGAGAATGCGATACTTCCGGTCGACGATGCAAATCCCTAATGGCAGTTTGTCCAGTAGTGACGCCAGCGAATGGTTGTTCATAGTAACTCCTACTTGCTACCGTTGCTAACTGGTTCAGGCGTTGGCTGGTTTGGCTTTTGCCGCGGATTCCAGCTGCAGTCGCAGTACGGTTTTATGCTTGGTCTGGTATTCCCGCAGTTTATCCAGAGACTGTTGGGTGAGCACATGGCCTTTAGGCAATAACAGCATCTGATTCCGATTGTATAAATTGTGGCTTAGCTGCATTCCCGGTTGTAGCAGATCTAAGGTAACGCCCTGTACATCATCTACCGAGGGCTTATCCAGTTGATGCTGTTGCAACAGTTTTTCCATAATGCCGATAAGCTTAGGATCGTATACTGATCCTTGTTGCCGTTTCAGCCAGGCAATGGCTTCTTCATGTGTATGCACATTCTCACTGAGGCGTTTGAACATCAGCCCCCAGAAGTCCCTAGCAACGGCCAATATGCGTGATCCCAAGGGAATATTCTGCTCGCTCAAGGCATCGGGCACTCCGGTACCATTATAGTGCTCATATTGGTGCAGGATCAGTTCTACCATGGGTTGTAGGTGCTGCGCCGGAGCCATAATCTCTTCGGCAAGCTGTGGATGAAAGCGATACAAGCGGTGATCTGAGGTTCCCAGCGCGTGAAACGGTTTGTCCAACAAGGCGGAAGTGAACCCCAGTTTACCAACTTCACTGTAAAGCCCGGCATTGCTGATCAGCTGTTGCTGCTCGGCACTTAAGCCTAATGCTCGCGCCAGATCTCCACAGGTCTGACTGACACGCCTTGCGTAATCACCACTGAGGCGGGGATTGATGGAGATGATGTTATATAGCAGCTGCAGGATGGCATCGTTTTCACTTTCTCTTTGCGCCACCAAAGATTTCAACTGTTGCAGACTTTGCCTTAGCTGGCGGGTGCGTTGTTGAACTTGTTCTTCCAGCGATTGGTTAAGCTGCTTCAACTGGGCATTCTGCTGCTCTACCTGAACGGTGAGCTGTCTATTGGCTTGCAGTAAACGGTGGTAGTCCAGACCTTCGTCGACAGCGGCCAATAGCTCGGCATTGTCCCAAGGTTTTTGGATATAACGTTGAATACGCCCAATATTGACCGCCGCAATCGTCGATGCCAAATCTGCGTAACCCGTCATTAGAATACGGTAGGCGTTGGGTTGCAACTTGGCTGCCTGCTGCAGAAATTCTGCGCCATTCATCTGTGGCATCCGCATATCACAGATGATAATTTCCACTGTGTGTTGCTGCATTAGCGTCAGTGCGGTTTCACCACTTTCCGCTAACAGCAATACACAGGGGTGACCAAGAAACAACCTTTGCAGTGCCTTCAGGATGCTAGGTTCATCATCGACACAAAGGATGGTTGCTGGGGTATCATTAGCCAGTTCTATCATCGGCAGGTTCCTTGCTCCCGGTCGCTGGTACACTTGTCCGTTGCCAGTTAAATTTATGATCTAAAATGAATACTAGCAAGTTAGTCTGCTGCTGATGACCCTGATATGTGACCTCAGTAGATGACATGACAGGCGACAAACCTTGTCACAACGCTTATGGTAGTCGGGTGACTTACGCTGCAGGAGGGAAACCGCACATGAGTCAACTCAAGGTCGTGTTTATTGATGATGATATGCTGATGCTCAATGCATTGCTGCGGGTCGCCAAGAGATTGCGCCCACAGTGGGATTTTGTGCTGTGTGATCAGCCTAGCCGCTGGTTGGAGTTTTGTGGCGATGGTAAAGAACTGAGCGCTGATGTGGTGGTCAGTGATTATGTGATGCCCGGCATTAACGGTAATCAGATCCTCCAACAGGCCAGCCATAAACTGCCGACGGCCATTCGTGTGTTGTTGACGGCCGATGCTTCATCCGAGGTGTTTCAACAGTTAGAGTCCTACGGCCACTTCGTTTTCTCTAAACCGTTTCGAGAAGCGGATCTGGAACATCTATTCAACTGTGCAGAGCGCCTGCAGAAACTGCCGTTTACGCTGGAGGATCGGCGCCGAGTCGGGCGCATTAATCAGTTGCCGATAATGCCGCAGTTGGTCATGCAACTACGGCAACTGCTGGCAGATCCTGACTCTGATCTTAGTGATTGTGCGGAACTGGTGGTTCATGACCCGGTAGTCAGTGGCAAGCTGATCCAAAGTGCTAACTCGGCGCTGCTGGGCTACAGTCGCCAGACTTCGTCGTTACAAGAAGCGATTACGCGTTTGGGGGCCAAGCTGACCGAGGCAATTATCACCACATTGCTGATTGGCGAAGATATCCGGCACCGTTTGCCAGCGTCAGTGCACAGCCATATTAATGATCAGGCATTTATCCATGCCAATTACTGCCGCCGTCTAGCGCAGTATGCTGGTATGCCGGTGGCACAGCGGGATATGCTATTTTCGGCGGCACTGCTAAGTGCCATTGGTCAACTGCTGCTGGAGACGCTGAAACTGACGTCGGCCGAGGAGTTGCCCGAAAGCCGCAGTGACTTTGAGGACGCCACACTGCTGAGTGCTTATATCCTGACCTTGTGGGGATATCCCCAGGCATTTTGCCAGATCCTGATGATGCAAGATCTGCCCACAAATGAAGACTCCGAAGAAGGCAAGATGGCATTCATACTGTTTTTAGCGAAGCGGCTGATGCTCGATGGTGCCAAAGCGGCCGAGGTGCTGCAGGCCATGATTGAAAGCAAAGATGTTGCGGAGGGATTTCGCCGTCTCAGCAATGAGCTAGGCTACTGATATCATGCTGATAGGCCCAAGATGCCTTGCGTCAGTCAGCCGCTTACTCTTAGTTGCGGATAACCAGCAATCCTTTTACCGTTAACAGCCATAATCTGCGAGTAAATAGGGCTTGACGGTGATAAAGTGTCGCCGTTTTTTCAGGAACAATGGAGTGATGTTTGTCAGCGCAGATTTGCCCGCTTTGCGGTGATAGTGGTCAGAAACAAGCGGTAGCCGCACGAGTGGCGCGGCGTTATCTGGTGTGTAGTCACTGCCAATTGATCTTTCTGACCGCCGCAGATCGCCTATCGCTGGCTGACGAGCGCGCGTATTACGCCACCCATAACAACAGTATCGATGATGCGGGCTATGTGGCGTTTTTAATGCGCCTGTTGCAGCCAGTTCTACCTTGGTTGTCAGCTTCAATGCAGGGGCTGGATTTTGGCTGTGGCCCAGGACCGACGATGTCGCAGTTGTTGGCGCGGCAGGGAATTGCCTGTGACAATTATGATCCGGCGTTTTTTCCTATCACTTTACGAGCACAGTATGATTTCATTCTGGCAAGTGAGTGTTTCGAACATTTCCATCAACCCGCCAACGAAATTGCACGGTTAAGTGAGCATTTGTCACCTGGAGGCATCCTCGGAGTGATGACTGACCGTTGGCAAACGCCCGCACAGTTTTATGACTGGCACTACACCCGTGATCCCACCCACTGCAGTTTTTTCCATCTCGACAGTTTTCGCTGGATATGCCAGCACTTTGGTATGACGTTGCTATTTCATGATGAGCGGCGGGTGGTCATACTGCAGAAAAACGCCAACTGATGCGGCTATCTATCCCGCAATGCACTCTCATCATAAAAAGACTAGGCCCCCGATCCGTGGGAGCCTTGCCTGATCACTTTATCCCCAGGAACACCAGATAAGGTGATTTCTTGCCCATTCACTGCTGGCTGAAACTGTTGCCAACCAGCGGTTGTTTATTGTCTGCTTGTGGCACATGGCATTGAGTACAGAAGTAATTCTGGCCCTTCAGTGTGCCTTTATCATCAATGACATGGGATTTTGCCACTGGCGTGGCCTTCATTTTAGAAGCTTTATCCCAGCTATGGCAACCCAGACAGCTGTTACGTTGCAGCGTGATGGGATAATCCGCTTTGTGGGGGATTAATGGTGGCTGCTCAGAAAAATTACGGTTGATAGCCGTACCGCGGGTGGGGTATTGGGCTTCGCTGTCAGCGGCAGCGTTGCTGGTCACTGGCGCTTTGCCGCCGAGCGAGGTGACATTAACGGGTTTGGCTGCAGTAGTAGCGTGTTGGCCGCTGCAACCGGCGATAACCATCAACAGTGCAGCTAAGGTGAGGTTTTTTTTCATTGCTCGTTCTCCGCCTTGTGGGCAAATCGTTGGAATTCTTTGTTAAATCGGTTTTTGTATTGAAAAACTTCGGCAGCGCAGACATCGATACAACGTCCACACAGGGTGCAGTCGGCGTCGCTGATCAGCCGTTGTTGGCCTTTGAGTGCAGGTTTTAGCAGCTGTCGTTCTGGGCAGACACTGAAGCAGTCCATACAGTTATTACAGGCTTCTCGCTTCACGGCCGCTATTTTCACCGGGGACAGTTTACCTAGCAGTCCATACAGGGCACCGGTAGGGCAGACATGGGAACACCATAACCGTTCTGCCAGCAGCAAATCGGCTAAAAATATGGCGACGATAATGCTGATACCGGTGACATTGCCAAAGAGCAGTGCGCGGTAGAGTATGGGAACCGGGTTGAGCCACTCCCACACGGTAAAACCTGTCAGCATTGGCAACAGCAGCACCAGCGCCAACATAAAGTAGCGGAATTTCCCCGGCAGTTCTGGCGTCCGCGGCAGGTTGAAGCGCCGTCGCAACCAGGCGGCAAAATCCGTGACCATATTGACGGGGCAGACCCAACTGCAAAACACTCGACCACCCAGCAAACCGTAGAACAGCCCAATCAGTATGGCCCCTAACAGCAGCTGGAATTGTGGCAAGTGTCCTGTCAATAACACCTGTAAGGTGGTGAGCGGATCGGCTAGCGGCACCGTATCTAGCAGCAGACTGGCAGAAAGATTACCTTGTAGCAGCCAGATACCCGCCCACGGCCCCATAGCAAACAGCGTCAGCACTGTGAGTTGGCTGGCTCGGCGCAACAGCAAGAACCGATGCGCTTTCCAGAACCCCAGACGGGCAATCGCCGCTGCGGCAAAACGGCTGGAAGGATGGCTCATGGTTTGAATCCTCCGTTCAGCATCTCCAGCGTAACGCTACCGGTATCCTGATATGTGTCGTGAGCGGCAGCTTTTCCCTGTGCTAGTGCAGGTGGCAACACCTTGATGGCTGGCACATCCAGCACACAGGCATGTTCACATTTACCACAGCCCGTGCACTTGTCGCTATTAACGACCGGAATAAACAGCGCGTGATGGTCGCTGTGATGGTTGCGGCTCATCTCAATGCTGATGGCCTGATCCAGCAACGGGCAGACACGGTAACACACGTCACAGCGCAGTCCCTTGAAGTTAAGGCAGGCTTTTTCATCAATGAGTACCGCAACGCCCATTTTCGCCTCACTAATATCATGTAGCGAGGGATCTAGCGCGCCAGATGGACAGGCTTTGACACAGGGAATGTCATCGCACATCTCACAAGGAATGTCTCTGGCACTAAACCAGGGCGTGCCCATGGGCGCTGGCGCAAACCAGCGTGCCAGTTGCAAGGTATCATAGGGACAAGCTTCAACACACAGGCCACAGCGCACACAGGCGGATAGAAACTCCGCTTCGGCCAAGGCCGCGGGGGGCCGCAAGGCTTGTGGCCCCAATTGCTGCGCGCGAGCGATGGCCACCAGACCACTGCCGACCAAGCCAGCGGCACAGGCATAACGGGCCGACGTCGCCAGAAACTGGCGGCGATTTAACCCTTTAAGCGGTGGCGACTGCGTGGTCATCATCTGTCTCCTGCGGTTTGCTGCGCTGTCATTCACGCCTTCATGACTTTCACTGGGCATTTTTTAAAGTCGGTTTCTTTTGACAGCGGATCGGTGGCATCCAGCATCAACTTATTCACCAACTGCCGTGCGTCAAAGAACGGCATAAACACCACGCCACGAGGCGGTTTATTACGGCCTTTCGTTTCAACACGGGTTTTCAGTTGACCGCGAGATGAGGCGACTACCACTTCATCGCCGCGTTTCAGCCCACGCGCGCTGGCATCTTCCGGGTGCATAAATATCTGTGCATCTGGGTAAGCGCGGTACAGCTCTGGTACTCGGGCGGTCATGGTCGCGGTGTGCCAGTGTTCCAACACGCGGCCAGTACTCATCCACAGATCGTATTCTGCGTTCGGTTCTTCTGCCGCCGGTTCATAGGGCAGGGCGAAGATCACCGCTTTGCCGTCCGGTTTGCCGTAGAACTGATAACCGCTGCCAGCTTTTACATAAGGATCTGCACCTTCCACAAAGCGGCGTAGCGTTTCCTTACCGTTAACAACGGGCCAACGCAAACCGCGGCTGGCGTGGTAAGCATCAAAGTCGGCGAGATCATGACCATGACCGCGACCGAAGCTGGCATACTCTTCAAACAGGCCTTTTTGCACGTAAAAACCAAAGTGCTGTGATTCATCATTGAGTGCGGCTTGGCAGTCACTGACCGGGAATTTGTTGACCACGCCGTTGGCAAACAGCACATCGAACAATGTTTTGTCAGCATATTCTGGTTTCTTCGCCACGAGTTCTGTTGGCCACACTTCGGCCACTTTGAAACGTTTGGCAAATTCCATCAGTTGCCACAGGTCAGACTGGGCGCCTTGTGGGGCTTTTACCTGCTGATGCCACATGTGCGTGCGGCGTTCGGCATTACCGTAGGCGCCTTCTTTTTCCACCCACATAGCGGTTGGCAGGATCAGATCGGCGGTCATGGCCGTCACCGTTGGATAGGGATCGGACACCACGATAAAGTTTTCTGGATGGCGGAAGCCGGGATAAATCTCTTCGTTAATGTTGGGGCCAGCCTGCATGTTGTTGGTACACATGCTCCAATAACAGTTGAGCTTGCCATCTTTTAGCATGCGGCTTTGCAGTACCGCATGGTAACCCGGTTTAGCCGGGATCGAGCCTTCTGGTAACTGCCAGATTTTTTCAGCAATGGCGCGGTGTTTGTCATTGGTCACCACCATATCGGCGGGCAGACGATGGGCAAAGGTACCCACTTCGCGTGCGGTGCCACAGGCAGAAGGTTGACCGGTTAATGAATAGGGGCTGTTACCGGGAGTGGAGATTTTGCCAGTCAGCAGATGCAGGTTGTACAGCATATTGTTTGCCCATACGCCACGCACGTGCTGGTTGATGCCCATAGTCCACAGGCTGATCACCTTGATGTTGGGATCGGCATAGGCTTTTGCCAGCTCGAGCAGTTTTTCTGGCGCAACGCCACTCATCTTGGCGGCATATTCCAGCGTGTAGGTGCTGACAAACTGGGCGTATTCTTCAAAAGTTATCGGGCTGGATTTACCGTTGCCCGGATTTTTCGCTTTCTGTTCCAGCGGATGATTTGGCCGCAGCCCATAACCTATGTCGGTCACGCCTTTGGCAAAGTGAGTGTGTTTGCTGACAAAGTCCTGATTGACTGCACCATTCTGAATAATGTAGTTAGCGATAAAATTGAGGATGACCAAATCGGATTGTGGTTTGAACACAATCGGGTTATCCGCCAGGTCGAAGGAACGATTCTGGAAGGTGGACAGCACATGCACCTTGCTGTTGGGATTACTTAAACGCCGGTCAGATAAGCGCGCCCACAGTACCGGATGCATCTCCGCCATGTTGGCGCCCCACAGCACAAAGTGGTCGGCGGCTTCTAGGTCATCATAACAGCCCATCGGTTCATCAATACCGAAGGTACGCATAAAACCAACCACGGCCGAGGCCATGCAATGACGGGCGTTAGGGTCGATGTTGTTGGTGAGAAAACCGGCTTTATGCAGTTTGACCGCCGCATAACCTTCCCATACGGTCCACTGACCAGAGCCGAACATACCAATACTGGTGGGGCCCTTAGTTTTGAGGGCGTGTTTCCACTTTTCTGCCATCACATCAAAAGCAGTATCCCAACTGACCGGGGTAAATTCCCCTTCTTTGTCATACTTGCCGTCCTTCATTCGCAGCAATGGCGTGGTCAGACGATCTTTTCCATACATAATTTTTGACAGGAAGTAGCCTTTGATGCAGTTCAGCCCACGGTTTACTGGACTTTCCGGGTCCCCTTTGGTGGCGACAACTTTGCCATCACGGGTGCCTACCAGTACCGAACAACCGGTACCACAGAAGCGACAAGGGGCTTTATCCCATTTGATATTGTCACTGTGTTCAGCAGCTTCAACAATTTTCACTGGCAGCGTGGCGCCAATGGCCGAGGCCGCAGCAACAGCGGCATTGGCTTTTAGAAACTCGCGGCGACTTATGCTCATAGTGTTTCCTCGTTTTTTATGATCGTTATGAATGGCTGAAGGTTTCAACCTGGTGATAGACAAGGCTGCTGGACAACACGCCCGGCAGTCGGTTGATGGTTTCCACTTGCTCAAGGACGGATTGTTGGTTATCAGCTTCGATAGTGACTACTAACTTGCCTTCTTGGGTGCTGGCATGGATTTCGGTGCCGGATAGCCGCGAAATATCAGCACTAACCTGACCGATATGACCGGGATCAGCATGGATCACCAGACTGGTTATGTGGTATTCCTGAGTTAACGGTTGATACATATTCAACTACCTTCGCGGAGTTCCGTGGCTTGCCAAAGGTTGGCGATTGGCCTAGAAGCGGTATGTGCGAAAAGTCTAGAACTTAGCAAAGTTAGAGAGATATACCCCGCAAGAGGTAATCCGGGGGATAGGCGATCGAGATCATAATTTTCATAGTGATCCTGTTCGCAATTTTTCAAATTATCGGGTATTGAGGGTTGTGATGGCGGCAACCGGATGTTAATGCCGTTATGGTTGCATTAAAGCGTCATAAACCCGGCTTATCTTATTCGCTGGTGAGTTTTAGCCGATGAGTTATGGAAAAGACAGCAATGATGCCAGGAAGGCGCCCATCTCTGTTTGTACCTTTCTGTTCAGCATTCCTGGAAATTTAAAACGTAAATTTATTACCTTTTAAGGTTAATTTAAGTTGTTGTTGCCGCATAAATTTAAAAATTTACGTATTTATATTACATGTATCGTTCTAGTGTGATGCAGTTGGCGGTAATTTAGTCAGCGATTCTATAGCATTGGATGAATTAAAAATCATGAGAGCAAACGCTATGTCGAGTTTAACCGAGCGTGTTATCACGATTAGCAAAGGGCTGGATTTGCCCATCGCGGGTGCCCCTAGGCAAATAGTGGAGGTGGCCAAACCGGTGTCGCGGGTGGCTTTGTTGGGACACGAATATGTGGGCCTGAAACCGACCATGCTGGTGGAAGAAGGTGAACGCGTTCGCAAAGGACAGCCACTGTTTGAAGATAAGAGTAACCCCGGGGTGCGTTTTACCGCACCTGCTAGCGGTGTGGTCAGTGCTATTAATCGTGGAGACCGGCGCGTCCTGCTGTCGGTGGTGATTACGCTGGAGGGCGACGACTATATCAATTTTGGTGCTGAAGCCGATTTGACGGCACTGAGCCGTGACGCGGTGCAGCAGAAGTTGCTGGAAAGTGGGCTGTGGGTGGCGCTGCGCACGCGACCTTTCTCGCGCGCTCCTAAACCCGGCAGTGTCCCCGCCGCCATTTTTATTACCGCCACCGATACCAATCCGTTAGCCGCTGATCCCCGGCCGATTATTAACGCCGCCGCTGATGATTTTGTTGCTGGCCTACAGGTATTGGCGCATCTGACTGACGGTAAACTGTTTTTATGCCAAGACGGCAAGCCTGAGGCCTTACCGGGGGCTGAGTTACCTAAAGTGGAAAGCTGGCGTTTTGCCGGGGTGCATCCTGCCGGGTTGGTAGGCACTCACATCCATCATCTACTGCCAGTCACGCTGGAGCGCCAAGTCTGGCATATCGGCTATCAGGATGTTATCGCTATCGGACAGTTGTTCACCACCGGGGAGTTGGATAACAGCCGAGTAATTTCGGTGGCAGGCCCACAGGTAAGTAATCCGCGGTTGTTGCGCACCATCAGCGGCGCTTGTATCAGTGAGTTGCTTGCCGGAGAACTGCAGCAGCCGGAACTCTGCCGGGTGGTGTCTGGTTCGGTATTGGGTGGTTTTACCGCGGTGGCCGAACTGGATTATCTCAGCCGTTTCCGGCCTCAAGTCTCAGTGCTTAAAGAAGATCACCGTGCCAGCGTATTGCCGTGGGTACGTCCTGGGAAAGATCTGTTTTCGGTGACTGGTGCGGTGTTGTCGCGTTTTTTGCCGCGTAAGCTGTTTGCCATGACTACCCATAGCGGTGGTGCCAAACGTGCCATGTTGGCATTCGGGCAACTGGATCGGGTGATGCCACTGGATATTTTGCCGACACTGCTGGTGCGGGACTTGGTGGTGCGCGATACCGACGAAGCCCAGCTGTTAGGCGCGCTGGAACTGGATGAAGAAGATCTGGCACTGTGCACCTTTGTGTGTCCCAGCAAGTATGATTACGGTCAGGAATTACGGGCCTGCCTGACCATTATTGAGAGGGAAGGTTGATGAAAAAATCCAAGTCGGAAATTCAGGACGCCTACTACGCACCGGGTTCAACTATCCGCGACTTCTTCCGCTCCTTGTTTATCGGTCATGGTGGCAGCACTCAGGATGCTGTGCATGTGCGCGATGCCATCGACGTTAAACGCACTATGACGCTGGTAGGTTTGTGTCTGCTACCCGCTATTTTGTTCGGTATTTATAACACCGGTTTACAGGCCAAACTGGCGTTAATAGCCGGAGCCACGGCCGCCAGTGGCTGGCAAGCATCGCTGTTTACATCAGTGTTTGGCCCTCTGAGCGCAGAGTCTGGTTTTTTTAGCACCTTTACCTATGGTTTGAGTTTTTTCCTACCGATTTACTTCAGTGCTTTGCTTACCACCTTGCTGTGGGAAATGGTGTTTGCCAAGGTGCGTCACCAAGAATTGCATGAGGGCTTTTTTGTCACCGCGTTGCTGTTTAGCCTGTGTATGCCTGCGCACATTGCCTTATGGCTGGTGGTGCTGGGCGTCAGTTTTGGTGTGGTGGTGGCCAAAGAGTTGTTTGGGGGCATGGGCTACAACTTCCTCAATCCGGCACTAGCGGGACTGGCGTTTATCTACTTTGCCTATCCCTCAGAAGTCACCAGCAGTGCCCAGTTGGTGGCGGTTGATGGTTATTCTGGTGCCACCACGCTGGCACAGGTAGCGGCCAATAAACTGCATTTTAGCGATTACCACTGGTATCAGGCGTTCAGTGATAGCAATTGGTGGCAGGCATTTCTCGGCTTTGAGGTTGGGGCAATGGGAGAAACCAGCACCCTGGCGATTTTGTTAGGTGGTGCTTTGTTGCTGCTGACGCGACTGGCAGATTGGCGCATCGTTGCCGGGGTGATGCTGGGGATGATAGCGACCACGCTGTTGTTCAACTATTTAGGCAATAGTCGCAGTGCCTGGACGGCGATGCCTTGGACCTGGCATTTGGTCAGCGGCGGCTTTGCCTTAGGGATGATGTTTATGGCAACAGACCCAGTTACCACCGCTTACACCCGTCCCGGTAAATGGTTGTTTGGCGTGCTGGTTGGCGCTATGACCGTGGTGATCCGCGTTGCCAACGTCAAAATGCCGGAAGGCATTATGCTAGCCATCCTGTTTGCTAACTTGTGGGCGCCGTTAATGGACTCGTTGGTGGCGCGTTTTAACATCAGACGGAGGATCAAGCGCAATGGCCTTCAATAAAGACAGTGTCGCCGGAACCTTCCTGTTCACCATCGTGCTGTGTCTGGTGTGCTCCTTTATGATCACCGGCACGGCGGGTGTGCTGAAAGAGCGCAAGTTGGCAAAGCAGCGCAATGAGCTGATGCAAAATGTGCTGTTGGCCGCCAATATCCCGAGCGACAACAGTAACTTTAAAACCCTGTTTAGCGCCCGGGTCACGCCCATGTTAGTGACACTGGCAGATGGACAGACTGTTCCCCAGGAGGATCTGCTGGACTATGACGAGCGCATGGCCGCTATCAATCCAGAGCATTCCAGCAAGATTGCCAAAGATACCGCCCGTATCAAAACCCGCGCTAACCAGATCCGCATCTTTCGGGTGCATGATGCGCAAGGCCAGCTACAGAGCTGGGTATTGCCAATTTATGGCAAAGGCTTGTGGTCAATCATCTATGGTTTTATTGGCTTGCAGCCAGATCTCAATACCATTGAAGGCGTGGTGTTCTATGAACACGGCGAAACGCCGGGGATCGGCGATTTCATCAATCACGAAGACTGGCGTCAGAAATGGCACGGTAAGCAGTTGTTTGATGCTGACGGCAAGGTGGCACTGAAGATCATTAAAGGCGGTGCTAAGCCGGGTGATGTTAATGGCATTGATGGTGTCAGCGGGGCCACCCGTACCGGAGCTGGAGTACAGAATATGATCAGTTTCTGGTTTGGTGACGAAGGTTTTGCGCCACTGCTTACCAAACTGAAAGCGATGGAGACAACGAAATGAGTGCAACATTAACCACGCGGCAATTGCTGTGGCAGCCAGTGTTTGCCAATAATCCGGTGGCGATGCAAGTGCTAGGCGTTTGCTCTGCATTGGCCGTCAGTAACTCGATGCAGACCGCTTTGGTGATGACCTTGGCGGTGACATTTGTAGTGGTTTGCTCCAATTTGTTTATTTCGCTTATCCGCCACCTTATTCCCAATAGCGTGCGTATTATTGCGCAGATGACCATTATCGCTTCATTGGTGATTGTGGTGGATATGGTGCTGCAAGATTTAGCCCCCGAGCTGTCAAAGCAGCTGTCGGTGTTTGTTGGGCTAATTATTACCAACTGCATTGTGATGGGGCGCGCTGAAGCCTTCGCCATGAAAGAACCACCGCATCTGGCGGTGCTGGATGCGCTGGGCAACTCAGCAGGTTACGGTTTTATTCTGTTATCGGTGGCATTTGTACGCGAACTGTTGAGTGCGGGCACATTGTTTGGCAAACAACTGCTGCAAACCGTGGCTGATGGTGGTTGGTACTTGCCCAACGAAATGTTTAAGTTGCCCCCGAGTGCGTTTTTCCTGATCGGCGTGATCATCTGGCTGATCAACATCGCCCGCAATCGGCAGCGCTAAGGAGTCGTGATGGAACACTATCTCAATCTGTTTATTCAAGCGACCTTCATCGACAACATGGCGCTGTCATTCTTCCTCGGCATGTGTACCTTTCTGGCGGTATCGAAAAAAGTGTCGACCGCTTTTGGCTTAGGGATAGCGGTAATTGTAGTGATGGTGTTGGCGGTGCCGCTGAACCAACTGATCTACAGCTACGTATTAAAACCTGGCGCGTTAGCCTGGGCTGGATTGCCCAATCTGGACCTGAGCTATCTGCAACTGATCACTTTTATTGGCGTGATAGCCGCGTTGGTGCAGATCCTCGAAATGGTACTGGATCGCTACGTGCCGGTGCTGTATCAAACCTTGGGGATTTTTCTGCCACTGCTGACGGTGAACTGCGCCATTTTTGCCGGGGTGATTTTTATGGCTAACCGTGACTACAACTTTGGCGAATCCATTGTGTTTGGGGTTGGCGCTGGCAGTGGCTGGGCGCTGGCGATTGTGCTGCTGGCGGGCATCCGTGAACGGCTGAAATTCAATGCTATCCCTAAGAATCTGCAAGGTATTGGCATCACGTTTATCACTACCGGCCTGATGGCGCTAGGCTTTATGGCCTTTGCTGGCATCACTCTGTAACTACAAAGGAGCATACAGATGGAAATGTTAATTGGCATCGGCATGTTTACCTTGGTGGTATGTTTGCTGGTGGCGTTGATCCTGTTTGCTAAAAGCCGTTTGGTACAAAGCGGCGATGTGCAGTTGACCATTAATGGTGACGCCAGCAAAAGCGTTACCGTCGCCGCTGGTGGTAAGTTGTTAGCGGCGCTGGCCTCCAAAGAGATTTTTGTGCCCTCAGCCTGCGGTGGCGGTGGTACTTGCGGCCAGTGCCGGGTTGTTATCAAGTCCGGTGGTGGCGATATTTTGCCAACAGAGATGGAACATATCACCAAAAAAGACGCCAAGGCTGGCTGTCGGCTTGCCTGTCAGGTAGCGGTAAAAAACGATATGGAACTGGAGCTGGAAGAAGAGATCTTCGGTGTCCGTAAATGGCAATGTCAGGTGTTGTCTAACCGTAATACCGCCACCTATATCAAAGAGTTGTTGCTGAAATTACCGGAAGGTGAAGAGGTGAACTTCAAAGCTGGTGGTTATATCCAGATTGAAGCGCCTGCCCACGAAATACATTACCGTGACTTTGATATTGATGAACAATATCGCGATGAATGGTTGAAGCACGGGCTGTTTGCACTGGTATCGAAAGTTACCGCGCCGGTGATGCGCGCCTATTCGATGGCGAATTACCCGGCAGAAAAAGGCCGCATTATGCTCAATGTGCGCATTGCGACACCGCCTAAGCCTGAGATTCCTCCAGGGCAGATGTCATCCTATATCTTTAATCTGAAGCCGGGAGATACTGTGACGATTTCTGGGCCGTTCGGTGAATTTTTCGTCAAAGACACCAATGCCGAAATGGTGTTTATCGGTGGTGGTGCTGGCATGGCTCCCATGCGTTCACATATTTTTGACCAACTGAAATCGCGGCAAACTCAACGCAAGATGACCTTCTGGTATGGCGCGCGCTCACTGCGCGAAGTGTTCTATCAGGAAGATTTTGATGAACTGGCGCGTACCCATCCAAACTTCGAATGGCATATTGCCTTGTCGGA
Organism: Shewanella fodinae; assembly: GCF_014651955.1. GTDB lineage: Bacteria > Pseudomonadota > Gammaproteobacteria > Enterobacterales > Shewanellaceae > Shewanella > Shewanella fodinae. The sequence goes on along the minus strand of NZ_BMXW01000021.1, from coordinate 10,909 downwards.
GCCGTTGCCTGAGGATAACTGGCAGGGCTATACCGGCTTTATCCATAACGTGGTGTATGAACATTTCCTCAAACAGCACAAAGCGCCAGAAGATTGTGAGTATTACATGTGTGGCCCGCCCATTATGAATAGCTCGGTGATCTCCATGCTGGAAAGCCTGGGGGTTGAGCGTGACAACATCTTACTGGATGATTTTGGTGGCTAAGTGATGTTCTCAGGTGTCGCGGTCTGGTTACTCCCGACACCTGAACTTGTGTATTGCGGCGTTTCACGGAAGAATAGTGTCTTGGAAATGAGCCCAAAAGCCACAATCGTTTCAGACAAAAGGACTTGTTGATGAAACTGTTTAACGATCTTGCCTACATCGTTTTGGCATTGTTGTTAGTCGTAATGTTAATCCAGATAAAAAACAGCAGTGCCGTTCCTCAATGGCTGCAGCACCGCGAGCCAACCCCTGTTACTGCAAAGGATTCCTTAGCTAATGTTGATGATTTACCGCTGATACCCGCCGCAGATCGTACTCGGGAGATCAATCCGCGACGTTTTAACTTTGCCAAACTGGTACATCGAGGGCAGCGAGTTGATAGCCGTCTGATGGAGCGAGTGCTGCAATCGTCAAGTTACAGCGAATTGGTAACACATCTTGCTGAGATGAATAAATCGATGACCGCCGCTACGTTAGAAGCACAGCTTAATGGGCTGGTGCTGCATCGCCCCCAAAGTCATTACCTTAACCACTACCAATTAGCTTGCAATGACGACTTGTGTCTTGGGTATTTTGAATCCGATAGCCAAGAGCAGTTGCAGCGGTTTATCGATGATTTTGACAGCAACTTAGCGGTCTCTGGCGCTGACAGCGGTTTTCACTACTGCATTCCGGCTGACAATAGTGACAACGGCCTGTTTGGATACCGGATTGCGTTTAATGCGAGTGGACAGCCAAGCCCAACCGCGCGTTAGTGTTTTCTGCTGTGTTGTTGCCAGTCGCAACAATTTCCTTCTGGCTAACCGTGATGACTGCCCACCATTTACAGTGATTGTCACAAAACCATCAAGCCTCGGTAACAAGCGCGTCAAACCCAGTGGCTAATCTGCGCCTGTTGAAATTAAGTCAGGTACAGGACCCCACCATGACCTCAGTCGCAACTTCAACCAACCGCTATTGCCGGGCGATCTGGCTATCGGATCTTCATCTTGGTGAAAAACACTGCCGCGCCGATTATCTCTTGAACTTTCTCAAACAACATCACAGCGATTTTCTGTTTCTTGTGGGGGATGTTATTGATATGCAGGCACTTAATCGTCGCTGGTACTGGCCTGCTACCCATCAACAAGTGTTTCAATTGCTGGTGGATAAAGCCCGCAGCGGGACACGCGTGATTTATGTGCCTGGTAATCACGATGCCACAATGCGGCGATTTGATGGCGGCTTGGTAGACAAAATAGAAGTCCACCGTGAATACATTTACGACAGTCCCTCCCACGGTAAATTACTGCTGATCCACGGTGATGAATTTGATCGCCAGCTGTGTGCCAGCCGCTTTGATGCTTGGTTGGGGGATAATGCTTACGACTTGGTGCTATTGCTGAATCGCGTGTGGAATGCGGGACGTCGATTATTCGGACTACCTTACCAGTCAGTGGCGCGTACCTTAAAACAGTGTTCTAGCAAAGCGGAGTCAGCCATGCAGCGTTTTCGTACAGCGGCATTGCAGCGGGCAACAAACGCACAGGTGGCCGGGGTGGTATGTGGTCATATACATCATCCAGAACTGCAATATCTGCAAGGGCAGCTGTATATCAATACTGGCGACTGGGTGGAGAATTGTACGGCGGTGCTGGAACATCGTGATGGACGGCTAGAGCTGTGTCACTACAGCGAGGTGGAAAGACCCTTGTCACGCTTAGTACCACAGCAGACTGTGGCCTAAGCAGACGAGAGGTTGACCTGAGAGGTTAGCAGTCTCTGCACTTCGAGCGCGTTCGGTATGTTGAGTGCTTGCGCTTTCACTCAATAATCCAGCGGCTCGCCTTGGTTTATTGATACTTGGGAACTTACGCAGGCTCTCATAAAATTTACACTGAAAAATTCGCCTAGGCTCATTGTTGGCTGCGCTTTCTGCAGGTCAGTCCCCGCGCATTTATCCCTGTTATACCGATGATGTTCGCACAAACCATTTACCAGAACTGCCAGCGTTTTTATCGTCTGCCATCGTCATTTATGTCTAAAATTGCTGGTTAAATATACAGCATCTGCCGGATGTCGTTTTTTACTCATAAGCCGTATAAATCTGTCGTTTTTCACGCAATAATTCTTCCGAGAAAACTGCAATATTATTGATTGCTTTCATGCAGATAAGCGCATAAAGTGGGTAATAATTAATCATAAAAAACGACAAAATGTCGTGATATATTCCGACATTTTGTCGTCTAATACACTGTTTGAACGCAGGAAATCGGGTAAATCTGAAAGCCCGAGAAAGCATAGTTCAATACTGTATAAAAATACAGTTTTAAGACCGAAATCAGATTGAGCGTAGTTGATTTTCATGCTATTCCTTGAAGCAATGCTTCGTCGTATAAGGCGTGGCTTAATACGAACGATTCAAAAGCTTCAAGGTAAGGCGATCAATTAGCTCACCATATTTTCGGGCTAACATATTCAAATTCAGGGAGAAACCATTTTGAACGGAGCTTCATGTCACCCCCTAGTCTGCGATCAAACAAGACGATTCAGGGAATCAATTTTTCGCTTTGCTCAAAATCGTCCCTGATCTAATCGTTATATGCTCGTATGGGAGTAGATATTGAGCTCAAATTTCAACTGCCAAATTGATGCTCCATTTAGCGAAAAGAAACGCTTTTTTAGGGTATGCGTTTATCTTGTCTTATTGCCATTCTATACAGCGATAAGCACTGGAATGGTTTATGTGTTGGGTAACTTGTTGAATTTCGATATCAATGAACCTATTCGCAGCAGTGAGTTATCAGGTACAGAAATAGCCATGTTTTTTGGTGCTTTTGGCCTTGTCATGTTAGCTCTTTTTGGCTTAATGCTATTTATCGCCAAAAAAACGTTTCAGAGGTTCAAAATTTAATGCAATCGCATATAACAAGCAAAGGCAAAGCGACGCGTACCGCGCGCTTGCTTTGAGCGTTATATGCCATGAGTGATTCGAACATCTATCGTAAGCTCAAAGAATTGAGAGCCCGCTTTGAAGGCATCGCTATCGAAGCTATTGAGCAAGAACTCGAACGTATGCAGTTTGGGCCAATACTAATTGACGGAATAGCATATCAGTCGTCTGCGTGGCTGGATCAAGTTGGAGATGAAAAGTTACTGGTCTTTCAGCTTCAACATTCAGGTGTCTTGATAAGCAAGAGCTATTGTATTGGTAGCAAATATTCAGCGAATAGCAGTACAGTTCATGTAACAAATGAACAGCTTTGGGAAATGGGCATTCCATAGATGGAAGCAAATAACAAGTTACTTAATTTCGTTACTGCCACAAACAACGTGGCCTCCACGGGACTGCCTACGCTGCGCTGCGGCAGCCCATTAGTAAAGCGTTATGAGTCAAGGAGGAACCGATGACGACAGATGATGAAAAACTGGTTAGGGCAATGGCCTATGAATTTGAAATGCTAGACCAGTCTTACCGTACTTTTCTGTTTTTTCTATTAAAAAATAAAGAAGAGCACAGCGATCTCTTTAAGGTGCATCTGTACAGTAGTTATGGGCGTGTTATTCAGCATCTCTATGAGTTTATGAAAGCTTGTGTTGCTCGTGATATGAGTAAGACTCAATCAGAGAAAAATGACGTAGTAAAAGCATACATCGCTTCACATTTACAAAAATTGGCTAAGGGGAAGCCTGAGTCGTCCTTGCCAAAAAGCAGATTTGAAACATTTGCAGAAGACTTGAGAGTATATCGAAATAAGGTTCCTGGGCATGTGCTAAAGGAACGTTTCGATGATTTTCCTTTAGATGAGTTTTATTCTAGGAATCATGTATTTGTTGTGTGGCTCATATCTGAAGCACAACACTGGTGGAAATCAGATTATGCACAGCTAGCTAATCATCCAGCAATTCAAAAATTTTCTGAAGTGCTCACTTTTGGGCAGAGAAATGTAGCGAAAAATGACTCATAACAAAGCAACTCAAATCGGACACAAACTCGCTGTCACTTTTCTTGCAAACGGCGCAACAAAAGCGCCATCAAGTTCGTGCCGCTGGTTGCGGCGTTAAGTTTACGAAGGATTGGAACCTCTGTGGATGATTTTTTTAAAACAAAGGTAGGATTTACTATAGGCCTTCTCGCAGCAGTATTTGCGTTTAAGCCGTTGGTGGATTCAAACTCTGATGTCGGATTTAGTATTTTTCAGGTGAAAATCACCATTGAATACGCATACATATTTCTAACCGCTTTTCTGGGGTTGGCGGTGTATTTTATCTCTCTTCAGTTTGCATCTTCTAAACACGTTAAAACACTCGATGCAATTAGCGATGCTTGTTATTCAATTGCATTGGCAACTCCTCCAGTTTTTCTTGTGTTCTGGCTCATAACTATATCCTTAAGCTACGTTGCATCGTATGCCAGCCAAATCCCTTCACACGCAGTCAACTATCTAGCAGGTGTTCTTTCTAGCATATTTGCCAGTGCAATCTACTCATTTTTACAGAAGTCTATTAAGTCAAAGTTCTTAGCAGCAGAAAAACAGCAAGAACGAAAAGTTGATATAGAGATTCTTTCTCGGGCTAAAGAACTTGCTGATATAGGCATGTATGACATGTCTGTATTGGAATCAAGCAAAGTTGTCGAATCTGCATTGAGACGCCTATTAGAAACAAGAGGAATTTCAACGAAAAGAGGGTCAATGATTGAGCTAGTACAGCTATCGGAAAAGCACAAAATATTAAACGGTGAAGAAATTAATTTCTTAAATGAGATAAGGCAAAAGCGTAATGAATCTGTCCACTTGATCGATGCAGTAGATAAAAGTTCGGCAGATAGGGTCTTGCATATCTCTAGGGAGTTGATTGCAAAACTTGATGCAGTTTCATCGTCCTCCGGATATGAATGGCTTGAAAAAAACCGGAACAAGGTGATTCAGCTACTAAGAGAAGGTAATCCTCAAAAATGCCGACAATCACTAGATATGCTTAAAGAGGCATGGAAAAATCGTGATGGGGCCGTTTGGTTGGAGTTAACAGAATTTTTTGAGGTGGCGCTTACTTATAATCCAGAATTGATCGTTAGTATGTTCGAAGATGATGAAGAGCTACTTGATAGTTGGCTAGAAAGAGCTGATGTTCAATTATTTACTGACTTTGTAGGTGGGGAAAAAGAGCGGCTTACCGAGGTCCGCATGGCAATTATCTCTCAACTTAAGAAGTACATTTCTAATACAAGCAGTAAGTCGAGATTTGAAGTTGCCAATAAAATCCTGGCTGTGATCGAAGAATCCGAGGTCAGAGAGATTGAATAAAAACTTAACAAGCGCGTCAATTAGGACGCTCACTAGCTCGCGCCTATTACGCGGGCGTTAAATGTAGGTGAAGATGCACGCAACATTGGAAAAATGGCTCGAAGAGCTAGAAGAAGAGACTGTGATTCTCGCTTCAGATGAAATTAATGAAGAAGCTAGATGCAATATGGTTTCATTTGGATTCAATGATGAATTGCTCCAAGAGTGGGGCAAGGATTCAGTAAATGAGTTTTTACGTGGTTGCGCAGCCCTTTACCAGAGAAAGAATGGCGGTCTCAATATGGTTTTCTATTCATGGTTTGATGAACAGGCGGGCCAAATCCGAATATCGGCTGTAAGTCAAGCGCATGGTAAATTGCCTTTCGCCTGCAAACTGAAATTATCTGAATTGACGCAGGTCGTTGAAGGCATTTTCTCCAATAATTCTGGTGTGTACACAAAAGGTGCTTTGGATGTCTGGTGCCAAAACATTTAACAAGGCTAGGCACGGCGACGGCTTTTTCGTTGCGGCTTAGCCTTCACTGCAAAGCCGCGTGTGCTAGCGGCGTTATAAGTCGTAAGGAGCCTTTGCATCGTGAATGAGCAACAAGAAAAATTAAGTACGTTTCCGTTTGTCATCGGTGGTATGTCGTTTATACCCCTGATAGGTATTTTATTCGGTTTGGTTGCAATCATATGGGGGCTCGTCACAAAGAAAGCTGGGGGAAAGAAGCTCGCGCTTATCGGAGGCTGCGGAATCCTCTTCACGATTGCTTTGTATTCGGCCCTCTTTTATTTTGGGTTTGTACAGCGCGGTGGAGTTTACGACGACTTGAGGGCAAAGCTCTCAGAAACCACGATTACATCGTTGGTCCAGTCTATCGAATTTTACAAAACCCAAAACGGAAAGTATCCGGAATCGCTAGAGGTCCTTCAGAAGTCTCTACCGAAAAACTCCATGGTATTCGTCTTTGACCCAACAGATGTAAAGATGGGTGGAAAGCCCAGGTACTATTACTATAAATTAATCGACGGTGAGCACTACTATTTGCTGGGAGTTGGACCCGATGGGCAGCCATTCACTGCTGATGATGTCTTGCCAAAGATAGAAGTTGGCGCAAAGAGTAAAGTGGGTTTGGTTATCAAGAGTCATTAAAAGTGGCTTATAACAATTGGTTCAGTGTGCAGATCATCAAGAAGCTTTTATTGTAGGCCTAGATAACGGCATTAGTGCTCATCCAACTGGATCTGAAAAGTGGGAATCATGGTTCTAGAAGCCATTTAACAATCTGTTTGAAGTGGATAAAATTACGTTGGCTTGGTTTCGCTCCGCTTCGCATGTTAGCCAACATAATTTTGCCCATTAAACAGGGCGTTATACGCAAAAATGGAGATAATAATGCGTAAAGTACTCATGGCAATTGGAACTGCTTTCCTTGCTTCTTGTGCTTCAACCTCACCTAGCACCCACGTCACCAGTGTTCATGTCGACTTACCCCAGAGCATGAAATGGTCTGTTGTATCGGATCGCGCCGATAATTCTCAATACATAAAAGAATGGGTACCAGAAGGTGAAAATCCGGCTACAAGCAAATGGATAATCACTGAGCAAATGCTAACAATAAGCTCGAAAACTTCAGCAGAGTCATTTCAAAAACAAATGTTTGGCCTTTCCAGGCAAGGTTGTACTGATGTCCTGTTTAATGGCCCTCAAGAAATTGATGTTAGCGGTCACAAAACATCCGTCGGAAGAATTATGTGTGCAAATCAACTGGGTAAACCATTTGGTACTTTTACCGATCAAAGAGTGATTATTGATGGAACAACAGCATATGTTGTAACCAGTGAATTAAGAATACCGGTCTCTCCAAAAGCAGGTGTACTAGCTTTTGGTAAAGACCAACTTGCCGAAATGAAAGAGTTTATGTTACTGCAGCGTGCATCATCGAAATTTGTTCGCGAGTCAGTAAAAGTGCAAGTTCAATGATAACTGCGTATAACAAACCAATTAAGTGCGCGCCATTGGTGCCTGGCGCATACTCGTGGGCGGCTTGTTGGGGCTATGTGAACTAGGTTGGACCTCGATGTCAAAACTGTTTTTCAACTACTACTGGTTGGCATTTGCCACAACTAGATTGTTGTTTTTGCTGCTGTTGCCGGTAATATTTGTGGTGCAAGAGATCTTTGTTCCTTATCTAGTCGTTGCCACCTTATTAGGCTGGTCTGCAATTATCATTGCCATGATCTACAAGTGTCCACAATGCAATGGGAGAGCCTTGGTGCACAGTGGGGTTGTCGTTAGAAAAATTGAATCAAACAGAAGTAGATTAAGCTCTTGGCTGGTTTCTAATGAGTTGGCTTATCAGTACTTCTATTGTTGTAAATGTGGGCACAAAATAAAAGCTAATAAGTGTTGAGTTATGTTCACTAACAAGTTCCTTAATTTCGTTCCGGCCACTGCTAGCATGATTTCTACTGGGCTGTCTACGCAACGCTTAGGCAGTCAATTAACAAGCGTTATACATTTAAGGATAGACATGAGTTACATTAGCAATGGAATCTGTATATGTTTAGGATTTTTGTTGACGGCTTGTGCCGCAACATTAGTGCCTGTTACCAACGACCCTATGGAAAAATTAGCGTGGGCAGAAGAACTTTTCAGTAAGCAAGAAAGACCTATTCCCGCTGAAAAATTAATTAATGAAGCGATAACTATTTGCTCTAAAGAAAATGACTTTAATTGCCTTGGTAAAGCTAATCTTGAATATGGTTTCTTCTTTCGTTCACCGTCATTACAAAAATGGGAAAAATTCTATAAAGAGAATGGATTTCTTGCCAAGGATGTTACTTATGAGAATAGACTGATTGAATCTAAAAAATATTTTGAAATAGCTATTTCGTATTTCGCTCAAGAACGAAACTTTGGTGCTTTAACCAATGCTTACTTAAATTTAGGTTTTGCTTACCACTTTTTAGGGCAGCACGAAAAAGAATGCGCACCTTATGAAAAGAGTCTTGAGTTTAACTTAATGGCAATTGAAAAAAATCCAGAACTTCCAACAGCATTACCTCAGGGATTTTCTTCGTTCAAAGAGTATATTGAATCTCAGCAAAAGAGAGCTGGGTGTAAATGAAAGAACAATGAATTAACAGAAAAGAATTTAGCTCAAATCTAATCTGACGGAGACACCAGAAAAATGGGTAACTGTCAGATCAGGTCTGAGCTAATACATTTTATACATAGTAACGAAGACTTCCCAAGATATTCCATGACCCGATGTCAGTCATTATCGGCAAGCCTTGTTAGAGTTAATTAATTCTTTTCATTTGACCACGCAAAGACTCTGGTACATCTTGAAGTAAAACAATAGAAATGCCGTCATTCAACGATGTACTATTTTTTGAGGTTTTTTCCCCGAGAGTCGCGTTGATCTGCTCAGTTGACAAGGTGTACATGGCGCCATTCAATGGATCAACAATGAACCAGCCTATTAGTCCGCCGAAAACAATATTCCCTGCAATGTACCACCCGTTGGCGCTAGCTGTAATTGGAATTACGCGTTTTTCATAGCCTTCTTTGGTGATTTCAACGGTGAAGCTCTTTTTGCCCCAGTAGGTTCCATCACTTTTTTGAAGGGTAACGCTCGTCGGGGTAGTCCCTTTAAATACTTGAACTCCTTTTTCATCCGTAATTAGAACTGTTGCATCACTCGGAGTGCTAGCAATTGACATAAGCTGAGTCTTATCTCCAACAATTGTCGCACATCCACCTAGTAAAGCAGTCAACAACGCAACCGCACACAATGTTTTATTCATTTTCTCTCCTTGTTTGCCTCTCATTTTCTCTCCTTGTTTGCGTTCCATTTATTCCCCGTTAAGTACCGTACGCTTAACACTTAACAGTTTTTTGAAGGCCATTATGTCGTAATTTATCACGGCTAAATGACGCTACATATCCTTTTTCAAGAAATTTATGCACTGGCAGGAATCAGTTTAATTAAGTCCGCATTGTTGACTTAAAGCGGCGTATAACTCATAAACTAACAAAAACAGCAAGTAATACCAAAAAAATCCCTTGCTGTAAACGTTAGATTGGCTAAGGAGAAATTGGCATTGGTAGATATTGTAAAAGCGAATTCAACCCACGCAGAAAGTATCCAAAACCTGTTGAGCCAGCTCGGTTATGAGTGCCAGCTTTCTGGACTAATTTCTGCGCTTGACTCACCAGAAGCCAATTCAGACTTGTTCGTTGCAACACGAAAAGCTCAAGTGGTTGCGTTCATGTCCCTTGTCTATTTTTACTATTTTCCCATTCAAGAACGTAATTGCCGCATAACGGCCCTTGTTGTAGACGAACATGTTAGACACAGCGGCATTGGTAAAAAGCTGATTCAATTTGCTGTAGCTCAAGCACAGAGTCATTCATGTGCGCAGTTAGAAGTCACTACTTCTTTAGCTCGCAAAGCAACGCAGGCATACTATGAGCACAATGGTTTTATGAAAGCTTCGTTTAGGTACTATCTAGACATCGGCGTTTAACAACCCACTGTAGCCGTGCGTAGGCTCGCTGGGGCAAACAGAGGGACTAAATGACAGTTGAAAGAAAAATTGCAAAGGCGTTCCTGTTGACGGATGAAAACTGGATGAAGCATGCGAATCCGTGGAGTGTATGGACGAGATATTCTGTTCTCCCATTATTGGTGCTGGCGTTCTGGAGCCGCATCTGGATAAGTTGGTGGTGCCTTATTCCCGGTATAATTTCGTTGTTGTGGATGTTCTTCAATCCGATATTTTTTAATAAGCCTCGCTCAACAAAAAATTGGGCCTCTAAATCAGTCTTGGGAGAGCGAGTATATTTAAATAGAGACAATGTTGATATACCTGACATTCATAAAACGCCGTTGTACGGAATTTTAAACGCGATTTCATCAGTTGGTATGGTTATAGCGATTTGGTCAATTATTTACTATTCAGTGTGGGGTGCCGTCCTTGGTGTTTCGTTGGCATATCTTGGGAAAAGTTGGTATTTAGACCGTATGGTTTGGTTATATGAAACTATGAAATCAGAAAATGAAGACTATCAAAAGTGGGAATACTGACGGGTACAAAAAATCGCTTGCAAGGGACTTTTAACCGCGTTTGTGCGCGATTGACTCCAGTGAAGTGGGTATTGTACGCATGAACTACATCGAAATTGAAACTGACAGTATCAACAAACGTGTTCTGGTGGCAACTGAGATTAGTCGTTAAAAGTTATAAAAATATTGGAGGTATTTTGAAAGGTCCAAATCCTGAAGATAAGGCTCCCATGAAGGCAGGGCGGGATCGTACTTTTTAGCCCGTGTTGAGTTGTAGCTCTATGCTGTGATCTAATGGCTGCCCATTTCGCAATTAGCAGCCCTGATGGACTTACTCGAACACTTGACGGTTGTTGAAGAAA
>NZ_BMXW01000020.1 GCF_014651955.1 Shewanella fodinae | reverse complement strand
TCACAGTTGCCGAAACATGCGGGAACTTCTTGGCAAGGTATGGCATTTTATGGAAACCGTTTCGCCTTTTCCCGGCAACGGACACGGCATCGCGAAAATGTAGCAGTATTCGGATCAGCTATTTAGGGGAAATTCAGTGGTGAGAGCATTTTGCTAGCGTTAATCGCTAGTGACGCCACAGGTTTTCAATGGTGGGGGCAACATCGTCCAGTGACACCTGCTGCTCAGCAGCACCCATTTCAATGGCTTCTTTGGGCATACCAAATACCACACAACTCTGTTCGTCTTGGGCAAACGTGACCGCTCCCGCCTGCCGCATCTCCTTCAAACCTCTGGCACCATCATCGCCCATTCCGGTCAGAATGAACCCGGCCGCATCCGCCCCGGCCGCTTTGGCAACTGAGCGAAACAACACATCTACTGAAGGTTTATGCCGATTAACTAATGGCCCATCGTTGACCGTTACCACGTACCCGTTACCCCGTGCCACCAGCTGCATGTGACGCCCACCTGGCGCAATCAATGCCCGTCCGGGCAAGACCACATCCTGATCGGCGGCTTCCTTCACCTCTATTCGACACAAACTGTTGAGCCGCTGTGCAAACATTTCAGTAAATTTTTCAGGCATATGCTGAACAATCACGATGCCTGGCGGCTGCTCACTCAAGGCGGTCAGGATCCGCTCCAGTGCCTGTGTTCCGCCAGTGGAAGTGCCAATCGCTACCACTTTGCGCAGTGGCAAGCGGGTAGCAGCGCCCCGAGTAATCGGTGGTGGTTTAACGGCTGAGGGCTGCGGTTTACGGACAATATTAGCCAGCTTGGCACTGGCAGCCGCTTTCACTACGCTGACCACATCATTGGCACTATCGAGTAAGAAATCTTTCAGGCCAGCTTTGGGTTTAGTAATAAAACCAAAAGCACCGGCAGACATCGCCCGAACCGTTACATCGGCCCCTTTTTCCACCAAACTGGAACAGATAATCACCGGCGTTGGTCGCTTTTCCATGATCTGCTTCAGAAATGTCAGACCGTCCATACGCGGCATTTCCACATCCAGCAGAACCACGTCGGGCCAGCTCTTCTCCATGCGCCGCATCGCAAAAATAGGATCAGCAGCCACGGCTACGTCGGCAATCATGCTGTCTGCCAGCAGTAGATCACTCATGACTTGGCGTACCACCGCCGAGTCATCCACTATCAACACATTGATCCCTTTGCCCACCAGTGAATTCATGTTGTTTCCCGTATGCAACACCTCTCATCCTTAAGCGCAACGGCACTCAGCCACAGTGACCATACTTAACCCAGACACTGCCACAATCCATCTCAAAAACCACCTGCCGGTAGCGACGCCCCCCCACATCCTCAGCTTTCACCTTAAATCCTGCCTCACGCAATTGTTCCCTGCCGAAGCGAATATTAGCTTCAGCAACGTTAAGGTTAGATTTGTGCTGCTCAGGTAACATCACCACGTTGCCGCCCCCAAAAATCTTGGCTTCAAACTCACTAGGTAACAACTGGGCTTTAGTAATATGTTCCAGAAAAAAATGGAATACATCGCTGCCAAAATATCCATGGGGATGCCGCTCAGCTCGATGAAAGCTTTGCCTATCAGGCAGCAGATAGTGACACATTCCGCCCAGTTTACGTCGTGGATGCCATAAAGTTATCGCCACACAGGAGCCTAACAGGGTCTGCATCTGCACGGGTTCATGGCTAAACAGCAATTCGCCAGGATTAAGCAGTAATCTACGCGTCCGGCACGGCGGTAAGGCAACCGTCATGATTTCCGCCCAAGTCGATACACCGAGGGCTGCAACAGGCTGACCTGATCTGTGACGCCTGTCAGGCTCTCTGCATGACCTATCAGCAAAAAGCCACCCACATTCATATGTTGGATAATGTTGGACACCACCCGCTGCTTTGAAAATTGATCAAAATAGATCATCACATTACGCAGCAGTACTAGGTCAAAACTACCAAGCCGCTCTGGCAGTTGCTGCAAGTTAGCATGACGAAACTCTACCTGGCTGCGTAGCTCCCGGCTCACTTTGAACTGTAACGACTTTTCACCCGTTCCTTTGAGGCAATACTGGTGCAAATAAGGTTTGGGAATATTCTCTGCCCGCTGCATCGGGTAGACGCCTTTTTTCGCCTTTTCAATAACTTCAGCATTAATATCAGTGCCGATAATCTGCCAACTCCCCTGATGATGGCTAGCCAGCACCATGGCTAAAGTGTAGGCCTCCTCGCCGGTAGAACTGGCGGCACTCCAGCATTTGAGATGTTGTCCACGAAATAGCGGCAATACGCTTTCCCGGATAAAGCTGAAATGGCTGTCTTCCCGAAAAAAAAACGTTTCATTGGTGGTTAATAAGTCGATGGCACGTTGTCGCTCCGATGGCGCCTGAGCATCCTGATTACTGCTGATCAATTCGTAATAGCGACGAAAGCTGGTAAACTCCAGCTCCCGCAGTCGGCCATTGAGACGACTAGCCACCAGCGCCTTTTTATTAGGAGCAAGCCGAATCCCTGCTGCTTGATACAGCCACTGACAGATCAGCTGAAACTCTGCTTCATGCAGAGGGATCTGCTGAAATGATTCAGGCCAAAGGGATTCCGCCATATTACGTTTCACACCCATTAATTCTCCATAGCCGCGTCTCGTACCTGTCCAACTAAGGTCATTTCTTCTACCGATAACACTTTGTTTTCATCCAGAATAATGACAAAGGCTTCGCCCAACTTACCCATCGCACGGATAAAATCTGTACGAATGCTGGCGCCAAAACTAGGAGCCCCGCGCAAACTGTCTTGAGCTATTTCTAACACTTCCGAGACGCTGTCCACCAGCACACCTATCACTTGAGAGTCTGTTTCTTGATCCACCTCTACAATCACAATGCAAGTGCGACGACTAATCTGCGAAGCTGCCATGCCAAAACGACTGGCGAGGTTCACTACTGGGATCACTTCTCCTCGCAGATTGATCACCCCTTCAATAAAATCAGGCATGCGCGGTACTTTGGTCACGCGTCCATATTCCAGAATTTCCTTCACATGGAGAATGCCAAACGCATATAGCTCACCATGTAATAGAAACGTCAGATACTGGGACTCCTCCTGAGCGCTGGCATCGCCTTCACGCACTGCCAACGATTGTTTAGCCTCTGCCATAAGGACTCCTAAAAACGTACAAATTCATTGTCATCATCTTCAGATGGCGCATTTTTATGGCTGGTTTGCAACGGTACCGTTTTGGCGGCGGTGCGTTTGGGGCCGCCGCGATTCGCCGCGCCGTTACCGGTTCTGAAGAACGTCATCAACTGCTGCAGTTGCTGGGCCTGACTACTCATTTCCTCAGCTGTAGACGCCAATTCCTCAGACGCTGAAGCGCTCTGTTGGGTAATACTGTTCAGCTGTTCCATCGCCTGATTGATCTGGGTGGCGCCGGTAGACTGTTCCCGAGACGCGGCACTGATCTCCTGCACCAGATCTGAGGTTTTTTCAATGGATGGCACCATTTCCCGTAGCAGATTACCGGCCTCTTCGGCCAATCCAACGCTGTTTTTGGCCACTTCGCCAATTTCCTGAGAAGCTACCTGACTGCGCTCCGCCAGTTTGCGCACTTCGGCCGCCACCACGGCAAAGCCCTTACCATGCTCACCTGCTCTGGCCGCTTCAATCGCAGCGTTTAACGCCAGCAGATTAGTCTGGTAGGCAATATCATCAATGATGCTGATTTTTTCAGCGATGGACTTCATCGCTGCCACTGTTTTAGTGACCGCCTCGCCGCCCTGTTTAGCTTCCCTTGCCGCTTTGGCAGCCATGGTATCGGTGACCTTGGCATTCTCGGTATTTTGCTCAATAGAGGCTGACATCTGCTCAACAGAGGAAGTCGTTTCCTCCACACTGGCAGCCTGCTCACTGGCCCCCTGACTTAGTGATTGTGAGGTTGCCGATACCTCTTCCGACGCAGAGGCTAACGCATCGCTGGCACTGTTAACCTCGCCCACAATCTGTGACAACTTACGAACCATATTCTGGATATTTGCCACCAGACTGGTGTTGTCATTCTGTCGGAGATTGAATTTAACGGTTAAATCCCCGTCCGAGATCTCCTTCACCAAGGACGCGGCGTAATCCGGTTCTCCGCCAATTTGCAACAGTACTGAACGGGTAATCCAGAAGCCCACCAGCAAACCAATAACAATGGCGATAACACAGACACTGAGCATCATCACTTTGGCCTGCTCATTGGACGCCTGCACTTTAGGACCAAGTGCCTCCTGCTGAGACTTGATGTCACCCATCAGATCTTCCAACAGTTTGGCCACATTGCGGCCAATAACGCTCAATTCGCCATCCATTAACTGATTTCGTTTTTTAATCACGCCTGTCAGCTCTTTAAAAACACTGGTGTAATGTTCGCTAGAAACTTTGATTTGATTCACCAGGGTTCGCTCATTGCTGTCTTTGACCTGCTTGTCCAGCGTTGCCAGTTGGTCCTTCAACGTGAGGTATTCACTGTCGGCCCGCTGAATATAACTATCTTGGTTATTATCAAGGAATTTCAAAACATATAAGCGCATCAGTAACAGGTGACGTAACGCCACCGATATGACATAGGCATCATCAGTTTTATCATTCTGTTTTGCGACTTTAAGCAGTTCCGCCATAGCACCTTCCATTTCTGGGCCCAGGAGGTCCAACTGGCTGCTCATCAAGGCATCACGGCGCGCCATTAACTCGGTCACCTGACCGAACGCGGCATCATAGTTACTGAGTTGCTTCTCCAGTTGTTCATAGATTTTCAATTGGGAGGGTTCCACCACCATCGACTTGGCTTGGGGCAATAAATCCATAAGCGTCTGCCAACGCTCATTTTTACGTTTGAGTGCCGCATCATCAGAAGTCATGTAGTAGCTGAGTACTTCCAGCCGCAGCGCCAGCATGCTGCTTTGGATATTTCCCGCTTCCACCGTATTGCGGGCATAGGAGCGATAATCGTCAAAACCACTACTGGCGGTGAACAACCCACGGAAGGAGATGATCGCCGCTAGACATAGCAGTAAGAGCACTATGCCAAACCCCATTCCTAACTTAAGGCCAAGCTTCATATTCCTGAACATAGCTATCTACCCTTTCCTTGTCGTGTGCACTTCTGTAAACGGCTACTGCTGGCTGCCGCCATCGAACTACTGTAATAACTGTGGCTCTGATTCAGTCATGGTGTTGATAAGGCCATGAATATCCAGAATCAACGCCACCGAACCATTGCCCAAGATGGTTGAACCACTGATGCAGCCTACTTTAGAAAACAGTTTGCCAAGCGGCTTAATGACGGTCTGAAATTCCCCTAACAGACAATCCACTACTAGACCAGCGCTGACACCGCCAGATTGCACCACCACCACGTTTTGTCGCGCCGGATAACGGCCTTCTACTCCCAAGCAATGACGCAGGTAGATCAACGGCAACACCTGCCCTCGCAAGTTAAAATAAGGAGCATCAAAGGGATTATCCGGCTGCTGTTTGAGTTCAAGACATTCCAAAACCGCATCCAGCGGCACGACAAACTGCTCATCCGCGACCCCAATCACAAAGCCATCAATAATCGCCAGTGTCAGCGGCAGAATGATGCGCATAGTGCTGCCCTGGCCTACCTGGCTGATAATTTCCACGCGGCCTCGCAGTTCAGCAATATTGCGTTTAACCACATCCATCCCCACGCCGCGACCAGACAGGTTGGAGACTTTCTCGGCGGTAGAAAAACCTGGCTCTAAAATCAGATTGAGGATCTCCTCCCTAGATAACACGGCATTTTCATCCACCAGCTGTTTTTCAATCGCTTTGGCCCTTATTAGTTCTGGATCCAACCCCTTGCCGTCATCACTGACTTCAATCACGATATTGCCGGAATCATGGTAGGCATTAAGGATGATGGTGCCTTTTTCCGCTTTGCCCGCGGCAGCACGAACGGCGGGGGATTCGATACCATGATCGATGGCATTGCGCACCAAGTGGGTTAATGGATCACCAATTTTCTCAATAACCGATTTGTCCAGCTCAGTTTCTGCACCGTTGATGACCAGTTCAATCTCTTTATCTAGTTCGTGGGCAATATCCCTGACCACCCGCTGAAAGCGGCTGAAAGTCGCACCGATGGGGATCATCCGTAGCTCTAATGCGGCATCACGCACCGCTTCTAGCAATGAATTCAGCACCGATACTGATTCATTTAGTGCGGAGTCCCCCAAGTTATCGGCCAGCAGCGAAGTCCCAGCTCCCGCAGTTACCAGTTCCCCAACCAGATTAATCAGCTTGTCGAGCTTCTCGGCATCAACGCGCAGGCTCTTCTGCTCTTTCACGAGGGTATCGCGCACTTTGCCCTGCTTGTCGAGAGCCGCTTGCAAGACCGGCTGGATACCCGCATTAGTGCTGGAGATGATCTCTCCCAATGGCTGATGGCTACTGCTGCGTTGCTGTTGCAATTGCAACGCTCGCTGCAGTTCGTTTTCCGTCAGCGCCCCGGATGTCACTAACATCTGTCCAAGCAACTGATCCACTTGTGGCATTGCCTCTATTAGATCGACAAACTCCTGTAATCGACTACGAGGAGGAATAATATGCAGAATGCTATCTTCCCTAACGAATTCAAATACATCTTCAATTTCTTGTTTTGATGCCGACGACGCCAGTTGAATGCCAAAAGCCAGATAACAGCTTTCACTGTCAAACTCTGAGACAGTAGGTAAAAATTCTGCCAGGGGGATAATGCTGATTACATCGCCAAGATGCTTGAGATACGTGATAAAAGAGAGGGGATCCATGCCATCCCGGAAGCAATTATGACCAAAACGGATGGAGATATGCCAACACTCACTGCTGGCAACATCGTCGCTGTCTAGCCGTTCAAAAGGCGGTGGCTCGGATACTGGCAAGGCAGGTGCTTGCGTCTCAGCAGCGGCACCTGCAACTAAATAGGATTGCAGTGCGGCCAGTAGCGGCTGTCCGGCTTTCACGATGGTACTGTCGTGGTTACCGGCTTCAGCACTGTCCACCAGTTGCGCAATATGGTCCCGGCACTGCAACAACAACGAAACTAACGCATCAGAAACCGATAATTGGCGGTTGCGCAGGCGATCCAGCACGCTTTCCACCGCATGGGTAAAATTGACCACATCGTCCAAGCCAAACATGCCAGCAGAGCCCTTGATAGTGTGTGCAGCACGAAAAATGCCATGCAGACTCTCCTGACGTGACGCCTCATCCAGCGTTTCCAACTGCAGCAGCAACGACTCCATCTGCTCCAGCAACTCTCGGCTTTCTGAAAAAAACGTTTGCAGCGCGGCATCCATGTTCATCGAGTTTAGCTCCTTGCAAGTTAGACTTACGCATCACCTGCCAGCAACACGGGGTCGTCAAACCAATCTAGCAACCCCAGTAGACTGAACAGCGATATCACTGCATCGCTATGATTGACCAGCGTCAGTTTTTTCCCTGCCTGCAACCTTTCCCGTCGCGCCAGCATCAGCAACTGGGCACCGCTGCTGTCAATGTCAGTAACCTCTTTCAGATCAACAACCAGCAATGCATCGGTCGCCAGCAACGGCAAGAATGCCTGGGCTAACTCAGCAATGTGGTAAATGGTCATTTCGCCTTGAGGACTGACAGATTCGATACCTGCCTCAGTTATATGTTGCAGCATAATAAATAACCTCAGGGCATGATCAATTTACCAACCGCCGCCAGCAGTTGCTGTGGCACAAACGGCTTGACCACCCACGCCTTGGCACCGGCGGCCCGCCCTTCCTCTTTCTTGGCGCTTTCAGATTCAGTAGTGAGCATAATGACTGGTGTAAAACGGGTATCAGGGCGAGCCTTGAGTTCCTTCAGCAAAGTGATGCCATCCATATTGGGCATGTTGACATCGCTGATAACAAGATGAATGCGGTTACCATTAAGTTTGCTGAGCGCATCTTTACCGTCACAGGCTTGAATCGTGTCATAACCAGCACCATTGAGGGTCATGCTGACTACTTGTCGGATAGAAGCGGAGTCATCGACGATTAAAACTGTCTTTCCCATAACGCGTCCCTTTGCTATTTGAAGTTCTAATTAGAAAAACGTGATATCACTGGACTGCTGTTGTCGCTGTGGCCCCCCGCCATGAATGTGGTGTTGTTCAATCATGGTGTAGCGCTGCTTCATCTGCTCCAACCATTGGTTAACATCAAGGCTGGCGAATTGGGACTCACTAAAATCTTCCATCATGGACAACAGCTCTTCTAGATTGCTACGGATATTCTGTAACACTTGACTGACCCGGTCCTGAAATTGCAGCTCGACAATCACGCCCGCAATGGCATCCCCTACCGCGGAGGTATCGTCACGTAACTGTTGAGATTGGTGTTCTAACTGACCGACAATATCGGTGAATTGGTTAATCACTTCATCAATACAACGTTCGGTACTGGCTATCTGGCGCTCTTCTCGCTCGGCAGCGTCCTGCGCCGCCGTGAGCGCAGCTTCGATGGCACTATTCACCGTCTGCACTTTGCCTGTCATGCTGGTGGCTATCTCTTGCGAACGTATCGACAAACTGCGCACTTCATCCGCCACCACAGAAAATCCGCGACCAGAATCGCCTGCACGAGCGGCTTCAATAGCGGCATTCAGTGCCAGTAAGTTGGTTTTGTTAGCAATGGAAACCACATCTGCCGCCATCTTGCTCAGTTCTGAAGTGTAGGTTTCCAGATTACGCATCTGCACTAACATCTCTTTACGCCCCTGCTGGGTATCGCGCAAAGCTTCCACTGCGGCAGACAATTCCGCACCACTTTGTTTGATCACCTCAACCACCTCACGGCCACCGCTGCCTTTTTGCACAGCGGTCAAAGATGCTGCGTGATTCAACCTGTCTGCCAGTTGATCAAACAGTCCTGAGAGTCCCGTTACCGCATCAGTTAAGTGAGTATCGGCATAACCGATATGTCCCAGCCAGATAGGGGCAGATTTTTGCAACAACTGCCGTAAGCGGCCTTCACTTGTAGGCTCTGCCGTACCAGCAATATCCGGTTCCAAATGTGTTTTAGCCAAAGCCAACTGCTGGGTCAGCCCTTGCTGCGCCCACCAGGCTGCCATCAAGGCAGTCAGAGCCCCAGCAAAGGAAACCAGAATGAGGGTCGTCGTTGTCATATCGCTGAAGGCTAATATCAGCGTCATCACAAACACGGGCAATAAAGCTGTTAAGGTCATCCTTTTCAATAACATGATCTGCCGTAATAAGTTAATAAATCAGAAAAAACTGCGCGTCTATTGAGTATTGCACAACATTTTCAGATCACAACGTAACCACAGCCAAAACTAGAAATATGAATAAAATTATTTAAAAAACAGATAATTAAAATGTAAAAACCAAAATAAGTTAATTATTGTCGACGCCAACCAGAAACGCAAAGCAACACGGCCAATTGCAGCGATTTGCTCGGCGTCATAAGGTCATAGCAAAGCAGCCATCGAAGACAAAACGGCTGTAAACAACGGCAGATGTACCGGCGTAAAAAGCCAGAGCACTCAGCTTGTACAGTATATTGTTGTTTGGATTTTTAAGGACGGGAATGGGATGAAATGAGACAGTTTTCCGCAACGCCTCAGCAGTTTTACGTAAAGCCGCTGACTGACCGCCGTTGCAGAATTAGCCAAAGCCGCAAGTGCAAAAGAAACCAGGAGTTCAAGCCAACACTTAGCGCAACTTGCACAGCGGTTAAGTGCCATGGTGCAGAAGTTTAAGCTTTAACGACCTTGAACATACCCGATATCAGCCTAGGGCCTGCGTAATGTTGTCTCCGGCTGTTGCACCCCTCAAATATACTCACACAACCTCTCGGTTCGAACTTTCACATAAGCTTTACCTGTCAGCGGCATGCTTACCGTCTCAGACACTCGCTATACCGTACAGCAAGGCCCAAGTGGCAACATTTTGCCGTTATGCGGCAAATCCTTGCACACTGCAGACAGGTTCACATGCGCAAAGCCCCGTTATATTAGCGCCAACATCACGCCCTGAGCTGGTACGTGATTTGCTATCAAAAAACATATACATATAAAAAATATACAAATTTATCGATTATTGCCCAGTAGAAACCACGCTATTGTCGGTATGAACGGAGACGCTCAATGGCAATCTACCACGGCTGTCGCTATTGCCATGAAACCCTTATGTGATGAGTTAAATGCGACCACCTATAACAGAACAGCTTTTGCGGCAAACGGGGAACTCACTCGCTGACCTAACCGAGGATTCACAGTCGCAATTCGCGGCCACGAGCGGCGTTGCCGCTACAAAAGATATGTATCTAGAGATGCGTAAGCTGATACATGATTTAAAACTACCACTGACCTTGGTCAACGGTGAACTGGAAGCTATTGAAGATGGGGTTCGCGCCTGGACACCAGAAACCACTCGCACCTTGCTATCGGAAATTGAACAACTCAAAAGTATGCTGACGGCAATGATGCCGTGTGAGCACGTTGCGCCCAACGAGAGCACAGCTACCGAGATCTCCTGCTTGCTTATGGCACATCTGCGTGTGCTTAGCGAGCAAACTACACTTAGCATCACTCATAGTGTATGCCCTGATATCAGCATCAATATTCAGCCTTGGGCCTTCAAGCGCATCCTCGATAACCTCAGCAGCAATACCGTAAAATATACTTACCATCCTGGATGTCTGCATGTGTCACTCACCCGACAACAGCAAAAGGTGTTACTACTTTGGCAAGATTCTGCGCCAGCCCCCACCACCGAAGAACTGTATTTGTTGGGCAAACAGGGATATCGAGCAGAACTCACTGACCATGAGATGACTCAGGGAAGCGGCACTGGCCTGGCAAACGTGACGGCATTGGTTAGTCAAGCAAATGGGGAAATCAGCTTCCAGCACAACGGCTTTGGTGGACTAACCGTTGCGATTAAATTTCCGCTGACGAGTCTATATGGCGGCTAATTACCATATTCTTTTAATAGAAGACGAATACCAAATCGCTGCCTTGTTACGCGACTATTTTCTGCATAGCGGCATGCGCTTTACTCATGTCGCTGATGGCAAAGATGCCATGGCGGTATTCACTCGTGATGCGTTTGATCTGGTAGTGTTAGACATTGCCTTGCCCCATATATCAGGGATTGAGATCTGTCGTGAAATCCGCCGCATGTCTACAGTGCCAGTCATTATTCTAAGCGCCCTGAGTGCTGAAACAGAGCGTCTGCTCGGACAACAGTTGGAAGCCGATGACTATCTTGGCAAACCCTTTAGCCCACGCGAAGTCGTTGCTAAGGCCCAGGCACTATTGCGCCGCAGTAACAGAAAATGGTTATCGACCAAGGCCGATGTCACCCCGGTCTGTTTAACCCTGGACGCCACAAGATACGAGGTCTGTCTGCAACACCACACGGTGACCTTGACTAGGATTGAATTTTCGCTGTTTCATCTGCTCACGACGCATCCTGGGCGGATCTATTCACGCGGACAACTTATGACCACGATGTACGGCGATCAACGGATTGTATCTGAACGCACTATTGATAGTCATATCAAGAAATTACGCAATAAACTCAAATTGCTGAACACAGACGAGATGATTGAATCGAGTTATGGCGTAGGCTACAGATACGTCGGTATGAAAGTAAGTGTTTATACGGGATAAATATTGGTCGACTCAAGTAACGACTGAAGCGCCATACTCGCGCCTGAAACGGTGTACCTAAAAATGCAATATCAAGTGCAGTGGACCTTCTCTACCAGGAGCAGCCCCCTTGGCAAACAACACAACGGCGCTCAGGTATATACATACTCGCCCAGATCTGTGGCCTAACCGCTATCAGCAGGCGCCAGGATCTGCAGGTAACTGCGCTCGATACCGCAACTGCATACGACTGACAAACCACATCACAAAACCGCCGCCAAACAATGCCGCAGCGACATAGCCAGTGGTATTGGCGGCGTAGCCATTGGCGAGCACCAGACTGCCAGCTAACGGACCGATGGCATTGGCGCTGTTAAAGGCACATTGGAGTAAAGCACCGATAACCGCATGCCCGCCCTTTGCCACCCGCATTAGCATGGCCTGGATCACCGTGGTTAAACCAAGGCTGGCACCGAGCAGAAATACCACACCGTATAGGAAACATAAATTGCTGGCTGCTCGCACATATATCAGCGCCAGCACCAGACAATAGATCAACGCAATACCGGTGACGCGAGCAACGACTCGATCCCTCACCTGACCAAACAGCCAGTTACCCACAGTAGAACCGATACCAAAAATAATCATGGCAATGGAGATGTTAAAAGCAGGCACCTGAGTAACATCCAGCATGGTATCGGCAAGATAGGTATAGAGACAAAACACCCCACCAAATCCAATCACCGCAATACCGACGATAGGCCAGATCAACGGATTTTTCAGTACGGCTAAATCATTACGCAGCCCTTGGCTATCAGTGTCGAGCGAAGGCAAAACGCGCCACAATAACACGCAAGTTAGCAGCGCCAATAACGACACCAGCAGCAACGACCAGCGCCAACTGCAATGTTGTGCCAACAAAGTTGCCATTGGAACCCCTACAATCGTAGCGACCGTCAAGCCCGCAAATACCCGTGACATATACAAGGTGCTACGACCTTCGGGGGCCAGCTTGGCACCAAACAGTAGCGCAGTACCAAAATAGGCACCGTGAGGGATCCCGCTTAAGAAGCGAAACAGCACAATTTGCTCAAATGAAGCAGCGGCCGCACTGAGGCCATTGAAGACAAAAATCATCATGGCAAACAGGATTAATGCTATGCGCCGATCCAGTTTAGGCGTCAGCACCATTAACAACGGTGCCCCTACCACCACGCCAGCGGCGTAAGCACTGATGATGTGTCCAGATTGTGCAGCGGATACCGCAAAACTATCAGCCACCAGCGGCAACATTGGCATCACCGAAAACTCTGTCAACCCCAGAGTGAAGGTCCCCATTGCCAGCGCTAAAAGGATCAGCACCAACTGTTTTCTGGATGCAATGTGTGTACTGCCTGAGTTCATCTGAGCTCCCATACATCGGGCCTTAAAAAGAAGTAAAACCAAAAGAGACTAAGTTGTGATTTCCGCCGTTTTGCCTAGCGACGGCAGATCTCCGCTAGCAAGCTGCTAACAGTCATCAGCGCCATCGTTATTCAGGCGCCGTATATTAGTCGACCTTAACCAAGTAATCCAGTCAACTATAAAGCCGAATACCACGATTGCCGGATAAATCTCCGCCAGTTGCGGCCGCGTTAACATAAAGACTTACCCGCAAAAAGGGTTTTGTATTACACTAGAACCGATTTGTTATCCAGATCACAGGAATAGCAGAAAACACTACATTAAGCACGTCTTAATGTAGCGATAAGGATAAGTAAGTTAATAAATATAATGTATTAATTTAAAAGGGATTTTGAGGTGTTTCACCCCACCCTTTCATCATCCACTAATTGTGAGGCAATGTGATATGCGTAAGCGCATCATTTATAGCATTTGTGGTGTGGTGGTTGCCGGACTGGTGTTGTTCGGTATCTACGCCTGGCACCCGGAAATTGCACCTGTAACGCCACCCGCCAAGGATCAATTCCCGGCAGCAACCGTGGCTCACGGTAAAGTGCTGGCGGCGGCGGGTTATTGTAGTACCTGCCACACGGCGCCGGGAGGGCAGGAATACGCCGGTAACTATCAGATGAATACCGATTTCGGTACCATCTACTCCAGCAACATTACCCCCGATCCGGAAACTGGTATTGGTAATTGGTCTGAAGCCGCCTTTATCCGTGCCATGCGCACCGGGGTTAGCCGTGATGGCCATCATCTGTTACCCGCCTTCCCGTTTGAGCATTTCAACAAGATGACTGATGACGATATCAAGGCAATCTATGCCTATATCATGTCATCTGTTCCTGCAGTTAAGCAGCAGAAACAAGCCAACGGTATTCCATTCCCCTTGAATATTCGCTTCTTGCAAGCTGGCTGGAAAATGTTGTTTGCAGATACCTCAGCATTCGAGAAACAGTCAGATAAATCTGATGAATGGAATCGTGGCGCTTATTTGGCAGAAGGGATTGCCCACTGCGGTGCCTGCCATACTCCGCGTAATGCATTAGGTGGCGAAAAATACAGTCACATGTATGAAGGTGCCGCTATTGATGGTTGGATTGCCCCATCACTGACCGCATCGAGTAAGTCACCATTACCTTGGCGCCAGCAGGATTTTTACGAATATCTGCGTACCGGAAATTCACTCTTCCACGGCAGTGCAGCTGGGCCGATGGCACCCGTGGTACATCATGGTCTGGCGGCATTGTCAGATGACGATATCAAGGCGCTGAGTGTCTACTTTGGCGATCTGGCGGGTAACAACAATGAAGATCCTGCCACCAGTCCCAAATTACAAGCCGCAATAGCGGCCCAGCATCCAATGCCGGACGCCCGCATCAATCAAGGTGCGCGCCTGTACGCAACAGCTTGCGCATCTTGTCATTTCAGCGGCAGCAAACTGAGAAAAGGCCGGCCGTTACTGGCGTTGGGCAGTGCAACCCATCTTAACGATCCAACCAATCTAGTGAATGTGATGCTTGACGGTGTCAGAAGCGACCAAGGGATCCCCGGTGTCGTAATGCCGGCATTCCGCGATGCGCTAAGCGATGATGAAATCGCCGCTATTGCGGAATATCTGCGCCATAGTGCAGGTGAGCAACCTTGGCCGAATCTACAACAAAAAGTGGGTGAGATCCGTCATCAACCCCGGTTTGAGCATTAATTCACGGGAGAAGTGAGCAAATGGCTAAATTTATTTTAAATGGTAAGCCAGTGGTGGCTGACGTTGATGCAGATACCCCTCTGCTGTGGGTTATCCGTGACGAACTGGACATGACTGGTACTAAATTCGGTTGTGGTATTGGGACTTGTGGTGCCTGTACCGTCCATGTCGGCGGCAGGGCTACCCGTTCTTGTATCACGCCGGTATCGGCGGTAGAAGGTGCCAACATCACCACCATTGAAGGTCTTTCGGCAAATGGCGACCATCCGCTGCAAAAAGCTTGGCAGAAGCATCAGGTACCCCAGTGTGGTTATTGCCAGTCAGGTCAGATCATGCAAGCTGCCGCACTGCTGAAAGATATTCCAGAACCTTCAGATGCTGAAATCGATGCAGTGATGGGCGGTAATCTGTGTCGCTGTATGACCTACGTGCGTATCCGTGAAGCCATTCACGAAGCCGCAGATGCGCTGAAACAGGGGGCTAAAGATGATCAGGCTGTCTAATAAACGCGAAGCGGCAGGGATGACCCGCCGCGGCTTCCTCGTCGCCATGACCGCTGTGGGCGTCAGCTTCGGCTTTCCTCGTAGCGTGTTGGCGGCAATGGATCCAGCCACTGCCGATGGCAAGGTATTGCCAGATGAAGGTGCGTTGTACGAGCCATCACTGTGGTACTCCATCGATCAAGCCGGCAAAGTGAAAGTGAATATCATCCGTGCCGAAATGGGCCAGCATGTGGGAACCTCCATCGCCCGAATTCTGGCTGATGAACTGGAAGTCCCGTGGGAAAATGTAGAAATTGTCCACGTCGACAGCGCCAAAAAATGGGGGCTGATGGTCACCGGTGGTAGTTGGTCGGTCTCGCAGAGCTGGCCAGTATATCGTCAGGCTGGAGCCGCCGGGCGTACAGCACTGATTGAAGCCGCTGCCAAAAAATGGGGCGTGTCAGCAAACGCTTGTGAGGCGCACGCCGGTAAGGTGATCTCCGGTAATCGTGAAATCAGCTATGGCGAATTAGTCGCTATGGGGCTGACCCGCCAGTTTACTGAAAATGAACTAAAAGCACTGCCGCTGAAACCTAATGATGATCTGCAGTTGGTGGGGAAAGCGGTGACGTCGCTAGACATTGCCAACAAAACTAACGGTAAAGCCATTTTTGGTATTGATGCCAAAGTCGATGGGATGGTCTACGCCGCCCCGCTGCTGCCACCCACCCGTTATGGCGCCAAAGTCACCCAGATGGATGACAGCGCCGCCAAAAGCGTGAAAGGTTACCAGCAAACGTTGGTGCTGGACGATCCTAGCGGTACGGTTCCTGGTTGGGTGATGGTGATTGCTGACAGCTTCACGGCAGCACAGAAAGCCGCGGCAAAAGTGAAAGTCAGTTGGCAGGCCGGTGCCGCAGCTAAGGTATCAGAAGCCGATATTATCAATCATGGCCGTGAGCTGCTAAAAGACAGCAGCAAGGGTGCCATTCTCGATACCGGTGATACCAATACCGATGCTGTGTTTGCCAAGGCCGGCGACACTATCGAACACGAATATCTGACGGCCACTGTGCTGCATGCGCAGATGGAACCGCTGAACGCACTGGTATTTCGTAATCAAGATGGCATTTGGGAAATCCATTCCGGTTGTCAGTGGCAATCACTGACAACGCCGGTGTTGGCTAAAGCCCTTGGGGTCAGTGAAGATGAAATTACCATTCGGGCTTATCTGCTAGGTGGCGGTTTTGGCCGCCGTCTGAACGGCGATTACACAGTGCCAGCAGCGTTAGCATCCAAAGCGCTGGGCGGTAAGCCAGTCAAGATGCTGATGATGCGCCCGCAGGATCTGGCGTTTGACAGCCCACGCTCGGCCTCGGTACAGCAACTGAAAATGGCCTTTGATGAAAACAAAGGTGTAGTTGCCATGGAGCACCACGCCACTGCTGGCTGGCCAACAGAGGTGATGATCCCGGTATTTATGCCTAAAGGCATCAATGGGCAGCCGTATGACCCCTTCTCTATTGCGGGAGCCGATCACTGGTACAGCGTAGGAGCCCAAAAGGTTCGTGCCGTATCTAACGACCTGGCGAATGATTCCTTCCGTCCCGGTTGGTTACGTTCCGTTAGCCCGGGCTGGACCGGTTGGGCAGTAGAAAGCTTTATGGATGAAGCGGCACATCATGCAGGCAAAGATCCGCTGGAGTTCCGTCTGCAATTGTTGACCGCCGAAGGCCGTAACGCCGGGGCAGGTCCAATTGCCGCTGGGGGCGCCAGCCGTCAGGCCGCAGTATTGAAAAAAGCCGCGGCCATGATCGGTTGGGGCTCACCACAACCAGAAGGCACGGGGCTGGGGATTGCATCCACCTTTGGTCAGGAACGCGATATGCCGACTTGGGTCGCCGTTGCTGCACAAGTGCATGTAGATAAAGCCACCGGGCTGGTGGATGTGCAGAAGCTCTATGTCGCGGTGGATGCGGGGATTATTGTTGATCCTAATGGTGCGGAAGCTCAATGTCAGGGCGCGGCACTGTGGGGTTTGTCAATGGCGTTATATGAAGGAACCGAGTTGGTAAACGGTAAGTTCAAAGACGGCAACTTCGACACCTACACCCCGCTGCGTATTGGCCAAACGCCTGAGGTTAAAATTGAGTTTATGCCCAGCAAGATGGCACCTTCTGGCTTAGGGGAACCAGCGGTAACGCCAGTTGCCCCAGCGATCGCCAATGCTATCTATAACGCGGTAGGGGTGCGACTCAGAAAAATCCCGATGACACCGGATGATGTCAAAAACGCGCTGAAGGCATAAGTCTTAGACAGCAAAGCCCGATGCTGGTATCGGGCTTTATTTATTTCATCAATCGTTATGGTAAGCGGTTATTGTCGCTTATCCGCTGACAGGAACCGATGTATGTCGCAAACTTCCCAACCACTCGACGCTAAAGTCCTACAACAGGCCGTAGATTGGGCCAGAGATGAAGCCATCTGGTTATGCACTGTGTTGCACACTTGGGGTTCATCGCCACGGTCACCCGGTTCGTTGCTGGTCGCCCGCCATGATGGTCGGCATTGTGGCTCGTTGTCTGGCGGTTGTGTTGAAGAGCATTTTCTGAAACAGATCGCCGCTGGCCGCTGGCGCGAAGCCAGTCAGGTGGTACGTTATGGTGACGGTGAACTGGCCCCGGAAGTACGGCTGCCCTGCGGAGGTATTTTGGAGGTACTGGTCGAATACTTACCTGCCGGAACCACAACCGTCGACTATCTGCAGCAACAACTGCAAGCGGTCCAAGGCTATCAGTCCAGTGCCAAAAAACTCACGTTGCCCCACGCCTGTCACAGTATTGAACCGAGTAATTATGCCGGTAATACCGCTATCAGTTGCCAGTATCCAGATATTGACATTCGTATAGCGGCGGCCCCGTGTCTGCTGCTGGCAGGTTATTCACCTGTAGCTCATTACTGCGCTGAATTTGGGTATGCACTGGGTTTTGAAGTGTTATTGTGTGAGCCTCGCGCTGAACAGTTGCAAACGCTGGCAACCGAGTTGCCAAAAGGCACGCGACTAGTACCGACATTTCCGGCGAAATATCTGGAACAAAACGGCTGTCACGTTAACACCGCCATTGTGGCACTGACCCACGACCCACGCTTGGATGATCTGACTATGATGGAAGCGGTGAATACGCCAGCATTTTATATTGGTGCTATGGGTTCGGCCCGCAATTCCGGTAAACGCCGAGAGCGGCTAGTGCGCATCGGCGAACTGAGTGAAACAGAACTGGCACGCATCCATGCGCCCATTGGGCTGGCACTCGGCAGTAAAACACCCGCCGAAATTGCCCTGGCGATTATGGCCGATATTGTGCGGGTAAAAAATCTTGGTCAGCAAACATCAGCGCCCGTCGTACAAGGGACGCTGGATACACTGGAGAGCATCAGCGAAGATGCCGCTAGTTGCGCCATTTAATTTCTGCAGCGTTTAAGGATGTGGTAAATCCGCGTCCTTAATCACTCCTGCATGCCCCGGCAAGCGTTGCAACTGTTGCGGCGACAGTAATTGCCGTGCGCCCTGATCTCCATTTAGTGCCGATAATCCATCAAAATAGGCACGGCCAAATCCCACCGGATGACCGGGGATCTCCTGCCACATCAGACGCGCCTGAGCCGCGTCATCCACCAGCGCATTGGCAACTTTCAAGTAGTCAGCAGTGGTTAGCCACGCCATATCACCCGGCACAATTAGCCAACCACGCCAGTTGGCAGTGGCCCGCACGCCTGCCGCGATAGAATCACCACTACCATCACTGTCCAGCAGCGTTACAGTGGCCCCGTAGGTTTGCGCAAGGTCGATAATTGCCGACTCCTGTGGCCGGGTGACCAGATGCAGCGGTAACCCAGTGGCAGTTGCTGCTGCCAGAGTCAACGCCAATAAAGGCCTGTATTGTCCATTAGCGTCGGCATAGGGTGCCAGCAATTTATTGCCTTGGCCCCCGGCCGCTTGGAATCGTTGCCCTTTACCGGCCGCTAGCAGCAAAATGCCTGCGGTGTGTCGCTTATCTGTCATCTTGATGTCTCTTGGCGAGTCGCAAATCGTTGGATAGCGCCCGGCTATTTTTCTTCTGTCTCGGGGATAATACTAACGCTAACAGCTTTAGCTTGCAGCGATGGCGTGCGCCGTTTCAGTAAACGGGACACCAGTTGCCCACAGCTTGACAGCAACTCGGGGCTTGCGGGTAAGTCATATTCTTAGGTTTGTATCTTGGGCGCTTACGCCAGATGACGGTTATCTTCCGCAGCAATGTCATACATCAACAGCCCAATAATACGGGACTAAAATATCATCTGGGTGATTTTGCCTAGCGCTAGTCTGCGTATCAACGGGGTACGCCCCAACAAATCGGTCAATAATTATGCGATACCAGCACTTTAGAGCACTCAAAAGCACTCTATAGCACTTTGAATAGAGATTATTGTAGTGCACATCCAAAGCGTAACCCGCCGCTAACAGCTGCTGTCAAAGGGTTTCAGCGTTATTAAGGCAACATGTGCAGCCGTTTACCGTATCCATAGTGGCAGCTGCAATAAACTGCACCATCAAGCAGCTGATTACAGTGCGTTCGCCCAATTACCACACTGGTGCCATCTCGAAGAAAATGTTTCGCATCACAAAACCAAAGAAATTGGCAGCGCAAAAAGTCAAAAGTTATTGCATAATTGATAATAGTTATCATTTGCATAATAAGGAAGCCAACATGTCTAGAACCATCAACGTTGCCATCAGTGAGGCCAAGTTGGCAGAACTGATGTTAGCCGGGCATCTGTGTGCGGCTGAATTACAGTGTCTGGATCGGCAATCCAAACAGGCGTTGTGGCAGTTATGTCTGTGGAGTTGTGGCAAGCGCAGTCAGTGCGCGCAATGCCATAAAAATTGCGGGATGGCGGCAAAACTGCCGGATTTTGCCAATGAACTGGCAACGGCCATCGTTGCGCCAATAGCTAACAAAGGAAAATAACAGGCCAGCGTCCAGCCAGCCTGTCATGCGTTGACTTAACGGATACCGAACGGATCGTCGATGCTAACACTCGGCTGCGTAAACCACTCGGGGCCTTGCTCGCTCATATAAAAGTGATCTTCCAGACGTACACCAAATTCCCCAGGCACCACTATCATAGGTTCGTTAGAAAACACCATACCAGGTTCCAGCGGGATTGGATTGCCGCGCACCAGATAAGGTTGTTCATGAATATCCAGCCCCAGTCCGTGACCAGTACGATGGGGCAGCCCTGGCAGACAATAATCTGGCCCTAAACCATCCTGTTGCAGCGACGCCCGTGCCGCGTCATCGACGGCACCACATGGCAATCCCAGCTTGGCGGCAGCAAATGCGGCCAATTGTGCATTCTGCTCTGCCTGCCAAATCTGCCGTTGCCGCGCAGTTGCTTCGCCAAACACATAACTGCGGGTAATATCGGAATGGTAACCCTGTAACCGACAGCCGGTATCGATCAACACCATATCGCCAGTTTTGAGGATCTGCGGGTCTTTGACGCCATGGGGGAATGACGTCGCTTTGCCAAACAGCACAATGCAGAAATAGGAACCGGAAGCGCCTACTTTGCGATGCGCGGCCTCAATAAACTGCTCCACCTCAGTGGTGCTAATGCCTTCATGCAAAATACTGGCGGCGGCTTTGTGTACTTCCAGCGTCATTGCCATTGCCTGTTTGATCAAGGCGATCTCTGCCGCAGATTTGTGCATACGGCAGTGCGCAGTCACCACGCCACCGTTGACCAAACTCAGACCACCGGCAACTTTAGCAATGCCATCTGCCATAAAGAACGCGGTGGACTCATCCAAGGCCAGCTTACCAGAAACAATCCCCTGTTTTGCCAACACTCGCACCAGCAATTCATAAGGACTTTCATGCTCTTCCCAGCCATAAATGTCCCCCGCAAAAACCTGACGCTCACGGATGGTATCGATTTCAAAGGCGGGTGCCAGATAAATTAAGTCACCATTGGCGGGCAAAATTGCCCCCATCAGCCGTTCACTGGTGCCCCACTCCAGCGCAGTAAAATAGCGCAGGTTAGTACCAGCATTAAGATATAAGGCTTCAATCCCATGCTGCTGCATATATAGCTGCGCTTTATGCATCCGCGTTTGATACTCATCACGGCTGATCGCCACTGCCTCGGTGGTCATATTGTTGAGCGCTGCCAATGCCTGTTCGCGGGTCTTGCCGCCAATGCCATTGTCTGACATGAATTCTCCTTGCCTGAACACAGGCCTTAATAGCAAAGGCGGTCGCCGGAATTGCCGGGCAACCGCCAACTTATATTTCACTGGATTTAGGTTTCAACAACAGTACACCAAATACTGGACCAGCGGTATTCCCCGGCGCTGGTTCGAAACGTACGGTGATCTGCGATTTTCCCTGCGTTAGTCTTTGCGGAATAGCGTATTCCACCTCAAAAAACTCACCGGGTTTATCAAAGTTCAACTGCTGATTGGCAATGCGTTCGCCGTCCACCAAGATGTAAAACAAGCGTTTACGCTCTTCACCCCAATAACGGGCCTGCAGTTTCAGTGGGCCTTTGGCGGTTTTCATTTGAAATGAGAAAAAACCGCCAGTGCGGGCATCACGGCCATTACGACCGCGATAGACCACTGGATAACTGATCTCTGCGTCCAACTGATGATCACGCTCCGCCTGCATTTCACCAAGGTGCATAACATCCACGGAACGCTCAGCCAAGTCTTTGAGACGCGTCTGTTCCGCCGCATACGCCACTTCTTCCGCCGTCCACTGTGCATCGGTAAAGCGCTTGAAGTACACGGCGCTGCGACGATGATGATTGGCGTAAAAAGCTGAAAAGCTCATATCAGTTGGTTTGCCAATACCTTGGGTCTTATAGGTTGCCGGAGCACCAGGCAGCGGCACAAATCCCGCCAACAGATCATTGCCTGCTAATGCCGGAGCACTGCCGTCAAATAGCACCTCACTGGCGCCCAGGTCCGCCGCCAGCACCATCGGGCCACGCAATACTGCCACCACTTGTTCATTACCGGGCGTAGCTTCCAGTCGCAACGTCATTGGCAGCAGCAGTTGTAATTTATCGCCCGCTTGCCAACGGCGTGATAGGTAGGCATAGCCCTTGTCTTGCTCGGCGCTAACCGATTTACCATTGAGCAGGAGTTGCCAATCATCCCCGGCCCAACCAGGAATACGCAGTGCCAGGGTAAACGCACTTTCGGCCCGGTCGATGTTGATGCTAATGGCGCCGTCATAGGGATACTGCGTATCCAGCGTCAAAGCCGCTTGCTGTTGCTGCCAGTTGGCCGTTGAGGGAATATAAAGGTTAACAAACAAGGTGTCTTCGCTGTGCCACCAGATAGAATCGCCGTGTTTGGCATGACTCTCCATGCCGGAACCGTTACAACACCAGAAACTGTCAAACGGAGTCGAATACTCACGGGCGGCACCCGACATCAAGGGTGTCATATAAGTGACCATGCCAGATTCGGGGTCAAGCTGCGCCAGAATATGATTCAAATGCGCCCGCTCATAATAGTCAAAATACGCCGCATTGACGCCCCAACTGTATAAATGACGGGTCAATTTCAGCATGTTGTAGGTATTACAGGCTTCGCAGGTTTGCTCGGTAATATGGTTGGCGATGGCATCGGCATCGAAGAAATATTCACGGTCGGCATTGCCCCCAATCACATAAGAATGATGTTGAGTTACCGTTTCCCAGAAAAAACTTGCAGCGGTCTGGTCGCTAGCATTTCCCGTCAGTTCGTGCAGTCGTGCTAGGCCAATCAGTTTGGGGATCTGGGTATTGGCGTGGATATTCGGTAAATCGTCCTGGCGCTGGCTCAGCGGTGTCAGCACTTTTTTGTGGTACAGACGCTGAGCCAGTTTCAGCCAGCGCGGATCCTGAGTACGCGCATATAACTCGGCAAAACTCTCGTTAATGCCCCCATGTTCGCAATCTAATACTCGCTGCACTTGCTGCTCATCTAGGGCCGCAAATACGTCCTCAATATAACCACCCAGCTTCACGGCTATGGTCAATGCTTGGTCAATGCCGCAATATTGTTGCGCATCAAACAAACCGGCATACAGCTTGTGCCAGTTGTAAAAAGGCACCCAGCAACCGTTCAAATCAAATCCCGCTGACCGAATATCTCCGGCTTTGATTTCGGCAAAAATCTCTTTACCATCAACGATGGTTCTGTCTTTACGTTTACGGGAAAAACCTGCAACGTAGCCATCACCTTCGGCATTCTGCACTTCGGTCAACTCAGCCACAATATATTGCAGTCGCTGCTTAGCTTCAGGATTGCCAGTCTGCGCGTGCAATAATGCCAGTGCTGACATGTAGTGCCCTAATGTATGACCGGCTATGGTGTCACTTTCCCAGCCGCCGTATATTTCACCTTTGGGTTTGAGGCCGGCAAACAAACGGAAGTTATGTAGCAGACGATCAGGCTCCAATAACATGAGATAGCGGGTATTAGCCTCTAGCGCACGGTTGAAATCAGAAGGCAGCAATCGCACTGCCTGTAAAGGCAAAGGCTGTGCGGTAAGGGGCAGTGGGCGCTCAGGCAATGTCGTTTTTTGCGAGCTGGCGCAACCAGTTAGCGGAATGGCAGATAACGCAGCCAACGCTGACATACCTTGTAAAACCCGGCGTCTACTGGCTGATAAACACAGGTGGCACATATTGTTCTCCTGGATAGCAAATTCGCCCACAATGAACAAAGGCTTTTAATTTTCTTTTTTATAATGTATACGATATATGTATTTTTTAATCAACCCAAGGAGAAGGAACGTGGCAAAATTTGCAGTGGGCTCCCGTGCAGTGCTGCTGGCAGCCTGTGCATTGTTGCAGCC
Organism: Shewanella fodinae; assembly: GCF_014651955.1. Lineage (GTDB taxonomy): Bacteria > Pseudomonadota > Gammaproteobacteria > Enterobacterales > Shewanellaceae > Shewanella > Shewanella fodinae. The sequence goes on along the minus strand of NZ_BMXW01000020.1, from coordinate 49,240 downwards.
GGCATACAGCGCCGTGGCCGCCGATAGCAATCAACAATTTGAAAAAATCTATTCCAGCGAATGGCAATGGCGGCAAAGCCAAAACAGTGTTGATGAAGACAGCGATCTGGATGCCGTACCTTCTTCTTTGCCAGATGTCAGCCTTAAAACACAACAAGCACAACTCAAATACTGGCAAGATGTTGAGCAACAGCTTGATAAACTGGATAGCAAGCAGTTATCTGCCGCCAACAAAATCAATCTGGCAGTGTATAAGGAACAGATTGGCTCCTTGATGTCTGACATCATTAATAAAGTGTATGAACGGCCGCTATCTGGTGACACCTCGTTCTGGGGCGATCTCACCTATATGCCAGATCAGACCTTTCACACCGAGCAGGACTATCGTCACTATTTGCAGTGGCTGGCAGAGATGCCGCGCTACTTTCAGCAAAATATCGACAACATGCGTGCCGGCTTAAAACGTGGTTTTACCCTGCCGCAGATCACCCTGCAAGGGCGTGATGCTACGGCGGCATCAGTGGCCAATGCCGCCCCTGCGGACAATGTGTTCTTCAAACCCTTTACGAAAATGCCGGACACCATTCCGGCATCCGTCCAGGCTGAACTAAAGGCCGCTGGCCTCAAGGCCATGAGTGACTATGTTATCCCGGCGCATCAGCAGGTGCTGACCTTCCTGCGGCAAGAATATATTCCCGGTGCCGTCAAATCGCTTGCCGCCTATGACTTACCTAACGGCAAAGCTTTTTATAAGTCACAGATTGAGAAGTACACCACGCTGGATCTGAGCGCCGAGCAAATCCACCAAATTGGGCTCGATGAAGTTGCTAAAATTCGTGAGCGGATGCATCAGATCATGCAGCAAGTGGGCTTTAAAGGTGACTTAAAAGCTTTTCTGGATTTCCTGCGCACCGATCCGCAGTTCTACGTGAAAACCCCGCAAGCACTACTGGACCGCGCCGCTTGGATCGCCAAAGAGTTTGATGCGGTGGCTGGCGACTGGTTTGGCCGCCTGCCGCGTCGCCGCTTTGCCATTGTGCCAGTGCCTGATGACCTAGCTCCCTTCTACACTGGTGGCCGTGGCGGCCCAGGCATCTATTTGGTCAATACCTACAATCTGCCATCGCGGCCTTTGTACTCATTACCCGCGCTGACACTGCACGAATCTGCACCTGGGCACGCCTTCCAGATGCCGTTGGCCGCCGAGAACAAAGAGCTGCCAGAATTTCGCCGTAACTATTACATCTCCGCCTACGGCGAAGGCTGGGCGCTTTACTGCGAAAAACTTGGTGAAGATATGGGCATCTACCACACCCCTTACGAAATCTTCGGCATGTTGAGCTACCAGATGTGGCGCGCGGCAAGGTTGGTAGTAGACACCGGCATCCACGCCAAAGGCTGGAGCCGCAAACAAGCGCAGGACTTTATGCTGGATAACACCGCGCTGTCGGTGCATGAAGTGACCACAGAAGTAGACCGCTATATCGCTTGGCCGGGTCAGGCACTGTCCTACTATCTGGGCGAAATGGATATTGAGAAAAATCGCGCCAAAGCAGAAAAGGCCCTCGGTAGCAAGTTTGATATCCGCAATTTCCACGACACGGTACTGCAACTTGGTTCTGTGCCAATGAAAGTGCTGGATGCGCGTATCGAGCAATTCATCAAAGATGGTGGCCCGTCACCTTATCAGGACTAGGTAGCCAGCCGTTGACGGGTAACTCAATGCGGTAGGACATGGATGTCTCACCCTAGTTTTCCACGATTTACATTGCTTAATGCATAGTGTTAACGGTCTTCACAAATAATGTCACTCAGCGGTGCAGCTCGTGCGCTATCTCGCTGTTGTGAGCATTCATTTCCATATCAAGCCGTGAATGAGTGTACTCAAGTGGGCAAAGGAGGTGTTCGCCCATGGCGTCAGAATACCCCACCGCGCTATAAAATGTCGCAACCGGAAGCTGCACATTTGGCTAGACGCACCAACAAACCTTTTATAAAACAGATAAGCTCGCCAACACTTGAACGCAACAATTGACCCAATTTGGGTATTGAGACAAAGTACCTACACAGCACTGGAACCTTATCAACGGATAAATTCATGTCGATTGCAGCATGTGAATGTATGCAGCCAACTCTGTGGGATTGTGAACGTAAAGGCGTCTTTTTAGGTGTCGATATGACAAATAGTCGTTACGGCGATGTCTGGTTTTATCAATGCCCCATCTGCGCCAAAAACTGGCTGTTTTACCGAGTTGAATATCCTTCCTTTACGGGGTCTGGTCGTTGGTTTAGAACCATTATCCCCACTGAAAATAGTGAGCATATAAAGCCAGAGCAAGCGGAAGCACTCATGAATGCATCCTATTATCGCGTTGTAGGCGGCAGTTTTTACCAATCACCGGGAATAATCATCACAGCAAAAACAGAGTTACCCTTTGACTGAGTTTTGCCCCATTACGATTCAGCAGTGTGATTTTGGGTTAACTCTGAAACACAATGATTGACCATACTTTGGTAATGGAGCAAAGTTTATGCAAAATGAGTATGTTGCTTTCAGGCACACCTGAAATGTTAGCGTCGCTAGTGAAGCGAGCTTGCACGCAGCCACCGTAAGCCAACTGCAAGTGATGAACAAATTGGCGGAATACGGAGAGTTCAGATACAAGGAAGTCAAGTAGCCCATCATCATGCGCACCTTCTATGTAATCTGTCACTCACAAAACAAGCCAATACAACGGACACGGAAAATTGCGCAGTTGCGTTATGATCGTTAGCTGTGGCAAGGAATAGAGAGAGTAGAATGGCATTTAATCTTACAAGAATGACAATTTATGCACTTATTGCAGCGTTAGAAGAAGATCTACGCTTATTGGTGAAAGAGCATATAGACGATGAAGATCTCATAGATTCTGCTTTGATTTCTAGGGCTAAAAGTCGAATTGAAAAGGATATAGGTAGTCTATTTGGTGATTTAGATCTAAATGAAATTATTGACTATTTTGATCTTGGGGATACTTTTCAAACTATTAACACCAATAGGACCCACTTCCCTGAGCATATTTCAAGACTAATTAAAACATTAACCAAGAGTTTTGAAGATATAGTTTCTATTAGAAATAGAGTTATGCACATTCGCCCTCTAAATTTTGACGACTTACCTATAGTAAGTGAATTCTGTAAAAGACTGTTAGATTCCGAAACATCAGTCTCATGGGGTAGAGTTAGAGAAACTATTAATAAGCTTGATAATGACCCAAGCTTTGTGCTTTCTCTAGATATCGTTAATTACGACGACATCCAATCAATTAATCACAATCTACCAATACCTGATTTCGATGAAACTGGACTAATTGGTCGTGATAAGGAAGTAGAACACGTTAAACAGCTATGTTTAGGTGGATTTCCAGTTATATCTATTCTAGGTGAAGGTGGGGTTGGAAAATCGGCTCTGGCACTAAAAGTTGCGTATGAATTAATTGATAGTGACTCTCCCTTCGATGCTGTTGTTTGGGTTACATCGAAAACGACACAAATAACATTAAACGAAATAAAGGAAATTAAAGGAGCCATAGATAATTCTATTGGTGTAATTCAAGAAATTGGAAAGAATGTTGTTGGGAATAATTTTGACAGTAACAATCTTGAGGAAGTAATAGAATACTTATCAACGTTCAAAATAGCTCTATTCATTGATAATCTCGAAACCATTTTGGATGAGAACATTCGTCAATTCGTGGGGGCCCTGCCACAAGGTAGCAAAATTATAATCACATCTAGAATCGGGCTTGGAGCTTACGAATACCCTATAAAGCTGCATGGTATTGAAGAATCATATGCTTCTCAACTATTACGAACGGTTGCAAAAATTCGAGGTGTTAATACTCTGTCAAAGCTGCAGGAAAATGTTCTTCGTGGTTTTGTTAATCGAATGCACAGAAATCCAAGCTATATCAAATGGTTTGTAAGTTCAGTCCATACTGGTTTAAGCCCTGAAGCAGTGCTTCAAAATTCTGATGATTTCCTTGATTTTTGTATGTCCAACGTTTATGAGTATCTATCTTCTGATGCGCAAAAACTAACCCGTTCAATGCAGTGTGCACAAGGGTTAAAAGATATTCCAGAACTATCATATTTAAATGACTTTGAAGCTTTACAGACGCAAAAAGCTATTCAAGAGCTTATGGCTACAAATATGTTATCGCAATCATCCGTAGTAAAAGGGGCTAGTGTCAAAACAACATACCAATTGTCTGAGCTTGCTCGTGCTTATCTAGGAAAGCACCATAAACCATCACAAGCTTTTCAGAAGGAAATTAGAGAAAAAAGGAATAAGCTTAACTCTATTTTTGAAGATCAGATGAGTCGAAGAGCGGCCAATAAATACTCAACAAAAAATATTAAATTTAGAGATAAGTCTGACAGGGTTATTGCTAGAAAACTCTATGATGCTCAAAATCATATTATGAATTCCGAGCACCATCAAGCCTTTGAGGTTTTACAAGAGGCTCAGCGCTTGGCTCCTGATTATTTTGAAGTGGCTAGATTTATGGCATATTTTTATCAAATAAGTGGGAATTTTTCAGAGGCTAGAGAGCAATATGAGCTTGCGATTCTTCTCGCACCAAACACTTCTCAGCTGCATTATTGGTTCGGTAAATTCCTTCTTCACTCCGAAGAAAACGTCGAAGAGGCTGTTGAGCAATTCGAAAAAGCCCACAAGTTGGACGTGAATTCTACTGAGGTCTCACTAGCATTGGCTAGGGGATACTTATTTCAGCATGAATTTGATAAAACTCAAGAAATTCTAACGGAGATTTCTGAGGTTATTGGTGCAGCAGATGATCATCTTATTAAAATGTACGTTGATACTGAGGTTCAAGTTCTATATAGGCGGGCTGATGATTTCTCGAGGTCTGGTGACTTTGTGCATTCGATAGGTTTCCTGGAAAAAATGCAGTCAAAGTTCCAAAGCTTAGATGATAAGCATAAAGATAGGCACTTACGGAAGAAACTGACTAAGTGTAATTATACGCTTAGTAAAATACTAAAATCAGATAACGATGATTTAAAATCAAGAGCTTTTAAAGTACAGAGCTGGATTGATGAGGAATGCCTCAGCTAATCGGGTAGCTGGATGTATCTAGCCTCCCCACACACACCACCCTGTATGCGGCTCCGCACAGGGTGGTTCATCTAGAACTGCAGTGGTCAAGTAAAACTGGCCACAGGTTTCGAGCTTTTCCATACTTTTGGTAATCAGAAATGCTTTCATTAGTGCGAAACTCCTAACGCGAAAATGTCCCAATTGCAACTCAGCCAAATAACAGTGCGTTGACGCCACCAGCGGCGAGCCACATGGCTAACATATAGCGCCAGTTTTGCCGCAAAATAGTGCGGCTACTGGCGTTATAGCGACTCACCATCGACAAACCAACGCCTGACAATGGACTTACTGCGGTGGCGGTACCCCATACGGAGAGATACAAAAATGCCAGTTGGTTCATGTTACTCACTAACGGCATCAGTAAAGGCGCCACCAGCGACACGCTGACCACCGGATGCACCCCTATGAGTCCAGCGAGGATCATGATGGCGCTGATCCCCCAAAATAGTGTTGGTGTCAGATGCGTTGCTGAGAAACTAAATAGGGATGGATAACAGGCAATCATGGCTGCTACCCCGGTCGAAAATACACCCGCCGCCAAGAAGAGTGAAAACTGGCTGGCAACACCTGCCAGACGCTGCTCGACATAGTTCACCAGCACTTTGCGCCTGGGTCTGCCACGTAAAAATAGTAATGCTCCCAACGGCGCAATAACGCTAATAATGGTTAGAATATTGGTCTGTTCATACATGCTGTGCAGCGTCAGCACCACGATTGCCAGCAACCCGGGAATAACCAGACTATCGCGTTTCAGCGGGTAACCGCGAAACGCCTGCAGGTTGCCACGGCTAGCTTCGAAGTAAGTCAGCGCAAACATCAGCCCTGCCATTATCAGACCCGGCAGAAATGTGGACGTCCACTGTGCGCCGGGGGCATAGGTCATTGCTACCCCAAAAGCCACAAAGAAAGGCGACCAATAAGCTCCGGCACAAAAACCGCGCATCAGCACTCGAATTTGCTCATCGGTCAGCGGATTTTTGCGCGTCAAGCGATCTCCCACCACGAAGATAATCGACAGGTTAATCGCAGCACCTAAAAGATGGCATGAAAGAATGGTTGACCAGAAGCCCTTACGGCCCGTTGGTTGTGACTGATCTTCCTGTTCTGGATTGGTCAACGCCAAAAACGATACTGCTACAAACATGGATAACAGCGGCAGGTTACGGGTCGCGGCATTATAGAAATCCAGCCCAACGCCATGCAGCACGCCCCACGCCAACATCAACACGCCCAAGCCAAACAAAATAGCGGATTGCTTACGGGCTGAACGGCTGAGCGCACTCCAGCAATAACCGATTGCCAACCAGGATGCCAACGCAGGCAGATAAGGCGGCCAACCCAATGCCAACACCAACAGATACAAGCCCCAGGTGGCTAGTACCAACCACCCAGCCAATTGGCTATGGGACAAATGAGACGATAGCGCTGACATAGACCTTCCCGAACCCGGACAACTCTGGTCTGGTCACGCTACCAGCCAGGTACAAAACTGCTGCATTGTAACAGGTTTAATCCGCTGAATAACCGACGGAGATACAACAAATATGACGAATACACGCTTGATTGGCAGCAACATGTACTGTGGGAGAACAACATCAGTCAACACTGCTGTTTTGTTAAAAAACCTCATTTATTGCAGCGCAATTACTTCCACCATTCGCTAACGCTACTGAATAGTATTTTTTAATACGATAAAAATGTAACCGTCGACTCACGCCAAGCCTAATCAACTTACCCAGCGACATCGGATGACAACCGCCAGTCACAATCAAAAACACAAAAATAAACAAATACAATTAGTTACATTTAAAAATTTCAATAAGTCATCGCACTTTACTACCAAAAATATAGGTCATTACAACATCGCCCTTATCTCCGCATTTACAAAATTATATATCGAATATCGTATAATATATTTGACATACCATTTTGATTGTGTGTTTATTATACATGTTAGTAAAACGTGAATTAACTAACACCACAGAACAACAAGACCCATACAGATGAAGTGAAGAGGAAAGCCATGAAGAGCGATGCAGCAATTGGACGGAGGGCTCTGGCAGTGTGTTTACTGCTGACCACCACACCGCCATTTCTGAGCTATGCCGATGAAGCTGACGATGCCAACGGCGACAGCACTCAGAAAGAGAAAAAAATGGAAACCGTGACGGTGACGGGCACCCGTATTCAGCGGGCAGAATTTGCCACTAACAGTCCTATTTCTACGGTGGATGAGAAAGATATCAAGTTCCAAGGGGCGACGACTGTGGAAGGTGTCCTCAATAAGATGCCGCAGTTTACTCCCGACGCTAACGAGAACGTCTCCAACGGTGCTGATGGTACAGCGCAGATCAACTTGCGTAATCTAGGTTCAAACCGTGTGCTGACGCTAGTCAATGGACAACGTATATTGCCCACCATGGCCATGGACATGAACTTCATCCCCTCGGCGCTGGTAAAACGCATTGATGTGGTCACTGGCGGTGCTTCTGCCGTTTATGGTTCCGATGCTATTTCCGGGGTGGTTAACTTTATTCTGCAGGATGACCTTAACGGCATCGTATTTGACACTCAAGCCAGTACCTATCAGCACAATAACAATGATGATGGTTTACGAGACTTGGTGAGTAGCTATGGCTATGAAACGGCACCAAGTTCAGTCACTGATGGTGAAAAATATGACTTCAACTTAGCCGCAGGTACTGACTTTGCTGACGACAAAGGCAATATAACGTTTTATGCCGGTTACCGCCGTACTGAACCAGTAGTACAAAGTGAACGTGACTACTCTGCCTGCTCTATCAGTGCCAACAGTACGCTTAATGGCTATGCTTGCGGCGGCTCCGGCAACAACCCTTGGGGGCGTTTCACCGTGCTGAGTGGCCCCAATACTGGTGGTTCTTATAACAACACCAAAGATGGTCAGAAAGTCTGGGATCAATACAGTGATGACTATCTGTATAACTTCAGTCCGCTCAACTACATCCAGCGTATGGACCGCCGTTACACTGCCGGGATGATGACTCACTATAATGTTTCCGACACCACGCAGGTGTACGGCAGCTTTATGTTTATGGATGATCACAGCTTCTCCCAAGTCGCTCCTTCAGCGTTATGGTTTGGTAGCGATTTCGCCATCAACTGCGATAACCCACTGATGAGCGATCAACAACGTTCAGCGTTGTGCGGCTCTGCGGCGGGAACCAGTGAAGTGATTGACACTTATGTGGGCTATCGGCTCGACGGTACCAATGCCCGTCCGCGCCGCGATGATCTGCGCCATACCGACTATCGCTTTAACTTTGGTCTGAAAGGTGACATTACCGATGGTATCAGTTATGACGTGAGTTACCTGCGTACGGTGGCGCTATACCAAGAACGTTACATGAACGATGTTGATCAGTTCAAAGCGGCCAACGCGCTACTGGCGGTTACAGATGATGCCGGGAATGTGGTGTGCCAATCCGTCGTAAGCGGTACAGACAGTGACTGTGTGCCGATTGATGTGTTTGCCTACAGTGGTATTTCAGATGCGGGGCTGGACTATATTCTCACCACCAGCTCCACTGACAGCACTCAGACCTTGGACGTACTCAGTGGCTTTAGTCAGATTGATCTCGATTATTACGGCATTAAGCTACCTTGGGCAGATATGGGGCCAGCATTGGTGATTGGTGGCGAACATCGTCGCGAAGTCTATGAATTCAATGCGGATGCCATCGCCAAAGCCAATGGTTCTGATGATGCCTACGGCGAAATTAAAGTGAGTGAAGGCTATACCGAGCTGGATCTGCCCATTATTGAAAATGCGCCAGGGGCAAAATATCTTGGTGTTACTGGCGGTTATCGTTACTCAAAATACGATAATAACGACGACCAAGGTAATGACACCAGCTACAGTGCTAATACCTATAAAGTAGAGCTCACTTACTCTCCGAACGATGACCTGCGTTTGCGTGGCAGTTACAACCATGCGATCCGCGCACCGAATGTCAACGAACTGTTCTCTTCGCAGGGCCTATCCAACTACTCAGGCAGCGATCCTTGTGCTGGCAGCAACCCATCGGCTACCTTCGAAGATTGCGCTCGTACTGGCGTAACAGAAGCACAATATGGTCATATTGTGGAATGCCCCGCAGATCAGTGCGTCTATCAGTTTGGCGGTAATCCCTACCTAAAACCGGAACAAGCCGATACCTACACTTACGGAATCGTGCTCACCCCTACAGCAATACCGGATCTGTCGGTATCTCTGGATTATTACACCATCAAGGTCAAAGACTATATCGGCACTATCGATCCAACTTTGATTATCAACCAGTGTCTCAGCACCGGTAACAGTTACTATTGTGACCTGTTCCACCGCAGCGGTGCGGGTTCGCTGTTTGGGACCGAAGGTTATGTAGTCTCCACCACACTCAACACCGGCTATTTGCAAACCTCCGGTATCGATATCAATGCCGCTTACCAGTATGAACTGGGCAAATGGGGGGCGTTGAACTTCCAATTGGTGGGAACTTGGTTAAAAGAGATGGTGACTGAACCACAACCTGGTCTTGGCACCTACGATTGTAAAGGTCTGTTTGGCCCAACATGTGGTCAGCCAGCCCCGACTTGGCGCCATAATGCCCGCATGACTTGGGCAACACCTTGGTACGATGCCCAAGTATCATTGCTGTGGCGTTATCTGGGAAGCGTGGATCTTTCATCCAACACCGACAATGAATTCCTGGCAGGAAGTGATCATTACTACGTTAACGACCATATTGGTGCCTACAACTACTTTGATCTGTCCGGTAGCATGACCTTGACTGACAACATTCAGTTGCGGGCAGGGATCAATAACCTACTGGACAAGGATCCACCGGTGATTGTCTCTAACGTGTTGAGTTCCTTTGGCAACGGCAACACCTTCCCAGGCAGCTATGATCCGCTAGGACGTCAGTTATTCATTGGCCTCACCGCCAAATTCTGATCGATTCCGAGTTTTACAGGGTTACTCCCTTACCCTCCCTGTAAGCCAAGCCCCTGCAAAGGGGCTTTTTTTGCGATAAATCAGTCATTAGGCGCTAACATCTGCTCTGGTCTAACCGTCTGATTAAACGCTTCTTTGTTTAAAAAACCTAATTGCTCTGCCGCCTGTTGCAAACTGATATTGTCTTTCAGCGCCTTCTTCGCGACCTGAGCGGCCTTATCGTAGCCAATTACCGGATTCAAGGCAGTCACCAGCATCAGGCTATGCTCAAGGTTATGTGTTAATTGCTGATGATTGGCCATCAAGCCCTGCAGACAATGTTCGTTAAAACTCGCGAGTGCATCACTAAGTAACTGAACACTTTGCAAGACATTGTGAATGATCAAGGGCTTAAACACATTGAGTTGCAGCTGACCCTGCATGCCGCCAGCAGTCACTGCCGCGTCATTGCCAATGACCTGGCAGCACACCATGGATAACGCTTCACACTGCGTTGGATTGACTTTGCCCGGCATAATGCTGGAGCCAGGCTCGTTGGCGGGTAACAACAACTCATTTAAGCCACAGCGCGGGCCACTGCCCAGTAACCGAATATCATTAGCCAACTTCATCGCGGCAACGGCGGTGGTTTTCAAGGCACCTGATAGCTGCACCAGTGGCTCATGGGCGGCTACCCCAAAAAACTTGTTATCCATTTCGCGGAATGGTTGTGCCAATTCATCGGAGGCATATTTCACCACTAATGCCGGAAAGTCCTTGTGGCTGTTAAGACCGGTACCGACTGCTGTGCCCCCGATAGGCAATGCCAATACACCGTTAAGTGATTGTTTTAGTCCGGTTCTGACAAACTGAAACTGTGTGGCAAAGGCGCTAAATTCCTGCCCTAAGGTCAAAGGTGTCGCATCTTGCAGATGTGTTCGACCAATTTTGATCAGCGCCTGCCACTCTACTGCCTTGTGCTGCAACGCAGCAATGATGTTGTCCAGCACAGGTAGCAACTGCCGCACTAGGGCATCACTGGCGGCCAGATGCATCGCGGTAGGGAAAGTATCGTTACTGCTTTGGCCTTTATTGACATGATCGTTGGGATGCACCGGTGTCTTACCACCGCGTTTGCCCGTCAGTAGTTCATTGGCACGGCCCGCCAGCACCTCGTTGAGATTCATATTGGTCTGAGTGCCGCTGCCCGTCTGCCACACAACTAACGGAAAATTGTCTTGGAGTTGTCCAGCAATCACTTCATCGGCAGCTGCCACAATCGCCTGCGCCACGCTACGATCTAGTAGCCCGAGTTGCAAGTTAGCAAGCGCCGCACTTTTTTTCAGAATGGCATAAGCCCGGATAAACGTTGGTGAAAAGTTGAAGCGTTGAGCGCCGCCGATGCGAAAATTTTCACTACTGCGTTGCGTCTGTGCGCCCCAGTAACGGTCTGCGGGTACCTGGATTGAACCCATGCTGTCCTCTTCACTACGGTACGCGATGGTGCCGTGTTGAACTGTGTTATTTGCCATAACAAGGTCCTTTTCTGATTGCAGGTATGCTTAACTCTATGCCTATGCCAGCTAGCTGGCTACACCAAACTGTCGGTTAGGTATAACAACAAAAATCCCCGTATTAAACGGGGATTTTTTAAGCGGTCACTGCGTAAAAACTACGCTTGTGCTTTATAACGTTCGGCCATGGCGTTGGCGGCAATCATCGCTTGATAGACATCATCTTCGGTCAGTTCCATGGTCATATTGCCCATGGTGTCACCTTCCGCACAGGCGATTTTGGCCACATTGCGCCACTCCGCTTCGACAAAGGTTTTCAGTCCCATATCGGCCAGAGTGAGCGGCAAGCCGACAACTTTGATGATACGGATAACTTCATCAATTTCAGACTTAGGCGCATTTTCCAGCACCAGTTGGGTCAACAGCCCAAATACCACTTTTTCACCGTGTTGCGCCCGATGTAGATCAGCTACTGCAGACATGCCGTTATTGACCGCATGCGCACACGCCAAGCCACCCGCTTCGGCACCCACACCGCTCAGATAAATAGTGGCTTCGATGGTCTGCTCCAATGCTGAGGTCACAATTTTGTTTTTGACTGCATCCATGGCGGCTTCGACGTTTTCACTCAGTAATTCAAAGCACAGTTTTGCCAAACCCAAGCCAGTACGTGAAGGCTTTTTCAGTACCAGATTCACGCCATCAGCGGCATAACAGGTACGCGCCTCAAAGTAAGTTGCCAACGCATCGCCCACACCGGCGGCGAAGAAGCGCGCTGGTGCCGCACATAGAATGGAGGTATCGGCAATCACCGCATCAGGATTCTGTGGCAGGAACAGGTAACGTTCAAATTCGCCTGTTTCAGTGTAGATAACCGCCAGCGCGGTACAAGGCGCATCGGTGGACGCAATTGTCGGGTAAAGTACCACTGGTAACTTATGGTAGTAAGCAACCGCTTTAGCGGAGTCGAGGGTTTTACCGCCACCCACGCCCACAATCACGTTAGCGCGTTGCTGTTCGGCCAAAGCCCCGAGACGCTTGATCTCTGTCTCACTACATTCGTAATTAAATTTTTCGACAGCGGCTTTAATGCCTGCATCAGTCAAGCTACTAACGGCTTCATCCTTGACCCGATTCAGAATAAATTCATCGCTGATAATGAAAGCGTTATCACCAAAATCCTTAACATAGTCATGCATTTGACCCAGCAAGCCTTTGCCGATGATGAATTTTTTAGGTGAGGTTACAGTGCGTGGTGTGATAGTCATAACTCCTCCGAGTTTCATGTTGCGTCCCTTAATTCTGTGACACACATCATACTCCAATTAATTAACCACAGCTGAATTTCATGCTGCATACCCCTGAAAATAGTATGGCAATACAACTTGCCAAAGACGCGATCTATTAGCGTTAAACTGTTGTATCAGATAGCATCAATCACAGCTCAAATGGAATGGAGAAGATGATGACCGATCTCAGACAACGGACAGTACTGATCACCGGCGGTGCCTCAGGGATTGGGCTGCTTATGGCACAACATTTTGCTAAAGAAGGCGCAGCCAAGGTGGTGCTGTGGGATATTAATGCCGCCTTACTGCAACAAGCGGTCAGCTCACTGCAACACCATTTTGGTCTTGAACGGATCTGTGGCTGGCAGGTGGATATCTGTCAACTATCACAGATGCATGAAGCACTGCAGCAGATGCATGTCGCTGGCATTAACGTTGATATTCTGGTGAACAATGCTGGCATTATCGTGGGTAAGCAATTCAGCGAACATTCGGCCGAAGAAATTGACCGTACTATGGCCGTCAACGCCATTGCCCCGATGCAACTATGTCTGGCGTTACTCCCCAGTATGCGTGGCAATGGCCTAGGCCATATCGTCAATATTGCTTCCGCTGCGGCTTTGGTGGCTAATTCCAATATGTCTGTCTATTGCGCCAGTAAATGGGCGGCTGTGGGCTGGTCGGATTCACTCAGGTTGGAAATGATGCAGCAACGTACTGGGGTGAAAGTCACCACCGTGATGCCTTATTACATCAACACCGGGATGTTTGCTGGCGTGCAATCGCGGATATTGCCAATACTTAAGCCAGAAAAGGTTGCCAAGCGCATTGTAAACGCAGTGAAACAGGATGCGATCATCCTGAAAATGCCGCGTCTGCTATATCTGCTGCCGCTATTGCAAGGGCTGCTGCCGCAACGCTGGTTTGACAAAGTGGTGGGCGAGTGGCTGGGAATTTACCACACGATGGATACCTTCCACGGCCGTAATAATAAAGATTAACTGCCCCCCAACGCGAAGGCATTTTTAATGCCTTCAATCACCATACCGGTACCAATCACCGCCACAATCAACCCCATTAGCCGGGTAATTACGCCCATAGCCGCACGGCCGATATAACGGATGAAACGCTCGCCAAAAATAAATACCACATAAGTGATCACACATAACAACGCAAAGGCGAGAATGATAAAACTGATGTTGATCAAGCCACCGTCTGCAGACAGGTTCATTGCCGTAGTAATAGTGCCTGGGCCAGCCAACATCGGCATTGCCAGCGGAAAGGTTGCCGGATCATCATCGCTGCTGTCACTGGCAAGTGAATCATCCAAACTATGGGGGTGATGCATACGCGAATGTTTACCCTGTAACATGTTGATACCTATAAGGAATACCAAACATCCACCAGTTATTCTAAAGGCATCCATATTCAGGCCAAACAGTCCGAAAATCATTTTACCCGCCACCGCAAACGCCAGCACGATGATAAACGCTTGGATTACCGCCCGCCGGGCGATAGCCACCCGATGCTGTGAGCTCATGCCTTCGGTAAGTCCGAGAAAAACCGGGGTATTGGCAATCGGATTCATGATGGCGAAAAACGCCATAAATGCGGTGGCAAAGTGCAGAAATAATGCATCCATCAGTGGTCAGTATCCTTAGCGGCCGGAGTTGTTATGGTAGCAAGCTGTCCAAGGCATTTCAGCAGTTATTACCCTTAAAAATACTGATATCAGTCACTTCTTCTGCCATTACAGCAACGCCGTCCGCAACTGAAGCGGAATAGCGGGTTATTGCCATATTTTTGTATGTCGGCACATGCTAATCTAGTCCCTCATTACCGCCAGATATTGCCTGTATCGGCGCATGGGAGGAAAGGTGTATTCCGAGCAGTTGATGATGCTACTGGCCGTACTGGAACGGGCAGCGCTGATGCTGATGGCGCTGTTTTTGCTCACCAGAAGTCAGCGTTTTCAGCAGATTTTTCAGAAGAAAGATCGCCATCCTTGGGAACTGATATTGGTCTCCCTGCTGTTTGTCTGTTTTGCAGTGTTCAGTACCTACACTGGCATCCATGTAGAAGGCTCGCTAGTTAACGTGCGCATTATTGCGATCATGTCGGGTGGCTTGCTGTTTGGGCCAGCGGTAGGGATCCCGGCCGGAATTATCTCTGGTATTCACCGTTATCTGATTGATATTGACGGCCCGACCTCGATTCCCTGCCTGATCAGCAGCATCACAGCGGGCTTGTTGTCCACTTGGATGTATTTCCGCTGTAAACGTGAACAACTCTGGCTGTGGGGCATTATCGGCGGCATGTTGTGTGAAGGCTTAACCATGCTGCTGATTGTGACACTGGCACCACAACCGCAAGTAGGCTGGAATATTGTCAGCGTGATTGCTTTCCCGATGATCTGCGGCACTATTTGTATCGGACTAATCGTACAGTTAGTGCAAAATCTGGATGATGAGAAAGAGCGTATTGCCGGGCAACATGCCAAACTCGCGCTGGATATTGCTAATCGCACCCTACCCTATTTTCGTGAGAATAACCGCAGCGGCCTGCGTCAGGTTTGCAGCATTATCCGCGAACACATCAGTGCTGACGCGGTGGCCATGACCAATACTGACGATGTGCTGGCCTATGTGGGCCATGCCGAGGCCGATTATTGGCAGCATTACCACGGCATGAGCAGTGTTACCCGCAAGGCGCTGGATTCAGGCAAAGTGATTATTAACAACGGCATTGATTATGCCGATTTTCACTCGCTGATGATTGTGCCGTTAACCGAAAATAACCAAGTGACCGGCACGCTGAAAATCTACTATTGTCACGAAGGCCGCATCACTGACTCACTGAAAGAGATGGCAATTGGCTTGTCACATGTGATTTCCACACAAATTGAAGCCGCCCGCAGTGATCAACTGAAACAGATGGCGGCCAAGGCAGAGTTTTCAGCGCTACAAAACAAGATTAATCCCCACTTTCTGTTTAACAGCCTCAACGCCATCTCCTCATTGATCCGCCTGCGCCCAGAAGAAGCGAGGCAACTGATCTCCAATTTGGCAGATTTTCTGCGCTATAACCTCAAGCGCAATGAGGAACTGATCGATATTCAGGAAGAGCTGGAGCAGGTACGCGATTATGTTGCCATCGAAAAAGCCCGTTTTGGCAAGAAACTAACCGTTACTTTTGATGTGGACGACGTGCACCAGAAAGTCCCGGGGCTGTTACTGCAACCTTTGGTAGAAAACGCCATTTTGCACGGTATTCAGCCCGTACGCGGTAATGGCGAAGTTACCATTGCGGTAAAGCAGCATACAGATCAGTTGCTGGTCACCGTGCGCGATACCGGCAAAGGTATTGATGAAGCGATTATTGAGGGCCTGTATCATGGAAAAGTACCGAGTGACCATATCGGACTGATGAATGTGCATGAACGGGTGAAACTGCTGTACGGTCACGGATTGACGATTCGCCGCTGCGAACCCGGCACCGAAGTGTCTTTTAGCATTGCTCAACGAAAATGAAACCAATATGAAAGCGATTATTGTGGAAGACGAACCGCTAGCGATGGAAGAACTGCAGTACATCATCCAAAAACATAGTCAGCTAGAGGTGGTAGCGACCTTTGAAGACGGATTGGATGCTTTTAAATATCTGCAACAACAGCAAGTGGATGTTGCCTTCTTAGATATCAATGTGCCCTCAATTGACGGCATGTTACTGGCACGGAATATTCACCAGTTTGCCAAGAAGCCCTTCATCATATTTACCACCGCTCATAAGGATTTCGCCGCCGAAGCATTCGAGATAGAAGCCTTTGATTATATTCTTAAACCTTTTAACGAAAACCGCATTCAAGGCGTACTACAAAAACTGGAGGCCAGTGCTGAAGCGGCAACCGCCCCACCGTCGTTGATGACCGCCTCGCCATCACGCAGCAGTACGGTAAACCTTTATAAAGGCGAGCGTATCTGTGTCGCAGACGTCAGTAGCATCTTATATGTGGAAGCAGCCGAGAAGTTGACCAAAGTGTTCACGGCCAACGACGACTTTGTGGTACCGATAACCATCAGCGAATTCTTTGAGAAGTTACCGCCGGAGCAATTTTTCCGCTGCCACCGTTCATTCGGCATCAATCTGACCAAAGTGCAGGAAATCACCCCTTGGTATAACAGCACCTATCTGGTGAAACTCCAGGGGAGTGAACATCAGTTGCCGGTCAGTCGCAGCCACATCCGCGAGTTTCGCGAACTGATGGGGCTTTAGGTAAAAAAATGCCCCATATAAAATGGGGCCAAGAATGGTGCCTATCAAGCAATTAAACTACCGCAGTTACACTAACGAGGGCACGCGGTTAGGTGCCTTAACTAGCAATGACAGCAACAACGACAACGCCAATAACCCAAAAATCACGCTGAAAGTGGCGCTAAAACCGCCTAACAACGCCGCCACCATCGAGCCACATAAACTGCCTATACCAAAGCCCAGATAAATTGCGCCGTAATTCTTGGTGAGATTATTCAACCCGAAGAAATCACTGACCAGCGACGGGTACACAGTGATGGTGCCGCCGAAACTAAAAGCGATACATCCTAGGGCCAAATAGAAGTTCATTATTGTCATGTGACCAAATAACAGAATCGTCATCCCCAGCAGACTTGATGACAGTGCCAGTGATATTACCCGCATACGCGGCATCTTGTCGGATAGCACTCCCAATACCAAGCGCCCGCCAAGGTTCGCCATGGCAATCACTGCCACAGCGTTGGCAGCAATAGAGAAACTCAGCCCGGCATACTGTTCACCAATATCTTTGGCTACGCCAATCACATATAAACCACTCATACATACCGTCAAGAAAATCAACGCCAGCATCCAGAACTGTGGCCGCATCATCGCTTCTGCTAAGGTGAAATCATTGGTTTGTCGCTGACCGCCCGCGGCCTGTTTTGGTGCATCGCTCATCAACAGACCACCGATAACCACCATGACTGTAGCTATCGCCCCCCAATACAGGAAGGTGTTATTCAGTCCCACATGTTCCAACAACGCTAAATTGATGTACTTGAAGCCGAGGCTCCCTAAACCGTAAGCACCGATGGACAAGGCTGAAATAGCACCTTTGCGCTCTGGAAACCAGCGCACGCAGTTTGAGAGCGTCAGTAAGTATCCAGTACCGTCAGCAAATCCCAACAGCAAACCCGCGCAAAGATACAGCATGGCAACACTGCTGGCATGGGCCGTAAGCAGCAACCCGGCCCCCATCATTAAGCCAGCAGCAATAGTGACTTTTGTCACCCCAAAACGCTCCTGCATCTTGCCGGAAATAGACGATGCCAGCGCCAGCGACAAACCGAGAATACCGAAGGAAAAAGCCACGTTGTCCACCGGGACGTTAAGCTTTTCGGCCAATCCCGCATTAAACAGACTCCAGGTATATACCGAACCCAAGGCAAACTGGGCAATGATAGTACCGATGAGAGTCAGCACTCTGATGCGACTGACTGACATGACGCGTTGTTGCTGACCGGAATAGTTTTCCAGGGTAATCGTTTGATTGACGCTCATAACATACTCCTCGCAAGCGGGTTTATCCGCTGAAGTTCGCTGTTGATGAGGTCAATAAACGCCTTCTGCTATACCACCACAATAGCCGCGGCCAAAGATAAAATGAGTTGCCTCCAGGCCGGAATGAAATGCAAATTATCGGTATGAATTGCAGTTCAGGAATTGCTTAAATTTACAACGCACTATCTGTAGGACAGAAAGAGAAGAAACTAAACTGGCAACAAACGGCTAGAATAGGCAGTCATTGACTGCCCTGGCATCCGTTAACTGGCAGTACCACAATGTTGCTGCCATTGCTTAAGATTGCGCGAACCGCTGGTCTTGAATGATAAGTCAACGATAGTCAACACTGGCTGGTGTTGCGGATTGCTACTGGCAGCCGTCCAACGCCACTTACCTACAGCTTCGGCTGAAGCAAAATCAAATACGTCTTGTGGATAAGATTGCAAGAGTTTGACGTAATCAACTTTTCCATCGGCGTTAATTGCCAGCAGCAGTTTTACACATCCTGCTTCGAAATTTTTCGCCATTTCAACCGGATATCGTGGTTCCTCACGATGCTTAAGCACCCAATAGCTCGCCATCTCTTGGGATGATGCCTGGGTTAAGTCAACATACTGAGTGGCCGCGGCATTGGTTTGCGGTGAGGTAGATTGGCAACCGCTAATAGCAAACGCAAATGCACACAATATCAACGCTAATTTCATGAAAACTCCTTGGCTATGCCCGAAAAACTTACGAGGAAAGCAACCATGCCCCCTGATAATCGCCGACAAAATCTACTACAAATCCCTTTTAATCGACAGAGTTAATTAAGGCAGCAACGTTTATCCAGCATGGCGTGGCTGGAAATATTTACAGTGCCCCATTTTCTTCCCCAACCGCTGCGTTATGCTGATGCTACTTAGCAGGAGAGTATATGCACCGTATTTTACTCGTAGAAGACGAACCAGAAATTGGTCAGTTGATTAGCGACTGGCTGGCAAAACATGATATGCAGGTAGTGGTGGAAAATCGTGGCGACCTTGCATTACAGCGGGTACAGGAAGAAAAGCCCGAGCTCATTCTGCTGGATATCATGTTACCGGGTATGGATGGTCTGTCGCTGTGCCGCAAACTGCGCCAGAGTTTTCACGGACCGATTGTGATGTTGACGTCGCTCGACAGCGATATGAATCAAGTGCTGGCACTGGAACTCGGCGCGAATGATTACATTCTGAAGACCACACCGCCTAACGTGTTGGTTGCGCGGTTGCGGGTACAACTGCGGCAGCTTGCCAGTATCACCCCGCAGCAACCGCCAAAAATGTCTGGCCGCCTGCAGTTGGGGACATTAATCATCGACTATAACAGCCGCGACGTCAGGTTACAGGGACAAGCGGTAGCACTGTCCACCAGTGATTTTGAACTGCTGTGGCAATTGGCGAGTCATAGCGGCCAGATCCTCAGCCGTGAAACGCTGTTCAAACAACTCAAGGGTCGCGAATATGATGGGATAGATCGCAGCATGGATGTGGCGATATCCAGGCTCAGGCAGAAACTGGGAGATAACGCTGAACTGCCCACTCGGATCAAAACTATTCGTAACAAGGGCTATCTGTTAGTTGCGGATGAGTGGTCATAAACGATGCGTCATCTATTTACCCAATTCTACCTGCTGGTATTTGGTTGTTTTCTGGTGGCGGCATTGCTGATGGGAGGCATCTACCAATTTACCGAAGAGCGCACCGGCAACCGCTATCTGGAAGGCTTGGTACAGGATTTTCTGGACCGCCTTACGCAGGAATTAGCTACCGTGCCACAGCCGCAGTGGCCTGCCAAAGTCGATGATTTCAGCCAACGGCTGCATCTGGCATTACACACGGCACCACTGGATACCCAACCGCTGGCCCGAGAAGATATCGCTTTTCTACAAGCTGGCAATATCGTGATAGTTGAGGACGACGCCACGTTTCGCCAGCGCATCCCCAATAGTAATATGGTACTGATTATCGGTCCGGTGCCTTATTTGTCGTTCCGACACGAACAGCACTGGCTGGTATTGGGTTTTATTGTGTTGCTAGGGCTATCGCTGGCAATCCCTATTCTGTTGTGGATGCGACCACATTGGCGCGATATGCAGCAGTTAGAAGCCGCCGCCAAGCGCTTAGGTAACGGTGAACTCAACGCCAGAGCCGCACTGGACAATAGCAGTAGTCTGGCAACCTTAGGTCATACTTTTGACCAGATGGCACAACGGTTACAGGAACTTATCAGTGGCCGTAAACAGCTTACCGATGCCATTGCCCATGAACTGCGTACGCCCTTGGTACGTTTGCGTTACCGCCTGGCGTTACTGGAACCGGCACCAAGTCAGGCTGACAGTGCGGCATTGGAACATGACATTGAGGCCTTGGAGTTTCTGATCGAAGAGATGTTGACCTACAGCCGACTCAATCAACCAGAACTACCGTTACAGTTGAGTGATATGGAGTTGGGACAATGGGCCAGAGAACGCTTGGCCGACTGGCAGGCACAAGGCGCGGCACACCGGGTGACGCTCAGTTGTCCTATGGCACCGATATATTGGCGCGGTGATGTGCGCTTGTTAGCGCGGGCGATGGATAATCTAGTGGGCAATGCAGTGCGTCATGGTCACAGTGAGGTGCAGATCCGGCTGACACAGGACACCCCCCAATGGATTTGCCTGTCAGTGCAGGATGATGGCCCAGGAGTCGCAACAAAAGAAGCCCAGCGCATCTTTGAGCCTTTTGTCAGGCTTGATGAAAGCCGCGACCGACGCACCGGTGGCATTGGCTTAGGCTTGGCAATTGTCCGCAGTATTGCCCAGTTACATGGCGGAGAAATCAGCTTACAACCCAGCAACCAAGGGGCGCTTTTTTGCTTAAAGTTGCCTGTACATTTGGATACAAACGGTTACCAGAGCAGCACAGACCCGCAGCATCCAGCTGCCTAATATAACTAGCAAAGGAGCACCGGGCTCCCGAGTCTATCCGAGGTCTGAATTATGAAAAAAATGCTGCCACTGGCCATTGCCGCTGTTTTTGCCCTGAATACCGCCGCTGTTATGGCTGCTGAACCTACTACTAGCACTGAAACTGCACCACAGGTTGCTACCCAACACAGCACTAATCCTCAAGTTAAACAGGTGAAAAAACAGCATCACAAGAAAGCTGAAAAGAAAGTTGTGAAAAAACAGGCTAAGAAAGCAGAGAAAAAAGCCCCAGCAACTGAAGCTCAGCCTCAAGCTGCCAAAACTGCAGAATAATCTCATTGCAGTACAGTCGAAGCCTCGCAATAGCGGGGCTTTGTTATTTGTTGATTGGCGCTAGAGGGGATGGCTGCAAATTGATGTTGTAGCGCTGATATTGTGGATCCAATGTTTTAATAAAGGGATTGTCTAACCGAATAATCCGCCGCTGCTGTAATCGATTAATGGACGGTTCAAAATAACGGTTCCATAAACGGATAAAACTGCCATCTTCATAAGCCCGCACCAGCCCAAGATAAACACGTTGTGCATTTTGTGCGTTATTTTTATCGGTAACGAAAAAACGTGGCAATGGGTAATACAGCGCCAGACAAGGTTCCACCTGCAACATGCCGTAATCATGAACGGCGTTTTGTCGCTCAATATCAATCTCATTCACTGCGCGGAAAAACAGGTCGGCACGGCTTGCTCGCAACATATTAAACATATTCTCATACTGGTTGACCTGTTGCACTTTGAAGCCATTGGCCAGCAGTATCTTGCTATCCAGCCAACCGATCCCTTGAACAATACTCAGCTGTTGCAGTGCTGCTTTATCGAGCTGACAAAAACGCTGCAGCTCAGTTCCTTCAGCCCGGATGAATGCCACCCGATAGCCGTCCATACCACGAGCCAACGGGAATGCCACCACCGCAAAGTCGGTAAGCATCTCATCGGTTACCGACGCCCGAACAAACATATTGTCAAAGTGACCCTGCTGTAATTCGCGCAGTAACCTGGCTTTATTCAGATAGTTTCCGGCCTCCTGCATAACAAACGGGCCATATTCATCCTGCGTTTTTTCCAATGCCAGCTGCAATGCCTCCTTGACGAAAGCTTTACGTCCATCCAAGTTGCCTTCTGCAGCCTGATAACGAAACACCGTGGGTGTCACATCAGCAGACCTCCCTGCACAACAAATCAACATCAATAACAACGCCAGCAGGCATTGCCAAGCTCGGAGGCTCCGCAGAGTTTGCGCAGTGAAGGGCATAACCGTTTTTACCAAGAGGACAAAACACCGCCTTAGTGTAAGACTTACATACTGTTTTCAATAGCATTATTCATAAAAACTGCGGCACATAGACAGCCGTAGTACTGACTACCATTCACCCTAGTGCTGTCGCTCTCCGACAGCGACCTGAGTTTGAATGTATCAGTATGCTAAGCGCTGTGATTGCGCAGGACACTGTGTGGCGGGCAGCGATTAACAGCCCGCGATTAACCAGAAAAATTACCTTGTTGTCAGTGGCTGTAACAGCAACTGCAACCGATAATGCTGCTGTTTGGCTGGCAACAGACGGTAAGCGTCATAAGGCAATGCGCCCCAGCTGGTATCACCCCCAACGCCCCGTTGCCGTAGATCCAGACACAGTTCCGTCATGGGTCTGGGGACTATGTCTGTGGTGTGACGGTTTGGACCATCTTTCGGGTAATCCAAATCGGCAATGGTGTTGTGGTGTGCAGTAAAATCAAACTGCGGAGCACCACTGATGCGCAGTCCAATGCCCTGCTGATTACGGATCTCCAACCAGCGGGTATCACTGCGGTTACCATTTTCCTGTGGACGGATATATGGCGTATAGAGTTCACTGACATCCGCATGGTAGATGCCGAGATAAGCGCTCTCTTTACGATCCTGATAGTTCTCCCAAGGACCACGGCCATACCAGGCGACACTATCGAAACCCTCCGGTAACTGCATTTTCAGTCCAAATCGCGGCATTTCCGGTAAGTCCTTTGCCAGATTGGCCTGATAATCCACCGCTACCGCACCATCTCGGCCGATGCGGTAAACAATGCTGCCATCGCTGTGCAGTGTTGGGAAATGTAAGGTGAACTGCACTTGTGCAAATCCTGCTTGCTGACGCAGTCGCACTGCAGTTACCTGCGCCGCAGTGTCAGCCTGTTTGTAAAATTCCGCCGTCTCGTTAGCGAATTTATTGCCATAATCGTTATCGGTCAGCGCTCGCCAGAAATTGGGGAACAGCCCTTGTTTTACCAATTCCACCCCAGCGACGCGATAGCTCACTAGACGAGCACTGTGCTTATCAAACCGTAGCTGACTGCGTCCGGCACGAACAGTGACTTTATCGCTGTCTTCTGCAATCTGTAGATCTTTAGCCGCTGTCAGTTTAAGTGTGTTAGCTGCCTGTGGCTGCAGCAGGAGCTGCTCACTGGCAACCTCATGCCCGGCAGGCAGCAACCCCGCCGCTTCACGGGTGACAAAACGGAAATTGAGCGCATATTCTTTATCGGTGGCAAACGGAAAATGCTGCAATGCGGCAATCGTGATATCGGATGTCTGTTGTGCCGCCGTGGTTAGTCGCGGGAGTTCGCCTTGCGCAACCAGTTTGCCATCTGCTAGCAACTGCCACGCTCCGTTAATATCACTCAGATTTTTAAAGAAATTACGGTTAGTTATGCGGTACTGGCTGTTACTCAAGCGCGTTACTGCCAACGGCTGGTAGATCTTTTTCACTTCGTGCAATGCTGGATGCGGCGTGCGATCTGCTGCCACCAAGCCATTAGCACAAAAGTTACCGTCATTCGTGGTGCCTGCTGGCTCGAAGTCGCCACCGTAGGCGAAGTAGCTGCGACCATCCGCGCTATGTTTCAGCAAACCTTGATCGACCCAATCCCAGATGCTGCCGCCCTGCACTTGCGGATGGGCATACACAAAGTCCCATAACTCCTTGAGGTTGCCACTACTGTTACCCATCGCATGGGCATACTCTACCCAGATAAACGGCTGCTCTGGATATTTCCCCAAATACTTGCTGGTAATTTCCTCACGATTGGCATACATCCAGCCAATCACATCGGTCATTTTCTCTTTGAACCAAGTAGTACGGCTTTCAAATTGCACCACACGGCTGTCATCCATAGCTTTTGCCAACTGGTAAGATGCTGACAGATTCGGCCCCGGGCCGGTTTCATTACCCAATGACCAAGAAATAATCGACGGATGGTTTTTATCACGGGCAATCATGCCGTGCATCCGATCCAAAATGGCGGCTTTGAACTGCAGATCGTTACCGATACCGTGTTCATCGAAGCCATAACCGTGAGACTCCATATTGGCTTCATCAATCACGTATAAGCCGTATTGATCGCACAACTGATACCAGTAAGGATCATTGGGGTAATGTGAGGTACGCACCGTATTGATATTATTCAATTTCATCAATCGGATATCGTTCAGCATGCTGGCCTGAGAGATTGTCTGACCCGTCACGGGATCATGCTCATGCCGATTAACCCCTTTGATGATAATCGGCTGACCGTTTACCAGCAATTGCCCATGCTGCAGCTCGACACTGCGAAAACCGATGGGCTGGTAGATCACCTGATCTTCCGCACCCTGCTGTTTTACGGCGATCAGTAATCGATAGAGTTTCGGCACTTCCGCCGACCACGGCTGAACCTGTGGAAAACGATGTTGCAACGTCAGCGGCGCAGTTTTACCGGCGGCCACCTCAAGCGAACTTTGTTGCTGCCACAAGGACTTATCACCATCATACACCGCCGTAACAACGCTGAGTTGTGCCTGCTGCTTGCTGCTGTTCAGCAACTGCAACGCCAAGGTTAATTGACCATCTTGATAAGCATTTTGCAGTACAGCTTTGGCGCTGAAATCCCACAACTGCGCTTTGGGTGATACTTGGATAAACACATCCCGCTGAATGCCGCTCATGCGCCAGAAATCCTGGTCTTCCAGATAACTGCCATCGCTCCAGCGATAAACTTCTACCGCCAAACTATTGTTGCCAGGCTTAACATAGTCAGTGATATCAAATTCCGCCGGCAGTTTGCTGTCCTGGCTGTAGCCCAGTTTCTTACCGTTGATCCACACATAAAAAGCCGATTTTACCGCGCCAAAATGCAACACCAAACGTTGCTGTAACCAGTCAGTTGGCACCGTAAAATCCCGCCGATAAGAGCCCACCGGATTGTATGAGGGATCAATGTACGGCTTATTCATCGGAAACGGATAGCCAGCAGAGGTGTAGATCGGATAATCATAGCCCTGCATCTGCCAGTTTGATGGCACGGTAATTAATGGCCAGTTTGAAACATCAAAATCGTTTTTATAAAAAGCTTCTGGGCGTTCAGCTGGTCGTTTAGCAAAATGGAAATGCCATTGACCATTGAGGGAATAGTACTGGCTGGAACGTTCTGGCTGCTGCGCTAGCGCCAGCTGCGCTGAGGGATAAGAGATAAAATAAGCACGATCCGGTAGTTTATTGATGTCGAAGACGGCCGGGTCTTCCCAGTCATGATGAGTGGTGATTTGGTTTTGCTGGCAGGCACTGAGTAACAATAACCCCAGTGCTAGCCAGTATGTCTGTGCCAATTTTTCCCTTGCCTGTCGCCACATAAGCGCTTCCTCCCAGATAAAAAAAGGCTACACAGGACAGAGTAACTGTGCAGCCTTAGATGACACCTAAGCTTTCAGATAAGTGGTTTTTGCCACCGTATAGAAGGCTTTCGCCGCACGGCCCTGCTCACGGGCACCATAACTGGAAGCGCCCACGCCGCCAAATGGCACATGGTAATCAATCCCAGCGGTAGGCAAGTTGATCATTATCATCCCAGATTTAGCGTAACGTTTGAAATGCTCGGCATATTTCAACGAGTTAGTGCATAAACCCGCCGACAAACCAAAACGGCTGTTATTCACCATTGCCAACCCTTCTGCATAATCCTTGACCCGGAACACCGCAGCAACTGGGCCGAAGATCTCTTCCAACGCGATCGGATCATCGGCTTTGGCATGATCAAACAGGGTCGGGGCAAAGAAACATGCGGGCATCTCCACCGCAGTGCCACCACAGACAAGTTGCGCGCCAGGATATTGTTCCATCTTGGCAGTTTGGCCGCTGATCAGTGCTTTTTGATTAGGGGAAGCCAAGGGGCCAATTTGGGTTGCGGCATCCAGCGGGTCACCGAGTTTAAGTTGCTTGATCCGCGCCACCAGCTTGCTGACAAATTCATCGGCAATCGCCTGTTCTACCACAATACGGGAGGTGGCCGTACAACGTTCACCTGCAGCGAAAAACGCGCCATTTAAGGCATTTTCCACGGCGGCATCCACATCGGCATCCGCCAGCACCAACAGTGCATTAACGCCGCCCATTTCGGTTTGTACCGGGATTGCACGTTCCATGGCCGCCAACCGCACTTTCTTGCCGGTAGCTTGAGAGCCAGTGAAACTCAGTGCATCGATGCCTGCATTAGCGCAGATAGCCGCGCCGGTTTCGCCACCGCCAAGGACCATGTTAACGGCACCAGGCAGCACGCCAGCTTCGTGAATGAGTGCCATCAAGCGCGCCGCAGTGGCCGAAGAGATTTCAGAGGGTTTCCACACCACGGTATTACCAAATGCCAAGGCTGGGGCAATCTTCCAAGCGGGGATGGCAATGGGAAAATTCCAAGGAGTGATCTGCCCGATAACGCCGACAGGCGCATATTCCACTTCCACCATGGCACCGTTGCGGGTGGATTCCAGTCGCTCGCCGACAATGCGCAGCGCTTCACCGGCAAAAAAGCCGAAAATACGGGCAGCGCGGCCCACTTCACCTTTGGAGTCAGCAAACGTCTTACCGGTTTCACGGGTGATCAACTGCGATAACTCATCGCTATGTTGCACAATCAACTGCTGCACTTTTGCTAAGGCATCTGCACGCTTTTCAATGCCTTGATCGCGAAATACCGCAAACGCCGCTTTAGCGGCAGTCACGGCTTGCTCGACGACATTGGCATCTGCCGCCGGAATTGTAATTTGTAAATCGTCAGCCTTGGCAGGATTCTGCTGCTGCAATACGGCGGTGCCGCTGACGTCGGTGCCACCGATGTGATGGCTCAGATGAATAATCTGCATCTAGTGTTTTCTCCTGTCACCGGTTGTCAAACAACCTGAAAACCCTCCGCAAAAGGCTCGTCATCATCAATCCAGATCTGATTGAAACCTGTGGTGTAAGCTGTGCCCTGAATGGACGGAATGATAGCAGGATGGCCCGCCAGCTCAGTGGCGGCTTCGACCCTGCCGATAAAACGGCTTTTGATATAACTTTCATGAACAAAGGTGTCGCCTACCGCGAGTCGGCCTTTTGCCACTAGGTGTGCCATGCGCGCAGAAGTACCAGTACCACAGGGGCTGCGATCGATAGCTTTATCGCCATAAAACACCGCATTACGCCCGTGAGCATCGGCTGATGCTGGCTTATCCGCCCACAACACATGGCTAACCCCTTTAATGGCTGGGTTTAGCGGATGTACCGGCTGAAACTGTTCGCGTACTGCGGCGCGCACCAACGGGCTGAGGCGCAAAATATCGGCGGCGCTGAAGCTGTCTAGCCCAGCGTAACTGGCCTGAGGCTCCACAATCGCATAATAGTTACCGCCATAGGACACATCGACCGTTAACAGCCCGCAACCGGGAATATCGATATGAATATCCTCTGCCGCCAAGTAGGAAGGCACGTTGGTCAACTTCACCCATTCAACCTTCTGCCCTTGTTGCTGGTAGCTGACTTCTATTAGCCCCGCGGGTGCTTCCATCACCAGTTTACCCGGTGTTTTTGGCTGGATCAGACCATGTTCCAGCCCAAAGGTGATAATGCCAATCGAGCCATGGCCACACATGGGCAGACAGCCGCTGGTTTCAATAAATACCACGCCAAAATCTGCTCGCGGATCTTTGGGCGGATAGATAAAACCACCAGACATCATGTCATGCCCGCGCGGTTCAAACATCAGCCCTTTGCGGATCCAGTCAAACTGCTCCATAAAACACACCCGCATATCACTTAGACTGTTGCCAGCAAGCTGCGGATGTCCCCCAACCACTAACCGCACCGGGTTGCCCGCGGTGTGCCCATCAATGCAGAAAAATGTATGTCTCATGGCGGCCTCTCGTACCGTTAAGCCTGAGTAGGTCTGGTAGCAGCGGCTTTCTCAACCATCGCTGTCACTTCATCACGGCGCGCGCCACTCAACGGCAAGCGCGGCATACGCACTCGTTCAGTCCCTCGGCCCATAATCTGTTCCGCTAACTTGATGGACTGCACCAGATCGTGCCCAGCGTCCAAATGCAGCAATGGCATAAACCAGCGATAGATTTCCAGCGCTCGCGCCATATCGCCCGCTTTAAATGCCCGCACCAGTTCCACCGATTCCTGTGGAAAAGCCGAGGTCAGCCCTGATATCCAAGCACAAGCCCCCAAGGTCAAGCCTTCCAGGGCGACATCATCCAGCCCCGCTAGGATATGGAACCGGTCACCGTAAGCGTTATACAGATCGGTGTAACGACGCGTGTCGGCTGAGCTTTCTTTGATGGCGACAATATTTTTTACGTCCACCAGCTTGGCCAATGATTCTAAACTGACGTTAACGCGATAAGCCGTAGGATTGTTATACAACATGATAGGTAATGAGGTGGCTGCCGCTACCGCTTTAAAATGGGCAATCAGCTCATCTTCTGTGGGTACGTACACCATGGCGGGAAGTAGCATCAATGCATCGGCGCCAAGTGCTTCGGCGTCCTGGACAAACTTGATGGCACGTTCGGTAGTGAGCTCACTTACCCCGGCAATAATCGGATGACTGCCTTTGACCTCAGCCGCCGCTGCAATAATCTGTCGCTTCTCTTCTGGTTCCAGCGAGTTATTTTCACCACAGGTACCAATCACCACCAGTCCATCGACACCATCTTCCAGCAATTTAGCAAAACCTTGCTGAGTGGCAGCCAAGTCCACCGCTAACTGTTCATCAAACTGGGTGGTGGCTGCCGGAAATACCCCGGACCATTTCATCGTACTTGTACTCATCTTTCTGTAATCCTGTTTCTGACATCAACTTGATGTATATGTTATATCGTATACTAAATTACGGCAAGCATTAACTTCTTCGCTTTTAAGTTATAGTCATAACACATTAATTTTTAAAACTTATCTTTGAAATCTAGCAAGAGAAAATGCTTGTAATGCTGAAGGAGTACGTTGATTATGTACCATCTCCGCCACCAGCATTGCCGTCTTGGCTGCGAGGGTCAGCCCCAGGTGTTGATGGCCAAAGGCATAGTACAGATTGTTGGCCCGGTCACTCTTACCAATCGCAGGTAGATAGTCCGGTAAGGTTGGCCGCGCGCCCATCCACTCACTCACGTTACCGGAAAATGGCAGACCCAGCTCATCACAATGGCGTCGTAGTTGTTGCCATTTGCGCGGATCGGCTTTGGCATCTAAGGCGTTAAATTCGACAAAACTACACGCCCGTAAGGTGTTGGCAAAGCGGGTCACTATCATTGAACGGTCTTCAAAAACCAGCGGCGGCAGATGTTCAGGCCAAGTGCTGTCATCACACTTCACTTCGAGGTGATAGCCACGTTCGGCAATCAACGGCACATGGGGATGAATGGTGGCCAGCAACTTGCCAGACGCGGCCCCGGCACACACTAACACTTGGTCAAATTGACAGTGTTCGCCATTCGCCAGCACCACTTCGGCACGGCCACTTTGCAACTGCAGTGACGCCACATCGGCATTTAGCCATTCGCCCCCCGCTGCCAAAAATTGCGCTTTCAGCAAGGAAGCCAATGCAGGCATATCATAGATTTGGCCGGAACCACTGAAACTGATGCCACCACAGAAGGGCACTTTGAGTGCTGGCAATGTTGCCAACAGTGCTTTGGGCAACTCAGCAAAAGAAACGCTGCCAGTATCCGTATGTTGCCAGTTAGCCATACCTTTGCGGACAGAACTGTCTGACTCCCATAGCACCCAGTGCCCTTGATCTCGGTAAAGGTCAGCCGCATCTAACTGCTGCAACAACTGTTGCCAGGCCGTTTCGGCACCATTAACAAGTGTTTTGAGCGCTTGTTTCCCATGACGGAAAGGACTTGGCATGGAGGCTTGCAGATAACGCCAAACCCAGCTCATTACGCCGGGCGCTGTCAGTGCAAAATCCAGTGCGCCCCCCACCATAAACAGCCGTTTCGGAGCCGTTGCCATGGCCGCTAACGACGCCAATGGTGTAACCTGTTCTACGGCGATATGGCCAGCATTATTCCATGATGACGCAGTCAAAGCTTCTTCCCGCTCTAAGATGCGGGTAGCAATTCCCTGCTTTTGTAACATCAATGCGCAACAACGTCCGACAATACCACCACCGATTACCGCAACTGTTCCATCAGCACTCATAGCAACAACCAACATCAAATATTTTGGAATAATTCGTATACTATATAACAAATACAGAACTAACAATCACCTGCTGTTAATTTTTTGTTGCTGCTAGCCGATATTAGTGGTCGAACGGTTGCGTCAGGCAACTAGAACTCTGTATCAGTTTGTTTCGCAGACGATTGGGGCACTACAGTCAAAGAAAGGGAACGGCGAGTTGATATTATAAAAAAGCCCGGGATATGACCCGGGCCTCGATGAAAATTATGCCTGCAGCTGTTGTCGCAGATCGTCCAGCACACCTTTGGTATGTTCTTTAATCAGTTTTTTCACAGTCTTGGCATCACGCGCCATCCAGGCATCGAAAATCTGTTGATGCTCACTGAGCGCATTCACTTCCCGATGAGGTGGTTCCAGGTGTTTGCGCACATAGCGTTCTGACAATAGGTGCAGTTTTTCCAGAATATCTTGGGTAACCCCACGCTGTGGTGACGCCGTGAGTGCCAGATGAAAATCGCGATTTACCGAGACCCCAGCTGACGCACCACCACTCATCCCCTCAAACTTACGAAACGTAGATTCCACCATGGCGCGAAGCTCATCATCCGCTTCTTTACAGGCTTCAGCTGCGGCATCAGGTTCTATCAAGATACGCAAACGGAACACATCCTCCGCTTCAGCCACCGTCAGCGGTCGCACTAAGAAACCACGGTTTGGGTGGGAGATGAGTAAACCATCATGTTCCAGACGAGTTAAGGCTTCACGCAACGGGATTTTGCTAACGCCTAACCCCTTAGATAAGGCATCCTGCCTGAGCGGTTTTGAAGGAAGCATGTCATTGGCCAGGATACGATCTCTGATAATCTCGTATGCCTGTTCTGACAGGGTCTTGACCACAATCGACATAAATTAACTCCAAAGCCCGGAATTCCATTCAACTGAACAACCTTATTCTGCTGAACAAAGATGACCGGTAAAAGTGGTGGGGAAATACTGATTTAGGCAAACATTATACTATTTAAGTTGCTGAATGCCTACTTTGATTGTGATCCACTGTACGCCCGACAATTTATCCTCACAAAGCTGCCGAGTGTGAGGACGCTAAATACCATAAAAAAATGCCTGCAAACATCTTGCTGCAGGCATTATCAGATCATCGAGAAATAACGGCTAATCCGCTTCCAGAATAGAGGAAGATGCCGAGCTTTCCGCTGATGATGGAGCCGATGTTTTCATCACGCCCTGACGCTGAAAACAAAACCAACCGGTGTAACAGTACAGGGCTGAAATCAGCAGCACTAACATGTGATACCAAAGAAACGGCAGATAAGCGGCAGTTGATACTCCCAAGGTTGTAGCCATAAACACGCCACCGTCAGTCCAGGGGATCATCGGCGTGGTAATGGTACCTCCAGCCTCGGTGTTACGTGACAAAACGCGCCGATCAACACCAAGCTCGTCATAATTTTTCCCAGTAATCGTGCTGGCGGTAATCAAGGAAACATAAGCCGCCCCACCGAGGAAATTCCCCAAAAAACCCGCAAACAAAGTGGATAGCCCCAAACGACCTAATGAGTGCGCCCAACGCTGCAATCCGTTAGAGATAGTAGTCAACACCCCGGTAACTTCCATCAAGCCACCCAGACCTAGCGCCAGCATGACGAGCAGAATCACTTCTAACATTGATGCGATGCCACCACGATTGAGCAGAATATTCAAAAAATTCAAATCCGACTGTACGTGATTTCCTTGATACAAGGTCGCAAATGCTGCTATTGGTGACATCTGTTCAAACACACAGGCCCAGATTACTCCGAGTAAAGCACCGAAACTGATCACCGGAACGGAAGGCAAGCGCAGTAACAACAATGCAATCACTGCTGCAGCTGGTAGCAACATATACCAAGCAATCACATAGTGCTGCGACAGCGCATGCATCACATCCTGCGCACGGCTAACATTACCACTTTGACCGTAACTCAGCCCTACGACCAAGAACAACAATCCCGCAATAGTAATAGCCGGGACGCTGACATACAGCATAGACTTGATATGGTCGATAATGTTGACCTTGCACAGCGACGCCGTCATCACAGTAGTGTCCGATAGCGGTGACAGTTTATCGCCGACATAAGCGCCAGAGATCACCGCGCCTGCCACCAAGGGCGCTGGCAGATCAAAGCCCGCCCCAATGCCCATCATGGCGATGCCCGCAGTGCCAGCGGTACCAAAGGAAGTGCCCGTTGCCAGTGAGGTCACCATGCAGACAAAAAAGGCTGCCAGTAAAAATATGTGCGGACTCATCACTGATAAGCCGAGATAAATAATATTGGGTACCACGCCCCCCGCCATCCAGCTACCGATCAGCGCCCCCACCGCAATCAACACCAGAATGGCGTCCATCCCCTGACTAATGCCATGGGTCAATCCCTGTTGCATAGTGTGGTAATCGAGCTTGAGAATTTTTCCTAGCCCCATCACCAGAAACCAGCTCACCAGCAACGCCAATTGGATTGCTAGGCCAAGTATGTGCACGAACATAAAGATGACACCGATGATCATCAGCGCCAGTAATAATATCTGTGGAACAGTGGGTAAACGGGAAGGATGTAGCGGAGTCATGTTGGTTATCCTAAGGCTTTTACTTTGCCATATGGCAAGAGAATAAAAATGCCCAGTCTTACTGGACTGTTGTTATAAGTAGTTTTTGTACGGTAAACACTTGCAACTCACGCGCTGCCATACGGCTTAACGTTTCCGATGATCCCCACCACTTCATCTGAGTCCCCACAACCGATGCCCCAATCGGTAAGTCTGCCGACTATTTACCCAAAACTGACGAAGGTACTACGGAGATATCACTAATGTTGCTGAGTTGATTGCACTCATATTTATCGAATAAAAAATAACGTATACCATTTTAACTATAAGTACAAGCTGAATAAGTAACCGTATTTCGAGGTATTGTTCAATGCGCTACAGCTTATGACGGTACAGACTCCCGGAATATCTCAATCATCTTGCACCTGCAACAGAGGATGGTTAATTATGATGTTTTTCAATAAGTTAAATATATTAATAGCCACTACCATGTCGTCTAGCAACCATTAAAAATGTGCTTAACCTAGCAAATTACTCAACTTTATAATGCAAATATAAAAGACGTATTTATAATACAGCTTATATTTCCAGCAGGAGTTTGCTATGTCCAAAGAAATTGAGCTCGACCGCCGTGTAGGGGATTTAGTTGCTGAAGATTTCCGTAACGCCCATATCTTCAGCCAGTTCGGTATTGACTTTTGTTGTGGGGGAGGAAGAACGTTAGCAGCCGCTTGTCAGCGGGCTAATGCGGAGCCTACCATCGTTATACAAGCACTGCAGCAACTACAACGCAGTGGCGATAAACAAGACCAACTGATACAACTACCATTGGCTGATTTAATCGACCATATTGAACGTAAGCATCATGAATATGTAAGACAGAAAGCGCCACTGCTGCTGGAATATGCCGATAAAATGGTGCGTGCCCATGGTGACAAGTATGAAGAAATCAAACCTGTCGCTGGCTGGATTAAAGCACTGGTTGCAGATCTACTACCGCATCTGCAAAAAGAGGAACAGGTGTTGTTCCCGGCCATTCGAGCACTGAGTAATGGTGACCGCATCAATAGCTGCTTTGGTACAATCGATAATCCGATACATGCGATGGAATACGAGCATGAGGAAGCCGGGCAGATCTTACAAAAACTACGGCAACTGACACAGAATTATCAACCGCCAGCCCACGCCTGCACCACCTGGAGAGTGTGCTACGCGACTTTAGCGGAGTTTGAACAGGACTTATTCACCCATATACATTTAGAAAACAACGTGTTATTTCCAAAAGCATTACAGCTGGAAGTCTAAGTTATTGATGACACCTATGGGATAGGCCATAACAACGCCAGCACTAAATAACCACCGGCGACGGCAATAACGCCGCCGGTAATGCGCAGCAGTCGACTATTATTATCCAGATGTCTCAGAATCTTACCAATTAAGACACCCATTAACTGCAATAAGACAGTACCTGCCAGCAGGCCTGACAGATACGCCAGTGGTGAGGCCCCTGCTGGCATTAACGCCCCATGTTCATAGCCATGAAATACCGCAAATATCCCGACAAATGCCATAGCAAACGACACGGGCATGCTGCGGTTTAGGGCAATGATACCGCCAAGCGCCACGACCCCTAACGCCAAAAATGAATCTGCGATTGGCATTGGCACCGCCAATATGCCCGCAATACTGCCAAGACACATAAAAAACAAAAACGCCAAAGGGATCATACACACTAGGCCGCGCTCCAACATGGTGCAAAGCATTCCAACACTGAGTGCTGCGAGAATATGGTCCATGCCCTGAAAAGGATGCGACAAGCCGTAGATAAAACCGTAGTTAACCGCGCCAACCTGGGCGGCTACAGGGAGACTGATACTCAGCAAAAACAAAGTGGTTAAACGGTACCATGAAAGAGACAAGCTTTACCTCGGACAAAAAATAACATCGCAACGTATGTAACGTAATAATAAGCTATATGTTACACAAATGATAATAACAAAAGTGTGACTGTTTGAAGAAATTTAAACGTGAATAATTGTGTATGGACGTCGCCTTTATTCGGCTAAAGCAGCTGTTTTAATTGCGCTAACTCAGACACTTGTAACTGCGGTAATAACGGTCCAGAAGACTTTACCACTACCTGCCCAAACCCTGGATTAAGCCAGATGGCCTGACATCCGGCGCGGCGGGCACCGGCAACATCGGTCATTGGGTGATCGCCCACATGTAATAACTGCGAAGGTAACAATGCCAGCCTTTCGGCCGCCTTGACAAACATATCGGCAAATGGCTTCATGCGCACCCCGTTGCCCGGATGTAGCACAAAAGACATGACACCACCCAGACCAATGGCTTGTTCATTCACATTACCGTTAGTAATGCCGACGATGGGCCAACGCTGTGACAACTGAGTTAGCAGCGAAATCACCTCCGCCGACACCCGAAAATTACTGCGTCTGTCATAAAAATAACTCAGCCCGTCATCCGCGCCTTTAACTGCAATGGCATCTTGATAGCCTAACGTCTTTAACCCAAGATATAACACCGCACGGCGGGTGGCCGAGGTATCGTGAACCAATTGCGGCTGTGCGGCTAATACTCGCATTTTCAGTTGTCGCCAATCATCTTGGCTGTATTGAGTTGTCGCTGGGAAATGTTGTGCCAGCCACTGCAATAACTCAACCTCAGCGGCAGCAATTATCGGCTTATTGTTATAAAGGGTATCGTCCAGATCGAAACTGAGCGCCCGAAATGGCGTAAGACGGAGAAAACTGCGCATCACATCTCCCTCTCACTTTCCTTTTTTGGCATGAGGATGGGCACTGTCATATACCTTAGCCAGATGTTGAAAGTCCAAACTGGTATAGATTTGGGTCGTCGCCAGATTAGCATGCCCCAGCAGCTCCTGCACTGCCCGCAGGTCACCACTTGACTCCAGCATATGGGTGGCAAATGAGTGCCGCAGTTTATGGGGATGGACGCGTCCAGCAATGACTTGCTGTTGTCCCCAAAACGCCAACCGTGCCTGAATACTGCGGTGCGCTAACCTTTGCCCTTTACTGGTAACAAACAGCGCCCGATCCGCGCAAGGCAGCAATTGCCGATAACCCAGCCAGACCTTAATTGCCGCTACGGCAATCGAGCCAACCGGTAACAATCGCTCCTTACTGCCCTTCCCCATAACCCGCACCTGTGCTTGCGGCAAATCCACATCATCCACGTCCAATGCTGCCAATTCCGCCAGTCGCAAGCCACTGGAATAAAACAGTTCCATTATCGCTTTATCGCGAGCCGAGATAGGGTCAGTGACTTCAATATCCAGCAGATGGCTGACACTGTCAGTATCCATATTCTTGGGTAGCGGCTTTGCTTGTTTGGGGGCCGACAACGACTTAGCAGGATTACTGCGGATCGCACCTTCGCGCAGCAAAAAGGTAAAAAACTGTTTTTGCGCAGAGAGGCTTAATGCCAAACTCCGAGGACTCAAACCTTGCCGATGCAACTTTGCCAGCACGCTTTGGAGTTGTTGAAATTCGATAGTTTCCCAACGACTGACATCTGGCAGTAGTGCCGCAACCCGCAATAATTCACTCATATAGTTGCGGACAGTGTATGGAGATAATTGACGTTCCGTACGCAGAAATCGCTCAAATTGCGCTATCCAGTGGGACTCGGCAAGTGCTGTCATCATCAGAGTTTAGGTAACAGATGATCCAGTAACTGCCGCACCTGTTCCAGCAACATACTGTCCATCTCAGGGTGAAAATGGGTCACATCCTCACTGGCAATGGCAAATATTACCTGCCCATTGTCTTCGGATAAGCGCGCCAGTGACACTGATCCCACTTCAGTACCAAATAATCGATGGGATTCCTGACGAGTAAGACGGCCAAAATAGTAGCCTTGCTTTAACCGTTTATGCCAGATTGTCGACAGTTCAGAATCAATATCGTGCACGGTAATCAGCCGTACATGACTGAATTGGAATTCACCTTTCAATTCCGCTGTCAGCACTTGCCGTAATTCGCCAATGTCTTCACAATCCAGCAGTTTGCGGCACAACTGAGTATTAAATCGATAAATTCGTTCGTTGCGGGTTGCCATGGACATCAGCGTGGTGATCTCTTCTTCAAGCTGATTGACGCGGCTGCGCAACATCTCCTGGCGTTTTTCGACCAGTGACACAGTTCCCCGTTCACCATGTGGCAACACCATCGCCAACAGCAGTTCCGGGAAACGACTGAAAAAATCTGGGTTGTCGAGCAGATACTCACGGATAATCTGCTCATCAAATGGCGCATCCATACGCGCTTTTACTTCGGTTTCGGTTGCCACAGTTTCGGTCATAATTGTATTTGTCCGTCGTACACGTGTTCCGCCGGGCCTGTCATCCATAATGGTTTGCCTTCGCCTTCCCAGTTAATGGTCAGACTGCCACCGGGAAGGTCAACCCGCACTATCTTGGCTAATTTGCCTTGTAATTGCCCAACTGCTGCCGCGGCACAAGCGCCACTGCCGCAAGCCAGCGTCTCAGCAGCGCCGCGCTCATAAACGCGCAATTTGATATGTCCTTCATTGACTATCTGCATAAAACCAACATTGACGCCTTTCGGAAAACGTTCATGGTTGGTCAGCAGCGCGCCAATTTGCGCCACATCCGTTGTCGCTACATCCGCCACCTCAATCACACAGTGAGGGTTCCCCATGGAGACAGCACCACACAGAAAGGTCTGGGCTTCCGTCTGCAACAAATAGGTTTTTTCTGCTTTTTTGGCCTTAAAAGGGATTTTACCAGGGTCGGTAATGGGCACCCCCATATTCACCGTCACAGTGCCATCTCGCTCTAACCTCAGCGTCATCTTGCCAGCCGAGGTGCTGACACGGATCTTCTGCTTAATAGTCAAGCCTTTATTACGTACAAAGCGGGCGAAACAGCGAGCCCCATTACCACATTGTTCCACTTCGGTGCCATCGGCGTTAAAGATACGATAATGAAAATCGAGGTCGGGATCGTAGGGTGGCTCAACCAGCAACAACTGATCAAACCCCACACCAAAGTTACGATCTGCGAGACGGCGGATCTGTTCCGGCGAAAAAAACACGTTCTGGGTGACGCCGTCAACGACCATAAAGTCGTTACCCAAGCCGTGCATTTTGGTGAACTGAATCAATCTTGCTCCTTTGTCGCCACTTGGCGCAAAAAGGTCACTGGGAGTAGTTTACGGCAGCAGGTGTTCACCTTGCCAGAGTTGTGGCAGTTTTTCGCGTTCACGCACCACATAATGGCTACCGGCATCTACCATCACCTCAGCTGCACGCGGTCGAGTGTTGTAGTTAGACGACATCACAAAGCCATAAGCGCCGCTGGAGCGCACCGCTAACAAGTCCCCTTTGCGGATAGACAACTCTCGAGATTTACCTAAAAAGTCTCCGGTTTCACACACAGGTCCCACGACATCATATACCTTGGGAGCACTGCGATACTGCCGCACTGGAATAATCTTTTGCCAAGCACCATATAAGGCGGGGCGGATGAGATCATTCATGGCACCATCGACAATAGCAAAATTTTTCCCAGCATTTTCTTTTAGATACAACACTTGCGTGACAAAAATGCCAGCATTGGCGGCGATCGCTCGACCCGGTTCGAAGATCAGCTGCAAATCACGCCCTTGCAGTTTCTCCATCAAAGCGCTGGCATAGACATTAGGCATTGGGGGCGTTTCTTCGTCATAGGTCACCCCTAAACCACCGCCAACATCCAAATGGTGAATGTCGATGCCTTTGTCACTGAGCCGATCAATCAATGCCAAAACCCGATCCATGGCATCCAAAAATGGTCGCAATTCTGTCAGCTGTGAGCCAATATGACAGTCCACACCTTTGACCTGTAAATAAGGCAGTTCCATCGCCCGGGTAAATGCAGCTTCCGCATCATTCATGGCAATGCCGAACTTATTTTCCTTGAGACCGGTAGAAATATAAGGGTGCGTGCCAGCGTCTACATCGGGATTAATCCGCAGCGACACCGGTGCCATAGTGCTAAGTCCGGCAGCGACATCGTTCAACTGCTCCAACTCGGCCAATGACTCTACGTTGAAACAATAGATCCCCAGCTCCAGCGCCATTTTCATCTCGGCGGCAGTTTTACCAACACCAGAGAACACCACTTTCGCAGGATCGCCACCGGCAGCGACCACTCGCGCCAGTTCCCCACCCGAAACAATATCAAAACCGCTGCCCATACGCGCCAATAAGTTGAGCACAGCTAAGTTTGCATTGGCCTTGACCGCATAGCAGATAAGATGCGGATGTTCAGCCACAGCCGAATCAAAAGCATGCCAGTGTCGTTCCAGTGTGGCGCGAGAGTAGATATATAATGGTGTGCCATATTGTTTAGCTAATTCGGCCACACTGCAGTCTTCAGCAAACAGATGTTTCTCGCGAAAATTAAAGTAATCCATAATCCCTCACTTTGACTGTTGCGGGGTTGCTGGCTGCACCGGCTGCGCCTGATTGGTTTCTTGTGCCGGACTCTTATAAAGAGGACCTTTCTGACCGCAGCCCGTCAATAATAGGCCAATGATGGTTAACGCGATAAACAGTCTCATTTCAATCAACATCTGTGCAGAGGATTTACAATAGTCTTATAATCGCATTCATCTTAATGAAAGCAAAGGACAGAAATTGCATGGCTATGACAGATAGTGAATATCATCAGCTTGCCGACAAAATGTTCGATTTAATTGAAACCGCGGTAGAGCACGCCATCGACAACGACGACGCCGATGTGGATGTCGATAACAGCGGCAATGTACTGCAACTGGAATTTCCTGATGGCTCCAAAATAGTGATTAACAAGCAAGAACCTTTGCATGAGCTTTGGGTTGCCACTCGTTTTGGGGGCTACCATTTCGGTTATGTTGAAGGTAAATGGCTGGACGGTCGCAACGGCGGGGAGTTTTTGCCTTTTGTACAGCAAGCCATTGCCAAGCAAGGCGGTTTGCAACTGCAATTTTAATGGCTGCTAACGGGGCTTGGCAGTCAGAACTCAGACTGCCCAGTGCCGGATGCCAGACCAAAGGGGACGGCAGTAATTTTGTGATCTTCAAGCACCAGCATAAAAAACTGCGGGAAGTTGAAACGATCGCGCATATTCTGAGTATCGCCAAAAGCATAATGACGGGTTAGCTGTGCCACAAGATCGCTAACATTAGCCCCCGCTTGCACGTAATGACTCAGTTGATTTCGCTCATCCAACACGTAAACATCTAGAGCATTATCACCCTGTTGTAAAAAATATTGCAGTATGCCTTTTACCGCAAAATCGCGGATCACTTGTGGTACATTTACACTGGCTTTACCATTCACCAGAGTGTCCGGTGGTTGCTGTAATTCGCCACGCACCATCTGTTCATACAGCGATTTCACATCTGAAAGATCGCGGTAACTCATCCCCTTCGCATCGAAAAATAGGCCATAACGCTTGTCACGTAGTTGTAGTGGTTGCACCAATGTCCGTGTTGCCTGAGCATCACGGATCAACCGATAAACCTGCTTCATCAAACGACACAAGCAGTGTTCCAGTTGCGGTTGCACTTTTTTAGACGCACTCACCACATCAAGTTCAACCTTATCGGTACCGCGTTTTAGTCCGGGTGCCACATAGCTTATCAACTGTAATAATGCCTGTTCCCCCTGAAAGCTATGACAATGCCATTCCCCCCAAGAATTGAGGCTAATAAGGTGAATACTGCCCAACAGACAAAATTGCTGCTGCCCCACAGATAACAGATTGCTGCCGAGCAGATCCAACATAATGCCTTGTCCCGACCAATCAGCCGTTGGGTCATAGTCAAGATTAAGCAGTAGCAACAGCTTTCGGTAATGCCATGGCTGGCACAGATCCATTTTGGAAACCCGCCAGTGACGATTAGCAAGGTGAGGTAACAATCGCCGAGCGGTCCTACGTAGTCGCCGTCCTCTAGCGCTGCTGCGGCCATATTCATGCCAGCGAGTGTGCGTATCACACACACCATTCAAGCACGCCCATGCCATTAACGAGGCAGTATTGGACGCTTTATAGACGGCAACCTCACCGAAAAACTGCCGAGGATCCGGGGGTAATCGATACAGATAACTTTTTTTGGGCGCCTGTCCACTGCGGACAACGGTCAGATGTTTTTCCGCTAAGTGCTGACTCCAAAGTGGGTTAAGCCGCAGGATCTGCTGTTCATTATCACTGAAATAGGTGTGTAATTTACGGGTCAATAATCCCAGATCTTCAATTTTGAAATGCTCGCTTAAGCTGTGGATGGAAGCAAAGCGTAGCAGCGTCTGATAGCTGACTAACATCAGTTCATTGAGCTGAGCATTGAACCACTGCAGCTCACCACTATGCCAGTTGTCGCAGTTATCCAATGTCACCACCAGACTGTAAGGCCACTCCCAGTCAAGCACCATTTTGCGCAGTTGTTGATAACGCCAGTCTTGAGATTGCCGCTGATCGCTAAGGCGGATGCCACATTTCAGATACAGGCAGCGGCGAGCAATTTCCAATCGGCGGTTATCGCCAACACGCACCAGATATTGTTCGATAAACTGATAGAGTAACAAGTAGGGATCATTATCAATGGTGAAATCACCTGCCAACGTTTTTTGCCAGATAGAGTCGGTGATTAATCGGCTACCCGGATAGTCACTGGCGTAAGCTTCAAGCAACAGCACTTTTAGCAATGCTTTGTGCGGCTTTTCTAAGCCTTTATATAGCTGCCATAAAGAGGCACCGAAATACTCATTCGCCGGTAAGCGGTGGACATCCCCGAAAAACAAATACTGAGCTTGCGCTTGCGCCCCTGGCCACCAAGCAACGGTTTTCCCCGCTAAACGAATGTGGCTGCGGTAAAACTCCTCCAACAACAGCCAGTGTTGTGCCGTGCCACTGTGCTCATGTCCCAGCACTTCCCATTCATTCTGGATGCGTTCTTGGTAGTCGCGGCTGAACTGGGTCGGATGCACTAAGTAGAAGTTCACCTCAAAATCAAAACCGCCAAACCAATTGGTCAGCATGCGGCTCTTCTGCTGCAAACGCTCTACTGCCGGCGACTCAAGATCACTGTTATAAACCAGCCATACGTCCACATCACTTTTAGGGTGCTGGCCGAAACTGGCGGTACTGCCCATGACGTACACCCCCTCCAACAAGGGCGTTTGTGGCACTTCGGCAGGTATCGGCTCCAGCTTGAATACATCCAGCGCGTCAAGCAGGCCGTGAGTCATCTGGAAATCAGTCACACCATAGGGCGTTGCTTCACCGTTGTAACCAGGCAACGACTGATGGTGGTGATGTAGCAGATAAGGGATTAGCGTAAACAAGTGCTTTTGCAACGGAGAAAACAACGCATGCGCCCGAGCCAGCCGCAC
Organism: Shewanella fodinae; assembly: GCF_014651955.1. Taxonomy (GTDB): domain Bacteria; phylum Pseudomonadota; class Gammaproteobacteria; order Enterobacterales; family Shewanellaceae; genus Shewanella; species Shewanella fodinae. Next base: position 6,286 of record NZ_BMXW01000020.1, on the reverse strand, counting down.
GCGGTTAAGACGCTCGGCAATATCGGCTTGTTGCTGAGAGATGTCGATCATCCGGACCATTATTTTTCCCTAGGCGTAATGGGGAAACATGCTAACATTTTTCACATAATGCGCAAACAATGAGACAGAGATCACATATTACACCAATAAATAACCGGTTTGATTTCAAAGATTGAGCAATGACGCGTGCCATTATTTTTTTGGCAATGTTAGCATTGCCGCATTTAAACTCTGTGACGGAAATATTCGGGCATGTCTGAAAATTGTATTCGCATTGCAACACGCAAAAGTCCGCTGGCTATGTGGCAGGCTGAGTTTGTAAAAGCTGAGCTAGAAAGGATCCACCCAGGATTGGTGGTTGAATTGTTACCTATGAGCACTAAAGGTGACGTGATCCTTGATACCCCGCTGGCAAAAGTCGGTGGTAAAGGACTGTTTGTTAAAGAGCTGGAAGTTGCCATGCTTGAAGGACAGGCAGATATCGCAGTCCACTCGATGAAAGATGTGCCAGTAGAGTTCCCAGAAGGGTTAGGACTGGAAGTCATCTGCAAACGTGAAGATCCTCGCGATGCATTTGTTTCTAACAAATATCAACATATTGAAGAACTGCCGCAAGGCGCTGTCGTAGGCACTTCCAGTCTGCGCCGTCAATGTCAACTGCGTGAGCGTCGCCCAGATCTGATCATCAAAGATTTACGTGGTAACGTTGGCACCCGACTCAGCAAGCTGGATGCTGGTGATTATGATGCCATCATTCTTGCAGCGGCAGGACTTATCCGCCTTGAACTGAAAGAACGCATCGCCAGCTTTATCCCTGCTGAAGATTCATTACCTGCCAACGGACAAGGTGCCGTCGGTATTGAATGCCGCACGGATGATGAACGGGTAAAAGCCTTGCTGGCACCGTTGGAACATAAAGAAACCCGATATCGAGTACTGGCGGAGCGCGCCATGAATACCCGTCTAGAAGGCGGTTGCCAGGTTCCAATCGGTGCTTATGCTGAAATCGACGGTGACGATATGCTGTTGCGTGGACTGGTGGGTAATCCCGACGGTTCGCAGGTAATCCGTGGCGAAGTAAAAGGTCATAAACTGGACGCCGTTGCCTTAGGTAATAGCCTAGCTGAAGAGCTGCTCAGCAAAGGGGCCAAAACCATCCTTGATGCGGTATACGGCAATAACTGAGATCACGCATGAAAGTGCTGCTCACACGTCCACAAGGACGTAACCAGTCGATGGAAGATGCCCTGCGCCAGCGGGGTATCGCATTCATGACTACTCCACTGTTGGCGGTGGAGCCGCTCCACGATGCGCAAGGGCTAACCTACTTCCGCAACGCCGAGATTGTCATTTTTATCAGCACTAACGCCGTTGAATTTGCTAATCAGTTGGTAGGCGACTGGCCAGCAGCGAAGCATTATCTTGCGGTCGGAGATGCCACTTGCCAGGCACTCAATGATCTGGGTGTCGAGGTGCAGTCCGCCCCCGCTGAACTGCAGCAGACCGAAGGGCTGCTAACATTGCCATTGTTGCAGCCCGAACAGGTAAAGCAACGCAACATCTTGATCATCAGGGGGCAAGGAGGACGCGAGGATTTAGGCGATACTCTCAGCCAGCGTGGCGCCCAGCTAAGCTATTGGGAAGTCTACCGCCGCGTCTGCCCTGCTTATGATGTACAGCAACTGCTGCAAAGCTGGCAAAAATTCGGTATTGATACCATTCTGCTCACCAGCGGCGATATACTAAAGAATCTGTTGAAACTGCTGCCAAAAGAGTATTTTCCTTGGCTGCAGGCATGTCATATCATAGTTCCCAGTATCCGGGTAGAACGTCAGGCGCTGGCGGCAGGGTTATCCCATGTCACCAATGCTTGTGCTGCTAATAGTCAAGCCATGCTCAACGCATTGGCACTGTAACACAGCCTGCCTGCCCATTATTGTTCAAGGACTGTTTTTATGGACAACGAAAAGCCACAGGACGAGAAGAATTTGCCCGTCCCCTCAGATTTACCACAGCCCGAGACAGAAGAAACTACCAATATTCCGCCTAAGCTTGCTACCGCACCACAGCGGTCAGGGAGTTCGCTAACGCTACGCCTGCTGCTGTTATTTACGCTGTTATTGGCGCTGTTGGCCTGCACCGCTAGTGGTTATCTGTACTGGCAGTTGCAACGCCAGTCACAACTGCTGACTGATACCAGCGTTTCGATGCAACAAGCGTTGCAGACGCCGACACAAGAGATCCACAAACTGAGTGCGCAATTACAGCAAGCAGAGCAGAAGGATAGTACGCAGCAGGCCACTATTGAGCAGCTACAGCAAAACCAGGTACAGCTCCAGGACAAGATAGCAACATTGGCGCAGCGCCATCCCAACCATTGGCTAGCAGCAGAAGCAGAATATCTGGTACGCATCGCAGGACGTAAATTGTGGCTGGAAAAAGACCCACAAACTGCCGCGGGGTTACTGCAGGCAGCCGATGAGCGCATTGCGGCAATGCAAGAGCCTTCACTGATGCCGTTGCGTAAAGCGCTGGCGCAGGATATCGCCAAGGTACAAGAGATCAAGAATGTCGACATTGCCGGGACCATATTCACACTGGATGGCATTATCGGCAAGCTGGATAAAATGCCGCTACATCAGTTAGGTGAAGCGGAGCAGGCCCCCGTGGATGACAATCAGCCAATGTCTGCGTCAGTCGCAGATTGGAAAACGAATCTAGCTAAAACCTGGAAGGCGTTAACCGAAGACTTCTTTACAATCCGCAAAATCAATACTGATATTACCCCACTGTTATCGCCTAAACAGGAATGGTATCTGGAAGAGAATATCCGCAATAAATTGCTGCAGGCACAACTGGCGCTGTACCAATACAATGCGTTGAATTACCGTCAATCCATCACCATGGCACGCAAGTGGATCCAACAATATTATGATTTAGCGGATGAGCACACACAGGAAGTGTTACAAGCACTGGATGCTCTAGCGAACTTAACACTTGATCCTATTAACGTGCAGCAATTCCAAGCCAGCGCTCAGCTAAAGCAATTAGTCACCTATGGCCGATTGATACCAGCAACGGAGGCTGAACAATGATCAGAGCATTGGTTTACCTGCTGATTATTCTGGCAGGTTTATGCCTTAGCCCTTTTATTGTTGGTAAGAGTGGCTATGTGTATATCGCATTTCTCGACTGGCAATTAGAAACCACCGTTGCCTTTGCTGTCATTGCTATGGTGGTGTTTTACGGAGTATTGCAGTTATTAGAATGGCTCTTGGTTGGCCTGCTGCATATTATTCTCAGCAGCCGTTATCTGCCGCAGCGCTGGCGCCGTAATGCCGCTCGCAAACACACCTTGGTGGGCGCGCTGGCATTAGCAGAAGAAGACTGGCCAGCAGCGGAGCGTGCTATGCGTAAAGGCGCCGAGCAGGGAGAGATCCCTGCACTCAATTATTTAGCCGCAGCCCGAGCAGCACAATACCAGCAAAAGATAGAAGCCAGAGATGCTTACCTGGAGAAAGCTGCCACATTACCAATGGCCGCTACCGCAGTCACCACAACCCGTATCCGCTACTTTCTGCGCCAAGGAGAAGTCACCGCAGCGCGAGTGTTGCTGGATAAACTGCAACCCAACAGTAAGAGCAAAGTTCCAGTACTTAAACTTGCAACGGAACTGTACCGTCTGCAACAAGATTGGCAATCGCTGAAATTACTCCTTCCTGCACTGGCAAAACGTAAAGTGCTTAGCGATGATGAATGGCAGCAACTGAGCATTGCGGTGAATGTTGAGCTGTTACGCCAAGCCGCGAACATCAGTGAACAAGAGTTAGAAAAGTGTTGGCAGTGGCTTAGTCGGGCAGAAAGAAATGAGGATGCTAATCTTGCCGCCTATGCTAACGGACTCAATCAGCACGGTAAACATGACGAAGCGATCAAGTTGCTCAGCAAGCAGCTAAAAAAAGAGGCATCTGCTCCGGTCTTTGAGGCCACAGCAGATATCTGGCAAACCGAAGATGCAGACCTGATGACATTGCTACAAAAACTGCAGCCTAAACTGGAAAACCATGCAGACTACCAACTCTGTATGGCCAGAATATATGAAAGAGCCCGTGATTTTGCCGCAGCTAAAGAAGCTTGGCAGATGCTATGCAAGCTGTTACCTAAAGCGCAATACTGGCGCTCACTCGCGGCGTTGCAGGAACAGTTAGGCGACAATGGTGGTGCGTTAGCGAGTTACAAACAAGCCGTCAAAAATCTGTAACTAATCATTGTCTTAACCTTCAAAAAAAGCCGCTATTTTTATAGCGGCTTTTTCTTATGCCGAAACATTCGTATTCCTTTTTTCCTCTCTTGTAACAGACAATGTTAATGCCTGTTTTCATAACTATCTAATTTTGAAGATCTTTATAAGAAATAATACCATTCTTTGACATGTTCATAAAAAATACATAATAGATTATTTATCATCCTGTTTTACAATGATTTTTTTATGCGTCAATAAATTGACATCGGGTAATTAATAACCTAACATTTTCTTAAAACTGTGAAAGACGTCCTAAAATTTAAAGGCATCTCTAACAAATTATTATCAATTCAAGTAGGCCACCACGGACGGCCTGCAGCGGGGCAGTGGATAGTATGAATACCGTAATTACCCAACAAGACAGTCAAATCAAGAACTTGAATGGACAAATAGCTGTTGTGATTAACGGCGAACAACACCTAGTTAAAGAAGGTGAATTCATCCCCAAAGGCGCTGAATTGATCTTAAGTGATAATGCCAGTGCCAATCTGGTTCAGGCTGATGGTAACAATGTCACCGTTGGAGGGGACCAGCAGCAAGGAGAAACTGCTGCCACTGATGCCGAAATTCAGCAACTACAGAATTTAATTGCTGCCGGAGAAGATCCTACTGCCAATCTGCCAGAAACCGCTGCAGGCAATCAAATATCTGGGGGCGGTGATTCAGGCTACGTTGCCGTTACTCGCGATGGTAGTGAAGTACTGGCCAGTTCTGGCTACGATACCGCAACGTTTGTTGTTGCTGGTACTACCGAAGCAGACTCACCCGTCATTCCTTACTACGTAACCAGCGGTGCGACCAACGATCTAAATACCATCGATGAAGATTCAATTGCTTCTGGCAATGTATTGACCAACGACTTTATTTCCGATGGTTCGCTCAGTGTTACAAGCTATTTAGTTGAGGGAAGCAACTATTTAGCTGGAGATACCGCAGAGTTAGAAAGTGGTTCGCTCGTATTGAACAGTGATGGCAGCTATACCTTTACGCCAGGCGCTAACTGGAATGGAACAGTGCCTGTCATCACCTACACAACGAATACAGGTGACACCGCAACACTTACAATTACAGTGACTCCTGTCAACGATGCCCCCGAATTAATGCCTGATGTCGGAGTTGTAAATGAAGACGCTACCTTAGTGGTTGATGCCGCCAACGGTGTCCTGAGCAATGATACCGATGTGGATGGCGACACACTGAGTGTTACGGGGATTCTGAACGGCACAAGTGGCACCGCCACCGCCGTGACCAGTGGTACGTCCACCGTACTCACTAACGACTACGGCACATTGACCATCAACAGCGATGGCAGCTACAGCTTTGCCGCCACTGGTGCAGCTTCTCAAGCGCTAGGAGCTGGAGAAACGGCCAACACGGTATTTACCTACACCGCCACCGATGGCACTGAGTCACTGACCAGCACTTTAACTATCACCATAACAGGTACCGACAACGGCGTTAGCTTGCTTGGACTGTCGGGCACCGACCAAATTGTGAATGAGGCAAATCTGGCTTCAGGATCCAATCCCGATAGTAGCTTACTGACCCAAGAGGGTAACTTTAGCTTCACCAGTGCTGATGGTCTGCAAACATTAACCGTCGGGGGGGTGACATTCAACCTCGCGCAATTGCAAACATTTAATGCCACACCATTCAGTATCAATACAGCGCATGGCACATTGACTCTTAATGGATTTACGGGATCTGAAGCCGGTGGGCAAGTAAGTTACAGCTACACGCTAAATAGCCCCGTAGATAACGATAGTGAGGCTGGAGCCGACGGTAACGGATATAACGAAAGTTTAGCTGTAATAGTCACCGATGTAGACGGCAGTAATGAAACCGGCTCATTAGATATTAACATTGTCGATGATGTCCCAACTGCCGTCGCTGATACTGACAGCATTGCCGCGGCCGGCAACAGCGCCAGTGGTAACGTTATCACTGGGGTGGGCACCACCAACAACGGCGCCGATACCGTGG
>NZ_BMXW01000019.1 GCF_014651955.1 Shewanella fodinae | reverse complement strand
GGCCAATAAGATGAAAGTTTGACTTGCCTAAATCGATACCGAGTACTTGAATAAACATGATGGTCTACCTCCTGTCTAGCCTAATCTCAGCATAGTTGCTGAGAAGGGAGGCGGACCATCACATTAATCCCCGTATCCTAGAGGACAACGGGGATTTTTTAAAAACGATGCTTAACCGTGTAACGCTGTTTTACGGATGGCAAACGTTATGCAGCTCCAGATTTGTACCAATATCGCGATTGCGATTAGCTTTGGCGTCATCATTACGCAACTGCGTCAAGTGATCTAGGTAAGCCTGATCAACATCTTTAGTGATGTAATGACCATCGAAGACTGAAGTTTCGAAACGTTTGATATCGGGGTTCTCTGTGCGCACCGCATCAATCAAATCCTGCAGATCCTGGAAGATAATACCATCGGCACCAATGATTTTGGCAATCTCATCCGCATCGCGGCCATAAGCGATAAGCTCATTGGAGGTTGGCATATCGATGCCATAGACATTTGGAAAACGGATCTCTGGTGCAGCCGATGCAAAATAAACCTTTTTGGCACCTGCTTCACGAGCCATCTCGATAATCTGCTCAGAGGTGGTACCACGCACAATAGAATCATCCACCAGCAACACGTTTTTATCTTTAAATTCGGCGTTAATTGCATTGAGTTTACGCCGAACAGACTTCCTGCGCTGTTGTTGACCAGGCATGATAAAGGTACGGCCAATGTAGCGGTTTTTGACAAATCCTTGGCGATACGGCAAGTTCATGCAACGTGCAATTTCCAATGCCACGTCAACGGATGTTTCAGGAATGGGGATAACCACATCAATATCATGGTCATACCATTCCTTTTTAATCTTTTCGCCAAGTTTAGTGCCCATATGCACACGGCTGGCATAGACAGAAATCTTGTCGATAGTGGAGTCTGGGCGTGCAAAATAAACAAATTCAAATATGCAGGGCGCGTACACAGGGGCTTCAGCACACTGACGGGTAAAGAGTTCGCCATCCAGCGTAATGTATACCGCTTCACCTGGTGCGACATCGCGCATCACCTCAAAACCTACGGCATCCAAGGCCACACTTTCAGAGGCAACCATATATTCAGTACCGGTAGCGGTCTCATGCCTGCCAAGGATCAATGGTCGAATACCGAAAGGATCGCGAAACGCCAGCAGACCGTTGCCGATAATCATGGCGGTAACCGCATAAGCGCCGCGTGTTTGGCTATGTACTCGCATCACCGCATCAAACACTTCATCGGCAGATAATTTCAGGCTGTCAGTCTTGTCCAGCTCATCGGCCAACAGATTCAATAACACTTCGGAATCTGAGGTGGTGTTAATGTGACGGCGTTTTTTCAGCAGCCCTTCGCTAAGTTCCAGTGTATTAGTCAGGTTACCGTTGTGCGCCAGCGCAATACCAAAAGGCGAGTTGACGTAAAAAGGCTGGGCTTCTGAGGCACTGGAACTCCCCGCCGTAGGATAACGGCAATGGCCAATACCGGCATTACCTTGTAAACGCTGCATGTGTTTTGGCTCAAACACATCTTTTACCAGACCGTTGGCCTTACGCAGACGAAAAGCCTGCCCGTCAACGGTGACTATTCCTGCCGCATCCTGACCACGATGCTGAAGCACTGTCAGTGCATCATAAATGGTCTGATTAACCGATGAGCGGCCAACTATTCCGACGATACCACACATGGGTAAGTTTCCTCACTGTAAGATATTCTGATAACTGTATTTTTTATATTTTGGGTACAAAGCTGGAGGCGTGCTCCATATAATTGAAGAACCACTGGATCACTACGCCAAATTCAGGCACCAGCTGCGAGCTTTTCCACCACGGGGTATTAGGGGCACCGGTAAAAGCATCCAGAAAAAAGAGAATGGCACTGACAATCAACACCCCACGTAAGATGCCAAAACAGGCACCCAAAACTCGGTCAGTACCCGATAGTCCAGTTTTGTTGACCAGTTGGCCCAGCAAATAATTCACCATAGCGCCGATAATGAGCGTAGCGATAAACAGAATGGCAATCGCCACACCGTTGCGGAGCATTTCATCGTTGATTTGGGTGATATGAACAGCAAGATCCTGGTAAAACTGACTGGCGATAAAAAATGCCGCAAACCAGACCACCAGCGACATAGCTTCTTTGGCAAAACCGCGGATCAGACTGACGAGGGTTGAAAGCCCAATAATAAAGATGATGGCGTAATCTATCCAAACCATGGGTAGAAGTGTCCAGCAGTGATTAAGTTCGCGGGGATTCTACCAGAGAGTGAGTTTATTCTCACCCCCGGTACGCAAATATTTGCCACCTAGGCGTGACGCAAACTCAGTTCTCTAATGGGTTAAACTGAATAATTTTCCCTTTCAATTTGGTCAGAGACTCGACTTTTCCTTGCTGCTCTTTTAGTCGTTCCAAAGACACTTCCGGACCGACAAACACCCGGGTCAACTTACCTTCCACAGGCTTCTCTGGCAGCGTATAAGCCGCATAGCCACTGGCACGCAACCGTTGTACTAGCCCTTTCACATTGGTGGCATTACTAAATGCGCCCAATTGAATCGTCCAACTCACCTGCATCGCTTTTTTAGGCTCTGGCTTGGTCTTTTCTGGTGGCTGAGTGGCAACTTGTGCATCCTTTGAAACACTGTTTTCTGTTTGGGTTACGGTTGTCCCAGCGGATGCAGGGCTAGCCGTTTTACTGCTAGCGGCCGTGTCTTCAACCACCTGTTCGGTAACCGCTGGGGCGGCTTTAGGCTCATTCAGCACCGTATTATTGGCATTATCAGCAGCAACAGATGTCTGTGGCCGCAAGGGGATCTCCGTAAATTGCTCCTGCTGGTGTTCTTTCTTACCGTCCAGAATATCCGGCAAAAAGATTACCCCCAGAGCCATCAGCACCACAGTGCCCACCAAACGGTTGTGAAATTGAGACGACAAATCTTTATTCCTTTCCAATAGCTTGGACAACTTCTTTGAAACCTGAAACAGTGTAAAAGGAGCCAAAGACAATTACCACATCGGTGTTATGCAAACGTGTTGATAACGCCTTCCAAGCCGACGCCATCTCATCATATTGCTGGCAACAGGTCGTTGCCGGTAAGGCGTGCCGCAACGTCTGGGCAGTTGCCCCCCGCTCATTATGCAGAGTGACCAAATGCCACTCATCAATTAGCGGTGCTAACACGCTTAATACACCATGAATGTCTTTATCTTTAAGCATGCCGCAAAGCGCGTAGAGTTTACCGTGACGTGACAATGCCTGCAGTTGCCCCGCCAAATAACGTGCAGCATGGGGATTGTGAGCAACATCCAGTAGAATCAAAGGCTGCTCACAAAAATGTTCCATCCTGCCGCTAAGTGTTGCTTGTCGCAGTCCTTGTTCGATGGCCGCCCGCGGCAGCTCATCATAGAGGGCTTCCAATGCAGCTAATGCCGTCACTGCATTAGCTAGCGGTAGCCGAGGTTTAGGCAATTGACTGAGCTGCCAACGACTACCACTGAAACGCCAGTGCTGCTCATCCGTTGACTGCCAGTGAAAATCTACGCCCACCTGTTTTAGCAGCGCGCCTTTTGCAGCGGCGACTTCAGCCACGGTATTGGGCATTTGAGGATCGCCCACCACGGCTGGTCGACCACTACGAAAAATCCCCGCTTTTTCATAGCCAACTTGCTCGCGGGTATTACCGAGAAAAGCTTGGTGATCCAAATCAACAGCAGTAATCACACTGACATCAGCATCAATAATATTGGTGGCATCTAAGCGCCCGCCCAGACCGACTTCCAGAATAATCACATCCAGTGCCGCCTGTTTGAATAACAGCAATGCCGCTAGGGTTCCATACTCAAAAAAACTCAGTGAAATATCGCCACGAGCTTGCTCAATTTGCTGAAACGCCGCGATGAAATCGGCATCAGCGGCGTCGACACCTTGGATCCGCACACGTTCGTTGTAATGTAACAGATGGGGCGAACTGTATACACCAACGCGAACCCCCGCCTGCTGCAGGATCAATTCCAGCATCCGACAAGTGGTTCCCTTACCGTTAGTGCCAGCTACCGTGATCACCTTCGCTGGCGCTAACACCAGCAACGCTAATCGCGCAGCAACCGCGGCCACCCGTTCCAACCCCAGTTCAATCTCTTGTGGATGGATAGCTAATAGGTAATCTAACCATTGCTGCAAATTGGCAGATGCGTCTGGCACAGATATTTGCCCCGCGGTTTCAGATAACTTCATCTTCATGTAAACCTTGCTTTATTTCAGCCTTTACACCAACGACTTGATTCAGTCTGCCAGAAATAACGGACCAGGAGGCACCTCTGGCAACCCAAAATGGGCAGGATAAGTCACATGCACCAAATACAATCCCTGCGGCTTCGCCGTGGCAGCGGCCCGTGTTCTATCTTTCATGGCTAACAGTTGCCCTAACCAATCCAGTGGTTGGTTCCCCAAGCCGACTTCCAATAACGACCCTACGATATTACGTACCATATGGTGCAAAAATGCGTTTGCCTCTACATCAACAATCACGTACAGACCCTGGCGACTGACACTGATACGGTGCAGATTACGAAAAGGTGTTTTTGACTGGCATTGCACTGCGCGAAAACTGGTAAAGTCATTTTCGCCCAGCAAATACTGTGCGGCTTGGTGCATCTTTTCCACATCCAGTTCACCATGATAATGACTAACACCATGGCGCATGATGCCGGGACGCAAATTGTGATTGTAGATAATATAACGGTAACGTCTGGCGGTAGCGGAAAAACGCGCATGAAATTCAGGCGAAACCTCCTTCATCCAGCGCACCGCAATATTATCGGGCAGATTGGCATTGACGCCCAAGGTCCAGGCCCCAGTATTACGCACAGCATTAGTATCAAAATGCACGACTTGTCCGGTGGCATGAACGCCAGCATCTGTACGCCCAGCGCACTGCAGTTCAATGGTTTCATTGGCGACTACCGATAATGCTCGCTCAAGTTGCCCCTGAACTGAATCCACCTCTGCCTGCCTCTGCCAACCAAAATAGCCACTGCCGTCATATTCTACGCCCAGCGCAATTCGCATCATATCCTCCATCATTTCTAAGGCCGCGGATTTTACCACATCAACCACAGTGAAACTGCTGTAAATCCTGAAGATGTTAGTGACTGTTGGCTACGTTGATTTTATCGCCTAAAAAAACGGCACCCGTAGGTGCCGTCATCGTTAACCTTGAAATCAATTGATATCTTTTAGCAGCGATTCAGCTTCTTCTTTCTGCCGCTCATTGCCGTCTACCTGAACTTCCTTAAGGAGTGCCCGCGCCGCGTCCCGATCATCAATTTCGATATATGCTCGAGCCAGATCCAGTTTGGCGTTGACGGAATTTTCCTCATCATCCACATCCACCAGATCCTGTTCGTCCACCAAACCATCCAGATCGCCCATGTCCACATCTACAGACTTATAGGGGTCAACGTCGTCAGTCTCTTCGCTGGCATCATTGAGCAGTTTATCAATGTCAATGTAACCATTTTCTTTCTGGAATGCTGATAGATCCTCATCGGATACTGCTTTCAACGGCTTTTTGGCAATCTCGTCAGCATCCAGTGCTGCTAGCGCTTCATCGACTGTCAGCTTGTCCTGTGCCTCATCAAAACGCAGATCATAAGCATCATCTTCCGGTAATGACTGATCTTCGTCATTCGCAAAGCTCTTGAGCAGTTCATCGTCCGTCAAATCATCAGCGGCAACCGACAACTCAGGCATATCATCATCGCGGCTGGTTTTGGGTGCCTTCAAATCATCAAAGAAACCGGTGTCTTTTTCCTTAACATTCTTTTTCTCAGCAGCAGGCTTCTGCTTTTCAGCTTCAGTAAGTTCAGCCAGTAATGCATCCAGATCGTCCTCTTCACCCTTCGCAGGCTTAGATAACTCATCTTCCAATGAAAACTCGGTATCTGTCTCTTTTGTCGCCGTTTTTCCTTCTCGCTGCAACAGGTTATCAATATCGTCATCAACGGTTTCACTGCCATCGCGTTCCAGCTCTGCCAACAACACATCCACATCATCATCTTCTGTGGCTGAAACTGGCAGTTCCTGCGCTAACTCTGCGGCAATGGCATCTTGGATCGCCTCATGCTCTGGCGAAGACGTTGGCGCAGGGGATTCTGACTCCAGTTCCGCCAGCAATGCATCAGCATCATCTTCTACGGCTGAAACTGGTAGCTCCTGAGCTAACTCTGCGGCGATGGCATCCTGTATGGCATCGTGCTCTGGCGAAGATACCGCCTGCGGTGAGGAATCTGACTCCAGCTCCGCCAACAAAGCATCCACATCGGTCTCAGCAATGTCGTCTCCGTCATCATCAAGCCCAAGCTCAGCGATAATTTTATCACCAAGATCGTCATCGCCAGTATTCGCCACAGACTTGTTTGAAGATTTGCCGACATAAGTGTCAGCGGCTGCCGCAAATGCGGGATCCGTATCGAAATCGTCTTTTGCCTTCTTCAGCTCTGGCTCTGGCTCTGGCTCTGGCTCTGGCTCTGGCTCTGGCTCTGGCTCTGGCTCTGGCTCTGGCTCTGGCTCTGGCTCTGGCTCTGGCTCTGGCTCTGCAGTATCAGAATCATCACCACTGTTGGCAAGTGTATCTTCTTGCTCACCAAACTCCTGAGCTAAGGCGGCAGAAACATCGGCGGGCAAGGTATCGGTCAACGAGGCTTCTTTAGCATCGCGCTTAGCAGCATCCGCCTTGTTATCGGTATCTTCCAGCCCGTCTAGCAATGAATCAAAATCATCATCTTTAAGCGCGACATTGGGTTCATCTGTCTTGGTGCCCATCGCCTCAGCCCACAGGTCGTCCAGAGACTGCGCATCATCAGCCGTAAAGTCATCTGTGGTCTTAGGGGCACCTTCATCGACAAACATTTCGTGCTCAGGCATATCATCATGAAATGCGGCCTCTGCCAGACCTTCAGGTTCAGGTTGCAGTTGCTGCAGATCTTTTAGCTGTTCATCCAGTATATCTTCATCATCAAGGTGAATAGCAGTGACATCATCGCTGTCCAAATCTGCCGCATCATCATGGATATCCAGCTGTGGCTCCATATCCGTGTCGGTGGCGTTTTGAGGCTGAACGGTAGGCTTTTTCCGACGGCCGAAGAACAACCATCCTAAGAATAACAGTAACCCTGCTGGCACCAAGGCAACAGTTATCATCAAACCGGGATTGTCTGCTATGGTGCGCCAGAAATGGCTAGGCTGTTCCGTCACGACTGTTGTTGTTTGAGGTGGCTGAGTGCTGCTCTCTTTGGCCGCATCAGGCGCTGCGGCCTTAACTGGGGCTGGGGTTACGGCTTCGGTGCCGTTGTTTGCTGCCGTGACGGCATCTTTAACTGCGGGATTGACTGCCTCAGTATCAGCCGTTTGCTTGGCCGCCTGTAAATCGTTCTGCAGTTGTGCCACCTCTGTTCTGGCGGCTTTCAGTGATTCTTCAAGCACGGTCATGCGTTGCTGCAACTCGGCTATTTGCGATTGCAGCAGTTTCTTTTCATCATCCGCGGCTTGTAGTTGCGCCTTGGTACGGCTAAGTTCATCGGTCAGATTCAGGTTAGCCGTCTGCAGATTATCCACGTCCAATGCAGATAATGCGGGGCTGGCAGCGGGAGATTTTTTTGCTTCGGGTGCAGTTACAGGCGCCGCCGCTGCAGTTTCAACTTTGGTTTTACGTTTGGTGACAGTGGGGGCTGTCTGCTGTTTCCATGCTTGATCGTCTTGCTCCGCCCGTTGCTGTGCCAGACTCCGAGGAATCGCCAACATCACTTCTTTAGACGGAATTAACAGAATCATGCCCTTTTCGAGACTGTTATAGTTTTTGCTGGTAAACGCATGAGGGTTGGCTTCATAGATCGCCGCCATCACTTGGTAAATGCTGACGCTATTATCAGGCCTTACCTGATTGGCAATACGCCAGAAGGTGTCACTAGGCGTTGTTGGGCCATACTGTCTTGGCTGTTGCTGTTCCCTGCTCTGCCCATCCGGGCCGATCACTTTCAAATTTTGCCCTTGTACCGACAAGGTCACAAACGGTGAGCTAAGGGCAAAAAAAGCGGCCGTCAGGCCCACGAGATATGAAGTGCGAAAGTTCATCAACTATTCCCTTCCAAGCGCTGATATTCGCCCGTAAACGACTGGCTTTAGGCATTGTATTTATTGGGATTACTATAAACCAGAAACGTTACAGCTGCTACTGTTCACATTTGTAAAACAAAAAAAGCCTGCTCAAGCGCAGGCTTTTTAAGGTAAATCAATCGGTATCACTCAGTTAAAAATAATCTCTGATCAATAATTCACCAATCTGAATACTATTTAACGCCGCACCTTTGCGGATATTGTCGGACACCACCCACAGGTTGATCCCATATTCATGAGAAATATCTTTACGAACTCGTCCAACATACACAGGATCAGAGCCAGCACCTTCAGTTACGGCAGTTGGATAATCGTCATCGTCCTCAAACAGCACGACACCTGGCGCATCACGCAATACCGCTTTGACTGCTGCCGCATCTGTGGGTTGTACAGTCTCGATATGCACGGCTTCTGAATGGCCATAAAACACAGGTACCCGCACCGCAGTTGGGTTCACAAGAATACTATCATCGCCAAAGATTTTGCGGGTTTCCCACACCATTTTCATCTCTTCTTTGGTGTAACCATTATCCATAAACTTGTCGATGTGTGGCAGCACGTTGAAGGCGATTTGTTTTGGATAAACTTTGGGTTCCGAGGGCGTACCAGAGAGCAACTTGGCGCTTTGTTGTGCCAGTTCGTCAATGGCCTTTTTACCGGTACCAGACACCGACTGATAAGTGGCCACGTTGATCCGCGAAATCCCGAAATTATCGTAAATCGGTTTCAACGCCACCAGCATCTGGATAGTTGAACAGTTGGGGTTAGCAATAATATTCCGATTACGGAAATCAGCAATGGCCCCAGGATTCACTTCAGGCACCACTAACGGAATGTCTGCGTCATAACGGAAATGCGAGGTGTTGTCGATAACTACACACCCTGCATCGGCTGCAATAGGTGCCCACTTGGCAGATACATCTCCACCGGCAGAGAAGAAACCGATCTGAGCTTGGCTCCAATCAAAGGTTTCCACATCAATAATGTCCAACTGCTTGCCGTGGAAGGTCACTGTATTACCAGCGCTGCGACTGCTGGCAAGCGGATACAGATTAGCGACAGGAAAGTTGCGCTCTTCGAGAATTTCAATCATGGTCTGACCGACCGCACCCGATGCACCCAACACAACAACATTATATTCTTGCGACATTTACCGATGGACTCCAGAAAAACCTAATTCGAACAACCAATCTACCCCAGAACCACTAAGGTTTTCCAGAGCTAGTGCACTGAATTCACGCCGATGACGGTGATTTTTTCTCATATTGTCAAATTCACCTGGAATTTGATGAATTTTCCTAAATTGGCGGTCATCATCCCGTAGGTCATAGACGAAACGGCATAAGGCTAACAGTTCACTTTCAGTAGGAGCAGCATTGATTTCAAGACGACGATTCCAGCGCATCGGTAACAGATCGGCAAGTGTTTGGGTTTGCGCCAAGCCAAGCATCTGCTGCAACTTGGCATACAACATAAGCGTACCCCGGGCTCGCCCTTCCAGACTGTAGCCAGCAATATGAGGGGTAGCGATATCTGCCAACGCTACCAGTTCACTCATAGGGTTAGGTTCACCTTCCCAGACATCCAATACCAGCGCCATATCTGGACGTTGCTGTTTAACGCGAATGAGTGCTTGGTTATCAATGACCTCGCCACGGCTGGCATTGATCAGCCAACAACCAGGTTTCAGCGCCTGTAACCGCTGTGCATCCAACAAGTGATGGGTGGCGTCAACGCTGGTCTCGGTTAACGGCACATGCAGCGTAATAACATCGCATTCGTGCAAAAGCGTTTCTAGCGGATACAAACGACGGTTATCACCTTGCCGTGCTTTCGGCGGGTCGCACAACAACGTTGTCACCCCATAAGCACTCAGGCATTTGGCGACAGCGGTGCCAGTATTACCAGCACCCACAATCCCCACTGTACGTTGTTTCAGTGAGGTACCATACTTAGCCGCTAACTCCAACAACGCTATAAACACATATTCCCCGACCGAAGTGGCATTGCATCCCGGAGCATTACTGAAAGGGATATTTCTGGCCGCGAGGTAATCAAGGTCGACATGATCAGTACCAATAGTGGCACTACCCACAAGCTGTAGTTTGTGGTTATCACGCAATAAGGCTTCATTAACCTTAGTGACCGAACGGACTAACAGGATATCGGCATCGGCCACCGTGGCAACATCCAGTTTGCGGCCGTTAACGGCAACTATTTCGCCCAAATGTGCAAACAACTGTGCCACATAGGGCATATTTTCATCTACAACCAGCTTCATTGGCTCTTTTCTTTCCGGCGCAGGATTCTTAGCAAGTCGCTATTTTATCTCAATTCTCTACAAGCGTCCGTCTCCAGCCAGTAAAAAAGGAAGCCGTAGCTTCCTTTTCTAATGTTCAGAGACAGATATTATTTCTGATATTTGCGCATCACCAAAGTAGCGTTAGTGCCGCCGAAGCCAAAACTGTTACTCATTACGGTAGTCAGATTGGCATCGCGATATTCGCGGACAATGGGGAACCCTTCTGCGGCTTCATCCAGCTTATCAATATTAATGGATGGGGCAATAAAACCATTTTGCAGCATTAGCAGGCTATATATTGCTTCATGAGCCCCCGCAGCGCCTAAGGCGTGCCCAGTCAAAGACTTAGTTGACGCAATCGGTGGCACATGGTCGGTGAACACTTCACGAATGGCTTCCAGCTCACGCACGTCACCAACCAAAGTGGAAGTTCCGTGAGTGTTAATATAATCGATAGGAGTATCAACGGTTTCTAGGGCCATTTTCATGCAACGCACGGCACCTTCACCACTTGGCGCCACCATATCATAACCATCTGAAGAAGCACCGTAGCCGACGACTTCAGCGTAAATCTTGGCACCACGCGCCAGCGCATGTTCCAGCTCTTCCACCACGACGATGCCACCACCGCCAGAGATGACAAAGCCATCACGGTCTGCATCATAAGTGCGAGAGGCTTTTTCCGGGGTATCGTTGTATTTGGTAGACAACGCGCCCATGGCATCAAAGCCCATGGTTAGGGTCCAGTCTATCTCTTCGGCACCGCCAGCAAACACCATATCCTGTTTGCCCATCTGGATCAGTTCAACCGCATGGCCGATACAATGGGCACTGGTGGCACAAGCCGAGCTGATGGAGTAGTTCATCCCTTTGATCTTATAAGGTGTTGCCAGACAAGCGCTGGCAGTGCTGGACATGATCCGCGGAACAATGTAAGGGCCAACACGTTTAACGCCTTTGCTGCGTAAAGTATCGGCGGCCTGCACCTGATTAGCCGAAGAAGCGCCACCGGTTCCCACAATCAATCCTACACGTGGATCGGAATATTGTGCTTCGGTGAGACTGGCGTCTTCAATCGCTTCTTTCATTGCCAGATAAGCGTATGCCGCAGCATCGCCCATAAAACGCAACGCTTTACGGTCAATCAATTCACTGGGATCAAGTTTGACATTGCCCCATACCTGGCTGCGCAGTTGCATCTCTTCAAACTGTGCAGAGTGGGTAATACCACTGCGACCGGCACGCAGGGAATCGGTGACTTCCTGCTTATTATTGCCGATGCTGGAAACAATGCCGATACCGGTGATCACAACTCTTTTCATGTTTAACTATCCATTCCGTACTGTTAGTACTTACGATTTGCTGACGCAATGTTAGCTGTTTTAGCAGGCATAAGTGGTCAGCTTTCCATAAATATAGATAAAATAATGCCAATTTCAGAACCTATGTAACATCCTTCGCGCTGTTACAGGAGATTTCTCTGTCCGTGATTGCCGCAAACACAGCTTTACAGTCCCATACACCGACCTATCTGGGAGGCTGCGGCACCGCAGCACTACCACGACTATTACAACACTGTACCAAGGCTTTGCTTCACTGCCCAACGACCAAGTTTCATCTGCTGGTATTTGCGGCTGACAATACTGAAAATAAAGCAAACACACACTTACAAGCACTGCTGAAGCAATTGCAGCCACTTAAGCATTTGCCGTTAGTACAGACCATGCTGCAGCAAACCCTATTACCCATAGAGATGTGCCAACGGTTACTATTGGACGCTGGTCGGGTAACCATTGATCTCTATCTAGGCTGCAACAAAAACCTGCTCAAAACTATTATGGCACCATGCCCATGGATAACACTGTGGTACTGGCAAGCCCCTTTCACGCCAACCACTCCCTTCATCTGGCAACTGGCAAGATTTAGCTGCGATAACTGCGTTATCCATTTACCGGACGAGCAGTTTGCTACATTAAAACCGTATTTTATTACCGCCGGATTTCAATGTCAGTCATCAACGGAGATGACTAAAGTAAATGATGACATCGCCTTGGCTGAACGTCAGGCACTACGACATGAAGCATTAACACAGAACTATCCTTATCCAAGATATTGTCAGCCTGCCCTTGACGGCGAGTCGCCAGTTGCCATTATCGGCGCAGGTATCGCGGGGGCGTCATTAGCCTTGTCGCTGGCAGAGCGCGGAATTCATTCCCAAATATTTTACGCCGATAGCGATGTAGGGGTGGCTGCCAGCGGTAATCGGCAGGGAGCGCTTTACCCACAATTTATACCGGAAGCCAATGCGTTAAATGCGTTTTTTCAGCAGGGTTTTCTGTTCAGCCGTCAGCGCATTGAGCAATTAGTCGCCTATGGTCACGATATCCCCCATGATTTCTGTGGTGTACTGCTTACGGGCTTTGATCAACACAGCCGCGCCAGGTTGGAAAAAATAGCCACGGCTTACCCTTGGACTAATGAATTTTTGCAATGGTTAGCCGTTGATGCCGCCAACGCTGTTGCAGGTGTTAACGTTAACGAACTAGGGCTTTTCTATCCGCTAGCGGGCTGGGTTGGCCCGCAAAAATTTACCCAAGCCGCCGTAGCGCAAGCACAACAATGCGGCTACGCCCAGATAAGGGCAAACACCCAGATTGTCAGGCTGACGCCTAACGCAGATAAATGGCAACTCAGTGATGCGCAGAGAAATAACTATGGCCCCTATACAAGCGTCATTATCGCCAATGGCAGCGCCTTAATAGACTACCCACAAACCGCGCAGTTACCGGCGACAAGATTTCGTGGGCAAGTCAGTGAAGTGCCCACCCAGCCGGGTCTGGCGGAGGTTAACACGGTACTTTGCGCCAGAGGTTATCTGACGCCGGCATGGGAACATATCCATTGTCTCGGCGCCAGCTATGTCAAAGATTCTCAGTCACTGAGTTATAACGAAAGTGAGCAACAAGAAAATCTTGAAAAGCTGCAGCAGAGTTATCCTGATACCTCTTGGCATCGCCACCTTAAAATGGGGCAGCAAGCTCGTGTTGGTGTGCGCATGGTCACCCGCGATCACCTACCGATGGCTGGAGCCATACCAGATGTTACGGCTATTTACTCACAAGCCAAGGTCATACATGACATTGATTTCTGGCGCAAAACCAAGGCGCCATTACATCAAGGATTGTATGTATTGGGCGCACTGGGATCGCGTGGATTATGCAGTGCGCCGCTGGCTGCCGAAATGCTGGCGGCGGAACTTACACATCAGCCGCTGCCGCTATCCGTAACCGAGCTTGAGCACTTGAGTGCTAACCGCAAGTGGATGCGGAAACTTTTAAAAGGCAAAGAGTTATAACATGTAGCAGTAAGCATCCCCGAACGATTCCGGGGATGGATGGGCGCACTAACTTACGATGCGAGCTTGTAACTCCAGCCAGGCGTGTTCTACCAGCCGATAGTCAGAGTCTTCCAGTTCTTTTGCCGCCTGTTTCAGGCAGTCATTCATCTTGGTTGCCAAAGCATCAGCGCCCTGCTCTGTTTCCGTTTCTAATTCCGCCAACACCACAGCAAAATGCCCTTGCAGATAACCGCTAGCAAACAATGCATCGTCATCGCCGTTGGCAACAATTTCCGCCAGCCAGTGTTGCAGTGCCTGTTCATATTTTTCCAGCATGTTTTTACTCCACAAGATCGGGGTTAGCCACCTGATACATCACGTAATCGCGGTAACCAGTAATAATTCGGTAATAGCCACTGAGTTCAGCATCCAGCGCCGGGTCGCCACTATCCACGATCAGCGGTTTTCCTGCAAGTGCTTTAAGCTTGGTTTTGGTGGCAACAATAATGAGGTTGTCTCTGCCAATCTGGCGAATAAGCTCAGGAGACAACTGCTGATTACCACGGCCAAGAATATGTCCCTGACCACCAATCAGCGTGATCACCAACTTGACTTGCTTTCCTTCGGTGGCAGCCAACAGCTCAGCAGCCGTCAAATCGTTGCCAATTAACTGTTTATCCTGAATAAGATCTACGCCAAGCAAGGTGTTATCGAGCCCCAACTCTTGCATAATGGCTGCAACAGTTGAGCCCGAACCCATGATATACAGCTCATCTTCCATCTGTTCGATGACATCAGCGGCAATATCGGCTAACACCAGCTCATCCACTTCTCGGCCGCCCATTTTTACCGACTGAATATACCGAGGCGCAGCCGGCACCGTCATTTCACCATAACGCTTGGCGCGAACAGTGCCAGCACGAAAGGCCACCTCATCAATATCCATCACATCGGCTTGCATCAGGCTGACCAATTGCCCGTCTAGCAGCATTTTCAGCACCATACCGGAAGCGTGCGGCGTGACACCATAAACACCGGAATGAATTTTCACGCCAGCGGGCACACCCAAGACCGGAACAGTATCGCCAACCACACTGTCAATATCGCGAGCCGTACCGTCACCACCGGCAAACAGCAACAAATCTGGTTGGTAACTCAATATCTGCTTTACCGCTTCACAGGTATCAACAGCGGTAGTTTGCGCTGGCGCTTGGTAACAACAGGTCACCGCAAAACCGAGTTGTTCGGCCAACGTCTGCCCCATCGCACCAGCGGCGGTAATTATCTGCAGCCTGTCGGCATGGTCCTTAACCACAGCTAATGCCTGACCCATCCGCTCATTGGCCTTAGGCGTTGCCCCTAACCGCAGCGCTTCTTCAGCCACGTTATCACTGCCCTTTAGCGCCACACTGCCGCCGAGCCCGGCTAACGGATTGATGATAAGGCCTAAACGAAATTGACGTTGCATCAGCGTTCCTTAGTTCAAGCCGCGATTGCCAGCTTACGTTTTGCCGGAGAGTTTTGATCCTCAGGAGGCAGCATCAAAACCACCAGCATTGCAGCTACCGCACAAGCGGCGGCAAATATCCATACCAACCAAGCACTGCTGCCATCGCCCCAGATATGACCACTGATCCAGTTACCTAACGCGCCGCCCACACCAAAACTGATACTGGCGTAAAGTGCTTGTCCCTTGCTCTGATGGTGTTTATCAAAGTGGCGATGCACGAACTGAATGGACGACGCATGTACCAAACCAAATGTAAACGCATGCATCACCTGACTTAGCGCCAAAATCAGCATATTGTCGGGAACAAACGCCACCAGCAACCAACGGACAGCAGTGACCGCCATACCGGTCATCAGCAAGGCCCGTAATGTAAAGCGCCCCAACAACCTAGGAGCAATGGCAAACATGAAAATTTCCGCCATCGCGCCCATGGCAACAAACACCCCAGCAGTAGCCTCTGAATAACCTACCTGTTTGAGATACAACACAAAAAAGCCGTAAAACGGGCCGACACTGGCTTGCAACAACATCGCCGACAACAAAAACCACACTATGGGTTTAGTGAACCGTAATGGCGCCACAAACTCGGCAGTTGCCGCAGTTCGGCTGGCCTGCAATGGCATAGAGCAGAGGAATAATCCCGCAAATAAAGTCATGCCTACATATAATACGGCTTCCGGACCAAACCACTTGACCACGGCACCGGTTGCTATCACCCAGATAATGTAACCAACGCTGCCAAAGCTGCGGATGCTGCCATAACGATTTGACTGCGCCCCTAACGTTTCCAGAGTAATCACTTCCATCTGTGCCAAGATCGCATTCCAGAAAAAGGTGTAAAACGTCAGGCTGAGCGCCAGGTAGATAAATCCGCCATTGTAAAAAAAGCTGAGATAACCAACTGCCGCAGTGAGACTCCCAAGTTTCACCAACTCGGCGCGGCGCCCCGTATGATCGGCCACCATCGCCCACATATTCGGGGCGATGATGCGGGTTCCCATGAAAATCGCCATCAGGAAACCGATTTCAGCGGCGTTAAATCCCCGATGCTCAAGAAATACCCCCAGATAGGGAATTAACGCACCGAGAATGGCAAAAAAGAAAAAATAACAACCTGAGAGCCAGCGTAACTGCCCCTCAGGAATAAAGAAGTTCATCATGGTGGTTAACGCATTCCTAGTACAGGCGTCGGGCTGGTAACATCCAGATTCTGCGCACGATGACGCAGCAGATGATCCATCAGCACGATGGCCAACATGGCCTCGGCAATTGGCACCGCGCGGATGCCAACACAAGGATCGTGGCGCCCTTTAGTCACCATCTCCACTTGCTCACCCTGCACCGTCATACTCTTGCCGGGAATGCTAATACTGGAAGTCGGTTTTAGCGCGATATGCGCCACAATGGGCTGTCCTGATGAGATACCGCCTAACACACCACCAGCATGATTTGACTCAAACCCCGCCGGCGACATTAAATCCCGATGCTCAGAACCATGTTGGGTTACCACCGCGAACCCATCACCAATCTCGACCCCTTTAACCGCATTAATGCCCATCAAGGCGTGAGCGATATCGGCGTCAAGTCGGTCAAACACAGGCTCGCCTAGGCCAACCGGCACATTGGTTGCCACCACGCTGACTTTAGCGCCAATAGAATCACCGGACTTTTTCAGCGCGCGCATGTATTCGTCTAGCGCTGTCAGCTTGCCCGCATCAGGAAAGAAAAAATCATTGCGTTCGATTTCATCCCAATCGAGCTGCTCAGCACAGATGGGGCCTAACTGCGACAGATAACCGCGGATCTCTATCCCAAACTGTTGCTGTAGATATTTTTTGGCAATGGCTCCGGCCGCCACCCGCATGGCAGTTTCCCGCGCCGAAGAACGGCCACCGCCACGGTAGTCTCGAACGCCGTACTTTTGCTGATAGGTGTAATCCGCATGGCCGGGACGGAACAGATCTTTGATATTGGAGTAATCTTGACTGCGCTGATCGGTATTGTTGATGAGCAAACCTATGGAAGTCCCGGTGGTTTTCCCCTCAAACACGCCAGAGAGGATCTGCACTTCATCGGCTTCCCGCCGCGCTGTGGTATAACGGGAACTTCCCGGACGGCGCCGATCAAGATCCCGCTGCATATCGGCTTCGGTCAATGCCAGCCCGGGAGGACAACCATCCACGATACAGCCCAATGCCGGACCGTGACTCTCGCCAAAACTGGTGACAACAAAATTCTGACCTATGCTGTTTCCCGACATCTAACTGTTTTGCCCCTATTCCTGAATTAATCGGTATTATTGGTCGTTATTGCGCCAAGGTGCAAACGCCTGCTGCTGTTCCAGTAACTGATCTCTGGTCAGTACAAATACACCGTCGCCGCCTCGCTCCAACGTGACCCAAGTGAAAGGCACATCGGGGAACTGTTCAATAAGGTGGATCATGGAATTACCCACTTCCACCACTAACAAACCTGTTTCCGTCAGATAATCCACGGCATTTGCGAGAATATGCCGCGTAATATCTAAACCATCATTGCCGGAAGCCAATCCCAACTTAGGCTCGTGGCGATATTCCTCAGGCATATTGGCCAGATCCACCGCATCCACATAAGGCGGGTTAGAAACGATCAAATCGTATTGTGGCCCTTTAGGAATGGCACTAAACAGATCAGACTGCATCGGATAAACGCGGTCCATCACCCCAAGCGTCTCAATATTTATCTGGGCAACTTCCAACGCCTCATTACTGATATCCAGAGCATCAACTTCAGCATCTTCAAACGCATAAGCACAAGCAACAGCAATGCAACCGCTACCGGTACACAAATCCAGTACCCGATTGACCGGTTTATTGTATAACCAAGGACTGAAGCGATTTTCAATCATTTCGGCAATAGGTGAACGCGGCACCAGCACCCGTTCGTCCACATAGAAGTCCAACCCAGCAAAAGTCGCGCGGTGAGTCAGATAAGGCACGGGCACGCGCTCACGCACCCGGCGGATAATCAGTTCAACAATTTTATGCTTTTCACTGCTGGTAAGATTGGCATGAATAACCTGCTGACCAATCTCATCAGGCAAATGTAACGCATGAAATACCAAGGAAATGGCTTCATCCCAGGCATTATCAGTACCGTGACCATAATAGATGCCTGCATCATTAAAACGGCTGACGGCCCAGCGCAACATGTCGCCTACGGTTCTCAATTCGGTGACCGCTTCGTCAACAAAGATCTTGTCCAAAATCGCACTCCGGCTTAATCAAAACTGTCCCATTGTAACTGAACTCTGTTCAGAAGGAACAGAATTCAATAAAATGCGCCAATGACCAAAGATCCCAATACAGAAGGCTTGGCGGAGTTTCAACAACTCGTTGAAGGCATTACGCCGTTGCCGCAAGACAAACGCCATTTTCGCCCAGCGGTGAAGACCCGTCAGCAACTGCTTGAGAAAGTAGTTCAGCTGCAGGCAACGAGTTATTTTTCTGACATTTATCAGCCGTTGTTGCCAGTAAATGGCGCAATGCGTTGGTGTCGTGAAGATGTTGATGCCATGGAGTTAAAACGTTTAAGACGCGGCGACTATACCCCAGAGCTTTTATTAGATTTGCATGGCTACCGGCAAACTGAAGCAAAATTGGAAATTGCCGCGTTAATTGAGGCATGTATTCGTGAGCACCTGCTGTGTTGTAGTGTTATGCACGGCCATGGCAGTGGCATTCTCAAGCAACAAGTCCCGCTGTGGTTAGCACAGCATCCACAGATAAAAGCATTTCATCAGGCTCCTCGCGAATGGGGCGGCGATGCTGCCATTTTGGTGCTAGTCGATATTGGTGACCATCCACACCGCCGTTAACCATTAGTCAACGCAATATAAAAGCGCCATCTAACGCTTTTATATTGCCCTCATGCTAACTGATGCTATGTGTCGTTTGCTGCCACATCAGTTCGGTATGACGTCCAATAATATCGACCAATGCCACAGATGACGTGGCAAACAACGGTGGTTCCATACCCGGAACCAATTCACTCACCATATAGCCAAGTAACGGCATGTGCGACAGCACCAAGACGTTTTCAGCCTGATACTGCTCGGCATATGCCAGTACCAACCTGGCAGCCATTTCAGGATCGGCGGCTGGCACTAGTTCATCCAGCACCTTACATTTACGCGGCGCTGGAAAATGTTGCGACACTTCCTGCCACGTCTGTTGCGTCCGCAGATAAGGACTTACCAATACCAACTGAAATTTGACGCCAGTTGATTTAAGCCACTCGCTCATCAAGGCAACATGATGGAGACCGGACTCTGTTAATGACCGTTCCCTGTCATACTTTGCTTCGTGGCCAGCTTCCCCGTGGCGCATCAAATATAGCTGCATACATCACTCACTACAGAAGATATTATTCTGATTATGCCTCTATTGTAGCCTTATCTCGGCTGGCAGAAAAACCGCCCGCTCCGCAATCTTTGTACGAAAAGCTGTAGGTGATATTTGCCAAAAAAGCCAAGGGCCATCAATATATAATGATTCATTCCAAACGGACGCTTCCACTTTGCCCACAATGCATCCCATTATTGTCAGCCCTAACGACCATCGAAGCTATCGCTACGTAGAACTGACTAACGGCCTCAGGGTATTACTGGTCAATGATCCTTTGGCCACCCAGGCTGCGGCATCCATGGCGGTCAATGTGGGCCACTTCGACGATCCTGTCAACCGTCCGGGCATGGCACATTTTCTTGAGCATATGTTGTTCCTCGGTACGGAAAAGTATCCTGATGCCGGCAGTTTTCTGTCATTTATCAACCAGAATGGCGGCAATAATAACGCCTGGACCGGCACCGAACTGACAAATTTCTTCTATACCGTGCCGCCGCAAGTTTTTCCTGAGTCAATGGATCGATTCAGCCAGTTTTTCATCGCACCTATGTTCAACCGTGAGTTGGTAGACCGCGAGCGTCATGCCATCGAATCAGAATTTCGATTAAAACAGAAAGATGATATTCGTCGTATCTATCAGGTATTAAAAGAAACGGTAAATCCGCTGCATCCGTTTTCCAAATTTTCGGTAGGAAATTTAGCAACACTGGGTGGCAATGAAGAACAACTGCGGCAGGAATTGCTGACATTTTACCAGACGCATTACAGTGCCAACTTGATGACACTGTGCCTAGTTGCTCCGTTAACACTAGATGAACTGGAATTCCACACCCACAAGTACTTTGGCAACATTACCAACCAACGCCTCCAAAAGCAGTACCCTGATACGCCGTTGTTTACCCCCGCGCAATTAGCGCATCAGGTGCACATCGTACCATTGAAAGAGCAAAAACGCGTCACTATCAGCTTCAGCCTACCCGCTATCGAGCCATTTTATCAGACCAAACCTCTAACTTATATCAGTCATCTGTTGGGGAACGAAAGTGCAGGAAGTCTACTGGCCTGGTTGAAAGATAAAGGTTGGGCAAGCAATCTTTCTGCCGGAGGCGGTATTAATGGTTACAACTTCAAAGAATACAACATCAGTATTCAGTTAACTGACACAGGCCTCACGGCACTAGATGATCTAATTACAGCCTGTTTTTCCTATATTAGGCTGATCCGCCTTGAAGGACGCGAACAATGGCGTTATCAAGAGCGAGCTAATCTGCTGCAATTAGCGTTCCGCCATCAGGAACAAATAAAACCGCTCGATCTCGCCAGTCATTTAAGCATCAATATGCAGCACTATCCGGCAGAAGACATCATGTATGGTGATTACCGTATGGATGGAGATCACCTGGCACATATGGATGGGTTACTGGCATTAATGACCCCAGATAACATGCGGTTGCAATTGGTTGCACCAGAGTTGGATACGAATCAACAAGCCAGTTGGTACCAAACACCTTATGGTGTATCGCCAATATCCTTACAGCGTCTGTCAACCTGGCGCGATGTGGGCAATTTACCGGGCTTGCAGCTGCCGGCGCCAAATCCCTTCATTGTTGCTGACAGTGTTGCTAGATCAGAAAAATCAGCGGCCGATGTCCCCGTTATCGTCGCCGAAGGGCCTGGATACCGCATTTGGCATCGTAAAGACGATGAATTTAACGTCCCTAAGGGACATCTCTATTTGTCTCTGGATTCAGAGCAGGCCAGTATGACAGTACGGCACGCTGCGCTTACCCGGCTCTACGTTGAGATGTTGCTGGACTACCTGACTGAATACACTTACCAAGCCGAAGTCGCCGGGCTCAGTTACAACATCTATCCCCATCAAGGCGGTATCACCTTACACCTCACAGGTTATACCGGGAAGCAGGAAACCCTGTTAGCGCTATTGATAGATAAAGCCAAAGATCGGAATTTTACAGCGCAGCAATTTCATACCATCAAACGCCAGTTGCTGCGCAGTTGGTACAATGGTTCGAGGGCAAAACCAATATCGCAATTATTTACCAGCCTTACCGTTACGTTACAACGCCGCAGCTATGAACCATTAAAGATGGCTGAGGCGCTGGAAGACTGCACTTTGGACGATCTTAATCAGCATATCTCCGCCTTTTATCAGCGCATTTATCTTGAGGGACTGGTCTATGGTGATTGGCTAGCGCAGGAAGCCAAAGCGCTGGCTAAACGCTTGCAACACATTCTATCACTGGTGTCCAAACCGAGCCCAGAATCTGCTCGCGAGTTGGTTGATCTACAAGGTAAAGGCACCTTGCTGCGCGAGCTGGATATTGCACATCCTGATAGCGCCATTATTGTTTACTACCAGTCAGAACGTGCGGAGCCAACCCACATGGCGTTGTTCAGTTTATTAAACCACGCTATGTCGTCACCGTTTTTCCATGAGTTGAGAACGCAAAAACAGTTGGGCTATATGGTAGGCACCGGTTACTTGCCACTGAATCGACATCCCGGAATGATTTTCTATGTCCAGTCCCCCGTTGCAGGACCGCTGCAACTCCTAGAAACCATCGATCAGTTCATTGCCGATTTTAATTACGCTGTAATGCAGATTACTAATGAGCAATGGGAACAGACCAAAGAGGGGTTAATCAATCAGATCATGGAGCACGATGCCAACCTTAAAACACGAGGGCAACGTTACTGGGTTAGTATTGGAAACAAAGATTATGGCTTTGACCAACGGGAACAAGTCGTAGCTGAATTGCAGCAACTGACGCGAGCCGATTTAATCAAATTCATGATGAAAAAAATGCGTACCAAACATAGTGATAGACTCGTGTTGTTCAGCATTGGCGAGCAACATAAACAGCAAGAACCGCTGATATCTGGTGAAGCCATTACCGATCTAAGAGCATTCAAACTCAATACACAAAAATTTAATAGTTGAGCAGAACACGCCGAAAATAATGATTACACGCCACGACTAATGTTTAAATTTTCAGCATTAATAAGCTGTGGATCAAGATATAGAAGAAAATAGCATCAATGTGCACGGCTTCCATATCGACGACGTCATAAGTAATGTTAGCATTGTCATTGACCCCAATATATGTTCTGTAGATGTTAAACTTTGACAAACGCTTTACTTTCTGAAAGAGTTGTCTTTCAGAGATTTGGCATCCACTATAAAAGATTACATTATGCCTTCACATTCACTTTCAAAGTTGCTCTGTCTGTTTTCCTTTACATCTTTTTTTCTGACAGCAACATGCCTTGCAGATGAGCTTCCTCAGGATACATTACAACCGCCAGTCCTACTAAACGCTGAAACTTATGGTGTGTCAGACGGATTGTCACAAAGCACAGTAACCTCCGTTGCTGAAGATGATGATGGCTATATCTGGATAGGTACATTAAACGGACTGAATCGATTTGATGGAAAAGAATTCTATGGATTCTACTCGAGCGAAGATACTGGACTAAAGAGTTCATATATAAAAACCATATATTATTCAAAAGTATTAAATCGACTATTTGTAGGAACTGATGAAGATTTATATTTTTATAATAAAGAAAAAGAAAAGTTCATAAAATATAACATTAACAGCAGTATAACAACTCTTACTTCAGAAGGTGGAAGTTTAGTTGTCGTAGCAGAAAATGGAATTTATGAAATAAATAAAAATGAAATAAATAAAATAAATTTAGATATAAAAAGTAATGAGATAAAAAAAATAATACTATTGAATAATAAAAAAATCATACTCACAAATAAAAATAGCCTCGTTATAAATAAGAATGAAATAATTGAGGATGTTTCTGATGTTGAAAAATTCAACAACAAGATATATTATTTAAAGAAAAACACTCTATATAACCTTACTAATAATGATGAAAAGATTACCAGCATAAAAACCCTTAAAATATTTAGTGATGACTTAAACTTATATCTATTTGACGGCAAAACATTTTTCGAAATAAATCAGAAAAATCAAATATACAATTTGGGATGCATTTCAAATGTCACCCCATCAAATCTAATATATTATAAAAAAATTAAAAATGGGATTGTAATATCTAATGTAAGCAATGGAATTATTTATATTAGAAATTCAAAGAACCTCATCCAGAATGTAAAAAATATAAAAAATCAAGTATGGTCAATAAAAAGTAGCAATGAGAAAATTGTTATTACTGACAATTCTATAAATATAAACATCTACAGTGATAACTTTAATTTAATAGCAACATACAAAGCAGATGATATAGGTGCTAAAACAGCCATCATTGACAACAACTTATTATATATCGGAGAAAAAAGTGGATTAACTATAGTCGATATGTCGTCTGGCGTCCGTCACAAAGTAGTTAATGAGCCAATTTCTGCAATAAAAAGATCTGAAAACTATATTTATGTTGGAACAGCAAATGGCTTTTTATACAAAATAAATAGACAGGATAGCATGATCATTGGGAAAAATGAAATTTACCCTTTAAACCCAATCTTCGATATTCTTGAGTCAAATAAAGTTGTGTACATTGCAAGTCAAGCAGGACTATTCCGCTTGAAAAATGGTGAAGTTAGTAATATATATGATAAAGATATTGTTTTTTGTACCACGGAAACAAACGAAGGTATTTATTTTGGAACACGGTCAGGGATATTCAGAACTAGTGAAAACAACAATAAGATAGAAAAAATATTTGAACAGAACAAAAAACCTATATTTTCAATATCAAATTTCAACAATTCAGTTATTGCTTCATCAATTAAAGAAATTGTAATTTTAAATATTAAAAACAATGAAAAGCTACTATTAGATACACATTATGGTTCTCAGGTTGAGTATAATACTCAAGGAATAATAGCATATGCAGATGGTTTTCTACTGGGCGGAAACGAAGGCGTAAGTTATATTGACACATCTAAAGTAGCCAATTATTTTCATAAGCAAAAGAATATTAAACTAAAAACAATTATAGACAATTTATTAGTATTTAATATACCAGAAAAAATTGGTGGTGATATATTAAAAAGAACAATATCAGAAACAAAAAAAATAAAATTAAAGTATACAGATTATCCGTTCAGCTTAACTTTCTCATCACCAGATATTGATATCAGCAAGAAAGATATAGAGTATAATTACAAACTAACCGGATTATCTGATACATGGATTTCATCGAAAGGAATCAATTCAGCAACATATACAAACCTTTCACCTGGGAATTATACATTTAACATATTTGCAATAAATCCCTTAACTGGCATAGAAGGAAAAGTTACTTCTCTCGGAATAGAAATCACACCACCTTGGTGGCTTTCAGGATATGCAAAAATATCTTATATAGTAACATTTTTAATAATTGTATTTGTATTACTAAAAGCATTTCTAAAAAGACGTGAAATACAACACCAAATTGCGCTTAGTGAAGAACGACTCAAACTCTCGTTGTGGGGCAGTGGTGATGAAATGTGGGATTGGGACATTGAGTCTGGGAAAATATATCGCTCAAATATCTGGGGCTCATTGGAGTTCCCTCGTGATGGGCAACGTTCCGGTAAAGAAGGTGAAGAAAGTAATATTCATCCTCAAGATCAGGAAAGAGTTAGAGAAGCATTGAATCGTCACTTTTATGGTGAAACCGATCACTTCGAAGCAACCTATCGAGTAAGAAGTAAAACGGGCGAATGGCTATGGATACTTGACAGGGCAAAGATCGTTGAGCGAGATGATAAGGATCATGCGCTCCGAATGACTGGAACCATCAAAAATATCAGCAGTTTCAAAACTGCTGAAGAGCAATTAAGACTATTTGAGAGAGCTATTGAGAATATTTCAGAAGGCGTATTTATCCTCGATACTGGTTTTAACTTTGTAGAGTTAAATGAAGCAGCTTGCAATATTACCCGTTATACAAAAGAGTTAACCATTGGCAAACCGATGGTATTTGAGAAGTATTCAGTCGATTATAACAAACAAATTAAACAGTTATTGATGCAGCAAGGCCAGTGGAATACCGAAATTGAATCAATACGTGGTGATGGTTCTATTTTTCTGATGGAACTCACTATTGATGCCATTTACGATGAGCAAGGATTACTCACTCATTACGTTGGTGTTTTTTCAGATATTTCACACCGGAAACAACAGGAAGAGGAACTTCGTCGTTTGACTAATAACGACCTCCTGACTGGCCTACCAAATCGCTCTAATCTGCAAGTGACATTAGAAAATCTGGTAAAGAAAGATCATCACCATACATTAATGATCCTTGATCTAGATAATTTTAAGAAAATTAACGATTCACTCGGCCATCAGGTTGGTGATGATTTACTTTGCCAAGTTTCTACACGTATTGCAGGTATAATACCCAAGCACACTAGCCTCTATCGATTAGGTGGAGATGAATTTGCAATTTTGGTAGATAAAAACCCGGATATAGGTTCAAGCGCGTTAATTGCCAATGACATTATCGAGGCCTTTAACGAACCATTTACGCTATCTGGCGAAAGCTTGGTTGTGGGAGTCAGCATTGGCATTGTACTTTACCCAGAAGATGAACAGAATGAACAGGCGCTTTTGAGGAAAGCGGATATTGCTATGTATCACGCTAAATCGGCAGGAGGTAACCGGTACCAATTCTATTCTGAGGCACTCAATCGTAATGCATTGAGGCAGTTAGAAGTGGAAAGCCTGATACGTGAAGGGCTAAAAGACGATCTGTTCGAGGTCTATTTCCAGCCCAAAGTGAATTTGAGAACAGGCAAATTAGCTGGCATGGAGGCATTGGTCCGACTGAATCATCCGCAACATGGACTAATCCCACCAGCCGAGTTTATTCCCTTGGCAGAAGAAACCGGATTAATTGTCGAAGTTGGTGATGTGGTGTTAAAAAAAGCCTGTTTCGCCGCGCAAAAATGGCGAGAAGATGGGCTATTTACCGGCAGAGTTGCCGTCAATTTATCGTCACGTCAGTTTGCATTACCAGACCTGCAAACTCGAATAGAGTCAATTTTACGTCTGACCCGCCTACCAGCTAACAACTTAGAGCTTGAAATTACTGAAGGTACAGTCATTAAGCAACCGGAAAAAGCTATCAAAGTTATGCAGCAACTGACTCGGTTGGGGATCTCTTTAGCGTTAGATGACTTCGGTACGGGTTATTCCTCTCTGTCTTATTTGAAGCGTTTTCCCATTCATACTTTGAAAATCGATAAGGCCTTTGTCGACGACATCGATAAATCTGATCGTGATCTAAAGATGGTCGATTCTATTATTACTATTGCCCATAACATGGGCCTCTCAGTAGTGGGTGAAGGCGTTGAGCAAGCAGCGCAGCTGAATATACTAAAGGCATTAAATTGTGAAGAAATACAAGGGTTTATTTATAGCAAAGCAATACCTGAACATGAGTTCACTGAATATCTAAAACTAGATAAAACGACTTCCGATAATCAATTGAATGGAACCAATTAACAATTGATTTTAGTGTCAAAATAAAATTGGCACGACATCTGCTTCATCTCTCTTGTCTAGCGTCAAAAGTCTATCGCTATCCGAATAACTTGCTGAATAAGAGAGATTAAAGAGATGATGAAGAAATTTATTTTAACCGCTATGGCTTTGGCCAGTGTAACTGCATTTGTGTCTATAAACTCAGCAGCATCTGACCTTACAGGTGTTCCTTATATCAAACTCAAGCCAACTGAAGTCGCTGGTGTTCCTTATATCAAACTCAAGCCAACTGAAGTCGCTGGTGTTCCTTATATTAAACTCAAGCCAACTGAAGTTGCCGGCGTTCCTTATATCAAGCTCAAGCCTACTGAAGTCGCTGGTGTTCCTTATATCAAACTCAAGCCAACTGAAGTAGCTGGCGTTCCTTATATCAAACTCAAGCCTACTGAAGTCGCTGGCGTTCCTTATATCAAACTCAAGCCTACTGAAGTCGCTGGCGTTCCTTATATCAAGCTTAAGCCAACTGAAGTTGCTGGTGTTCCTTATATCAAGCTCAAGCCAACTGAAGTCGCTGGTGTTCCTTATATCAAGCTCAAGCCAACTGAAGTCGCTGGTGTTCCTTATATCAAGCTGATATCTAACGATACATCCATCGCATAAGAGGTAAATACAATGATCAACTCAATCAAGAAAATTCTGGGTTTTTCTAAGCCTCAACGCAAAAAAGCAAAACTTCCAGAAGGGCTTCAACATCTGGAAGTAGTAACAGCAAATGGCTGGTGGAATTAATAGATGATTACCAAAAGAAAGGGAGCTTCGGCTCCCCTTTTTATTAAATACGACATATCACTTGATATTGTCATATATGTACACGGATAAACATTGCCTTATGGCAATATCCACAAGGAAAATATCTGCCTATTTTTTGAACATTTTATTCTAACTTTAATAGTTCACCGCACGATTTCTGCAACAATTGCCAACAACGCCACAATCCCAGCGTCGCTACCAAGGTAGCACCAGCGCTTGGGGCCATTAGCCACCATGCCCAGTGGGCATATACGTTCAATTCAAACACCTGCGTTTTTAATAACCAGATAGAAAATTCAGTCACGATTACCGCCAAGGTCCCAGCAACAAACCCCAATATTGCAAACTCTAAGCTGGTTGCCCAGCGCAACAACCCGCCGGAGGCGCCAAAGGTTCGGAGTATTGCCAGCTCTCGCTGGCGAGTTGCCATCCCGGCTTCGGTCTGCGCTAACATCACTAACGCACTTGCCATAACAACGAGTACCAGCACCAATGTCAATGCCAGAGACACCTGCGATACAATGCCTTTCAACTGGCTGATAATAGCCCCGACATCAATAATAGAAACAGTCGGAAACTGGCGAATAAGCTCAAGTACCACATTTTTTTGATTATCATTGAGATGAAAACTTGCCATTGAGGTATAGGCAAAAGGCGCCATGGCTTCACGGGTAAAAATCATAAAGAAGTTGGGCTGCATGGTTTCCCATTGCACAGCCCGGATACTTGCCACCTTAACAACCACCGTCTGATTATCAATGACAAAGCTCAAAGCATCCCCGAGATTGATGCCTAGACGTTCGGCAACCCCTGACTCCACAGAAACTTCGTCTGCGGCCTGATTAAAATGGCCTTGCAGAATCCGATTATGGCGCGGCAAAGTATCTCGCCAGGTCAGATTGAGTTCCCGAGATATCCCCATCCGTCCGCGCTGCCCCTGCTCTTTTTGTTCCGATGTAATGACTTCTTCACCGTTAATTGCGCTAAGACGTCCGCGGATCACCGGATAGATATCGGTTGCGTCAATCGCATGTTGTTGTAAAAACGTCTGCATTGGTGAGACTTCTTCCGGCGCGATATTCACCAAAAAATAATTGGGAGCATTGTCGGGTAACTGCTTTTGCCATTCCTCCAAAAGATCCTGTCGTAACGCCAAAATAATTAACAGCAATACCAAGGCACTGGAAAAACCCACCAGTTGTAGCGCATTTTGTCTGGCGCGGCGACGTAATCCAGCAAGCGCCAGAGACAGTGGATTGGTGGTTTTCATACCTATGCTCTGGCCCATACGGATCAGCAGCAACCCCAACACGCCTAATAACAGCCCTAATAACACCACACTTGCCACAACGGTGAGCGTCAATGTCAGCGACCTTGAATACAACCAACCAAGTAACCCCATGGCAAGTAAACTAAGCATCAGATGCAGCCACATCCCTAACTTTACGCCTTCCAACTGTCGCTGCAGTACTCTAAGAGGCGGAATATTGAGTAAACGTAACAATGGATAAGCCGAAAACATAAATGCGCTGATAAAACCGGTGGCAACGCCCAACAACAGTGGACGTAACACGGGTGCTGAATACGCGGCTATTTCGGCAGGCAGTGCCAGCATTATTAATGCATCCAGCAAAAAGCCTCCCAACAAGCCAAGTATCACTCCCGCAACGGTTACTAATAGTAAATGCATACCAAACAGAATGCGGATCTGCCGCGCACTTGCGCCAAAGGTCTTCACCATTGCCACCACATCGTAATGACGCTGGCAATAACTCTGCGCTGCAATGCCAATGGCGGCACAAGCCAATGCGATGCCTAACAAGCTCGACAACAACAGAAAACGTTCGGCACGCTGCACAGCACTGGCAATAGGAGAATCACCTGACTGCACATCTACCCAGCGCTGTGAGCTGGTGAGTAGCGGTTTCGCAAAGGTTTCAAAGGCCTGTAATTGTGCTGGCGTACCAACAAACTGATAAAGATAAGTGACGCGACTCCCGGGTTGAATAACGCCTGTGGCGGGAACATCATCTAGCCGCATTAATACTAGCGGCGCAGAAGCAAAAATATTAAAACCAGCATCGGGTAACCGGCTGAGAGCGGCGCCCATTTTCAGACGGCTGTTGCCAAGTTCGACGGTATCTGGATGTCCCAGCAGCGCCGCTAAACGGCTTTCATACCAAAGCTCTCCGGGTAATGGCAGTTTATCGGTGACGCCGCTAGTAAGTTCAATGTGGCCTTTTAGTGGGTAAGCATCATCAACAGCTCTTACCGTTACTAACTGAAACTCATCACCGCTGTAGACCATCGAATTGAATTGCAGATTTTTAGACAGCTTAAGCCCAAGCTTCGTTGCCTGCTGCAGAATAGTGCCGTCTAACAGTACAGGAGAGTTAATAATCCTGTCAGCCGCAATAAATTTGCTGGCCTGTCCATTAATTGCCACCTGTAAGCGTTCACTCACCCGTGCCAATCCGGTCACTGACAATACCGCCAGCGTCAGTGCCAGAATAATCAGTACCAATTGTCCCTGCTTCAGTTCACGCCTGAATAAGCGCCATGCGAGAGTCCACTCCATCGTTAACGCTCCCCAATAACTTGACTACTGCTATCAGCACGCTGTTCAAAAAGTTGGCCATCATCCATCAGTAATTGACGCTCACAACGTTGTGCCAAATGCAGATCATGGGTCACTAGAATTAACGTCGTCGCACTTTCTTGATTTAGCGCAAACAGCATGTCAGCGACCTTATCGGCATTGTGTTTATCCAAGTTGCCGGTGGGCTCATCAGCGAATAGCACTTGGGGATCACAAATAAAGGCCCTAGCAATAGCCACCCGCTGTTGTTCCCCCCCCGACAGCTGTTTTGGGTAATGCGCTAAACGGTGACCCAAGCCAACCCGTTCAAGCATCCGCTTGGCTTTATCTCTGGCGTCTTTAATGCCAGCAAGCTCGGCTGGCAACATGACATTCTCCAGCGCGCTCAAAGTATCAACCAGCATAAACGACTGAAAGATAAAACTGACTTTCTGCTTGCGCAGCGCGGCCTTTTGCTCCTCATTCAGCCCAGATAACGGCTCGCCGTCTAACCAGATTTCACCAGAACTGGGGGTGTCCAATGCCGCTAACAACCCAAGCAATGTGGACTTGCCAGAACCAGAGGGGCCAAGAATGGCCACACTCTGGCCCCGCTTGACATCCAAATTAATGCCTTTCAGGATAGTGAGGTCCCCTTCCTGAGTCTTGACGGTTTTTACTAACTGGGAAACTTTTATGGCACTGTTGTTCAAAATCGCTTCCTTATACTGTCGTCCGATGGTCTGTTTACCATTGTTATTAATGCTAACGTCTTTACCGCTTCATGCTGCTACGTTGCTGGTACTAGGAGACAGTCTAGGTGCCAGCTATGGCGTTGATGAACATAAAGGCTGGGTTGAAGAGTTACGCAACGCATTACCTGAGCATACCATTATTAACGGTTCTGTCAGCGGTGAAACCAGTGCCGGGGGGCTGCGACGATTGCCAGGATTGTTGCAATCAGTGCACCCTGATGTCGTGCTGGTGGAATTGGGGGGTAACGATGGCTTGCGTGGATTTTCCCCTGCGGAGTTGAAAAAAAATCTAAAAAAAATCATTGAACTATCACAGCAAGCAGGTGCCAAGGTATTGTTGTCGCAAGTCATGGTACCACCTAATTATGGCCCACGTTATGAAAAAGCCTTCATGGCAGTTTACCAACAACTGGCGGAACAGCCTCAAGTAACCTTAGTGCCATTTTTTATGACAGTTATTGCCCCACATCCAGAATTGATGCAGCGCGATGGCATACACCCCAATGAACAAGCACAGCTAACTATCAGTAAGTTTATGTTGCCGTGGGTGCAGAAGGCACTAGAGTAAACCTGCTGCGGCAATTTGCCGAAACTTAGAGCCAAGTATGAAAGACATCGACGTCATGTCCTTGGAACTGACTGCGAGCAGATATCTGCATCCCTAACTTATGAGCTAACGCTGCTGATGCCTGATTACCCGGCATAATCAGTGCAATCGCTTCATCTACGCCACACAGTGTTTTAAATAATGGTAATGCAGCACTGGCGGCTTCAAAACCAATCCCCTGTCGCCAATATTGGGGAAAGTAACGATAACCAAGTTCTACTTTATCAAAATCTGCCAGATATTTGGGGCCGCAGAAACCAATGACCTCGCCGCTGGCTTTCAATTCTACCGCCCAGCGACCATAACCATACCGTTCATAATCAGCGTAAATCACTTCTTTTAGCACTTTTTCAGCGTCTCCCAGTTGCTGAAAAGGCACTGACGGAATGTAAGTCAAGATCTGTGGATCTCGGTTCATCTCGAAAAGCACCACCAGGTCATCGTCTTGAAAATGGCGCAGGATCAATCTGTCACTGGCAGCTAGGATCATCAGCATTCCTTCGGATTAGTTTTATTCATAAAAACGGTAACTTAGCATAAATAAATGTCGTGCTGAAAGCCGCTTGCCTTCTATATTTCCGCCCATGAAAAACGGTTAAAATATCCCCATTCGTTGAATGACGATTTATAAGGAATGATTATGTTGATGCAAAAACTATACGTACCGCTGGCTACGCGCACCAATCAGTACATTATGGCTGACATCAAGGTCACTGATGCCCTACTGGCTCATTATGACAGCTACGAACATTGTTACCGCAGCATCAGCGAACAGTTCTTTAAGCTGACAGCGGAGCAGGAGCTGTTTAATGTTCATGTTATCGCCAATGACAAATTGCCGGTTGTGCGCTATCACACTGAAGCCTATACCCTGCAAACCGCTGAACAGATTTTGTTCTTTTATAACCCGGCTTACCACGAAGCACAAAGTCTGTTCTTCGAACCGGACTACAAAGCCCGTAAGCTGCGTTTGCTGTTTTTGGCGACCGGTACTGATATTCGCGCGAATGCCGCTAATTTCCATAACCGTGTTCGCGCTGTGGTCAGGGATCTGTTGCCACTATTGCCGGAACAACAGTTAAACGTCAAAATTCGTGACCATCAGCATATGACCTACGATCTGTTTGCCTCAGCTAAAGGAGAGAACAAGACCTATGGCTACAAGCTGCGTAATATTTATATGCGTTATAAATCCAGACAGTGTGAACTGCCAACCAACTACACATCTACTGCCTACGTTAAAGTCACCTTGCCATTAAGCCGTCAATTAAAGATGGCGGTTCTCAAACAGGATACAGGCGATTACTCCGCGTTGTATCAATACTTGGAAGACCGTTTTTTGGCGGCCGCTAACCAAAAGCATTTGAAACATGTGGCGATGGTGGGAAATGGCCTGACCCCATTGGTACGAAATAGCAAATATGAAGAGTTGGGTTCCACCAAAGAAACCGTAATGATCGGTTTTAATCCCAACGACAATGAAGCCAAATTCCTGCAGCATTGGGATGGCAAAAAACAGGTAGAAGCCGTCGATTTCATTCTGGTTGCTACCCGCGATGATTACTCTGAGCCAGGCTACTGTCGCTATATGAATCAAGTGGAGGCCGCGCTGAAAGAGTTTGCGAAAGCCATTGAGCTTGACCCTAAAACACAGGAGATGATGGTCGGATTCTATCAGCACATCAGTTACCCGCTGTAATACGGCAAAAACAACAAAGGCAAGGTAATTTACCTTGCCTTTGTCTTCTGCAGCGCCATAACAACTACATAGGGCGATTTTTCTGCAGTAACCGGTCGTAGCATTCACTGAGCATCAAAGATGCGCTATGCGCCAGCTTATCAGTAATCTTTTTACGGATCTGATAACGCACTTTAATCACCTGTTTCTCGTCCGCCAATTTCATCAGCAGATCATCACTGGTGCCAATCTCATCCACCAATCCCAACGCTACTGCTTGTTGTCCGTACCAATGTTCCCCCGTGGCCACCTTGGCGACGTCTAACTGTGGTCGGAAATTACTCACAAATCCCTTAAATAATTCGTGCGTCTGTTCCAGTTCTTCCTGGAACTTAGCGCGTCCTTCATCGGTATTTTCTCCGAATAAGGTCAAAGTCCGCTTGAATTCCCCAGCTGTATGCTGTTCATAATCGATATCATGTTTGCGCAGCAACCGATGGAAATTAGGTATTTGGGCAACCACCCCGATGGAACCTACAATCGCAAAGGGCGCCGCAACAATATGATTCGCGACGCAGGCCATCATATAGCCACCACTGGCGGCAACTTTATCCACACACACCGTCAGCGGTAATCCGGCACGTCTGACGCGCTCCAACTGGCTGGCGGCTAAACCGTAACCGTGTACCATACCGCCGCCACTTTCTAGGTTAACCAGCACCTGATCAGATTTTTCGGCGATTGCCAGCACCGCAGAAATCTCTTCCCGCAGCGAAGCCACTTCAGAGGCTTCAATACCCCCTTTAAATTCCAGCACAAATACTCGTGGTTTAGTGCTCTCAGCGGATTGCTGATCTTTATCTTTCGCTTTCTGCTCCGCTTTATGTTGTTTTTCATAGGCTTTAAAGGCCTTTTTATCCAATAACTCTGCCTTCAGATGATGCCGCAGTGACTGCAGTTCCTCACTGATATGAGTCAATTTCAGCTCGCCACGCTCATGTTTTTGCTTCATCGAAGCCGCAACGACTAATAACACCACAGCAGCAACTGCTAGCACGATGGTAATCGCCTTTGCCAAAAACAATCCGTAATCGTATAAAAATTCCAAGTGACTGAACCCCGGCAGCCGCTGGCTGCAACAGACTAAAAAATTGGAGGTCATTCTAGCAGTCAAGCCGTTGATAAAAAACCTGTATGTGCAAGCTGTTACCTCTGGTAACAATTGGTGTATTCACAGGCTTGCCACACTTGTTGAATGATAATGATTGCCAAGAAACATCGCAGCTGTGCTAACATGCGCCCCCTCGCACCGATAATCTCGCAAGGCTTTTAATGACTCTGACATACATCCCCGGTAAAGACGAAGCGCTGGAAACGTCGATCAATACCATGCAACAGCGGCTGGCAAATCTTGGCTTCGATATTGAACAGGCTTCGTGGCTGAACCCGGTTCCAAATGTCTGGTCAGTGCACATTCGTGATCGTAACTGTCCGGCATGTTTCAGCAATGGTAAAGGTGCCAGCCGTGATGCAGCACTCGCCAGTGCACTGGGTGAGTATTTTGAACGGCTTGCCTGTAATTACTTTTTTGCCGATTTTCATCTCGGGGAAGCACTGGCGAATGCCCCATTTGTGCATTATCCCAATGAAAGATGGTTTCCAGTGAATGACACCAGACCCGAAGGGTTACTTGACGACTATCTGTGGCGGCATTACGACCCGCAACAAGATTTAGATATTGCCACGCTGATTGATGTGCAATCAGGCAATCCACAACGTGGCATCTGCGCCTTGCCGTTTGAGCGGCAGTCTGATGGCGAGCTGGTATATATTCCAATGAATATTATCGGCAATCTTTATGTCAGTAATGGGATGTCAGCTGGCAATAGCAAGACCGAAGCTCGTACCCAAGCGTTGTCTGAGTGCTTTGAGCGCTATGTTAAAAATAAGATTATTGCCGAATGCCTTTCGTTACCGGAAATTCCGACTGAGGTACTGGCACGTTTCCCCAAAGTCCAACAAGCAATTGCGGCGTTGGAAGCTGAAGGGTTCCCAATCACCTGCTTTGATGCCTCATTAGGCGGTCGTTATCCGGTTATCTGCGTCACTTTATTCAATCCACAAAATGGTGGCTGCTTTGCTTCCTTTGGTGCACATCCACGCTTTGAAGTAGCGTTGGAGCGTACAGTCACAGAACTGCTGCAAGGCCGGAGCCTGAAAGATCTCGATATTTTCCCATCGCCGTCATTCGACAATGATGAGGTAGCAGATCACACCAATCTGGAAACTCACTTTATTGACTCATCCGGCTTAGTCTCTTGGGATCTGTTCCGTGAAACCGCCGATTATCCCTTCAGTGACTGGAACTTTAGCGGCTCAACTGAAGAAGAGTTTGCACATCTGCTGGCAAAATTTCAGGATGAAGGTGCCGAAGTTTACATCGCAGATTACAGCCACCTACAGACCTATGCCTGCCGCATACTGGTGCCTGGCTATTCAGAGATCTATCCGGTGGATGACCTGTCATTTGCCAATAACAACCGAGCGATGCGGCTCCGTTCACTGATTGAGCAGTGGTTACAAATACCGACAGATGCGCAAAAAGCTGAGCAGGTTCTGGCCGAAATTGATGCCTTGGATTTAGATGAGTTTCAACCGCTGGATCAGTTGTTGTGCATTGCAGTAGACCCTAATAGTGCATGGGCAACATTGCGTATTGGCGAGCTGCGCTGTTTGTTGGCGCTAGCGTTGAACGAACTACAAGACGCTCAAGATTGGGCGCAGTGGACCGTGGATTTCAATGCTTATGGCATCTCGGCAGAAAAACAGCCCCGTTTACGCTTTTATCACGCATTGCTGGCCCTTTTGCAGATGCAGGCAGAAGACCGGGAACCAGAGGAGTATCTGCCGAAATTCCGCCGTTTATTTACCGAGCATGATGTGACATTGGCGTTGCAGCATATCAACGGTCAAATTGCCGCTTATGATCTGCCCAAAACCGGAGGGTTACTGAGTTTTAATAAACACCAGAGCCTGTTACAGGCATATGCAAAGCTACAGAAGGCCAAAGCCGCATTCAGCGACTGGCGCCATATTTAAAGGCGCCAGATAAAAAGCCTGTATTGGCTTAATGCCGTTCACTCAAGAGTGAACGGCATTTTTCTTGGCTCTAATTAGCAACTTAATTCTGCTCATTTTAAGAACGCGTGGATAAGCCCTTTCCCATTTACCATCCAACTTAAATTGCCGTGCCTTGCGTTCTATTTCCAATACGTTTATCGGGACATTGCCCGGCGCTTGTGATGACAGTTGTGTCAATTTGAAGATGATATGACACGCTACATCCCGAAAACTCTGTTGATCGGGATGGACTGATAGTAAGCTTTTAGCCATCAATAACATCTTATATCTGATGAGATTATAGGCCAGCAGCAGGCCGAGCGAGTGCTTCTAAGCGTTACATAAAAAATCCGATGACATAAAGTCATCGGATTTTGATCTTTTCAGCAAAACCGTCAAGCGAACTGTCTTAACTGATCGGCATTACTGCATTGGCAGGCCTTTTTAAGACAATTGGCTAATTCAACCGTCAATGCCCTTACTGGCCAAAAATTCGTCGTAGCGGCCTTTAAAGTCTGTCACGCCGCGCGCGGAAATTTCGATGATCCGATTTGCCAGTGACGACACAAACGCACGATCATGAGAGACGAAGAACAAGGTTCCTTCATACATTTCCAGCGCGTTGTTGAGTGATTCAATCGATTCCATATCCAGATGGTTAGTCGGCTCATCCATCACCAGAATATTGGGTTTCTGCAACATCAGCTTGCCAAATAGCATGCGGCCCTGCTCGCCACCAGACAGCACCTTGACCGACTTCTTGATATCATCGGCACTGAATAGCATTCGCCCTAAGACTGCGCGCACAGCTTGGTCATCATCCCCCTCACGGCGCCACTGACTCATCCAGTCGAACAAATTCATATCGTTCTCAAAATCGTCAGCATGATCCTGTGCGTAATAACCAATGCTGCTGTTTTCTGACCACTGAATAGTACCGCTTTTTTGTGGTAAATCATGGATTAGCGTGCGCACCAAGGTCGTTTTACCCGCACCGTTTTCACCCAAAATGGCAATGCGCTCGCCCACTTCGGCAATCAGGTTAACGTTATTGAACAACGGGTGGTCAAAGCCGTTACTGAGGTTTTCGACAATTAGCGCATTGCGGAACAACTTCTTGTCCTGCTCAAAGCGGATATAGGGATTAACA
This sequence comes from Shewanella fodinae, assembly GCF_014651955.1. Lineage (GTDB taxonomy): Bacteria > Pseudomonadota > Gammaproteobacteria > Enterobacterales > Shewanellaceae > Shewanella > Shewanella fodinae. The sequence goes on along the minus strand of NZ_BMXW01000019.1, from coordinate 36,611 downwards.
CGGCTGGATGCCTTAACTTCATCCAGTTTGATTTTATCAATCTGCCGCGCGCGGGAGGTTGCCTGTTTTGCCTTAGAAGCGTTTGCGGAAAAGCGGGCAACGAAGGTTTGTAATTCAGCAATCTGGGCTTTCTTCTTGGCGTTGTCTGCCAGCAAGCGCTCACGCGCCTGCGACGCTGCCGTCATATATTCATCGTAGTTGCCTGGGTAGATCCGTAATTCGCCATAGTCCAGATCCGCCATATGGGTACAGACAGAGTTGAGGAAATAACGGTCATGAGAAATGATGATCATGGTGCTGTTACGCTGGTTCAAAGTTTCTTGTAACCAGCGAATAGTATCGATATCCAAGTTGTTAGTGGGTTCGTCGAGCAGCAAAATATCGGGGTCAGCAAACAACGCCTGTGCCAACAACACGCGCAGTTTCCAGCCTGGAGCGACTGCACTCATCAAGCCAAAATGTTGCTCCAGTGGGATCCCAACACCCAGTAGCAGTTCCCCCGCCCGAGACTCTGCGGTGTAACCGTCCATCTCGGCAAACTCCATCTCCAGTTCGGCAACCTTAATACCATCTGCTTCGCTCATTTCCGGTAACGAATAGATACGGTCACGCTCTTGCTTCACTTGCCAGAGTTCTTTATGGCCCATGATCACAGTATCAATCACGCTAAATTCTTCATAGGCAAATTGATCCTGGTTCAGCTTGCCAAGGCGTTCATTGACATCCAATGACACATTGCCCGATGTAGGTTCCAGCTCACCGGTGAGGATTTTCATGAAGGTGGACTTACCGCACCCATTGGCGCCAATCAAGCCATAGCGGTTACCGTCACCAAACTTGACGGAGATGTTTTCAAACAGGGGCTTTACGCCGAACTGCATGGTGATATTCGCGGTTGTGATCACGTCAGAAATTCCAAATTTGTCGCTGTAAGGATGAAAAATTCAGCCAGCGCTGAGGCTGGCGGATAAAGCGCGTCACTATAAACAGCATCGGCGAATTTATCAACCGCAGCGCCATGACACTTGTCTGACAAAAGCCCGCTACCGCAGAAAATAGCGGGCTTGGTGTCGATTATTGCAATTTCTGGTGGCGTAGCCGATTAGCATTAGTGACAACGGTTAATGATGACAACGCCATCGCCGCACCAGCAATCACTGGGCTTAATAGCACGCCGAACAGCGGATATAACACCCCGGCAGCAATAGGAATACCGCAACTATTATAGAGGAAAGCACCAAACAGATTCTGTTTGATATTGCCCAAGGTAGCCTTGGATAAGGCAAACGCCTGTGCCAGATTTTCCAGTCGTGGAGTCAATAACGTCAGATCGGCGCTTTCAATCGCCACTTCAGTGCCGCTGCCAAGCGCAACCCCCACATCCGCCGCCGCCAATGCTGGCGCATCATTGATGCCGTCCCCGACCATGGCGACCACCTCTCCCTGTTGCTGCAGTTTTTTCACCCAGGCCTGTTTTTCATCTGGCAACACTCCGGCAATCACTTGGTCAATGCCCAATTGCTTGGCGACCGCATCGGCGGTGTGTTGATTATCGCCAGACAACAATACCAGTTTTTTACCTTGCTGTCGCAACGCTGCCAATGCCGCCTTGGCATCTGCTCGCAGAGGATCGCTAATTGCCAGAATGGCCAAAAGTTTGCCATTCTTTGCTACTAACACCGGGGTTTGCCCTAAGCTTGCCGCATCATCCAGTTGCGATTGCGCAGTTGGGCTGATAGCGACATCAAAGGCATCCAGCAATTTGCTGTTCCCTACTAACCATTGCTGTTGGTTTATAGAGCCAACAATGCCCTGACCCTGGCGATATGCAAATTGCTGAGGTTCAACCACCGCGGTATCGCGGACTTTAGCGGCCGCCAAAAATGCCTGAGCTAATGGATGCCCCGATTGCTGCTCTAAACTGGCCACTGCTTGTATCAATTCCGCTTCGTCTAGCTCGGCGTTCTCAATGGCATGGATGGCAACCAGTTGTGGTTTACCTTCAGTAACTGTACCGGTTTTATCCAATACTACGCAGCTAACGTTACTGGCGACCTGCAAGGCTTCTCCATTTCTGATGAGCACCCCCATCTGCGCCGCCCGACCAACAGCCACCATAATCGACATTGGCGTCGCCAGTCCCAAGGCACAGGGACAAGCAATGATCAGCACGCTAGTGAGTACCACCAATGCGTGCGACAGTTGTGGCGCCGGACCGACGAGATACCAGATAAGTGCTGCCAACACGGCAATCACCACCACGACAGGCACAAACACCCCGGCGATTTTATCCGTCAACCGTCCAATCGGCATTTTGGAGGTCTGCGCCTCCTGCACTAAGGCGATGATTTTTGCCAACCGGGTATCTTTAGGCCCCACCATTACACGGTAAGTGAGGGAACCATCACCATTAATTGTGCCAGCGCTAACAACAGAGCCCTGGGTCTTCTTGACGGGCATGGGTTCACCGGTCAACATGGATTCGTCTAGCAGTGACTCGCCGTTGACGACTTCACCGTCCAGTGCCACCCGGTCACCCGGACGTAAGCGCAGGATATCGCCAGGCTTCAGGTCGCTGATGGGCATAGCCTTGTCACCGTTTTCGGTAACCAGCAGCGCCGTATTCGCCTGCAACCCCAACAGTTTTTGTACCGCTTCGCTGGTTTTGCCTCGTGCGCGCAGCTCTAGCGCGTGACCAAGATTAATTAAACCGATGATCATGACACTGGCTTCAAAATAGACATGGCGAGTGCCGTCAGGGAACCAACTTGGGAACAGCACAACGGCTGACGAATACAGCCAGGCACAACCGGTTCCCAAGGCTATCAAGGTGTCCATATTGGCGCTTTTGGCCTTTAATGCACGCCACATGCCTTGATAGAAATGGCCACCACAACTAATAAGCAGCAACAAACACAACAGCGACACCAAGCCCCAACCCCAGCGGGAACTGTCACTATGCACTGTCATGTCGCCCCCAGCCATGCCCCAGAGCATCAACGGAATACCCACACCAAGCGTCAGCATCGATTGGATGATTCGAGTGCGGTATTCCTTAGCATCATGGGCCGCCTTATCAGCCATCGCGTTGGCAGCATCGGTAACCACTTCACCACGATAACCGGCACTGGCAAGAATGTGCTGCGCATCGGCGACCGATACTCCATGGGCCGCGCTCACCTGCTTATCTGCCAGATTGACTCTGGCCTCAACCCCGGCGTTGGCAAATGCCTTTTCAATTTTCACCACACAACTGGCGCAGCTCATGTCTGGTACAAACATCAACACACCGTCAGCCGTTGCTGCATTAGAGGCTACAGTGGCGTCAGGCGTTGTTGTCTCAGTTTTAGTATTGGCTTTATCTTCAGGCTGCGGAGCCGCAGCAGCGACTGAGGCTCCTTCAGATTTTGGGTGCGAGTTATCCTCCATTGCAGACCACATTTCAGGGCTATAACCCGCAGCTTGAATGCTAGCTAATAGTTGCCCGCCATCCAATGAACTCAACACGGCAACTTTCTTGCTCGGCAGATCAACTTTTATCTCATCTGCATCTGCCAACGCTTTACGAATAGTGGCTTCACAATGACCACAGGTCATATCCGGCACTTTAAACTCATGCCAAGTCGCCGCGGTTTCGGTCCAAGGCTCAGGCGTAAATCCAGCAGTGGTAATCAAGCCCAGCAATGATGCATCATCATGCTGACTCAGCACCGAAACTTGCTTAGTGGACAAGTCCACGGTCACTTCATCTGCATCTGCCAACGCTTTACGAATAGTGGCTTCACAGTGACCACAATTCATATCAGCGACCTTAAAATGATGCCAATAACTGGCAGCAGTTGCTGGATAATCCGCCTGTTTTAGACGTTCACGGGCTTGTGTTTCATCGAGCGTTGCCTCATCGCTTAGCGTCAGGGTCAATGATTTGCTATCAACATCCGTAGTCACACTCACCCCTGGTTCTTCGGCAAATAACGCCTGGATCTTACGGGCACAACCACCACAGTGCATATTATCGATATGAAACTGGTAAACCTTCATCTTGTGCTCCTAAACAGTTTACGTGCTAACTGCTCATGGTAATTCGATGTCATAAAGGTTAAAGTCTCCAGTAACTGGAGAGTCAAGTGTGATAAGATTGTCCACTGTAAAAGTTCAGCGATGGATCACAGGAGTTGCTATATGAAAATCGGTGATGTAGCCAAAGCAACCGGATTAAGTATCAAGAGTATCCGTTATTACCACGATATCGGTTTAGTACAGGCTGAGCGCGGAGATAACGGTTATCGGGAGTACAACAGCTCACAACTGGAAGCGCTGCAGTTTGTGCAACATTGTCGGGAACTCGGCTTTAGTATTGAAGAGTGCAAAGATTTATTACAGCTTAAACACGACCCGCAACGTTGCGCCAGCGATGTCAAACGCCTAGCCAGTGAACACCTGAAAGTGCTGGAGCAGCGCATGGCTAGCTTGGCAGACTTACACGCCGAATTGAGTGAATTGGTTAATCAATGCCACGGTGGCGATTCACCGGACTGCCCTATTATTGAAGGCTTGTCCGGCAAAAGCTGCTGCCATCACTGAGCGTCGACAGGTTTGGGCAGTGCCGCGGCATTATCCAGTGTTAACGCAGGTAAATCTCCGGCGGGGGTGAAACCAAAAACTTGGCCGTAAAAAGATAACTCTGACTGTAACGCCCGGATATTATTAGCGGGTTTACGGAAACCATGTCCTTCACCGTCAAAGCCAATAAAAGCCGTCGGCACACCTTTAGCCTTCACCGCCTGGTAAATCAACTCCGATTGATTAGGTGGCACCACTTTATCATCTAACCCTTGGAGCAACAGCAAAGGCTCATTCAACCCCTGCAGATGGTAAAGTGGGGAGCGGTCATGATAAATCTGTTTCGCCGCGGGGTAAGGGCCGATCAGTTGATCCAGATAACGCGACTCAAACTTATGGGTCTCTTTTGCCAGTATCTCAATGTCGCTAATGCCAAAATAACTGGTACCGGCTTTAAAACTGTCATGAAATGCCAACGCCGATAGCACGCTGAAACCACCCGCGCTGCCGCCACGAATGGCTAACATGTTAGGGTCAACCCATCCTTCATCGACCAAATATCTGGCAGCATTGACAGCATCCTCCACATCGGCGACACCCCATTTGCCGTACAGACTCTGGCGATATTTTCGGCCATAGCCAGTACTGCCTCGGTAGTTAAGGTTAAATACCGCAAAGCCGCGGGTGGTCCAATATTGAATGGCACTGCTGTAGGCGCTACTCGCTTCAGCTGTGGGACCGCCATGTAACATCATAATCAAAGGTGGTTTGCTGTTTTGAGGAGCGCTGTATAACGGGTTTTGCGGCATATAAAAATAGCCATACGCCTTTTGCCTGTCACTGGTATCAAAACTCATCGAAACTGGCTTAGCAATATAATCTGGTTCTAACCCTTTGATGGGCGGGGCATACACTAGCTCTGTTCCGCGGCCAGATACCTTGTAAATACCGCGCTCAGGCGTCGCTTTGGCACCGACAAAATAGACACCGTTATCTGCGCGGATCAGTTGTCCGACCTCCGCAAAATCAGTGGCCAGTTCCTCACTGGTGCCGCTATTCACATCCTGACGCATCAAGTGAATATTGCCATTCTGATGATAACTGAACACCACACTGTGAGCGTTTTCGAATGCATAGGCATGTTCGCCAAACACCCATGCAGGCTCCCCTATTTCGCCTTGCAGTTTAGTGACTTGCTCAATACTGCCATCAGCCTTGAGCCGATACAAATTCCACCAATTGTCATAATCGGCAATAAAGTAAAGTTGCCCATCGGGCGCATAAAGCGGTTGCATCACAGCACCTTTGAGCTTCGCCGCGATTTGATGCACATTGCTAATTTCGCCTTTACGATTTAGCTCACCGACCCATAACTGCGTATTATCCCAAGGCATATTGGGGTGATCCCAAGCTATCCAGGCAAGCTGGGTGTTGTCTTGGTTAATTGCTGGGGAGCTGAAAAAATCGTGACCATCAACAAAGGTATCGCCTTCACCCGCAAAATTCAGATTAATGGTCACCAGACTCGCTTTGGCTTCGCCAGCAAGCCGGTGATCTTCCCGAACACAGATAATACGCGAGCCTTTCGAATATGAAATACAATCGGCATGACGGGTACCTTGAGGCGTCAGCGCTACCGGCTCCTGATTAGGCGCAATCCGATAAAACAGCTGATCCGCCATGCGGGTAACGAAAATACTGTTGCCGATGGCCAGATAAGGCGCCCCCCCATATTCATGCACGCGGCTTCCAACGCCAAACGCTGCGGGGACGACCTCGGTTACCTGATCATCAGCAGCCAATTTCTTAATTCCCAGTTGTCCGCCCTGCTTGGGATCGGACTCACTGAAATAAATTGCGCCATCAACGCTTTGCAACTGGCCAATGGTAACAGCCTGACCAAACACATCTTCGGCAGTTAATGGCGATGTCCATGTACCATAGGCGGATATTTGCACAGTAGCTTTCCCTTCGGTTGCGGTTACTTCAGCCGGCGCTTGTTGGCTACAGGATGTCTGCAGCAACACCAACGCCGCCAAACTCAGCCCCCTTACCATAGCTCCCACGGTAATCATGAATTTTCCCTCAATATGTATTCCGCCGGCCGCGGCTTTTTAGTGCTTGCTGTTAAATTTATCGAGAAACCACTGTATTACCTGGTGCTGCTGGCGCTTCGACAAGCCAAAGAAAATGCATAACCAGGGAGAAATCAAATAAAACCAATTGATGGCAGCAGTGGAGCGGCCACTGAATAATAGGTAAAAAAATCCACCATATATGACGACAACACCCAAGCATCCCAGCACCAGCATGATGCGCTTTAATCCAGTTTCCAGCCAGTGCATTAACTATGCTTAACCTCTAAATAATTTTTCTCATCAGCGCGAATTGTTCAGGCTCAAAGGAAGTATGTCAACGGTCATCTTGGACAGAGAGCGCAGACAACAAAAAATCCTGATTACTCCCCACGTTAGAACATTCTGTCACGAATGGGAATAGTCAGGATTTTGACTGGCGTCAGCAACTAGCAGTTACAGCGATAAACCACCATCGACTTCGATTATCCGGCCATTGATATAATCGTTTTCAATGACAAATTTAACAGTGGCCGCTACTTCATCTGCCTGCCCAAGACGGCCAACTGGCACAGCCTTTTCTAGCCTTGCTAACGCTTCTGGTTTCATCGCCGCGGTCATATCAGTGGCTATCACCCCTGGAGCAATCGCCACGGCGCGGATCTGATAGCGCGCCAGCTCTTTGGCCCAGCCTACCGCCAACGATGCAACACCGGCTTTGGAGGCCGCATAGTTACTTTGGCCAATATTACCGTGGCGAGCTAGGCTAGATATATTGATAATCACGCCTGGCTGCGCCGATTCAATCATCGCAGCAGCGGCTTCACGACCACATAGAAAACTGCCGCTGAGGTTCACATTAATCACCGCTTGAAATTGCGCGAGCGACATACGTTCAGTCACTTGCCCTTCTTTTGCTTTCAGCAACATACCATCTAACAAAATGCCAGCATTATTGACCAACACATTGAGTTGCCCGAAGTCCTCTAGGATGAAACGGAAGGTCGCAATCACATCCTCCTCGTCAGTGATATCAACGGCATACCCTTGCACCTCGGTATCACCCAACATCGCACAGGCTTGTTCCAGCTTCTGTTGGTCAAGATCGATGAGTGCCAGTCTGGCCCCGGCAGCTGCCAGTTGTTGTGCCATGGCAAACCCCAAACCACCGGCACCACCGGTAATTGCCACCACCTTACCTTTAATCTCCATCCCAAATTCCTTGTGATTATGCTTTTTTATTGCAGAACTGCTCAAATATACTGGAAAAATCGCGGCGACCATTACCGTTACGCGCGTGTGCCACAAACAGGGCTCGAGCTAACGCGCCCATTGGTGTACTTGACAAACTCTTGAGCGCCGTTTCCTGACTTAACCCCAGATCTTTTACCATCAAATCGACCATAAAACCGCCTTGATAGCCTTTAGATGCCGGCACTTCTGGCATCACTCCAGGGCATGGATTGTATTTTTCCAGCGCCCAGTTGCCGCCGCTACTGACCTTCATGATATCTGACAGCACCTTAGGATCCAAACCGTTATCGATACCCATACTGAGCGCTTCACTGGTACCAACCATCAATACCGACAGCAACATATTGTTGCAGATTTTGGCCAGTTGTCCGCTGCCGGGGCCACCCGCATGAAAAATATTGCTGCCCATAGCGCTGAGAATGGGTTTGGCGCGTTCTACTGCTGCAACATTACCACCACAGATAAAGGTCAGCGTGCCCGCAGTAGCGCCTGATGTACCGCCAGAAACGGGCGCATCGACGAAATCGAAACCTTTATCCTCGGCGCTCAGCGACACCTCTTTAGCTGTAGCCGCATCAATCGTTGAACAATCAATTAACAGTGAATCTTCGGCCACTGTTTGCAATAGCCCTTCACTGTCGCTATCCCCGAGGTATAACGCTCGGGTATGCTTGCCTGCCGGTAACATAGACACCACCACATCAGCGCCAGTCGCTGCGTCCACGGCGCTGTGGCAGGCAGTGGCGCCCTTAGCAGCAATAGCAGCGACCGCATCGGCGACCAAATCAAAGGCACGTACGTTAAAACCTTTATGCAGCAGGTTGATAGCCATTGGCAGTCCCATATTGCCTAAACCAATAAATGCGACAGTACTCATATTGTATTCTCCTGTTTCAATAGGCCTTCAAAGGTCGGCAAGTGGATGCTCATGCGGGAAAGGGTTGGCCAGTAATGCGTCTACCGCCTCCTGCGGTGGCAAGCGACCATTACCGTAGCGCCATTGCGGTGAACGATCCTTATCAACTAATAAGGCTCTGACACCTTCACAAAAATCACCAATAGCACAACAGTTCAAACTCCAACCTAACTCCATACGAAAACAGTCAGCTAGCTTCATGCTGTGCCCCAGATTCGCCTGTTGCCAAGCCAACGCCCAACTAAGTGGACTCCCACTCAGCATGGTGTCACGCGCTTTTAGCAACCATGGCTGATCCGACGTCAGGCTATGCATTTTTTGCAGTACTTCAGCAAGTGTTCCCGACATCAGTGCATCAATCACTTGCTGATGGGCTTTGAGCCTGCTGCTACCGGGATGTTCGCTGCAGTTGGTCGCAAGCATGGTAAGCAAATCATGTAGTTTTTGATGGTTGAGGGTGTGATTGTCGCCCCAACTCAGGGTACTCATGGCGTCGAGCAACCGCTGTTTGTCGGCAGCAGCCAAAAAATGATTGGCAAAGCCACAGTAGCGTGCATCGGCGGCGTTGAGATTGTAGGCCGTCAGCCCTAAGAACAGACCCATTTTACCTGGCAATCGCCCGAGGAAATAACTGCCACCGACATCAGGGTACAGACCGATGGTTACTTCCGGCATGGCAATCCGGGAACGCTCAGTCACAATGCGATGACTGGCGCCCATCATCAGACCAAGTCCGCCCCCCATTACGATACCATCGCCCCACACCAGTATCGGCTTGCCGAAGGTGTGGAGCAGATAATCCAGCCGATATTCCTCTTCAAAAAATAAACGGGCTTCATGGGTAAAACTGCCGGGATTACTTTGCTGCGCCTGATACAGTGCCCGCACATCGCCGCCAGCACAAAACGCTTTATCACCAGTAGCATCCAACACCACGGCGGCAATCTGCGGTTCCTGTCGCCAACGTTGCAGCTGTTTTGCCAATAGCCGCACCATCTGCAAATCCAACGCATTAAGTGATTTTTCTGCATTCAGTGTAGCAACACCTATGTGTTTACCACTGACAGTTTCCAGGGTTTTAAACAGCACCTGTTCCACAGATATTCTCCTTAAGCATTGCGCCAATGTGCCGGACGTTTTTCTAAGAATGCATTGACACCTTCCTGCTGGTCTTCAGTACCGAACAGCGCCACAAACAATTCACGCTCCAGCGGTAAAGCTTGGCTACGCGGCATCTTGCGGCCGGATTGGATCAATTGTTTACAGGCGCTAACACTGGCCGGACTTTGGTTAGCCACTTTGCCCGCTAATGCCAACGCATGCTGCAATACCGTACCGGTTGCGACCACCTCTTCCACCAAACCGATGGTGACTGCTTTGGCTGCACTCAGCCGCTCACCACAAAGGATCATCCGTTTGGCCCAACCCTCTCCCACCAACGCGGTAAGATTCTGGGTACCACCGGCACAAGGTAACAAGCCGACACTGGCCTCCGGTAGCGCCAGTTGTGCCTGTTCTTCAGCCAAGCGGATATCACAAGCCAAAGCCACTTCCAGCCCACCGCCCATGGCATAACCATTAATGGCGGCAATCGATACTCCGCGAAAAGCACTCAGCGTTTCAAAGGCAGCGCCGAATGCAGCAGCCACAGTGGCAGCATTTCCTTTATCGCCATCAGCAAACTGTTTGAGATCCGCGCCAGCAGAGAAAAATTTCGTACCAGCGCCGGTAATGACCAGAGCACGAATGTCAGGATCCTGATTTAATTGGTTAATGGTATCTCGCAGCTGTTGCAAGCTGACTAAGGTCCAGGTATTGGCTGGCGGATTATTGATGGTGATAACGGCGCAGTGGCCTTCAATTTCAGCGATTGACGGTAACATAAACACTCCGGTTACAGGGCCAGCGCACTGTCTTGCTCCAGCAATCGCCGAGCGATAATCAGCCGCATGATCTCGTTGGTACCTTCAAGGATCTGGTGCACTCGCACATCTCGGAAATGTCGCTCCAACGGATATTCACGGATATAACCGTAACCACCGTGGATCTGCAACGCACTGTCACAGATAGCGAATCCGGCATCGGTAGCAAAACGTTTTGCCATGGCGCAGTATGCTGTCGCTTCAGCAGCTTGTTCGTCCAATTTGCTGGCAGCCAGGTACATCATTTGCCGCGCCGCCACCAGCTCCGTCGCCATATCGGCGAGTTTGAACTGCAACGCCTGAAATGCGGCCAATGGCTTACCGAACTGCTGACGCTCATGCATGTAACCAAGTGCCTGCTGTAACGCCGCCTGCGCCGTTCCCACAGAGCATGCGGCAATGTTGATACGTCCGCCATCGAGCCCTTTCATCGCCATATTGAAACCTTGCCCCTCATCGCCTAAGCGATAACCGGCAGGAATACGCACTTGCTCAAAACTTATCTGCCGTGTCGGTTGGGCATTCCAACCTAACTTTTCTTCCGCCTTGCCATAGCTGACACCTTGAGCATCGGCAGGGACTGCGAACGCCGAGATGCCTTTAGCACCAGCAGCCCCGGTACGAGCCATCACTATTAGCAACTCCGTGGCACCCGCACCGGAAATAAAACATTTGTTGCCGTTGAGCAGATACTCGTCACCGTCCCGAGTTGCGCGGGTGGTCAGTGACGCGGCATCGCTTCCGGCACCGGGTTCTGTCAGGCAGTATGAGGCCAGTTTCTGCCCGGAGGTGAGGCTCTCGGCCCACGCACTTTTTAGCTCCGCACTGCCCCAACGGCACAGCATCCAGGTTGCCATATTGTGGATGGTGATCATGGCAGTTGTCGTAGTACAACCCTGCGCCAACTGTTCAAAAATTAACGCTGCGTCTAACCGCGATAGCCCTAAACCACCACACTCCTCCGCGGCATATAGACCGCAAAACCCCAATTCACCAGCACGCTGAATGACCGCTTTGGGAAAGTAATGTTCGGCATCCCACTTCGCCGCATGTGGTGCCAGTTCTTCAGCAGCAAACTGACGAGCCAGCTCAACAAACTGGCGCTGATCTTCATTCAGATTAAAATCCATCAGATACTCCCAGCGATGACAACGTCACCGCCTGTTGCAACTTAACCTCATTTATCAGCGCAAATTGATTGTCATATTGGGCGCGTGAGAAATGTCATCATCAAACCAGCGACTGGTGATGGTTTTAGTCTCGGTGTAAAAACGTACGGCTTGCTTACCGTAAGCGTGCTGATCACCGTAGAAACTACCCTTCCAGCCAGTGAAGGAGAAAAATGGTAATGGCACGGGGATAGGGATATTGATGCCCACTTGCCCCACTTCAATTTCATGTTGGAATTTACGTGCCGCAGCGCCACTGGCGGTAAATAGCGATGTACCATTACCATAAGGATTTCGATTCACCAGCGCGATGGCCTGCTCCAATGAGTCAACGGCCATACAGCTTAATACTGGGCCGAAAATCTCTTCGCGATACAACGTCATCTCTTCGGTAACATCGCTGAATAAGGTTGGGCCGACCCAGTTCCCCGCTTCATAGCCTGCCACGCTGACGTTCGAACCATCCAGCAAACATTGGGCACCTTCAGCTTTACCCTGTGCTATCAGTTGCAGAACTCTTTGTTTAGCCTGTGGACTGATAAGTGGTCCGAATCCCGCCTCCGAGTCATTCCAAAGCCCCGGCCGCACTTTCGCCATAGCATCTCGTAATTCAGGTAACCAGGCTTTTGCATCACCAACAAACACGGCCACCGAAATTGCCATACAGCGCTGACCGGCGGCACCAACAGAAGCACCGACCAGTTGATTAATCACTTGCTGTTTATTGGCGTCCGGCATAATCACACAATGATTTTTGGCACCAGCAAATGCCTGTACCCGCTTCAGATGCTGAGTACCGGTCTGGTAAACATGACGCCCAACCGCAACCGAACCAACAAAGGAGATCGCCTTTATCTGTGGATGACACAGCAAGGCATCAACCACTTCACGGTCGCCATGCAACAGTTGCAGCACCCCTTTCGGTGCTCCCGCTTGCTCGAACAGTTCGGCCAACCGCTGCGCGGTCATTGGGTCTTGCTCCGACGGCTTCAAAATAAAGGTATTGCCACAGGCAATTGCCAATGGAAACATCCATAACGGGATCATCGCCGGGAAGTTAAAAGGGGTGATACCCGTGCAGACGCCTAAAGGCTGGATCATGCTGTAGGTATCAATCCCGCTTGCCACGTTTTCGACTGTTTCTCCCATCAACAAAGAGGGAATATTGCATGCGTGTTCTACCACTTCGATGCCGCGCCAAACATCGCCGCGCGCGTCCGCAAAAGTTTTGCCAGTTTCTTTCGCAAGAATGGTTGCCAATTCGTCATGATGCTGCTTGAGCAGGTGCTGGTAACGCAGCATCAGCCGCGCCCGCTCTGGAACAGCAACCTTGCGCCACTCTGTAAACGCTTGGGCAGCGCTGCTGATCGCCTGTTCTATCTCGGCGGCGGTGGCACAATTTATCTGAGCGATTTGTTGATTATCAGCCGGGTTGGTCACGCTGATACTGCGAGAGCCGTGGCCGGCAGTGAATTCACCGGCAATAAAATGTTTTATAAGCGTTGTCATAAGAGATGAGTCCTGTTGAAAGTGCCGTGTTATACCTCAACGGCAATAGCAGTCGCTTCACCGCCACCAATGCACAAAGTGGCAATACCGCGTTTGAGACCACGTTGTTTCAGCGCATGGATAAGCGTGACTAAAATGCGTGCCCCAGAGCAGCCGATAGGATGACCAAGAGCACAGGCACCACCGTTCACATTCACTTTCTCCGGGTCTAGACGCATCTCGTTGATGGCTAGCATGGTCACCATAGCAAACGCTTCATTGATTTCGAGCAGATCGACATCGGCAGTGGTCCAGTTGAGTTTTTGCAGCAGTTTTTCAACTGCACCAATAGGTGCTGTGGTAAACAGGGCTGGAGCCTGGGCATGGCTGCTGTGGCCTTTGATAGTGGCCAATACCGGTAAATCCAGTGATTGTGCCAAGGAACGACGCATCAGCATCAAAGCGGCTGCGCCATCTGAAATGGAACTGGAATTAGCTGCAGTGATAGTGCCATCTTGCGCAAATGCAGGTTTTAATGTCGGAATTTTTTCTGGTTTCGCGTTGCCCGGCTGTTCATCAGTATCTATCTGATAATCTCCGCGCCGATCATTGACCGTTACTGCTACGATTTCAGCGGCAAAAGCGCCTTCGGCAATCGCGGCCTTTGCCCGCGTTAGCGATGTCAGCGCCCACGCATCCATATCAGCGCGACACAGCCCAAATTCGTCTGCTGTTTTTTGCGCAAAACTGCCCATGGATGCACCGGTATAGGCATCTTCCAGGCCATCAATAAACATATGATCCACCAGCCGACCATGCCCCATGCGCTGTCCGGTACGTGCTTTATCCAGCATATAAGGCGCTCGGCTCATGCTTTCCATACCGCCAGCAATAACGACCTCAGCCGTTTCAGCGCGAAGCATATCGTGCGCTAGCATTACCGACTTCATCCCAGAACCACAGACTTTATTCAGTGTGGTAGCCCCCACCGACAGTGGTAGACCAGCCCCCAAGGCCGCCTGACGCGCAGGAGCCTGCCCGACCCCCGCTGGCAGCACACACCCCAGTAACACTTCACTAACGCGCTCTGCTGGCAACTGTGTACTGTGCAACAGTTCTCTAATCACAGTCGCGGCTAACTGTGGGGCGGGCACCGATGCCAAACTCCCCAAAAATCCGCCCATCGGTGTCCGCCGTGCGGCGACGATCACTACATCATCAGTGATTGTTACGCCCATCTTCGCCCCCTTGATAGTGATGGCCTTCTCCCCAAAAGAAGCCTTTATAGTTAAGCGACGATTGCAAGGATTACGTTTACGCGAACGTAAAGCAACTAGCCGTTGGTCTAATATTAGGTCATGCTGAAAAATTTGCGTGTCGAGAATAAAGGATTGGAAGGGATTAAAACTGGCGAGAGAACTAAAAGGTGCCTAGGAGATTTGATTCACAAACCTTGCGCAAAAAAGCCACCTAGGCGGTGGCTTGTATAGGTTTATGCGTTACGTTGTTCCCAAGGCGTTTTCGCGCTGAGATCGCTCAGATCATATGGTGTTAACTGATATACGTAGTAGTTAAGCCAATTACTGATAAGCAGATTCCCATGACCAAACCAACGGGCTATCGGCTCAGCATTGGGATCGTCATTACGAAAGTAATTCTTCGGGATCTGCGGTGCAATACCCGCAGCAAGATCCCTAAAATACTCATCCCGTAAGGTACCTTTGCGGTATTCCGGGTGACCGATGACAAACAGATTGCGGTGATCCTTACTTATGACCAGATAAGCGCCAGCCTCTGCAGATTCCGCCAAGACTGACAACTGTGGATGTGCTTTCAGTTCTGTAATATTCATTTGCGCATAACGGGAATGAGGCGCATAAAATACATCGTCAAATCCGCGCAGCAAAGGGATATGGGCCTTCACACGGGTATGCTCGAACACACCGGAGCATTTGATATTAAGGATCTCCCGCTTTAACCCGTACAGATGAAACAGGCCAGCATGGGCCGCCCAACACAAAAACAGCACTGAGGTAACATGGGTTTGCGACCAATCAATAACTTCTTTGATGTGATCCCAATAGGTGACCTCTTCAAAATCCAGCTTACCCAGTGGCGCTCCGGTGATGATCAAGCCATCAAAGTTACGCTCTTTAATCTCTTCAAAATCCCGGTAGAAAGTATTGAGATGATCCATAGGAGTATGCTTGGATTCTTTGTCGTGAATCCGCAGTAAGTCAATATCCACCTGTAATGGTGTATTACTTAAAAGCCGCAATAACTGCGTTTCGGTTTCAATCTTATTGGGCATCAGATTGAGGATCAGCACTTTCATCGGCCGAATGTCCTGCATTGCGGCCCGGCTCTCAGACATCACAAAGATATTCTCAGATTCAAGCACATCGGCTGCAGGCAAATTATCAGGAATTCTTACGGGCATCATCCGCCTCTTGGTGTTTATTGGAGATTACATGACTCTCCGGTTATTGCAGGCCTGTGGTCAGCCATCAGTCGAAGGGCTTATTAACACGGAGAGATCATCACAATCATACATAAAGACTTCTAGATGTCTATACTTCCACTGTTAATTCTTGAGAAGGCGCGACTATCTCCCTATTATAAGACCCATCTTCCGCAGTAGAGTGCCATTATGTCTAAAACCTCCGCCATTATTGTCGGTGCCAGTTCAATGTTGAGTAAGGAGATTGCAAGGCAATTATCCGCCCAAGGCATTGAGTTGGCATTGCTGGCGCACGACGCTGATACCATCCGCGAATTTGCCACTGAATTACCGTCTGCGGCTAACGTTTACCAACTATCAATTGAAGATCCGCAGCAACTCATTCCGCAACTGGAGCAAGTCTGGCAAGAAATGGATGGGGTACGATTAGTATTGGTTAATACTGGACTTAACTCTTATCACCCTGATTTGCCTTGGACGCTGGAACAGGAAATTATAGAAGTCGATGTGCGTGGCTTTGCCGCCATTTGCAATACTGCCTTTCGCTTATTTCGCGAGCAAGGGGTCGGCCAAATAGCCGCAATTAACTCTATTGCGGGTTTGCGCGGTGGACCCAGTGTGGCATTTCACGCCGCCAAGGCCTTTGCGCAAAATTACCTAGAAGGGCTGTCTATGCATGCGCAACGGCTGAAGTTACCCATCACTATTACCGATATCCAACTGGGACTGCTGGATAAGGCGGCACTACAGCACAGTCGTATTTGGTTATCGCCTGTAGATGAGGTGGCACGCCAGGTCGTTGATGCTTTGTTGAAAGGGAAACGCCGAGTGTACGTCACCAAGCGTTGGCGTCTGGTTGCTTGGCTGACCCTGTTACTGCCTGAATATATTTACAACACTCGTCACTGGAAAAAGAAAAAAGCGAAAGAACCCACTGCCATTGAATAACAACTTATAAGACATAAAAAAGGCGCTAAATGCGCCTTTTTTATTCGCCCCCAACAGGCTATTAGAATACGTAACCAACACTGACCATATAAACCCATGGGTCGATGTCAGTATCAATAGTCACTGGGGCAACACTGCTATTGCCAACACCATAATGGTAATTGAAGCTCACATCAGTATTGATTTTGGCATACCATACAGAAGCGTTAACGAGGAAATTTTTGTTGATTTGATAGTCAATCCCTACCTGAGCGGCCAATCCCCAAGAATTTTCCAAGCTCAGATCTGACAATTTACCACCCAGATCATTAGTAAATTTACTATCAAAAAAGTTGGTATAGTTAACACCTACACCAACATATGGACGCAACTGAGATTCGGCAGTCCCAAAATAGTACTGTGCAACCAAGGTTGGCGGCAGGTGTTTGGTTTCCGCAATTTTAGTGCCGGCCAATTTCACATCATGTGAAAACGGGGTTGCCGCCAACAGTTCGATCCCGAAGTTGTCGGTCAACATATATCCGAAATTTAACCCCAACTGAGTGTTGTTGTTAATGTCAAACTCTCCAAGATTTCCCAAATCTGGAGTTACCACATTATCACTTGATTCGTTTGGAGCTACCACCACGGCACCAGCTCGAACAATAATGTCCCCAGCTTGATGAGCCATTGCCGGTGCAGCAGCAGAAAACAGTGCAGCAACTATCAATCCTGACAGGATATTCTTTTTCATTTACTCACTCCATAGCGACTTGATACCGCATCAATTTTCGTGATTTTTATAACAACCGCACCTACCCTGCCACCACTCTAATCATCAAACATTGACTTAAATCAACTTTTTAATCACGTTGATACATCTAGCGACATGATTGAATAATTGATCACATAATCAATAAGATACATATTTTTTGCAGGTTTAAAAATGTGCGGTAGTTAACTTTTAGACAGCGAAAACGGCGACATTTTAAACTGCATAAAATGACGCTAAATAATCGAAATCTGATGATTTCAATTTTTGAAGAAAAGTAGTTTTTTAGATAATTATTCTAATAAAAACCTATTTTTCGAAATAATATAAAATCATGGCCATAATTAGAAAATGCAGTATTTATCCACAAAAAGTCGATAAATCACGCCAAAATTTATCTCAGAAAACCGAGTAGCAAAAGACCGTCACTAACCTTATAGGAAACGTTCGCGACGCACCTAAAAATGCCGGTTAACTTGCGGCATATACTCCTATGGGGCAATCAGATAGCGCATTATCCAATCACGTATCCACAACACTTCGCACTTTTCCCTCCCCACAAAAAAGCCCCTGATCAACATAGCATCAGGGGCTTTTTTTCCGAGGTCAGCAGTGCTTACTTATCCGCGTCTTCTCTATCCATGTTCTCTGTATTTTCCAACCAGAGCGCATTGATGATACCGAAGGAACAAGCCAGCAGCAGACCTAATACCCAAGTGAAATACCACATACCTGCTGCTCCTTAGTAAAGTGAAGTACTGTTGGATTCAATATGCTGGCGACCGATACGTCCATACATCTTGTAATAGGTATACAGTGTGTATGCCAGTACAATAGGTACAAAGATGATGGCAACCCAGGTCATGACGGTAAGTGTCAGATGGCTAGCGGTGGCATCCCACATGGTCAGACTGACGTTTGGATCCAGTGAAGAAGGCATCACAAACGGGAACATAGAGACACCACAAGTCATAATGACGCCCGCGATAGTCAGTGAACTAAACAGGAAAGCCCATCCTGAACGCCCCATCCGACTGGTAACAATGACCAGCAGCGGTGATACCAGACCTAGCACAGGGAAGATAACGGTCAACGGATACTTGCTGTAATTTACCAGCCAAGCACCAGCCTCAATAGCCACCTGTTTATTGGTAGGATCTGAGGCCGCATGAGCATCCAGGGCAGACTTAATCACATAACCATCAATACCATAAGCCAACCAGACACCGGCCACAGCAAACAGCACCACAACAGCTAATGACAGGATCTGAGCAGCACCAGCCACACGGTTACGCAATTCACCTTCCGTCTTCATCTGTAACCAACAAGCGCCTTGGTTCATGAACATGGCAGCACTGATCAAACCAGCCAGTAATCCATACGGATTTAACAGGTACAGCAGGTTGAGGATCCAGTTGCTATCACTTGTTCCGTAATAGGGGCGCAGATATTCGTCGAAGTGGAACGGCACGCCTTGCAGTAAATTACCAAAGGCCACACCAATGACCAGGGGCGGAACAAAACCACCGATAAACAAGCACCAATCCCAGGTCTTACGCCACTTTGGATTCTCAATCTTAGAACGATAGTCAAACCCTACCGGACGCAGCCACAATGCCGCTAACACCAAGATCATTGCGACATAGAACCCGGAGAAAGAAACTGCGTATACAGTTGGCCAAGAGGCAAACAATGCACCACCGGCAGTGATAAGCCATACCTGGTTACCATCCCAGTGCGGTGCTACGGAGTTAATCATCACGCGGCGCTCGGTGTCATCCTTACCAATAAAGGGCAATAACGCACCAACACCCATGTCAAAACCGTCTGTTACCGCGAAACCAATCAGCAGTACACCAACCAGTGCCCACCAGATAAATCTCAATATTTCGTAATCAAACATGGTCTAATCCCTCTGCTCAGGCTTCCAATTTTTCAAAGTGATAACGGCCTGTCTTCAGACTGCTGGGGCCACGACGTGCAAATTTGATCATCAGATACAGCTCGATAACCAGCAACACGGTGTAGATCAAGGTTGCAGTAATGATACTGAACCAAAGATCACCAACACTCAGGGTTGATGCAGACATATAAGTTGGCAGTACTTCAGAGATAGTCCAAGGTTGACGACCATATTCAGCCACAAACCAACCACACTCAATAGCAATCCACGGCAGTGGTAAGCTGTATAAGGCAGCTTTGAGTACCCAGGGCTTTTCTTCAATCTGATGACGAGTGCTCTGCCAGAAGGCGGCGGCAAATACCAGCAACATCAAGAAGCCGAGTGCGACCATGACACGGAAGCTGTAGAACAGCGGTGCCACATTAGGAATAGAATCCTTAGCCGCTTGTTTCACCATCTCATCAGTAGCGTCGACAATCTTCTCAGTATAAGGTTTCAACAACAGCCCATATCCCAGATCCACTTTCTTCTCTTCAAATGCAGCCTTGTCAGCAGCATCAACGACAATACTCGGATCTTTCTTAGCTGTGCGCAGTTTTTCCAGCAATGCATAAGCTTGCATACCATTACGGATGCGCGCTTCATGCTCTTTTACCAGATCGTGGATACCGGTCACTTGTTCATCGATAGAACGGGTGGCAATGATACCCATAGCGTAAGGAATTTTGATAGCGAAGTCGGTTTCCATCTCATTCTGGTTCGGGTAACCGAATACGGTGAATGATGCTGGCGCCGGTTCAGTATGCCATTCAGCTTCTACTGCAGCCAACTTAACACGCTGTACTTCACCCATGCGGTAACCGGATTCATCACCCAGCACAATTACCGACAGAATGGATGCCATGCCAAAGCTGGCAGCAACCGCGAATGAACGACGGGCAAATGGCAGATCACGTTTTCTCAGAATGTAATAGGCACTGATAGCCAATACAAACATGGAACCAGCCACATAGCCAGAAGCCACAGTGTGAACAAATTTCACCTGAGCTACTGGGTTAAATAGCACCTCAGCGAAACTGGTCATCTCCATACGCATGGTTTCGTAGTTGAATACTGACCCAACTGGGTTCTGCATCCAGCCATTCGCTACCAGGATCCACAAAGCGGACAGGTTCGTTCCCAACGCAGTCAGCCACGTTGCGGTGAGATGTTGACGCTTAGACATGCGGTCCCAGCCAAAAAAGAACATCCCCACAAAAGTGGATTCAAGGAAGAATGCCATCAACCCTTCAATGGCAAGTGGTGCACCGAAAATATCCCCAACATAATGAGAATAATATGACCAGTTAGTCCCAAACTGGAACTCCATAGTCAAACCGGTAGCCACCCCAAGCGCGAAGTTGATACCGAACAACTTACCCCAAAACTTGGTCATGTCCTTATAAACCTGCTTATTAGTCATCACATACAGTGATTCCATAATAGCCAGTAGGAAGGTCATACCCAGAGTGAGGGGGACAAACAAGAAGTGATACATGGCTGTCAGCGCAAACTGGAAGCGCGATAGCTCAACAACCTCTCCAACTATCATTTGTGACTCCTTACATGGTGTTCCATCTGTCCATTTCAATCCCCATTAAAATGACCGGATGGTGAGTAGGATAGCGTTAGTAAATTTGTAAATTTCTATCCGATGCTGTTCCATCAGATAAACCATCCAAATGATTCTAGAACTGCACTTCAGCAACCCTAACCTCAAAAATAAGGTTTTTGCCGCCTCATCGTGACACGAATCACATTTCATCAGAATTTTGTGTTTTACTTCAAAACCCACTCTCTCCGAGATACTTATAAAATATTAAATATCAGTGAGTTGGTTAAATGCATTTGCCAAAATTCGCCATCATTTTATACCACTCGGTTTTGACTCAAATCAATCAAACCCTTAGCTTTAAGCGGGTTTTGAGGCAGACAACACACTCAGCATAACGCATTATTGACAAAGCTACAATTCAGTGCTAGGCACACGTACAATTATGTCATTATCACTACTTTTCAGACGTTTCAAAGAAATAACAACAAAAACCACAATAAATAAAATTTTAATATTTTTAATATAGTATTTTTCTTAGTTTAAAAATCACTCAATTAGTATAAATTATTAATAACTAATTGATAAATAGTGATATTTTTATTATTTTCATATTTTAATTAGATTTTTTAAATACATATTGATTAAAATATCTAATGCCAAAAAACAATAATTATTAGAATTTTACACGGAAAGCCATTTTTAGTAGAAAGAATGGATTGCTAGGCTGTTATACGTACAAATAGTCGTCATTCTTTGTTGATTGTCGTAGGAAGAGTAAGCGACATGCCGATCCATTAGTAAATTAATTATGATTTCTCGAGGACTTACCATCTATATCTATTTGTTTTATATAATTAAAATATTTAATAGCAGCCAGAACAGTAATGACTAGTACTATCAATAAAATTATCGTCAGGATCTTATCTATTGAAAGAAAAGATGAAAAACGGCGGGGAGCAACACACCTATTCAATTGGCGTTTGCCATAAAAAATGAACATTGAGGTGAAGTCGCCTTTCACTTGGTCTTAAGACTCAATTTTCCTCACTTCAGCGGCTTATAAAGTAATCCACTTTACATAACAATATGAATTTAATGAATTTTAACTCTTACACAAAACACACAAAAAGGGCGGGTATTAAATTTACCCGCCCTTATCCATCAGAAAAAAATTATATAATGGATACTAGCCAACATTGACTCTGGCATTACGGAACATTCGCATCCAGGGGCTATCTTCTCCCCAATCGTCTGGGTGCCAGGAGTTCGCCACAGTACGAAAAACCCGTTCAGGGTGCGGCATCATAATAGTGACCCGGCCATCTTGAGAAGAAATGCCAGCCAATCCTGCTGGAGAACCATTGGGGTTTTGTGGGTAACGTGTGGCTATCTCGCCGGCACCGGTTACATAACGCAATGCCACCGTACCACTTTGCTCAGCCAGTTGCTGAGCACCGCTAGAGACAAATTCAGCGCGGCCTTCGCCGTGAGAAACAGCAATCGGCATCCTAGAGCCACTCATGCCGCTAAAAAACAATGAAGGACTGTGTTGTATTTCCACCAAGCTGAAACGCGCCTCAAAGCGCTCTGAACGGTTACGGACGAAACGTGGCCATAGCTCAGCCCCAGGAATGATTTCTCTGAGATTAGACAGCATCTGACAACCGTTACAAACGCCGAGCGTAAAACTATCTTCACGAGCAAAGAACTGACTGAATTCATCTCTGGCGCGGGCGTTGAACAGAATTGACTTAGCCCAGCCCTCACCGGCTCCCAACACGTCACCATAAGAGAAGCCACCGCAGGCCACCAGTCCTTGGAACTGTTGCAGTTTGGTGCGACCCGAAAGCACATCCGACATATGCACATCAACACTTTCAAAACCAGCCCGATCAAAAGCCGCCGCCATTTCAGTCTGGGAGTTGACTCCCTGTTCACGCAGGATGGCCATTTTAGGCGCAATGCCTTTGAGAATGTAAGGCGCAGCGACATCTTCCTGTGGATCGAATCCCAGCTTAACGGTAAGGCCAAGATCTGCCGCATCTTGTTTCAGTGCAAACTCTTCGCTGGCGCATTCCGGGTTATCGCGTAGCGCTTGCATACGATAAGTGGTTTCAGACCACAACGTACGTAATTCGGTACGCGTGGCACTGAAGACTTCGCGGGAACCGTCAGAAAAACGCAGCACATCCTCTTGATTTATTACCGCGATTGGCAGGCAATTTACGCCTGCCGACTGATAAGCCTGCACAATCTCTGCAACATCTGCAACGTCGACTTGTACCACAGCACCAAGTTCTTCATTAAACAAGCGAGCAATATCACTGCCAGGCAAAGCACTCAGATCTACATCCAAGCCAGTGTGACCAGCAAAAGCCATCTCAGCCAATGTCACAAACAAACCGCCATCACTACGATCGTGATAGGCAATCAACTTGCGGTCAGCAACCAGTGCTTGCGTCACATTGAAGAAACCTTTAAGGACGGCAGCACTGTCGACATCAGGCGCCTTGTCTCCCAACTCGCCAAACACTTGCGCTAAACAGGAACCACCCAAACGTTGCTGACCATTAGCGGCATCCAACAGCAGCAATGTGGTTTCACCTTTGTCATTGCGCAGCTGCGGTGTCACAGTATTACGAATATCACGCACGGCTGCGAACGCAGAAATAATCAGCGATAACGGTGCAGTAACCGCTTTCTTACCTTCACCATCCTCCCAAGCCGTTTTCATCGACATGGAGTCTTTACCAACGGGAATGGTTAATTCCAATTCTGGGCACAGCTCTTCACCTACGGCTTTGACTGCCGCATAAAGACCCGCATCTTCCCCCGGATGACCCGCTGCGGCCATCCAGTTAGCAGAAAGCTTAATGCGGCGCAAATCACCAATATCCGCCCCAGCAATATTGAGCAGTGATTCTGCCACCGCCATCCGTGCTGATGCAGCATAATCCAGCAATGCCAACGGTGTGCGTTCACCAATTGACATGGCTTCGCCAGCATAAGTATCAAAAGTTGCCGCAGTCACTGCGCAATCAGCAACCGGCACCTGCCAGGGGCCGACCATCTGATCGCGATTGACCAAACCGGTTACCGTGCGATCACCAATAGTAATGAGAAAAGTTTTGTCCGCGACAGTGGGTAAACTCAGCACCCGTTTAACTGCTTCCGTGACTTGGATTTGGCTCTTATCTAATGGTTTGCCATGCGCCTGCATGCTACTAACATCGCGGCTCATCTTAGGAGCTTTACCTAAGAGAACTTCCAGTGGCAAATCAATCGGTTTGTTGCCGAAATGGGTGTCATTTAAGCTCAGATGTTGTTCGGCAATAGCTTCACCTACCACCGCAAACGGCGCGCGTTCACGCTCACAAATAGCCGCGAATACCGCCAGTTTTTCTGCGGCGACAGATAATACATAACGTTCCTGAGATTCGTTACACCAGATCTCCAACGGACTCATACCGGGTTCGTCTGATGGCACATTACGCAGCTCAAACTTGCCGCCACGCCCGGCATCACTGACCAGTTCAGGGAACGCGTTGGATAATCCCCCCGCCCCCACATCATGGATAAATTGGATGGGATTGTCGTCACCCAATTGCCAGCAGCGATCAATCACTTCCTGACAACGGCGCTCCATTTCTGGGTTATCACGCTGTACCGAAGCAAAATCCAAGTCTGCGCTGGATTGTCCAGAAGCCATGGATGATGCCGCACCGCCGCCAAGGCCAATATTCATTGCCGGCCCACCCAGAACGATTAGCTTGGCACCGAGCGAAATCTCGCCTTTTTGTACGTGTTCTTCACGGATATTACCCAAACCACCAGCCAGCATGATTGGCTTATGATAACCACGGACTTCCACGCCATTGTGGCTGTTCACCTGTTGCTCATACGTGCGGAAATAGCCCAATAACGCCGGACGTCCAAATTCGTTGTTAAATGCCGCGCCGCCCAACGGGCCATCAATCATAATGTCAAAAGCACTGACAATACGTTCAGGCTTGCCATAGTTGCCTTCCCATGGCTGCACAAATCCTGGGATCCTCAGGTTAGAAACACTGAAACCAGTCAAACCCGCTTTCGGCTTTGAGCCACGGCCGGTGGCCCCCTCATCACGGATTTCGCCGCCAGATCCAGTTGCCGCACCAGGGAAGGGACTGATCGCCGTTGGATGGTTATGGGTTTCCACCTTCATCAGAATGTGCACTGGCTCGGTGTGATAGCGGTAAACCCCATCGGCATCAGGGAAAAAACGCCCGGCCTCACAGCCAGTCATGACTGCCGCATTGTCTTTGTAGGCCGATAACACGTGTTCCGGGGTTTTCTCAAAAGTATTTTTGATCATCTTAAACAGCGACTTGGGCTGAACTTCGTTATCAATTGTCCAGTCAGCGTTAAAGATTTTATGGCGGCAATGCTCGGAGTTTGCCTGCGCAAACATCATCAATTCAATATCGTTAGGATTACGCCCCAGTTTGACAAAATTCTTCACCAGATAATCGATTTCATCATCGGCCAGCGCCAACCCCAGTTGCCGGTTAGCAATCTCTAAAGCACGTCGACCTTCGGCAAGAATATTGACGCTAACTACCGGCTTAGGCGCCGCTTTCTGAAACAGGCAGGATGCAGCCGTAAAACTGTCCAACACTACTTCCGTCATGCGATCATGTAACAATGCCGTCAGTTGTTGCTGTTGCTCGGCATTTAATTCTTGAGATTGCACATAGTACGCCACACCCCGTTCAAGACGTTTTATCTGCTTCAGACCGCAGTTATGGGCAATATCAGTCGCTTTAGAAGACCAAGGAGAAATGGTGCCAGGACGCGGCGTCACAAACAGCAACTGGCCCTGAGGTTCATGGGACTCGATCGCCGGCCCATATGTGAGGAGCTGTTCCAACTGTGTTCTAGCGTCGTCAGTCAATGATTCTGGCACATCGACCAAATGAATATATTCTGCGTAAATATCCTTGACTGGCAGCCCTGAGGCACTGCAGGCTTGCAACAATTTTCGCACTCTGAAAGCAGAGAGTGCCGGGGCTCCGCGGATGATTTCCATCACGTCTTATCACCTTATTAGATAGGATTACAGGGTCAGAAGTGGCGCTATTATAGGGAAATATCGGGGGTAAATCACCTCGCAGTTTGCGCAATTAACCGCCATATATGGTATAAACTTATTCAATAAGAGGAACATAGCGTTCAGCTCACCAAACAACGCTCAAGATTGTTTGAAATGCAAACGCCATCGTTGAGGCAACAGGCTGAAATGTAGGAGTAAATTGTCCGGCAGCTGGATGTACTGCCTAAGTTGATGACAACTACAGCCAAGAGCTCAATTAGCCACTACTAATGAAAAAACTGACTGCTGTTTTCACCGCGATTCTGTTACTGGCAGGTTGCCAGAAATTGCCTATGGCAGAAACACCACCACAGACGCCTCCTGGTCAGTTTGAGACGCTGCGGGTGGGTACGCTTTATGGCCCACAGATTTATGTTGCTTCCCCCCGAGGTGACAGCGGTTTCGATTATGAACTGGCGTCACGCTTTGCTGATTTTATCAATAAACCTTTGGAAATGGTGCCTTATGGCAGTATCCATGAACTCTATCAAGCATTAGATGAAGGGCAGATAGATCTGATTGCCGCCGGTCTGGGAGATACCGAAACGCGTCGCAGCCAATTCCGCTTGAGCCCCCCGCTGTATCATGTGAACCAATTGCTGGTGTATCGTGAAGGTAGTCAGATCCCGGCAGATTTAAACAATCTCGCAGAACCACTGCAAGTGGTTGCAGACTCATCCTTTGTTGAAACGCTGGAAGACCTCAAACCTGAATATCCGTCGCTACAGTGGCAGGAAGTCAATGACAAAGATAATGAGGAACTGCTGTCGATGATTGCCAGTGGCGAGTTGCAATATACTATTGCGGACTCCACCAGTCTGGAAATTAATCGCCGCTTTTTACCGGAACTACGTGCCAGCTTGGTGCTCAAGGAACAACAACCGGTAGTATGGCTTCTGCCCACCAGCAACAGCGATTCGCTGATGAGCGAACTATTGCGCTTCTGGCATCAAGAAAAACGCGACGGCACCCTCGACCATCTGGTGGAAAAGTACTTCGGTCACGTCAAACGTTTTGACTATGTTGATACCCGCGCGTTTATCCGTGCAGTGAAATTTCGTTTACCGCAGTTTGAGCAATGGTTCAAAAGCTACGCGGGTGAACTAGACTGGCGTAAATTGGCGGCCACCAGTTACCAGGAATCACACTGGAATCCGCGAGCTCGCTCACCCACAGGTGTCCGAGGCATGATGATGCTAACCATACCAACAGCGCAACAACTCGGAGTCGATGATCGACTTGATCCTCAACAAAGTATTCGTGGCGGCGCGGAATATTTGGCAACTATTCTGGAGACATTGCCGGCATCAATTCCAGATGAAGAGCGGATGTGGTTCGCCTTGGCCTCCTACAATGTTGGCTTCGGGCATGTAGAAGACGCCCGTATACTGGCTGAAAAACTCGGGAAAAACCCTAGTGCCTGGAAGGATGTCAAACAGGTACTGCCGCTCTTGCAAAAACGTAAGTATTATCAACAAACCAAGTACGGTTACGCCCGCGGCAGTGAAGCGGTGCAGTATGTGGATAACATCCGCCGTTATTACGACACCTTGGTATGGTTGGACAATCAACAGAGTCAGCAGGCTTTAGCGGATAATAACAGTGGTGAGTTGAACGATAATGAAATCCCTGCCGCTGTTACCGAGCCGGACGCGGCAGTACAACCGCGTTAATGACTTGTGATATCAGTTCACTGAAGTCACTAGCGATAGCAGCAATAACCTGCTAAGTTGGATGCGAATTTATTATCAGGAACGCCAATGAAAGCAGGTTCAATCAACCGCAACGCCGCGCACAGAAGACGTCTTATCAAGAAAGTCCACCGTAAACGTATTTTTGCCCGCGAGCGGCTATTCTCTGGTTTCTACTATATTAATCAGCATCATCATAGTTGCCCGATTTCAGCAATTTCTTTTCCTGGCGACGACGCCGAAAAAAACTGCTGAGCAGCTCACCGCATTCCGTTGCCATTACACCTCCCGTTACCAGCACTTGATGGTTGAACAGTGGCTGCTGCAACAGATCCAACACTGAGCCAGCTGCGCCAGTTTTGGGATCGGCTGCACCGTAAACCAAACGCCCTACCCGGCTATGCACCATGGCACCGGCGCACATGGCACAAGGTTCCAACGTCACATATAAGGTGGTATTCAGTAAACGATAGTTCTGCAATATTTGACCGGCCTGCCGCAAGCAGAGAATTTCTGCATGACCGCAAGGATCGTGACTACCAATAGGCTGGTTACGACCACTGGCAATCAACTGATTATCTCTGACCAATACCGCCCCCACCGGTACTTCTCCGGCAACTTCAGCTTCCTTGGCCAGCATCAGCGCTTGCTGCATCCAATAGTTGTCATCCAATTGCTCTGTCATAGCGACTCATTAGGACCCATTAGCTTGAGCAACCTGAACTGAAACCCGATCTACGTTATATATGGTAACTTCACCGCCTACGGCCTTATCAGGATTGAACAAGGCAAGATTAATCCCCTCACTAACAGAACTGCGATAAACAACTCCATCAAAGCCTTTCTTCTTGATAAACTCGCACAAATATTGACTAGGTATGTAGTCTATAGCTGCACCTGAAGGTTGAACGGGTCTAGTTAACTCTTCCCCTAGACGCTCTAGGAATGGTAAATCAGCCCTCAGCTGTGCTATTTGTCTTGCATCCTCCAGAATGAAGGGAGATACCAGTTTACGAGGGGTTCGCAAATCTACAGCCTTAATATCTGGAATATCAAAAATAGCAACACAGGCGGACTCCCCTGTATGTGGTCTAATTTCCGCGACAGCTGTATCAGGTCGTGATCCTAAGTACAGGTAAGGAATACCAGCAGGGTTTGCACGTCCATTTGAAGAACGTCTTTTAGGTGGAGCTCCCATCTTATCTATTTGAAAAGCCTCATCTTCAGTCTTGATTCGAGCACGATACCACCGATGGGGAAGTTCCTTAGCAATTAGCATCTCGAGTAACTCCTTGAGACGTTCCTCATCTATTGTTACATCAAGAAACCAACGATTCGAATACATCATTTCATCTCGCAATCTATCCCACAGCGCCAGGCCATCACTACTATAACTGCTAGATGGCTTAAACGTTTGGCGTACAACTTCACCGTCATTGAGAATGTCACTAAGCAGGTCTTTTGCGTGAGCGTTGTCCATATTAACATGACTAAATATCAGCCAATCTTCCTTCATCCACTCAACTAATGTTTTGCCATCAGCACAAGGCTCGTATACATTGACTAGAAGCTCGAAATAATCAGCTAAGTTGGCAGGATCAACTAATAATGTATCCTCCGTTTCGCAAAAGTCACATTTACCGTTTTTGGGCCCCAGAATTGGAAATATCTCATCTCGAAGCACTCGATCGCCAAAACATTCAGGGCAGCAGTAACGCTTAACCATAGCGACCTCAATTCAAATAGTCGACAAGCGTTTCGATATGATGTTTCATGGAAAGTTTTTTCACATACCCTAAACCTGGGAAATACCCTTTATCATGAAGTGCTTTAAACTCTTTGATAGCACTAGTCTCGAGAAGCCCAGAGTGTCCACTTTCAAGCTTCCTGATTAGTTTTCCTAATGCTTGACCAAATTTCCCTGCCGGATCTGTTGGGGTATCCTTCGAATCTGATACAAAATGATAAATGTACATCACATCATCATTGTCATGATCTATGAAAGTCAGGTGGATAGCGACTGCATAGGCGGGACCGCCACCTTCGGAGTAAGCATCACCAACCATCAAGAAGTCTCCAAATCCATCCATTCCTAGCTCAGGGAAAGTAGCATGGAGTTCAGAAAACATCTCAACTTCGGGATAATCGGCATTGCGCTGTCTATTGAATCCATCACGAATCAAAATACGCTTATTTGAACTAAAATGTTTTCGGTATAATAATTTCGAGTGGTCATCTATAAAAATATTTGTTAGCTCAGGCATGTAATCTTCAAGTTTAGCAGCCAAGGCCTTTGGTTCTGTAAAGCCTGCATGAACTAATACTCGATTGTGTGTTTTATGCTGTTCAAAGCAAGACACAGCCTCATCTACCGACATATCACTACGCAGAAGAATCCCAGCGGATATGTCTTTCGAATCAGAAAATTCTTCATCAAGAAAATTAGTTATATTACAGCCATCATCATGATGATCCCCATAGTAGGGATTAACTATAACTACAGCTTTACCACCTACATCTTCAATCGCTTTTAATGCTTTTTTGAGGCCATTCAATGACTCCCGAACAGGCTCAATAACGGGTATAAAGTCATTGTCAGCCATAAGTTGAGCCATTTCACGAATTGTTATTAACTCAAATTGCTTTCCACGAAAATATGGGTAGTACATCCGTCTATTAACTCCATGTCATTGCCGCATGTAGCGGAGTTTCCGTAGCATCGATCAATCTAGCTTGATCAGAACGGCGCACAGCTACTGATAACGCAGCTGTTTGTAGCGATTTTGGTAAACGTTCAACAAAATCTTTAAGGGGAGCAAGATTCCTTGTCCGTTTTAAAGTTTTAACCATTTCAAAGTGCAAAGTAGCTGGATCAATATCAGCAAATAACTCGCGTAATACTGTATATCTCTGAATATTTGGCACATTAGGAACTAATATTCCTAAGTTCTCAAGTATTTCTACACTTTCTGAGATACGCAAAGAGTCAAATACAGTACTAGGGCAGATTCTTTCAGGGCAATTTTGTGCCTCGCGTATAGTTTTAATCTGATAACGCTTCGTCAGGCACATAACTCCAACATCTTCCGATACTGTTTTAAGGATTCCATCGATATGATCTTCACTAGATATTACATTAACTTTGGCAAAAACACGTTTGTAGTTCGTTACTTGATTTTCAAGCCGGACAAGAGAGTCTCTTTCTGACTTTATTTCATAGACAGTTGAAGTACCGTTTAAGATCACTAGATCTGCTTTGCACTGACCAGCGCGAAACTCATTAAGCATTGAGGCTGTACGAAGTGAATGGGTTCCCAGAAGCACTTTGTGACTAACAGCCGCTCGATATATGTATTCATCACGATAACCAGCGACTTTGAGTATATTAAATGCAAAATCGAACGCTTCGCCCACTGTTGCACTAGTACCCACTTGGTCAACGATATCTGTATCTTTGAGCAACCTAGTGAACAAAGCTGACTGCCCCTTCTTTGCCATCTCTCTAAAGACAGTAGCTGAGAAGATTCTGTTTAAGGCAGAGTCATAACTTAACTTGTTGATTTTCATTTAAACACCACCAAAATCCTACATTTTGGTAACAAAATTAGAAAGACAATTTTTCTTATATAGATCCTGATTGAAGGTATCCTTCAACCTTTTAAATTATGTAAAACTGACTGGCATACTAGCATTTACATATAATTTTGGCGATCATGCAGGTTCGCTCTTCCTTCCAACCAACTAATTGTCAGACATTAGAAATAACGCAAAAAGGGAAGTGCTGCCAACTAAATTTAGGTGTGAATCAGCACTACGCTCATTGATTTACATTATCAATGAATCATATCCATCAAAATACCACAGTCAAACCGTGTTTGACATTGGCGGTCATTGTCCAAAATAACTAAGCGAAAAAGTCCGTAATTACACGGACTTAAGTATGATTTAGTGCCTATTAATGCCAGACTTTTCTTAAAGGGGCATTATTCCCACTCGATAGTAGCCGGTGGTTTGCCGGAGATATCGTAAACCACGCGGGAGATACCGTCGATTTCATTGATGATACGATTAGACACCCGCCCCAGAAAATCGTATGGCAGATGTGCCCAGTGTGCAGTCATAAAATCGATGGTTTCCACTGCGCGCAGTGATACCACCCAATCATATTTACGGCCATCGCCCATCACACCAACAGAACGTACTGGCAGGAACACGGTGAATGCCTGGCTGACTTTCTGATATAACTCAGCTTTGTGCAGCTCTTCAATGAAGATAGCATCGGCGCGGCGCAGCAAGTCGCAGTATTCTTTTTTCACTTCACCCAGTACCCTAACCCCTAAACCAGGCCCTGGGAATGGATGGCGGAACAGCATATCGTATGGCAGTCCTAGTTCAAGACCAATACGGCGCACTTCATCTTTAAACAGTTCACGCAACGGCTCAACCAGACCCAGTTCCATATCTTCCGGCAAACCGCCTACATTATGGTGAGACTTGATCACATGCGCCTTACCGGTTGCACTGCCAGCAGATTCAATCACATCTGGATAGATGGTGCCTTGGGCCAACCATTTAGCATTAACGCGTTTCGAGGCTTCTTCGTCGAAGATCTCCACGAATACTCGGCCAATAATCTTGCGCTTAGCTTCAGGATCGCTCACCCCTTTTAACGCATCTAGGAAACGGGTTTCGCCCGCAACGTGGACAATGTTCAGGCCAAAATGGTCACCAAACATTTCCAGCACCTGCTCAGCTTCATTGAGGCGCAGTAAACCGTTGTCCACAAATACGCAAGTCAACTTGTCGCCAATGGCACGATGCAGCAGCATAGCAGTGACAGAGGAATCGACCCCACCGGACAGTCCGAGGATCACTTCGTCATTCCCCACCTGGGCTTTGATACGAGCCACAGCGTCTTCAATAATGGAAGCGGGTTGCCACTTATTTTCGCAGCCACAGATCCCTAACACAAAGTGCTCAAGAATGCGTTGTCCCTGTCGGGTGTGGGTCACTTCCGGATGAAACTGTACGCCATAAAAACGTTTGGCTTCGTTGGCCATGGCCGCAAACGGGCAGGTGTCAGTGCTGGCAACAGCTTCAAACCCAACGGGGATTGCCGACACTTTATCACCGTGACTCATCCATACATCCAGTAGCGGTTTGCCGTTGCTATTTACCGCATCCTGAATATCACGGAACAAGGCTGATGGCTGCAGCATTTCCACTTGGGCATAGCCAAATTCACCTTCACCGACCCCTTTGATCACTTTACCGCCAAGCTGTTCACTCATGGTCTGCATGCCATAGCAGATACCCAGCACTGGTACGCCTGCGTTGAACACATATTCGGGGGCGCGGGGTGAATTAACCTCGGTAACACTCTCAGGGCCACCGGACAAAATAATACCATTAGGGGCAAAATCACGGATCTGCTGTTCAGTGACGTCCCAGGCCCACAGTTCACAATACACGCCGATTTCACGAATTCGACGGGCAATCAACTGGGTGTACTGAGAGCCAAAATCCAGGATCAGTATTTTGTGCTCATGAATATTGCTCATTGAAAACCTTTATTTCTAAGTGCAACTGCCGCCATTACTGGCGACATAAACTAACAACAAGGGCGACTATCGCCGCCCCGTATGATTATCAGCCTCGAACGTTATAGTTCGGCGCTTCTTTAGTAATGGTCACATCATGTACGTGAGATTCGCCCATCCCGGCTGAGGTTACTTTCACAAACTGCGCTTTTTCGTTCAGCTCTTTGATGGTGGCACACCCCGTCAGCCCCATGCAGGAACGCAAGCCGCCCATATACTGATGGATCAGCTCTTTGATTTTGCCTTTATAGGGTACGCGGCCTTCAATGCCCTCTGGCACTAGCTTATCGGCGGCGTTGTCACTCTGGAAGTAACGATCAGAAGAGCCTTTTGACATCGCCCCTAACGACCCCATGCCGCGATAGGACTTGTAAGCACGGCCCTGATACAGTTCTACTTCGCCAGGGGCTTCATCGGTACCCGCAAACATCGATCCCGCCATAATACAGGAAGCTCCAGCAGCCAACGCTTTTGCCAGATCACCAGAATAACGGATACCGCCATCGGCAATCACCGGAATGTCTAAATGTTTAACCGCTTCTACAGCGTCGGAAACTGCGGTGATCTGTGGCACGCCCACACCGGTCACAATACGAGTGGTGCAGATAGAACCGGGGCCAATCCCCACTTTCACCGCATTAACACCGGCTTCCACCAGTGCTAAGGCACCTTCGGCGGTGGCAACGTTACCCCCAACAATTTGGAGATCGGGATATTTGGCACGAGCATCGCGAATACGTTGTAATACGCCCTCTGAGTGCCCATGTGATGAGTCAATCAACAGGACATCGATGCCAGCTTTCACCAGTGCATCGATACGATCTTCGTTACCAGCGCCAGCACCAACAGCACCGCCTACTCGCAAACGACCAAATTCGTCTTTACAAGCATTCGGTTTACGCTCTGCCTTTTTGAAGTCTTTAACCGTGATCAGTCCTTTCAGTTTAAAGTCGTCATCCACAACCAGCACTTTTTCAATTCGGCTGGAATGCATTAACTTTTGTACCTGATCGTGTTTGGTGCCTTCTTTTACTGTCACCAGCCGTTCTTTGGGAGTCATAACTTCTTGTACGGTTTTGCTCTGATCGGTCACAAAGCGCACATCTCGACCGGTAATAATACCTACCAGCTCGTTTGCTTCGGTCACTACCGGATAACCTGCGAAACCATTACGCTCAGTCATCACTCGCAATTCTTCAATAGTAGTTGACGGTGTCACGGTCACAGGTTGAGCAACCACGCCAGCTTCGTAACTCTTAACTTTACGAACCTCTTCGGCCTGCGCTTCAATACTCATGTTTTTGTGGATAAAGCCTATGCCGCCTTCCTGAGCAATAGCGATGGCCAGACGGGCTTCAGTCACAGTGTCCATAGCAGCAGACAGCAACGGAATATTGAGCTCAATCTTTTGGGTCAACCGGGTTTTCAGGCTTGCGGTATTAGGGAGGACGGTGGAGTGCGCTGGCACCAATAACACATCGTCAAAGGTAAGCGCTTCTTTTATTAAACGTAACATTGCAACATCTCCCCTTGCGGTAGGATACAAATCAAAATAGAGGTGAAATATTGCGGCGGCATTATACCTTGCAACCGTTAATGGGTAAATGGGAAAATAACTAAAAATTCTGTCATGGAAAGGTTTAATGTCGATAGCGACAGATCAGGTGTATACAGTCTCTCGTCTGAATGGTGAAGTCAGACAACTACTGGAAGGTCAGCTTGGTCGTATCTGGCTCAGCGGTGAAATCTCCAATTTTTCTTGTCCGTCATCGGGGCACTGGTACTTGACCCTCAAAGACAGTCGTTCACAAATCCGCTGTGCCATGTTTCGCGGTCGCAATCAGAATGTCACCTTCAAGCCAATAAACGGTCAGCAGGTATTAGTGCGCGCCAGCATTAGTGTTTATGAACCTCGAGGTGATTATCAACTGATTATTGAAAGCATGTTGCCCGCTGGCGATGGGTTACTGGCACAGCAGTATGAAGCACTTAAAATGAAACTGGCGGCAGCAGGGCTATTCGCCGCAGACAGTAAACGACCACTGCCGAAAAATATTCAACGCATTGGGGTCATTACCTCCCCCACTGGCGCGGCTATTCGCGATGTACTGCAGGTGTTGTCACGCCGGGATCCCGCCATCGAAGTGATTGTGTATCCGGCTGCCGTGCAAGGTGAGCAGGCACCGCTGCAACTCATGCGGGCCTTAGAACTGGCCAACTTACGCCAGGAAGTTGATGTACTGCTGCTTACCCGAGGCGGCGGTAGTCTAGAAGATCTCTGGGGCTTCAATAACGAAGCCTTGGCATACGCCATTTATAATAGTGAACTGCCAGTGGTATCAGCAGTAGGCCATGAAGTAGATATGACCATCAGTGACTTTGTCGCCGATGTCAGAGCACCTACCCCCTCTGCTGCTGCCGAGATACTGTCGCAAGCGGCCAGCGAAAAGCAGCAGCAACTCAGTAGTGCCAGAGCGCGATTAATGCAGGGCTGGCAACATTGGCAATTATTGAAACGCCAACGTTTACAGGTATTAGATCATCGCTTGCAACGTCAAGAGCCGCTGCGGCATTTACAACAATTAGTGCAACGCTTTGATGAACAGCAACTGCGCCTTGTCAATTCACTCACCAGTTTCTTGCAACGTAAGCGCCAGCGGCTGTTGAGTCTTGAAGGCCGTTTCAATGCTCAACACCCGCGGCATCAACTGGCGTTAGAGGGTAAGCGGCTGGAATACCTGACTCAACAGTTGCAGAAATTAACGCAGTTGAGACTGCAGCAAGCGCAGCAACGTTTGCGTAACAGCAGCCATGCACTCGAAAGCGTCAGTCCGCT
Organism: Shewanella fodinae; assembly: GCF_014651955.1. Classification (GTDB taxonomy): domain Bacteria; phylum Pseudomonadota; class Gammaproteobacteria; order Enterobacterales; family Shewanellaceae; genus Shewanella; species Shewanella fodinae. Next base: position 309 of record NZ_BMXW01000019.1, on the reverse strand, counting down.
GGCAACGCTCAGCCGCGGTTACAGTATTACCCGCGATGTTAACGGTCAGATTGTGCAAAGCACGGCACAACTGCAACCTGGGCAACAGTTATACACCTTACTCAAGCAAGGCAAGGTGATTTCCAAAATCGATAAATTGGAGTAACCCTTAGTACGGACATCTAAAACAAAAAAGCCGGGCTTAATTCCTAATGCCGATCGCTTTAAGTAATTGAACGATCCTGAGCAGACTTCATAATCGGTCTCAACATTGTTGAGGCCGATTTTTTATGTCCGAATTTTCTAAAGAATTACAGGTTACCGCCGAGT
>NZ_BMXW01000018.1 GCF_014651955.1 Shewanella fodinae | reverse complement strand
CTGCAGGACAACACCAGTGGGGATGACACCACCGCCAGCTTCGCCGTAGTCGTCACCGACAGCGATGGCGATACCGCACCCGCCGGTGCATTGGTGATTAACATTGTCGATGATGTCCCAACTGCCGATGTTGATAGTTTCTCTGTACCAAACGCGGCCCAGGAACATATTGGCAATTGGACTGTGGTTAGTGGCGCCGATGATTTCAGTTCTGAGTCACAGCTGATCAATTCAGATCAGGGTATTAACATTAATTTGCTGACATCATTAGGGTCAAATGTAAGTCTCAGTCGCGAAGATATTTATGACGGCTCCGTTTATATGGGAGAGAAGTTAACTGCTTCATATGATAACAACGGCTCTAGTGAAACCTTCTTTACCTTATATATGAAGGCTGACGGGACTTATTCTTTTGACTTAGTCACACCAAATCCTGTCATTACCGAATCTGTTGCATTTGATCAGAAAATAGATGGTGGTAATGGCATAGTTTTATGGGCTAGTGATTTCTTAAGCACAATTGATACTGATATTAAATTTACTTCAACCTCTGGTTCTGTTAACTCCAGTACTCAGGGTATTGGTATTGGAAGTAATTGGCTGGATAGCGGCGAAAGCCTGACTGCAACCTTCTACGATGCGGGACAAGTCGTACACCAAGCCGTAGACCAAGTATCGCTGTCATTTGACTCTCAAGGCAATGGCAGTGGCACCAATCTGACGCTGCAGTTGTTAGGTGCTGATGGTTCAGTTCTGACCACTGTGACAAACGTCATTGTGGGTAACGATGGCACTGTGACCATCAACGCATCTGACTATAACTTAAGTGATTTCTATGGTGTTAACATCCAGAGTACTGGTGGTGATTCTGTTCGTCTGTCAGGTATGTCAACATCTGTGGATATTCTGCCAGATGATCAGACGCTTAACTTCCAGGTCGGTGTTGTCGATGGTGATGGTGATCAAGCGACAAGTGATTTCAATATCACTATTGAAGGTGGTAGTACACCAGCCGAAAGCACCATTGTTGTAGGGAATAACAACTCTGATACACCGCAAAGTACTACTCTACATGTCATTGGTGACGGTGCGGGGCTAATCGCTGGCGGTGATGGCAATGATGTGCTGGTAGGTGATACCGGTGGCAACACCATTACTACAGTTCCCGGCGCAAACTACAATATCGCACTTATTGTGGATACCTCTGGAAGTATGGATTACGCTTCTGGCACCAGTGGCAAGAGCCGCTTAGAGCTGGCACAAGATGCACTGAAGCAGCTTGCAACTCAGCTTAACGGGCATGATGGCACAGTAAACATCACGTTAATTTCTTTTGCCAGCGGTGCGGCAGAGCAAATTACACTGAATAATTTTAGTGCCAACGACCATAAACTTGAGCAGTTGACTCAGGCTATCGATGATTTGTCAGCAAATGGTGCGACCAACTATGAAGCGGCACTCAAAACTGCTGAATCTTGGTTTGATGGTAAGAATGTAGGGAACACTGGTGACTATATCAACATGTCATTCTTCCTGACCGACGGTAACCCAACAACCTATACCGGTGACCGCTCTAATTCAGGTAGCAGCACAGATGTTAATGATATGTCACTGGCGATTGCAGCCGCAGATTCACTCATCCATGGCAATGGATATAGTGTTAGCCTGAATGCTATCGGCATAGGTAGTGGCATTAATAGTGATTTCTTACGCTATTTCGACAATACATCTACTGTAAATACAAATGTTACGACAGCAGTAGGAGGACACTGGGAAGGATCTTGGTGGAATCAGCATTGGGTTGATGACTATGTTACCGGCGATATTGGCCAACCGCAGATCATCAACACTGCAGATCAATTGCAAGCAGCGTTACAAGATGGTTTCCAACAGTCTAATCCGGCATCTGTTGGCGGTGATATCATCAACGGCGGTAACGGCGATGACATCATCTTTGGCGACGTGCTCAATACTGATGGGCTTGCATGGACCGGGCATGCCGCTGGCACTCATGATGGCGAAGGTTTACAAGGACTTCGCGATTACTTGGCGGATGTATTAGGGCACAACGCTTCCAATGATGAAATTCGTTTTTACATCCAGACCAACTCCGCATCATTGAATATCAGTGACGACAGTCGTGGCGGTGATGACGTTATTCATGCCGGTAATGGCAATGATATTGTCTTTGGACAAGGTGGCAACGATACCATCTACGGAGATGCGGGAGATGATCTGATTTACGGTGGTACTGGTAATGATGTTATCGATGGAGGCCAGGGCAAAGACACTATTTTTGGTGGCTTAGGTGATGACACGCTGACCGGCGGTAATGGAAAAGATACCTTTATCTGGCAAGCCGGAGAAACGGGAACTGATCACGTTACTGATTTCACATTAAATCAGGACAAGTTAGATATCAGCGACTTGTTAACTAACTGGGATGGCAACAGCAGCACTTTAGATAATTACCTGCACATTAGTGTAGATAATGGCAGTACGGTGATTACTATTGACGCCGATAGTAATGGTACTACCGACCAAACCATAGTGCTGGATGGAACCGACGTGTCTTCTTATGGCAACACTAGCAGTGCAATGATCCAAGGGCTGGTTGACAGTGGTAATGGTCCACTGATCGTCAGCAGCGATGCTGCGGATGCTGCTCAACCTGTATCGTCCGCTACCAGTGACATATTGAAACACACTGAGACTGTTTCACACGAGTCGTAATATTATCTAACAATCCCACCTTTCGGCTTTCGAAAGGTGGGACTTTAGCCGATACTTACATCAACCCTAACAACTACTTAAGGGACATGTCGTTTCGTGAGCACTGCTGCCTCTCCAAAAACTGAACAATGGACAATCCCGGCCTCATTAAGAGTCACCGTTGACCCACTTTTAGACTGTCTGGTACTGATGACTGAGTACTATGGCAGTCCCTGTTCGATTGAGTCTCTGGTGGCTGGCTTGCCCTTGTCCTCAGCCGAACTACCACCAGAGCTGTTGCCGCAGGCCGCTGCTCGCGCGGGGTTGACGGCCAAACTCAGCCGTAAGGGGTTAGATCAGGTTAGTGCCATCCAGCTTCCCTGTATTTTATTATTGAAGGACAAAAAAGCCTGCATTCTCAGAGAACTAAGAACTGAGCAACAACAGGCTGTCATCCAACTTCCTGAAACGGGAGGTGAGCAGGTACTCACTGTTGAGGAATTAGAAACGCTGTATGTGGGCTACCTATTCTTAATTAAACAGCAATACCGCGGCGATTTAGGGTTTGATGTCTATCGTCATGACAACAAAACCCACTGGTTGTTGCAAACACTGAAAGATGCAGCCCCCATCTATCGAGATGCATTAGTGGCATCACTGCTGGTCAATATATTTGCCCTGGTATCACCACTATTTGTCATGAACGTGTATGACAAAGTTGTCCCTAACCTCGCATTTGAATCCTTATGGGTACTGGCTGCCGGTGCCGGCATCGTTTATATCTTTGACTTTGTCATGCGCCAATTAAGAAGTTATTTGATTGATATTGCAGGCAAAAAAGTCGACATCCTGGTATCCTCCCGGCTTTTTTATAAGGCTATCGGATTACCATTGGAAAAACGCTCCGCCAGTGTTGGCGGCATGGCAAGGCAGTTAGGCGAATTCGATAGTATCAGGGATTTCCTGACATCAGCCACCATTACAACGCTGGTTGACCTGCCATTTGCCTTGTTGTTTATGCTGATCATTTTCTTAGTTGCCGGAGACCTGGCACTTATTCCGTTGATCGCCAGCGTGATTATCATTTCCTTCACCCTGCTCATTCAACCACGGCTGAAAATTGCAGTAGAGGAAAGTAATAAATTCTCCAGTCTCAAACATGGTCATCTAATTGAAAGTCTGGCAGCGCTGGAATCAATTAAGGCCTATGGCGCGGAAGGTCTGGTACAAAAATCTTGGCAACAAATGATTGGTCACACGGCTAACTGGCAGTTAAAAACCAAGAAACTCACTAATGCTGTGTCCCATGTTGCCTCTTTGGTTGTGCAATTAACCACGATTTTTGTGGTGATCCTTGGCGTTTACCGGGTTTCGGATAACCTGATCTCCATGGGCGGAATTATTGCAGCGGTGATGCTCTCCAGCCGCGCCGTTTCACCGATGGCACAATTGGCTGGGCTGATGACGCGCGCCAACCAGATGATCAGTGCGCTCAGGCAACTCGACGGTATCATGCTGCAAGAAGATGAATTTGAAAACAAAGGTCATCTGGTCAGCAAACAAAGATTAATTGGCAAGATTGAAGCAGACCATATCACCTTCAATTATCCAACATCAGAAAAACAGGTAATTAGCCCACTCTCTTTCAAGATCCAGCCCGGAGAAAAAATTGCCATTATTGGCAGAAACGGCAGTGGTAAAAGCACGCTAGCAAAATTGATGGTAGGTCTGTTTCAACCGTCAAGTGGTAGCCTGCGTTATGACGGTATTGATGCTGGGCAAATTCACCCCAGCGATCTGCGGCGTAACTTTGGTTATCTCCCCCAGGATGTAACACTGTTTCATGGAACCATACGAGATAACATTTTATTTGGTACCCGTCAGGTTTCTGAACACCAATTGATGCGAGCAGTGCAGCTTTCCGGCGTTGCCTTGTTTACTGCCATGGAGTCTGAAGGACTAGATACTCAGGTGGGCGAAAAAGGTGAAAACCTGTCCCGAGGACAGCGACAGACCATTGCGCTGGCACGCGCCATTCTCAATGACCCTCCCATCTTACTGATGGACGAACCCACCGCCAGCTTGGACGCCAGAGCTGAAAAACAGTTTATGCGCTCAATGATGCATGTCAGTAAGGAACGAGCACTCATCATCATTACCCATAAGATGGAACTGCTGCAGTTGGTTGATCGTATTATCGTCTTAGATCGTGGCCACATTCTGGCTGATGGTCCAAAAGATAAAGTGTTGGAATTGCTCAATCACGGCTTGATGGCCGGAGGTCGACATGAGTAAGTTTCTTACCGCCCAAGATCTAGAGATGGTCGATGACGTCTATGGCGCAATGATGACAGAAGCCCCCTCCAGTCACAAACTGATCATCTGGGCAGTTGCCGCCATGATGTTATGTTTTTTGGTATGGGCCAGTTTTGCCTCCCTTGACCGGGTCACTCGTGGCTCGGGGAAAGTTATTCCATCGTCCCAGGTACAGGTAATTCAGAGTCTTGATGGCGGAATTCTGCAAGAACTGTATGTGCAGGAAGGCATGTTGGTTAAGAAAGGCCAACCTTTAGTACGCATTGACGACACTCGGTTCCGCGCTGACGCCGCACAGCAGCAACAGGAAGTGTATTCGCTTCGTGCCGATATCGTGCGTTTAACTGCAGAACTCAACAGCATTTTTATCTCAGATGTCGCCCAGGATTGGCGCGAGCAGGTAAAGATCATCAAAAAACCACCGGTATTTTCGGATGACTTGCGTAACAAAGACAGTGAATTGGTAAAGCGTCAGTTAGATGAATACAACGGTCGCTTGGATAACTTAAACAACCAAGTGGAAATCCTTGCGCGTCAAATTCAGCAACGGCAGCAGGAAAATGAAGAACTTGCGTCTAAAATCAATACATTGACTACCAGCTTCCAACTAGTTACCCGAGAGCTAGAACTGACCAAACCACTCGCCGCCAAAGGCGTGGTTCCTGAAGTGGAATTGCTGAAACTGGAACGCAACGTAAACGATATTAAGGGTGAGCTCTCCAGCTTGCGGGTCAACAGACCTAAAGTGAAGGCGGCGATGGATGAGGCCATTCTGAAACGGCGCGAAGCGGTCCTACAATACGCGGCAGATGCCCGCGCCCAATTGAATGATACCCAGTCCAAGTGGGCACGCATGACTGAGGCTCAGGTGGGAGCTCAGGACAAAGTGAATAAAGCCGTGCTGGTTTCGCCAGTGAACGGAACGGTAAAATCAATAGATATCAATACATTGGGTGGAGTTGTACAGCCTGGTGTCAATATCATGGAGATTGTACCTTCTGAAGATCAACTGCTGATAGAAACCAAGATCCTACCTAAAGATATCGCGTTTCTTCATCCGGGGTTGCCTGCCATGGTGAAAGTCACTGCTTATGACTTCACCCGCTATGGTGGCCTGAAAGGTACTGTGGAGCAAATTAGTGCCGATACTTCTCAAGATGAAGAAGGTAACAGTTTTTATTTAGTCAAAGTGCGTACTGAACAGTCGAGCTTGACTAAAGAAGATGGCACAAAGATGCCAATAATCCCCGGGATGCTGACTTCTGTTGATGTGATTACCGGGAAAAGGACAATCCTTGAGTACATACTTAATCCCATACTGCGAGCCAAAGAAACAGCGTTAAGGGAACGCTAGGCTCAAAGCTATTGAACCTTGGAGGGGTTTAACATGAACATGAAATTGAATCGGCAGGTTCGGCGCAGTGCGTTGGCGCTCGCTGTTGCCGCGCTGATGCTTCCGAGTGCCGGGTTCGGTCAGACCCTGGAACAGGCAGTCGCCAGGACTCTGGATAGCAACCCGGATATCAGAATTATTTTCAACAGATTTAAGGCCAAAGAGGAGCAAGTTAGTCAGGCCTATTCTGGTTATATGCCATCAGTTGATGTAACTGCAGGCTACGGCTATGAATATACCAACTCACCCTCTACACGTCGTCGACTTGCAGGGACTACCGACGATGAGATGGAACTGAAACGGGGTGAATTTGGTGTCAGTATCCAACAGATGTTGTTTGATGGTTTTTACACCAGTAGTGAAGTGGGTCGTACCCGTTACGAAGCTAGCGCAGAACAATGGAACCTGATGGCTACTGCCGAAGACAAGGCGCTTGAGGTTGCCAAGGTCTATCTTAACTACATTAAAACCCAGGAAATTTTAACGCTGGCCGAGAAAAACCTGAAGAGTCATCAGGATATCTATGATCAGATTAAACAGCGCACAGATTCAGGCTTGGGATCTACTGCGGACTTATCACAGATCACGGGCCGTCTGGCGCGAGCAAACGCTAATGTAATGTCATCGCGTAACAACTTCCTCGATGCCAAGAGCCAGTTCTACCGCGTGACCATGCAGGAGCCGGAAAATCTGATTGTGCCAGTACCAGATGCCGACATGCTGCCGAAAGATGCGATGGACGGGGTAAAAATGGCAGAGGCTAAGCATCCGGTGCTCAAATCTGCTAGTCATGATATCCATGCCGCAGAATATGAACGCTCAACGGCACAATCCTCGTACTATCCAAAGCTGTCACTGGAAGTCTCTGGCAACATGAATAATGACCTGAATGGCGAAGATGGCTCCAGCATTATTGCCAGTCAGAACGTTGGTGGTTACTACAATGATGTGCAAGCAATGGTACGCCTGAGATATAACCTGTTTGCTGGCGGTAAGGATCTCGCGCGTGAAAAACAAACCGCTTATAAACTGGGCGAAGCAAAAGAGATTCTGGAACGTGCCCACCGGGAAGTCGTTGAAGGTGTAAATCTGGCGTGGAACGCTTATGAGTTCTTGGAACCCCAGAAACTCTATATTCGCGAACACGTGATTGCCGCCAAGCAGACTCAAGTCGCTTATCAGCAGCAGTTCAACCTCGGCCAACGGACATTGTTGGACTTATTGGATACCGAAAATGAACTGTTTGAAGCACGCAAAGATTATCTCGGTGCAGAGTTTGATGAGATTATTGCTAAATATCGGATATTGAATGCAACAGGCCAGTTGCTTGATTCGTTGAGAGTGACCAGACCGGATGTCTGGAAAGGCGAACGCGAATATGAAGGGGGGGCAAAATAATGAAACTGTTACTGACTTCTATGAGCATTCTGTTGTTACTGTCAGGATGCGCTATGCGAGATACAGTCTCCATGGACTCCCCAACAACTCAAGTTTTTGATATGAATGATAATGACCATGATGGCGTTATTGAGGCCAGAGAAAAATGTGCGGGCACCGTTGAAGGCGCAAGCGTTGACAACTATGGCTGTGGTCAAGTACGCCCGATAAATGAGCGCTCAGAGCTTAAGGTGTTGTTTGCCAATGACTCTTACTATATCGACCCGCAGTATTACAGCCAAATTCAGACCATCGCGGATTTTATGAAACAGTACCCGAACACTAAGGTGACGATTGAAGGCCACTGCAGTAAAACGGGGACTTATGAACACAATCTGGAGTTGTCACAGAATCGCGCGAATGCTGTCGTTAAAGTATTGCATGAGCAATTTGGGATAGCTGATGACCGATTAAAAGCAATCGGTTACAGTTACGATCGTCCAATCGATACCAGCGGTACGGCCTTGGCGCAAAAACGTAATCGGCGCGTTATCGCAGAAGTCAAAGGTGAAGACACTATGGCGGATATGAAGTGGACGATTTATTCTGTCGATCAAGAAGTTAAATAGGAAGTTAATCTCTCATTATGGTATGTGGCAGGCTGTTGACATTCAGGAGCTTAAAACAAGTCTGCCACTACACCCTGCTGGCATCGGCACTTGCTGTTTCGCTGTTACATGCCGATGTCGGCCTTAATGAACCCACTGTTGTCTCTTCTCTGGAACACACCTACGGTGAGCGCGCGGGATTGCGTGCAAAAGCTTGGTTCAACATCCTGCGAGATGCACAAGATCAGAGCGCCAAAGAAAAGCTCACAACAGTCAATAACTTCTTTAATTTGTTCCGTTTTGTGGATGATATAAAGCTGTGGGGTGTCAGTAATTACTGGGCAACTCCGTTAGAGTTTATCGGTGCCAATGGTGGTGACTGCGAAGACTTTTCCATAGCTAAGTATTTTACTTTGCTACAACTAGGGATTCCAGACGACAAGATGCGCATCACAATGGTTAAAGCGACCAGCGTCAATCAATACCACATGGTACTGGCGTACTATGAAACGCCAGGGGCAATTCCGTTAATCCTTGACAACCTTGACCCTATTATCAAACCTGCCACCCAGCGAACAGACCTAATTCCAGTCTACAGCTTTAACGGTAAACAGTTATGGCTCAATAAGGAAAAAGGACGAGGGGTACTGGCCGGTTCGGCGACACGTCTGGAAAAGTGGAACGATTTAAGACATAGATTAGGGGCAGACCATATGCGTAAGCCTAAATTGGTGATGGAGTAACCGCGGCAATGACCTTGTTTAGACAGATTTATTCATTACTGTTTGGGCTGTTCCTTTTGGTAGTAGCCAGCCTCGGATACGTACAGTTTAATGAAACTCGAAATTTTCTTGCATCCCAAATGGAGTCTGATCTGAACAATGTCAGCCACTCACTTGGGTTGATGCTAGTGCCCGCGCTGGAAGCGGGTGATATGGCCACGGTAGAAACCATGGTAAACGTGATTTTTGAAGGCGGATATTACCGCAAAGTCACCCTTACCTGGCTGGTCGATGGCAAACAACAAAGCTGGAATAACGATATTCATATTGATGACGTACCTCAGTGGTTTATCAATTTGAACTTATTTCCCTCGATTGAGAAGGAAACCACAATTACCAGTGGTTGGATCCAGCTAGCCAAACTGAAAATCACAGCTCACCCTGGGTTCGGTTACCATGAACTTTGGCGCATCATGAGTAACACCATCATAGTGTTCTCAATTCTGTTTTTGGTCGCCATTTTCTCGGCTCGATTAGGGCTCACGTGGATCCTCAAACCACTGCACGCTATTGCTGAACACGCCAAGAGCATCGCTAAACGTGAATTTGGGCCAGATATGCCCTTACCCAAAACACAGGAACTACGCGATGTTGTCACTGCGTTCAACAGCATGTCGGCTCAGTTGAAACAGATCTTCAGTTCACTTGACGAAGAAGTCACGGCGCTGCGTAAGAAGAATCTGGTGGATCAGGTGTCGGAGCTACCTAATCGACAGTACATGACCGCACGTCTCAATAGTTGGCTTAGTGAGCCCGGCAGTGGCGCCATTATGCTGGTAAGGCTTGATTGGCTGGAGCAGGTGCATAGCAAATATGGCTATCAAGTACGAGATGCCACAATAAAATTATTAGCCTCGAAATTGCAGGAATCACTGGCGAATTTTGATTCGGTGATAGCCAGAATTGCCGCCTATGAATTTGCGTTTTTGGTTACCCATGCTGAACGTGAACAACTGAGCAAATACTTACAAACGCTGGTACGTACCATTAACCAAGAGATGATCAAGGCGGATTGCAAGCCCAATGAGGATTATGCCATAGGTATCGCAGAGCGTCTGGGACAGTGTACAACGTCCGACATACTGACCCAGGCAGACAACGCCCTGCAAAAAGCGCTGCAAACGGGTAAGGTCTATCACTGGTTTGAATCCAGCGAGCAACAACTGTTTACCCGCGAGCAATGGCGCGAAAAACTGTCTCATGCCATTAGTCAGAAACAGTTTCTGTTCCGCTGGCAGCCGGTACAGAATTATGGTCGAGACGGCATCATTCATCATGAATTGTTCTGCCAGTTACAGGTAGGCGACCAATTAGTCCATGCCGGTCAGTTCATGCCATATGTGGAACTGTTATCGCTCGGAAGTTTGCTTGATCGTTGCCTCATCGAAAAAGTGATGGAGCAGAAGTTACTGGAAAAGAGCCCGCAAATCATTGCCGTTAATCTGACGCATCAAAGTGTCGGCGACCACAACTTCCATGAGTGGCTTAACCAGTACCTTAGAGAAACTGAACATCATGGACGTTTGGCATTCGAAATCCAAGAAGCCAGTATCTACAGTGACGCCAAGGCCAGCGAAGCACTGTGTAATGTGATTAGGGATAATGGTGCAACTTTTGGTATTGACCATTTTGGTCGGCAGTTTGGTTCAATGACTTACCTGCAGACGCTGCGACCCAGTTATGTCAAGCTCGATCAGTCATTTGCGCAATTTGAAGATAACCAGCACAACGCTGAACTATGCCGAGCACTGATCAATGTTGCCAGAGGCTTGGATATTGACGTTATTGCAACTGGGATCCAGCAAGAAACACAACTGCAGCGGTTCGAAATGCTCAAAATCCAAGGATATCAAGGGTATATCGCACCACCACAAAATATTGATTAGGATAGAAGATGTTATAAACGAAAAGCCCCTGCAGATGCAGGGGCTTTCTGTATTGGTCGGTGATAGAGGATTCGAACCTCTGACCCTCTGGTCCCAAACCAGATGCGCTACCGGACTGCGCTAATCACCGTAAAACAACATCGCTTTCACTCATAAAGTACAAAAGCGATTTATATAAATTGGTCGGTGATAGAGGATTCGAACCTCTGACCCTCTGGTCCCAAACCAGATGCGCTACCGGACTGCGCTAATCACCGAAAATATCTACTTCAATTCCTACCCTAAGGGGAAATCTGCTTCAGACAACTGCTGAAACCCTGATTTCATCCGGGAAACTCAACACAGGAAGGAAATGGGGTGGCTGATGGGGCTCGAACCCACGACAACCGGAATCACAATCCGGGACTCTACCAACTGAGCTACAGCCACCACTGTTTTTACTCTATACCGATGTGCTCATTAAGCTGGTGCGCCCAGAAGGATTTGAACCCTCGGCCTCACCCTCCGGAGGGGTGCGCTCTATCCAGCTGAGCTATGGGCGCCCATCGTGTCAGCGCCGCATATAGTAGGGGTTATTAGGGAATGAGTCCACCATTGTTTTGCTTTTTTCTTCTGAGTGTTCAACTTTTAGCTTTATAAACCATCACTATATTCCCACATCCTCTGACGCATGCCAAAAAATTGACTTGGCGACATAGTCAATTCGTGTTATTTATAGGCAGTTAACAATAAGATTAAACAATACGTTTACATTTCCTCCCGGTAAAATCATGTTGAAGGACACTCGACGTTTTATGACTCCTGATGTGTCATCTCTTGAAAAACGCGTATCCAGGCTAAGACGTCTGGCGACCAAATTTAAACGGGCGGAATCAGCGCAAAATGCCCTGTTGGAAATTTCCAATATTGCCAATGAAGCTGGCAGCATGGAAGATTTCTATCAAGGGATCCATCTGCACCTCAAAAAACTTATCCCGGCAGATAATTTCTATATTTCGCTAAAAAATCAGGATCAGTTAGAGCTCCCCTTTTTCCTTGATGAAAAAGATGCTCATCCCACCGAGTTATACCCGAATAGTAACCTGTCAGACATGCTAAAACGGGGCCTCACAGGTTATGTATTGCGGACTCAGAAACCACTGCTGTGCGACGAAGCAACTGCCGAGCGCCTGGCAGCAGAAGGTGAAATCGAAAATCTCGGTTCGCCCTGCCATCAATGGCTCGGCGTGCCAATTATACGCAACGGCTTGGCTATTGGTGCATTAGTGGTTCAGAGCTATAAATCTGAAGTGTCTTACGGTGAAACCGAAGTGGAGTTGATGGTATTTATCTGTCATCACATTGCCGGGGTATTGGAACGCCTGCGCCACCACGAACAGCTGGAGCAAGCCATTCAACAACGGACTCAGGAACTGAGCCAGGCTTACGATAAACTGAAACAGGAAGTCTATGAGAGACGCCGTGCCGAACGGCTGCAACGCTCGCTATTTGAAATAGCCGATCTCGCGACCTCAAATCTGGATATGCATGATTTTTACGTGGAACTGCATCAGATCATTGGTCATCTACTACCTGCAAATAACTGCTATATCGCGTTACTGGATCACACATCGACCATATTGGAATTTCCGTTCTATGTGTCGCAACTCAGTTCAATGCCACCAGCGCCGCGGCCGTTAAAAGATGGGCTGGTGGAGTACTTATTGCGTAACTGTAAGCCGGTGTTGCTGGCGCAAAAGGATATTCGCCATCTGATAAAACAAGGTGAGATTTACAGCAAAGCGCCGGACTTGAACCATACCCAGACAATGCAGCAGTGGATTGGTGTTCCCCTCAGGATCCAAGGGGAAGTCGTCGGGGCACTGGCGATTTACAGCTTTAGTATGGATCAGAAGTATCAGTTCAAGGACTTGGAACTACTGACCTTTGTATCACAACATATTGCCACCGCCATTGAGCGCAAACTGGCCACAGAAACACTCAAACGCTCGAACGAAGAGCTTGAAGATATGGTGCAGGAACGCACGGCAGAGCTAGCACAAACCAATCACGAGTTACAAAAAGAGATTTCACAACGCCGCACTATTGAGCAAAAACTGATCCACGACGCCAAACATGACAGTCTGACAGGTTTACCCAACCGCCAGATGTTCATGGAACGACTAACTGAAACCTTTGAAAGCCGCCATTTCTACAAATTTGCGTTACTGTTTATCGATCTGGACCGCTTCAAAATGATCAACGATACCTTAGGTCATCTTGAAGGCGATCATTTCCTCATTGAAACCGCTAAACGGCTGAATACCTGTATTCGGGATCAAGATCTGCTGGCGCGACTCGGTGGCGATGAATTTGTCATACTGCTGGACAACTTATATAACACCGGAGATGCCAAAGAAGTCGCCGAGCGGATACTTTATGAATTGTCGCGGCCATTCGAGCTATCAGGACAACTTTTCAACTCAGGCGCCAGTATTGGGATCTCACTCTGTGAGGATCCCAGACAGACCAGTAGCGAAACACTGTTGCGGGATGCCGATACCGCCATGTATATGGCAAAAACCCGTGGCAAGGGTTGCTATGTCGTTTTTGATGAAAAATCCCATCAGCAAATGATGCATGACCTGACATTGGAAAATGAGCTCCGTCAGGCGTTCGAGAGCCGTCAGCTGCAATTGCAATATGTGCCGGTACAAGACCTCAATAGCAATAAGCTAGTGGCGCTTGACGCCAAACCCTACTGGCAACATCCGCAACATGGTGTGCTGAATTATCGACAGTTAACACAACTTGCAGAGCAAGCCAATCTACAACTTGAGCTTGATCGCTACGTAATTGAACTGCTCAATGACGAATTTGCCTCCTTGCCGTTGGAGCAAGATGCCTTTGTCCACATCTGTTTGTCCAGCCAGCATCTCACCTATAAACATGCGCTGCGTAACCTGCAGAATTGCTTAGGTAGCTGTCGTTTTGCTTTGGACAGATTGTGTATCTTCTTTAACGAAATATCGCTAGCACGGGATCACGATAACCACGCAATTGGCTTTGAAACGCTAAAAGAACTTGGCGTTAGCCTGGGCATTGCCGATTATGGTAGCGGTTATAGTTCTATACTGACGCTGTCATTTTTACCCATTAGCTGCCTTAAGCTGGAAGCCGAGCTTGCCAATGGCATTCAAGGCGCAAGGCATCGACGATTATTGGCGGCGATCCGTCGCAGCGCCGAATCGCTACAACTACAACTGATTGCCGATGGTGTGAACTCGGCTGAACAGCAGCAAACGTTACAGCAATTAGGAATTTATAAGGTACAGTGCGCGGCTGAAACCCTATTGCCACACGCTCAAAGCAGCTCTATTTGTGCCTGATGGTTCACTTGTTGAGCATTGCCCGTAATCCGGCGATGTTACTTTTTCCGGTCTGCATCCGTTGTTCTTCACTTTGTAGCGGTTTACGGTTTTCCCACTGCACGTCATCTTCCGGTAATTCTTTGAGAAACCGGCTAGGTTCACTACGAATCGTTTCGCCAAACTGACGCCGTTCACGACACATCACAAACCACAATTCTCGTTGCGCACGGGTAATCCCCACGTACGCCAGCCGCCGCTCCTCTTCAATATTGTCTTCATCAATGCTGGTCTGATGCGGTAACAAGCCCTCTTCCATTCCCACCATAAACACATAGGGAAATTCCAACCCCTTAGAGGCATGGAGAGTCATCAGTTGCACTTGGTCGCCCGCTTCATCTTCATTGTTGCGCTCCATCATATCGCGCAAGGTCAGCCGCGTGACAACCTCGGGCAGCGTCATCGGCGCATCCAGTTCGTCCCCCGCAAGCATCTCGGTCACCCAGCGATATAGTTCTGAGATATTTTTCATACGCATCTCAGCCGCTTTGGCGCTGGGGCTGGTTTCGTACAGATAGTCTTCATAATGAATGCTATGGATCAACTGCTTAATGGCATCAACGCCCTCACCCCGCTGCGCAATTTCGCCAGTATCCACAATAAAGCGGCCGAATTGGATCAGACTCTCAATCGCCGCATGTCCGAGATGATGCTGCAGCTCTGCCTCAAAAATAGCCGTAAACAGCGAGATATGTTTGCTGTTGGCGAAATTGCCGAGTTTTTCCAGCGTTGCCGGGCCAATTCCCCGCTTGGGCAGATTGATAATGCGTAGCAAGGCATTGTCATCATCGGGATTCACCACCAGTCGCAGGTAGGCCATGATGTCTTTAATCTCGGCTCTGGCAAAAAATGATGTACCGCCACTGAGCCGATAAGGGATACGGTTAGTCATCAACGCCCGTTCCAGCAACCTCGACTGGTGATTACCTCGGTAGAGTACCGCGTATTCACCATAGTTAGTGCGATTCATAAATTTATGCCGAATAATCTCCGCCACCACCCGTTCGGCCTCTTGTTCTTCATTGGCCGCCAGCAGCACCCGCAGCGGTTCACCGTGGGGTAATTCGCTGAAAAGTGCTTTGTCATATACGTGAGAGTTGTTGGCAATCAGGATGTTGGCAGCATGCAGAATGCGCTGGCTGGAACGATAATTCTGCTCTAGTTTAATCAGTTTCAGCTCTGGGAAATCCTTACCCAGTAGTACCAAATTCTGTGGTTTGGCACCCCGCCACGAATAGATAGACTGATCGTCATCCCCAACGACGGTAAAACGGGCGCGCTCACCCACTAGTAATTTCACCAGCTCATACTGGCTAGTATTGGTATCTTGATATTCATCCACCAGCAGGTATTGAATGCGCTTTTGCCAACGTCGGCGAACCTCTTCATTGTGCCGTAGTAACAGTGTTGGCAGCAGAATAAGGTCATCAAAATCCAGTGCGTTATAGGCTTTCATATGTTGGGCGTAACGTTGATATAACAACGCAAACAACTGTTCACGCTCATTTTTCGCCATTCTACGGGCATGATCTGGGATCACCAATCCGCCTTTCCAATTAGAAATAGCAGATGCCAGTAACCGCAGCAGATCCTTATCTTCCTGTAGTTCGTGCTCTGTTAATTCTTTCAATAGTGCCAACGTATCCTGATCATCAAACAGTGAAAATCCCGCTTTCAGCCCCAGCGCTTTATGCTCACGCTTGATGATTTCCAGTCCTAACGTATGAAATGTAGAAATCCATAAACCGCGGGTTTCTTTACGACCGATGGAATGAGCAATACGCTCCTTCATTTCACGCGCGGCTTTGTTGGTAAACGTCACGGCGGCGATATGTCGTGGTTGATAACCACATTCCTGCACCAAGTAAGCAATCTTATTGACGATTACGCGGGTTTTACCACTGCCAGCACCGGCCAAAACCAGGCAAGGGCCGGAAATATAGCGAACGGCGTCATTTTGGGCAGGATTGAGTTTCATTTTGCTCCAATCAACAAAACAGCAGAGGCGTCAAATAATAGCAGATGCCGACAGCAAGGTGTGACTGCCGTCTGACGTTACAGTCATAAGTCCAGCTATTAAATGAATTGCAATCGACCTGTCGTTCAAAACCAGCAAGCTTGTAACACGGTGAATAGACGTTACCTTGGGGAATAACGCTGACTGGGTTACAATTCGCTCATCAGCGTTTTTTAAGTGAGAAACCAACATGATCAATGCTAAAAAAATCGAAGATCTGGCGCGGCAGCTGAGTGACAATCTACCTGCTGGCGTCAAACAATTTGCTGGGGAATTTGAAGAGCGGAGTAAGCACATTCTGCAACAACAGTTGCTGAAACTGGATATGGTTTCCCGCGAAGAGTTTGAAGTTCAACAGCATGTGTTACTGAAAACCAGAGAAAAGCTTGAAGCCTTACAGGCGCAGGTGGAAGCACTAGAAGCCAAATTGCGCGACCAAGCTTAAGCGAATCAATCGCCAAACAAGACCGCTGCGGCGGTCTTTTTCTTGAACCGCTAAGGAAATCTGCCGATGCTGTCTCCCTCCACCAGAGTGTTTCTCGGTTATTGGTTAGCATTACTGCTGCCACCATTGATTATCTGGTTAAGTTCAGCATCGCTCTTTCCTTTGATTGAGCTTAATGGCGTGGTGGCCAAACTTGCCTTTGCGGTCACCATGACCGGTACTCGCCCTTGGGGATTACTCACTACTGTGGTGATAGTGACACTTGCTTGCTGTCTGTTACCTGCCACCAAACGCGGTAAGTTGCTATCTTGCGTGCTTATCGCCGTCGCCCTTAATGTCGTGCTTAGCCATCTGCTGAAAGCTCTCTTTGCGGAACCACGCCCTTATGTCGAGTACCTAGCACAAGCGGGGTTACTGGACTTAACACAATTCTATGCGTTTGATCGTCAAGGCCGTTTAGCCATACTGCAGCAGTTACAACCCGCAGTGCTACCGTTACAGTTGGCACCAGACATTCTGCGTCACTGGCAAGCAGAAACGGGTTATGCATTTCCCTCTGGGCACACACTATTTTCCTGTACATTAAGCTTGAGCTGTAGCCTCTGTTTGCTGCCTCATAATAAGTGGCTACCGCTGTTGTTATTACTCTGGGCCTGGCTGGTAGGGTTAAGCCGATTACTGTTGGGGATGCACTGGTCACAGGATGTATTGGCATCGGCAGTGCTTGCCGGCGTGTTAGTCATGGTGAGTTATATCGTGACGCTTCGATGGCTCGGTAAAGAATGACAAAAGCCGCTCCAGAGCGGCCTTTATCATTTATCAGCACGGATACACTATCTCAAAACTTCCTCTAACGCCCGCAAGCATAATGCGACATTCTCGCGACGGGCACCGTAACCCATCAAACCGATGCGCCAAGCTTTGCCCGCCAAGGCGCCGAGTCCGGCACCGATTTCCAGATTATAGTTTTGCAACAACTGGCTACGCACCGCGGCATCGTCCACACCTGCAGGAATATACACGGCGTTCAACTGTGGCAAACGTGAAGCTTCTGCCACCACAAAGTTGATATCGAGCTTTTCTAATCCGGCTTTGAGTAACAAGTGCATTTCATGATGGCGCTGCCAAGCGTGCTCCAATCCTTCGTTTGCCAGCTTGCGCAAGGATTCGTGCAGTGCATACAGAGCGTTGACCGGCGCGGTGTGGTGATAACTGCGCTTGTTGCCGCCGCTCCAGTAACCCATTACCAGCGATTGATCGAGGAACCAACTCTGTACCGCAGTTTTACGTGCTTTCAGCTTTTCAACTGCGGCGGCAGAGAACGACACTGGCGACAAGCCGGGCACACAAGAGAGGCATTTCTGACTACCAGAATAAATGGCATCAATGCCCCATTCGTCCACTTTCAGCTCAACGCCACCTAGTGACGTCACCGCATCGACAATAGACAGGCAACCGTATTCTTTGGCTAATGCACACAGGGTTTTGGCATCGGACAGCGCACCAGTCGAGGTTTCTGCATGCACAAACGCTAAGAATTTTGCGTCTGGGTTGGCATGCAAAGCCGCTCTTACCGCATCAGGATCTACCGGTTCCCCCCACGGACTATCAACCATGACCGCTACACCACCAATGCGTTCCACATTTTGCCGCATCCGGTCACCAAACACGCCATTACGGCAAACGATGACTTTCTCGCCCGGCTCTAACAGGTTCACAAAGCAGGTTTCCATGCCAGCACTGCCCGGAGCCGAGACGGCGATAGTCATCTGGTTTTCAGTCTGGAAAGCATATTGGATCAGGCTTTTCAACTCATCCATCATCGCAATAAATAACGGGTCCAGATGGCCTACGGTCGGGCGCGACTGCGCTGCCAGCACTTCAGGATACACGTCCGAAGGGCCTGGCCCCATCAGAATGCGGCGAGGCGGATTAAAGGCGCTGACAACAGGTGCACTTAACATAGATGTCTCCTTACAACGGAATTGAGGTGTGACTCAGTGGCATGACCTTACCACAAATTTCAAGCCTTCTCCGTCCTGCTTTCGGCTAATCATGGAACTTACGGGCCAAAAATAAACGATACGCCGGACTCGCCGTTTCTTCCTGCCAGACAAAACCCAACTCATCCAGAAAATGTGCAAAAGCGTCATTATCTTCAGGCGGCACTTCAAAGCCTGCAAGAACCTGTCCGAACGCGGCCCCATGGTTGCGGTAGTGGAACAGACTGATATTCCATTTACTTTTGAGTGTTGTCAGAAATTGCAATAGTGCCCCCGGATATTCCGGAAACTCAAAGCTGAAAAGCCGTTCCTGCAAGGGTTGTGGTGGCATGCCGCCGACCATATAACGCACATGTAACTTGGCGGTTTCATCGGAGGACAAATCCTGCACCACAAATCCGACGGCTTGTAGCGCCGTGGTGATTTCCGCTAACTCTTCCTGTCCCCGATTGATGCGAATACCCGCAAATACCACTGCTTGCTCGCGGCCACTGAAACGGTAATTGAACTCCGTCATCACGCGACCGGCTAATACTTCACAGAAATGCAGGAATGCACCAGGCTTTTCAGGAATGGTAACCGCTAGCACCGCTTCTTTATGCTCGCCCAGCTCACAACGCTCTGACACATAACGTAGGCTGTGAAAATTCACGTTAGCACCGCTGAGAATTGCCGCCACTTTGCGCTCTTCGCCGGGATGAAGGGCAACATATTTCTTCAGCCCTGCCAATGACAATGCTCCTGCCGGTTCGGCAATCGCCCGAGTATCTTCAAAAATATCTTTTACTGCGGCACAGATTTCGTCAGACGTCACCGTCACCACTTCATCAACAAAATCTTTTGCCAGACGGAACGGTTCATTACCGATACGCCGCACCGCGACACCATCGGCAAATAAACCGACCTGTGCCAGCGTGACGGGTTCGCCAGCCTCCATGGCGGCTTTCAGACAGGCGGCATCTTCTGGCTCAACCCCGATGATCCTCACTTCAGGGAAAACGGCTTTGTAATACGCCGCAATACCCGCAATCAAACCACCGCCACCGACCGGCACGAATATCACTTCCAGATCGCGCTGCTGTTGCAGCATCTCTTGGGCAATAGTGCCTTGCCCGGCGATGACAGCTTCATCATCAAACGGGGGAATAAATACCCGCCCCTGATTGCGCGCCAGTGACATGGCATACTCATTGGCTTGATCAAACGACTGCCCATACAACACCACATTACCACCAAGGCGGCGCACTGCGTCAACCTTGATATCTGGAGTGGTACCGGGCATGACGATAATGGCATCAATACCTCGAGTTGATGCTGAGAGCGCTACCCCTTGGGCATGATTACCTGCTGAGGCGCACACCACACCACATTGGGCTTCTTCGGTGTTCAGTTCAGCGATACGGTTATAGGCACCGCGTAACTTAAATGAATGAACAGGTTGCAGATCCTCTCGTTTGAGATACACCTGACAACCTAGTCTGGCTGAGAGTTTTTTTAGCAGCGGCAGTGGCGTCACTTTGGCGACGTCATAAACACTGGAAAGTAATATCCGTTGTAGATAGTAGTTCGCCAGCGACAGCTGGGATTGGGACGCGAGCGCTAACATCTCAATCCTCCAACATCGCGCGGTTACGCACCGCACCTTGGTCGGCACTGGTGGCCATCAACGCGTAGGCTTTCAGTGCCATAGACACTGGCCGAATCCGTGCTAATGGTTTCCAAGCGAAAGGCCCTTTGGCCTCCATCGCCGCCCGGCGAGTTGCCAGTACCTCATCGCTTACCTGCAATGAAATAGCACGCGAAGGAATATCAATGGCGATAGTGTCACCATCTTCGATTAATGCGATAGTGCCACCAGACGCAGCTTCTGGAGAAACATGACCGATTGACAGACCAGAGGTGCCACCGGAGAAACGGCCATCGGTGATCAGCGCGCACTTGGTGCCTAGTCCCATCGATTTCAGATAGCTAGTGGGGTACAGCATCTCCTGCATGCCGGGGCCACCTTTGGGGCCTTCGTAACGGATCACTACCACATCACCGGCAACCACCGCGCCGCCAAGAATACCATCCACAGCGGCTTCCTGACTTTCAAATACGCGCGCTTTGCCGCTAAACGTCAGATTAGATGCATCTACCCCCGCGGTTTTTACAATACAGCCATTTTGCGCAAGATTACCAAACAGTACCGCTAGTCCGCCTTCCTGACTAAAGGCATGCTCACGATCACGAATACAACCGGATTGCCGGTTAGTATCCAGCTCCGGCCAGCGACAATCCTGACTAAAAGCGATAGTGGTTGGGATACCGGCCGGACCGGCGCGATAGAATTCCTTAACCTGTTCGCTGGCAGTGACCATGACGTCATACTGTGCCAACACTGATGCCAGTTTACCGTCTTCAGCAGCCACATGGTGTACGTCAGTATGTAACAGCCCAGCCCGAGCCAGCTCGCCAAGTATCCCCATTACCCCACCTGCACGGTGCACATCTTCCATATGATACAGGGGTGTGGAAGGGGCAACTTTGCATAAGTGCGGCACTTTGCGACTCAGGCGATCAATATCTGCCACGGTAAAGTCCACCCCAGCTTCCTGCGCCGCTGCCAACAAGTGCAGCACAGTATTAGAAGAGCCGCCCATGGCGATATCTAGAGTCATGGCGTTTTCAAAAGCGTTAAAGGACGCGATGTTGCGCGGCAGCACACTGTCGTCGTTGTCGTAGTAATAACGTTTTGCCAACGCCATCACCCGCCGCCCCGCTTCCAGAAACAGTTCGCGGCGATCAGCATGGGTTGCCACCAGTGAGCCATTGCCAGGCAGTGACAGTCCTAAGGCTTCAGTCAGACAGTTCATCGAGTTAGCCGTAAACATGCCGGAGCAGGAGCCACAAGTCGGGCAAGCACTGCGTTCTATCTGTTCACTGTCGGCGTCCGATACGCGTTTATCTGCGGCCGCGACCATGGCATCGACTAAATCCAGCTTGATGATTTTGTCTGACAATTTGGTTTTGCCGGCCTCCATTGGCCCACCAGAAACAAACACGACCGGAATGTTCAAGCGTAGCGCCGCCATCAGCATCCCGGGAGTGATTTTGTCGCAGTTGGAGATGCACACCAAGGCATCGGCGCAGTGGGCATTCACCATATATTCCACACTGTCGGCAATCAGTTCACGAGACGGCAAGGAATACAACATGCCACCATGCCCCATGGCAATACCATCATCGACCGCAATGGTATTGAATTCTTTAGCGATCCCGCCAGCAGCTTCCACTGCGGAAGCCACCAGCGCCCCCATATCTTTCAGATGCACATGGCCCGGCACAAACTGGGTAAAGGAGTTAGCAATCGCAATAATTGGCTTGCCGAAATCCCCCTCTTTCACGCCGGTAGCGCGCCACAATGCGCGGGCTCCAGCCATATTACGGCCTTCAGTACTGGTGGCGGATCTTAGTTTTGGCATTGCTCAATTCCTTTCTTAAATTCTGCAAAGATTGCGATTGTTCTATATTAGCCGTTGATAGTGCGCGCTATTGGTTGGTAACCTTGCACCACACAAGTCGTAACATCTATCAGCTTATCGAGCTGACGGCTGAGTAATTCGATGGCTTTGTCGCTGTCTACAGCCATATCCAGCAGCAGACGTTGGTCCTCTTGCTGCGACATCCGCATATCACACACACGGAAACCGCGATGCCGCGTTACCCGCAGCACCCGCTCTAACACTTCTGGACGCTGCTCCAGGGTCAATACCAGATGATGGATCATTGCTGTATCTCCACTTCGTCAATCATGTCACTATTGGAGGCACCCGGCGGTACCAGCGGCCAAACATTAAATCGGTCATCTATCTGCACATGCAGCAGAAATGGCCCAGGACTGGTGAGCATGTCGCTCAGAGCATCGGCAACCTCTGATGCTTTACTGATACTGCGCCCCGGAATGTTGAAAGCGGCAGCTAAGGTAAGAAAATCGGGATTATCGGACAGGTCAGTTTCGCTGTAACGCTCTTCAAAAAACAGCTGTTGCCATTGTTTCACCATCCCCAACTTTTGATTATCCAGCAACAGAATTTTCAATGGCAGCCGGCGGCGTTTAATGGTGGTCAGTTCTTGCACATTCATCATAAAAGAACCATCACCGCTGACAGCTACCACGGTCGCCCCCGGCCGTGCTACCTGTGCGCCCACCGCCGCCGGCACGCCGAACCCCATAGTGCCAAAGCCAGCACTGGACAGATGATCTTCCGGGCGACGAAACCACATATGCTGCGCCACCCACATCTGATGTTGTCCAACGTCACAACTAACGACACTGTCTTCCGGCAAGCTATCCGCCAACGCTTTTAACAGCGCTGGCGCATAAATCTGCGTACCAGGCCGGTCATACCGCCAGGCATATTGTTGTTTCAGCTGTGCAACATGCTGCTGCCACGGGCCAATATCCTGCGACAGCGACAATGCTGGCAATACCATACGTAAGTCATCATTGATGGCAACTTCAGGTTGGCGTAATTTCCCTTGCTCTGCTGCATCAATATCCAGATGGATCACCTTGGCGTGAGGGGCAAAGGTATCGAGCTTGCCGGTCACCCGGTCATCAAAACGGGCGCCAGCCACCAGCAGTAAGTCGGCTTGCTGCACAGCATGATTGGCCGCCTGATTACCGTGCATTCCTAACATGCCAAGGTAGCCGGGAGCATTATGTGTCACCGCACCTAGCCCTTTTAACGTGGCGACTGAAGGGATACCCGTTCGTTGAATTAATTCCCGCAGTTGTTCTACCGCTCCGGCCATACCGACACCACCGCCGACGTACAACATCGGCCGTTCAGCCTGCGCCAGCAGGGTATTCGCCGCTGCAATTGCAGCAAGATCCAGCGAAGGTTCATCCGGCACCGCTTGCAACGGAGTTTTATACTCCAATTGAGCTAACTGAATATCTTTCGGAATATCCACCAACACCGGCCCCGGACGACCAGCAGCGGCAATTTCGAAGGCTTGATACAAAGTTGCCACCAGTTCGTCAGAAGATGTCACCATAAAACTATGTTTGGTACAGGACAGACTCATACCCAGCACATCCATCTCCTGAAACGCATCAGTACCGATAACCGGGGTTGCCACTTGTCCGGTAATGGCCACCAGCGGAATAGAATCCATCATGGCATCGGCTAAAGCGGTGATGAGGTTAGTGGCGCCAGGACCAGATGTCGCAAAACAAACGCCGGTTTTACCACTGGAACGGGCATAGCCGACAGCGGCAAAACCGGCACCTTGCTCATGGCGACACAGCAAGTGCTCTACCTGACTACCATATAGCGCGTCGTATATTGGCATAATGGCCCCCCCTGGGTAGCCAAATACCGTGGTGACGCCATGGGCAGCCAGCACCTTAATAACCGCCTGACTACCGCTGATTGTTTGCCCTTGTTCCATCGCTGTTGTTACCTGCTGTTGCTTGAACACGCCCTAAAACGAAAAAACCCCCGGTCCTTACGGAGCGGGGGTTCGACTGCGACCAGTTGGTCTAACTTCGCGCCGAGCGCCACCCCCGCTGTGATCCAATAATAATCACTACGGTAATAATCACGAGGAGGAGCTTAGCGCTGACGTTAATCATCTTTGGTAACAGTTTCCTGTTGCTATTAAATTCGGTCGTTCGTCGCGGTTAACATTTATTTGACAGGCGGCGAACAGTTATTAAGCAATACCACAAAGACTTTGTGAAACACAACAAATAATTTTGAGATTGTCGATTTATTGTGGTTGCCAACGCTACTCCAACTGTCAATGAAAAAGGGTTTCCGTAAACGGAACCCTTTGACCTACGCGTTAAGATTCTAAATTAACCCGTTTCATTTCAGTCATATAGCCACGCAACTCTTCACCAACATACTCCACATCGGTATTGCGGATGGCGGAGTTCACTTCAATTAGGCGCATATTGTCAACAGCATTGTCATCCGCTTTCAAACCGCCACCAACCCACTGCGGATCGAGACTGTTTACGTAACGACGCAGTAATGGCAATGCAGCATGGTTGAACAGGTAGCAACCATATTCAGCGGTATCGGAGATGACCACATTCATCTCGTACAAACGCTTACGTGCAATCGTGTTAGCAATCAATGGCGTTTCATGCAGCGACTCATAGTAGGCAGATTCTTCGATGATGCCAGCGGACACCATGGTATCGAAGGCCAACTCAACCCCTGCTTTAATCATTGCGATCAGGAAGATCCCCTTGTCAAAGTAGGTTTGCTCTTCAATGAATTCGTCACATTCTGGTGCCTGCTCAAAGCCTGTTGAATTGGTTTCTTCACGCCATTTCAGCAAGTTAGCATCGCCATTGGCCCAATCTTCCATCATCACCCGCGAAAATTCACCGCTGATAATGTCATCCATATGTTTCTGGAACAGCGGAGTGAGCATAGTTTTCAGTTCTTCGGAGATCTCATAAGCTTTGATCTTCGCCGGATTTGACAGACGGTCCATCATATTGGTGATACCACCGTGCTTCAGTGCTTCGGTGATCACTTCATAACCTTTCTGGATCAGTTTGGCGGCGTATCCTGGTTCAATGCCATCATCGAGCATTTTCTCATAACCCAGAATAGCTCCAGTCTGCAACATACCACAAAGAATGGTCTGTTCGCCCATCAGGTCAGATTTCACTTCGGCGATGAAAGAAGACTGCAACACTCCGGCACGGTCACCGCCGGTAGCGCTCGCATAGGCCTTCGCAATTTCCAAACCATCGCCATTAGGATCATTTTCAGGATGCACGGCAATCAGGGTGGGAACCCCAAAACCCCGTTTGTACTCTTCGCGGACTTCAGTGCCAGGACACTTAGGCGCCACCATGATGACAGTAATATCTGGACGAACTTTCATGCCTTCTTCCACGATGTTGAAACCGTGAGAATAAGACAACACCGCCCCTTGCTTCATCAACGGCATAATGGCATTCACCACTTTGCTATGTTGTTTATCTGGGGTCAGGTTCAGCACCATATCCGCATCAGGAATAAGTTCTTCAAAGGTACCGACCTTGAACCCATTTTCACTGGCACGCTTGAATGACGCACGTTTTTCAGCAATGGCTTCTGGACGCAGGGCGTAGGCGATCTTCAGGCCTGAATCACGCATGTTGAGCCCTTGGTTGAGCCCCTGTGCGCCACAACCAAGAATGACGATATTCCAGTCCTTAATATATTCACAGCCGTTAACAAATTCACTGCGATCCATAAAACGACACTGACCCAATTGTGCCAACTGCTCACGCAGACTCAGTGTATTGAAATAATTTGCCATCTTGGTCACCTGTATTCACGAATATCCCGACACGTTGCATCCCCCAAGGAAGCAACAATGTTGTTCACTATAGCGCAGGATAATGATTGCTTGAAATGATATATTTGGCATACTACGTTGCATATTTTGCAATATTATGCATAAAAAAACATCAGAGGTTGAGCCTTGGATATTCGGGTTTTAAAAGTCTACCTTGATTTGTGTGACACCTTACATTTTGGTCGCACCGCCGCCAATACACACATCAGCCCATCCGCCCTCAGCCGTATGTTACAGCGGCTAGAACAAGACGTTGGCACTAGATTATTTGAGCGGGATAATCGCAGCGTCAACCTGACACACGCAGGCAAAGCGTTTCGTCGTTTCGCCGAAGAAACACTGGGGCAGTGGCAAACGCTGAAGCGAGAGCTAGACACTGAACAGCATCTGCTGCGAGGAACCCTGCATCTCTATTGTTCGGTCACCGCCGCCTATAGCCACCTGCCAGCATTATTGGATCGTTTCCGACGAGTACAACCGCTGGTGGATATTAGCCTGACCACAGGTGATGCGGCGGATGCCATGAAAAAAGTGCAGAGCCAGCAAACCGATATTGCCATTGCGGCACTGCAAGATGATTTCACCGACAAATTACACTTTGCGCCCATCGGCAAAGTAACACTCGCGGTCATTGCCCCGGCCGTCCACTGTCAGGTTCATGCGTTGGTTAACCAGACACCTATTCCTTGGGACAAGCTGCCTTATATTGTGCCGGACCATGGCCCCGGCCGCTTGCGGATGGAACGTTGGTTTAACGCCATGAATATTCGCGCCAATATCTATGCTCAGGTACGCGGACACGAGGCGATAGTGCCGATGGTGGCATTGGGATGTGGTGTCAGTATTACGCCCAATGTGGTGGTCAATAACAGCCCGATGATGGACCGTATTCAAGTATTGCAGTCACCACAGCCCATTTCTCCATTCGAACTGGGCTGTTGCTGTTTGCACAAACGTATGGAAGACCCATTGATTAATGCGTTTCTGTCCGTTATTTAGTGGGGCAGTTCGAGCTTATCTCTTGGTGGTTGTTCCGCTTCTATTGGGACTAACCGAGTGACTAGAAGTTGATCCACTTTGTAGGAATCAATATCGACCACTTCAAATTTGTAACCGGCAAAATTGACGGAATCGGTGCGTTTGGGGATCTTGCGCAGCATATACATCATGAATCCCGCTACGGTTTCGTAGTTCTGGCTCTGAGGAAATTCCTCAATTTCAAACGCGCGCATAATATCGGTAATCGGTGTAACGCCATCCACCAACCAGGAGTTAGCATCGCGGGCCACGATCTGCTCTTCACTTTCGTGCAGCGACCAAGCGCCCATCACCGCACTTTGCAGATCGTTTGTCGTTACCATCCCCACCACTAAGGCATACTCATTCATCACCACGGCAAAATCGGCCCGCTGCTGCCGGAAATACTCCATGGCCTCAGACAAGCTCAAGGTGTCTGGCACAATCACACATGTACGCACCAACGAGGCATCCAGCAAGTCGATTTTCCTGCCGCTGATCACCCGAACCAGCAACTCTTTGGCATCAACATAACCCTTAATATTATCGAGCTGCCCATCACATACCAGAAATTTACTGTAAGGATGGCTACCGATTTTGGCCTTGATTTCATCCTCAGTATCTTGCAAGAGGAAGTACACCAAGCCTTCGCGCGCGGTCATTGCTGACGTGACACTCACCGACTGCAATTCGAACACATTTTCAATCATTTGTTGTTCGTCTTTATCGAGCACGCCAGCCTCTGCCCCCGCATCCATAATCGCGTAAATGTCATCGGAAGTGATTTCATCATTACGCGCGGTAGGAATGCGCAATCCACGAAAAACAAAATTAGCCAATCCATTGAACAACCACACCAGTGGTCTTAGTAGTTTAATACACACTACCATTGGTCCTACTATAACCACCGCCACTTTCTCTGGCACTGCCATCGCCACGCGTTTTGGCATCAGATCCGCCAATAAAATAAAGAGGCTAGTCACCATTACGAATGACAGTACAAAACTTACTTTACCGAGCCAGGGTTCTGTTAATAAAGACGCCAGCAGCGAGGTAAAGTAAGGGGTAAAAGCAGATTCACCGACAATACCGCCCATAATCGCCACGGCGTTCAACCCTATCTGTACCACTGTAAAAAAGCTGCCAGGGGTGGTTTGCAGTGTCAGCACTTTTTCAGCACGCAGATCCCCTTCTTCGATCATCTGTCGCAGGCGGATTTTACGGGATGCAGCCAAGGCAATTTCTGACATAGAGAAGAAACAGCTAATAGCAATCAGGCACAACACGATAACCGTATTTTCAAATACACTCATAACGCACTCACACCACTGCACCATTCACTGCCAACAGTGCAATCAATTACAGGAAAAAGCTGGAATGCTGCCACAGCAGCGCCGATGATGTATTTGCCATCGCTCGGTTATGGGACACTCCGGGAAGATAACCGCCTATATTATAACCGCTTTTCGGCTATTTGGGCAGACACCTATCACGACAGATCTAAGGTATCTGCGTTTGATGAAGCAGATATGAAACTATTGGTACAAGGAAGAGACACTAAAGCGGCTCGCCACCCACGCTTAAACTCAAACAGTGATGAGCCGCAGCAATCTATTGGTATTTTTGCAAGGATTCAATCCGTTGATAGCCCATCTCATTGAGCTGGTCATTGACACAATCCAGCAGATAGTCGGCAAGTTCAGCTTTGCTGACCTCATCTTCAGTGGCCATTTGTCGGCACACCTGAATCAATTCCTTAATATCTGCTACTGATGCCTGAGGCAACGGCTCATCTTCTGCCATCACCGAAAAACTCACTAACATTGCCGCCAGCAGCGCCAACGCTTTCATTTTCTACTCTCCTTGCATGGTTATGACCGTACCAGTAGTACTGGCACCTTAAAATCGCGCACAATCTAGCACTAACCTAAGTGCTTTGATAACAAATTATTTTTGCCGTTGTCGTGACCGAAATTATCCAATTCATTACATTATATTCACCGGGTGACTGCAGTTGATTTACTGCTAAACTCAAAAGCTGACTGGATATTCTTACGACCAGAGAC
Source organism: Shewanella fodinae (assembly GCF_014651955.1). Classification (GTDB taxonomy): domain Bacteria; phylum Pseudomonadota; class Gammaproteobacteria; order Enterobacterales; family Shewanellaceae; genus Shewanella; species Shewanella fodinae. The sequence continues at coordinate 49,195 of NZ_BMXW01000018.1, read as the reverse complement.
AAAAGGATTTGCTATGGCCATCGCCAGAGTCGCAACACGCGCTGCAATGGGCGTTAATGCTCCGCAAGTATGGGTTGAAGCCCATCTCTCGAATGGATTACCGGCTTTTAATCTAGTGGGTCTTCCAGAAGCCTCCGTAAAAGAAGCGCGCGAGCGAGTCCGCAGTGCCCTGATCAATGCAGGATTTGAGTTTCCACAACGGCGTATTACCATCAATCTGGCACCGGCAGATCTGCCTAAACAGGGAGGACGCTATGACCTCCCCATCGCCATCGGCATTCTCGCCGCATCGGGGCAACTGCCATTGCCACCATTAGCACAACATGAATTTGTCGGCGAATTGGCGCTCTCAGGAGAAATTAGGGAATGCGCCGGACTGCTGCCGGTGATTGTGGCCGCCCGCAAGCTTGGCATGCAACTGGTAATGCCCCAAGGCAACCGCAGCGAAGCTGAATTGGTGGGCTATGATGGCGTCAAATTAGCACAACATCTTCAGCATGTAGCGGCTTATTTGCATGGGCAAGAAACCTTACCGGGGATCGATGGCACCACGCAATGGCAACAGCCACAACCGCTGATTGAACATGCGTGTCTCAGCGACGTGATTGGGCAATATCAAGCCAAGCAAGCATTAGAGATAGCGGCGGCTGGCGGCCACAACTTACTGATGTTAGGCCCGCCAGGCACAGGTAAAACGATGCTTGCAAGCCGTATCATCTCGTTGCTGCCGCCACTTAATTATGAGGAAGCACTGGAAGTCGCCGCTATCCACTCAGTGGCAGGCATGGCAATAGAGCCTACCCAATTCCACCGCAGGCCATTTCGCACGCCACATCACACCAGTTCAGCTATCTCCTTAGTCGGCGGTGGCAGCGTGCCCCGACCAGGAGAGATTTCGCTAGCACATCTAGGGGTGCTATTTCTTGATGAGGTGGCTGAATTTCCGCGGCGAGTGTTGGACTGCTTACGAGAACCCATGGAAACAGGAGAAGTTGTCATTTCACGTGCTGCCGCCAAACTTACCTTTGCCGCCCGCTTCCAACTGATCGCCGCAATGAATCCCAGTCCCTGTGGCGACGTTGGTAGTGACAGCCGCGCCACTCCCGATCAAATTCGCCGCTATCTGTCACGCCTTTCCGGGCCATTCATCGACCGTTTTGATCTGACCATTGAAGTCCCCAAACTGCCGCCTGGCACATTAACGGCGCAGACGGGGAGCAGCGAAACCAGTGCTAGTATCGCTGCCAGAGTATGGGCTGCCCGCGAACGGCAACTCAGCCGTGCTGGTATGTTGAATAGCCAGTTAGGTAGTAAAGCATTAAAACAGGCTGGTTTTCAGGCCGCAGATTTGGTGTTTCTAGAGCAAAGTGTCACCAAACTTGGCTTATCGGTGCGCAGCTTTCACCGTTTACAACGGGTTGCGCGCACCATCGCCGATTTGCAACACGCCGAGCGTGTAGAGCGGCGCCATATTGCGCAGGCGTTAGGATATCGCGCAATGGATCGGCTACTGGCGGGATTACGGGCACAGTGAACACTGTGCCCTGACATTAGTTAGCTTAAAAGTTTACGGGCAGCATTCACGACGATAGAGATGGCCTGCTGTTCAGTACCTTTCATCACCGCTTCATCGGGAATTTCCTGCTGTGTCCGGTTGACAATAACCCCGGCGACACAAGCCGCACGCCAGCCTTGGCTAGCACACATGGTGAATAAGGTTGCCGACTCCATCTCATAATTGAGCACACCTAGTTCCTGCCAGTGCTTAAGCGAGCCCACAAAGCGCTGGGTGACACGGCCGGACACCGTATCGTATCGCTCCTGTCCGGGATAAAAGGTATCAGAAGAAGCGGTGATGCCCACATGGGGTTCTACGCCCGCATCACGACAGGCGTCCACCATCGCAGCCGTACAGGCAAAGTCAGCGACGGCAGGATACTCCATCGGCGCAAAATGCAGACTAGCACCATCTAGGCGTACCGATGCTTGCGATACAATAATATCGCCAACTTGCACGTGTGGCTGAATCGCCCCGGTAGTTCCAATACGCAAAAAAGTACGGACCCCCAACTGAGCTAACTCTTCGACAGCAATGGACGTTGATGGACCGCCAATACCGGTGGAACAGATGACAATTGGCTTGCCATCAATATTGGCGACATATGAAGTAAACTCACGGTGACTGGCAAGAAACTCAGCATCATCCAGTAATGCCGCGATACGTTTTACCCGCTCGGGATCGCCTGGCACTATCGCCAGTGTTGCCCCACGCAACATAGATTTACTCAATCCTAAATGGAAAACATCGGCCATATCTACCTCTATTTTTGTTAAGCCAATGGTCCCGGAATGTCACTTCCGGAGGAAGCCGCTAAGATTAACCTGAAGCGGACAAATCACGCAACGCCATCTGCCGATGAGTGGTTCATTATCCTGACGTTCTAACTGAAAAACACTGCAATTAGCGCTACTATTAAAGCTTGTCGACATGACAAGACCATGAGGGTTAACTGTTATGTTTTGGCAAATATCTCTTTTCAGTCAAAATGTTAAGGAGTAAGCCTATGTTTACGGAATACGGTGCGCTGGTAACAGAACTCAAGAATTCTAATATTCAATTCCAAAAACTCTTCGAAGAACATGACCAACTTGATAAAGAGATTAGAAAAATTGAGCGCTACCCCTCCAGCGAATTCACTCAGGAAGTGAAAGTGCTGAAAAAACGCAAACTGGAGTTGAAAGAACAGTTGTTTGATATTCTCAAATGCCACCCCGGCTTCCAACACTGACCTCAGAAACAAACAGGGCGCCTTCAGGCGCCCTTGTTGACTAAAGATAACACCCAAAACTACAGATAGTAGGCCTGTAACGGAGGGAAACCGTTAAAACACACGGCGGAATACGTTGTAGTGTAAGCGCCGGTGGTTAACCAGTACATACGGTCACCAATGGCCAAATCCCCCGGTAAGCCATAAGCATACTGCTCATACATAATGTCGGCACTGTCACAGGTAGGCCCAGCAATCACGCAACGTTCCAACGGCCCTTTAGCTTCTGTATAAATAGGAAACTTGATGGCCTCATCCATGGTTTCAATTAACCCGGAAAATTTACCTACATCGGTGAAAACCCAACGCTCCAGCGCAGTATGCGATTTACGACTGATCAATACCACTTCTGAGACCAAAATACCGGCGTTAGAGATCAACGAACGACCTGGTTCCAGAATAATGCGCGGGAAGTTGTCACCAAAGTCCTCTTTGAGAAAGTAAGTGATCTGCTCCGCGTACATCCCCAACGTGTTGGTCTTATCGATGTAATTCGCCGGGAATCCACCGCCCATATTGACCATCTGCAGCTCAATGCCGTGATCTTCCTTCAAGCGTTGAAACAGTACACTCACTTTGCCGATGGCAGCATCCCAAGCGCCAATATCACGCTGCTGGGAGCCAACATGAAATGAGATACCGTAGGGTTGCAGTCCCAAATCACGCGCCAGTACCAGTAATTCATAAGCCATTTCATTCTGGCAGCCAAACTTACGGGATAGCGGCCAGTCTGCAGTTTCAGTCCCTTCCGTCAGGATCCGCACATAGACTCGAGAACCTGGCGCTTCTTCAGCAATCATGCGTAAATCCGGTTCAGAATCTGAAGCGAACATACGCACGCCACGCTGATAAAATTCGCGGACATCCTGACGCTTCTTAATAGTGTTGCCATAACTGATGCGATCCGGTGTCACACCGAGTTCCATCACCATGTTCAGCTCATAGATTGAGGCAATGTCAAAGTTGGCGCCTTTATCACGCAGTAGAGACAGGATCTCCTTCGCCGGATTGGCTTTAACTGCATAAAACACATCGGCGTAGGGGAAACTTTCCACCATGTCGTTGTATTGTTTGGCAATGATATTGGTATCAATCACCACAAATGGCGTCGGCTTGGTGTCCGCAAATGCTTTTATCTTGCTAAAGGTTTCAGTGTCGTAGTAATCAGCAACGTTAATAGCATGGAACTGGCTCATTGGCCCCGGGTCTCCTAGTCAGACTGTCGGCAACATTGCCGGTACAGGTTGAAAAACGTGCGAAGTAGACGATATTTTCTAGTCTGATGCAACGAATTTTTATGCCCTAGAAGCAATTTTTTATTCTTTTTTGTTTTCATCCTGTTAAATGCCATTTAATCCTTTTAAATTCAAAATCTTAAGTTGGTCTTTTAACAGGGGTTTCTCAGGTTTTCTTTGTTCTATTTATTAGGAAAAAACCATCCTTTTTCTGCGATTATTTTCGATAAAAATAAAGTGTAGGCTTTATTACAGTCGATGAGGAACGCAAGTGGTTGTTACAACTGCGATATCCCATGAAAACCATTTTGGAGTCACTATGTTAGAACGTCTGAACAATGCCAGTTCGCGGATGCCTGCAATCTTTGTTGGTCATGGTAGCCCTATGAACGCGATTGAAGAAACCACTTACACCCGCCAGTGGCAACAATGGGGCCAACGGCTACCAGCGCCGAAAGCGATTCTGGTGGTATCTGCCCATTGGTTAACTTATGGCACAGCCATCACTGGTGCCACCATGCCTGAAACCATTCACGATTTTGGCGGTTTTCCTGCCAAACTGTACGCACAACAGTATAAGGTGCCGGGAGATCCAGAACTGGCTCGACAGATTGCCGCAGCAATAGAGCAACAGGTTATCGTAGATGAACAACGCGGCTTGGATCATGGTGCGTGGTCAGTATTGATGCATATGTATCCTGACGCAGACATCCCGGTGCTGCAACTGAGTATCGATCCACGATTGACACCGCAACAACAGTACGCGTTAGGTCGCCAACTACGACCACTGCGAGAACAGGGGATCTTGATTGTGGCTTCAGGCAACGTAGTCCACAATTTGAGGGTCATGCGCTTTGATGGCCCCGCCTATCCGTGGGCTCAGGAATTTACCGAGGCGATCACCCATAAACTGCAGGAGGGTGATGACGCGGCAATCTTAAATTATCAACACTTAGTTTCACCACAAGTGGCACAGATGTGCCACCCAACCGATGACCATCTGCAACCCCTGTTTTATCTGCTCGGGGCCGGTTATGACGATGAATCTCGACAACTGTTCAATAACAGCATCGACTTGCGAGCCATCGCCATGCTCAGCCTGCAGATGGGCTAATCACTTGGTGGCAGGTAAATCGAGTCCGCTGTTTTGCAGTGCCTGTTTTAGCGAATCGGCGCTATCAAAATAGCGGATTTGGGTGATCTTTAGTTGTTCGAGATTGATCAATGCGGCAGTATCCTCGGCCACAGGAAACAATTTGGTAGGATGACCGTCTCGATCTAATGCCACTGGGAAGCTGAAATCTTTCATCTTTGGAATGGCAACCAACCGGGCAATCAGTGACGGCATACCGCTGATATCCGCAATATAGATCAGTCCGTTGTTTCGCATAGCCTCACCGCTGACGCCTTCCAATGCTTCTCTGGCAATCTTGCCACCCGCCATAGAACGGGTAAAAATCAGTAACTTGTTACTACTATCCAGTGCCAATTCAGCATCAAACTGATCTTGTAATGTTAATGGCTGCAGGGTGTCACCAACGGCATACTCTGATGCTAAAGCTGGCGTCAAAGAAAACAGCGCCAGACACATCACCAACAAGATTGCGGGAATTTTCATGTTCGTCCTTTTTTGATTCATTGTATAGTTGGCGGAAACCGCTGACGGTAGCCGCAACGTCAGTTATTCAACGACAGGTCAGCGCTTACAATACCACAACTACGCGCCATGACATGATGATTTAAGGAGCAACCGATGGCCGAAAACACCTTAGGGACAGAGCTGGCTCAGGTACAACAGATCTATGACGTTGTTACTGAATTTATGGTGAATTACAGTTTCCAGATCCTCGGGGCACTGATTATTTTCCTGCTGGGTCTATGGCTCGCTGGGAAAGCCTCCTCGCTGGTGGAGAAGCAACTGCAGAAACACGGTATCGATATCACCCTCAGCACCTTTGTCACCCATCTGGTGCGGCTGCTGGTGATCATCATGATAAGCATCATTGCGCTTGGCAAATTAGGGATTAGTGTCACCCCTATGGTAGCGGCAATTGGTGCCGCATCACTCGGCGCAGGTTTAGCAGTGCAAGGCATGCTGTCTAATTACGCTGCAGGAATTACCATTATCGTGACCCGACCCTTTGTTGTCGGTAATACCATCAGTATTAACAATATCACGGGTCAGGTGAAAGATATTAAGCTTGGAATGACCTACTTGACCAACGAGGAAGGTGAACTGATCAGTATTCCCAATAAGCACATCCTTGGTGAAGTACTGCACAACTCATTTGCTAACAAGTTGGTAGAGTTGCACTTTAATATTGATTATCAAACAGACCCAACCACAGTTATCAATCTCATCAATGATATTTTGGCGCAGCACTCGCAGGTAGATAAAAGTTGCCCACTGCAGGTTGGTATTAACGGCTTCAACAGTACCGGACTGGATATCGGCGTTCGCTACTGGATCCCGACCAACAGTTACTTTCAGGACAAGTATCAAATCAACTTACAACTTTGGCAGGCGTTGACCAATGCCGGGATCAAGATCCCGAATCCCATCAGACAACTATATATGCACAATTCAAATATTGACTAACACCGTATATTGATGTGATCTGTCGCAAACTGTTGCTCAACAAATGGCTAGAAGTGGCAAAAATTTGTCTTATGTCAAAAATTTAACCATTCAAAGTGATTATCTTTTCACCTGTCTGTGCCACGGTAGTAGCGTGGTGAAACTAACGGTCTAAGAATCAAAATCATGATCCTAACTCACGAACAGTATCAAGAACGGCGACGCGAAGCTATTTCACGCGAAACTTTTTGGGATGCCATGACGCCAGAACAAAAAATGGCCTACTACCGACTCCAAGGGTATGGCTATCGCTTACTGTTTGTTAGGCAGATGTACTCAGGGCCTTTAGCCGTTGTGGCACAACACGCGCAATTAGCAACGATAAACTGGCAGGGAGATGTTGACCTGCAACCGGATGTTAAACTGCGTGCTTAGGATGTTTTTCTAAGAAAAGGAGTGCCGGTCACTCCTTTTTTATTGCATGTCATTCATAACGATGGTAACAACATCTCCAAATGCGGAATGTCATCTTCTAGATACACATCAGACACGGCGATAAACCCGAGCGCCACATAAAACTGCCGCAGATAGTCCTGAGCACCAATACGAATAGGGCGACTTGGCCATAATTCATGACAATGCGCGATTGCACGTTGCATTAATTCCCACGCAAATCCATGGCCCCTGGCTTCCTTAGCAACCAACACTCGGCCAATACTGCATTCAGCATAACTACAGCCGGGGGGCAGCAGCCGCGCATAGGCCTGTAACTTACCCGCGTCATCGAATCCCAACAGATGTTTGGCGCTGGCAACCGTATCCTTGCCATCCAATTCTGGATAGGGACAGTGCTGCTCTACAACAAACACATCCACCCGTAACCTGAGCAACTCATAAAGAGTAGCGCTATCTAACTGTGCAAAAGAGTACAGCGACCATTGCATGGTATAGCGTCCTAAGCTGAAAAAACCGATTACACCACAGATATCGGTCCCCCCAAAGTGAGCGACAAAGAAAATAAGTTGGTTCCGGAAGCCGATGCAGTGACCGATAGTACCTATATAGGTGGCCGGGAAGCGCATCGAACAAACCTGCACCGGCAAACAACCAGCACTGATGCTGACTGTTATTCCGGAACCAAAACGGGTCGCGGCAATCGTTAAAAACCGCGTTAGCCATCAGCACCATGTCACGGCGACTGCGGCTGACTCAGGGATTGATTTATGAATAACGGAGATAGAACGGTGGCTATTCTACATTGGTTACACAAAATTGATTAGACAGTCGATTACTTACTCACTGTTACGCCAATGCAACAATCATTGAAATATTCAGCAAAACCGTCAATTTTTAAGTCTTTTCACTTATCAAGAAAATACTGTTTATTAGAAATTATTCTATTGCGGTAACGCGCCAGTTTCTGGGAGGCGGCGTAGAATGAAACTTATCGACAGAAGGCTGTCGATGCAACTGGTTTCATTAGTGCCGTAAAGCAAGCGGTACCACCAGCTGTCAGGTGAGTCTTGAAATCGTCGGGAAATGGCATCTCGGCCAGTAATATTCCCCCGGTTTCTCCTAAAGTAGATACGGAAGGAAAACCATGAGTAAAGAACACAACAGCAGCAAAGAACAGAAGAAAAAGCCCCAGATGAGTATGAAGGAAAAAAGGGCAGCCAAAGAAGCAAAACGGCAGGCCAGAAATAATCCGATAGATAACAGCTGATACCTCTGTCAATGAAACTAATAATTTTGCAGCCGCTAATCGGCGACAGGATCACGAAAGGCACTCAATGAGTGCCTTTCTTTTTAACCAGATAAGCATTTACGAGCAACAATCACGCCGTAACCAACGGCGAGGCACCTTGTCGTATACCGCTTTAGCCATTAGCACCGCCAGCAATAACGCTGAATAATTCACTAACGTCTGAGGTAACACTTCGTGTTCCGCGCCAATCTGCGGCATGACTTCAAAGCCAAAGGTCGCCACCAGATAGTTCACAATAATGCCACTGACCAATGCCACCCCAAGCACTCCACCAAGATAGCCATACAGCGCCCTGCGCCCGAGTTCTCTGGTGACGATACCTAATGTGGCAATGTTAGTGGCAGGGCCAGCGAGCATGAACACCAGCACCGCCCCAGGAGAAACACCAGCCAACAACAAGCCAGCGGCAATTGGCGTAGACGCAGTGGCACAGATATACATCGGGATAGACACCAACACCATGACTAGCATGGCAAACACACCATCTCCCCAGCGTGCCAGAAAATCTGCTGGCACATAAGTCGTGACCAGCGCGGCAAAAAACAACCCTACCAGCAGCCATAATGCAGTATCCGCCACCAGATCCGTTGCCGCATATTTAATCCCAAGCCAGAGCTTACTGAAGAATGATAAATTTTCAGTCGGTTGCGTCTCTCCACAACAACTGTTACTGGTGCTGCTACAACCACAATTATCCTGCAACAGCGCTTGATAATTCGATTCATGCTCATTGCAACCGCTCTCGCCGTTTGATGTTGATGCACAGCAACAACTCTCCTGTTGAGGTTTGACTGGCGCACAGCAGGAGGAACTTACAGTATTGCTACAGCAACTTGCCGATGAGAGCGGAGAAAACTTGACTGCGGCGGCAGGTTTAAAAGAAGGCACCTTATGCTGAACTGCAGCAACCTCTTCGTCCCGACCAACTAATAATCCGGCAACGATGGCACTGCACACCGCCGCAATGGGCCTCACCACCGCCATGAATGGGCCCAACAACACGTACGAAACAGTCACCGAGTCAACGCCCGTTTCTGGCGTAGACACCAGAAATGACGTGGTGGCGGCTTTAGAAGCACCGCTACGTCGTAAACCAACCGCCGCAGGAATAACGCCACAGGAACACAGTGGTAATGGCGCCCCTAACAACGCCGCTTTAATTGTGCTACCTAGCCCATGCCCCCCCAACTGTTGTTGCATCCAGCTCATTGGCACAAACATTTTCAGTATGCCCGCCAGAAACAAGCCCAATAACAGCCAAGGCGCAGACTCCATAAACAGCGCAATAAAATTATTCATCAACATTTGCAATCACCCTGAACCGGAGCGTGATGATGAGTATGTGTCTCTTTATCCAGCAGTCGTTCACTGCGCGACACATCACAGGACTCCAGCGCTTGTAAAATTGAACAATGTTCTGCACTAGCGGGGCCGCCGCAACAGGTGTCAGAGAGAATCTGTAATGAACGCCGAAAACGTTCAAGCTCTGCAATCCGCTGTTTCACCTGGAGTAGTTTGTCATCGACCATCGTTTTGACATCACTGCAAGCCCAGTTAGCCTTATCCAATTCAATAGAAAGCAGATCGGCAATCTCACTCAAACTAAAACCCACCGCTTTTGCTCTTAGGATAAACTGCAGCCGTGCCGCATCATCTGCGCTATAAACCCGGTAACCTGATACTGTGCGCTTTGACGGCGCTAGCAAACCATGTTTTTCGTAAAATCGCAGCGTATCGGTATTTATGCCACAGGTTTTCGCCAGTTCGCCAATCCGGTACATAACCCCTCCTGTCAGAACCCGCTCAGTATAAACCTTGGAGTTTAATCCAAGGTCAAGCGATTTTAACTGAAAATCACTCTCATTTACCAGTTAAGATTATACAATGTCGTTCGCCAGAGACGCATGTGTTGTTCGGCATAAAAAACAACGCCAAGGGGGGATTTGCGTTAGAATACCGCCTCTGGCGTTCTCCCCTAGCGCTTTGCGTAGGAAGGGCTTTGGCAAAGTTATAATCTTAACAAGATGATTTTTATAATTTTGCTAAAGTTCTTTGCAATATCTTAATGTGGAAACTGTACCCAAATGACTACTGCCAGACCTATTCGTCGCGCGCTGCTCAGCGTCTCAGATAAAACCGGAATCCTCGAATTTGCCCAAGCCTTGCATGCGCAAGGGGTAGAATTACTTTCTACCGGTGGCACCGCTCGCCTACTGGCCGACCATCACGTGCCGGTTATTGAAGTCTCCGATTATACCGGCCATCCAGAAATTATGGATGGCCGCGTGAAAACCCTGCATCCGAAAGTTCATGGCGGTATTCTCGGCCGTCGCGGTGTAGATGAACAGGTGATGCTTGATAACCACATCAGCCCTATCGATTTGGTAGTTGTCAACCTCTACCCTTTTGCTGCCACAGTTGCCAAGGCCGGTTGTACGCTGGAAGATGCCGTGGAAAACATCGATATTGGTGGCCCGACAATGGTGCGCGCTGCGGCTAAAAACCATAAAGATGTCACGATTGTAGTGAATGCTGCCGATTACGGGCGTGTACTGGCAGAGATGGCAGCCAACAACGGTGCTACGACACTGGCAACTCGCTTTGATTTAGCCATTGCTGCGTTTGAGCACACGGCCGCCTACGATGGCATGATTGCCAACTATTTTGGCACTATGGTGCCAGCGCACAGCAAAGATCATTGTGAAGCTGACTCCAAGTTCCCTCGTACCTTCAATACACAACTGGTGAAAAAGCAAGATTTGCGTTACGGCGAAAACAGCCACCAGCGTGCGGCCTTCTACACCGATCTCAACATTGACGAAGCCTCAGTGGCAACCGCCGTACAACTGCAAGGTAAAGCGTTATCGTATAACAATATTGCCGATACTGATGCAGCACTCGAATGCGTTAAAGCGTTTGAAGAACCTGCTTGTGTTATCGTAAAACATGCCAATCCTTGTGGCGTAGCGCTGGGCAATAATCTGCTGGAAGCTTATAACCGCGCGTTTCAAACCGACCCCACTTCTGCCTTTGGCGGCATCATCGCTTTCAATCGTGAATTGGATGGTGACACTGCCTCGGCTATCGTTGAACGTCAGTTCGTGGAAGTGATTATTGCCCCGGCAGTGAGCCTGGCCGCCCGCGATATCGTGGCCAAGAAAGCCAATGTGCGCTTGTTGGAATGTGGTCAATGGCAGCACGCAACCACAGGTTATGATTACAAACGGGTCAATGGTGGTTTGCTGATCCAAGATCGCGATCAGGGCAAAACAACCGAAGCTGACCTGAAAGTGGTCAGCAAACGCCAACCAACAGCGGCGGAGTTGCAAGATCTGTTGTTCTGCTGGAAAGTCGCTAAATTCGTTAAATCCAATGCTATTGTATACGCCAAGGCAGGCATGACTATCGGTGTGGGCGCCGGACAAATGAGCCGGGTTTACAGTGCCAAAATTGCCGGGATTAAAGCCGCTGACGAAGGTTTAGTGGTTGAAGGCTCAGTGATGGCATCGGACGCCTTCTTCCCGTTCCGTGATGGTATTGATGCCGCCGCAGCGGCAGGGATCAGCTGTATCATCCAGCCCGGGGGCTCCATCCGTGATGAAGAAGTGATTGCGGCAGCTGACGAACACGGTATGGCAATGGTATTTACTGGCATGCGCCATTTCCGCCATTGATGACTTGCCAGGGGAGCAAGCTCCCCACTGACAACATTAAGGATGTAATAGATGAAAGTACTTGTGATTGGCAATGGTGGCCGTGAGCATGCACTGGCCTGGAAAGCCGCGCAGTCTGCAGAAGTAGCAAAAGTATTTGTAGCACCAGGAAATGCCGGTACCGCCCTGGAACCTAAGCTGGAAAACGTTGCCATAGCGGCTACCGATGTTGCGCAATTGCTGGCTTTCGCCAAAGCCGAACAAATAGCACTGACCATAGTTGGCCCGGAAGCACCGCTGGTCATCGGTGTGGTTGATGCATTTCGTGCGGCAGGTCTGACTATCTTTGGCCCAACCCAAGCCGCCGCACAACTGGAAGGATCTAAGGCTTTCACTAAGGATTTTCTGGCTCGGCACCATATTCCTACCGCCGCTTATCAGAACTTTACTGACATTGCTCCGGCAAAAATCTTTGCCGCTGAGCTGGCAGCCCAGACAGGATTTCCTGTTGTTATCAAAGCTGATGGTCTGGCCGCCGGGAAAGGCGTCATCATCGCGCAGGATCAGGCTGAAGCCGATGCTGCCATTGATGATATGCTGGCGGGGAATAAATTCGGGGAAGCGGGCTCCCGAGTGGTCATCGAAGAGTTTCTTAAAGGTGAAGAAGCCAGTTTTATCGTGATGGTGGATGGCGAACATATCCTGCCTATGGCGACCAGTCAGGATCATAAAGCCCGCGATAATGCCGATCATGGCCCCAATACTGGTGGCATGGGGGCTTATTCGCCAGCGCCAGTGGTTACGCCAGAGATCCACGACTGGGTCATGGCGAATGTCATCCGCCCGACTGTTGATGGCATGGCCGCGGAAGGTAACGTATATACTGGTTTCCTGTACGCCGGGCTAATGATTGCTGCCGATGACACCGCCAAAGTGCTGGAATACAACTGCCGTTTCGGCGATCCAGAAACCCAGCCCATTATGATGCGGTTGCAATCTGATCTGGTGTCTTTGTGCTTAGCGGCCTGTCGTGGTGAGTTAGATCAGGTAACGGCTGAGTACGATGCCCGTGCGGCAGTTGGCGTGGTTTTGGCTGCTGGTGGCTATCCAGACAACTATCGCAAAGGTGATGTGATTGAGGGATTGAGCCTCGGCAATGCGACTGCGAAAGTGTTCCACGCCGGGACAAAAATGCAAGACGGCCATGTGGTAACCAACGGTGGTCGGGTGCTATGTGCTACCGCGCTGGGAGACACAGTCACCACAGCGCAGAAAGCCGCTTATGCGCTGGTGGAAGAAATTCACTGGGATGATGTGTATTTCCGTACCGATATCGGTTATCGGGCTATTGCCCGCGAAAAACAGCAGTAATCGCAACAGCCCCCGATAACACTGTCACCGCAAAAACCGAAGCGCTCGCTTCGGTTTTTTCCGCTAGACACTGGTGGCGGCCTCGATGTCTGTTGCAGTTGTGTTAGCCTTCACCAACCGCAATCCTGTGCCTAGCAAGCTAAACTGTTGTAAGGGTTTAGGATAGCCGATGGCATAGCCCTGCGCATAATCAATGCCTATCTCATTGAGTTTATCGATAATCGCCTGAGATTCGACAAACTCCGCAACCGTCTCAATCCCCATGGTACGACACACATCATGGATCGATTTCACAATGGCATAATCGCGGTCATTCCCCGCTAGTTGACGTACAAAACAACCATCAATTTTCACATAATCCACCGGCAACTCACGCAGATAACCGTATGAAGCAAAGCCACTGCCAAAATCATCTAGCGCCAGCGAAAATCCCAATTTACGCATGGCCTTGAGCATTTCCATCGCCCGTTGCCGATTCTGGATGGCGCTGGTTTCAGTGATTTCGAAACAGATACAGTGGCTGGGAATTGCGTACAACTCCTGCTGCTCGGCGATGTATTCCAGCATCCCGTCGGCCCCCAGACTGTTAGCGGACAGGTTGATAGACATGGAAATTTCTTGGCTCAACGACCGATGCATCGCCAGCCAATCAAAAGCCATACGGATCACTTCTCGATCTACTTCAGGCATCAGCTTGAAACGCTCGGCCGCGGCAATAAATTGTGCGGGTGGTAAAATTCGACCGTTATCCCCTTTAATACGCAACAAAATCTCCAGCCGTTGCCGCTGGCTACGGCCATTCAGATTACGAATGGGTTGGAAGTACAGCAATAACTCATGCGCTTCAATAGCGCGGGTGATACGTAACGCCCACTGGGGAGCGTTGCGCTCGTAAGCTAATTCCTGATTATGACAATCAAAGATGTGGATCTGGTTGCACCCCTTACGTTTGGCGGCAATGCAGGCGATATCAGCATCTTTAAGCAATTCATCCACACAGCGGGAGTCATTCTGGCAAAACGCCACACCAATGCTCACACCAACCCGATAATGGATCCCTTGATGATGCACGGTCTGTAAGTGTACCTGCTGTGTTATCCGCTTCAGCAGCCGAGTAACATCAACAGGCGTGCGGTCGCGAATGACCAAGCCAAATTCATCCCCTCCCAGACGCGCCAGCAGTTCCTGACCTGTCACTTCAGCCGCAATGGTTTTTGCCACCAGCCCCAGCATCCTATCGCCCGCATCATGGCCGCAGTTATCGTTAATCAGCTTAAACTGCTCCAAATCCAGATAACACACGGCTAACGAGCGCGCATGTGCCACAAACTGTGGGAGTTGTTCTTCGAAAGCGCCGCGATTCAGTAAACCGGTAGTGGTGTCATAAGCGGCTTTGCGCTGTAACTGTTGTTTCAGTTGTTCCTCTTCAGTGATGTCACGTAACACAATGACAGAACCGATAATTTCACCATCTGCATCGCATAGATTACTCAAGGCGCGGTCGAGGATTTGCGGCTTTGACAATACCAACTTCATCTTGCGGTGCTCGGCCTGTCGGCTTCCGGTCGACATAAACTGTTTGATTTCAGCATCCAAACTATTGGCACTGTCGAACAGTTCTCCGAGTGTCGCCTTTAATGCCTGTCGTCGGCCGATACCGAGTAATTTTTCAGCCTGGGGGTTGAGATAAATGATGCGAGCGTGACGATCGGTAAGCAACACCGCTTCAGCAATAGATTCCAAGGTGATACGAGAGCGCTCTTTGTGACGACTGTTACGCAGCAATAACTCATTGATCCGATCCGCTAACACTGCAAATTCGGCACCGCCCTCACCACTTAACCGCTTGGGACTACGCGCACTCGGGTCTATCTGCTCCAGTTCCGCCATCAGCCGTGAAAATGGCGCTAGCAATTTAAAGCGCAACCACCCATAGCCTAGTAACACCAGCAAAGCCGCTCCCAGCAGGATGATCAAAACTGGCAGGTTATGCCATTGCATCAATGATGTCGGTTGTGACGGCATGCGGACTTCCAGCATGACCAAGTCACGGCCTAACGAAGGTAAAGATAATTGCTGACTAAAGGTGGTCGGATGCGATTGTGGCAGAGCACTAAAGGGTTGTAGTTGTCTTAGCTCGACAATGTTCTCACCTTCTAAAGCCTGCAGATAATTTGGATTCAACCAATGTGTGGCCAACAACAACTGTCCATCCGACAGATGCAAATACCCCAGCATTACGGGTTGCTGGTCAATAAACAAAATACCGCCACCTTGCGATTCCAGCCAGGTGGGATGCTGTAACTGACTTGACAGTTGTCTTGCCGTCGGAAACTGGCCGCCCAGTACCTGTTGCAACTGCTGGCGGAAGATAAACAAATTGATACCATGCCCGCCCAGCAACGGTTCCCAGGCACGCTTCACCTCTGACTGTTCCGTCATGGGTGCGTACAACATCAACAATTGCTGCAGCCGCAACAGATCTGCGTTGATACGTTGCTGGATGCGAGTGACATCCTGCAGCAACATCTGCTGCTGATGTAACTGCATACCATGCTGAAACCATAGATGCAGACAATAGGTTGCTGCTAGCAACGCTGGGATGCAGAATGCACCAATAAAAAGCCGAATCCGATTGCCGATATACATGGTGCTAAATAACCAGTGGCAAGGCCGTGAGCTAAGCTGATGCAAGCAACACTGGCCGACAAAAAACCAGCGCATCATGCCTGATTGAGGAAGGATTTTTTTTGATTTAGCGCATTGGAATCAACAGCGTTTTTGCAGAAATCGAAAAAGTGTGAACTCTAATATAATTAAACAATAAAGGCCCGCGAACGGGCCTTTAATTTATAACGTCCAATTATTTATGGTACTTGCGTGACATCTCGTGTACCGCATTCACAAACGCCTCAGCATGGGCGGGATCTGCATGCTGTGAAATGCCGTGGCCTAAGTTGAATACATGGCCTGAACCTTCACCAAATCCGGCGAGAATACTGGCAACTTCTTCTTCAATCCGTGGGATAGGCGCATATAGCATGGAAGGATCCATATTGCCCTGTAATGCCACCTTATCACCCACGCGACGGCGTGCTTCGGCAATATCGATGGTCCAGTCCAGCCCCAGCGCATCACAACCACTCTCCGCCATGGCTTCCAGCCACAAACCGCCGCCTTTGGTAAACAACGTCACCGGTACTCGGCGACCGTCTGCCTCGCGGGTCAAACCATCCACAATCTTCTGCATATAACGCAGTGAAAATTCACGATACGCTGTATGGGATAAGGCACCACCCCAAGAATCAAATATCATCACCGCCTGTGCACCATTGGCGATCTGCGCATTTAAGTACAGGGTAACCGCATCGGCCAACTTATCGAGCAACAAGTGCAATGCTGCAGGCTCAGCGTACATCATCCGTTTGATCTGCTCAAAAGTCTTGCTGGAACCGCCTTCAACCATATAGGTTGCCAAGGTCCAGGGAGAGCCTGAGAATCCGATTAACGGTACTTCACCTTTGAGTTCACGGCGGATGGTGCTGACAGCTTTCATCACATACCCTAATTCCTGCTCAGGGTCTGGAACCGCCAATGCCTTGATGGCTGCCATCGAGTCAGCTTTACGTTCGAAACGTGGGCCTTCACCAGCTTCGAAATATAACCCGAGTCCCATTGCATCCGGTACGGTGAGAATATCGGAAAACAGAATTGCAGCGTCCAATTTGAAACGACGCAATGGTTGCAGCGTCACTTCGCACGCCAGATCAGCATCACGGCACAATGCCATAAAATCGCCAGCCTGAGCACGGGTAGCGCGATATTCAGGCAAGTAACGTCCCGCCTGACGCATCATCCATACCGGAGTCACATCAACAGGCTGTTTCAATAAGGCACGCAAATAACGATCGTTCTTCAATTCTGCCATTTGGCTGTTCCTACAGGTTAATTTGGGATTCGCTGGGGCGGTAGTTTAGCATTTGCCACAATAATGTAACCTCCCCAACCGAATTTCTGTGACCCCAAACATGGATATTTCCAGAAAGAAAAGATGTGTCTGATGAGCATAATCTGCCGCAGATCACGGACTCGCGACAAACCAATGGCAAAAAGAAAAGTAGACCTTTTGTTGGTCTGAAAACAGTTGCACCAGCCCCCCCCCTTTGGTATAAAAAGCCTGCGCTAGCAAGAACAATCAAGAAGCTCGCCACATCGGGCCCGTCAACATTTTCCTCGCCCAGCTGTAGTCTCTACTGCTGGGCTTTTTATTACCCAAAAATCGGTAGCAAGTGCTTGATGAATAGACTTTAGTCGCTTGTCGGATCTGTTTAGGTTGCCAAGCATGACCCGAATCGCCTAAATTTACATTATTCTAGGCGGGGAAGGAGTGTCATTATGCTGACAAAGCTCGAACTGGCAGAACAAAAATGGGGCGGTTCCAGCCGATTGATTGATCGCTGGCTGTACAACCGACGAGAATTGCTGAGCCAGTACTTTAAACTCGCGGGCATTCCTCCCAGCAAACACGATAACAGCCTGCCTAGCGTGTCGCAGGTGCATCTGTTTTGTGAACACCTAGTAGATTACATTTCTGAATGTCACTTCCGTGTTATCAACCAAATCATGCATTCTTTTCCTGAAGGGCAAAAGCTCACGGATCAACTGATGCCTAAGCTGTTGGAAACCACTGACGCTATGCTGGACTTTATTGATAAGTATGCCGAAGTGGAAAATGACGACATGTTGTACGAGCTGGATGATGATCTGGCGGAGCTGGTCAATACACTGGAAACCCGCTTGCAGTTGGAAGACAGACTGTTACAAGTACTATACGCCTACTGGTTGCAGCGTCACGAGCCTGTGCAACCAGCGGTATAGTTATCAGTACAAAAAAGCCAGCGTTAACGCTGGCTTTTGGTTTGATACTTCGTTTTGAACTTATACCGCTGCTTGGAAAATCACGTTCCCCGCTTTTTCAGTATAAGAGCCGATCTTATCAAAGTTTAGATAACGATAAGTATCGGCGGCTGTTGCATCAATCTCT
Source organism: Shewanella fodinae (assembly GCF_014651955.1). Classification (GTDB taxonomy): domain Bacteria; phylum Pseudomonadota; class Gammaproteobacteria; order Enterobacterales; family Shewanellaceae; genus Shewanella; species Shewanella fodinae. The sequence goes on along the minus strand of NZ_BMXW01000018.1, from coordinate 30,721 downwards.
TTGGCATATTCCTGATACTCCTCGGCAGTCGGCAGACGACCGAGCAGTGCAGCAACAGCGGCGAGTTCCGCAGAGGCTAGGAACACATTGGCACCAGTCCCTAAACGGTTCGGGAAGTTACGAGTAGATGTCGAAACAACCGTTGCCCCATCAGCGACGCGAGCCTGGTTACCCATACACAAGGAACAGCCGGGGATTTCAATACGAGCACCTGCACGACCGAAAATGCCGTAGTAACCTTCTTCCGTCAGTTGATCTTTGTCCATCTTGGTGGGTGGCGCAATCCACAACCGCGTTGGCAGTGTCTTGGCAAACTTATCCAAAACTTTACCAGTGGCACGGAAGTGACCGATATTGGTCATACAGGAGCCGACAAACACTTCATCAATCTTGGTGTTGGCAACCTCTGACAACAGACGCGCGTCATCGGGATCGTTAGGGGCACACAGAATCGGCTCTTTGATCTCGTTGAGGTCAATGTCGATAACTGCAGCATATTCAGCATCCGCATCGGCAGACATCAGGCTCGGATTTGCCAACCACTCTTCCATACCTTTGATACGGCGTTCCAGCGTACGACGATCGCCATAACCTTCAGCAATCATCCATTTCAGCATGACGATGTTGGAGTTGAGGTATTCGATGATCGGCTCTTTATCAAGCTTGATAGTACAGCCCGCAGCGCTGCGCTCCGCAGAGGCGTCTGACAGTTCGAATGCCTGCTCTACTTTCAGATGTTGCAGACCTTCAATTTCTAGAATTCGGCCAGAGAAAATATTTTTCTTACCTTTCTTCTCTACGGTCAGCAAGCCCATTTCAATCGCTTTATGGGGGATAGCATGTACCAGATCCCGCAGCGTGATCCCTGGCTGCATTTTACCGGAAAAGCGTACCAGCACTGATTCTGGCATATCCAGCGGCATTACCCCAGTCGCCGCCGCAAAGGCCACCAGACCAGAGCCAGCGGGGAATGAGATACCAATCGGGAAACGGGTATGGGAGTCACCACCGGTACCAACAGTGTCAGGCAACAGCATACGGTTCAACCAAGAGTGGATGACTCCGTCACCGGGACGCAGTGATACGCCGCCACGATTCATAATGAAGTCAGGCAGGGTGTGATGGGTATTCACATCCACAGGTTTTGGATAAGCCGCAGTGTGGCAGAAAGACTGCATCACTAAGTCGGCACTAAAGCCCAGACATGCTAAGTCTTTCAGTTCATCGCGGGTCATCGGACCGGTAGTGTCCTGAGAACCGACGGAGGTCATCTTGGGTTCGCAATATTGGCCGGGACGGATACCGGCAACGCCACAGGCTTTACCCACCATCTTCTGCGCCAGGGTGAAACCTTTAGCAGAATCAGCCACCACTGCCGGACGTACAAATACCTCGGAAGCAGCTAATCCCAGAGTTTCCCGGGCTTTATCTGTCAGACCGCGACCAATGATCAGCGGAATACGACCACCTGCACGAACTTCATCCAGCAACACCTCGGTTTTCAGCTCAAAAGTTGAGATCACTTCATCACTGCCGTGACGCTTCACTACACCTTCGTATGGGTATACATCGATAATGTCACCCATCTCCATATTGCTAACATCCAGCTCAACCGGCAATGCACCCGCATCTTCCATGGTGTTGAAGAAAATAGGGGCAATCTTACCACCAAAGCAGAACCCACCAGCACGTTTGTTAGGCACAAATGGGATGTCATCGCCCATCAGCCACAACACTGAGTTAGTGGCCGACTTACGAGAGGAGCCAGTACCAACAACGTCACCCACATAAACCAGAGGGAAACCTTTGGTCTTGAGCTCTGCCACTTTGCTGATAGGGCCAACGGCACCGGGCTGGTCCGGTACAATGCCATCACGGGCATTTTTCAACATCGCCAGCGCATGCAGTGGAATATCCGGCCGTGACCAGGCGTCAGGGGCGGGTGACAAGTCATCGGTATTGGTTTCGCCAGGGACTTTAAATACGGTGAGGGTGATTTTGTCGGCCAGTTTCGGCCGACTGAGGAACCATTCGGCGTCAGCCCAAGATTCCACTACCTGTTTGGCATAGCTGTTACCCGCCTGCATTTTTTCCACCACATCGTGGAAAGCATCAAACATCAACAAGGTGTGCGACAGAGCTTTAGCGGCCAATGGCGCGAGTTTGTTGTTATCGAGAAACCGCACCAGCGGTTCGATATTGTAACCGCCCTGCATAGTGCCCAGCAGCTCTACCGCGTGTTCAGCACTTAGGATAGGAGAAGTGACCGAGCCACTGGCAACGGCGTCCAGAAAGCCAGCTTTCACATAAGCGGCTTCATCTACACCAGGGGGAATACGATTTTCTAGCAGATCCAGGATAAATTGTTCTTCACCAGCAGGTGGATTTTTTACCAGTTCAACCAGTTCGGCTACCTGGTGGGCATCCAGCGGTTTGGGGACAACACCCTCGGCAGCACGCTCTGCAACGTGTTTACGATATGCTTCTAGCACGGCAACGTTCCTCTTTGTTTGGCGCTCTAACGACTGCCCGCTCAGGCGTGGGCAGTCCCACAGATTCGACCCTTATTTTCCGCGCAGAAGTATACTACAGCTTTGCAAAAGTATGAATCAGATCACACAAGAACCACATCATTCGTGGGGGTAAATTTATGGGCGCAGAATAAACTAAGGTGCGGCATCCAAGAATGATATTAGACAATAGTTTGAAAATTAATCATTTACGTCCAATATAGTGAATTACTGTCACGTCATTCAGTAACAGTAGTGTTTTCGACTCTTCATTGTCTGTCATACACTGCTACCAACAACCAATAGTTCATAGGGAATCCCTCATGGAAATGTCTCCACTACAGGCGGTCATTTTTGATATGGATGGCGTATTAGTCGACTCCGAGCCTGTGTGGCAACAGGCTGAATTTGACGTACTCAGTGGCAAAGGGTTTGCCATCTCCCGTGAAGAAATTGCGCAAACTACCGGTCTGCGCATCGACGAGGTGGCAGAATACTGGTATCGACGCTTCCCAGCCGATGATTTTGATACCGCGGCGATGGCCGACTATATTATCGAACAAGTCATCCACTACATCCGGCGCGATGCGACCGCGATGGCCGGTGTACATGAAGCCCTAAACGCATGCCACCAATATCACCTGAAGGTGGGCCTGGCCACCTCTTCCTCAACCGATATTATTGATGCGGTGCTGGACACATTACAGATCCGCGAATGTTTCGATGTTATCCAAAGCGCTGAGCAGTTACCCTACGGTAAACCTCATCCTGAAGTGTATCTGCGCTGCGCCGCAGCGCTGGGGGTTGCGCCGAGTTGCTGTCTGGCAGTGGAGGATTCCTTTAACGGCCTGATTGCCGCCCGTGCAGCCAGGATGCAAACGCTGATCGTCCCAGCAGTGTCGCAGCGTCAGGATCCGCGTTGGGCAGCAGCCCACCACCAAGCGACAGATCTGTTGGCACTACCTGCCTTGCTGCAACGCCTGTGTCACCAGAGCAAAAGCACTCCAGGCTAACTGATAACACCCTACTGAAGTAGGTGGACCAGCAAAAAGCCAGACACAAGGTCTGGCTTTGGTACTTATTATCACTGAGTTCCGTTACCAGATTTTCACGCGTTTATCTTCTGGTAAAAACTCTTTATCAGTTGGCTTCAGATCAAATGCCTTGTAAAAACCTTCCACGTTACGTGGGGTTCCCATCGCCCGGTAATGGCTGGGTGAGTGTGGGTCAGTCAACAAACGGCGCACCAGCTCTTCGTCGCGATATTTACGGCGCCACACCTGAGACCAGCCGATAAAGAAACGCTGATCGCCGGTCAGACCATCCATCACGGGTGCTTCTTTGCCATTCAAGCTCAGATGATAGGAGCGTAAGGCCACGGTCAAACCGCCGAGGTCTCCGATGTTTTCCCCTAAGGTCAGCTCACCGTTGACATGTTTTCCAGGCAGTGGCTCAAAAGCGTTGTATTGCGCTGCCAGCGCCTGACCACGTTTCTGAAACTCTTCACGGTCTTTATCGGTCCACCAGTTACGCAGGTTCCCATTGCCATCGTATTTGGCGCCTTGGTCGTCAAAACCATGGCTGATCTCATGGCCAATAACAGCGCCAATCCCGCCGTAGTTGACCGCATCATCGGCATCCATATTGAAAAATGGCGGTTGCAGAATAGCTGCGGGGAACACAATCTCGTTACCCACTGGGCTGTAGTAAGCGTTTACCGTCTGCGGTGTCATATGCCATTCGGTGCGGTCCACGGGCTTACCGATTTTGTCCAGCATTTGCTGGGTCTCAAAACGGGCGGCACGTTGGTAGTTGCCTACCAGTTCATCGGCTTTGATCTCCAGCTTGCTATAGTCTTTCCATTTATCTGGATAACCAATTTTGTAGGTGAACTTAGACAGTTTTTCTTGGGCGGCTTTTTTCGTTGCGGGTGTCATCCACTCCAGTTCGTTGATGCTGACTTCAAATCCTTTGATCAGGTTGTGGATCATGCTTTCCATACGGACTTTCGCTTCAGGTTTGAAATTGCGGGCAACATACTCTTTACCCACTAGTTCGCCTATCACGTTATCAGCACCGTCAACGGCCTGTTTCCAACGCGGTTCTTGCTGTTCAATCCCCATCAGCGTCTTGCTGTGAAAGGCAAAGTGCAAATCGGCAAATTTTTTACTCAACAGTTCGGCGTAACTATCAACCAAGTGGAACGCCAGATAATCTTTCCATGCCGATACTGGGAATTTTTCAAACTCGGTCCCAAATTTCTCAAAGTAAGACGGCTGACGCACAATGATGTCATTGGTCTTACCCGCCAAACCACTGCCCAGCACAAACGCCGCAAAATCAAACTTACCCGTCAGTTTCTGGATCTGCGCCACGGTCATCTTGTTGTAGGCTTTGTTGGCATCGCGTGATTCAACCCGGGTCCACTGGTTTTTGGCAATTGCCAGTTCGATATTGGCAACGTTCGCGGCGGCGTTGTCGGCATGGGCATAGCCAGCAGCATGCAGCAAATCACGTACATACTTGCGCATAGCGTCACGGTTAGCACTGAACTTTGCGTCATCTTTCAGGTAGTAATCTCGATCCGGTAGCGTCAGTCCCGCCTGATAAAGATAAACCGCATACTGGCTAGAATTTTTAGCATCGTTGTTCACGTAAAATCCAAACGGAATACTGCTGCCAGAAGTGAGCAACTTGCCCATCACCCCGGCCACATCCGCATAACTGGAAATCGCAGCGACATCGGCTAATTGGCCTTTCAATGGTGCGATACCCAGTTGCTCCACCTTGGCGGTATTCATGTAAGCGGTGTAGAAGTCACCGATTTTCTGCTCGGCACTGCCTTTGGTTTTATCCGGTTTAGCCGCGGCTTCTTCAACAATCTGTTTTAACGCGGCCTGACTTTTCTCATAGAGGACACTGAAAGCACCATAGTTGGATTTGTCAGCCGGGATCTTAGTGCGCTGCAGCCACTTACCGTTGACACTGTAATAGAGGTCATCTTGAAAGCGTACTTGTGGATCAAAGTTTTCCGTTTCAATGCCAGAAACTTTCTTCACTTCAACCTGTGTCTGCGCCACCGGTTGCGTTGGTTCACTGGCACAGGATGCCAATCCCAAGCTTAAGGCAATCCCCACTGCCAAAGTGCTTATTTTATTCATTGTGTTCCCGTTCTCCGGTAAAAAAGTATAACAAGGATAGCAGCCTGACACCTTAGCATCGCCACTATCCGGTCTGTAGCCGATTTTTGTAAGGATCTATGAAACGGGCATCAGAAGTTTTTGCCGATGAATAGATACATGGCCTGCTCCCCATCGTCACTGACACCGATGCCCAAAGCAGCAGGTCCGAGTGGCGTATAGGTGCCCAAATAGAGGCTGCCCGCATACACTAGATCATTCAGCGCCACATGCTCACCAACGCCCCAGACATTGCCCGCTTCGATACTGGCTCCCAGATAGAGGGGATAGTCTTTCATCCCCAAAGCATCACGCCCCAAGTCGTATTGGTAGATAAAGGCGCCAAACAGCTTCTGCGCACCGGCTAACGAGTCTTTGTGATAACCAGAAAGATTAAGGAAACCACCGAGATCAGACACATAAATAGTAAAGTTGTCATCGCCTGCTTTATCAACAGACGCGTAGGAGGCTTTGCCAACAAAAGAATGGCTGCGCACGCTGACAACCCCTTTCCAGTCAGCCTGGATCTGCAAGGAACGCTCCGGTCCAGAAACCAAAGCACCGTTGTATTTTTCATCACGCAAGAAAACATTCAAGGTCACGCGGTTCCCCGAAGTAGGGAAACTGATGTTGTCCAGTGAGTCATAACCCAACTTGAAATAGCCACCGTATGTGGTGAAATCGATGTCACCCAGCATTACCGGACTAGACAGCCGACCGGACTCCGCCGTTAAGCCCAACTCCAAAATACCCTGAGGTAGATAGTTGTAACCAATCCCCAAATCTGCCCGATGGCTGCTGCGATCCAACTGGTAATACAGCACGTCAGAATTGAACACATCCCAGGTTTTTTCTTCATATTGATAGCGGGCACGGCTATAGGATTTCTGGTTAGCATCTAACGGCTGATAAAACTCTGTTGCCAGCAATTTCTCAAAGCCAAGCTTGAGCTCGTTACGCCATTCACCGCCATTTTCAGTCAAATCTGTCAGCGTCAGTGCCAAATCCAGAGTCACCGCCGAATTGGTTGAGAAATCGTCTTCCCAGTTAAAGCCCAACTGAACGTAATTCGGTCCCCAAGACTTAGCTTTAGTGGTGACGGTCAGGACCCGTCCTTCGTCGGTATCTTCAAATTCCGCACTCACTCGCTCAAATTTGTCCAATGAGTACAGCCGGTTGATAGCATCATCTAACTGCTGCTTATCAACTACATCACCCACTTTAATTCCCAGTACTTCCGTCAGCATTGAGTGACTGACTTTGGCATCATTGTGATACACAATCTGGGTCACTGGCCGTTGCACATTATCCAGCCATTTCCCGGAGATGGCTTTCTTATGTTGTACATAAGCCTGATATTCCGCCGCGGACATTTCCAGATGTTGCAGTTGTGGCAGCAACCGGCTCGCCGCGACTTCACCGGCCTTCAGCGCCTTTGGCATATCGGAAAAATCGGTAGTACTCAACAAATCAATATTCGGCCGGATCAGGACATCACGGTCAGTGAGTAACTGCTTTTGCCGCTCGGTGCTTGCTTGCGTCAGCATAGTGGATAACTGGTTTAGCACAGCTACGGCACCATTGAGCTGATCCTTTTTTACCAGTTCAGAGCCAATATCGACGGCAATGACAATATCGGCGCCCATGGATTTCACCACGTCCACCGGCATGTTGTTGGCAATACCACCGTCAACCAGAATTTTGCCATCAATCACCGCCGGTTGTAGCGCGCCTGGCACCGTGGCCGATGCTTGCATCGCCTGCACCAAACTGCCGCGACTGAGGATGACTGCGCGACTGGTTTCTAGATCGGTAGCGACCGCTCTGAACGGTATCGCTAAGTCGTTAAAACTGCTGTATTCCGGCACTAATCCGGTGGTGTTCCGATACAGACGAGACATACTTTGCCCGAGCAAGACGCCACTTGGGGCCTGCATTTCGCCATCGCGGATGCCGAGGTTAAGCGGAATATTGTACTGATCGCGGTTTTGTTTCTCGCGGTAAGCCAGTTGCTCACGGGGGATCAGATCAGAGTAACCGCTGGACCAGTTTTGCTTCATCATCAAAGCTTCGATCTCGTTGGCACTGTAGCCTAATGCGTACATGCCACCGACATAGGCGCCGATGCTGGTTCCCGCAACGTAATCTATGGGAATATGGTGCGCTTCGAGGACTTTCAGTACCCCGACGTGAGCGGCACCTTTGGCACCGCCGCCACTCAATACTAGGCCGATTTTAGGACGATCAGCGGCGACAGCGCTAAAAATACAACTCAAAATGCAAAAGGCGATTAGGCGAAAAAGTGATGACATGTCGGCAAGAGTACTGTTCAGCAAATGACCGGCATATCTTAACAGAGATACCTTGCAAAAAAATCCACAAAGCGAGGACTTATCTTGGGTTCAATTGCAGAAATTGTTGCTCCAGCATCACCAGTGGTACCGGTCTGGCAAAGTAATAGCCCTGAATAACATAACAGCCACGACTAAATACTTGCTCCAACTGCGCCTTGGATTCGACGCCTTCGGCGACCACGCTGAGTTTCAAATTTCGAGCCAGCTCGATAATACTGCTGACAATTGCTTGGTCGGCGGTGTTAGAGGCGATATCCGTCAGAAAGGAGCGGTCAATTTTCAAGGCATTTACCTGGAAATTTCGCAGATAGGCCAAAGAGGAATATCCAGTACCGAAGTCATCAATGGCTACCTCAATGTGGTGTTGCCGTAGTTGCTGTAAATGCTGCTGCGCAATTTGCAGCTCCTTCATCAGCACCCCTTCGGTAATTTCCAGCGTCAAGCGCTGTGGCGGCATTCCGGTCTGCCGCAGCGTCTGCAACACAAAATCGACAAAGTCTGGTTGCCGGAAATGTACGGCGCTGACATTGATGGAGATACTGAAATTCTGGTGTTTCAACTGCTGGCACAAACGCGCGCCATCCGTACACGCCCGCTGCATTACCCAGCGATCAATATCAATAATCAAACCGCAACTTTCTGCCACCTTGATGAAGATATCAGGCGGGATAAAACCATCCTGTGGATGGCACCAACGTAATAACGCTTCGGCACCAATACACTTATCGCCTTGCAAAACATCAAACTGCCCCTGATACCAGAGTTCAAATTCGTTGTTTTCAATGGCACGGCGTAAATCACCTTCCAAACGCATGTGATATAGCGCTTCGGCGTTACGCTCTCGGGAATAATACTGGAAATTACCACGGCCTTGATCTTTGGCGTGATACATCGCCTGATCAGCGTTTTTGATGAGATTTTCGGGTTGCTCGGTATCATCTGGCCAGATACTGATGCCAATACTGGTGGAGACAAAAAACTCTCGGCCATACAGCCTGAAAGGTCTGGCAATCTGTGATAACAATGCCTCACACAGGCGATTAATCAGGTCAACGTCGCCGGTATTGACCAAGATCACGAATTCATCACCACCGAAACGGCAAAGAATTTGCCCGTCATCCAACACAGATTGCAGACGGTTGGAGGCTTCCACCAGCAAGGCATCGCCCATACTGTGCCCATAGTAGTCATTCACTTGCTTAAAGCGGTCGAGATCGAGAAACAACAGCGCTAATTTGCTGTTGTCCTTGCTGGCACGGGCAATGGCTTGCTCTAGGCGATTGGCAAATAGGCTGCGATTGGGTAATCCGGTTAGCACATCATAGTTGGCCAGTTTACGCAGCTCGGCCTCTGACTGCTTTCTATCTGTAATATCAGAGAAAACAATAACATAATGTCTAATTTGCTGAAAACTATCCGTCATTGACGAGACATTCAGCCAAACTGGGAAACTATTGCGATTGCGGCTCTTCAACTCGCGCTCGCCAGTCCAGGAGCTACTTTGCTGCAGTAGCGGCGCAACGGTGGCGGGCAGCGAGTCACCAGAGGACATCACCTCGCCAATTTTCTTCCCCGCCATCTCCTGACGGCTGATCCCTACCAGCTTTTCTGCGGCATGGTTTGCCACCTCGATGAACTCATTAGCATCAAGGATCAGCACCCCTTCAGAGGTATTTTCAAACGCTCTTGCCAGCAGGCTGACTTCACTCTCCAGACGTTTTGCCGTTGACACTTCGCTATAAATACCAGCCACTTTCAGCACTGCACCGGTATCCGGTTCCCAACTTATCGGCCGTCCTCTGACTTTAATCCAGCCCCAGCGGCCATTTTGCCGCAGGTAACGATATTCCGCATCAAAGCTATCGGCCTTGCCCTCGAGCAATTGCTGCCACTGCTGTTCCACCCGCGGGCGATCGTCCGGGTGTATAGGAAAACCACCAAAACGGATAGTGAGCTGCTCACTATCCATACCAAGCACATTGCCGTGATTATCGAGGTAAAAGCTGTTATCTTGCCGATGCCACTCCCACAGGTCAGAATCACTGCCACGCAACGACTGCCGCAACCGCTCATCACTCTCTTTAAGTGCTTGGTTTACTTGACGAAAACGTGATACTTGTCGGTGGCGATAGATAATAACGCCACTCAACGCTGCCAGTAATGACAGCAGCCACAACGCCTTGAACCAACGGGTTTCCCACCAATGGATCTGCACCTCAAACGGGAACACGACCGGTGTATCATTCCAAACGCCGTTAATCCGCCCGAGAACTTCCAGCTTGTAGTCACCACCGTCCAAACCAGCCAAATTGATTTGCGACTGGTTTTCCAGCAGCACGTAGTTGCCAAGTTGGTGATGGCCCGGTTCACTTAATCGGTACTTGATACTGGTGGCGGCCTCGCCGAGGAAGTTACTGTTGGATAATTGAAAACTGATAAGCTTGGCCCCCGGTGCAATCTGCATGCTTGGATGTGGCACTATGCTCACCTGGGTGCGGTTATCGTAATAAACCGATACTGACTCCATGACCACGCCGACATCCGCTATGCGGTTTTTCATACTGGGCACATCAAGCAACATCACCCCTTCCGGGGTACCGACATACAGACCGCGAGAAGCGTCATAATAGAACGCTCCCTCGTTGAGTTCCTGCGCTATCAAACCATCCGTAGCGCCTATCACCAGCAGTTCTCCACTTTGTTTTTGCTGTCGGATAATTTTTTTCGGGCAACCCACTATGCGGAAATCCTGGGTATCGGTAACGAAATACACCCCATCACAGTCCACTTGCCAAGCCTGATCAAGGCTGCGAATTTCTGACGTGTTGAGGTTGAATTCCAACATTCCCTTGCTGCGGGTGCCAATCCAGAAATGCTCATCATCTATCTGCAGGATCTGATTCACCATAGTGGTTTTCAGGACGTCATTATCGTGCCCCTCCACCTGTTGAAAGCCACCGTCTGCATTGAAATAACCCAGGAATTTATTACCGCCGACCCACAAACGGTGTTGCTTATCGCGGTAGAGGCCAAATACGATGAGGCGCTTCTGCGTAGTGGCAATATCTGGCAGAGGCACCGGTTCCACATTCTCCCCCTGCACCCAGTGATATAGTCCATGATTAGTGGCAAACCACCACTGCGCGCCTTCATGGAGCACATTAAAAATAGTCTTGTGGTTCAAGGCGCCATCGGGTTGCTCAGACGTAAACAAACGATGACCTCGTTTGGCTTCTTTATCAAACACAAACAAACCGTTGGTAGTGGACAGCAACCACTGTTCAGGGCTAATAGCATCAATGTGGTAGATGCTGTCGCTGGGTTCGAGCCCTTCAAGCACAAATCTGTCAGCGGCCTTAGTCTGTAGATTGATACGGAATATCCCACCGTTACTGCCAAGCCATAAATACTGTTTATCGGCCGCAACAGACCAAACGGTATCTATGTCCACTGCCGCATTATTAGTGATGCTATCCAGCAAAAAGGCCGGCTTTTCGGCAAGGATTGCTAGAGGGTTACCCGTCCCGGACACCCACAACAATCCGTGGCTATCAATCAGTATTTTGTTGGGGCTGTCGATCCCCGCCCGTTGTTTTAGCTGATCTTTGTAGGAAACGATACGCTGTTCCTGCGGGTAATATTTCAACAAGCCACCACGGATCACCACCCACAGATTGCCATTGCTGTCTTCAGACACCATACGACACAAAAATGGGATCTGTGGTACTACCGATAGGTGCAGCGAATCCAGATTGAGTCGGTATAAGCCGTCCTGTCCGGAAATCCACACGCGCTGATGACTGTCCTGATACAAACTGTAATAGCTGCCAGAATTGGCGTTCCACAACTCGTCTTGTATGACTTGCCCTTGTTGGTCATAGAGTGCTAAATGGTGAACACTGCCCAACAATAAGCGGCCATCCTTTAGCAACAACAGACGATTCCAGCTACCATCATCACTGTCAGGTAACATGAATAACGCTTGCAAGTGGGACGCGTCACGGGACAACCGCCAGAGCTTGCCCTCAGCCGAAAGCAACAACAGATTGCCATCAGGCAGTACAGCAGTGGCCGTCAGCGAGCCACTGTCAAACTCAGGAAATAACTGTGGGCTACCAAAGCGATGGAAAGCGTTTTCGCTGATGTCATAAAGGTAGGCATTATGCTCAGTCACTGCTAGCAGATGCTGGTGATCCAGCTTAGTCACCGAGACAAAGAATTCTTCATCCAGACGGGATTGAGTCTCCTCGTTGTCCACCCGTCGAACCACATTGTTACTAACGCGGTACAGTCCTTCCTCAGTTGCCAACCAGACAAAACCATAGTCATCGGTGGCCATATCATGGATAGCCGAGTTCCCCAGACCGTCTCTGGCAGTGAACACTCGTTGTACCAACTCACTGGCGGTGGCGAAGGCGCTCAACAGCAACCAACTACACAGGCACACCACTATTGTTAAAGCTTGTTTGTTCATTCCAGACAGCTGCGGAAGTACTGATAAAGATCAAGCGAGGATTGCAACAATACCATATAAATACATTTTATTTACAAATGCAGCGGATACTTTTTTGCTAAATGCCGATAGATAAGAGCCCGGCTTTTTGCCGGGCTCTTAATTTCAAACAGCAGCAACCGCTATACTCATTACTTCTTCTTTGTCGCCTTAGGATTTGGCAAATCAGTGATAGAACCTTCGTACATTTCTGCCGCCAATCCTACCGATTCATGCAATGTTGGGTGCGCATGGATAGTCAGCGCGATATCTTCCGCGTCACAGCCCATCTCCACCGCCAAACCGATTTCGCCCAGCAGTTCACCCGCATTAACCCCCACCAGCGCGCCACCAATGATACGGTGAGTTTCTTTATCGAAAATCAACTTAGTCATACCGTCGCTGGCTTCGGAGGCAATCGCACGGCCACTGGCGGCCCAAGGGAATACTGCCGTTTCGTAGGCAATCCCTTGCTCTTTCGCCTGTTTTTCAGTCAAACCAACCCAAGCCACTTCTGGATCGGTGTAGGCGATAGATGGGATCACTTTCGGGTCAAAGAAGTGTTTCAGACCAGAGATAACTTCTGCTGCCACGTGCCCTTCATGCACCCCTTTGTGCGCCAACATCGGCTGACCAACGATGTCACCCACAGCGAAGATATGTGGCACATTGGTACGCATCTGCTTGTCAACGTTGATAAAACCACGTTCATCGATCTTCACGCCCGCTTTGTCAGCATCGATCAGCTTACCGTTAGGGGTACGGCCAATCGCCACCAGCACCGCGTCATAACGCACTGGCTCTGCTGGCGCAGATTTACCTTCCATGGTGACGTAAATGCCATCTTTCTTGGCTTCAACGGCTGTCACCTTGGTTTCCAGCATCAGCTTGAACTTCTTACTGATCTGCTTGGTGAAGTTCTTCACAATGTCTTTGTCAGCAGCAGGAATGACCTGATCAAACATTTCCACCACTTCAATATCACTGCCCAGCGCCGAGTACACGGTACCCATTTCCAGACCGATAATCCCACCGCCCATCACCAGCAATTTACCGGGCACTTCTTTCAACGCCAGCGCGTCAGTAGAGTCCCAAATGCGCGGATCTTCATGGGGAATAAAAGGCAATTGGATCGGACGGCTACCGGCAGCAATAATGGCATTATCAAAATTCACGGTAGTCTTACTGCCATCTTCTGCGGTCACTTCGAGGCTGTTAGGGCCGGTAAATTTACCGAACCCATTTACGACCTTTACTTTACGCATTTTCGACATACCGCCCAGACCGCCTGTTAGCTGGCCAATTACTTTGTCTTTGAATGCACGCAGCTTATCAAGGTCGAGCTGTGGTTCACCAAAAGTGACACCGTTAACCGCCATGTGTTTGGCTTCTTCGATCACTTTTGCCACATGCAGCAAGGCTTTAGAAGGGATACAACCCACATTCAGGCACACACCGCCAAGAGTGCTGTAACGTTCAACAATCACTGTTTCCAGACCCAGATCCGCTGCACGGAAAGCGGCTGAATAGCCTGCGGGGCCGGCACCTAATACCACAACCTGTGTTTTGATTTCGTTACTCATTTTTTCCTCTGATTTGTTTCAGTCCGTCGGGACGGCCAGCCCAACCTTGGAGCCTTCAGCCACTACAGCGTCTTGAAAGTGGCTGCATTTTAACCTTTACATGACCGTGATCACAATAAAACATAAGGCTGACCCGAACGGTCAGCCTCAGTGATTACATAATTAAGGTCCGAATGTCAGACAGATAGCTAGACAGCGTCACGCTAAATCGAGCGGCCAATGCACCATCAATCACCCGGTGGTCATAGGACAGTGACAGCGGGCACATCAGTCGTGGCACAAATTCCTTACCGTTCCATTTGGGCTTGAACTCAGACTTAGACACGCCGAGGATTGCCACATCCGGGTAATTAACGATTGGCGTAAATGCCGTACCGCCAATGCCGCCTAAACTGGAGATAGTGAAACAGCTGCCCTGCATATCCGCCGCTTTTAACTTGCCATCACGGGCTTTGGCAGAGATCTCCGCCAGTTCCTGACTCAATTCCACAATGCCTTTTTTGTCCACATCACGGAATACAGGCACCACCAGACCATTAGGCGTATCAACCGCTACCCCTATGTGGTAATACTGTTTCTGGATCAGTGATTCACCATCCGGACTCAGGCTAGAGTTAAAAGTCGGGAAATCCTGCAAGGTTTTTGCCACGGCCTTCATCATAAATACCAGCGGTGTGAACTTGATATTCTGCTTTTTCTTGGCAGCCAGTTCATTTTGCTGTTTACGGAAGTTTTCCAGTTCAGTGATATCCGCTTCGTCAAATTGCGTCACATGCGGAATCGTCACCCAGTTACGATGCAGATTAGGGCCGGAGATTTTTTGAATGCGCGTCAGTGGCACTTCCACCACGTCACCAAACTTGCTGAAATCCACTTTAGGTGCATCAATCACTTGCAAGCCGTTACCGCCCACGGCTGTGGCAGCAGAGGCTTTTGGCCGTGACAATTCATAACGCACGTAGGCTTGTACATCTTCTTTCTGGATCCGGCCTTTGCGACCAGAGCCTTTCACCTGCGATAAGTCAACACCGAACTCCCGGGCCAGACGGCGCACGGACGGCGACGCAAACACCACACCGGTAGTTGGCTGCACACCAGCACTGGGGTGATAAGGCACGGGCGGACGATTCGGCTGCGCGGCGGCAGCGGGTTCGGCAACGGGAGCGTCGGCCTGCGGTGCTGGCGCCGATACTGCGACAGCCGCGCCTTTCACTTCCACCTTGGCAATCACACTGCCTTCAGAGACTTTATCACCGACTTTCACGATAAGTTCAGTGACTTTACCAGCAACCGGTGCCGGCACTTCCATCGTGGCTTTATCGCTTTCGAGGGTAATCAAGCCCTGGTCCACGCTAATTTCATCACCAACAGCGACCAACAGTTCAATCACATCGACATCGGTAGAGCCGCCGATATCCGGCACTTTAATCTCCTGCACCGATGCCACGGCCGGTGTGGCTGCGGCAGGGGCTGATGGCGTGGCTGCAACAGTTGTTGCTGCAGGTTGGGCTGCAGCAGCACCAGCAACTTCCAACAACAGGATCAATGAGCCTTCAGAAACCTTATCACCCACCTTGATTTTGAGCGACTTCACCACCCCAGCCTGGGGAGCGGGTACATCCATAGTGGCTTTGTCAGTTTCCAGTGTGATCAGGCCAGCATCGGCGTCAATATGGTCGCCTTCTTGCACCAGCACTTCAATCACATCCACATCTTTGGCATCACCAATATCAGGCACAGTCACTTCAATCACCTGACTGCCGCTAGCAGCGGCATTGGCAACTGGCGCCGCCGTTGTGGCAGGTTTGGCTGTTGACTCATCGGTTTTAGGCGCTTCGGTTTTAGGTGCTGGCGCTTTTGGAGCTTCAGTTTTGGCTGCCTGTGGTGCGGCGGCTTCCCCTTCTGCGGCCAACAACGCAATCAGCGTACCTTCAGACACCTTGTCACCGACCGCCACTTTCAGTTCTTTCAGAACCCCGGCAAATGGTGCCGGGATATCCATAGTGGCCTTATCACTTTCGACCGTAATGATGGCATCTTCAGCCGCGAGGCTATCGCCTACACTGGCGCAGATCTCAATCACCTGCACCTCATCACCGCCGATATCGGGTACCAGTACTTCTTTTAAATCTGCCATTCTGTATCCCTCTTACGCGAACAGTGGATTGATCTTGTCGGCGTCAATACCGTACTCGGCAATGGCTTTCGTCAGCACATCGACTGGTAATTCACCGCGATCTACCAAGGATTTCAGTGCGGCAATCACAATGTAAGTAGCATCGACTTCAAAGTGATGACGCAGGTTGGCGCGGCTATCGCTGCGACCAAAACCATCGGTACCCAGCACCTTGTAATCTGTTGGCACGTAGGCGCGTAACTGTTCGCCATAAAGTTTCATGTAATCGCTGGCGGCAATTGCCGGAGCATCTTTGCCAAGCACGGTAGCAACGTATGGCACTTTCGGTGTTTCAGTTGGATGCAGCATATTCCAGCGTTCGCAATCCTGACCATCACGCGCCAGTTCGTTAAAGCTGGTCACACTGAACACATCCGCACTGACGCCATAATCTTTCGCCAGTGCCTGGGCAGCTTTACGCACCTGTTCCAGAATAGTGCCGCAGCCCATCAGCTGTACTTTGCCTTTGCCAGAGCCGGCGACGCTTTCCAGTTTATAGATACCTTTGACAATCCCATCTTCTACGCCAGCAGGCATTTCTGGCTGTACGTAGTTTTCGTTCATGGTGGTCAAGTAGTAGAAGATATCTTCCTGATTTTCACCGTACATGCGGCGGATACCATCCTGCACGATAACCGCAATTTCATAACCGTATGTCGGGTCATAGCTGATACAGCTTGGAATGGTGTTCGCCAGTATATGGCTGTGACCATCCTGATGCTGCAGGCCTTCACCATTCAACGTGGTGCGGCCAGAAGTCCCGCCCACCAAGAAACCACGGGCCCGCAAATCACCAGCCGCCCATGCCAGATCGCCAATACGCTGGAAACCAAACATGGAGTAGTAAATATAGAACGGGATCATTGGGGTGTCGTTTACGGAGTAGCTAGTTGCCGCAGATACCCAAGATGCCATGGCACCGAGTTCGTTGATCCCTTCCTGCAATACTTGACCGGATTTGTCTTCACGGTAATAGGCCACCTGATCTTTATCCTGTGGCACGTATTTCTGCCCTTCATGAGCATAAATACCGACTTGGCGGAACAGACCTTCCATACCGAAGGTACGGGCTTCGTCGGGAATGATCGGCACAATGCTCTTGCCAATGCCTTTATCTTTCAGCAGTGCTGTCAACACCCGCACAAACGCCATAGTGGTGGAGATTTCACGGCCGTTGGAACCGCCAAGAACGGCGTCAAAAATCTTCAGGGACGGAATATCCAGCTCTTCACTAAATTTCTGGCGACGAGATGGCAGATAGCCACCCAAAGCCTCACGACGAGCCTTAAGATATTTCACTTCTTCAGAATCTGGCCCTGGATGATAGAAAGGTACTTCATCCAGTTTGTCATCGGGGATGGGGATATTGAAACGGTCGCGGAAGTAACGGATAGACTCTACGTCCATCTTCTTCACGTTATGCGCAATGTTTTTACCTTCTCCGGCATCACCTAGCCCGTAACCTTTAACGGTTTTAGCAAGGATCACCGTTGGGCGGCCTTTGGTGTTTTTGGCATGCTGCAATGCCGCGTAGATTTTCACCGGATCGTGACCGCCACGGTTCAAACGCCAGATGTCATCGTCTGACATATTGGCCACCATTTCGGCCGTTTCTGGATATTTGCCGAAGAAATGCTCACGAGTCCAGGCGCCACCTTTGGCTTTACAGTTCTGGTATTCACCATCGACGGTTTCTTCCATCAACTGCAGCAGTTTGCCGCTGGTATCACGGGCTAACAACGGATCCCAGTAGCGCCCCCAGATCACCTTGACCACTTCCCAGCCTGCGCCGCGGAACTCACCTTCCAGTTCTTGGATAATCTTGCCGTTACCACGCACAGGACCGTCCAGACGCTGCAGGTTACAGTTGATAATAAACACCAGATTGTCCAGTTCCTCGCGGGCAGCCAGGCCGATAGCCCCCAAGGCTTCCGGCTCGTCCACTTCCCCATCGCCAAGGAAGCAATATACGGTTTGTTCGGAACAATCTTTAATGCCGCGATCGGTTAAGTACTTAAGGAACCGCGCCTGATAAATTGCCTGGATCGGCCCCAAGCCCATCGAAACGGTTGGGAACTGCCAGTAGTTAGGCATCAGTTTCGGGTGCGGGTAAGAAGACAAACCTTTGCCATCCACTTCCTGACGGAAGTTCGCCAGTTGTTCTTCGGTCAGACGGCCTTCAAGGAAGGAGCGTGAGTAGATCCCCGGTGCAATGTGTCCCTGGAAATACACCAAGTCGCCGCCATCCTTATCATTCGGGGCGCGGAAGAAATGGTTAAAGCACACATCATAGATAGTGGCACTGGACGCAAAGCTGGAAATATGACCACCAAGCTCCAGATCCTTTTTTGAACCATGAATCACCATCGCCAGCGCGTTCCAGCGAACGATGGCACGGATACGACGTTCCAGTCCCTGATCGCCTGGCATTTGCGGTTCTTGGCCTGCGGGAATGGTGTTTACATAGGCGGTAGTGGCAGAGTACGGCAAATATGTGCCGTTACGCCGCGCCTTCTCGATCAGCTTCTCCAGCAGGAAATGTGCCCGCTCCGGACCTTCCTGCTCCAACACGGCTTGCAGGGCATCCAGCCACTCCTGAGTCTCTAATGGATCCAAGTCTTGTAGCATATTTTCAGACATGACACTGTCCTTATCTATACATGATAAAAAAAGTAATGATTACGGTGTCCACGGCGCCCAAAACGCCTAGACTACACACCGCTTTTCATACGGCGTAGGCTGCGCTGCAACCGACTGTCTTCTTCCCTTACCGACAGCATGACTTCCTCTATATAGCTCAAGTGGTCGTTGGATGCTTCACGTGCGGCTTCAGGATCGCGACGAACGATAGCGGCAAGCAAGGCCCGCCGGTGCTCGTTAGCCTTATGGGTGGCTTCTTCGCGTCGGCTCAGAAGCTCAAGGTTTTCGGCCACATTTTTATGCAGCACAGAAGTTAAACTCAGTACCAGATGCAGCATCGCCATGTTATGCGAGGCTTCCGCTACGGTCCGGTAAAAATCGACGATGGCACTCGCCTGCTCGATTATCCCGGTTGATTTTTCTACTCGCATGATACAGTCTTGCAAGTTCTGCATGTCGGTATCAGTGCCACGCAACGCGGCAAAGTAGGCCATCATGCCCTCAGTGGCATGACGGAACTCCAGCAAGTCATACTGGCTTTCACGGTCATTCTGCATTAGCTCCACAATGGGATCGGCCATGCTCTGCCACAACTGTTGTTTGACATAAGTGCCACCGCCTTGACGGCGTAACAACAAGCCTTTGGCTTCAAGCTTCTGAATAGCTTCTCTGAGGGATGGACGAGATACTTCGAACTGCAACGCCAGTTCACGTTCTGGAGGGAGTTTTTGACCAGGCTTCAAGCTGCCTTCAAGAATCATCTGCTCCAGTTGATTCATGATAACGTCAGATATTTTTGGCTGACTGATTTTGCTATAAGCCATGATGGCGCTCAGCTCCATTTTGTAAATTGGTCTTACCAATTCGTCCGGGTGAGCGCACTTTAACAAATCACATTTTCAATGTCCAGACAGTGATCTGTGTCAACTAAACCCACAATATGTGAGCATACCCTAAATAACAAGGGTTTGGGCTCCGACCACTAGCCAAAAGTCTAATAGCCGCGGCCTAAGATTTTTTGTCTTTCACACCCAATTGAGCGGTTGTCCAACACTGAGAATGCTGGTCACCTGACCAAACCAAAAATCGTCAGCAACGACAATATCGTCAACAACAACACAAAATTACGTTTACTCAATGTCAGCAGCGCAATGGTGGAACGCACACATACGGGCGCCTCACTTGCTTCTGGCATCTCCTCCGCAGCCACTGCAACGTCAGTGATAATTTTGCGTGGCCGACTGCGCCAATCCAGCGCCAATTCACGCCAGCGCCCGAAACTGGCCGAGAACTGACCGCTAAACACATAGCCTAACGCGACCAGTCTTACCGGCAGCCAATCCAGTACATAGAGCAGGCCAGGTAGCAACGGCCACTGCAGCCCCTGCCGTTTTCGCTCTTCTGCGAAGAATCGTACGGTACAGTAAAACACCACACCAACTGGTCCAAACACTATCAGGAACAGGGCCACCGCGGCGTAATAACGGTAGTTGATCCAAGCAGCCATCTGCCCTACCCGAGCGCCTAATTCCTTTTCACTGACCGCATCTAGGCAATCGGTGCAATCCAGCTCACGGGCATACAGAAAACAGGCCTCTACGTCACCACGACAGGCGGCCTGCATATAGCGTTTAAACACCGCCCGCTGGCGCTGATGCGAAAAACAAACCGTGGCCAAAATTACCCAGATGATCAGTGTCGGCAACCCCAAAAACTGGTCACGGATCACCCACAACACTACCGCTAACGACACCGCTGGAAACAACAGCGCCAACAGCATGCCACCAGAGGATTGCAGCAGATTGCTAGTAAAAAAATGCCGCTGATACCAGCGCAGGCCATTGTCCAGTTGCAGCACGTCAGGCAACAACTTAAGCCGCTCAATGATAATTGCGACCAACAGGGAAAACAGTGCCATGTGTCTCTCCAGATCCGTTTGCGAAGCACTCACGGCCTATCAGCAATCTGCTGTCAGGCGAATATGGGGCATATCGAGCGCGTGAATACAGCCAAAAAACTGCTGACACCTGCTAGAGTGCCGTTAAATATCGTTGCCAGTCAAACCCTTCCCCCGGATCTGTCTTGCGCCCGGGAGCAATATCACTGTGGCCCACAATGCGCTCTTTGACAATCTTAGGATAACAAGCCATCAAACTGCGACTAAGCTGCTGCAGTTGTTGATATTGCGCATCGGCAAAGCCCGAGGTATCTGTGCCTTCCAGTTCAATGCCGACAGCAAAATCATTACACCCCGTCCGCCCCTCAAAGCTGGAAACACCCGCATGCCAAGCACGGTCATCGCACGAGACAAACTGCACCAGCTCACCATCACGGCGGATCAAAAAATGCGCCGACACCGCCAGCCCTTGTAAATCAGCAAAACTGGCATCAGCATCACAGTCCAGCTTGCCCAAAAATAACTGCTCAATATAAGGCAGCCCAAAACACCCCGCTGGCAAGCTGATATTGTGGATAACCAACAAACTCACTTCCCGCTGCGGCCGAGCATTATAGTGCGGTGATGGACTTTTTCTGGCGGGTCGATACCAGCCCTCAAACCAATCTTTATCCAAAGAGAATGTCCTGTATCTGTCCCATATCAATAAGTTAGCTTATATTCTGTTGCCAGCAGTATATACCAGCGCGCCGACGGCAGCGAGTCAGGCGTAAGGCGCTGTCAGTTAACGCGACTAGCTGAAATCCGTGACCTTAATATGCTACGCTTGTCGCCATTATCGGTTAGTCATTTGCAGGATATTTCCCATGTTGGAAAACGATATTCGCGTCAGTGTCAAAGCAGCACTTGATGAAGACCTCGGCCATCTCAGCCCCAGCGAAGGTGACATCACTGCCCAGTTAATTCCCGCACAACAATATGGCGAAGCGGTGCTTATCACCCGCGAGGAAGGGGTGTTCTGCGGCAAAGCCTGGGCCGAGCAAGTGTTCAAACAGTTAGGCGGTGAAGTGGTATTGCACTGGCATGTGGACGATGGCGACTTGCTGCTGCCCAATCAAAAACTTTGCGACTTGTCAGGCCCCGCCAGAACCTTGCTGACTGGCGAGCGCACTGCCATGAATTTTATCCAGACGCTCTCTGGTGTCGCTTCACTGACCAAAATCTACAGCGACAAACTGGCGGGCAGCCACTGCCAGTTGCTAGATACCCGTAAAACCCTGCCAGGGCTGCGCACTGCGCAAAAGTATGCCGTCACCTGTGGTGGCGGCAAAAATCACCGCATCGGCCTGTTTGATGCCTTTTTAATTAAAGAAAACCACATCATGGCCTGTGGTGGCATTGCCAAAGCCATCCACAACGCCAGGGCATTACACCCAGATAAACCCGTAGAGGTTGAGGTGGAAAACCTTGAGGAACTGCAACAGGCGCTGCAGGCCCAAGCGGATATTGTCATGCTGGATAATTTCAATGTCAGTGACATGCTGACCGCGGTGGCGCTGAACCGGCAGCATATGGCACAGCACGGTAAAGCCGCCAAGCTTGAAGTCTCTGGCAACGTCACCCTGGAAACTCTCGCCACCATCGCCAGCACTGGCGTGGACTATATCTCTGTCGGTGCCCTGACTAAGCATGTCCGCGCCCTGGATCTCTCCATGCGCTTTAAAGCACAGGTGTAGTCAGCCTTACAGCATCAAATTTAACATTTTATAAACATATTTTTTTGACACCTGAACAACCCTTGACACTCTTGAGGTAACTGCCAAATTAACGGCAGTTACCACGCTGTAACATGGCTCACAAGCAACAGAAAATTCATTAAAAACCCCTAAAATATCTGATTTAGCCATTTTCATTCGTTTCACAATGTACTAACTTTTAGCTGTGGCGAAACAGCCGTTATGGCCTACAGCCCAAGCAAGAAGATCCTTCCGGTAAATTGCAGGCGGTTTTTAGTGTTAAGGCATTTTAACATTAATAAAACAACTTCCCGGAGTTCTTCAAAAAGGTGGGGCTGTAACTTAGCCCTTATTTAACGGCGCAGAATTAGTCGCCAACGTGACACTCAACAACACATTTTTGCTGTTGCAGGCAGTCACAGTGTTTAGCCAAAACGGTTACTTGCCAAAAGGTTACCTGTTAGCACGCTAGCAAAGCTCAGTAATCAATGTTCATCAATCTGAGTTTACTGGTAAATTAGCAGCAGGTAGTCCAGTATAGCGAGCGCCTAGTAGTGAAAGGGGTTGTGCGGCAATAATGCCCCCCTTTGACTAAACTAATTAAAGGTCTCGTCATTGACGGTAACAACGGTACGCGAGTATCGGCATGAGGTTAAGCAACGGGGATGGGGTACGGTGTTTCGAGGGAAAGGGCCAGAGTTAACAGCTCTAAACCTTAAATTGTTGGGCGTGTTGCCTAGTGTGAGCGGTCAGCCTGAGCGGTTAGCCATAGTGCCACTCACAACGGCTGATTTAAGCGGCCACAATGCCAACGGAGCCCGTAAGACACCCACTGTGATGTCGCATCGGTATTTAACGGAGAGAGCTATGAAAGGTATGAAACGCAACACTAAAGGCTTCACCCTGATCGAGTTGATGATCGTGGTGGCCATTATCGGGATTCTGGCCGCGATCGCGCTGCCTGCTTATCGCGATTATGTGACTACTTCTGAAGGCAGCGCTGCAATGAAAGGGATATCTTCTTTCGCACAAAAAATTCAGACATGTATCCAAACAGGCATTGGATGTGATCCAGCTGATAATCAACTCGCTGCTGAATTGGCCAAGAATAAGCAGATTACTCCCGCTGTCACCCCCTTACAAGATACTGCATCAACAGTTAATTGGGTGACCACTAAGTGTTCCCTTGAGGCTGCTTTCGATGCTAATGGTGGGGTGACATATACCATGACAGGCTCGGATGAAGCTTCAACAGTGTTGTGTAAGAAAGGCGCAGGTTTGCAATAACTAATAATGCCCACTACTGGTCTCCATTTAGGATTATCGACGCTGTTTATCCGTAAGGGTCTGCTGGATGAAAGTAGACTCGCGGAGGCCATCGCCCAATCCCGCAAGCATAAACAGTCGCTGGTCACCACCTTGGTGACCAGTAAACTGTTATCGGCCCGCACTATTGCCGAGCTGTGTTATGAGGAATACGGCACGCCGCTGCTGGATTTAGCCGAATTTGATATTGCCAGCATTCCAGAAGAGTTTTTAAACCGTAAACTGATTGATAAACATCGTTGTTTGCCGCTGTTTAAACGCGGTAACCGTTTGTATATTGCCACCTCAGACCCCACCAATATTGCCGCCCTAGAAGAGTTCCAGTTCAGCGCTGGCTTACATGCCGAAGCGATTCTGGTGGAAGAGGACAAACTTGCCAAATCCCTCGACAAGGTGCTGGAAGAAGACATCAGCGCGCTGGATCTTAGCGGCATAGATCAGGAAGCACTGGCAGGGATTGAGGTCACCGATAACAGCCGTCAGCAGGATGAAGATACGGACGCGGCTGATGACGCGCCAATTGTTATCTATCTTAATAAGATTCTTACCGATGCCATCCGCAAAGGCGCATCGGACTTACATTTTGAGCCATACGAAAAGCGCTATCGCATCCGTTTTCGTATCGATGGTATCTTACACGAGGTTTCTGAACCGCCGATTAATCTGGCCGCTAGGATCTCTGCCCGCTTAAAGGTGATGTCGAAACTGGATATTGCCGAGCGGCGGGTGCCGCAAGATGGCCGCATCAAGATGAAGCTATCGCGCAACAAGAGCATCGATTTTCGTGTTAGCACCCTGCCCACCCTCTGGGGCGAAAAGATTGTAATGCGTATCCTCGATTCCTCCTCTGCCCAGTTGGGGATTGAGAAACTCGGCTATGAAGAGGATCAAAAACAAGCCTATCTGGAGATGCTGTCGCGGCCACAAGGGATGATTCTGGTCACTGGCCCCACCGGCTCCGGTAAAACCGTATCGCTTTATACCGGGCTCAATATTCTTAATACTGAAGAGCGCAATATCTCCACTGCCGAAGACCCGGTAGAAATTAACCTGGAAGGGGTCAACCAGGTTCATATCAACATTAAAGCCGGGCTGACTTTTGCCTCGGCACTGCGCTCTTTTTTGCGTCAGGACCCAGATGTGGTCATGGTGGGGGAAATCCGTGACCTGGAAACCGCCGAAATCGCCATTAAAGCGGCGCAGACCGGGCACTTGGTGTTATCTACACTGCATACCAATTCAGCCGCTGAAACCCTTACCCGCTTACTCAATATGGGGGTTCCCGGCTATAACATCGCCAGCTCCGTGAATCTGATTATTGCGCAGCGGCTGGCGCGGCGTTTATGTGTCGAGTGTCGCCAAGCAGAAGATATCCCGGAGCATGAGCTGTTAAAGCTAGGTTTCAGCCAGGAACAGATAGCCAAAGGCTTTACCGTGTATAAGCCCTGTGGCTGCGAGCACTGCTCCGGCGGCTACAAGGGCCGAGTGGGTATCTACGAAGTGATGAAGATGTCCGACGAAATTGCCCGTATTATTATGGAAGGCGGCAACTCGTTGCAGATTGCCAGAATGGCAAAAGAGCAAGGTATGCGTGATTTACGCCAGTCCGGCTTATTAAAAGTGCTAGAAGGCATCACCAGTATTGCCGAAGTTAACCGCGTAACCAGTTACTAACGGGTTAGCGCTGAACTAGAATAAAAACAACACATCCACAGGCGCCAAGGAAACTTTTTTATGGCTACAGCAACCGCTACCCGGAAGTCCGCCAAAAAGCAGCAAACAAATAAAGCGCCCACCATCTATACCTTTCAGTGGAAAGGAGTCAACCGCGAAGGCAAGAAAACCAGCGGCGAACTGCGTGGTGCCACTGCCATTGAGATCAGAAATCAATTAAAAAACCAGGGGATTATTGCTAAATCCGTCAGTAAAAAATCCGCCGGTTTGTTTAGCAAAGAAAACGTTAAGATAAAACCGATGGATATCGCGGTGGTCACCCGCCAGATAGCCACCATGTTAGCCGCTGGCGTGCCCTTGGTTACCACCATTGATCTGGTGGGCCGTGGCCATGAAAAACCCAAGATGCGCACCTTGCTTGGTACCATCTTGGCAGATGTGCAGTCCGGTATTCCGCTATCGGAGGCGTTGCGACCACACCGGGTTTATTTTGACGACCTGTATGTCGACTTGGTGGCAGCGGGGGAACATTCCGGTTCGCTGGATGTGGTGTTTGACCGTATCGCCACTTATAGAGAAAAATCGGAAGCGCTGAAATCCAAAATCAAGAAAGCGATGTTTTACCCGGCGGCGGTGATTGTCGTGGCCATAGCGGTTACCGCATTACTTTTGTTATTTGTAGTACCTCAATTTGAAGAGATTTTTAAAAGTTTCGGGGCAGAACTCCCGGCATTCACACAAATCATTATTCATATTTCTAGGGGCTTACAGAGTTCCTGGTACTTCTTTTTAGTCGGAATCGTCGGGAGTATCTGGCTGTTTGTCAGAGCCCATCGTAACTCGCAAAAGTTCCGCGACAAAATTGATGAAACGATGCTGAAAATCCCCTTGATTGGTCAGATTCTGCATAAAGGGGCTATGGCACGTTTTGCCCGCACACTGGCCACCACCTTTGCCGCCGGGGTGCCCTTGATTGAAGGCTTGGAATCGGCCTCAGGGGCCTCTGGCAATGCGGTGTACCGCAAAGCGCTGTTGAATGTTCGTAGCGAGGTGATGGCGGGGATGCAGATGAATGTGGCCATGCGCACCACCAAGTTATTCCCTGATATGTTGATCCAGATGGTGATGATCGGTGAAGAGTCTGGTTCATTAGATGAAATGCTCAACAAGATTGCCAATATCTATGAGATGCAGGTGGATGATGCGGTAGATGGCTTATCCAGCCTGATAGAGCCCATTATGATGGTAGTGATTGGCGGGCTGGTGGGTAGTCTTATCGTTGGCATGTACCTGCCAATCTTCCAGTTAGGCAAAGTGGTTGGCGGCTAATAAATGCGCCTGGGGCGGCGTTGTGTTACATGCAAACTTGTCGCCCCTTAATAACTCGTTATACTGGCTTTTCAGATTTTTCATCAAATTACAGTAACCTAGCATCATGTCAGAGTTTATCACCATCATGAGCCAGCATCCCTGGCTGTTTACTGGCTTAGCCTTTGTGTTTGCCGCCGTGATTGGCAGTTTTATCAATGTGGTGATCTACCGTCTGCCAGTAATGCTAAAACGGGAATGGCAGCAAGAATGTGAAAGCTACCTTGAAGAATATCAACCAGCAGCATTTAAGTTACTGACAGATAAAAAGCTGCTGCAGCCCATTGATAAGCTGCCCGCCAAATTCAACTTAATCGTGCCCGGCTCTGCCTGCCCTAAATGCCATGCCGCCATCAAACCTTGGCATAACCTGCCTATCATTGGCTGGCTGTGGCTACGCGGCAAATGTGCTGAGTGCCAGCAACCGATATCCGGCCGTTATCCGCTGTTTGAATTGCTGGCGGCGATACTGGTCGCCAGCCTCGCCTGGCACTTTGGTCCCACTTGGCAATTCGCCTTATCGGCACTACTGACCTTTGCGCTGATAGCCCTTGCTGGCATCGACATTGACGAAATGCTGCTGCCGGATCAGCTCACCTTACCCTTCCTGTGGCTGGGTTTGGCAGTTAATAGCGTGGGCCTGTTTGTGCCGTTAACCGATGCGGTAATTGGGGCGATTGCCGGTTATCTCAGCCTCTGGTCAGTGTTCTGGCTATTTAAGTTATTGACGGGCAAGGAAGGCATGGGCTACGGTGACTTTAAATTGTTGGCGTTGTTTGGTGCCTGGCTTGGCTGGCAAATGCTGCCATTGATTATTCTGCTGTCATCGTTAGTCGGCGCAGTTATCGGCCTGTCGCTGATGTTGTTTAAAGGTATGCAGCGCAACAACCCCATCCCATTTGGACCCTATATTGTGATTGCCGGTTGGGTCGCACTGCTGTGGGGGCCAACTATTGTTTCCTGGTACCTGCGGAGCCTGTAAATGTCCGATTATATTGTAGGTCTCACCGGTGGCATCGGTAGCGGCAAAACCACTGTTGCCAACCTGTTTGCCGAATTAGGCGTGGCCATCATTGATGCGGACGTTATTGCACGGGAGGTGGTGGCACCAGGTTCTGCAGGGCTACAACAGATAGTTGAGCACTTCGGCACTGAGATGTTAAATGCCGATGGCACCCTTAACCGCGCTAAATTGCGGGAAACCGTATTTTCTGCCGCCGAAGAGCGGCGCTGGCTCAATCAATTGCTGCACCCGATGATCCGCCAACGCATGCTAGCGCAGGCGCAGGCAGCAACATCACCTTATGCCATTATGGTAGTGCCACTATTGTTCGAAAATGGACTCGAATGTCTTGTAAATCACACTTTAGTGATAGATATTGGTAAAGATACACAAATCTGGCGAACTATTGACCGTGATCATGTATCGAAAACGCAAGTTATTAACATCATTGACAGCCAAATCAGCCGCGAACAACGGTTGGCCAAGGCCGATGATGTGATTAACAACGAAGGAGATGTTGAATCGCTGAAGTCTCAGATTCTGGCTCTGCATAATAACTATTTAAAGCAATCAGAAAAAGCCCAGTAATCCCATGAATGAACTTGTATTTGAACAACCGTTAAATGAGAAAGTACGCAATTATTTGCGTCTGGAGCATCTTGCTCGCCAACTTGACACTCATCTGCATGAAGACCATCAGCATCGCTGTTTCTTCCCGCTTTTTTCGCTCTGCGAACTGTCAGAACGGTGTGATTTTCGCAATGAATTGCTGAAGGATGTGGACAAACTATTAGTACAATTTGATGGTTCCACCGCCCAGCAGCAGATGAGTAGTCATCAGCAGACTTTCTTTTTAGAACAGTTGGCGATTGCCAAAGATGAGTTACAAAAGCCAGATCGTCCTGGGGTACAACTTAAGCAAAATCGCTTTATTGCCGCAGTGCGTCAGAAACTCAACCTTACCGCAGCGTGTTGTAATTTCGACCTGCCTCAGTTGCATTTCTGGCTGGCAAAACCGTGGGCGGAGCGCCAGCAAGAATACCAGCAATGGGTGGAGCATTTTCACTGCTTATTACATCCCATCAGTATACTGCTACAGCTCACACGTATGAGCAGCGACTACCAGCAAGCGGTTGCCCACGCGGGTTTTTATCATGACAGTAGCCCCAATAATTTATCGTTAGTCAGGGTTAAACTTAATGCTGACGATGGCTGTTACCCAACGATCAGTGGTCATAGAAACCGCTTTGCGATCCATTTTGTACAGTTCGAACAACAGAAGCATTCACAGCAGACAGTAAAATTCCTGCTGGCGACCTGCAGCTGAAATCATTACCATGGCGCAGTAGATTTTCCGCAACCTCAAGGCGCGTGACTTATGCCAACTGTTGTAAAATGCCCAACCTGTCAGAAACCGGTGGAATGGACCACAGCATCGACTTTCAGACCGTTCTGCAGCGAGCGCTGTAAACTTATTGACTTAGGCGAATGGGCGTCTGAAAAATATGCCATTCCGGTAAAATCGGAAATCGACCCGCAATTACTTGATGAACTCGGCTATGATGAAGACGAGTTTTTCAAAGATCCAACCAATAATTAGTGTAGTTATGACAGCTAATAAACGTGTTCATGTCGCTGTAGGCGTCATTATTCGTGACCAGCAAATTCTGTTGGCTAAACGTCACGGCCATCTGCATCAAGGCGGGAAATGGGAATTTCCCGGTGGCAAAGTTGAAGCGGGCGAAGACACAGCTACCGCCCTTAATCGGGAACTGCAGGAAGAAGTGGGATTAACCGTGACACAATGCGCCCCCTTTATGCAGCTTTCCTACGATTACCCCGATAAACAAGTATTTCTGGATATCATGACAGTAACCGGATTTAGCGGTGAGGCGGCCGGTATTGAAGGTCAACAAATTGCTTGGGTAGATATTGCAGCACTGCCCCAATATCAGTTTCCCGATGCCAATATGCCCATACTGACCAAAATCCTTAAAGAGTTGCGCTGAATAAATAGCCAAGGGCTAATCGCCATTCGTGCACTCCGACTTAACTCAGTGAGACATACGACTAAAAACAAAAAGCCCCAGCATCAGCTAGGGCTCTTTGTTTTATTTGGTGCCTGGCGATGACCTACTCTCACATGGGGAGACCCCACACTACCATCGGCGCGATTGTGTTTCACTTCTGAGTTCGGGATGGGATCAGGTGGTACCACAATGCTATTGTCACCAGGCGAAACCTGTTACTGTCATTGACAGCTAATCTGGTGCTGATACCCAGAATCGAACTGGGGACCTCATCCTTACCAAGGATGCGCTCTACCGACTGAGCCATATCAGCAAGAAACCAGCGGTTTAATCGTCTTACACTTATCTGCGACTAAACATGTTTAACTATTGCTTTTGCGAAGACGCAAAAGCTAAATAGGCGCTTGGCGATGACCTACTCTCACATGGGGAGACCCCACACTACCATCGGCGCGATTGTGTTTCACTTCTGAGTTCGGGATGGAGTCAGGTGGTACCACAATGCTATTGTCACCAAGCAAATTCGTTAATTTGGAAAGCTGCTTTCATGAGTAGTGGTTCTCTTACTTCAACCAAGTCTTGCCATTCATTCAAGGTATTCACGACCTCCTGGGAGGTAGTGCCAGAAACCCATCTGGGTTGTATGGTTAAGCCTCTCGAGTCATTAGTACAGGTTAGCTCAACGCCTCACAACGCTTACACACCCTGCCTATCTACGTCCTGGTCTCGAACGGCTCTTTAGTGGACTCTAGT
>NZ_BMXW01000017.1 GCF_014651955.1 Shewanella fodinae | reverse complement strand
CATAGTGGTGCTAAGATGGCCATTCTCAGTCCTCGGCGAGTGGTGGGTTTGTTTGGCGATAGATCTGATCGCTCAAACAGGACTGAGTTCCCTTCCTGTGATCTACTATTTGGAACAGTTATTTAGGCTAATCTTTATTTGCCCTTGTTGCGCGAATAAGCGGCTTTATCTTTATGCTGCAAGTAATGGCTGGGCGTGTAGGGAATGCTTAGGGCTACATTATGCCTGCCAATCAGAAGCGCCGATGGATAGGCTTGCCCGTACGATTAGAAAGCGCAGGCGTAAGCTATGGGGAAAACAGGCCGAACCAAGCCTATTTGAGGATAGTTTTCCAATAAAACCCAAAGGTAAGCATCAGCGCTCATTTGCACAAGAGTATCAAAAGCTGGTGAGGGCTGAGAGCGCTTACAATGTCTTCTTCATTAAAAAGCTTAAAGCTATGGGTGTTGCTATTCCGCTAATTTGAAAATTGGAGATCAGTTATTTTCAGCTGTGCTTTCCCCGTTTCCCACTCTGTTAAGGGTGAGTCGAGCGTGTAATAAGTACCTTTTTCCATCTCATAAACGTAGCCAGCTTTGAGCGGTTTTTTGTCAGTGGTGTATTTGTTGACGAGTACGGGGAGATAATCTTTTTCAAAAATGGTTTTGCC
Source organism: Shewanella fodinae (assembly GCF_014651955.1). GTDB lineage: Bacteria > Pseudomonadota > Gammaproteobacteria > Enterobacterales > Shewanellaceae > Shewanella > Shewanella fodinae. The sequence continues at coordinate 82,991 of NZ_BMXW01000017.1, read as the reverse complement.
ATTATGGTCTTGAAAATAGACGGTGACTTGAACTTTGTCTAAAGACTTTTCGCCAGTATTCTTAAGCCCAATTCTGACGGCGGGAACAGCTTTGTTTTTGTAGGTGTCAATCCTAGTTGCTGTGAATTCAGTTAATTGAATTTTGTCCTGATACTCTAAAATATCAACGACATGCTTCATTTCTTGATTAGTCTTTTCAATTCCATCTATGGCTATGTTAACGCCAGAGTCGTACTTGCTAATAGCATCATACTTTGCCAAAGCCTCTTTAAAACTTTTGGCGCTCAAGAGTTGCTCGGCTTCAGTCTTTAATTGCTGTATCGCTGATTGTTCAGCTTCAATTTTTTGCTGACGTGCTTTTTCAGCTTCAAGTTGGGTGCGGTATTTCTGCAGTATTTCTTTACCTGTTAGCCCGTCAATTTCCTTGATGTTAACGTTTAACATTGCTTCAGCTGTGTTTTTGCCAGTAAAGGCTGCCCCCATCATTGCCTTAAATCCATCTGAACCACCAATGGAAAAATACATTACTGCCTTTGTGAATTCAGCTTTATCTGTATCGGGCAGTGATTCGGCAATTTTTGCCACTGACTCTTTAATGGTTGTCTCGTTGGTAGCATCGAATTTTGGTGAGCCAAAACATCCAAGCAATAAGGCTGGCAAAACAATCATGCTGATAAAAGCTTTCATACAATTTCCCTTTTGTTTTTTGTCCATCGGTTACAGGTGTAACTAGGGCTAACTTGCTACCAAAAGGGAGTAAAGGCAAGTTGCAAAAAGCGAGTTGATTTAGAGGGGTGTGTAACTCGGTGTGTAACTAAAAGCAAAAAGGCCAATCGTAATGACTGGCCTTTTCTTTTAATACAGTAAGTTACTGATTGAATATCAGTTCATGCCGTATTTTTTCAGTTTCTTACGCAGGGTGCCGCGGTTGATACCCAGCATGTTGGCGGCGCGAGTCTGGTTGCCACGGGTGTGCTGCATAATGATATCAAGCAGAGGGGCTTCGACTTCGCAAAGCACCATTTCATATACTTCTTGAGCTTCCTGACCATCCAGCTGCGAGAAGAAGTTGCTAACAGCGCGTTTTACGGCGTCGCGCAGCAGCTGTGGCTTGATGGTGCCGTTTGCGGTTTCAATTTTGCCTACGGTAAGCGGATGAGCTTCTGTGTGAGTTGTCTGATCAAACATTCGTTTCTGCTCTTATTTATCTAGTACACATTCATCAAAATAGTGTTCCACCATGGAACACTGTTCGGCAGCGCTTTCTAGCTGATTAAACTCAGCCCGAAATTGGCGCTGTTCTTCCTGGTTCAGATACCAACCTATATGCTTTCTGGCGAAGCGAATGCCTTTATATTCGCCATATAAATCATATAGTTTGGACAAATGCTCCAGCATCACTTGACGCTTTTCAGCATTGTCTACAGGTGCCGGCAAACTGCCGGTGTCCAGGTAATGCTGGATCTCTTTAAAAATCCACGGTCTTCCCTGCGCGCCCCGGCCTACCATCAAGGCATCCACGCCGGTGTAGTCCAGCACAAAGCGGGCTTTTTCCGGTGAGGTAATATCCCCATTGGCGATAACAGGTATCGAGACATTCTGTTTGATTGCCTTGATGGTGTCGTACTCGGCTTCCCCTTTAAACAGGTCTTGCCTGGTACGGCCATGTACCGCTAAGGCAGTAATGCCACTCTCTTCAGCAATCCGGGCGATTTGAACACCATTCCTGTGTTCTGGGTCCCAACCCGTGCGAATCTTCAGCGTTACAGGTACATCCACTGCTGCTACCACCGCATCTAGGATGCGCTGCACCAGTTCTGGTGATTGCAGCAAGGCTGAGCCCGCGAGCTTCTTATTCACTTTTTTTGCTGGGCAGCCCATATTGATATCGATGATCTGGGCACCTTGCTCTACGTTGTAGCGGGCGGCCCAAGCCATGTCATCGGGATCTGCCCCGGCAATTTGTACCGAGCGTAAGCCTTCCTCGCCGGAATGGCTCATGCGCTGGCGACTTTTGTCCGTATCCCATAACTCAGGATTAGACGAAAGCATCTCTGACACTGCCATGGCAGCACCATAACGGAGGCAGAGATTACGGAAGGCTTGATCGGTGACACCTGCCATTGGTGCCACGATCAGCTGGTTTGTCAGTTGATAGGGGCCAATTTGCATTTCGCGGTTTCACCTAGCGCTTCAAAGGGGCGCCATAGTACGCCTTTTTGCTAGCCATGAAAAGGTCAATAAATAACCTAAAGCAAAACTTTTTTTCTTGACTTTTAGAACCTTCGAATTCAGTGCTGGCGTGCCTTGGCGGCCTATTACAGCGATTTGCGTACTCCTGTCAAGCGGCTCCAGTCTTCTTTGTGAGCAGCGGCGTCCATGGTAAACCACTCGCTGTAAATTTCGCGAAGCTCTTCGGCTTGTTCATTCAGCAAACCTGATAACGCTAGCTTGCCTCCGGGCTTAACCAGCGATGCAATTTGTGGAGCCAGTTCCCGCAGTGGCCCGGCAAGAATGTTGGCCACTAGCACATCGGCTTGAATGCCTTGTGGCTGATCTTGCGGCAAGTACAGGCTAAGCCGGTCGATGACCTGATTGCGGGTGGCATTGTCACGGGAGGCGTCGATAGCCTGGTAATCGATATCGATACCAATAGCGGATTTAGCGCCGAGTTTCAGGGCGGCAACGGCGAGAATGCCGGAGCCACAGCCAAAGTCGATCACTTCCTTATCTTGCAGTTCTAGGCTGTCGAGCCATTGCAGACACAAGGCGGTGGTAGGGTGGGTGCCGGTGCCGAAAGCTAGCCCTGGGTCAAGGATCACATTAACCGCGTCAGGATCTGGGATCTCGCGCCAACTGGGGCAGATCCACAACCGTTGACCAAACTGGATGGGATGGAAGTTATCCATCCATTCCCGTACCCAATCTTTATCCTCTATCTGCTCGATTTTGTAGTTGAACTGTTGTTGCAGGAACGGCAGTTGTCGTAACTCGTCCACGACAGGATTGAGGTCAGTACCGGCATCAAACAAGGCAACAACAACGGTGTCGGCCCACAGTGGTGTTTCACCCAGTTTGGGTTCAAATATGGGGGTATCTTTACCATCTTCAAAGGTAATTGACACACTGCCGAGTTCCATCAGCAGGTCGCTCAGTGCTTCAGCATGTTCACTGTTGCTGTGGATACGTAGCTGGATCCAGGGCATGTAAGGCTTCTCTTTGGCTAGAAATAAACCCGCGTATTGTAAGGCAAGGGCTTGCCGCCTTGCTAGCCGATATCACGCAAGTTGTGTAGGCGTAAACTGAAAGTGACTTTCCAACCCCCTGCCTGAGAAATGCCTGAAATCCGTATTTGGCTTACGTTTTTGTCTGATAAATTCAAATAAGCGTTTGATTATTATAGGTTAAATGGTCTTACCATTCACTGTGGTGATAATCCGTATTTGTGATGCATGTCAGATTGATATCGCAGAATTATTGAACACGATCACGAAAGCAACTGATCACAGTTGGCAGGTAGGTGGGTTGCGATATGTTGGTACGCTCACGGATCTGACCTTAAATAACTTTAATAACTATGTTAACTAAATATCGTATCGGTGAGGGATGGCTTGGGTACCCACAAAGTCATCGCTGGTCGGCAATTGCAGACGTACTGCAGAGCGGCTCTGGCCTTATCTTAGGGCTGTTTCTACTGGCTCACCTGCATTTTGAATCTTCTATCCTGTTGGGCAAGGCGGCGTTTTATCGCGTGGCGAATGTGCTGGAAGGCGGTTGGTTTACTAGCAGCGGCCATGGCTCGTCGTTGCTGACGCAGACGTTTTCAGTGTTCATGTTGCTGGTGGTGATGGTACATGCGGCGACTGCACTCAGACGTTTCCCGGCACAGCGGCGGCAGTGGCAGGCACTGCGTAATCATAATCTTTTGATTAATCATCAGGATACGCGCTTGTGGTTCTGGCAGATGGTGACTGGGTTTTTGATGTTTTTCCTGGTACCGATGCACTTGGTGACCATGATTACCAACCCAGAAATCGGCCCACATCTGTCTGCGGCGCGCGTCTGGCACGACAATTACTGGCTGGTTTATATCCTGTTGCTACCAGCGGTAGTGATCCACGCCATGCTCGGGCTTTATCGGCTGGCACTCAAATGGGGCGTGAATTTCCATCGTGACGGATTGCGGCTACTGGCGAAGATCCTAATCGGTTATCTGCTGGTGTTGGGGCTGTGCAGCCTTACCGCTTACCTGTTGATTGGTAGTGGTCTCACGACGCCGGTAACACCGTTTATTCCTTGAAGATTTGACAACATAACCGATGCCGCAGTGCTGCAACTAATTGCGGCTAGGAAGGTTTTTCCCAACAGCAATAACCGTACCCTAGTTAGCAGGTGCTAATGGGTCTGAAAGTAAGTAGAGCTCGGGATTTCAATAATCCCGAAAGGAGAGAGTGTGAAACTCATTTATACCGATGCACTGGTGGTGGGCGCTGGACTGGCCGGGTTGCGAGTGGCGATTGAAGCCAAGCAGCGCGGACTGGATACGCTGGTGCTGTCGTTAATTCCGCCAAAGCGTTCACACTCGGCTGCCGCACAAGGGGGCATGCAGGCGAGTCTGGGCAATACCGTTAAAGGCGATGGCGATAACGAAGACATTCATTTTCAGGACACAGTAAAAGGCTCTGACTGGGGCTGTGACCAAATCGTGGCCCGGATGTTCGCTCATTGTGCCCCCAAAGCGGTGCGGCAGATGGCGAACTGGGGCGTACCTTGGACGCGGGTGACAGCGGGGCCGCGGCAGGTGGTCGTGAACGCCGAGCGGGTAACGCTGGAAGAAGCCCAAGCAGCACATGGGTTAATCAACGCCCGCGATTTCGGCGGCACCAAAAAATGGCGCACCTGCTATACCGCCGATGGCACTGGCCATTCATTACTTTATGCGGTTGATAACAAAGCCATCTCGTTAGATGTACCGGTGCATGAACGCATAGAAGCGCTGAAAATCATTCACGATGGCAAACGCTGTTATGGGGTGATTGCTCGTTGCCTGATCACCGGGGAACTGCGGGCTTATATCGCCAAATGTACTACCATAGCCACCGGTGGTTATGGCCGTATTTATGAGGTTTCTACCAATGCGGTTATTTGCGAAGGGATAGGTCAGGCGTTGGCACTGGAAACTGGTGTGGCCACGTTGGGCAATATGGAAGCGGTGCAGTTTCATCCCACCGCAATTGTACCGGTAGGCATTCTTACCACCGAAGGTTGTCGCGGTGATGGCGGTATTTTGCGCGACAAAAATGGTCACCGTTTTATGCCAGATTATGAGCCTGAGAAAAAAGAGCTGGCTTCACGCGATGTGGTGTCCCGCCGTATGACTGAACACATGCGTAAAGGCTTTGGGGTCGATAGCCCGTACGGCCCGCATCTGTGGCTGGATATCACTTTGCTCGGGCGTAAGCATGTTGAAACCAACCTGCGTGAAGTCAAAGAGATTTGTGAGAATTTCCTCGGTATCGATCCTGCCGATGCATGGATCCCGGTGCGACCAACGCAGCACTATTCCATGGGCGGTATTCGTACTAAACCCAGTGGTGAAAGTCCACAGCTCAAAGGGCTGTTTAGTGTGGGGGAAGCCGCTTGCTGGGATATGCATGGTTTTAACCGCTTGGGGGGCAATTCACTGGCAGAAACCGTGGTTGGTGGCATGATTATCGGTAGTTATGTGGCAGATTTCTGTGAACAGGAAGAATTACAGCTGGACACCCGGTTGGTGGAACAGTTTGCTAGCGAGCTGCAACAGGAGATCGACACGCTACTGGCTACCAACGAAGGCGAAGATGCCTTTGAGCTGAAACTGCAAATGCAGCGCACCATGATGGATTATGTAGGCATCTTCCGTAATGGGCCAGAACTACAAAAAGCCGTGGATGAGCTGAAATCATTGCTGGAACGCTCGCGGCATATTCACCTCAAGTGCAAAAAACGTCACGCGAATCCTGAACTCGCAGAAGCGCTGCGGGTACGGCGTATGCTCAAGGTCGCACTCACCGTTGCCTGTGGTGCCTTAGCGCGTACTGAAAGTCGTGGCGCCCATGCCCGCGAAGATTACCCGCAGCGTAACGATAAAGATTGGCTCTGTCGCACCCTCTCCAGTTGGCCGGATGCCAATGCACTGGAACCCAGCCTTAGCTATGAAGCGCTGGATGTGATGCAGATGGAGCTACCGCCCGGTTACCGCGGATATGGTGCCGATAACGCGATTGCACACCCCGATACCGCCAAACGGCAGCAGCAAATCGCCGAGATCTTGCAGCAATTGGGCGACGATGCGTCTAGGCAACAAAAACAGCAGGCGCTGATGCCGTTTGAGTTACCCGAGCATCTGCAGCCACAAAATCAGCGTTTACATGAACTTTTAGCCCGCGGAGAAAAATCATGAGCCGTAGTCTGACTTTCAGGATCTTTCGTTACGATCCGCAATTGCCTGGCGATGCCCCCAAAATGGTGGATTACCAGTTGGATGAAACCCCAGGGATGACGGTTTTTATTGCGCTGAATCGGCTGCGGGCGGAACAAGACCCGTCATTGCAGTTTGATTTTGTTTGCCGCGCTGGCATATGTGGCAGTTGCGCCATGGTGATTAATGGCTTACCTACGCTGGCGTGCCGTACCTTAACCGCCAAATACTCAGATGCGGTGATCACCTTGATGCCGTTGCCGGGATTTGAACTGATTGGCGACTTGTCGGTTAATACCGGTAAATTCATGCGCGAGTTGGCGGAGCGCTTGAAGCTATGGCTGCATCCTAAAGCGCAGCAAGCCGATATTCACCATCTGGAACAACCGATGGAACCGGAAGAAGCCGCCAAGTTGTATGAGCTGGAGCGCTGCGTTGAGTGCGGTGTCTGTGTTTCTGCCTGCGCCACCGCGCAGATGCGCGACACCTTTGTCGGCGCGGTGGGCATGATGAAAATTGCTCGCTTTGAACTGGATAGCCGCGATGCCCGTACGGCAGATGATTTCTATCATGTGATTGGCACTCAGGATGGTGTATTTGGTTGCATGACCTTGCTCGGTTGTCAGGACAACTGCCCCAAAGATCTGCCACACATGCAGCAGATTGCCTATCTGCGCCGCAAAATGGCGGGAACACTGATAGCCAGTTCTAAGGTGTAAGTGGCCTGAGTTGTGGATGCCGGGTTTTGCCGACATCCGCGTTTGTTCGTTGGAGCCCTTCTTGNGGCCATTCCCAACGTCGACACGCATAAACCCGTCCATGGGGCTCCACCGCGCCATCCCTGACGCGGAGGGTCGACTTATCGGAATAACCTCTATTCCTCGGGTGAAGCGCAATTAGGAACAGCTATTTAGGTTTTTAGGGCCGTTAGCGTGATGTACTGCAGGTTTGGTCGAGCCAATATTGGCTGGCAGGTGCCCAGAGCTATGTAAGTCTTACTCCATGATGGAGGAAATATAGACAACCCTCCAAACAGCGTCTAAATTGATTATGTTCTTGGTCATTACCGATACAACATTGGGTTAGTTGCCTAGTGATTGTGGAATCATTTTTGGCTGTTGACTGTGATTGGTTGTGGCTTAATGAACATGAAATGGATTGGTTTTGCGGTCATTGCAAAGTATGTGTGACCCATTGGCATGGATGTTGTTTATGTTACCGACACATAAAGATTTTAAATCACAGTTAAATCAAAAATTTACTGTGGTATATGACGCGAGTTTCCCTCCAGAGATCCTTACCTTAACGTGCGTTTCTGATGTTTCATCCATTGGTGGTGGCTTCGATAGTTATGGTATGACCTTTTCTGCACCATTAGGCAAAGGTTATCTGCAACAAAAACAGCGGCAGATGCGTAATGATGTATTGGGTGATCTCAGCTTATTTCTGGTGCCTAGTGTTCTGGAATCTCAGAATCTCCCTATACGCCAGCAGCAATGATTGCGGCAATGCTGCAAACGGCAGGTCAGGGATTTGGGCACAATAATTTGCAACCGTACCTGACGCTGCCGTTTTGTATTGCATTGGAAGGGGTATTTCCGCAACGGAACTAAGGAATACTATATTGGACTGGTGCCGCTGGTATCCCAAAGATGTCTATTACCGCTGTGAGTCGGCGGTAATAGACTGGCGATTTCTGGGTGACCAACGGTTTACCGCGCCATTTTTTGAACAGACCTTACGCCAAGCACCACCAGCAACAAGAAATAGCAGTTGGCAGCAGCTAGCACAGATAGCCCAGAGGCTGAACCCTGTTATTGAACCTACGGGGTTTATCTTTCATTCATCGCGCTGTGGCTCGACACTGCTCAGTCAGATGTTAGCCCGATTGCCCGAGAATATTGTGATCTCTGAGGCTCCAGTTATTGATATGGCACTGCGATCCTCTGCTTACGAAACAGGTATTGATGACACTGAAAAAATAATGCGGCTACAGAATGTTATCCGGGTGCTTGGCCAGCAGCGGTTTGCGAATGAAACGCGGCTATTTATTAAACTGGATGCGTGGAGTATTGCAGAATTTCCAATAATCGCACGCGCTTATCCGCAGGCCGCCAAACTGTTCCTGTACCGGGAACCTGCAGCGATCTTGCTGTCGCATCAGCGCCAACCGGGAATGCACATTATCCCGGGCTTACTCCTAGGAGCACCGTTTGATGCCGCTCCGGCCAATTTAAGCTTTGAAGAGTATCGAGTCTGGGTGCTAGCCGCAATTTTCAAGCTCGCTTACCGTTATTTCAATCATCATCAGGGACTGTGTGTACATTATGATGACATTACCCAAAGAACCGAGCAGATTTTAGCGTTTTTCCAGTTAGCTTTGACCACATCGCAGTTACAACAGATACAAGGTGCCATTAAATTTGATGCAAAAGCCCCATCGCTGACTTACCAGCCGTATCAGCAACAGGCGCAACTCAATGATGAATTACAGCAGTTACTGCATCGATGGCTGCACCAACCGTATCAGGCACTGGAACAGATAAGAGCACATTTCTAACGCTGACGGTGCTCATCGCTGGCGGGCGCGATAGATTTGCTGGAGTTGCGCGGCTACTGCATTGGCGCCCTGATGCTTCAGGGCACCGATAATCGCGAGAACATTTTCATCATTGATGGTGGGATCACCATAAATTGGCGGGGTATCTGCTTGATAACCTGCTTGCAGGAATAGCGCATCGATCCAATCATTGCGACGGCAATCAATCAGCAGATGAATGCGATCTTGCGCTGAATGATTCTCTACCCCATGCGTGCAGACGGCATTCAGATACCAGACATTGCCAATACTAAAGTGAATCGTTTCACCATCGACGGTAAAGATGACCCGAGGGTCAGTTTGGATCGGAATATGGAGCCGTACCAGCCCAGACTGATAATCACTATAACCATCGCTATGCGGCAGAATATGATCACCTGCGGCCAGTGACATCAGACGGACGCCAGCTTTATCACATTTAAACGTGTCGATAACCTCTTGAAAATAGTTACATCGCGCTAAAATGGGCGTTGGCAAATAGTGGGCATCATCGTCAAAGGCATAGATCGAGAGCGGATCGCCATTGACTGCATAGAGCGGCACACAGCACCAGCGTTTATCGTATGCCTGAGTGTTCATATGATTAATCCACTCATGCGGCGCTAACTTATGTAATTCGTGCTGCAGTTTGTCAGTATCAAAACTTAACGGCAGTTTTAGCCATTTGCTCCGAACCATCGTTTATGCTCCCTGCGCTATTAGCGGTTGACAACAATCCCAGTGCATCAAGTGATAGATCCCATTGACCTCACGGACAAACTTAAACCCCAGCCGTTGGTAAAGTGACAGCGCTGGATTATGTTGTTCAACGTGAATCGAAACATTGCGTTGTTGTTGTTTCCCCTGCGCTTGCAGCTTGTGGATGAGTGCTGTGCCTATGCCTAGGTTGCGGTATTCTGGGAGTAACGCGATATCAACAATGCGGATTTCTGGGCCGACATCATCCACATACAGGCGGCCAACATCTTGTTCTTGGTAAATAATAATAAAGTAGTTCGTCTGCTGATAATGCTGCATGTAATACTGATGCTGCGTTTGAGCTTGAGCATAAAGAAAGTGCTGGATGGCCTCATCCTGCCAACCGGATTGACGCATTTCATCCAGACGGGTGGTGACATAAATATAGAAACTTAACGGTAGGTCTTTATCTTCCATGAGGCGCAAAGCGATACCATCTATAGTTGCAGCAGTCATTTATCGTTCCCTAATAAAATGATTGACAGCCTTGGGTAATATTAGCTCAGACGGCCTATACTCAAACAGTTGTTTAGCGACGGTATAACAAAACCCTTATGTTCCATAAGGGGTAAGTACATTTGCTGAGTGTAGACAGCGTGTGCCCAAAATGCCCTTTAGCTATAGCGAGATCGCTTGTCAATTAAGTGTTTGCTCGCCGTTGCAGTTAGTATAATTTCCTTTCTGATTACATAAAACAAGTAGTGTTCGGATGAATCATCAAACAGAAGAAAACGTGGTGATGGAAGTTTCACTTCGGCAAGCAAAACAGCCTTGGGTCGTGCCACAGCCATATAAACTCGACGATGTTCGCCATACCAGCGGTACTAAATCAGGTGGTATCACTGAACAAGGGGCTTCTACTGGCGTCAGTTAATATCCTGTAGGGTTTGAATATTGATAACAGCCGCGCTAATTGTCGCGGCTGTTTGGTTTGTGTTGAACGCAGTTGCAGCACAGGCATTTATAGCCCCGCTAATCCGTGAATCCTGTGACAAGTGAAGTCTGCAATTGCTCCAGATTGTCTCGTCATTGAGTGAAGCTCAGCCTAAGTTGATCGTTTGTTATGGCATAGTGCGTCTGTAATCTTCGTCAACCTCGCTAGGCTTTTTTGCTATAATGCGCCCTCGTTTTGAGGGGAGAACGGTTAATGGATGTTTCATACCTGTTGGATGGTCTGAATGACCGGCAGCGCCAAGCGGTGGCCGCATCGCAATCAAGTATGCTGGTGCTGGCGGGGGCTGGCAGTGGCAAAACGCGGGTGTTAACCCACCGCATTGCTTGGCTGATGCAGGTAGAAAACCAAAGCCCCTATTCGATTATGGCGGTCACCTTTACCAATAAGGCTGCCACCGAGATGCGTGAGCGTGTCGAGCGGCTGATTGGTCACAACATGAATCGCATGTGGATTGGTACTTTCCACGGTTTGGCCCATCGATTGTTACGTACCCATTGGCAAGAGGCGGGTCTGCCACAGAACTTCCAGATCCTTGACAGTGAAGACCAGCACCGCTTGATCAAACGCATCATCAAAAGCCTAAATCTTGATGAAAAACAGTACCCTCCGCGCATGGTGCAAGGCTATATCAATGGTAAAAAAGATGAGGGATTAAGACCGTCGACCATTGATGCCGGGCCGTTCCCGCTGGAGCAAAAGCTGCTGGAGTTGTACCGCGTCTACCAAGAATCTTGCGACCGTGCGGGGTTGGTGGACTTTGCTGAAATTCTGCTGCGAGCACACGAGTTATGGCTCAATAAACCGCATTTGTTAGCGCATTATCAGGAGCGTTTTCGCAATATTCTGGTGGATGAGTTTCAGGACACCAACGCTATTCAATACGCTTGGATCCGTTTGCTGGCCGGCGACACGGGTCATGTGATGATTGTCGGCGATGACGACCAGTCGATTTATGGCTGGCGTGGGGCGCAGGTAGAAAACCTACATCGTTTTCTCAAGGATTTTCCACAGGCGGAAACCATTCGTCTGGAACAGAACTATCGTTCTACCGGCAATATTTTGAAAGCTGCCAATGAATTAATTGCCAATAATCCAGGACGTCTTGGTAAAGACTTGTGGACCGAAGATGCTGAAGGCGAGCCTATATCGGTCTATTGTGCGTTTAATGAATTGGATGAAGCGCGTTTTATTGTTGGTCGTATTGCTGATTGGCAGGATAAAGGCGGCAATTTGGCCGATTGCGCCATACTCTATCGCTCCAACGCCCAGTCGCGGGTGCTGGAAGAAGCGTTACTGCATAAAGGGCTGGCTTATCGTATCTATGGTGGTCTGCGTTTCTTCGAACGCCAGGAAATCAAAGATGCCATGGGCTATCTGCGTTTGATGGCCAACCATGATGATGATGCCGCTTTTGAGCGAGTGGTGAATACGCCAGCCCGGGGCATTGGTGATCGCACCTTGGATATTATGCGCAGCACCGCGCGCCAGCACCAACTGACCTTGTGGCAGGCTGCCGGGCAGTTGCTGGAGCAGAAAATTCTGAGTGGTCGCGCCGCTAGCGCTGTGCGTAGTTTTATGGATCTGATTGTCGGCTTGGCGCAGGATACTGAGGAGATGGCCCTGTATCGCAAAACCGACCACGTGATCCAGACTTCAGGCCTGAAGACGATGTATGAACAGGAAAAAGGTGAAAAGGCCCAAAGCCGGGTAGAAAACCTAGAAGAATTGGTGACTGCTGCACGGACATTTGAAGTGCCGGAAGAACTCATGGACATGGGCGAACTCAACGCCTTTTTATCTCATGCAGCGTTGGAAGCAGGTGAAGGACAGGCCGATGAGCATACAGACGCCGTGCAGTTAATGACGCTGCACTCGGCTAAAGGTCTGGAGTTCCCGGTGGTATTTATGGCGGGAGTTGAAGAGGGCATTTTCCCCAGCCAACTCACCTTAGAAGAGGGCGATCGTCTCGAAGAGGAGCGGCGACTGTGTTATGTCGGCATGACTCGTGCGATGGCGCAGCTCTATATTACTTATGCTGAATCGCGGCGCATATATGGTCGCGAGAATTACGCCAGACCATCGCGTTTTATTAAAGAGATCCCGCCACAGTGTGTACAGGAAGTCCGGTTAAAGGCACAGGTGTCTACCCCAGCATTGAATACGCGTTTCAGTCGTAGCCAGCCGTTTAATGATAGCGGTTTTCATCATGGTCAACGGGTGCTGCATGCTAAGTTTGGTGAAGGCACAGTCACCAACAGCGAAGGCAGCGGCGCTCAGGCCAGGGTGCAAGTCAATTTTGATGATTTTGGCAGCAAGTGGCTGGTCGTGGCCTACGCTAAGTTACAGGTGGTGTAATTCCCGGTTAAAAAGTTTATTTTGTGGTGTAAATCACATTCTGACTGCGCCATAATGCACAACGGTAGTATCAGGGCTGAGGTAATTGGAGAGAGCAGACCCATGAATATTAGGGAAAAATTTGACGCATATGCACGTCTTGCTCGTATTGATCGTCCAATCGGAACATTTCTGCTGCTATGGCCATGTTTGATGGCGTTGTGGCTGGCTGCGGGTGGATTACCTGACTTAAAAGTGCTGGTGGTCTTTATCTTTGGGGTGTTCATCATGCGCGCCTGTGGCTGCATTATCAATGATTATGCCGACCGTCACCTTGATACCCGGGTGGAACGCACTAAATTGCGGCCTCTGGCCAGTGGCGAGGTTACCGTTAAAGAAGCACTGCTGTTATTTGTGGTGCTGGGGCTGGTGGCGTTCTGTTTGGTACTGATGCTCAATCCGTTGGTGGTGAAACTGTCCTATATCGGCATGGTACTCACTATCATCTATCCGTTTACCAAACGTTTTACCAATATGCCGCAGATGTTTCTGGGGGTTGTCTGGAGCTGGTCTATCCCGATGGCATATGCCGCCCAGACCGGTGCAGTACCTGCCGAAGCCTGGTGGCTGTTTGCTGCTAACTGGTGCTGGACTATTGCTTACGACACCATGTATGCCATGGTAGATCGTGATGATGACCTGAAAGTTGGCATTAAATCGACGGCAATTCTGTTTGGCAAATATGATCGGCAGATCATTGGGTTATTTCAGTTGGCAGCATTAACCTGTTTTATGACCGCCGGTTTTGTCGCTGACCGTGGCTTGATGTATCTCGTCGGTTTGTTGGCATTTATCGGCTTCAGTCTGTATCAGCAGCGACTGATTTTTGGCCGCGAACGCGCGCCATGTCTGCAAGCGTTTCTCAACAATAATTGGGCTGGAATGGCACTGTTTTTGGCGTTAGGTATGGATTATCTGTTGGGTGTTGCTATCTAGATGCCGACAGCCTGATATTGAACATTGCCCGTTAATCAGGAGGCAGGGATGCAGTTATTAGGGGTAAAGTGGCCGCTAATTCAGGCGCCCATGGCCGGTGCTCAAGGAATCGAACTGGCGCTCGCGGTGGCAAGTGCCGGTGCCTTGGGGTCTTTGCCCTGTGCCATGTTAAACGCAACGCAGATCCAGCAAGCCGTGGCGCAGTTCCGCCAGCAAACCAAGGCTCCCATCAATCTCAATTTCTTTTGCCATACGCCTCCCATTGCGCAACCACAAAAGTTGCAGCAGTGGCAGCAGCGGTTGCAACCATACTATCAGGAGTTGTCAGTCACTGCGGTGAATGCGGTTGCTGAACGCCGTCCATTTGATACCGCGATGGCTGAGGCGATTGCACCATTGCAGCCAGAAGTGGTCAGTTTTCATTTTGGTTTACCCGAGCCGTCATTATTGCAGCAGGTGAAATCCTGGGGCAGCAAGGTTATTGCCAGTGCCACCACTGTTGCCGAAGGTCTGTGGCTACAGGCGCAGGGCGTGGATGCTGTCATCGCTCAAGGGCTGGAAGCCGGTGGACATCGCGGGCACTTCCTCAATGATGATCTGTCTCTTCAATTGGGCACTTTTGCCTTATTACCGCAATTGGTGGCGGCGCTAAATGTCCCGGTGATTGCCGCGGGGGGAATTGTTGATGCCAAGAGCATTGCGGCAGCGGTGACGCTGGGGGCATCTGCAGTACAAGTGGGAACGGCTTATCTACTGTGCCCAGAAACGACTATCAGTCAGTTGCACCGTCAGGCATTGGCGGATCCGCAACGCAACTCGCATACCGCACTTACACGGGTGTTTAGTGGGCGACCGGCCAGAGGCATAGTAAATCGGTTGATGCAGGAGCAGGCTACTGCGACCATCCCGGATTTTCCGCTGGCAACAGGTGCCATCGCGCCGTTACGCAGCGCCGCAGAGCAACAAGGTAGCAGCGATTTCAGTCCGTTATGGTGTGGTCAGAACGCCAGTGGCTGCCGGGCGATTCCGGCGGCTGAATTGACCCGTCAGTTGGTAACTGGATTTCAGCAGTAACCCGCAACAACGCCTAATTCACCAGCGCCCCTAAATCTGCCGGGCGATAGTACACAGATTTTAACACCTTGCCGCGCCGCACGGTTTTACCCGCCATCACCACATCTTGGGCGCATTTGGCGATCAGGTAATCACCATTACGACTGCCACTGATGACGATCCCTTGTTTGGCGTAATGGGCAATGGTCTCTTGTAGTTCCTGTTCGGTGCGACAAACCTTGCTCATATTGCTGCTGTGTACTTCATCCCAGCAGGGAACAAAGTCGATACCGCGGTTGCTAGCCACCTGTAGCAATAGATCTACTAGATAGCTGATCTCCAGCCGCTGTTCCAATCCGGTCGCCCCTAGATGAACCAGTCGCCCCATCAGCACATAAACACTGTCAACGATGGCGTCGGCTTGTTCCACTTTGTCTTTAGCTTCGGCCAACTCCGTCAGTTCTTCACTGATCAAGGATGTATGTAGTTGATCCTGTTTATCATCTAATGAGTCAGGCACCGCCACTGGCAGATCAAAGGTGATGCGAAATTCGCGGATATCGCGATAGAGTTTGTCATACAGGGATTGTGTTAACAGGGTCAACTTCATGGGCTTTTTCCAACGGATATTTTCAGGCGATCATAGAAAATTGCGTCAGCTAACGCAAAACACTGCATAAAAGCTGCTGCAATGGTTCGGCTGTTGTCAGGATTTCCGCTACCATAGCTATTTTGCTTAATTGACGGAAAGAATCATGTCCATTCAACGAATTAATCCCGGTAAACGTTGGTCCGATGTCACAATTTACCACGGTATTGCCCATTTTGTGGAAGTGGCCGAGAGTGAACCTTTAGGCGATATCCGTGAACAAGTTAGCGCTATCCTGGCGCAAGCAGACAACAAATTGCAGCGCATTGGCAGTGATCGTAGCCGAGTGTTAGCGGTGACGATTTATCTCACCGATTTTGCCAATGCCGCAGTATTGAATGAACTGTGGGAAGCTTGGTTTCCAGAAGGCTGTGCTCCTAGCCGGGTTTGCGTTAAGGCGGAACTGGCTGATCCGCAATACCTGTTGGAAATGGCCTTTGTGGCTGTGGCTGAGTGAGCCTCATTGCGTTGGAGAACGTCATCAATGTTTGTTGTATTGTTAAGCTATACCTGTGATATCAGTAAAGTGGAACAACATCTGGCCGCCCATATCGCCTATCTTGAGCAGCAGTATGCGGCTGGGGTGTTTCTGGCCTCTGGTCGCAAAGTACCGCGTACTGGTGGCGTGATTTTGGCGCAAGCGGATAGCCGAGAGCAGTTGCTGCAGATCCTGGCACAGGATCCTTTTCAACAACAGCAACTCGCAGATTATGAAGTGATTGAATTTATTCCCAGTAAAACCGCCGCAGCACTGGCGTTTTTACAACAGTAATCAGCTACTGTTGCTGCGGGAATAGCAGTTTACAGGGACGACTCAGACAGGCAGGGAGAACAATGGCTAAATATCGTATTTTAAGTCTGGATGGTGGTGGGTTGCGCGGGGTGATCAGTGCGCAGTTACTGCAACGACTCAACGAACATCCACAGATAGCCGGTTGGTTAGCACAAGTCGATTTGCTGGCGGGCACTTCAACCGGTGGCATTTTGGCGTTAGGGCTGGCCGCTGGTCGCACCCCCAAACAGATTGCCGATTTATATCTGCAACATGGCGCAGAAATCTTTGATGACAGTATCTGGGATAATATCCGCGACCTTGGCAAGACGATTGGTGCCGAATATGCCACCAAACCCTTAAAAAAGGTGCTTGATCAGACGTTTGGAGAGTTACGACTGGCAGAGTTGTCCCGCAAAGTTGCTATACCCACCTTCGATCTGGATAACGGCGCAACGACAGAATCCCGTAGCTGGAAGCCAAAGATTTTTCATAATTTTGGTGGCAGTGATTGTGATGCCGAGGCGCGGGTGGCCGATGTCGCGTTATACACTAGCGCCGCCCCAACCTATTTCCCCTCAGCGGATGGCTATATAGATGGCGGTGTGTATGCTAATAACCCGGCCATTGTCGGGCTGGTACAAGCAATTTCGCAACGCAATTTGCCACAGGAGCGCGCCACACTTGACGAGGTGGTATTGCTGTCGGTTGGCACAGGTATCAGCCTCACTTATATCAAAGGTAAAACCTTGGACTGGGGCTATGCCCAGTGGATCAAACCGCTGATTAACATCCTGATGGACGGTGTCTCGGGTATTGCTGACTATCAGGCGCAGCAGCTGCTGGGCGCGCGATACCAAAGGTTGCAGTTAGTGTTTGGCAAAGGAGAAACCATAGCACTGGATGCGGTAGACAAATTACCGCGAATGTTACAACTGGCAGAAAGTGCCGATATAGACGCTACTGTAGAGTGGCTTAAGCAGTACTGGCTAACATAAAACTCGGGCGCTTGGTTCCGTATTATTCAAGGTAAGCGCACAATATTCGCTAGGGCCAAGCTATTTGAATTTTAGGGTAATATTGATGGCAACATTCAAGCTTTATGGTGACCGACTGTCCGGCAACTGTTACAAAGTACAATTGTTATGTGCCTTACTGCATGTGAATTATGCATGGGTGTCGGTGAATATTCTGACCGGAGACACCCGTGTCGCATCCTTCCTAGAGAAAAATCCCAACGGCAAAATTCCATTACTGGAACTTGACGAGGGCCGTACGCTGTCAGAGTCCAATGCCATCATTAATTATCTGGCCTATGGCTCGGTGCTGTTGCCTACTGAGCCATTTGCGCTGGCGAAAGTACAGCAGTGGCAGTTTTTTGAACAGTACAGTCACGAACCCTATATTGCGGTTGCGCGCTTCATTGCCAAGTATCTTGGTTTGCCAGCAGAGCGTCGGGCGGAATATGACGCTAAACAGAAGGGCGGTCATAAGGCACTCGCTGTGATGGAACAGCAGTTGCAGCGTAGCCGCTATATGGCTGGCGACACGCTGACCACCGCAGATATTAGTTTATTCGCCTACACCCATGTCGCGGATGAGGGCGGGTTCTCACTGGAACATTATCCAGCCATTGGTGCTTGGATTGACCGGATCAAAGCGTTACCAGACTTTATCGCAATGGGGGCATAGCGCTAGGCGATAAAAGCAGCGCTTGTCTTTATCGCTGTTATAAACGGCATCGGCCTGCGTCAATGACGGCTTTCCCAACGTGCTAAAAACAGTAGAATAGCCACTTCGCTAACGCTGGAGTTTTTTCATGTACCAAGACTTTGCGGCAGAGCTGGCCTGGGCCAGCCTGCATATGACCCGTACCCGCGCTGCAGTCGCGGCGTTACCAGACCTGCATGGCGTCAGGCTCGCCTGTAATATGCACCTCGACCTGAAAATGGCACCACTGGTTGCCGGACTGCTTGATAAAGGCGCAGATGTGTTCCTGACCACCTGCAATCCGACAACGGTGCAAGACGATGTCGTCAAATATCTGGTGGCTAAAGGCGCTGCGGCGCATGCCTGGCGGGATATGAGCGATGCTGACTGGTCGGATTCTTTTGATAAAGCACTGGCTTGGCAACCTACGCACCTATGTGAGATGGGCGCTGATCTAACTACCCGCCTGCACCAGTCAGCTACTGGTCCGAAGATTGTGGCTGGGTTGGAAGCGACCGGCTCCGGCATTAACCGTCTTGGCGGTGTCCATCCGCGTTATCCTATTTTCAACTGGGACGATTTGCCGGTGAAAGAGGGATTACACAACCGTCACATGGTTGGACTCACGGCTTGGCATACTTTCTTTCAAACGACGCATCTCACTTTGCACGAGAAAACCGTCATCGTGATCGGCTACGGCCTCGTTGGGCAAGGTGTGGCCGCGGCCGCCAAAGCCTACGGTGGTCAAGTGCAAGTGGCTGAGTTAAACCCGGCCAGAGCGCTGCAAGCCAAATATGATGGCTGGCCGGTGGTAGATTTGGCAGATGCGGTTATACAGGCCGATGTGGTTGCCACCGCTACCGGGGCTTATGGTGTGTTAAGTGCCAAACATTTGCAGGCGATGAAAGACGGGGCGTTTATTCTTAACGTCGGCCATGTTTCACAGGAAATTGACGTGCCCTTCTTGAAGCAACATGCCCGTCACAGTCTACCGATGCCTTATATCGATGCCTATGAATTTGGTGGCAAAACCTTGTACCTGCTGGCGGATGGTTCAATGTTTAACCTTACCGCCGGTTATGGCGATAGCCTGAATGCGTTTGATGTCACACTGGCGGTGATGGCGTCCGGTATTGGTCATATCGTTGGCGCAGGCGCTGAGCACGCGGCTGGTTTGTATCTGTTGCCTGAATCCGCCTGGATGCCTGTGCTGTAACTGATTGTTTAGCGGTGTGATCAGCAAACGTTGTGGATGTAAAAGTGCGTGACCTGCTGCTCGAGTTTTGCCAAACTGAGGCACTATTAATAAGCAGCGGTCAGCACTGTTTGCAGTAGTGCTGATGACGACGGTCTTTGGTTTTTCCAGCGGAGGAATCACGATGAAGTTTGCCCTGATAGCAGGTTTTACGCTCCTGTATACGAGTCTAGTGATTGCTGCCGAGCCGCCGCAGGATGATAACGCGCTAGATTCCAGTAATTGCGCCCGTATTGACCAGTTATGGCAACAGGATGGCAAAGTTGGCATCGGTCCGCTGTATCTTGGCATGTCGGCCATGGAAGCTGAGCAGAACGGCCATTTGCTCTATGACAAAACAGCCAGTAACCGTTGTGCGGCTTATAGCGCCCGCTTTATGCAGGACGACGGGATAATTTTTGTGATGCTGGATAACAATCGACAGATCATCAGTTTGGGAACTGCCGCAGGCGATGAACAATGTGATGTTAAAAACCAAGCGGAGCAGGCTCGGGCGATTTTCCCGCAGATACATTACTTGCCTTCTGCTGACCCTATAGCCACCAGTGAAGCAACTGATGCGGCACCACATTACCGTATTGGCGATGAACCGGGTATTGCCCAATTGTGGCTGAAGAATAACGCTATCCAACTGGATAACGGTCAGTGCAGTAACTGAGATAGTAACAAGGCGCTGAATAGCGCCTTGTTACTTGATTGATTCGCCGCTTAGTCTATCAGTCCATAGCGAGTTTTGAGGATATCAACAATCTCCGCCTTGGGATTCGCTGACAGCGTAATTGGCTTGCCGGTGACTTTTTCTGCAACGCCTATGTAAGTCTCAGAAACAGCCATCATCGCATCTAATGGTAACTCGTTATCACGCGCTAAGGCTTCACGTTCCGGCATGCGCTGTTTGTTCAGTAGAATGTCTGGGTCAGGGAAGTATTTGAGCAGAAACTGCCGGAAGCCTTCTTTAGAGTTTTCCAGAATTTTGCCTTCGCGATAAGCCGCACCATCCCAAATCCGTGAAGAGTCAGGCGTACCAACTTCATCCATATAGATTAACTTGGACTGGCCTTGGTTGTCGGTGACATAGCCAAATTCAAACTTGGTATCAACAAAGATCTGGTCAATATCGGCCAGCGCTTTGGATATCACCGCAAATCCCTGTTTTAACAATTGTTCGTACAGCGCGATATCTTCTCGTTTTTCAAAGCCAAAGGCCTGCCAGTTAGCTTCTAGGTCGGCACGGCTGACGTTGACATCATCCTGTTCTGGCACACCGGGGATGCCTTTAAGGATGCCCTTAGTGGATGGTGTCAGCAGCAGTTCTGGCAATTTTTGATCTTTTTGTAGACCTTCTGGCAGGGTGATGCCGCAGAATTCCCGCTCGCCTTTTTCATAAGCACGCCACATTGAGCCGGTGATGTACTGTCGGATAATGGCTTCGACTTTAATGGGGCGTGCTTTTTGTACAATCCACACCAGCGGATGCGGAATATCCAGAATATGGCTATCGGCCAGACCATGCTGCTTGAACAGCTTGAACCAGTGATTGGAGATGGCGTTCAGCGCCGCGCCTTTGCCAGGGATCCCCTGCAGGCCACCTTCACCATGAAAAATACAATCAAAGGCCGAGATGCGGTCACTGATCACCATGATCGCTAATGGGGTATCGGCGGGAACCTGGTAACCCTGCTCGCGGATCAGCCGGGCACTGTCTGCCTCAGTCAACCAATACACACTGCGGACTTTTCCACTATGAACCGGCTTGTCGGTACGGATAGGCAAGTCGTTATTAACGGCTAAAACGGAATCAGCAAGACCCATGACAGGAGTTCCTTTGATAATAGGGATTGAGGTTACATCTGGCAGATAGGGTGATAGTTGTGGCCAGACAGGCACGGGCAGGCAGCCGATTTGGCATATATGAAATGCAGTGAGGTGGCAAAGGGAGCTGTTCCACTGGCAAACTGGCCCGTGACAAAAGATGGCTTATTCTACCGCAGCCACCGCGATTTGCCACGACCGACAACTGTTGCAGATCACAACACAGCGTTCGCTGCTGCAAACATCGGGAACAGACTCCGTTGCGGGAGCAAAATTTTAGGTACGTACCTGCCCGGTGCCGTTTACCAGGTACTTTTCAGTTGTCAACGACTCCAACCCCATTGGCCCATAGGCATGCAGTTTGGTGGTCGCGATACCGATTTCTGCACCGAGTCCCAGTTCCGCTCCATCGCTGAAACGCGAAGAAGCATTGGCCATCACCACCGAGGCGTCAACCTGTTGCTGGAACTTGGTGGCGGCCTGCAGGTCTTCGGTACAGATCACTTCGGTATGATGACTACCGAAACGTGCGATATGCTCCATCGCGCCATCAAGAGAATCTACCTGTCTAATGGCGATCTCTAGACCGAGATATTCTTCACCGAACTGCTCATCAGTAAGCACTGTTGGTTGTTCAAAATATGCAGCAGAGGCGGCATCGCAATTGATCTTGACCCCTTTATCTGCCAGCGCTTGTGCGGCAATCGGTAGCCAGACAGGGGCGATATCTTTATGCACCAACAATCCTTCCAACGCATTACATACGCCAGTGCGTTGGGTTTTACCGTTAAGCAGCAGATTCAGCGCTTTTTCCACATCGGCGGAACGGTCCACGTACAGATGGCAAACCCCTTTAAAATGTTGGATCACCGGGATTTTGCTATTGTCGGTGACAAAGTTAATCAAGCCTTCGCCGCCACGGGGTATCACCAAATCGATGGTTTGCCGTTGTTGCAGTAATTCCAGCATTAGCGTGCGGTCTGGATCGGGCACCACGGTAATCAAGGCTTCTGGCAGATTGAATAATCTGAGCACTTGATGCAGTACTTCGGCTATTGCCAGGCTCGAGCGCAGCGCTTCTTTACCACCGCGCAGGATCACCGCGTTACCGGACTTAAAACATAAGGCTCCGGCATCGGCGGTCACATTTGGCCGCGCTTCATAAATCATGCAGATTACACCTAATGGCACGCGTAATTTGCTGATCTTGATACCGTTAGGGCGGGTGTCCAGTTCACGTCGCAGACCTACTGGGTCGGCGAGACCGACAATTGTGTCGATACCTTCTGCCATGGCGTTGATGCGCTCGGGTGTCAACGTCAGTCGATCCAGCATCGCTTCACTGATATCTTGATCGCGGGCTGCCTGTAGGTCTTTTTGATTGGCCGCAAGAATATCATCCTGGTTGGCTCTGAGGGCGCTGCTCATGGCGCTTAACACCTGGTTTTTACTGTCGCTGTCCAACGCTGCCAATTGGCGCGATGCTTGGCGAGCGGCGTGAGCAAGTTCTGTTATCATACTCATGATTTTTCCTCCATCGGGGTGGCCTTTGGGGAAAGCAGGGCGATGTCCTGTGGCGCAATAAGGCTGCGCTCGTGGGTAAAGCTGTCGACCAGTTTGGAGTCGTCCTGCTTGGCGATAAATTTCAGTAACCGACTACTGTAGTTGCTACGGGCTTTTGCCAGACGCGTACCATCATCACTGCGTAGCAAGATGGTGTCGCCTTCAGAGAATGTGCCTTTAACATCTAACACTTCATCACTGGACAAATTAGCGCAGTCCTCGGCAGAGTGCACCTCTTCGGTCGTCGCCACAATGACTTCACCTTGAGCGCGTACTGTATGGGTAAACCAATGCAGGCGCTCCAACATTGGCGTATCGGAGCCGCGGAACAGGGTGCCAGGGCTCTTACCCAGCAACAGGTCATTGAAACTGGACTCTTTGAAGCCGTTAACAATATAGGTGTCGATGCCGTGAGAAACGGCTTTTTCTGCTGCCTGGATCTTAGTCAACATGCCGCCGGTACCGACATCGCTGTGACTGCCGCCAGCCATGGCGTAGATGCTGCCATCAATTTTTGTCACTTCGGGGAGCAACTTAGCATCGGCATTGAGATGCGGATTTTTATCATATAGACCATCGATGTCGGAGCAGATCACCAAACTGCGGGCATCGGCCGCAGCGGCTACCATGGCAGACAAATTATCATTGTCGCCCACTTTCAGGGCATCGGTGGTGACCGTGTCATTTTCGTTAACGATTGGCAATATATCGTGCTCCAGCAGGGTACTGATGGTGTCGCGAATACTGAGGTAACGTTCCCGATCCCTAAGATCGCCGTGGGTTAACAGGATTTGGGCCGTGGGAAAGTCGAAGAACTTGTCCCAGGTGGCCATCATTTCGGTTTGACCCGCAGCCGCCATCGCTTTTTTCAGTGCCAACAGTGCCTCAGGGCTGGTGCTGTTATCCCGAGCTCGCAGCGGAAAGCGGTGAGCACCGGCAGCGATGGAACCGGAGGAAACCAGAATGACCTGTAGCCCTTGGCCGCGACAGCGTACGATAAACTGGGCGATTGCCAGCAGATAACGAGAACTACAGCCCTGTCGATCAGGGGCGATCAAGGCACTGCCGACCTTGAGCACGATACGTTGTTTGCTTTTAGCGTTCATAACGTCCTTGAGTTGTCAGGCTTGAGTGAATTGTGGGGCAGTCGTTAACTGCCCTGATGAACGTGATGGAACTAACTGAGTTCCTGTAGCTTTTCATTGGTGGCATGAAAAGTCTTTTGTACGGCTCTGGAGGGATCCTTACCAAAATGGCTCACCAGAATAATGGTGGCGGAACTAACCAAGAAGCCCGGCACAATTTCATAAATTACACTGGAGAGGGTTTTGCCATCTGGTAAGACCGGCGCGTAAATCCAGAACAGCACGGTTACGGCTCCCGCGACAATGCTGGATACCGCTGCGGTGTGGTTCATTTTGTGCCAGAACAGGCTGAACAGCACCAATGGACCGAACGCGGCACCGAACCCCGCCCAAGCGTTGCTCACCAGATCCAGAATGCTGCTGGAACGATCCATTGCCAACAGCGTGGCCACTGCGGCTACCGCGAATACCCCAAAGCGGCCGATGTTAACCAGCTTTTTCTCATCAATATCTTGATGAAACAGTGCGCGATAAACATCTTCAGTCAAAGAACTGGACGACACCAGCAACTGGCTGGAAATCGTACTCATGACTGCCGCCAAAATCGCCGCCAGCAGGAAACCGGTGATCAGTGGATGGAATAAAATCTGTGAAAACACGATAAAAATGGTTTCTGGGTCTTTCAACTCCAGTCCGAATTTATGCACATAAGCGACACCTACCAACCCAGTTGCCAAGGCTCCAATAATGGTCACCAGCATCCAGCCCATGCCAATATTACGGGCAACTTTAATGTCCTTGACCGAACGGATCGCCATAAAGCGCACAATGATATGGGGTTGCCCAAAATAGCCCAGCCCCCACGCCAGACTTGAAACGATAGTTAGCAGACTGATGCGACTCATGGAGTCTGAGAGCGAATCGATGGTGCTGCGGGCATTGAGCAACATATCATGGGTGCTATCAAACTGTTCGTAGGCCACATAAGGCACCAGTACCAGCGCGACAAACATGATACAGCCCTGCACAAAGTCGGTCATACTCACCGCCAGAAAGCCACCCAGTAGTGTATAAGCCACGACTACCCCAACGGTAACAAACAGTCCCATTTGATAATTCAGGTGGAAGGCCGTTTCAAATAGCTTGCCGCCCGCAACGAGACCGGAGGAGGTGTAAAGGGTGAAAAACAGAATAATGACGGCAGCAGATACCATCCTTACCGCGCCGTTGTTCAAACCGAAGCGTTTGCTGAAAAAGTCTGGCAAGGTGAGAGCATCATCGGCTTCTACGGTATATACCCGTAAGCGTGGCGCCACCAGCAGGTAGTTGCATAGCGCGCCAATCAGCAGTCCCAGTGCAATCCAGATAGTGTTGAAACCCTGCACAAACATGGCACCGGGTAAGCCCATCAGCATCCAGCCACTCATATCAGAAGCGCCCGCCGATAGCGCGGTCACCTGAGGACTGACTTTACGTCCCCCAAGAATGTAGCCGGAAATATCATCTGTGGAATTGCGATAGGCAAATAGACCTATCGCTAACATGACCAGAAAATAGATGGCCAAAGCAATATACGTTGAATTATCCATGTAGTGGGTGCCTGTGTTTATTTGCCAATAATTTGGTTGAATTTTTGTTTGCACATGGGGAATAGGTAGGTCGCCAGTATTAGCCAGAAACAACTGAGCTGTAGCAGGTAACTGGCATGCTCTTTCAGGCTGATATGGTGATGACTGTCAGCCTCCAGAGAGTTGTTGGCATTCATCGTAAGTTCTCCTTGCATGATTGTCGTTGCAACACTGTCACGGAAAACTATTTGAGTACTAACCAAACAATTAATTAGTGTTCAAATAGTTTTTATTGGACGGTATTATTCAATATTTGACAACAATTATCAACTTTATCACGCTGTTAGGCTCTTGCTAAGGTAGGACTTTATAAATATAATTTATTGAAATAATTAATTTTTACTAAAAATAAAAAGGTTTTTTGACAACAAGGTTAGCGTTTTATTTTGGATGGTTACAACTTCTCTACATGATGTTTTTCTTATAAATGCCATAAATATAATTTGAGTTAAAAACAATTTTTAGAAATTATTCAATCATTGCTACAGATCACATTGTCATCAAAATTTCATCAACATATATGTTTTTACGTATATATTAATATCCATATGTATAAGCTCGTTCGCTGTTGTCAATGACCATGGCGCACTAACCGATGCTGGAGTATCCAATGGAACCAAGCGTATTTTTCAAGGCGATGGCGGATGACACCCGTCTGTGTTGTTTGCTGCTGATCCAACAGCAGGGCGAGCTATGTGTGTGCGAACTGACGGCAGCATTAGCACAGAGCCAGCCAAAAGTGTCCAGGCATCTGGCGCAATTGCGTAATCAGGGGATTTTGCAAGATCGCCGTCAAGGTCAATGGGTGTTTTATCGCTTTGACGAGACACTGCCCACATGGTGCCGACAGGTCCTAGAGGCGACCTTGCAAGACAATCAAGCCATGCTGGCAGCCCCCATTGAACGACTGCATGCGATGCACTGGCGTCCAGAACGTTGCTGCGCTGCGGCCGCTTGTGGTGATTGATTGTGTCCTAACCGTTATTGCTGCCTGAGGTACTCAAATGTTCGCAATTTTCACCGCGTTAGCGGATTGGCTGGTTTACGGGGTGTTGTCGCTGGCGCCTCAAAGTCGTCTGGGCGAAGCGCTGCATTTTTTTGTGGAAGACACCAGCAAGATTTTTGTGCTGTTGCTGTTGATGATTTATGTGATTGCCTTGTTACGGGCATCGCTCAATGTTGAAAAAGTCCGGGATTATCTTGCAGGTAAAAACCGCCTGACAGGTTATCTGCTCGGTTCCGCCTTTGGCGCAGTGACCCCTTTCTGTTCCTGTTCCAGTATTCCGGCATTTCTTGGATTTACCTCGGCGGGGATCCCTATAGGGATCACTATGGCGTTTCTCATCACTTCACCGCTTATCAATGAAGTGGCGGTGTTGTTGCTTGTGGGCTTGTTGGGATGGCAGTTCACGTTGATTTATGTGGTCGTCGGTATGTTGGTGGGGGTGGTGTCGGGTGCTTTTCTGGATGCGATTCACGCTGAGCGCTGGTTACAGTCGTTTGCTGCCAAAGCGCTACAGCGAGGGCAGCAGCAACAAGTTAGCTGCTGCGGAACGCCACAAACACTCCCGCAATTGAGTTGGCAAGCGCGCCACGATTTCGCGGCGGCGGAAACCAAAGAGATTGTCGGCCGGGTTTGGAAATGGGTGTTTATTGGTGTTGGACTCGGTGCCGCGTTACACGGTTTTGTGCCAGAAGGCTGGGTGGCAGACCATTTAGGGCAGGGACAATGGTGGTCAGTACCGCTGGCAGTGTTAATCGGAGTGCCGTTGTATTCCAACGTGACGGGCATTGTGCCCGTGATGGAAAGCCTGTTGCAAAACGGTTTACCCGTTGGTACCACTTTGGCGTTTTGTATGGCGACAGTTGCCGCCAGTTTTCCTGAATTTGTGTTGTTGAAACAGGTAATGCAGTGGCGTTTGTTAGCCAGTGTTTTTGGCATTTTGCTGCTGGCATTCACCTTGATCGGTTGGTTATTTAATCTGATAGGTCCAATGCTTTAAGGAGCAAAATATGAAAAATATCATTGTGTTGGGAAGTGGTTGTACTAAGTGTGTCAAAACTGCGGAGTTGATTGCTGAAGTTGTGAAAGAACACGGCGTTGCTGCCACCGTCAGCAAAGAAACCAATCCAGAAGTGATCATGGGTTACGGTGTGATGAGCACGCCGGCAGTAGTCATCGATGAACAGGTAGTGCACAGCGGTTCTATGCCACAGAAAGCACAGATTGAAGCCTGGTTAGCCAAATAAATAAAGAGGATATCCGATGACGATCCGTGTAGGAATCAATGGCTTTGGCCGTATTGGCCGACTGGTATTACGTGCCGCCTGGGAATGGCCAGAGCTGGAGTTTGTGCAGATCAACGATCCGGCTGGTAGTGCTGCCACCCTAGCGCATCTGCTGGAGTTTGATTCGGTGCACGGTCGTTGGCGGCGACAGATTAGTGCCAACGGTGAACAATTACTGATTGATGGCAAGGCGATTGCGGTGAGCGGCAACAAAGCCATTGCGGATAGCGACTGGTTCGGCTGCGATGTGGTGATTGAAGCCTCGGGCAAAATGCGCAGTAAGGCGCTGTTACAAGCTTATTTGCAACAAGGGGTGAAACGGGTCGTGGTTACTGCCCCGGTCAAAGAGGAAGGGGTACTCAATGTAGTGATGGGGGTGAACCAGCAGTTATTTGATCCGGCATTGCACTCCATTGTCACGGCTGCCTCCTGTACCACTAACTGTCTGGCGCCGGTGGTGAAAGTGATCCATGAAAAACTGGGGATCCGCCATGGGTCAATGACCACCATTCATGATTTAACCAATACCCAAACAATTCTCGATGCACCGCATAAAGACTTGCGCCGTGCCCGCGCGTGTGGTGAAAGCCTGATCCCGACCACTACTGGCAGCGCCACGGCGATTACCCATATCTTCCCGGAACTCAAGGGCAAGCTGAATGGCCATGCAGTGAGGATCCCGTTAGCTAATGCTTCGCTGACCGATTGTGTGTTTGAATTGCAACGGTCAACGACTGAAGCCGAGGTGAATCAGTTACTGCGAGAAGCCGCTGACGGCGAATTGAAAGGTATTCTGGGTTATGAAGAACGGCCGTTGGTGTCAGTGGACTACCGTACCGATCCGCGCTCCAGCATCATTGATGCTTTGTCTACTATGGTGATCAACGGCACTCAGCTAAAGCTGTATTGCTGGTACGACAATGAATGGGGTTATGCCAATCGTACCGCTGAACTGGCAGTGCTGGTCGGTCAGGCCGATAGTGGAGATGCCCATTAATGATCCCTGTGAGTCCGGCACTGCGCCAGTATCTGATTATTACCGGCAATTATTGGGCGTTTACGCTGACTGATGGTGCCTTACGGATGTTGGTGGTGCTGTATTTCAATGATTTGGGGTACAGCGCCCTATCGATTGCCATGCTGTTTCTGTTCTACGAGTTTTTTGGGGTGGTCACTAATCTGATTGGCGGTTGGCTCGGTGCCAGAATCGGCCTCAATCGCACCATGAACCTAGGCCTTGGCATACAGATTATTGCGTTGGCGATGCTGTTGGTGCCCGCAGCTTGGTTGACGGTGCCTTGGGTGATGGCCGCACAGGCCATGTCTGGGATTGCCAAAGATCTCAATAAAATGAGTGCCAAGAGCGCGGTGAAAACTCTGGTCAGTGGCAATGATACGCAAGGTCGCTTGTACCGTTATGTGGCGTTACTGACCGGCTCGAAAAATACTCTGAAAGGCGTAGGTTTTTTCCTCGGCGGCGCGCTACTGACGCTATTAGGTTTTGAAGGTGCAGTGCTGGTGATGGCGCTAGGATTGCTGGTGGTCTGGCAGTTGTCGCTGACCCTCTTGCGTCAGGATTTAGGCAAGGCCAAAAATAAACCTAAGTTTCGTGATATTTTTTCCAAAAGCCGCGCGGTGAATATCTTGTCTGCGGCAAGGTTATGTTTATTTGCTTCCCGCGATGTGTGGTTTGTGGTGGCGGTGCCGGTGTATTTAAGTGTGCATCTAGGCTGGGATAACTGGCTGGTCGGCTCATTTTTGGCGAGTTGGGTGATAGCGTATGGCATAGTGCAGGCACTCGCGCCAGTGCTCACTGGCACCAAAAAAGGGGCAGTGCAAACACCGGGCCGGATGATGGCCGTGTTTTGGGTGGCATTGTTGATGGCGTTACCGGCAGTTATGGCCTCAATGTTACAGGCGGGCGCTGATCCGCACTGGTGGCTACTGGGAGGACTGTGGCTGTTTGGGGCGGTGTTTGCAGTGAACTCGTCACTGCACAGTTTTCTGATTGTGCATTATGCCAGCGAAGACGGGGTATCTCTGGATGTTGGTTTCTACTACATGGCGAATGCTGCCGGGCGTTTGCTGGGGACCGTTCTTTCAGGAGTTTTGTATCAACAATATGGATTGAACGCTTGTTTGTGGTTTAGCAGCGGTTTGTTGTTACTCACGTTTGCCATCTCTTTTGCCCTACCAAAACAGTAAAAATGCTAAACGAAACAGGCTTTTTGTCGCAATAGCGCGTAGGATTAAGGTAAAGGACAGCTGGCGGAGATGGCTTATGACTATGACGCTGCAATGCTTGGGTGCCACAGGAGAAGTGACGGGTTCCTGTCACTTGTTGGAACTCAATGGTGCTCAGTTACTGCTGGATTGTGGCTTAATTCAGGGCGGTAAAAAGGACGAACTGCGTAATCAAGACCCTTTTGCGTTTGACCCCCATACGCTCACTGCCGTGGTGCTTAGCCACGCACATATTGACCATTCCGGTCGGTTACCATTGTTGATGAAGCGCGGTTATGACGGCCCCATTTATACTCAAAAAGCGACCGCTGAGCTGTGCGCTTTCATGTTGCGTGACGCGGCATCGCTGCAACAACGTCAAGTTGAACGAGAAAACGAAAAGCGCTTAAAGCAGGATCTGCCGCCATTGGCACCACTGTTTGATGACCAAGATGTCGATAATGTCTTGCGGCACTTTGTGCCGTTAGAATACGGCGTACGTTTTGAACCTGTTCCCGGCATCAGTGTGTGCTTGAGTGATGCTGGGCATATTCTCGGCTCCGCGATGTTGGAGCTGTGGCTGGACGATGGCCGTTGTCAAAAAAAACTGGTGTTCAGTGGTGATCTCGGGCGTGCTGGCATGCCAATTTTACGGGATCCCACCTTAATCGACGCAGCAGATCTGGTGTTGATGGAAAGCACTTATGGTGACCGCAGCCACCGTAGCTGGCAAGCAACGCTAGAGGAACTGAAAGCCATTTTTGCCAAGGCGATCAGTGAAAGCCGTGGCAATATTCTGATCCCGGCATTTTCCGTAGGGCGGGCACAGGAGCTGCTGTATCTGTTTCATCTGTATGCTAAGGAGTGGGATCTGGGCCGTTGGCAAGTGTGTCTCGACAGCCCGATGGCCATTGAGGCCACTAAAGTTTACGTGCGCAATTATCCCTTGATGGATGACGACTTCCGTCGTTTTGTACAGCTTAATCCTGGTAACCATCCGTTACTCAGTAATGTGCAGTTTATTCAAAGCACTGAAGAGTCGAAAGCGCTGAACCATATCCACCAAGGGCTGATCATCATTGCGGGCAGCGGTATGTGTAATGGCGGCCGCATCCGCAGTCATTTGGCACATAACCTGTTCCGGCCTGAATGTGACATTATCATTTGTGGCTTCCAGGCGCGGGGCACGCCAGGACGCTTATTAGTGGATGGTGCCACTGAGCTGACGGTACATGGTGAAAGTGTGCCGGTAAATGCGCTGATCCATACGGTCGGTGGTCTGTCAGCCCATGCGGATCAACAAGAACTATTGCATTGGTACCAACATTTCAACAATTCGCCACCATTATTGCTAGTGCACGGTGAACCAACGGCACAGGAAACTCTGCAGCAGGTGTTACGTCAGCAGGGAGGTGCGGAAGTAGTGATTGTCAATCTGGCCGATAAACTGGATTTGACGCAGTTACCCCGTTTAGCGTGGCTGAACTGATATTGCGGCCTATGTAAAAATGCTGGCGCATATCCAATAGCGCTTGGCGGCGGTGCGCTATTTCGGCAAAATACAGTGGTCCGGCATAGTCGCTGTTCGCGAATCCTTCCCTGCAGTCGTGCCTCGTTCGTTGTTCCGGAGTCTTCCTTGTCTGCTAGTGCTGCCCGTTTAGGGTTAATTTTTATGTCCACCACGGTTATATTTTGGGGGGTAATGCCTATTGCCCTGAAATTGTCTGCGGAGTTTATTGATCCTGTGACCTTGACTTGGTTCCGGTTTGGCGTTGCATTTGTGGCAACCTTGTTGCAGCAATGCTTGCTTGGTGGCTTGCAGCAATTTGCGCAATTACGTCGGCGAGATTGGTTGAAGTTGGCGCTGGCTGCGCTGTTGCTCATCGGTAACTATGTCAGCTTTGTGTTTGCCTTGAAATACTTGGCACCTGGTACAGTGCAGCTCAATTTCCAGACCTCATCGTTCTTTTTGGCGCTTGGTGGCGTACTGTTTTTTGGGGAGCGTTTCTCTCGTACTCAGTTGCTGTGTTTTTCTGCCCTCGCTGGCGGCATGTTACTATTTTTCAATCCATTTCTTAGCGGTGCCAGCGGTGCGGGTAAGATCCTAGTGGGTGTCGCTATTGTGCAGCTATCGGTGATCAGTTGGGTCAGTTATGCGTTATTGCAGAAGTCACTAGGACGTCGTTTGTCGCCTGCAAATGTGTTGCTGTTCATCTATGGTTTTTCTTTGCCGGTGTTATTGCCATTTAGTGACATATCGCCGTTCTATACGATGAATATTGAACAATGGTGGATCGCCATTTTCTGTGCAGTAAGTACTTTGGTGGCTTATGGCTGTTTTGGCCAAGCAATGAAATACTGGCCAGCGGCACAGGTAGGCGCGTTGATGGCACTGACGCCGGTGCTGAGCTTTGCCGCTACCGATCTGGTGGTGCAGTTGGGTTGGTGGCGTGGCAGTTTTTCTGCTACTCCATTGAATCTGCTATCTCAGGCGGGAATAGTGCTTATTGTACTGTCAGTCATGTTGGTACAGTTGTTACCTCACTGGCAGCAACGCCAGCGCCATTGCCCACAGAACTGAATCTCGCAAACATCGGCTTACAGAAGATACCACCGTAGGTGGCATTGGC
Organism: Shewanella fodinae; assembly: GCF_014651955.1. Taxonomy (GTDB): domain Bacteria; phylum Pseudomonadota; class Gammaproteobacteria; order Enterobacterales; family Shewanellaceae; genus Shewanella; species Shewanella fodinae. Next base: position 50,240 of record NZ_BMXW01000017.1, on the reverse strand, counting down.
TATTTCCAATTGTTAATCATTCGTTGTAACCTGAGGCTTCATTGTGCCAGTCATGGGTTTTTCTACTAAGTCTGGCATGACGTTTATAACAATAACAACGACATGAGGTTTGGATGGAAGTCATAGTCTCGCTGGTCAATCAAGTTAATTCACTGGTATGGGGGGTTCCTATGCTGGTGATGATCCTCGGTGTAGGATTGTTTCTCTCTATTGGTTTGAAATTGATGCCAGTACTTAAATTAGGTACTGGCTTTAAATTGCTTTGGTCTGGCCGTATTCCGGAAAAAGATGCGGATGTAAAAGGGCAGATCAGCCCGTTTAATGCCTTGATGACCTCGCTGTCAGCCACTATTGGTACTGGCAATATTGCAGGCGTTGCTACCGCCATTGCGGTGGGCGGACCTGGTGCGTTGTTCTGGATGTGGTGTACAGCCTTGGTCGGTATGGCGACTAAGTTTTCTGAAGCGGTGCTCGCTGTGAAGTACCGCGAAGAAGATGAACACGGCAACCATATCGGTGGTCCGATGTATTACATCAAGAATGGTCTTGGCAGTAAATGGGCTTGGTTGGGTACCTTGTTCGCCTTTTTTGGCGCGTTTGCTGGTTTTGGTATCGGTAATACGGTGCAGGCAAATTCAGTCGCCGATGCGTTGTCCTCTAACTTTCACGTTGAGCCGTGGATTACCGGTGTGGTAATGATGTTGTTGGTGGGGGCGGTGTTGATGGGTGGTATCAAACGCATCGCTGATGTTGCTGGCAAGCTGGTACCTCTGATGACGATTTTTTATGTGGTATCAGGTTTGGCCGTATTAGTCGTTTATATCGATGATGTTCCAGCTGCGTTTGTGTTGGTGGTAAAAAGTGCCTTTACACCGGTGGCAGCACAGGGTGGTTTCGCTGGCGCCGCCGTCTGGGCAGCTATCCGTTATGGTGTTGCCCGAGGGGTTTTTTCCAATGAAGCAGGTCTTGGTAGTGCGCCAATTGCCCATGCGGCTGCTCAGACTAATAACCCGGTAACTCAGGGGTTGGTAGCCATGCTCGGTACGTTCATCGATACCATAGTGGTGTGTTCCATTACTGGGTTGGCCATTGTGGTTTCTGGTGCCTGGAGTTCTGGTGAAAACGGTGCGGCGCTGACATCTTATGCCTTCAGTCATGCCTTTCCTATTGGCAATTATGTGGTTGCCGTAGCGCTGGCGATATTTGCCTTTACCACCATTCTTGGTTGGAGTTTCTACAGCGAGAAATGTGTGCAGTTTTTGTTTGGTGTTAATGCCATTAAACCGTTTCGCTTGCTCTTTACGCTGGTGGTACCGATTGGCGCGATAGCAAAACTGGAGTTTATCTGGTTACTGGCTGACACCCTCAATGCCATGATGGCATTGCCAAATCTTATCGCTTTGTTGCTATTGAGTCCGGTAGTGTTCCGCTTGACCCGCGAATATTTTAAAAAGCAGAAAGCGCTGGCGGCGCAGAAGTCAATGTGAGTGGAAAATCCCATTAAAGAGGGCAGCAACCGCTGCCCTCTTGGGTTAATCAGGATGGGTCGTTTAGTAAGAGCCTGTCAGGGTGACGCCAGAATATGCTGAGTATCCCTTCAACATGATATAGAAGGTTCCCGCGCTTGGACGTCTGAAGCTGCAACTTTCGGTGTTGCCACTGCGATAGGGGCGACAATCATAGCTGCTGCTGGTAGGCTCGCTGCCATATTTCACATACAGATCCACATCACCGCTACCACCACTGGTGGAGATAGTCACTGTTTGCACCCCAGAAGGTACGGCAAAGGTCCAGCGTTGTTCAGAGCCACTAGTCCCTGTGATACCGCTAATCGGCTGACCGTTTAACAGCTCGCCAGTTGTGGCAGGTGGCGGGGTGGTATTACAGCTTGCATCCACATCAACGCCAGCAAAAGCAGTTTCCACATCGCTAGCACTGTAGCCCAGATCGTTTGCTGCTTGAGAAACGCCGCATGCGGCGTCATCAAAGCCAGAGTTAGCGTTCCAGTAGAGCTGGTTGGCTTTTACAAAAACTTCAAAGGCCTTTTTGGTATCCCAGCCGCTGCTGGTTGCCAGCAGATAGAAGGCTCGGTTAAATACGCCGGAGCTATAATGTACATCCAGTCCGTTGTAATAATCGTTGGCACTGTCGATAGACGTGCCATCGCGACTCGGTTGATCCATGTAGCGTAGCGCACCGCTACCCTTGAATATCTCGGCTCCCACCATCCAGTCGTTGCTGCCTTTCATATAATATTCTGCCGCTTCTCCCGCCATATCTGAGAAGGCTTCGTTAATCCCGCCACTTTCACCGGAATACATCAAACCTGAGTTCTGTTCAGTGAAACCATGGGATACTTCGTGAGCCGAAACATCAAGACTCACCAACGGGTAAAAGGTGGTAGCACCATCACCAAATGTCATGCCGGTACCGTCCCAGAAGGCATTTTCATAGCTGCGGCCGTAGTGCACGCGCATCTGCAGCTTAAACGTCAGCGGAGAAGTGTTGAACCAGTCAGAATACATGTCAAAGATCACCCCACCGAAGTAGTGGGCATCATTTTCGGCTGAGTAGGCACCATTTACGTAGTTTTCTGGACTGTCAGGACACGTAAATTGCACCACTGTGCCACTGCCGCTGGTGCGATTATTCATGTCCAGTGTGGTGACATTGGTGTTGTCCATCTGGCAACTGTTGTTGACCTGCAGATACCCGTAATCGGTACCATAGAAGTATTCTCCGGTCTTTTCATTGCCGCCTGGCCCTGTTGCCTGCTGTGCATAGGTTAACTGTTGCCATTGTTTGAGAACATCACCGCTCAGCGCATCAATCACAGTAAACGGCCTGCTGGGTTGCGGATCTGATACAAACAGGTCAACTAGATAAGCCAGATGTGCCTGTTGGCTTTCGTCTAGCCAGATATAGAGCTTTGCCTGACTGCGCTGGGCGCTCTCCATATGATTAGCCTTCAATGCCAGGGCGATGGCCTGTTTGTCATTAAATGCCGGTGTGACATTGCTGACATCCGTATCGAGACCCGTGACATACTGACCGGACAGATTGGAATAAACGCCCATAGGGCTGACATCGGCAGCCATCGAGACACCATAAACCTCCACGCCTTTATGGAACTGGCGAATACGTGATTTTGTGTGTTTGCCAACGCTGATCTTTTTGTCTTTAAAACTCTGGCTGTCAGAGAGCCCCAACGCCTTAGCTGGATTAACCGCCGGTGTCAGTGATTGGGCTGTGGCAGAACCAGGTTTAAGGTGTACAACTGATGCGGCAAAAACAGTGGGGGTGAAGGTAGATGCAGCAATAAGCGCTGCGGTGAGTGTTTTCATTTTCATTGGTAAGGATCCTTCCTCATAGTCATAGACACTGTTACTTTTTGTAACAGTTAATTATGAATAATTAATAAAAAGTTAAAAATCAATAAATTTATTGTTATTTATTAGTTTTTATTGAATAAGGAGAAAAAGTGACTCATTGATGGGGAAAAACCGTCAATAAAACAGATATTGTCAAAATAACAACATGTTACTGCGACAACTAAAAGTGTACTCATTAGTCAACGGAATGGCAGTATTGTTAACAATTTTTCAGACTGTCCCTCGCTGCCTCCTTTTGGTGCGCTTGCCTGAAATTGTTTCATCCGCCCCTGACTCATAATTTTTAATATGTTGTTTTAAATGGTATTTCTTATTGGCATCAAAACTGCTTGAAGTGCATGACGTTTTGACCAACGGGAGTGGTGGGTATGGCCAGTATGAGTTATCTCAGTGTGATCGAGCGCTACCATGAATATGAAACGTTGGTGCATGAGTTGCTGGAGTCGATTTTGACGGGAATGTCAGATACGCAACTGTTTGCTGATACAGGAAAAGCGATAAAGGTTTTCAGTGAGGTTGCCGCACGTTATCCGTTTGTGGAGCTGATGTATCTGCTGGACAATGCTGGGCGACAGATCAGCCCTAATTTGGCTTTGATTAATCAGCAAGTAAAGCTATTGTCGGTGGGGGAAAGCCCAGATCGTAGTCAACGCCCGTATTACCTGAATGTCCGTGATAAAACCGGCACTCAAATCACGCAGCCTTATCTTTCCAATGCTTCGGGTCAGCTATGCCTGTCGGCGTCGCTGGCGCTGACGTTGCCCTCCGGCCAAAAGGGATATGTGGTGGTCGATATCAATCTCACTCGTCTGATTGAATTTATGATGGGGGATAGCACGCGGCGTAAAGTCACGCCGTTATTTAAAGCAGTATACGCACTCTTGGTTGCCGGTTTGTTTGTGATTGTGGCAGTGCTGATGTTAATCGCCACTCGGGATATCTGGCATCTGTTGGTGCTTGGCAGCGATCTGCAACATGACTCGCTCAAGCCATTCGGTATTATTATCTTTATCACCTTAGCCTTGGCGGTATTTGATCTTGGTAAAACCATCCTTGAAGAGGAGGTGTTGATGCATAAAGATATCTTCAGACACAGTTCTACGCGGCGTACTATCACCCGCTTTATTTCCACCATTCTGATCGCCATTTCCATCGAAGCGCTGCTGACAATGTTTAAGGCATCCTTGGGAGAAATTGAATATCTTCAGAGTGCAATCTTGATGATGTTGGCAGTGGTAGGGTTGCTGATTGCCTTGGGACTGTACGTCTATCTTGGTGCCAAGGCAGAGATGCTGCTGACACACAATCAAAACTTTAAAGGAAAACAGGGCTGATGCCCTGTTTTAGTTAATACTCTTCGTCATCATCCAGTCCGAGAGCCTTGCGCAATTGTAGGCGCTCCAAGTAATCCTCGAGACGGCGTTTCACTTCGCGTCGGTGTTTCAGCGCGTGCTCCGCCTGACGGTTTTTGGGAGTGGTCATTGCTTCAATTTCTGCATCGTCGGGCACTAAGTCAACTATATGGGTCATAAAGAACTCCTGTATGACAGATATATGCGAAATTTCTAGCCAAAAAAAATGCGGCTGCAAAGCAAAAAATATTCGTCAGAACTGCAAAAAAATTTTGTTGCTCTCCGGCAATAACTTGGTTCCTTGATGAGTAATTTAGCAATTGAGCTGTTGCTAAAGTGCGATCATCGCAGCAATTTGCAAACTTGTTCCTCCAAGTATTTGTCGTTTAGCATTATTTGCCTGACATCTTGATTTTTCTCAATTAACTACCAGACTTCATCTGTCGATACCTGAAGGATGAGTCGCCTCAGATGGTAAAGGATTACGTCAGTTCCGAGCCCCAAAAACTAAACCAGGAGTTTCCTGAGTTTTCGATTCCATTGTCATTGTGGTTGGTGATGACCTTTGCGTTGGTATTTATTCTGGTCGGCGGATATCTGTTTAATTTCTACATTGAACAGCGCGGAGTCGAGCGTTTTGAGTTCCAGACCCGTTTGTTGAAAAATGCGATTAGCGACAGGATGCGGGCTTACGAGCAGGTATTGCGGGGTGGCTTGGGGCTGTTTATGTCATCCACTAATGGCGTAACCAGAGCAGAGTGGCGCCATTATGTGTCAAACGCGCGATTAGATGAATTCTATCCCGGGATCCAAGGCATGGGCTACAGCCAGTTTCTGACCCCAGAGCAGGTGGTGGCGGAGGAACAGGTTATTCGGGCGGAAGGGTTCCCCGATTATAAGGTGCATCCCGAAGGAGAACGGGCTCTCTATTTGGCTATCGTTTATTTGGAGCCGTTTGACTGGCGAAATCGACGGGCCTTTGGTTATGACATGTATTCGGAGCCAATAAGACGCAACGCGATAGATCGTGCGGTGGCGACTGGAGAGGCGGCGGTATCAGGGCGAATAACGCTAGTACAGGAAACTGGTCAGGATCAGCAAGCCGGTTTTCTGATGTACCTCCCGTTGTTTACTGAAAGCAAAAATGGTCAGCGTCAGGCCAAAGGGATGGTCTATGCGCCGTTTCGGATGAACAATCTGATGGAGGGGATTATCGGTGACCGCTTCTCGGCGTTGCAGTTGGAGATCTATGATGGCGAGCAGTCGGACGAATCTCAGTTGATGTATCGCAGCAACCCGCGCCCGCCAGAAATTTATCATAACAATGAAGCTGTGTTGACAATAGGTGGGCATCAATGGCTATTGGTGACACGCAGCACTGGCAGTTTTGTGTCAGCGACAGAGTCATTACAGCGTGCATTGTTACTGGCATTTGGTGGATTGTTCTGGGTGCTGTTGTTCTATTTTTTGTATCACAATGCTAAAGCACGCTTTAAAGAAAGCCTGTTAGCACAGGAGTTGCTCGCTAACGAGGAGCGTTTCAGGTTAGTGATTGAAGCATCACCGTCGGCCTTGGTGATAGTGAACCACGATGGCGTGATGACGTTGGTCAATGCACACGCCGAGCGCTTGTTTAAATACTCCCGCGATGAAATGCTTGGGCAAGGGGTCAATATGCTGTTGCCAAGTGCGCAGCGCAGTAATCACAGCCACTATATGGCGGAGTACTTCTGCCACCCGATTGCCAAGAATATGTCCAGCCGCGATGATCTCTACGGGCAGTGTAGTGATGGCTCATTGGTGGCGGTGGAAGTGGGATTGACGCCGTTAGTGTTCAGTAATGGTCCTGCGGTTCTGGCAACGATTAACGATATTTCACAGCGCAAACAAGTGGAGCTGGAAAAAGCCCGACATACAGCCGAGCTGGAACGGATTAACAGCGAATTAGACAGTTTTGCCTATATTGCGTCGCATGATCTTAAATCACCACTGCGGGGGATTGAACAACTGTCTGATTGGCTGGCAGAGGATTTAGCTGACAATGCCAGCGATACAGTACAGAAATATTTGCGGCTGATCCGTAGCCGGGTACAACGCATGGAATTGCTGCTGGAAGGATTGCTAACATTTTCTCGCATCGGTCGTGTTGATGCCCAATTGGTCATGACGGATTCGGCGCAGTTGGTTCGAGAGGTGTTTTCTCTGGTGAACGTGCAGCCCACCTACCATCTGGCAATTGTCACTGAACTTCCCCAATTTGTCACCGCCCGAGTGCCGTTGGAGCTGGTATTTCGCAATCTGTTGAGTAATGCCATCAAACACCATGACAAAGACAGTGGCGTTATCAACGTCAGTTGTAGCGAACAGCACGATTTTTACTGCTTTTGTGTGGAGGACGACGGCCCTGGGATCCCAAAACAATTCCATGAAAAAGTGTTTGCCATTTTTCAGACACTGCGTCCACGGGATGAAGTGGAGGGAAGTGGACTAGGATTATCACTGGTAAGAAAGTGTGTTGAAAGTCTTGGCGGCAGCATCTGGCTAGTGTCAGAAGGTCGTGGTAGCCGCTTCTATTTTACCTGGCCAAAAAACCTCAAGGAGTTCCATAAATGACAGCCACACCTTATAGGGAGGTGACCATACTACTGATTGACGACGATGACATCGACCATATGGCCGTCGTGCGTACAATGAAACAACTGCGTCTGTTGAATCCGCTGATACGCGCCAGAGATGGGCTAGAAGCGTTGCAAATGCTGCGACAAAAACAAGTAAGTCAGCCGTATCTAATTTTGCTGGATCTGAACATGCCACGGATGAGTGGCCTAGAATTTCTTGAGCAGTTGCGCAATGACGAGGAGCTTTCGCTATCGGTTGTCTTTGTGTTGACCACCTCTGCGGCTGATGAAGATAAGGTCGCCGCGTACCAGCACCATGTTGCTGGTTACATCGTCAAACACTATATCAAAGACGAGTTTCTGCGCATTTTTAACATGCTGGAAAATTATTGGCAGGTTGTGGTGTTACCATTTGATGCAGGGTGAAAACAAGATGGATCTATTGCTGATTGATGACGACGAGATTGACAGAACCGCGATTATAAGGGCTCTGGCGCAGTCAGATATCGGCTTTAATGTTGTCGAAGCTAACTGTGGTCGAGTGGGGCTGGATTTGGTTCGTCAGCAACATTTTGACGGAATTATCCTTGATTATCGTTTGCCTGATGCGGATGGTTTGGAACTGTTACACAGTCTGCACTCGTCAGCGGGTGATGCCACGGCCGTGGTGATGATCTCGCGTTATGAGGATGAATATCTGGCAGATCGCTGTATTGAAATGGGCGCACAGGACTTTCTGCTGAAAGATGAAGTCAATACCCGGCGCCTGACCCGCGCTATTCGATTGGCAAAACAACGCGCCAGTATGAGTCGCGCTCTGCAAAAAACACATGAGCGCCTGCGTAACCTCGCGGAGCACGACTCTCTTACCGACTTGCTAAATCGTTATGGTTTTGAGATGAGCCTCAGCCGAGCGCTGGCGTTAGCGCGAAGCAAAAATAGCGAACTGGCCCTTATTTTATTGGATCTAGATGATTTCAAAGGGGTGAACGATACTCATGGACATCAGATGGGTGACCGTTTATTGGTGGAGGTTGCAGCTCGTTTGAGTCAAGTCGTTCCAGACAACAGTCTGCTGGCTCGCATTGGCGGCGATGAGTTTGTGGTGGTGTTGACTGGCAATAATGTTTCAGGCATCGCTGAGGGACTGACAACCGCTCTGCTGCAAGCACTACAACCCGTATTTCTAGTCGATGCGCAGCCGCTATTTATCGGCGCTTGCGCCGGTATAGCCTGTTATGGGCGCTTAGCGTCTGACAGTTCTGGATTATTGAAATGCGCTGATATTGCGTTATATCGCGCTAAACAGCGTGGACGTAGCCAGTTGCAGTTTTATTCTGAGGCATTAGATTTGGCGGTTCGACGGCGTCAGCATATTGCCACCGGGCTGCGGCAGGCACTTGAGCTTGAACAATTTCGACTGTTTTATCAGGGAAAATTCAATGCCCACACCGGCGTGTTGGAAGGAATGGAAGCATTACTGCGCTGGCAACATCCCCAAGACGGATTGATCGCGCCAGATAGTTTTTTGCCTATTGCCGAAGAGCTAGGAATGATGGATGCCATTTGTGAATGGGTATTGCAGACGGCTTGCCAACAAACCCAACTATGGTTGCAACAACTCGCGCCAGGCAGACGTTTGAGTATTGCCGTCAATCTGTCGGCCTCGCAGAATCTTCGTGAAAAACTGTTACAACAGGTTGAAAGTGCGTTACTTTCCAGTGGGTTACCAGCGGAGCTGTTGGAGCTTGAAATCACTGAAAACGCCCTGATCGAAAAACCTAGAGAGTTAGCAGAAGTGTTGGAGGCGGTCGCGGCAATAGGTGTGACGCTGTCCTTGGACGATTTTGGCACTGGCTTTTCATCATTGGAACATGTGAAGGATTTTCCAATTAAGGTGTTGAAAATAGACAAGAGTTTCGTTGCCGGTATCGAACAGGATGAACGGGCGCGACGCTTGCTGGCGGCGCTCATCAATTTTGCCAGTGGTTTTGATGTGCTGTCGGTGGCGGAAGGGGTTGAAACTGAAGCTCAAGCCCAGTTTTGTCGTGATCATGGTTGCCATCTGTTACAAGGTTACCTTTACTGTAAGCCGATGCCACCTGAGCAATTTATGACACAATTTCTGCAGCCACAGTGATGCAGGCTGATCAAACAAAACCCGTCATCCGCAACGCGGATGACGGGTCGGATTCAGGCACGGCTGAAGTTTAGCATGGATCATCATAGTGGCCATCCTGGCATCACCTTGACCCGTTCAGATTATTATTGTTATTGCTTAATATTATTATTGTAATTCATTGATATTTATTAGAATTCAAATTCGTAGGTGTAGCCAAGTACAAATTTGACGTCATCGTCTGGCAGATTGGTGTCTGCCAGTTTGAAGGAAATAGCGCCGATACTGGTGTCTTTGGTGACCGACACATTGTATTCAGAGTAGTCATCGACACCGTACCAACTGGTAATCACGTCACCTGTAGAGTAGGCGTAATAGGCTCCCAAAGTGATGCTGTCCGCCAGAGGATAACTAGCGGCGATATGATAGTAGGTGTAATCCTTGTCATCCAAACCATCGGCAGCGACATCATCACCAGCGGTCACAAATTTAGCCACACCTACTTCTAACCACTTCCAGTTAAGCTTCAGGTACAACTCGCCAAAATCGATAGAGTCAGTAGCGTCTGGATAGCCATAGTATAGATAGCCTACGTCATAGCTAAAGTCATCATTGAGGGAGTGGGAAAAACCGCCGTAAATATCCATTTCATAACTGGTGTCGTTGCCAAAGTCGACATTGGAACCCCAGGTGCCCAGATAGAAGCCGGATTCATGACTGTAATCAATGCCGCCTTGCACTGCCGCAGCATCCGCAGTTTGAGTGACACCGCGCCATAGATAATTCGACGTTGCCCCGATATTTCCAGTCACCGTGGCCTGGCTCATTGGTGCAATCATCATTAAGCTTGCAAGCACGCTCAGCGACAGCAGTTTTTGTTTCATACTCATCCCCTTTATCCCTCTTATAGTTGCCGGAGATCCGGAAATCTGCCGGAACGTCGGCTTTTCATTGTGCTGATGTAATTCCAAAGAAAGATGAGCTAAAGCTGTGCCAAAAATTAATAATGAGTTTTTACAAAAACTTAACCAAATATTGCCTTGTATGTAAACAAACTGCTGCATTATTATGGCGCTAGTTGCACAAAAATAGTGCAATGTAAAAGTTTCACACAAATAAAAACGCCTCTATAGCAAGAGGCGTTTTTTACTGAGCAATACAAATTCAGCTAATGCTGTCTTTCAACGCCTTACCAGCTTTGAACTTTGGCACAGTGGCTTCAGCAATTTGAATTTCTTTGCCTGTCAGCGGATTGCGGCCAGTTCGGGCGGCCCGAGTTGTTGTTTCGAAAGAGCCAAATCCCACAATGGAGACTTTGTCACCGGCTTTTAGTGCTTCGGTTACCGCAGCTTCAAAAGACTTAAGTGCCAGGGCGGTTTCTGCTTTTGTTAGCTCAGATTTCTCAGCCATACTGGCAATCAGTTCGGTTTTATTCATTTTTTTATACTCTCTGTCTTTCCGTAGATATTGTTATAGCGCTGTTAACTTGCCATAAGGCTCTAGCTAATGAAAGTGAATTTTCCGAATTATCAGGTAAAACATCACTAAAAAAGTGGCCGAGCTAGCGCGTTAGTTAATAACGCTATGACACCGGAAGACAGCGCTGTCATTGACGATAGCATAAGCTATTAGTGATTGCGCATCTCTTCGCAAACATATCCCTGACGGCGGGAATCAAAGCGGCAGCCACCACCACATTCCCAAGGCGCGTTTTCATATTTGGCCGATTGAGTTCGGGCATAGTCACGGCACTGTTGATAATCAGTAAAGCCTTCCTTTTTCAAATAGTTTGCGGATCCAAAGCCGTGGTGATAAACAAAAGCAGTCCAGTCGTTAGGGATGGTATGCTGTGAATTTCGATTGATCCAGAAAACCACTGCAGACACGGTGATCAGTAGGCAGCAGGTAAAGATGACTGGGACTGATAATTTCACGAAGCTCTCCCGCATAGATGCAATTATATTGCTGTAAAGAATGATAAAGTTAACTTAAAGTTGGAACTCGGTGCTATATCCAACATCCAAATATCCAGCGACGTTTAGTGTAACCCTAAGTACCATAAAGACGGCTATTGCCAAAGGTGATATCGTCGTTAGGTTGCCGACAAGGAGGCAAAGATGAAAATTGGCTATCTGTTTTTCGCCAGCGTACTGAGCATTATGAGCGCTGGTTGTGCTGTGGCTACCGAAGATGCCGCCGCGGCTAATCCAGTAACGACCTCTGGTAAAGTCAAGATTGAGTGGCAAACTCCAAATAAGTATACCGATATTCGTACTGCAACAGAGGTACAAAAACGCTATGAGCAGCGGATGTTTGAAGAGCTCACTAAAGCGCTCGATAAGGCGTCTGCAAAGGCTTTGAAAGGTAAGGAGAAACTGGAGTTAGTGGTGACAGATGTGGACTTAGCGGGCGATTTACGGCCAACCTTTGGTCAGGCATCAACCAGTGATATCCGCATCGTCAAAGACATTTATCCGCCACGGATTAACTTCTCTTATCGGGTTCTGGATGGTGATCAGGTGATAATGGTCGGGTCCGAAAAATTGCGGGATATGCGCTTTATGGATCGCATCAGCAATATTGATAATTCCAGTTTCAGGTATGAAAAAGCCCTATTAAGCGATTGGTTTGAGAATACCGTTGCCCCAAAACTGTAATTTTCAGGCGATCTGTTCTTGTGGGATCTGTAGCAGGCAAAATCCACTTTCTGTGAGTTTTGCCTGTTTTTTTGCCTGAGCACATAGATGTGACAGCTGTTCCTCACTCGCGGCTTTGGTAAGCTGTGGCGGAATAATCCCAACACTCAGGCTCATTAGCGGCTGGATACACAGCTCATGTTGACGGTTTCGCGCCAGAAATTTCTGTTCTGTCCAATGCTGTTCGGTAAAGAAACGCCGCTTGAGCACTTCAAACTCGGCTAGGATCTGGCGGCAGTGTTCTACCATGACCGTATCGGCAGCAATCATCACAAAATCGTCACCACCAACATGACCAATGAAGTGCCGGCGCCCGTGAAATCTTAATAGCTCCGCGACACAGCGGATCACCTCATCACCTTTGGCAAAGCCGTAAACGTCGTTGTAGGCCTTGAAGTTGGTGAGATCCAGATATGCTAAATAAAACGGCTGTTGTTGTTGCCCCAGTCGTAACAATTCCTGTTGAATCGGCACATTCCCCGGCAGATCCGTGAGTGGGTTGGCATGGCGGGCGGTCTGGATCCGCTGCTCAGTAATTCTTTGCAGCAAATCTCGGGTGTGTCCCAGTCCACGGAACTTTCCCTGCTGCAAAATGATGAATTGTTGCGCCACATATTGGTTGTTATCGGATGTCAGTTGTTGGCTGACGGAGGATAAAGGTTCACAGCCCTCGACCATCAGCACGCCGCCATCCATGATTTCCGTGACCGGATGGTTTTCATGTAGTGCTCGGCCATAGGGGGTGGAGAACAGCTCCAACAAGCTCTGGCGATACACCAATCCTAATGGGAAATCGTATTCAATAATGGCGACTGCTTGTAAGGCTGGTCGCTCTAGAAACAAATGGCTAAGGCTTTTTAGTCGCGTGGTAGGTGGCAGCGAAATTGCCTCTTGGCACAGGCAATCGGCCGTTTCGTTATAGCGTGGTTGCGGTTGTTGGCGAAATGACCGAAACCAAGTGTGTGGTTTGGGGGATGGGCGCGGTTGTGGCTTACCCAGCAGAAATCCCTGACACAACTGAATACCTAAACGTTGTAACACCGCCAGTTCTGCCTCGGTTTCAATACCTTCAGCGATCACTTGACAGGTAAGACTCTGGCATAAGGTAACAATGGAACGTACAAATTCCTGTTTTACCGGAAACTGATCAATACGGTCGATAAAATGACGGTCAATTTTAACGTAATCGGGGGCTAGTTCTGACCATAGGCGTAAACCAGAATAACCGGCACCGAGATCATCCAGCGCCACTTGAAATCCCTGATGGCGGTAATAGTCGAGGCAGCTTTTTAATAGATCAATATCCTCAGCTGGATATTGCTCGGACAGTTCAATGACAATCGATGAAGGCGGTAGCCCCAGTTGCTGTGCCAGTCGCAACGTGTGGCCTTTGGGATGACGCGGATCGAGCAACGCCATCGGGCTGATGTTGATGAATAATTTTCCCGGCAGTTGCTGTTGTTGAAACTGCTGCACTGCTAGGGTGCGGCACAGTGTTTCTAGCTCAGAGAGTCGCCCCTGCTGTTCTGCTGCGCGGAACAGATGTATCGGGGAATAGAGCGGGCTTTGTTCAGGCCCGCGGCTCAGCGCTTCAAAACCGTACATGCGGTTTGCGTCAATGTTGACGATTGGCTGAAAATGTATCGCAATATCTGCCTGCTGGATTATCTGTTCCAGCAGTACCTCGTGCTCGGGAGTCATCTGCCTGTACCGCGTTCAACTGAACCGGGGCAGCAGCATATGAATTTTCAGTGACAAACAGATGACAGTGAAACCGCGCTTGCCTGTTCTGTGATCGAGCGCTACTGACGGCCCTGTTCTTTGAAGCGTGCCAGTGTCTGCAGCAAAATTGCCAGTTGTTTCACTAAGTGTTCCAGTTGCTGCTGTGACGGTGCTTTATCTTCTTCCAACTCTGCAACCATTTCAGCCAGTTCCTGCACATAGGGCAAGAAGCGGTTACTGGATGTTGTAAACCCCTGATCATCTGTGAAGATTTTGGCAAACTTGGCGTGGCCTTGCTGCTGTAGCTGGTCAAGACTGTTATCTGCATCCACTGCTTGTCGATAAGCCGTCTGCAAATTGGTCTTGAGTTGCGCTATGACCTTGGTATATGGCATAACGAGAGTCCTATAACGAATTTGTGAAAATTATAAGGAAGCGCAATGGCATCAACAAGCCGTTGGAAGAAATTGCTGGGGGCACTTGCCCTGGTTTTGAGCAATGTTGCCATTGCTGCACCATCGATAACGCCTTTGTTTTTTCAGGTGGATTATCAGGGAAAAACCGCATGGGTGTTGGGGTCCTTTCATGTTGGTAAAGCAGATTTTTACCCGTTGCCGACGCAAATTGATCAGGCATTCAAGCACGCTTCTGCGCTGGTGTTAGAAGCAGACGTGCAAGATCCCCAAATGTCGTTGTGGGTGCAACAGTATGGCATGCACCCGCTAAAAGCGGACATCGAAACGCAGAAAATGCTGGATGATTACTGTCAGCCGTTGGCCATTTGCCAACAGTTGGCGCAGTTTTCGCCCTGGTTGCAGTCAGTGCAGATCAGCATGTTACGACTTGCCAGCATGGGATTGTCACCGCAGTTTGGCGTAGAGCAGCAGCTGTTGAACTTAAAAGGTAACAAGCCCTTGTTGCAATTGGAAACGGCCAAAGGACAGTTACAGATGCTAGCAGCATTTGATGAAACAACTCAGTGGGCTATGGTACGCGACAGTATTCAGGCACCCGCGACTGATATTCAGGCATTAGTGACGGCTTGGCAGCGAGGCGATCGGCACACCATCGCCAAACTCACGCAGGAGCAATTGCAGGCGCAAGGTGGGGGGGTGATGCTTGATAAAATGTTGTGGCAGCGCAATCGCCAGATGGCGCAGCGGCTGCAGCAACTGTTACAGCAGCAACCCAAACCGCTATTTGTGGCGGTTGGCAGCGCCCACCTCGCCGGAGCACACAACTTGCTTGATTATCTGCAGCAAGCTGGTGCTCAAGTCCGCAATTGTTGGCAAACTTCGTGTGATATCAGCACTGATGGATCAGCGTTTTTGCCCGAGAAAATGAATATAACGCCCCAGTGACAGATAGGGTTCGCGGCGCGAGTATTCTAGTTCAACGGCAATGAGCTGGCGCTCATCATAATTATCAGGTAGGCGTTTGTTCATGTAATCATGGATTACTCGAACGCCGGAAGCACAAAGCAGGGTGACCGACCAGTCATCGAACCATTGGCGAACCGTTGGGATCTCTAACGGATGCTCTGGACTTAAGCGGTTTTTCTTTTTTGATTTAAGCCCGTTTTTTACGTAATCGAAGTTACCGGCAGTTAGCGCATGAAACCGCATCGCTTCTTTGTTGTAGAACATTAGGGAAAAAAGCCCGCCGGGATGTAACAACGTCAGCAGTTGTGCCAGCGTCTCTCTGGCATCGACCAACCACTCGGCCACCGCATGACACAAAATGAGATCAAATTGTCCGTGTTCGACAATGTGCAGTTGCTGTATCGGGGCATGGACTAAGGTGATATCCACCGCTTCTGGCTCAGCGTCAATCAGCTGCTGGGCTTGCTGCAACATGGTTTCAGAGATGTCGCAAAGCACCACCTGATGGCCAAGCCGTGCGAGTTTAAGACTGAAATAACCAAAACCACCGCCAGCATCCAGCACTCGTAATGGGCGGTTGCCAAGCAAGGGTAACTGCTCTTGCAAATCGCGCCAGAGTACGGCCATACGGATGTCACCTTTGGTGGTGCCATAAATATTATGGGCAAACTTTTGCGCCAATTTGTCGAAATTCTTGTCCTGCACGGCGGAATAACTTAGGGTGTGGAAAGCGCTTAGTGTCTCATATTCATAGTCGATTAGCACAGTGTCAGCAGGTAATAGCGCAAATTCGGACTAAGACCTGAGACAAACTATGGTTATAATGTTCGCTTCAATCAATAGGAGTGGTAACCGTTGGTGATGGAATCCTGTTTGGAATTGCGGGCTATGCCCTCGTTGTTTTCCTTGTATCGCAAGATTTTTTTCGGGCGTAAGCCTGGCTGGGACCAGCAACCTTTGCCGCATCTTCAGGTAAGCGCTAGACAAGTACCACTGTCTGCGGTGAAAGTGGCTGAATACGCTGATGTCTGTGGCTTTGCTTTTGATGGCAGAGTATTGCCACCCACTTATCTGTATGTCGCAGCGTTTCGACTGCATGCCACCATTTTTACCCATGAAGCCATTACCTTTCCGCTGTTAGGTCTGATCCACCTGCGTAACCAGATCCGCTGTTACCGCAGTGTTGCTGTCGATGAGCTGCTAGATATTGACTGTGCCGTGGGTGAGAGCCGGGAAACCGACTCCGGGCTGGAGTTTGAGTTATTGTCCAAAGTGTATAGTGGTGATGAATTGGTGTGGGATGCCGTATCAACCTATCTGTACCGCATGGACAAACCAGGTCGCCGAGCCAGACCTCCCAAAGGTACTGATATGGACTGGCAGGAGCCTGTCTTTTGGGAATTAGGCGAAGATCTAGGCCGCCGCTATGCCAGAGCATCAGGCGATTATAATCTGATCCATTTGCATCCGCTGTTGTCCAAGCGTTTTGGTTTTGACCGGGTATTGGTACATGGTATGTGGTCTAAGGCGCGCTGTGTGGCGGAACTCATGCCGCAAATTGGTCAGCGGCCGTTTGCGATTGATGTCGCGTTTAAGTTGCCCCTGTTTATGCCTGCTTGTGTCAGTTTTAATGCGGAAACTTCTGCTGACGGTATCTTGTTTGAGCTTCGGGATCAAAAAGGCCGTCGGCCACATTTAGTGGGCCACGTCGTCTTCTTGGATTAAGGCTCTGGTCAATGGCTTTTTTGATACGGATTCAGTGTTTACGCTTTGAAACAGCGCGCGACTGTTGTCTGGGTGGCGATTGCTCTAGTATGCATGCTCAATAATAAAACCCGCCTCAGAGCAGGACTTCTACATGCTGTCAGATATTGAAATTTCCCGTCAAACCCCACGGCGGCCTATTGCTGAAGTCGCCCAATCATTGGGATTAGCCGCCGATGAATATCACACCGTAGGTGACGCCAAAGCGAAAGTACAACTACAGGTTTTACCACGCTTGGCATCGAACCCTTGTGGTAAGTTTATTGTCGTCACTGCAGTTAATCCAACGCCCCATGGTGAGGGCAAAACCGTCACCAGTATTGGCCTTGCTCAGGCATTACATGCCCTCAACAAACGTGTATGTGCTTGCTTGCGTCAGCCAAGTATGGGGCCGGTATTTGGCGTGAAAGGTGGTGCTGCTGGTGGCGGTTACGCGCAAGTGGTGCCGATGGAAGAGCTTAACCTACATCTGACCGGTGATATTCATGCCGTCACCAGTGCCCACAATTTGGCGGCTGCGGCTTTGGACGCAAGATTACACCATGAAATCCGGCTTGGCGCAGAAGCGTTTTGGCAGCAAAGTGGCTTGCGACCGCTGAATATTGACCCTGAGCGATTACTGTGGTCGCGAGTGATGGATCATAACGACCGAGCGCTGCGGCAGGTAACTGTCGGCCAGGGTCGCAATAACGGCCCGGAACACAGTTCCTCTTTTACCATCACGGCCGCCTCTGAACTGATGGCGGTGTTGGCACTTAGCCGTGATTTGCAGGATATGCGTCAACGTATCGGCAAGCTGTTACTGGCCTTTGACAAGGACGGGCAACCGATAACGGCAGAAAAACTAGGCGTTGCTGGTGCCATGACGGCTATCATGCGTCAGGCGATTGAGCCGACGCTCATGCAAACCCTTAACGGCGCACCATGCCTGATCCACGCAGGGCCATTTGCCAATATTGCCCACGGCAATTCGTCGATTATTGCCGATGAGATAGCCCTGAAACTGGCTGACTATGTTGTCACTGAAGGTGGTTTCGGTTCTGATATGGGCTTTGAAAAATTCTGCAATATCAAGGTGCGCGCTTCTGGTCATGCGCCAGACTGTGCTGTCTTAGTGGTAACCCTTCGGGCGTTGAAAAGCCATGCGCCTAAACCACCAGAGGATATTGGTGCCGTTGATCTCTTAGCCTTACAACAGGGGTTTGCGAATCTGGTGTGGCATCTCAATAATGTCCGACGCTATGGGCTTCCTGTGGTGGTGGCCATTAATCGCTTTCCGCAGGATACCGAACAGGAACTGGCTTGGCTGCAGCAAGCCGCTATTGCCGCCGGTGCGGCAGATTGCGTGGTCAGTGAGGCTTTTAGTCACGGGGCGGCTGGCGCATTAGGGCTGGCGCAAGCGGTGTTGCGGACTCTGCAGCAACCTGCGGCATTTCAGCCGCTGTATCACCCAGAAGCAGGTTTGCGGGCCAGTTTAGCAACATTGGCAGAGCTGGGGTATGGCGCTGCTGGTGTCTCTTTGTCCACCCAAGCACAGCAGCAGTTGCTGGAGATCCAGCAACTCGGCGCAGACCAATTACCTGTGTGTATCGCTAAAACGCCGATGTCCATCAGCCACGATCCTTCTTTAAAAGGAGTCCCTCACGACTTTGTTATCCCTATTAATGAGTTAAAACTCAATGCCGGTGCCGGCTTTGTCACGGCCTTGGCTGGCAATGTGATGACAATGCCGGGACTCGGTGTCACGCCTGGATACCTGCACATTGATATTGATGCAGAGGGTAATATCTGCGGTCTCTAGAAAGTGTTGAGCCGTGCTACGACTCTAGGCAATACGCCTTGATCTTAATCAAGGATATTACTGCGATTGGCCCTGAAAAGGGCCAGGTTATCAGTGCATTCACACTTTGAAATAATTAATGCCAGTAATTTACGTTTTTTCCTGTCATCGGCGCTTGGCGATAAAACACACTTGCTTTATCGTGCTGGCTGTATCTGTGTATTCCAAGAATTCATCTCATGATAAAAACAATAACACTACTGTCCGCAGCCTTGTTGCTGACGGGCATACTGACCGCCTGCCAGGAACAGCATAAACCTGAACAAATTGAAACTACAGTCGGAGTCGTCAAGGTAACGCAGCAGGTGCTGCCACTAACGATTATGTTGCAAGGGCGAACGGTGGCGTCTATGAGTGCGGAAGTCCGGCCGCAAGTAAATGGGATTATCCAACAGCGGCTATTTTCTGAAGGCGCTAAAGTGAAGGCGGGGGATGTACTCTATCAGATAGATGCGGCCTCCTATGAAGCGACTTATGCGAAAGCGGATGCTGATTTACGTACCGCTCAGGCAACGCTGGAAGCGGCCAGACTGAAAGATCAGCGCTATCAGGCATTATTGCAGGATAAGAGTATCTCTCACCAAGATGCAGAAGATGCCCATGCGGCCTTTGTGGAGGCCGATGCCCGAGTCGCTGGCTATCAGGCGGCATTAAAAAGTGCCCGAATTGATTTGCAACGTACCCAAATTACTGCACCCATCAGCGGTTATGTCGGCATCTCGAATGTTACGCCCGGGGCTCTAGTCAGTGCCGCTCAGAGCTCGGCATTGACCACCATCAATACACTCGACCCCATGAATGTTGACCTGAATGAATCCAGTAAGGATTTGTTGGAACTGCGTAAAATGCTGTCCCGCGCCGGCGTGGTCAAGGGGAGTGCCGATGTCAGTTTAATTCTTGAAGATGGTTCCACATACCCACACAAGGGGCAACTGAAAGTCCGTGAGGTCTCGGTCGATCGCTCTACTGGTTCGGTGGTGTTACGGGCACAGTTTGCTAATCCTGATGATGTGTTACTGCCGGGAATGTTTGTCCGCGCTAAACTGGAAGTCGCTATTGATCAGCATGGCATCAAGGTGCCACAGCAGGGGATTTCAAGGGATAATCAAGGGCATGCCTATGCCTTGGTGGTAGCTAAGGATGGCAAGATAGCGAAGAAGATGGTAACCACTGAGCAGGCCATAGGTGACCAGTGGGTAATATCTTCGGGGTTAGCTGCTGGTGATATGCTGGTGGTGGAAGGGGCAAATAAAGTCAGGATTGGTCAGACCGTTAAAAGCGAAGTTGTCGCACTTGCGCAAACTAGCAAGGAAGGACGCTGATTATGCTGGCGCGTTTTTTTATTGATCGTCCGGTCTTTGCCTGGGTTATTGCCATCATCATCATGCTGACAGGGGTCTTTGCTATTGTGTCGTTGCCCATTGCACAATACCCAGACGTAGCGCCTCCGACGATTAACATCTCTGCCAGTTACACCGGTGCTGATGCTCAGACGGTAGAAAACAGCGTTACTCAGGTGTTGGAGCAACAGCTCACCGGGATTGATGGATTACTGTATTTCTCTTCATCTTCCAGTTCTGGTCGGGCGCAGATTTCGGTGGTCTTTGAGCAGGGCACTGATCCAGATACTGCCCAGGTGCAGGTGCAAAATAAGGTGCAACAGGTGACTTCGCGCTTGCCTACGGCAGTGCAGTCGCAGGGGGTCACAGTTACTAAATCCCAAACCGACTTTCTGATGGTGTTTTCCTTATATGACACCACCGATAAGGCTAGCTCTTATGATGTTGCCGATTTTCTTGCATCCAACATGCAGGATCCTATCGCTCGCCTTGAAGGGGTAGGGGATGTGCGAGTGTTTGGTGCCCAGCATGCGATGCGGATCTGGCTAGATCCGGCCAAGTTAGCTGCCTATGAGTTAATTCCTGCCGATATTACCAGCGCGTTGAAGGTTCAGAATGCCCAAGTGGCGGCTGGGAGCATTGGCGAGCTGCCGACGGTTGATGGGCAGGAACTCAATGCCACAGTGACTGCGCAATCAATGTTGCAAACCCCAGAACAGTTTCGCGAGATCATTGTTAAACATAACGACAATGGTGCCGACGTGAAACTCAAGGACGTTGCCAGAGTGGAACTGGGTAGCGAGAGCTACAGTTTCCAGCCGCGGCTTAATGGTCATCCCGCTTCGGGCATGGCAATTAACTTAGCACCTGGCGCCAATGCACTGACCACCTCCAATCTGGTGAAAGGTACCATCGCCCGCATGGCCAGTACCTTCCCAGAGGGTTATCAGGTTGCCTATCCTCGAGACAGTACGGATTTTATTCAAGAGTCTATTAAGGAAGTCGTTAAGACGCTGTTTGAGGCCATCTTGTTGGTGGTGTTGGTGATGTGGATTTTCTTGCAGAACTGGCGTGCCACATTGATCCCGGCCATTGCAGTCCCTGTGGTGTTACTGGGCACTTTTGGCGTGCTGAAGGCATTTGGTTATTCCATCAATACCCTGACAATGTTTGGGATGGTACTGTCGATTGGGCTGCTGGTGGATGATGCCATTGTCGTGGTTGAGAACGTTGAACGTCTGATGCGTGAAGAGAAGATGTCGCCGCGTGCTGCTACCATTAAGTCGATGCATGAGATCAGTTCAGCGTTGGTGGGGATTGCTGTGGTATTGTCGGCGGTGTTTCTGCCGATGGCATTCTTTGGCGGTTCTACTGGGGTCATTTATCGGCAGTTTTCCATTACCATCGTGTCATCAATGATCCTGTCCGTGCTGGTTGCTTTGACATTGAGTCCAACCCTCTGCGCCAGTCTGCTGAAACCTATGGATCACGAACGTGAACCGCGAGGCTTGTTTATCTGGTTCAACCGCAACTTTGAGCGTCTCAGTGCTAGTTACGGCGGCGGTGTCGCGCGAGTTCTGCGGCGACCGCTGCGCTGGATGATGGTTTATGGTCTTATCATTGCTGCACTTGCGGGGATCTTGTCACATTTGCCGGGAGGTTTTTTACCGGACGAGGACCAGGGCATTCTGATGGTGCAGTACAATCTGCCAACCGGCGCTTCGGTTAAACGTACACGCGCCGTTGCTAAGCAGATCCAACACTATTTTATGACTGAGGAAAACGCTAACCTCAAGACTATTTTTACCATTTCTGGTTTTAGCTTCGGTGGTAGTGGGCAGAATGCCGGCATGGCGTTTATTGCCTTAAAAAACTGGGATCAACGTCCTGGTGCCCACAACAGTGCTAAGGCTATTGCAGAGCGTGCCAGCCGTTATTTTGCGACTATCCGTGATGCCAGGGTCTTTGCCATGTCGCCATCACCCGTGCGTGGCCTCGGGCGGAGTAGTGGTTTTTCCTATCAGCTGTTGGCGGCCGTTGGAACTGATCGTGAACAGTTGACTCAGTATAAAGAGGCGTTGTTGACAGCCGCCAGACAGGATCCATTCCTGTCATCTATCCGTGAAGGCAGTCTTAGCGATACCCCAGAACTGAAAGTACATATTGATTCCGCCAAGGCTGCTACATTGGGGCTGAATCTAGCAGACGTTAATAATACGCTCAGTACTGCTTGGGCCGGTAGTTACATCAATGACTTCATTGATAAAAACCGAGTGAAGAAGGTGTATGTTCAGGGCGATGCGCCTTATCGCTCTCAGCCGGATGACTTGCGTTACTGGTATGTGCGAGGTACTGACAGCAACGGCAAAGTGGCGATGACGCCGTTTTCAGCCTTCAGTGATGTTACTTGGGGTGCTGGACCACAAAGTCTCAACCGTTTTAATGGCTATGCCTCCTATGAAATTCAAGGGGCTGCTAACGGTATCAGTTCCGGTGAGGCGATGCATGAGATTGTGCGTCTGGCTGAAGCTCTGCCAAGTGGTGCTACTACCTATGCTTGGAGTGGTTTGTCCTATCAGGAACAACTTTCCGGTGGGCAGTCTACCTTGCTTTATAGCATCTCCATTCTGGTGGTATTTCTGTGTCTGGCTGCGTTGTATGAGAGTTGGACTGTTCCTTTGTCGGTGATTATGGTGATCCCGTTAGGGGTTATAGGTGCGGCGCTAGCGGCCATGTTGCGCGGACTGGAAAATGATATCTACTTTCAGGTGGCGCTGCTGACGACGATAGGTTTGTCATCTAAAAACGCCATTTTGATCGTCGAATTTGCTGAAGCTGCTTACGAGCGCGGCAAAACGGCGTTAGATGCCGCGATGGAAGGCGCTAAGCTCAGGCTACGGCCAATTTTGATGACATCCATGGCATTTATTTTCGGTACGTTGCCACTGGCAGTGTCAACCGGCGCTGGCGCAGCTAGCCGTATGTCAATCGGTACCGGGATCGTCGGTGGCACATTGACCGCAACGGTGTTGGCAATATTCCTCGTACCGCTGTTTTTCGTGTTGGTTCGTAAACTGTTTCCTGCCCGCAGACCGGTACATGATGACTAATGTGTGTTTGGCATAATTAACCAATCACGGCGCATTTCTGTTAGAATGCGCCGTTTTTTATTGATTTTAGAGTAGCAGATGATCTGTCCGAATTGTGGCAAGGCCATAAAAGTTGAAGCAATTACCCAACAGCGGGGCAGCGGTTTTTCAGCGCAGATCCAGTGTCCACATTGCCTGGTTTGGCTAGGGCGCACGCCCTGGTTGCTAAAAGTGAAAATGGTGAGTTTTTACTTGCTGCTCTTGTCCGGGGGGATGCTTTGGCTATGGCCGGAAACTCGTCATCTGGGGATCCCGCTGGCGATTCTGATATTGATCACGTTGTTGATGTCACATCTGATGGATCAACTGAAAGTTATTGAGCGGCCACCTAGAAAGGATGACGGCGAGCAGCGCCAGAAATACCGCTGATCAGTTAACAACCCGTTCCTGAGATTCCAGAGAGTGTTCCACGTAATAGATGCCACCGAATACTACGCCAAAAAACAAGATGGCGAATAGGATGATCCCTATGTTATTGCGGATAAAAGCTAGCATATTCCATTCCTCTGCATACTGAAGTTGTCTTTGAGTCTATTGCTTGCGGCTTAAGATCAACTTAACCACCACTTAACGTTGATAACCGTTGTTTAATGCTACTCGGGAACACCAACTGGACGATATAAACCGAACTTACTTATCTTCGTTTACCATACGCTGCCATCACCAAATGCCGCAATCATTATTTAGATGATGCTGAATAATTAACACTATGCTTTCCTTATCGCCGTGCGTTGTGAGTTGTTAGTGGTATACTGGCGCACTTTCCTGTGAGGAGCAAAATAGTGCTGTTAGTGTTCAGAAGCATAGTACTGGCGTTACTGCTGGTATTGCTGTTCTGTTTTAGTATTGTATTGTGTCTGTTGCGGCCCATGCATAAAGATAATGTTTATGTATTGGCGCGTTGTTTTGCCGCAGTTACCCCCTTGCTAGGGCTGCGGGTGATCATCCGTAACCTTGCACGCAATCAGTGTCAGCCCTGTATTTTCCTCGCTAATCATCAAAATAATTTTGATCTGTTTACCTTATCAAAGGTAGTGCCTACGGGAACCGTGTCGCTGGGCAAAAAGAGTCTGTTGTGGATCCCCTTGTTCGGTATTATTTACTGGTTGTCAGGCAACATTCTGATCGATCGTAACAACCGTTCTCGAGCGGTTGCTACGTTGAGTAAAGTGGCCCGTAAAATTAAACAGAATAGGCTATCATTGTGGGTCTTCCCAGAAGGCACACGCAGTCGAGGCCGAGGGTTATTGCCCTTTAAAATGGGCGCATTCCACACAGCGATAGCAACCGGTGTCCCTGTGGTACCTATTATTGCGTCTTGCCAGAGTCATATCCGCCTTAACCGACGTAACAATGGAGTGGTGATTATTGAATTACTTGAGCCCATCGCCACTGACAATGTTGCACCGAGTCAGCTTCGTGACTTTGCTGCGGCAATCCACCAAAAGATGGCCGCTAAACTGGAACAGTTAAACCTTGAAGCGGCGCAACTGATGGCTGCGCCATCACATCGTCCTGAAGTATAATCAGCGCTAATGCCTCAACTGGAGATTAATAAATGAGTGTTCAACAACAACTGCAGGCTCAGCAGCAGGAAAATCGCGATATTGTAGAGTCACTGCTGAACGATGGTTCTGATGCCGATGCTGAATACACCATTGAGCATCATTTTTCTTCCAGTGATTTTGATCGCCTGGAGAAAGCCGCTGTCGATGCGTTCAAATTGGGCTTTGAAGTAAATGATGCCGAAGAAGTGGAACTAGATGATGGTAGTGTGCTGTTTTGCTTCGATGCTATTGCCTATCACGCATTGGATGTGGCATTGCTGGATAAAGCCTGCGAGCAACTATTACAGTTAGCCAGCAAACATAAGGTTGACTATGATGGCTGGGGCACCTACTTCATGGGTGATGACGAAGATATAGAAGAAGATGAAGATCTTAATGATGAAGAGTCTAGCTGGCGTCATTAAGTCTTGCTAAACAGATATAAAAACACCGGGTTCATCCCGGTGTTTTGTTATGGGCGGCGACGGCTAACGGTAATTTCTCAGTTGTAGCGTACCGGTTTTTCACCCATCACGACTGGGATATCCAGTGTTTTACCGTCGCGGATAATCTGCACGTCTACCTTGGTTCCCGGTTTGGTTTCAGCAATGCGGTCCATCAACATATCCACTCCGGTAACATCTTCATGCTGATATTTGATGATGACGTCACGAGGTCGCAGTCCTGCGCGGAATGCGGGGCCGCCTGAGTCTAGGCTGGTAATAAATATGCCTTTCAAATCCGGCAGATTGAGGATTTGCGCTATCACTTGATTTACGGGCTCGCCGGAAATACCTAACGCCCCACGAATTACCCGACCATCTTTGATCAGTTTTCCCATCACTTTGTATGCCAGTTCGATAGGGATGGCAAAGTTGATACCGTGCCCGGCTTTATCATCATTGGTCAACTGATAGGCCGCAGTATTAATGCCGATAAGACTGCCTGTAGTATCGATCAGCGCACCGCCCGAGTTGCCGGCATTAATTGCAGCATCTGTTTGCAGAAAATCTAAGTAGCGACTGCTCAAACCGCTGCGCCCAGTAGCACTGATAATACCTTGGGTGATGGTTTGCCCTAAGTTGTAGGGGTTGCCAATCGCCAGCACCACATCACCAACCCGAGGAGCGTGCTTCAGATTAACTGGTACTACCGGTAGGTTATCGCCCTCAATTTTAAGCACCGCAAGGTCAGTTTCTGGATCAAGTCCCACCACATCGGCACTGAATTTACGGCCATCTTGCAGTGCTACGACAATTTCATCGGCTTTATTAATCACATGATAATTAGTGATTATGTAGCCCTGTTTACTCATTATCACCCCAGAGCCGAGCCCTTGCAGTTTGCTAGAGTTAAGCGGTTGCTCTTGGTTGATACTGAGACTGTAGATATTGACGACTGCCGGTGCAGCTTTGCGTACCGCAGAAGAAAATGATAACTCGTTACCGCTGTTAAATTGCAGTAGACCACCATTGGGATCTGCAACAAAGCGGGTAAATACAATAAACACGGCGGCCATTACCAAGCCAAAGGCAACGGCTTTCGCGAGGTAAATCAGCGAGGATCTGAGCATTATTAGTGGCTATCCGTGTTCGAGTTGAGTGAAAAAAGTTGAGCTAGATTAGCATGTTTTATACGGCATCGCTCGTTGAAAAATGGCAGATGTAGTAATGGATGTGTTTGTAAAAAAGGAGCCGCTATTGCGGCTCCCTGGTCATCGATATGACACTATCCGCGCAATACTAGATACAGCAGACCGTTACCACGACGGATTTTCAGGGCTACGCCACCTTCTTGATCCTTGAGCGCTTCTTTTAGCTGTTTCAGGTTATCAATACGTGAGCGATTTACCCCTATGATCAGATCATCTTTTTGCAGACCACTCATGGCAGCAGGAGAGCCTTGAGCAATTGCGGTGATGGCAACCCCTTTATCACTATTTTCCAGTGTTGCTCCTGCCAGCATTGGATGTACATCACCCGCTGACGCTTCTTTCATCTCACCCGCATCACCCAAAGTCACCTTAACGGTTTTTTGATCACCATCGCGGATAATCCCCAACTCAACTTTGGTGCCTGCTCCCATGGTGCCTATTTTGGCCCGCAATTCTTGGAAGGTTTTCACCGGACGTCCATCCAAACTGACAATAACATCGCCCGCTTTGATGCCGGCTTTAGCGGCAGGACTGTCGGCAACAACTTCATTAACAAAGCCACCGTGCTGTGATTTCAGACCAAAACCTTCAGCAAGCTTGCTGTCCAAATCACGTCCCATGACCCCAAGTACCCCACGGCGCACTTCGCCATGTTCGATAATTTGATTCACTAGGTTGTGTACCATATTGGCTGGGATCGCAAAACCAATACCCACGTTGCCACCGTTTGGACCAACAATCGCGGTGTTGATGCCAATCAGTTCGCCTTTGAGGTTAACCAATGCACCACCGGAGTTACCACTGTTAATGGCGGCATCGGTTTGAATGAAGTTTTCCAGCATCTCGATGCCTAGGCCGCTGCGACCAAGGGCGCTGACAATACCTGATGTCACGGTTTGCCCAAGACCAAAAGGGTTACCAATGGCGACGGCAAAATCACCGACCCGCAAAGAATCAGAGTCTGCCGCTTTTATGGCGGTCAGATTGTCAGCCTTGATCTGCAACAGCGCGACATCTGACTCTTTATCTGTGCCCAACAATTTGGCGGTCACTTCGCGGCCATCATGCAGACCTACTTTGATTTCATCGGCACCATCGACAACATGGTTATTGGTGACAATGTAACCTTTGTCCGCATCAATAATTACCCCCGAACCCAGTCCGCGGAAAGGCTGTTCCTGCACTTGCTCCTGAGGGGCATTAGGACCAAAAAAGTAGCGGAAAATATCGGGTACGCGCTGCCGTGACACATGGGTGCCCGATACAGCAACTGATACTACGGCTGGTGTCACTTTTTCCAACATTGGGGCAAGACTAGGAACATTCTGCCCGTCTACTGCCTGTGGAATGGAAGCTTGTGACACTACAGGGTTTAACATCAGGCTAGCCCCTAACAGGGCCGCGGAAATCAGTGATAACTTGGTCTTCATCTATGTATTGCTCCTCATCCGGACTCATTCAGATGTTCTGTTCTGCCAGGTGGCGGCGAAAATGTTAAATGCTCATTGAGCTATCGGTACTTAATCCGACTGAACAGGATTTTGAAAAGTTCGAGTCATTAACAAAGATTAATTATCTATAGCGACGTTTTATCGCTTTCAAATATAGTAAAAAATATTAAAAACAATGTGTTAAAAATTGTCGCCTGTGACATGTCTATACCAGCTTTGGCTTCACATGTTAACATTTGGCCTCTATTGAAAGGCCGTATATTTCACATAGGGCATAACGAGAAGATTTCAAGTGTCACAAATTACTCCGTGGGAACATTATCAGCAGGATCTGGAACGCGCCGATTTTAGTTATGACGCCGCTCAGGAACGTGCCGTCAGAGCTTTGCAGCAAGTCTATGATTTATTGCAACAACCTGCCAAAGGTGGATGGCGGCATTGGATAGGTCGCGCTAAACCGCAACCCGTGCAGGGACTATATCTATGGGGCGGTGTCGGTCGTGGTAAGACTTATCTGATGGATATTTTTTTCGAATCGTTACCAGATAGCCGAAAATTGCGGTCACATTTCCATCATTTTATGGCCAACATCCATCAACAGCTGAATGAGCTCAAGGGCACTCGTGATCCTTTATTGGTGATTGCCGAGCGGATGGCAAAGCAATATCGGGTCATCTGTTTTGATGAATTTTTTGTGTCTGATATTACCGATGCCATGCTACTTGGCACCTTGTTTACTGCCCTTTTTGAAAAGGGAGTGGTGTTGGTTACGACCTCGAATATTATTCCGGACGATCTGTATAAAAATGGTTTGCAGCGGGCGCGCTTTTTGCCTGCAATTGCGCAGATTAAACAGCATTGTCAGGTGCTGAATGTGGATTCCGGTATCGACTATCGTCTGCGCACCCTAGAGCAGGCCGAAATTTACCACTTTCCATTGGATCAGAAAGCGGAAAGCAATCTGCAAAGTTACTTCCGCCAATTGACCGATGGCACGGAAATCATCACCGCACCGCTGGAAATCAATGGCCGTCATATCAATATCCAGCGACGCAATAAAGGCGTATTGTTTGCAGATTTTCGCGCGCTATGTGATGGTCCTCGGAGTCAGCGAGATTATATGGCGCTGGCGCATCAGTTCCATACGGTGCTACTGAGTGGTGTTGAACAGATGGGCCTGTTACAGACTGGAGATGACATTCCCCGGCGTTTTTTGGCTTTGGTGGATGAGTTTTACGAGCGGCGGGTAAAATTGATTATTTCGGCAGCAGTACCGCTGTCGCAAATCTATACTGAAGGACAATTGAGCTTCGAATTTCGGCGTTGTCGTTCCCGGTTGATAGAAATGCAATCCAAAGAGTATCTGGCGTTGGAACATCTGCCATAATTTTTTAGGTAAAAATATTGGGTTGGCTGCAAAAAGCAGATGATTTTTAGTTCAGCTTTGTCTATAATCCTGCGCCTGCCCACGTTACTCCGTCCTTTGTTGGGCGGTTAAAGCCAACTACATGCTCGAAGGGGTATGGAACGGTATATAGTGTTGTCTGCATCCGCGGCAACATGTGACAGAATTTAACTTTGGGTTTTTGTAATAATGAAGACTTTTACTGCCAAGCCAGAAACTGTAGCTCGCGACTGGTATGTTGTTGATGCCGAAGGTAAGACTTTGGGCCGTATCGCCACCGAAATCGCTTTGCGCCTCCGTGGTAAGCACAAGCCTGAATTTACTCCTCACGTAGACACCGGTGATTACGTCATCGTGATCAACGCTGAGAAAGTGACCGTTACCGGTAACAAAGCTTTGGGTAAGACATACTACTCCCATTCCGGCTTCCCAGGTGGCATCAAGCAGATCAGCTTTGATAAGCTGCAAGCTCATAAGCCAGAAATGATCATCGAGAAAGCGGTTAAAGGTATGCTGCCAAAAGGCCCATTGGGCCGTGCCATGTTCCGTAAACTGAAAGTTTACGCGGGCGCAGAGCACAACCACGCTGCACAACAACCTCAAGTTCTTGATATCTAAACGGGATTAAGCAAATGGCTGCAACTCAGTACTACGGCACTGGCCGTCGCAAAACTTCAACTGCCCGCGTATTTGCCAAAGCAGGCAGTGGTAATATCGTTGTTAACAAGCGTCCTCTGGATGTTTATTTCGGTCGTGAAACTGCCCGCATGGTAGTTCGTCAACCACTCGAATTGGTTGAAATGATCGATAAACTGGATCTGTATGTAACCGTTAAAGGCGGTGGCATCACTGGTCAAGCTGGCGCTATCCGTCACGGTATTACCCGTGCGCTGATGGAACTGGATGAAACTCTGCGTCCTACTCTGCGTGCTGCTGGTTTCGTTACCCGCGATGCTCGTCAGGTTGAACGTAAGAAAGTGGGTCTGCGTAAAGCACGTCGTAAACCACAGTTCTCTAAGCGTTAATATCGCTTTTATGTTTGCAAAAACCCGGCATCAGCCGGGTTTTTTTATGGCAGAATGAACCGATAGTTAAACAATTCAGGGCATAAATAATGGGATGGCATCTTTGGTTAACGGCATTGGGCATAGTGTTGTTGTTTGAAGGTTTGGGGCCGCTTCTATTCCCTAACCGTTGGCGCCAATATCTGCAGCAGATAGCCTCAATGCCAGCAAGCAGCATGCAACGTCTCGGGGCCGCATTAGTGTTAGCTGGCGCAGCAATACTGATTATTTTTTCGTAAACTCTTGCCCTTCACCGGTCAAAATCTGTTAGAATCCTGCTTTAACCGCAACCTTGCAGCAAACAATGGGCAAAAACGTAGTCGTTCTCGGCACTCAATGGGGTGACGAGGGAAAAGGTAAGATTGTCGACCTTCTGACAGAACAGGCAAAATACGTGGTTCGGTATCAGGGTGGCCATAACGCTGGTCATACACTGGTCATCGATGGTGAAAAAACCGTTCTTCATCTGATCCCATCTGGTATTCTCCGCGATAACGTCAAGTGCGTCATCGCTAATGGTGTGGTGCTATCACCAGAAGCGCTGATGACAGAAATTAAAATGCTGAAGGATAAAGGCGTTCCTGTTGAAGAACGTCTGTTGTTGTCCGAGGCATGTCCGCTGATCCTGCCATTTCACTGTGCATTAGACGTCGCTCGTGAGAAAGCGCGCGGCAATAAAGCCATCGGTACTACCGGGCGTGGTATTGGCCCTGCATATGAAGACAAGATCTCCCGTCGCGGTTTGCGTTTGGGCGATCTGTTCAATCCTACGCAGTTCGCTGAAAAGCTGAAAGAAGTCATGGAATACCATAATTTCACCCTCACTGAATATTACAAGTGTGAGCCGGTGGATTATGAGAAAACTCTGGAAGACTCGCTAGCGCTGGCTGATTATCTCAAGAGCATGTGCGTTGATGTCGCCGAGTTACTCGACAGTGCCCGTAAGAATGGCGATTCCATTCTGTTTGAAGGTGCTCAGGGCACCATGCTGGATATTGACCACGGGACTTATCCGTTTGTGACTTCATCCAACACTACCGCCGGTGGCGTTGCTACAGGTAGTGGCTTGGGACCGCGTTACATTGATTATGTACTGGGTATTATCAAAGCTTATTCTACTCGCGTAGGCGGTGGTCCGTTCCCGACAGAGCTGACTTGCGACATTGGTGAGCACTTGTCGATTAAAGGGCATGAATTTGGTGCCACAACCGGACGTAGACGTCGCCCAGGTTGGTTAGATGTAGTGGCCATGCGCCGTGCTATCCAGATTAACAGTCTAAGTGGTCTATGCCTGACTAAACTGGATGTGCTGGATGGGCTAAAAGAGGTCAAAATCTGTGTCGGTTATCGACTCCCAGATGGGTCTGTCAGCAAAGTTACTCCGTTGGCAGCTGAGGGCTATGAGCAGGTAACACCTGTGTACGAGACCTTACCTGGTTGGAGTGAAAGCACATTTGGGGCAACCTCGTTGGAGCAGTTACCACAAGCCGCTATAGACTATATCAAGCGGATAGAAGCATTACTGGAAACGCCGATAGATATTATCTCGACCGGGCCAGACCGTAACGAAACGATGATTCTGGTGAATCCGTTTAAAGAATAAGTTACTCCAAAGGCCGCCTAAGCGGCCTTTTTTACAATGTATGAACTTGCAGCATCCCTTCAGAATTGCGTTATACTGCCGATGATCCTTATGTCTTTAACTGTCTCGGAAAAGCTTTATGTTGCGACTGATACTGATGTTATCCCTGCTGATAGCGGCGCCCTTGATGGCGGAGCAAAAAGCGGTAGATATCTACTCACAGGCACAATTGCTGAAAATGATCCGCAGCCATACCTATCTGCAACAGATAAAAGCCGATAACTGCCAAATTGTGCAGGATATTGAAGCACATGCAGATGTATTGAAAGAGCCACTGTATCAGTATTTGTGGGGAGAAATGCTTAATTACGGTGTTTGCGTCAAGGCCGATCCCGCTAGTGGTATCCAACAACTGCGGGCCGCTGCGGATCAGGGCAGTGCCGAGGCAATGGTTCGGCTTGCGGAATACTATGCGCAAGGCAAGTTTTTGATGAAAGATAAACAGCGGGCAGTGCAGTATGTTTATCCTGCGGCTGCTAATGGTGATTTGCCCGCACAAATGATGCTGGTGAAGTTATTTGGCGAAGGGTATGGCAGCCCACGTGATTACATGATGGCTTATCATTGGCTCTATAACCAGACGTTCAATGATACCAAAACCCAAGAACAGGCCAGTGTCTTACTGGCGAAACTGGCGGGTAAGTTACCCGCCAGTCAATTAGAACAAGCGAAAAAGGCCACGGTACACAGATGAGTAGCCGTGGTTAACTAACTGATGGAATTTGAATGATTAAAGATCCTCATTTTGAGAGAGAACAGCAGAAATACGAGAAACCCATTCCCAGTCGGGAATTTATTCTGGATTACCTGAAAAGCCAGCCGTCCCCCCTGAACCGCGACCATATTGCCGAAGCTCTGGATATTCACGACGAAGAACAGCAAGAAGCGCTGCGTCGCCGTTTGCGCGCCATGGAACGTGATGGACAGATAGTGTTTACCCGTGGTCAATGTTATGGGTTGCCGGAACGGATGGATTTGATCGCTGGCACCATCATAGGTCACAAAGATGGCTATGGCTTCTTCCATCCTGATGAAGCTGGAGAAGATCTCTATATTCATCATGGCGATATGCTCAAGTATTTTCATGGTGATCGGGTATTAGCACAAAAAGCTGGCGGACATGGTCGTACTGAAGCGCGGATTGTCCGCCTGTTAGAAGAACGCGCTGCGCCTTTGGTTGGGCGGTTTCATCTGGATTGCGGCATGGGATTTGTGGTCGCTGATGACAAACGCATCACCCAGGAAATCTTGATCGATAACGCTGACCGCAATGGTGCCAGAGAAAATGATGTAGTGGTGGTCGAACTAACCCGCCGTCCTGGCCGTTATGTGAAAGCGGCCGGTAAAATTACCGAAGTATTGGGTAAGGATATGGCGCCAGGTATGGAAATCGAAATTGCCTTACGTAATTACGATTTGCCCCACACTTGGTCGGCGGCCATTGAGAAGCGGTTGCGTAAAATCCCGGATGAAGTCCTGGACACCGATAAAGCCGGACGCGTTGATTTGCGCCAGTTGCCTTTGGTCACCATCGACGGTGAAGATGCCCGTGACTTTGATGATGCCGTATATGCAGAGCGTAAACGTGGTGGTGGCTGGCGGTTGTGGGTCGCGATTGCTGACGTAAGCTATTATGTACGTAGCGAATCGGTGCTGGATATTGAAGCGCGATCTCGCGGTAACTCGGTTTACTTCCCGTCGCAAGTGATCCCAATGTTACCGGAAAAGCTCTCTAACGGACTATGTTCCCTCAATCCAGGCGTAGACCGGCTGTGTATGGTTGCAGAGATGACTATCGCTGCCAGCGGCAAACTCTCTAGCTATAAATTTTATCCAGCAGTCATGCATTCCCATGCCCGTTTTACATATACAGTCGTCGCTGACATGCTGGAGAGCGGTCATGTTCCTGAACAGTATCGCGAACTATATCCGCATCTACAGGTGTTGCAGGAGCTTTACCGGACGCTAGAGCAGCAACGGCAAGAGCGTGGTGCTATTGGTTTTGAGACTGAAGAAACGCAATTCATCTTCAATGCGCAGCGCAAGATAGACCGGATTGTGCCGCGGGTGCGCAATGAGGCGCATAAGATCATTGAAGAATGCATGATCATGGCCAATGTGGCGGCGGCTAAATTTGTCAAAAAACATAAAGGTCATACGTTGTACCGGGTACATGAAGCACCATCGGAGCAGAAGCTGACGCAGTTCAAGGAGTTTCTGGCTGAACGCGGTTTGAAGCTCAATGGTGGACTGGAACCCCAACCTGCTGATTATCAGGCGTTGATGGAGCAGGTGCGAGAACGACCTGACGCACAACTTATCCAGGTGATGTTGCTGCGCTCAATGCGCCAGGCCATCTACACCCCAGATAATGAAGGCCATTTTGGTCTAGCGTTGGAAGAGTATGCCCATTTTACGTCGCCTATCCGCCGTTATCCTGATCTGGTGTTGCATCGTGTTATCCGCTATCTGTTAGCCAAAACTGAGGCAGATGTGCAGGATAAGTGGACGCCAGATGGCGGTTACAATTATCAGTTGGAAGAGTTGGATCTCCTCGGGGAAGAATGCTCCAATACCGAGCGCCGCGCAGATGAAGCAACCCGCGATGTTGCCGACTGGCTCAAGTGCGAGTTTATGCAGGATCATGTTGGAGACGTATTTGAAGCCGTGGTGGCCTCGGTCACAAGCTTTGGCTTGTTTGTGCGGCTGAAAGATCTGTTCATTGATGGGCTGGTGCATATCTCAACGCTGGGGAGTGACTACTATCAATATGATCCGTTGCGGCAGCGCCTGATCGGTGAGCATACTGGCAAAGTCTACCAAATTGGCGATCCAGTAACGGTCAAAGTGGCTGCGGTGAATCTTGACGATCGCCAGATTGATCTGTTGATGGTGGATGATATGGGACAGCGCAGCCGTGGACACAGCCGCAGTGCTAGCCGACCACTGACCGCACGCGAACGTGTCAACCGTGAAGGTGCCAAACTCGCGGCCAACAAAGGTCGCGCTAAAAGCAGGGATAAGCGCAATAAAAGTACCGATAAGGTAGCTGCTAAAAAGCCTGCTAAGACTGAAAAAAGTAAGGCTGTGAAACGGCCCAAGAGAAAGAAATAAAGTATGAAGAAACCGGAACTGGTGTTTGGCATTCATGCCGTAACCTCTTTGTTTGAACATTCCCCTGAACGGGTACTGGAAATGTGGCTACTTAATGGCCGTCAGGATGAACGTATCCGTCCATTGTTGGCATTAGCGGATACTATCGGCATTAAACCACAGATGGCTGCCCGTAAAACGCTGGACGAGAAAGCGGAAAGCACTCAGCACCAGGGCATTGTGGTACGCGTTCGTTCGGCCAAAATACTGACTGAGAATGATCTAGAAGCGTTACTAGATAAGACAGACACGCCATTTCTACTCATCCTGGATGGTGTGACAGATCCGCACAATTTGGGTGCCTGCTTACGTAATGCCGATGCTGCCGGTGTGCACGGTGTGATTGTGCCCAAAGATAACTCGGCCGGGCTTACAGCCTCGGTGAGTAAAGTGGCCTGCGGCGCGGCAGAAACAGTCCCTTTATTTCAAGTAACCAACCTTGCGCGCACCATGAAGCAGTTGCAGGAGCGAGGTATTTGGATTGTGGGAACCGCAGGTGAAGCTGACAGCACCTTATATCAGGCTAATCTGTGTGGACCGCTGGCAATCGCTATGGGGGCTGAGGAAAAAGGACTGCGGCGTTTGAGTCGCGAGGGGTGTGACACTCTCATTTCTATTCCCATGGCCGGCAGTGTTTCCAGTCTTAATGTTTCAGTGGCAACGGGCATCTGTCTGTTTGAGGCTGTACGCCAACGGCAAGCCTGAGACAATACTTTGTGAGCATAATAAGGGATGGTGAAAACCATCCCTTTGTTTTTACTGAAAGGTGTAAAGCAGGTTAAAGGTAGTAATGGTGTCTGTCTGCTGGCTACCTTCTGGCACGATTTCAGTATATTTAACGTAGAAACCGACTTTAAACGCCCAGTCTTGAAAGAGGGTGTTCTTATAACCCATATCCAGCGTCACAGTGTTGTTGTTCTCACCAATTTCTGCAGTGAGATCAGCATTGAACGTGGTGTATTCGTGGATTTTTTGTTCAAATCTGGCAGCGGTACGCAAAATGACATCGGTTTCTGACGAGGGATCGGGCTCATCATCAGTGGCTATGGGTAAGTTATAACGATAACCAGGACCGACTTCCAAACTCAGCTTGGTTCTGCCAGTACTGACGGCATCAAAACCGTAACCACTGGAAATTGTATAAATATCGGTGTAACTGCCGAATTTGTCCCAGACGAATTCCCCTCGTCCAAAGACATAGCCTTGCTTGAGCTTATAGTTGGACTGTAGCTGCAGGTCATATTTTTCAGCGGTGGTATTTTCGGAATCAGC
This sequence comes from Shewanella fodinae, assembly GCF_014651955.1. GTDB lineage: Bacteria > Pseudomonadota > Gammaproteobacteria > Enterobacterales > Shewanellaceae > Shewanella > Shewanella fodinae. Next base: position 13,678 of record NZ_BMXW01000017.1, on the reverse strand, counting down.
GGCATAATACGCTTTGAAGGTACCTTCTTGCGTGGTTTTGCTGGTGTCATACACCAGTTTGGTACGACCGTTGAAACTGGTAGAATCGGTGTTACCCGTATTGAGTTGGAAACCAGCTTCGATTTCGGCGGTAAAGTTATTTGGGGGCTCACGATAATCTGGAGGAACCAGAGCCCAGGCCGGCGATGACAAAAAGCAAAAAAGCGCCAGTAGAGATAATCTTGTCATTGTGTTCGGGTCTTTATGCTGTTACTGCTGCAAATCAGCGTCACATAATAACTGCAGACTGTCTACAGGCAAAGTTATTGCTTGAGTTTATGTTCCCCTTTATGTACCATTTCGCGCCTAAATCAGTCACTTTACTTTCGTTCCTTGCCTCGTAGGGGTTTGACTGAGCCACAAAGAGGCTAAATAACCGTAAGGAGCAATAAATGCGTCATTACGAAATCGTATTTTTAGTTCACCCCGATCAGAGTGAACAGGTTCCTGGCATGATCGAGCGTTACACCGGTGCTATCACCGCTGTAGGCGGCAAGATCCACCGCCTGGAAGACTGGGGCCGTCGCCAACTGGCATATCCTATTCAGGACCTGCACAAAGCTCACTATGTTCTGCTGAACGTAGAAGCTACTGCAGAGTCTATCGAAGAGCTGGAAACTGCTTTCCGTTTCAACGACGCTGTTCTGCGTAGTCTGGTTATGCGCACCAAAACTGCCATCACCGAAGTTTCTCCAATGGCCAAAGCAAAAGATGAACGTGACTCACGTCGCGCTGCCAACAGCGACAGAGCTGTTGACGAAGATTCTGCTGAGTTCGAAGAAGAAAACGCTGAAGAGATTGCTGAGTAAGTTTTTCTGTGACCACCAACCATCTGGAATTATCCGGAAAGATTCTGCGTTGTCGACGCTTTAAAAGCCCGGCAGGCATCGAACACACGGTAATTCAACTGGAACACAGGTCACAGCGTTTCGACGCAGAACTGCCAAGAAACGTCTACTGTGTACTGCAAGTGGTATTGAGTGGTGAACGCTTTGAAAGCGTTACAGATGAGCTGAAAGCAGGTGTGGATATCCAGGTCAGCGGCTTTCTGACTCTACAACAGAGTCGCAATGGCCAAAGTAGACTGGTGTTACACGCCGAAAATGTCGAATTGAAAATTTAGGAGACTGTCAAAATGGCACGTTATTTCCGTCGTCGTAAATTCTGCCGTTTCACTGCTGAAGGTGTTACGGAGATCGATTACAAAGATATCGCTACGTTGAAAAACTATATCACCGAAAGCGGTAAGATTGTTCCCAGCCGTATTACTGGCACCAGCGCTAAATATCAGCGCCAGTTGGCTCGTGCTATCAAGCGCGCTCGTTATCTGTCTCTGCTGCCTTACACTGATCTGCATCAGTAAGCTGGCATTGATCCAAATCGAATTGAGAGGAATTGATAATGAACGTTATTCTGCTTGATAAAATTGCCAATCTGGGCAACCTGGGTGACCAGGTTTCTGTAAAAGCTGGCTATGCTCGCAACTATCTGTTGCCGCAGGGCAAAGCAGTTGTTGCAAACGATGAAAACGTCAAAGTTTTCGAAGCTCGCCGTGCTGAACTGGAAGCTAAAGTGGCTGCCGAACTGGCAACTGCCAATGCTCGTGCTGAAAAGATTGCAGCACTGGAAGCAGTAGTTATTGCTTCTAAAGCTGGTGATGAAGGTAAACTGTTCGGTTCAGTTGGTACTCGTGATATCGCTGATGCCGTAACTGCTGCAGGTGTTGAACTGGCTAAATCCGAAGTGCGTTTACCACTGGGCGCTCTGCGTTCTACTGGTGACTTCGAAGTTGAAGTGCAGTTGCACTCCGAAGTTAAAGCGGTTGTTAAAGTTACTATCGTAGCTGAAGCATAATCGGTCTTTGACGAAAAAACACCGCCTGATGGCGGTGTTTTTTTATGGGTAAACTTCCCCCCCTCCAACTATTGAACACAAGGAACACCGCCTATGGCGGTGTTCTCGTCTGAAGCAATACAATAGCTATTTAGAACTTCACGCTGGCGCTAAATTCTACGTAACGAGGCGTTTGGTAAGCGGTGGTTGCACCGTAGTATGGGTTCAGATCACCAGGGCCACTCTGTTCATAGAATTCGTATTTACGGATGCTAGCAGAAGAATTGAACACGTTGTATACGTTAGCCTTCAGCAGTACATCAAGGTTATCAGTGATTTTCCAGTTATAAGAAGCTGACAGATCCACACGATATACCCAGTCAGTACGACCAGCAGTCCCACGGCTGTTCATAGTGTAGGTGCCATCTGCATTTTGGGTATAGTAAGTATCTCCATAAGATGGAAGACCAGATGGGCTACCAATACCAAACTTGTTCAACGGACGGCCAGATTCAACGCTAATATTAGCGCCCACAGTGAAGTTTTCAGTGACTGAGTATGCACCAAATACTTTTATCATATGACGGCGATCATTTGGCAGATAACCATCAGCGCCCTCCATCAATACCGGAAAGTCAAAGTCTTGGGTCAGACCTGCATCAGTCTGGGCATTATCTGATTTTACTAGGCCTTCAGTATTACCGTAGCTCTGTGACCATGTGTAGTTAACACTCATAGTCCAGTCATCTGCCCAAGAGCGGGTGAAGTTCAGATCAATGGAATTATAGGTACGTTTGGCTTTAGGGTAACCAAGTGCATCTCCTGGAATAGTGACCATTTCATAATCACCGTTACCTGTTGTATCAACACTAACGGTCATGTCTTCGCCAGGGTTACCCAATACATATATGTTGGAAGTTGGGGTATAACCGTAGGTTGCCTTAATCCAATGATCAATCGTCATGTCATCAATGGCGCCATTCAGTTTTCGCTGGGTAGCTTTGATACCCCATGACCAGTCTTCGGTGAGCATTGCCTGATAGCCGATGATGTACTCATCTTGGTACATTGGATCTAGGCTTTGGTCTACGATGGAATCAGTATTAGGGACTGTCCCATCTGCATTTACTTGATCTGGGCCAATTTGATCTCCGAGAATTGGTGTCGGAACGGTAACACCGTTGATTACTTCATCCTGAGTACCTTCCAGTATGTAAAAACGTCTTACATCGTATTCATTACCAGATAATCGTACGTTAGTGTTGCTGGCCACTGGCAAATAATAACGTCCCACGTTAGCAAACAGCTTTGATTCACCATCACCATTGATATCCCATGATGCACCGATACGTGGAGCAATCATGTTATCAATTTTTGCAAAAGAGGCACCCTCAGCGTTTTTATTATTAAAAGAATCCCAACGCAGTCCCAGATTCAAGGTGACAGTATCTGTGACTGTCCAAGTATCTTCGATGTATAAGGCTTTGGATACAGTTTCAAAATTTCCGCCCACTGTACGTTCACGACTACGGGCATACTGAGTGACTCCTACTGGTGTTTTGACTCCATTAGGTAAGGATGTACCAACTGTTGGGTCGGCCACATCATAGTAGTACCAATATACACCGCCTGGGCCTGAATAGAACTGCTGAGAATAGGAACTGTTCTTTTCTAAGTCATAACCAAAGGCCAGTGTATGACTATCATTTATGGTCCATTCAAAATCAGCGCGGAACTCTTTGCGTTGATCATTACCAGCTTCCAAGAAATAGTCAGCAGTTGATGCGCAGCCTGGGTAGGTTGATGTCGCAACATCTCGAGTATCAACAATAAGGTTACACAGTTCAGATGAATTGCTGACGGTCGAAGAGTTAGCTTTGTTTACACCATAGGTCAGTTTGGTTGTAAAACTATCTGTCAGTTGGCCTATGTATGTCGCAACATAGTTATCACCACCGGTTTTATTGGTCGTGGTTGACAAATAGTTCCAACTGCCATCGATATCTGCGAAGCTGTCAATATCTTCATTGTTTTTGTCAGAAAAAGCTAAAAATGCCAGTGTGTGATTTTCCGCAATGTTCCAGTCCAGTTTTAAGCCCCAGAAAGGGTTGTTTGAGGCACTTTTCTGTTTAGCCGTACCTTCTTCTGTGATGGAATCTTTTGTGATTCTTCGTGGCTGATACATCGCATAGAAGAACAGTTTGTCTTTGACTATAGGACCTGAAGCATAGACGTTGCCTTCGATCTTGTTATAAGTGGTGTTAGCGTTATCAATGTACAGATCACCATTAGACAGATAGCTGTTTGGTGAATTTTCTGACAATGAATCTGGACGCCAATAAACGTTACTGCCAAAATGCCAATCATTAGTTCCACGCTTGACTACGGCGTTAACCACGCCACCAGTAGAACGACCAAATTCGGCACCATAACCACCAGTTTTCACTTCAAACTGCTCGTAAAAATCAAATGGAACATTGGAGAAACCAAGACCATTTCGGAAGTTTGTAACATTAAGACCATTAATAAAGAAGGCGTTTTCCGCCACTGATGCTCCACCGAAGGAAGCAAAGTTACCAAAGCGATCATCGCCTCGAGTAGTACCTGGTGCCAATAGGGCCACGCTAGTGATGTCTTTGGGCATTGGCAAACGCTCAATATCTGCCTGACTTATGACGAGAGACGATTCTGAGGAGGTTGTGTCAATTGCGGCAACGCGACTACCAACCACAGAAAGGCGTTCCATCCCAGTCTGATTCATCACTGAGGTTACGTTGGCATTACCACCAATCGTTACTGAAACATTGTCTGTAACTTTATCATTATAACCTGTCGCGGATACAGTAACGGTATAGTTACCGATCGGAAGGCGAGGAATACGGTATTTGCCACTTTCGTCCGTTGTTATAGTCCGAGTCAAGCCCGTGTCTTTGCTTTTGATAGTAATTGTTGCATTACTCAACGGTGCATCAGCAGTCGTTACAACCGAACCTTGAATTGAACCGTCTGTATTACTAGCGGAATAGGCAGGCAAACTAAGCGCGAAAAAGGCGGATACCGAGACCGCGACCAACGTCCTCCTAAATGTAACTCTTTTCATTATTATATCTTCCTTCTTAGACAAAATTATTAAGGTTATTTTTTTGTTTTTACAGCGTCAGAATTGTTGCATTTTTGTTTTTTAAATGCAATTTTCAATTCGTTAAAGTATCAGAATACTAACATTTAATTCTTTTTTATAACTTATTATGGGTTTTATGTGATGATAACTTAGTTATCCCAGTCATTTAGGCTTTGTGGCAGTTGTATAGGCCAATTTTCAAGTGTCTTCATGGCATCTGTAGGCGTGTGCTGTTTAAAAAGGTTATACTGTCCACCGCTAATTTGAGGATTGGTGATACCTCATTTTTAGTATCTTCAATTTTCTATAGTTGTGTCTCCTAACCCTATAGTTTTTACTTTTGAGAGACGGGGTTTACAACTGTAAATATTTGTTTTTATATAATTTTTTATTTTTTGTTCAATATTGGAGACTTTCCGATTTATGCCACAGCAGAGTGCTTTCAAAGTCAGAGGTGACAAGCGTAAAGAGGCGCAGGTTGACGCCTTGAAGTTGCCACCCCATTCCATTGAAGCAGAGCAGTCGGTGCTGGGCGGCCTGATGTTGGAAGCCGAGGCGTGGGATAAGGTGGCTGAAGCATTGGTTAAAGAGGATTTCTATTCCCGCGCCCACAAGCTGATTTTCAGCGCCATGCAGAAGCTTGTAGATAGTGGGCAACCACTTGATTTAATCACGGTATCAGAACAGCTGGAACTGACTGATGAACTGGAAGATGCTGGTGGTTTCGCCTATTTGGGTGAGATAGCCAAAAACACGCCCAGTGCTGGCAATATTCTGTCCTATGCCGAGATTGTGCGTGAGCGGGCAGTGGTGCGTGAGATGATCCGTGTCGCTCACGAGATAGCCGACGCTGGCTACAATCCTGAAGGGCGGGATTCAGGCGCCTTGCTGGACTTGGCCGAGACCAAGGTTTTTAAGATTGCCGAACAGCGTGCCAATAGCAATGAAGGTCCAGAAGGCATCAAAAGCATTCTTGAAAAAACCGTCGATAAGATCGAGCAACTTTATAATAACCCGCATAACGGGGTGACTGGTGTATCGTCTGGTTTTGCGGATCTTGATGATAAAACGGCGGGCTTCCAGGCGGGCGATCTGATCATTGTTGCTGCGCGTCCTTCCATGGGGAAAACCACTTTTGCAATGAACCTGTGCGAATATGCCGCCCTTAATGAAGATAAACCGGTGTTGATCTTCAGTCTGGAAATGCCTTCCGAACAAATCATGATGCGTATGCTGGCCTCGCTTGGCCGCGTTGATCAAACCCGTATTCGTACCGGTAAGCTTGATGATGATGATTGGGCGCGTGTTTCTTCTACCATGGGGCTAATGCTGGAAAAAGGTAAAATGTTCATTGATGACAGCTCGGGGCTGACACCAACGGAAGTGCGTAGCCGTGCCCGTCGTGTCGCTCGTGAACATGGTGGGCTGTCAATGATTATGGTGGACTATTTGCAACTGATGCAAGTACCGGCTTTGGCCGATAATCGCACCTTGGAAATTGCCGAAATTTCCCGGTCATTGAAGGCGTTGGCAAAAGAGCTGGAGATCCCGGTTATTGCTTTGTCACAGCTTAACCGTTCATTGGAGCAGCGTTCAGATAAACGTCCGGTGAACTCAGACTTGCGTGAATCTGGTTCTATTGAACAGGATGCCGACCTTATCATGTTCATTTATCGTGATGAGGTTTATCATGAAGACTCACAAGATAAAGGTGTCGCTGAGATTATTATTGGTAAACAGCGTAACGGTCCTATCGGTAAGGTCAGATTGACTTTTCAGGGACAATTTTCCCGTTTTGACAACTATGCTGGACCGCAATTCGACGAGGATTAGACCTCCGTCTGACCATTCTGGAGCGACCTTTGTCACTCCATACTCATAAGTTTATGAAGGTATTAATTGAAACCCTTTCCCAGAGCTGAAATCAGCAGTCAGGCGCTCAAACATAATTTAGCGCGCCTTCGAGAAGTAGCTCCTCACAGTAAAGTGATTGCCGTTGTAAAAGCCAATGGTTACGGCCATGGTCTTCTAAATGTTGCGAACAGTGTGCCGGATGCCGATGGCTTTGGCTTGGCGCGACTGGAAGAAGCATTGGAAATGCGAAAGGGTGGCGTTAAGGCTAAACTGCTACTTCTGGAAGGTTTTTTCAGAAGCGAAGATTTACCTCTGCTGGTTGAGCATAATATTGATACCGCCGTGCATCATGAATCTCAGTTGCAGATGTTGGAGCAGGCGCATCTGGATAAACCGGTAACCGTGTGGATGAAGCTCGATACCGGAATGCACCGTTTGGGTTTTTCTCCTGCACAATTCCAAGAAATTTATCAGCGTTTATTGCGTTGTCCTCAGGTTGCCAAACCGATTAATTTTATGACGCATTTTGCCTGTGCTGATGAACTGCAGAAAGACTATACCGCCAAACAGCTCGCCATATTTAATGAGCTTACTCGAGATTTGCCGGGTGAACGAACAACTGCAAATTCGGCGGGAACCTTGTTTTGGCCAGCGAGCCAAGCTGACTGGATCCGCCCGGGAATTGCCTTGTATGGCGTGTCGCCGGTGGACGGTGATCGTGGTGTCAAGCATGGGTTGGTACCCGCTATGACGTTAGTGTCGCAGTTAATTGCGGTCAGAACACATAAAGCGGGTGACACTGTGGGTTATGGCGGTCATTGGCTGTCCGACAGAGACACCCAGTTGGGCGTGGTGGCGATTGGTTATGGTGACGGTTACCCCCGTAATGCGTTACAAGGTACGCCAGTGTTGATTAATGGCAGACGAGTCCCGATTGTTGGACGGGTTTCCATGGATATGCTGATTGTTGATTTGGGGCCGAATGCCACCGATAAAGTCGGTGATGATGCTATTTTATGGGGGCCACAGTTGCCTGTAGAAGAAGTGGCGGAAAAGATCGGTACATTCGCCTACGAACTCGTCACCAAGCTTACCCCCCGTGTTGCGGTCTGTTTAGACTGATTGAATGCGAGTCCCAGAATGATGGAATCGTACAGATCCTATCGTTTCTGGGACTTTTTGCTGCCGCTATATTTCCCTCTGCTTTAGCCGGTAGGTTTTTACTGGTGTGCTTTTTGCTCTGTATCACACTTTTTAAGTGTTCCACATTTTTTGCACAGTATTTGTCATTTTTTTGCGAAGTCTGTTTCTAGATTGCTAACGATTGCTTCAACAGAAATCTGTATGGACAACATGCAATGCTCATCAAGACAATGACAATGCTGATGATGACTCTGATCCTGACAGCTTGTGCTTCTGGAAGTCAGAACACTGCTGGTAAAAATGGCTCAGGTTCCAAAGTTTTACCCCCCGCCGGAGAACCGGTGCAACAGTTGGATGACGCGGATCCAGATGATCCTTACTACGCATTGATAGATCCCGCGGATGAGCCAGTATCAGCGCTCCCCACAGGCTCGATTTTTAATATTCATCAAGCGCAAAGTATTTATGTGGAGCAGGCTCACTTTCGGGTGGGAGACATTATTTCAGTGAAACTCGCCGAATCGACCAAAGCCAGTAAAAGTGGCAGCACTCAGATGAATAAAAGCACTGGTTTTACACTGGATCCCATCGCCGTGCCCGGTGGTAATCTGAAAATTGCCGGGAAGGAGGTGAATCTTGACCTCAGTCAGCAACAGAAATTTAAAGGTGATGGTAGTTCAAGTCAGTCCAATGATTTTGAAGGCGAGATAACCGTTTCTGTGATGAAAGTGATGAAAAACAACACGCTGTTGATCCGCGGTGATAAATGGTTATTGATCAACAATGGTAAAGAGTTTATTCGGTTGACGGGCATTATCCGTGCCAAGGATATTCTGCCAGACAATACCGTGCCATCAACCAAGATAGCCAATGCCAGAATTGAATACTCTGGTAACGGTGAATTGGCTAACAGCCAACGTTTAGGTTGGCTGACTGACAAACTGAATAACCCAACCGTGTGGCCCTTCTGATGCGCTTTTTATTATTCTTCACGATCCTTTGGCTATTGACTGCATGCACTCATGAACAATTAGTGCGCTACGAACTTGTTGCCCCTGAGCATGCTCAGGTGTTTCAGGCGACTGGCTATGCGCCGATTGCATCACAAGTCGGCCCAACTTATGAAGAAAAACTGATGCAGGCCATGGAAGCCTCCCGTTTGGATGCTTATCGGCGGTTGGCTGAACAACTCTATGGGCAGCAATTACGCGCATATACCCGTATGACTGGTGAAACGACTAACCGCAAGACCTTGGATGCCAAAGTCCAAGGTGTTGTCCGAGGGGCAAAAGTCGTCAGCCAAAACGTGCAAGGGGCTTTTTACACCACAGAGTTGTCACTTGATACCAAGGTGCTGGCTGATTTGGGCTCAGTTGAAAACAAACCAATAGAGACGGAAAACAAATGGTGGTACTGAGAGCGTTGATGTTGTTACTGCTATTGCCTTGGCCAGTCACCGCTGCTTGGTATAAAGGCGTAGGCTCTGCTCCCGTTATTAATGGCAATGAAGATTATGCCAAAGAGCAAGCCGCGCGAGCAGCGCTTAGAGATGCGATTTTACAGGCGGGTGCCTCCGTATCGCTACTCAGTGAGGTGGATGAAGGCAGCCTTAACGGCAACACCTTTCAAGTGCGGGCTAACGGTCATGTTACTCAAATCCAAAAAATGGAGGAATACAGCAAGGATGATCGGGTAACTGTCACCTTACGTGCCGATATCTGGAATGATGGCGCATTATGTGAAAACCAGCATCTCACCAGTAAGTCAATCATCATGGCGCCTCTAGCGCTCGCTGACCGTGATTATGCCGGATATGGCGGTCTCAGCGATTTCCCTCAGGAAGTGTCACAACGGCTATTTTTCGAGTTTGATCAGGCTAAAGCTGATTTCTTGGCAAAAAGCTTATTGCAACACCCCTTGGCTATTGACCCCGATCGTATGTCCAATCAAGACCAGCAGCAACTGCAATATCTGTCAGAGCAATCTCGGGCGCAGTATATCGTTATGGGGCGGATCACCGATCTTGCTGTAGGCAAAGTGGCGAGCGGCCTACTCAGCCGTGACAAGTTAGTGCGGGAATTTGGCATCAGCATGTATCTTATTGATGGTATCTCCGGGCTGCCAATCATGAAAAAAGATTACCACACTCGTACCTATTGGCCCTTTTCTCTCACTCAAAAGGTAGCGCCAGGGAGTGAACAGTTGTGGCAGTCAGATTATGGCTTGGAAGTCACCAGATTATTGAAAGTGGCTGTTGAAGACATGAGTGACCTCCTCAAATGTGCTCACCCTAAATCGAGGATCGTGCGTGTCGGCAGTAACACGCTGGAAGTCGCGATGGGGGGGCGTCAAGGCGTGAAGATTGGTGATATGTTCAAATTGCAATATCAGTTTAACTATGTGGATGAACAAGGGGTTAAATACGCTAACTTCAGCGACGAACAGGTAGAGTTTGAAGTGGTAAAAGTATATCCGGACCACAGCCAATTAGTGCCGTTAAATAATGACATGCCATTAGGCATACAAATCCGAGATGTTGTACAACTAGACAATTTCTGGAACTGAAAAACGATGAATATCAGTAGTTTTATCCCTTCTTGGTTTGACAGCACATCCTCCTCTTCATCCGCAACAACAGCCGCCAAAGTGAATGACAGTGTGGATCTGTCTACAGGATTGGACTCGATGTTTGGACAGGTCATCGAGAATGCTTTGGATAAAGTATCTAGTGGGGTAACCGCTGCCTCAGCAAGCACGAGCAATGATAGTCTGAGTTTATTGGGGGAGGGGTTGGCCGACGGCCTATTAACCTCATTCTACCAATCAAAGATCAGCAACAGTCTGACCCAAGTGTTTAATCCGATGGATGCGGCTGGGACACCCAGTACCACCACACAAGCGGTCCCAAGTGACAGCACCGGCGGTGCTGCCCAAGCCAGCGACAGCAGTGGTGATGGTTTATTGCAACCATTTACTAATGGCCAACAATTCAGTTTCGGCGACATCCTTGATGTGGTGAATCCTTTGCAGCATATTCCATTAATTAACTACTACTATCGTGATCTGACTGGTGATGAAATTGGCTTTGTCCCTCAGGTTGTTGGCAGCTCAATTTATGGTGGGGCGCTGGGAGCTGTCAGTTCGCTCGCAGAAATCGGTGTCTCAAGCCTGCTGGGCGAATCTCCTGTCAAATATGTGCTTAATACCGTTACGGGTAATACAGATAGCTGATCAGAAGACAGTCTCTATTTTAGGCAGACTTAACTATGATGAGGTGTTCACCTCGATATCGGTAACCCGTACCATAGCGGGATTCAATCGCGTCTTTCTGACAGTATTCAGATGGCAGTTTTTGTAATTTCTTTCGCAGTTTTTTGATATGACTGTCGATAGTGCGTTCAGATACCACGCGAAAATCACCGTACATGGCACTCATCAGCTGATTGCGGCTGTAGATCCAGCCTGGTTTTTCTGACAAGGTCTTAAACAGCCGAAATTCAATTTTGGTTAATGGTACGACGACAGAAGAAAAGTGGATCTCATAACGAGTCTCGTCGAGAATAATGGGTTTAGGCGAGTGAAGGGCTGCTTTTTGTTGATGTAGTGTTTGCCATTGCCCGTACCTGTATTGCAGCATTGCCTGTATTTTGGCAATTAGCGTTCGTGGACTAAAAGGCTTGCCGACGAAATCATTAGCTTCCAGCGACAGGCATTCCAAACGTGTCTTTTCGTCGTTGTGGGCACAAATCATAATGATAGGAACGGTCGAAATATGGCGGATTTGCTGACATAGCATCGTACCTTTCACATGTGTCAGCTCAATATCCAGTAATACCAGATCAAATTTCTGTTGAGTGAATATCTGAAGCGCCTGTAGCCCATCGGTTGCCAACACTACCCTGATGCCTACAGTATGCAGATAGTCCCTGACCAGAAACGCTATCTGTAACTCATCTTCTATTAGCAAAATATTTGGATTTTCAGTCACTTTGGTGTTTCTCAACGAGTGGTAGCCGTATAGAAATTGCCATTTCCTCTGAGTCTCTTTGAGAGAACTGCTGTTCTCTATGAAGTTGTTTTACTCGTCGTTGACATTTGCAATGTATGAGTCCGTAATTGTTGATGTTTGCAGTGCCTGCACAGTACTGAATCTGCTTTATTTCAATCGCAGTAATTCCTGCGGTTGTGGAACAGGAGCTGAATTTTGGTGAGCTTGAAACTTTTTTAAGGACATCTCAACATAACCTGGAGCATAAGTATATTTTAGACTTTTATTAAATGGTTATGAGTCGTACATTAAGAATACTAATTCAGCAAGAAAAATATAGAGTCGGTGTAACGCTAACTGCAAGTTTTAATTTATCATTTTCAATTTTCATATTAATGTGATGTGACACTAATATAATAAATGATGAAATATTTAAAATGTCATTATTTTTCCATAATTTTTTGAAATCTCTGCAAATGAGTATGAATAATTCATTGACCTGTCATGAGTTAAAAGTAATAACTGCATATGTGAAAATTCTTTACTATAATAATTTTATCATATTACCATTTATAATGGTTTGACAGTTATTATCCGAAAAATTCATTATTAAAAAGTCAATCATAAATATTTTTAATCAATTTAATGTATTAGTATTTTTATTGGTTAATCATACCTGCACTATTTATAAAAACAATTAATGAAAGGTTATATAGTGTAAAGAATATAAAATTATAAAAATTATTTGTAAGTATTGTAAGGCTAATTTTTAGCCTGTTGATGTTATTTGACTTTGTGCTTTTTCAGCGATTTTATCTGTCTTATTTTAGCAGGGCGGGATTAAGCTTTGTTAAATGTGTTAACCAAAGAAAAGCTCAGATCTAAAGTCCCCATTCCACGCCGCTTTGCGCATCTTACTCGGCTTACTCACCTTTAATGGGTGTTGCTGCAACAAGTTGAGCACAATACGGTGAAATAACGCCATTTTCTTCGCATTGTCTCTATCGCCTATCCGCGACATATCTTCTTTGAACGTGACATCCAGTACCCAATGTTGTTGATTCTCGATGTGCCAATGCTGCCTAACAGCCCGAGCGGCGAGTTCTACCTCAATATCCAATGAACTCAGGTAGTAATGCGTATCGATAGTCGTCGTTCCATTGCGCTTACGTTCGCGCTCAACGGCGATTAGCGATTTGACGGATGGCCACTGTTTGGCAAGTTCTTTTGGCAACAAGGCAGGAATTTGAAACGTGGTACGATGTTCTTCTCGACCGTGTCCCTTGTTGCTTTCTATAAACATTGGGATATCGGTGGCATTCGTCTCCCAGTGTGGCTGAAATAGCGCTTCAATCGTTTTTCTCAGTGTTGGTTGATTACCTTTCACTTGAACAACATAGTCACCTTTACGCTTTACAATTTGAGCAAGTGTTTCTTTGTTGCAATGCAGTGCATCAAAGGTCAATACGGCATCTTGGATATCCAACATATGCAGTAATTCGCGAACGGTCGCTACTTCGCTGCCTTTGGTTTTGGTGTCTTGTTGATAGAGCACAAGTCCTTGCTCGGTATCCAGGGCGGGATCGTACTTTTTAGCCCGTGTTGAGTTGTAGCTCTATGCTGTGATCTAATGGCTGCCCATTTCGCAATTAGCAGCCCTGATGGACTTACTCGAACACTTGACGGTTGTTGAAGAAACC
>NZ_BMXW01000016.1 GCF_014651955.1 Shewanella fodinae | reverse complement strand
GTGGCTTGCGCCAATCTTTTTTCGCCCAGACAATTCAGCTTCGCTGCCTTGCCTGCAACACCGCCAGCATGTCGCTGTTGCCGTGTCAGTGGGTGCGCATTATAGGGAGCTTAATCTTTTGTGCAAGCACCAATTCACCAGAAAATTACGATTTTTATCTGTTTGCCCACTATTTCGCCCGAATAGTGTTTTTTTGTCCGTATAATGGTGAAAACAGCAGCAAACTTGAGAATGAATGGTGTGGCAATGACAAACTTAAGACCTTATCAGGGGATTACCCCAACGCTTGGACAACGCGTTTATATTGATGAAGCTAGTGTATTAGTCGGTGATATTACCCTTGGCGATGATGCCAGCATCTGGCCGTTGGTCGCGGCGAGAGGGGACGTCAATCGCATTGTCATTGGGCAGCGCAGTAATATTCAGGATGGCTCAGTACTACATGTTACCCGTCGCTCAGCGAATAATCCCGAGGGGTTTCCACTACTCATAGGTGATGATGTCACGGTTGGTCATAAAGCCATGCTGCACGGCTGTACTATAGGTAATAGCGTGTTAGTCGGCATGGGTACGATTATTCTGGATAATGTGGTAGTGGAAGACAATGTGATTATTGGGGCTGGCTCTGTGGTTCCGCCGGGGAAACGCTTGCAGGCGGGATACTTGTATATGGGCAATCCCGCGCGGCAAGCCAGACCTTTGACGGAACAGGAACTCAAATTTTTGCCGGCATCCGCAGATAACTATGTGCGCCTGAAACAGGAATATCTGCAACAGTATGAGTCAGCAACGCAGCTCTAGCCGATGAAGATATCGCCCTGAGAATCAAAGGCTTCTTCGGTTATCAGCGCTTCTGCCATTTCTTCCAGGTCAAAGCGCTGATGTTCAAACACCTCAATAGTGTCATCTGCACCAACTAATTGCGGCACAGAAAATTGCTGTAGATAACGACGTGAGACCTGACATCTAATGAGGTTTCCCTGTTGTTGGGCAGTAAACTCCACCACATCTAGTTCCGCTATCCAGCACACCAGCTCATTGAAAATCACCGATTGGTTCATACTGTATGCTCATCCGCCAACTGTTGTCGTAGCTGTTGCAGCACTGGTTCAACTTGTGGCATCACGCCTCGCCATAAGTAAAAACTATATGCGGCCTGCCCGACCAACATGCCCAAACCATCAATTGCCTGCGTAGCGCCGTTAGCTTGGCACCAGAGGTTAAAAACTGTTGGCGCGGCACCATACATCATGTCATAGCAAAATGCTTGGCTAACGACTACTGCCGGAATGGCCGGTAAACTCCCAGACAAACTGGCAGAGGTGGAGTTGATCACGACATCATAAGCGCCAACCAATTGCTCAGCCTGCACCGCGTGCACTTTTTCTGGGTGCAACGCCGCCAAAACCTCAGCCTTGCTGATGGTACGATTGCAGATATCAATTTGAGCGACACCCGCCGTTAGCAGTGGTAACAGACAACCACGGGCAGCGCCGCCGGCACCGAGCAGTAACACTCTTTTATGCTGCAAAACAATAAAACGCTGGAGATCTGTTACTAGGCCGAAACCATCGGTGTTATCCCCGCGAATTCGTCCATCAGCTAACCTAATCAACGTGTTAACAGCTCCGGCCATTTCAGCTGCGGGACTGAGTTCATCACACATACGGTATGCCTGTTCTTTAAATGGCACGGTGACGTTAGCGCCGCAACCACCAGCAGCAAAAAACCGTTGAGCGGTGCCAACAAAGTCGTCTAACGGTACCAAGGCCGCCTCATAACGCATATTGGTATTACTCTGTTCAGCAAATGCCTTATGAATCAATGGCGATTTACTATGCTTGATAGGATTACCGAAAACGACGTATTGATCTGTCATGGTACGGGATTAACAACGGATGATTGCGGCAGTGTACCCTCGAATGAGTTTCATCAGCAATCACTCTTCTCAGTGAAGTCCGCGACTGTGTATACTGGCCACAGAGTGACAGCAAGAGATCGTTATGAACTGGATAAAAAAAATACTTGGCCGCGAAATCGAAGACAGAGACCCTGCACAATCGAACGCTTATGATTTGATTGGTGGTGACCAGACCATTCGCGCCATTGCCAAGCATTTTTATCAAGCAATGCAGCAGCGCGAAGATACTCAACAGCTACTGGCAATTCATCCCCATCCGCTATCGCAATCAGAACAAAAACTATATGAATTTCTCAGTGGTTGGCTCGGTGGACCACAATTGTTTCAACGGAAATATGGCAACCCAATGCTGAGAGCAAGACACATGCATTTCGCTATTGATGATAATATGCGCGATCAGTGGTTGCGGTGTATGGCGGTGGCGCTGGAACAGTCAGTGAAAAAGCCCGAACATCGGCAAGTCATTTACCAAGCAATAGCGCAACTCGCCGATCATATGCGCAACCAATAACCCGTTATTGGTTGTCTTTGCCATACAACTACACTGCTAACCAGTCTCTGGGCTTAAGGTAATTCTGGTAAAGATCGGCTTCTGGAGTGCCAGCCACTGGTTGGTAGTTATACTGCCAACGAACCAAAGGCGGCATCGACATCAAAATCGATTCAGTCCGTCCCCCAGTCTGTAACCCAAATAACGTGCCACGGTCATAAACTAGGTTAAATTCCACATAACGACCGCGACGATATAACTGAAATTGACGCTCTCGCTCACCGTATGGCGTATCTTTGCGTTTTTCCACTATTGGTTGATATTGCTCGATAAAGCCATTGCCTACCGCCTGCATAAAAGCCAAACATTGCTCAAAGCCACCTTCATTAAGGTCATCAAAAAACAGTCCTCCCACGCCGCGAGTTTCCTGGCGATGAGGCAGATAGAAATACTCGTCACACCATTTTTTGTATTTAGGATAAACCTCTTCCCCAAAAGGCTGACACAAAGCTTGTGCTTGCCGATGCCATTGCTGGACGTCCTCTAGATATGGGTAATAAGGTGTTAAATCGAAACCACCGCCAAACCACCAGACAGGATCGGCATCTGGTTTACGGGCAATAAAGAAACGCACGTTAGCATGGGTGGTCGGTACATAAGGATTATGGGGATGGATAACCAAGGATACCCCCATCGCTTCAAAACTACGGCCCGCCAGTTCTGGACGATGCGCCGTTGCAGACCCTGGCATCGCATCCCCGGTCACATGGGAAAAGTTAACGCCTGCCTGCTCAAACACCGCGCCATCCACCAGCACTTTGCTTTTACCCCCCCCCCCTAAAGGTCGTTCCCACGCATCTTCCATAAATGTGGCAGAGCCATCTAGTTGTTCTAACGCCTTGCAAATATGTTGCTGCAACTGCTGTAGATACTGTTTCACCATTTGTGAATCAGGTGCGGTCATATTAGCTCCTTAATGGATTATCCCTGTCGCAACACCTTGCCGCTGCGAATATCAATTATGGTTGAGGGTTGGTGTTGTTCGCCTAACGCTCCCGTGATTAGCGCGTCCAGCTTGCCATCAAAAGTCCGAAGGATTTCCTCAGCGGTAAGTGCCGGATTTTCACCGGCAAGATTGGCACTGGTAGAGATGAGTGGCTTGTTTAATAAATCACATAACTCGCGTACGACAGGATGAGCCGACACACGCACCGCGCAGGTATCAAACTGACCCCGCACCCAAGTTGATAATGACGTCCGGACGGGCATGATAAAAGTAAACGGGCCAGGCCATTTGGCAAAAGCGCTGGTTAACTGCGCTTCGGTCAGTTGTGTTTCATCAATATAAGGCCGTAGTTGCTGGAAATCACTGGCCACCATAATCAAGCCCTTTTGCCACGGCCGCTGTTTAATCTCCAGAATACGTTGTACTGCAGCTTCATCATCAGGATCACAACCTAAGCCATATACCGCTTCTGTTGGATAGGCGATTACACCACCGCGCAATAAAATCTCTTTACTGGCGGATGCCGGTATTTGCAACATCATTATACCTTTACACACAAGATGCTAATGGCGGCTAATGCCGTCGAGGGACTGAGAATTATAGCGACATCAATAAATGCTACCAACCATTGTTTGATGTAGATCACAAAAGCTTTTTGAAGCTACAGCTCTTTTGCGGACACTCCAACCGGACTCCAGCAGCACCACGACGTTCAACTAAAATACCAAAGCCACAGTCAGGACAGGTTTCTGCCCGAGGCGGGTAATTCACCAGATATTTGCATTTGGGGTAATTGCTACAAGCATAAAAAGTCTTACCAAAGCGGTTGGTTCTGGGCTCAAGGTTTCCGTTATGACATTGCGGACAAACAACCGTTTGTTGTGTTGGCTGCTGATCGTGTTTTTCGATATGTTTACATTCTGGATAGCGCGTACACCCAATAAAGATGCCGAAACGTCCGGATTTCACCGCTAATTCCGCGCCACATTCAGGACAGGCCGAACCGGGGATCGACTGCGACGCAATAGCTTCATGCTGCACCAATGGGCGGTTATAGTCACAGGTGGGGTAATTACTGCACCCTAGAAAACTCCCGTGTTTACTATGGCGAATATGCAACTCGGCACCACACTTGGGGCAAACTTCATATTCACGTTCTAGCGCGTGTTCCCGAGTATTGAAGAGTTGTTGATCAATCTTAGCCATGTTATGCGCTCACTGATTCACTGAAGGTTAATCATAGCATGTCATCACCGCGAATTTAGGGTATTAAAAAAGAGGCGTTACGCCTCTTTCTTCAATGACTCACTCAAGAATGTAATCGGCCATCTGGTTGCTCAAATATTAAGTCTTCCATCTGCGCATATGCAGATTCGTTTCCTGGGGCATTAAATAACACCATCAGGATGACCCATTTGAGATCATCAAGAACTAATGATGATTCATCTAACTCCATTACCCGATCAATGACCATTTCGCGGGTATTGAAGTTAAGTACGCCAATCTCCTCTAAAAACAACAGGAAACCACGACACTCTACATCAAGTTTGTCGATTTCTTCTTTGGTATAAATCCGGAAAGAATAGCTGTCATTGGTCCTGACATAAGGGGTATCACTTTCCTGCAGAGCAGCTAAACGCTCAAGCCAGCTGAGTGCTTTGAGGATTTCTGACTGATGAAAACCTGCACGAGTCAATTCCTTGGTCAACTCATCTTCGTCAACCATCAGTTCAACTTCACTATGAACATAGTTTTCAAACAGATACATGAGGATATCAAACATGGCTAGTTCCTCTTGAGTCTAACGTAACCACCGGGTACTGCGGCAACCCAACCTTGTAATTCAAGTTCAAGCAATTGTTCCAACACCAGATCCAACGTTATACCGCTCTGTTCAACCACAACATCAAGTGGTGTGGTCTCATACCCTACACTAGCTAACAGCGTTTTAAATGGCAACTGCGAGTTGTGTTCAGTTTGTAACGGAACATAACTCGGTAGTGCTTGCAGATGACTCTGCAACAACGGCGACAGCTCTTCTACTATATCGGCCAGTGATTCCACAAGTTTTGCCCCATTTTTAATTAAATCGTGGCATCCCTGATGATCACCACCGAGCACAGCACCGGGCACGGCAAACACTTCCCGCCCTTGTTCCATAGCTGTTCTGGCGCTAATAAGAGAACCACTGCGGCGTCTGGCCTCGACCACCAGCGTTCCCAAAGCAAGGCCGCTGATTATACGGTTTCGCTTTGGAAAATTCCCAGCAAATGCTGTGACCGAAGGCCAAAATTCACTGATTACTGCACCATGTTGCTGAATATCTTCATAAAGTTGCCGATGACCTTTGGGGTAAATCTGTTCTACACCAGTCCCCAGCACCGCCACTGTCTGACCGCTACGGCTTAACGCACCTTTATGCGCAGCACCATCAATACCAGCGGCCATGCCACTGACGACCATAAGTCCAACACTGTCTAATTCCGCCGCCAACTGAAATGCCAATGACAAACCACCATGACTGGCAGCACGACTTCCAACCATCGCAACAGCAGGTCGCAATAAGACGTCGGGACAACCCTTGAGAAAAAGCACCGGAGGAGGATCGGGAATTTGCTGTAATAGAGGAGGATAAAACTGAGTATCACGACAAATAAGGTAATGGTGTGAAGCCTGTTGCTGCCACGCCAACGCTGCGTCAACTTTGCGCTAGGCGACAGCAATTTGTGGATCTGCCAGCGCTATCGGTAAAGACTTGGGTTCATGTTCCAGCCTTTGCCGCAACTCTGACACATCCATGTGTTCAAGCAGTTGTCCTATCCGTAGCGGGCCAAGCCCGGATACCGCACTGACAAACAACCAGTCGACCAGAGACGCTTCTGTCATTCTCCTTTCAGAATAGTCACAGGTTGCGTGAGCAGATCCCCCACCCGCACTGGACGCTTGTCAACCAAGATCAACCCCATGCTGGTCTTATCGAAAACTTTAAACACCATGAGCTGACCTCGGTAGAGATTTGGCAGTTTTACCGCACTCTCACTATCCATCGCGGCTAACAGTTTGTCATAGGCTGACTGCTCATCCGGTAGCACTGGGATATTGTCGTTACCAATGACAACTTCAGCACCGGGTTTGAACACTGTAAAAACCTGGCCGGCTTCCACACCGTCCTTGCTACCACGGTTAATATACACAATATCAAACTTACCCATTTCACGAATATCTTTTTCGGAAGCGAGAACCTTAGCTCCCGCAACCGTTCCAGCATGAGGCATCAGATAAGCAGACATGAACGCATCATCCTCAAGCGAGAATGCCCGAAAACCCGCGACGGTTTCTCGAAAGTTGTTCAGCAATAAAACCTTAGAAATATCACCTGCTTCAATCACTCGTCCAGTTGCAGTGAGAATGGCTTCCTGCCCCAGCGATTCACCGCTACTGTCATCCTCAAATTGCCGCCCTGGCTGATAAATACCTAATTTTGTTCCTTCAGGAAGATTGCCGCGGATATAAATAATATTGTCTGCCACATGATGTTTGGAAGGACTTTCGCCGCCCAACACCATAGGTTGTTGTTGCAGCCAATCAGGGTCAACAATACGATTTTGCACCAAATACTGCTCAATTAACGCCAAATCTATCAGTGGGATAGCATCGCTTTTGGACTTAATCCGGCCTTCAGGGCTGTTGTGTATAAAAGGTTTATTGACTAATCGCGGTTCACCATCAATGAATACCAGCGTCAGTCGGTCACCGGGGAATATTAGATGCGGATTGGCAATTTGCGGGTTGGCTCCCCAAAGCTTAGGCCAACGCCAGGGATCGTTCAGAAACATTGCTGAAATATCCCACAATGTGTCACCTTTTTTTACCACGTAGGTGTCGGGGCGCCCAGGTTTTAGAGTTAAGACATCGGCGTACACCCAGAAACCAATCAGAGACAATAACGCAAATAAAGTAAACCTTTTCATGGGCCCATCCGTGTTTTGTAGCTCAAATACCATTAATAATGAGCTTTTTCTGTTATTGACAGCCGCTAAGGATTAAAATTAACGCATTAGCACAAAATAGTATAACCAACTCGCGTGGTTTTAACACAATTGTTACGAGTTACCTATGGCTTTGTTAAATGTACTAAGATTTCCTGATGAACGACTGCGAACGGTCGCCGAACCCGTGACTGAATTCAACGTGGCACTTCAGCAACAGATCGACGATATGTTCGAAACCATGTATACCGAAAAAGGTATTGGTCTGGCTGCGACACAAGTAGACTTTCACAAACAACTTATCGTGATGGATCTACAGGACGATGTTGAGCGTCCACAAGTATTTATCAATCCGAAGATCATCAGTTCCAGTGGCGATTTCTGCAATGAGGAAGGCTGCCTGTCAGTACCAGGGATTTATGCTCAGGTAGACAGAGCGGAATTTGTGACCGTGACGGCACTCGACCGTGACGGCAATGAATTTACTGCGGAAGCTGATGGCTTGTTTGCTATCTGTATCCAGCACGAAATGGATCATCTGAAGGGTAAGTTATTTGTCGATTATCTGTCGCCCTTGAAGCGCCAGCGTATCAGGCAGAAACTCGAAAAAGCCGCCCGTCAGGAAGCCAAACAGGCTTAACCTTAACCAAACAGGAAAGATTTTGACGTCCTTGAAAGTAATATTTGCCGGGACACCGGATTTTGCTGCCCGCCACTTGCAGACATTGCTGAACTCAGAGCATGAGGTTATTGCGGTATACACGCAACCAGATCGTCCTGCTGGACGCGGTCAGAAATTGATGCCAAGCCCAGTAAAAGCGCTAGCAGTTGAACACAATCTGCCCGTGTATCAACCCAAGTCACTGCGTAATGACGAGGCACAACAGCAACTGGCAGCGCTAGAGGCCGATATCATGGTGGTGGTCGCTTACGGGCTTATTCTGCCTCAAGCGGTATTAGATGCCCCCAGACTGGGATGCATTAACGTCCATGGATCTATATTGCCACGCTGGCGAGGTGCCGCACCAATTCAGCGGGCGATTTGGGCAGGCGATCAGGAAACTGGTGTCACCATTATGCAAATGGATGCAGGACTCGACACTGGCGCTATGCTACTTAAGACCCGATTGCCCATTACCGCAGAGGATACCTCTGCCAGTCTCTACGAGAAACTGGCCAAACAAGGGCCAGAGGCGTTGCTGCAAGCACTGCAGGGGCTGGCAACAAACACATTGAGCGCAGAACCCCAAGATGACGGGTTGGCCTGTTATGCTGATAAGCTCAGCAAAGAAGAGGCGGTTATCAATTGGCAAAAACCTGCGCAGACCTTATGGCAGGAGATCCGCGCATTTAATCCATGGCCGGTAAGCTATTTTGTGTTGCAGCAGCAAAACATCAAAGTTTGGCAAGCTAGCGTGGAGTCATCAGCCAACATCGCACAACCGGGCACCATAGTCAGGGCAGATAAACATGGAATTGCCGTTGCTACTGGTGCGGGTTTGCTACTACTGCAAACACTGCAATTACCCGGGAAAAAGGCAACTTCCGTCGCCGATATTCTTAACGCACGTGCCGATTGGTTCGCTCCGGGGACGGTACTGGAGACCATATGCGACTGAACCTCAGAGCGCTCGCAGCAACGGCTGTTTATGCGGTTCTTGAACAAGGTCAATCGCTATCTTCAGCATTACCTGAGCAACAACGGTTGCTGCCAAATCCGAAAGATAAAGCGCTACTCGCAGAGCTTTGCTACGGTGTTATGCGCGTTCTGCCGCAACTTGATCAATGCATCTCAGCCTGCCTGAATAAGCCTTTTAAAGGTAAGCAGCGGATTATTCATCAGTTACTACTACTAGGTTGTTATCAGCTGTATTTCACCCGCATTCCCGCTCATGCAGCCATTTCAGAAACCGCCGAGGCCTGCCGACAGCTTGGGCATGAAAGTTTGGTAAAAGTGGTAAATGGCGTGCTACGTAATATTCAGCGGCAGCAGCAACCATTATCAGAGGCCAACGACACGCTGAAATATAATTTTCCAGCGTGGATTATCAAAAAGCTACAAGTGGCCTACCCAGCACAATGGCCGCAGATTGTTGAAAACAGTCAGCAACGTCCGCCAATGTGGCTTCGTAACAATCGGCAACAACAAAGCCGCGAACAGTACCTACAACGCTTGCAACAACAAGCCATCGAGGCCACCGCCGGCAACAGTGACGATGCCATTATGCTGTCGAGCCCTGTTGACGTAGCGCAACTGCCTGACTTTGGCGTCGGCGCGGTATCAGTACAAGATGGTGCGGCGCAATGGGCCGCACAGCTACTTGATGCCCAGGCCGGAGAATTGGTACTCGATGCCTGTGCCGCTCCTGGAGGTAAGAGCTGCCATATCCTTGAACGCACGCCCGGCATTCGTCTGGTAGCGGTGGATAATGACAGCAAACGTTTGGAGCGAGTCAACCAGAATTTGCAGAGGCTAGGATTGGACGCCCAACTATTTGTCGGGGATGCTGCAGCTATTGACAGCTGGTGGCAAGGGCCACAATTTGATCGCATCTTGCTGGATGCACCCTGCTCTGCCACCGGCGTTATTCGCCGCCATCCCGATATTAAATGGCTGCGCAAGGCAGCAGATATTGCAGAGCTGAGCCATTTACAGGCCCAGATTCTAGACCATTGCTGGCAGTGGCTTAAACCTGGTGGAATATTACTATACGCCACCTGCTCCATCATGCCGGAAGAAAATCATCAACAGATTGCGGCCTTCCTCGCACGAACAGCCGATGCCGAACTGCAAGCTATCACAGCTTCGCAAGAAAATTGTTCACCAGACTGGCAAATACTTCCCGGACAAGACAATATGGACGGGTTTTACTATGCAAAGCTGCAAAAAAACAATACAGCTTAAGGCGCAATCCCGGGAAACATAAGCATGAAGATCATTATCCTCGGCGCAGGTCAGGTTGGCGGCACACTGGCTGAAAATCTGGTAGGTGAGAATAACGACATCACGATAGTTGACAGTGACCGCAACCGTCTTCGGGCACTGCAGGATAAATACGACCTACGAGTAGTTGCTGGTCATGCCGCAAATCCTGGGGTGCTGCAAGAAGCTGGTGCCGAAGATGCAGACATGCTGGTGGCGGTGACCAACAGTGATGAATGTAATATGACCGCCTGTCAGATTGCTTACACGCTTTTCGGCACCCCCACTAAGATTGCCCGTATTCGTTCAGAACAATATCTGGCTATCCGCGATAAGCTTTTTATCGATAGCGAAACCAAAAATAACGAAAGTAAACTGCGTGGTGGTTTTGTTATTGATGAACTGATCGCCCCAGAGCAGTTAGTAATTACTTACATTCATCGGTTAGTGGAATATCCGGGGGCTTTGCAGGTGCTCGACTTTGCTGACGGCAGGGTCAGTTTGGTAGCCGTCAGAGCCTATTACGGTGGCCCGTTAGTGGGCAACGCACTAGCAGCATTGCGCGAACATATGCCCAATATTGATACCCGGGTTGCGGCTATATTCCGCCAGGGGCGACCGATCATGCCGCGAGGAACCACCATCATCGAAGCCGACGATGAAGTCTTTTTCGTCGCCGACAGCCGCCATATTCGTGCGGTCATGAGTGAAATGCAAAAGCTGGACAGCTCCTATCGTAATATCATGATTGCCGGCGGTGGCAACATAGGATTAGGACTGGCAAAAAAACTGGAAAAAAACCATTCCGTCAAACTCATTGAACAAAAGCAAGAACGGGCTGAGCTGTTGTCAGAAAAACTGCAGAACACAACAGTATTCTGCGGTGATGCATCGGATCAGGAACTGCTGCTAGAAGAACATATTGACCAGACCGATGTGTTTATTGCAGTTACCAATGATGACGAAGCCAATATTATGTCAGCGTTGCTAGCAAAGCGTATGGGCGCCAAAAAAGTCATGGTGCTGATCCAGCGTGAAGCCTATGTGGATATTGTGCAGGAGGCGAATATCGATATTGCAATTTCTCCGCAGCAAGCCACCATATCGTCGCTATTAACTCACATCCGCCAAGGTGATATCTGTAACGTCTATTCCCTGCGTCGTGGTGCCGCCGAAGCCATTGAAGCCATTGCTCACGGCGATGCCAGCACCAGTAAAGTGGTCGGGAAGCAAGTTGGCGAGATCAAACTACCGCCAGGCACAACCATTGGGGCGATTGTGCGCGATGAAGAGGTGCTAATGGCACATGATCGCACAGTTATTGCCCAAGGCGACCATGTGATTCTATTCCTGGTAAATAAGAAATTTGTCAGCGACGTTGAAAAGTTATTCCAGCCAAGCGCATTCTTCTTCTAGGTTACAACGATGCTGAACTTTAAGCCGCTGCTGTTTATTCTGGGATTATTCTTGTCAATGCTGACAGGTTTCATGTTTATCCCGCTGGCATTTGCACTGGTATATGGCGAAGAAACGGTGATGGCGTTTCTGATTTCAGCGATTTTTACCGGCATTTTTGCCACTATCTGTGTTCACCGAGGACAAAGCGGCAAGCTGCACCTTAACATCCGCGACATGTTTTTGCTGACCAGTCTCACCTGGGTCATCGTTAGCCTGTTTGCCGCGATGCCATTCACCTTGTATCACGGAATTGGATACACCGATGCGTTTTTCGAAACTATGTCAGGTGTCACCACTACAGGTTCTACCGTGTTATCTGGTCTGGATAATATGGATCACAGCATTCTTATCTGGCGCTCGCTGTTACAGTGGCTCGGAGGGATAGGCTTTATTGTGATGGCGGTTGCTATTTTACCCTTCCTCAACGTAGGGGGGATGCGGCTGTTCCGCACTGAATCATCCGATTGGTCTGACAAAACTATTCCCAGAACGCAAAGTCTCGCCAAATATCTGTTTATGGTTTATGTCGGCCTGACAGTCGCCTGTGGTATGGCTTATCACTGGGCGGGTATGAACTGGTTTCAAGCCATTAATCATGCGATGACCACCCTGTCTACTGGTGGATATTCCACCTCAGATAACTCGATGGCCGCTTTCCCAGAACGTTGTCACTGGGTCGGTATTGCGTTTATGGCAGCCGGTGGTTTACCACTGCTCACCTTTGCGCAAACTATTCAGGCCCGGACGTTGCGCGTGTGGAATGACGCCCAAATAAAGGGTTATCTGCTATTTCTGCTATTTGTGTCGTTTGGGTTGGCATTGTGGTTGAGTAGCAGTAAAAATCTGGCCTTTATTGATGCCTTAAGACTGTCGGCCTTCAATGTGGTGTCGGTGGTGACCACTACCGGCTACGGCTTAACTGACTACAGCCAGTGGGGTGCTTTGGCGGTGATCAGTTTTCTCTTCCTGATGCTGGTTGGTGGCTGCTCAGGCTCCACCGCCGGCGGTATTAAGATTTTCCGTTTCCAAATTGCTGTCGCCATTATGCGTGAGCAATTGAAACAGCAGTTCCATCCGAATGGGATCTTCCGTGAACGCTACAACAACCGCCCAATCAATGAAGAGATCGTGCGTTCGCTGGTAACGTTTATGATGTTGTTTATGCTGGTGATTGTCTTACTGACACTGATTCTGGTGTTATGTGGACTTGATCCTATGACCAGTCTTTCTGGTGCAATAACCGCCGTCACCAACGTGGGGCCGGGACTAGGCCCGGTCATTGGCCCTGCCGGTAACTTTGCATCGTTACCGGTAGTTGCCAAGTGGGCTTTATCGATAGGTATGCTGCTGGGCCGATTGGAAATTCTGACCGTTGCAGTGCTGTTCCATCCTAGCTTTTGGCGGTATTAATCCGTCGGAATCAAGGTCAGAAGATGGTCGGCATAAGTTTCAAGATCCTGGTAATCGGTGTAATCAATCACCGCTTTAGTATCGGTTGGGCCATGAGTGATCTTCATGATCAGGCGGATCATCTGCTTATCCAGCCAGCGCCAAGATGGGTAATCAACTTTACCCGCAATAATCTTCACGTCCTGAGGCTTCCAAGCAGATAACTCCAGAAACTTTTGCAGATAGCGGTTATTTTTTGGAATACGCTTTTCCGGATTACGGGCAACAACATTGACCGAAAAAAAGCTAATCGCTTTGGCCTGTAACTGTGGTAAATGTTTACTACAAAATTCAAAAACACTCTTGTCATAAGTGCCATATAACACACAGGCACCCAGTACCACGGCGTCCCAACTCTGCCAGTCAACCCCCTCTTTCTCAGCCTCAAGCAAATCCATTATTTCACATCTGTACCCTTGCTGCTGCATTCGGTGTGCAATACAGCGGGAGATCCTGGCGGTGTGGCCGCCACGGGAATAATAGAGAATCAGAATGGATTTCATAGCAATACCTGCTCAACCTAATAAAAATCAACAATAAAAGATGATAATGACGGATATGAAAGTAAAATAAAGTGATAATTACCAAATAGGACAAGCAGTGGCTGTGTTTTGATGGTAAAAGTGGGATCCAGCTAAAAGACTGGTGAGTTGTCCGACACGTAACATTCAATTAGAATCATCTAATCAAGAAGTAGAGGTAATAGTAAACATGCCACCCGTAGATATTAACATTGACGCTATGTTGTCGAACGCAGAGATTGCCGCAAAATGGTTAAAGGCGGTTGCGAATCCGTATCGGCTAATGATCCTTTGCTTACTGCTGGATAAAGAACTCAGCGTAACCGAGATCAATGAAGCGGTACCACTGAGCCAATCAGCATTATCTCAGCATCTAGCAGTATTGCGCGCAGAAGATCTGGTCGACACCCGAAAGAGTTCCCAAATCGTCTATTACAGCCTTAAAAATCAGCAAGTTACTGAAGTTATTTCTATTCTTCACCGCAAATTCTGCTCCGCTGAGTGTTAACATATCAGCGGGCCGCAAATTCCCTCGCAAACTGCCGCACCTGCTCCCAGTCTGTAAATTCATAGGCCTGGGAGGTGTCGGTGGGACCTTTGGTTAACCACATGATAAAGCGGATTGCTGTGCGGTCTAACCAGCCATAATCGGCGTAAACGATTCTGCCAGCAAACACCCCCAATTGCTGCGGTTGCCAAAGCGACAATTGCTGAAATTTCAGCATGTAGGGGTTGGTCTGCGGTGTATTTTTCTCTGGCTTACGCGCCACCACATTCACACTAAAAAAGGCGTTTTTCCTACCATCCAGCAACGTCTTATAGCGATTAACAAACTGATAGAGCGCTGGACGATGTTTGCCATAACGGATACTGGCACCAATCAGCACTTTGTCACAATGCTGCAGCTGTTCTTCCGTGGTCTCGGAAAGCTCACTGAAAGTCACATGCTCTCCAGCTTGCTCTAGCTCCGTCGCCATCGCTTGGCAAATTCGCCTAGTCTGTCCATCCACCGTTGAATAAATAATCAGGGTATTACACATCAGTCTTTCCAAAAAGTTGGGGTAAAAAGTACCAGTAAAGTAAATATTTCTAGGCGACCGAACAACATGCCCACCACCAGCACATACTTGGCACCATCTGACACATTGGCATAGTTGGACGCCACCGTACCTAATCCAGGGCCAAGGTTATTCAGACAAGCCGCAGTAGCACTAAACGACGAGATAGCATCCATGCCAAGCGCCATCAAAATTAGCATGCTGATGAGAAACACCAGAGTATATGCTGAAAAGAACCCCCATACCGCATCCACCACTCGGTCCGATAATGAACGGTTGCCAATACGGATAGCAAACATTGCCTTAGGATGGATCAGCCGCTTAAGCTCCCGCGCACCTTGTAAAAACAGCAACACCACCCGAATCACCTTGATACCACCCGCGGTCGAACCGCCGCTGCCACCAATGAAGCTAGAAAAAATCAGTAAAATGGGTAAAAACAAAGGCCAAGAGTGAAAACTCTCGGTGCTGAATCCGGCGGTTGTGGAGATAGAAACCGCCTGGAATAACGCATAATCTAGAGTTTCTTCTGGCGAATCATAAATGCCACTATGGAGTAATGTAAAAAAGCAGATGGCACCCAATACCAGTTGGATCAAGATCAGCGCTTTGAATTCAGCATCATGAAAATACACCCTAAAGTTAATTCCGCGTCGGGAAAAAGCTGCAAAATGCAGACTGAAGTTCACTGCAGCAATGAGTAAAAACACCATGCAAATCAAATTTATCAGCGGACTTTGATAATAGCCGATACTAGCGTCGTGAGTGGAGAAGCCACCAATGGCGATAGTCGAAAAAGCGTGGCATACAGCATCAAACAGATCCATACCGGCATACCAAAATGCTAACGCGCAGGCCACAGTTAGCAGCAAATAGATATACCATAGTGTTTTAGCGGTCTCGGCTATCCTGGGCGTCATTTTTGTGTCTTTTACCGGCCCCGGGATCTCTGCCCGGTATAGCTGCATACCACCAATACCCAAAACCGGCAGGATAGCAACTGCCAGCACAATGATCCCCATGCCACCGAGCCATTGCAGCAGATGTCGATAAAATAAGATGGCCTTGGGTAAATGATCGAGCCCCACGATGACTGTAGCTCCGGTCGTGGTCAGTGCTGAAAATGACTCAAAAACACTATCAGCAAGCGACAATTCCGGCTGTTTCACTAACAAAAACGGTAATGTCCCGATCACACCTAGCACAGTCCAAAACAAAACAACGATAAGAAAACCTTCCCGGGTTCGCAAATCGGCCTTATGTTGCCGATTGGGATACCACAGCATAAATCCCAATAACAGGCTAAGAACAAATGCCTGGATAAAAGCTGCGCCCCCGCCATCTTCGTAAAATAATGCCACCAGCGCCGGAGGCACCATAGTGAGAGAAAACAAGCCCACCAGTAATCCGGTTATACGGGTAATAGTGCGATAGTGCATTTAGCCCTTTTGCCATGTTGCTTAGTAGGTCCGCGACGTATTGTTACACAGTTTTTAAGCGGCTTCACTGGAAAAGCTAAGTCGCAATTGCCCTTGACTAATCCGTTGCAGTGTCTCTGCCAGCGCGATTCGAGCAGAGACAGGTATTGCCAGATGTAATAACACTTGTTCCGAGAACTGCCGTTCCACAATAGTCACATTAAACTGCCCCAGATAATGCTCTACATCCGGCAACTGCGCATATTCACAACATATACTGGCAGCAAGCGTTTTGACTTTAGTACTCAATGTCAGCTGTTTTAGTGCATGCTTAACACCCGAACTGTAAGCACGCACCAATCCGCCCACACCCAACTCTACGCCACCAAAATAACGAATGACGATAGATCCAACTTCACCAATACCTGAGCCTTTCAGCACATTAAGCATCGGTCGACCCGCACTACCTGAAGGCTCGCCATCATCGCTGCAGGTTAGCGCCGTATCATCGCTTGGATCTGACATTATGGCAGCTTGACAGTAATGTGTTGCTGCAGGATAAGCTTCCCTGATGGATGCCAGCTTGTCTTTAAATGCAGCGACAGATGGACAATGGAATAGCACTGTCACGAAGCGGCTGTGTTTAATCTCTTCTTCAAAAACAACCTCACCACTCGGTATTGGGTAACTGTCAGACACCAGTAGCCTCATTTAAAAGTCAACGTCACAGCACCATTCTGCCTGCTGTCGAAGTATTACTTCAACTCCCAGCTGCGGTTAACGCTGATATTCGACTTAAGGATAATTCGCCTGGAATTGGCTTTTTTCTATTCGGAATAAGTCAGCCGCATCAAATAGTTGTGACTTAATTCACAATTTTTCTCTTTCTCAAATGTCACCAAAATTAAACGATCGTTTAAATTGGGTGTTGTATTTTGTCCTTTTTCACCGCAAACTGAGTAGCAAATAACTTCTCGCCAGCCTCGCAGCCCTCACATAAGGAATGCAAGCATGATCTATAAAAGCGATACTATTCAAGTTGAACTGCTCGATAGCAAAATTGCAACTCTTCGTTTTAATTCAGATGGTTCTGTTAATAAATTTGATCGTAAAACCTTAGCCTCTGTGAGTGAAGCGCTGGATGTTATCAGCGCGACAGCAGAAATTCGCGGCCTGCTACTGACCTCCACGAAAGACAACTTTATTGTTGGTGCCGATATCACGGAATTTCTGGAACTGTTTGCGCAAGAAGATAAAGTACTACTGTCGTGGCTGCAGTTGGCAAACAGCATTTTCAATAAGCTGGAAGATTTGCCCTACCCAACCGCCGCAGCGGTGAACGGTTATGCTCTCGGTGGTGGTTGTGAGGTCATTTTGGCGACTGATTTCCGTATTGGAGATAACTCCGCAAAGGTGGGGCTGCCAGAAACTAAGCTGGGGATTATTCCGGGGTTTGGTGGCACGGTGCGATTACCTCGGCTTATTGGTGCCGATAACGCCCTTGAATGGATCACCACAGGGAAAGAGCATCGCCCTGATGACGCCCTGAAAGTTGGCTTCTTAGACGCAGTCACTACACCAGAAAATTTACAAAATGTAGCACTGCAAATGTTAGAAGATGCCATCTCAGGCAAGCTTGACTGGCAAGCCAGACGCTCACAGAAGCAACAGGCTTTACAGTTGAACAAGATGGAAGCACTCATGTCCTTTACTACCGCCAAAGGAATGGTCTTTGCGGTAGCGGGTAAGCACTATCCGGCGCCGATGGCAGCTGTGGGCGTCGTAGAACAAGCCGCCTCAATGGACCGCGAACAAGCGCTGCAAGTAGAGCATCAAGCATTTATAAAGCTTGCTAAAACGGATGTGGCGCAAGCGCTCATCGGTATATTCCTCAATGATCAATTGGTGAAGAGCAAAGCTAAGAAGGCAATTAAGACTGCCCATGAGGTTCAACATGCCGCAGTACTCGGTGCGGGGATCATGGGTGGTGGTATCGCCTACCAGAGCGCCAGCAAAGGCACTCCTATTGTCATGAAAGACATTAATGATAATGCGCTGACATTGGGGCTATCAGAAGCAGCCAAACTACTAACAGCGCAGGTAGAACGCGGTCGTTCATCGCCACAGAAAATGGCGCAGGTATTAAATGCTATCACTCCAGCTTTAGATTATTCAGCAGTAAAGCAAGCCGATATCGTGGTTGAAGCAGTGGTTGAAAATCCAAAAGTAAAAAGCGCGGTTTTAGCTGAAGTGGAGCAGGTGCTGGCTGATGATGCAGTTATTGCCTCCAACACTTCTACGATATCCATTGACTTACTTGCTCAGAACCTTAAACAACCACAACGCTTCTGCGGTATGCACTTTTTCAATCCCGTTCATAAGATGCCGTTGGTAGAAGTTATCCGCGGTAAAGACACCTCAGATAGCACTATCGCCACTGTTGTTGCTTATGCCAGCAAGATGGGCAAAACCCCGATTGTTGTGAATGACTGCCCTGGCTTCTTTGTCAATCGCGTACTGTTCCCCTACTTTGCCGGCTTCAATGCTTTAATTGCAGATGGTGCTGACTTTGCGGTTGTCGACAAAGTGATGGAAAAACAGTTTGGCTGGCCAATGGGCCCAGCTTATTTGCTAGATGTCGTTGGTATGGACACGGGACATCATGCACAAGAAGTGATGGCACAAGGATTTCCTGAAAGGATGGCGACCAGTGGCCAAGACGCGTTACAACTGATGTTTGCCCAAAATCGCCTAGGGCAAAAGAATGGCAAAGGTTTTTATCGATATAATCCAGATAAAAAGGGCAAACCCAAAAAAGAGACAGATGCTATCACTTATGAATTGTTAGCGGCGGCTTTCGGATCATTAAAAGAGTTTAGCGCCGACGAAATTATTGCCAGAACTATGATCCCA
Source organism: Shewanella fodinae (assembly GCF_014651955.1). GTDB lineage: Bacteria > Pseudomonadota > Gammaproteobacteria > Enterobacterales > Shewanellaceae > Shewanella > Shewanella fodinae. The sequence continues at coordinate 66,707 of NZ_BMXW01000016.1, read as the reverse complement.
ATGATTAACGAAACCGTGCGTTGTCTTGAAGAAGGCATTGTGGCCTCACCGGCAGAAGCAGATATGGGGTTGGTATATGGTCTCGGCTTCCCGCCTTTCCGTGGTGGCGTATTCCGCTATGTAGAAACCATGGGGCTCGCCAACTATGTTGCTTGGGCAGATAAATACGCTCATCTTGGGCCACTGTATCAGGTGACGGATGCTATGCGACAACTCGCTGCCGAAAATGGCCACTACTATCAGCACTAATTTAAGGAATTTGCCATGAAAAATGCAGTTATCGTTGATTGTATTCGTACACCGATGGGGCGTTCCAAAGGCGGTGTGTTTCGAAATGTTAGAGCGGAAACTTTATCCGCGGAGCTAATGAAATCTTTGCTTCGAAGAAACCCACAATTGCAACCAACAGATATTGAAGATGTTATCTGGGGATGTGTCCAGCAAACGCTGGAACAGGGGTTTAATATTGGCCGCAATGCTGCACTGCTTGCCGGACTGCCAAAAGAAGTCGGTGCCGTGACGGTTAATCGTCTTTGTGGTTCTTCTATGGAGGCTATTCATCAGGCTGCCAAATCTATCATGGTCGGCATGGGCGATACCTTTATTGTGGGTGGAGTCGAGCACATGGGGCACGTTCCTATGACTCACGGTGTTGATTTTCATCCGGGGCTTTCTGTGAATGTCGCCAAAGCTTCAGGCATGATGGGATTGACAGCAGAGTTACTCGGCAAGCTGCACGGCATCAGTCGTGAAATGCAAGATGCCTTTGCTGTGCGGTCCCATCAACGTGCTTATGCAGCTACCATTGAGGGACGATTTGCTAAGGAAATCCAAGCCATCAAAGGCCACGATGTGAATGGTGCGTTGGTATCGGTCGATAACGATGAAGTTATTCGTCCCGAGACCACCATGGAATCTCTAGCCGCATTGAAACCGGTTTTTGACCCTGCAAATGGTACAGTCACAGCGGGAACATCATCAGCATTGTCTGATGGTGCAGCGGCAATGCTGATAATGGAAGAACAAAAGGCCAGAGATTTAGGTTTACCCATCCGCGCCAGAATCCGTTCAATGGCAATTGCAGGTTGTGATCCAGCAATAATGGGCTATGGCCCAGTTCCTGCGACCAAAAAGGCACTACAACGAGCCGATATGAGTATGGCTGACATTGAGTTGGTCGAGCTCAACGAAGCCTTCGCTGCGCAATCAATTCCCTGCGTTAAGGATCTTGGTCTGTTAGAGCAAATGGATGACAAGGTTAACCTTAATGGTGGTGCCATAGCGCTAGGTCACCCATTAGGTTGCTCTGGTGCTAGGATTTCCACCACGCTCATTAACTTAATGGAAGCCAAAGATGTATCTGTTGGCCTAGCCACTATGTGCATCGGTCTGGGCCAAGGAATCGCGACTATTTTTGAACGTGTTTAGTTCTTGCTTTAGCAACGCCAATATACAGGGCCAGCCTAAGTCGCTGGCCCTTTTGTTTCACGTGGAACATTTTTAAAAGTTTGCACGGTCCTTGGTTCTATACCCCAGCTTGCAGTAACATACTTACTAAATTTCTGGTCTATGAGTTTAGAGGTAACAATGAACCAAGAATTTGGTTGCGCTCAACACCAGCTCGACGCGTTGGGATTAAGGTGCCCAGAGCCAGTTATGATGCTACGAAAAAAAGTCCGGCATATGGCGGAAGGAGAAACACTTCTGATTATCGCTGACGATCCTGCAACAACACGCGATATTCCCAGTTTTTGTCAGTTTATGGATCATACGTTAGTGGCAAGCGATATCACCACAGCACCTTACCGCTACTTAATCAAAAAGGGACTTTGAAGGGAATACCATGGAACTAGTGGCAATAGCTTTTAAAGAAGGACGTAAGACACCAATGTTGGAAGTAGCCAAGGCTGTTATTTCTACACAAACAGGTGTTGAGCAAGACATATTTGGAAAGCCGGGGCCCCGCCAAGTCACAGTGTTATCAAAACTACAATGGTTAGATGCATGCTGTGAGCTGAACACTTCCATTCCATGGCTAGCTAGAAGAGCCAATTTGTTGGTAGAAGGTGTTCGCTTTAATGCCGATTCGGTAGGCCAGTATCTAAAGATTGGTAATATTATTCTGGAGATCACTGGCGAAACCAATCCTTGCAAGAACATGGAGCTGGAATACCCTGGACTTGAAACGGCATTGGCCGCTGACTGGCGCGGAGGCGTTACCTGCAGGGTATTGCGTGGTGGCACTGCTAGTAAAGGTGATGATGTTATTCTCTCAGATCAACCTGAATAACCGCCCAATCCCCATCCCCTTCGATGATGAATAAACAGAAGGGTGTTCCACGTGGAACACCTATCATCTACACAATACAAAATTAGTCTTAGCTTTGATTTGTTTCTGCATAACAGAAACAATCAACTAAATGATCATTTACCATTCCCACTGCCTGCATAAATGCGTAACAAATGGTGGGGCCGCAAAAATTAAAACCGAGTTTTTTAAGCGCCTTAGACATCGCTTCAGACTCGGCCGTTTGTGCAGGGACATCAGACAAACTCACGTGCTGATTGACCAAGGGTTTCCCATTGACAAAACTCCATAAAAACTCTGAGAAATCATTACCTTGTTCCGTAAATTTTAGATAGGCACGGGCATTTTGAATAATAGAGTTAACCTTTGCCCGATTACGGACGATTCCCGGATTCTGCAGCAGTTCCTCAACTTTACTATCATCATATGTAGCAATAAGTTGAGGATCAAAATTAGCAAACAGCGATTCGTAATTGGCCTGTTTACGCAGAATAGTAATCCAGGACAACCCCGCTTGCTGCCCATCCAAACACAATTTGGCAAACAGTTGCTGACCATCAAAAACCGGCCGCCCCCACACTTCATCGTGATACTGCTGATACAAAGGATCTGTCGAAACCCAGCCACAACGTTGTTTTTCCATTTCAGGAATTCCTTTAAAAACCAAAGCTCGATAAAAAATAACCTACATAAGCTAGGGTCTACAAGGTATAATCGGAACCATTTTCTATAGACGGCTGACAGCAGTAGATATGACGACCAAATATGATGTGAAAACATTCCAGGGCTTCATTCTGACCCTGCAGGATTATTGGGCACAGCAAGGCTGTGCAATCGTGCAACCCCTGGATATGGAGGTCGGTGCTGGAACATTCCACCCACAAACATTCCTCCGCTCTTTAGGGCCAGAGCCCATGAGCAGTGCTTATGTGCAACCTTCACGCCGACCGACTGACGGCCGCTACGGCGAAAACCCTAACCGCTTACAGCACTACTACCAGTTTCAAGTGGTGCTAAAGCCTTCGCCGGACAACATCCAAGAACTGTACCTGGGTTCATTAAAGGCATTGGGTATTGACCCCACTATCCATGATATCCGCTTTGTTGAAGACAATTGGGAATCGCCAACACTAGGGGCCTGGGGGCTTGGTTGGGAAGTGTGGTTAAACGGTATGGAAGTCACACAATTTACGTATTTTCAGCAAGTTGGCGGCTTAGAATGCAGTCCAGTCACCGGTGAAATTACCTACGGCCTAGAACGTTTAGCTATGTATATCCAAGGCGTGAACAGTGTCTATGACCTAGTCTGGACAGATGGTCCGCGTGGTAAGATCACCTATGGTGACGTCTTTCATCAGAACGAAGTCGAGCAGTCCACCTACAACTTCGAATATGCCGATGTAGATTTCCTTTTGGGGATGTTTGACCAGTGTGAGAAGAGTTGCCAACAACTACTGGCATTAGAAAAACCCTTACCACTGCCCGCCTATGAACAAGTGATGAAAGCATCCCATGCATTCAATTTACTGGATGCTCGCCATGCTATTTCTGTGACCGAAAGGCAACGCTACATATTGCGCGTTCGTACTATGGCCAAGGCGGTTGCTGAAGCTTATTACCAGGCCCGGGAGGCGCTGGGTTTCCCAATGTGTAAGTGAGGTCAGACACTAATGAATTTTGAAAACTTACTCATCGAAATCGGTACCGAAGAACTCCCACCCAAAGCCTTACGCAGCTTGGCGGAATCGTTCCTGACCAATTTCACAGAAGAATTGAATAAAGCAGAACTCCCCTTTGCTAACGCATGTTGGTATGCCGCGCCCAGAAGACTGGCACTCTATATCGAGAAGCTAGCGCTGGCACAGGAAGACAAGGTCGTTGAAAAACGCGGCCCATCAGTGACAGCCGCCTTTGATGCGGACGGAAAGCCAACTAAAGCGGCTCAAGGTTGGGCCCGTGGTAATGGTATTACCGTAGACCAAGCAGAACGCTTAAATACCGACAAAGGTGAATGGCTGGTTTATCACGCCAAGGTGGAAGGCGTCAGCACAGAAACGCTGATACCGGCTATGACCCAACAGGCATTAGATAAACTTCCCATTCCAAAACCCATGCGTTGGGGCAGTAATAAAACTCAGTTTATTCGGCCAGTTCATACCGTTACTATGTTGCTGGGTGACAAAGTCGTTCCAGGTACAGTGCTGGGTATCGATTCAGCCAGAACCATCCGCGGCCATCGCTTTATGGGCGAAGCCAGTTTTGAACTGGATCATGCGGACAACTATCTGAGCGCCTTATACGAACGCGGTAAAGTGATTGCTGACTATGATAAACGCAAAGCCATTATCAAAACTGACGCCGAAGCCGCTGCAGTAACGCTAGGTGGTAAAGCCGATATCAGTGACAGCTTACTAGAAGAAGTCACGTCATTGGTGGAATGGCCCGTGGTACTGACCGCAGCATTTGAAGAAAAATTCTTAGCTGTTCCCGCCGAAGCACTGGTCTACACAATGAAAGGTGACCAGAAGTACTTCCCGGTTTTCGATGTGACAGGCAAACTGATGCCTCACTTCATCTTTGTCGCCAACATCGAATCGAAAGATCCATCACAAATTATTGCCGGTAATGAAAAAGTCGTGCGCCCGCGTCTGGCTGATGCAGAGTTCTTCTTTAATACCGATAAGAAACACACCTTAGCCTCTCGTATCGACAGCTTAGATAGCGTGATATTCCAGAAACAACTTGGCACATTGAAAGACCGCGTACAACGCATATCCCAAGTCGCAGGGTTTATCGCAGCAGGCATAGATGCCAATGAAACAGACGCCAAACGTGCCGGTCTGCTATCAAAAACGGATTTGATGACCAACATGGTGATGGAGTTTACCGATACGCAAGGCACCATGGGAATGCACTATGCTCGCTTAGATGGTGAATCAGAAGCCGTAGCGCTGGCATTGGATGAGCAATACAAACCTCGTTTTTCCGGCGATTCGGTACCAACAGCACCAGTAAGTTGTGCGGTAGCACTGGCCGAAAAGCTAGATACCCTGACCGGCATTTTCGGCATTGGTCAAGCGCCTAAAGGAGCCGCTGATCCGTTTGCACTGCGCCGTGCCGCTATCGGGGTGCTGCGCATTATTGTGGAAAACAAACTGTCATTGGATCTGGTTGATCTAATTGGCTATGCAGTCAATGCACATGGTAGCAACCTCTCCAACGATAATACTGCCACAGAAGTATTGGAATTTTTGATGGGACGTTTCCGCGCCTGGTACCAAGATAAAGGTATAAGTACCGATGTGATCTTGGCTGTGCTGGCGCGCTACCCCACCAGACCAACCGACTTTGATAACCGCATTCTGGCAGTAGCACACTTCCGTGAACTGGAACAAGCTACAGCGCTGGCGGCTGCCAATAAACGCGTGTCTAACATACTGTCAAAAGTTACGGGGGAATTACCCCAGACAGTGAACAATAACTTATTGCTTGAACCTGCAGAAAAAGCACTATCAACAACATTAGCAGCGTTGCTCCCTCAATTAGAGCCACTGTTTGCAGCTGGTGACTATCAACATGCGCTGACACTACTGGCGCAACTGCGTGATAGTGTTGACCTGTTTTTTGAGCAAGTGATGGTGATGGCTGATGATGCACAATTGCGCGATAACCGTTTAGCGCTGCTGAATCAATTGCGTGACCAATTCCTGCGTATTGCTGATATCTCGTTGCTACAGTAAGCGTAAAACAGCTATTAAATAGAAAGCTCGCCAATTGGTGAGCTTTCTATTTTATTGATTTTTAATGTTATTATTGTAACGGCCCCTGCAATCTCTGGCCAGATTATCGTCTCGCTAACATCCGGCCTTCCCCACTCTAACCATTCAGACAATCTGCGGCATGCTTGCCGTACTCAGCAACAACGTTATAGATCAATTGCGTACACCACCTGTGCATTATCCACGTATGAAGAGACAAGACTAAGGGGTTAGCTGTTGGAAAAATTTTGGGATAGCAATCATAAGATCCCATAGACAGCCAAACAGAGCGCAAGCCTTGTGATGTCCGTATGTTATGTCACCACCACTGAACTTTAGAGGCTTAACGCCAGATTTTATAGACATAAAAAAGGGAGACCAATGTGTCTGTCTCCCCCTTTCATGTCACAAAAGCAATTTACGCCTTATACATCCAGATTCGATACGTTTAAGGCATTTGACTCAATGAACTCGCGACGAGGTTCAACCGCATCGCCCATCAGTGTGTTAAACAGCTGATCTGCACCTATGGCATCTTCAATAGTCACCTGCAACATTCGCCGAGTTTCCGGGTCCATTGTGGTTTCCCATAGCTGCTCTGGATTCATCTCCCCCAATCCTTTGTAACGCTGGATATAAATACCGCGTTTGGATTCGGCCACCAGCCATTCCAGCGCTTCGGCGAAGGTACTCACATCTTTCTTACGTTCGCCACGCTGCACATAACCTGAGTCTTCAATCAGCCCATCAAGCTGTTCACCGAGATCAGCGATATGTCGGTAATCCGCACCATGGAAAAAGTCATAACTGAACAGATAGTGATTATCAATACCATGCTTACGCACGGTCAGCTGCGGCAGATAGACTTTGCGTTCAGGCTCTAGAATAGGTTCCAACTTATAAAGCACACCATGTGTCTCGCGATTTTGCAGATCTTCCAGCAACGCCTTACACCATCCGACCATCAGAGCTTCATCTGCCAGCATGTCGGCCGTCACTCGCGGATGATAAATCATCCGATCAGTAACGTTGGTTGGAAAACGTTTTTCTAGGCGTTCGACAATATGCTCAACCTCACGATACTGCAACACCAGCCGTTCCAATGCAGCGCCCGCCATAGCTGGGGCGTCTTTAGATGGATAGATACAACCACCATCCAACGCTTGAGAGGTCAAATACTCGGTTAATGCAGATTCATCTTTAAGGTATTGTTCTTGCTTACCTTTTTTAACTTTAAACAGCGGCGGCTGAGCGATATACACATAACCACGCTCCAGTAACTCCGGCATCTGCCGGAAGAAGAACGTTAGCAATAACGTACGGATGTGCGAACCATCCACATCAGCATCGGTCATGATAATAATGTTGTGGTAACGGGTTTTGTCCGGATTGTATTCATCACGACCAATTCCACAGCCCAGCGCGGTGATCAATGAAGCCACTTCCTGAGACGACAACATCTTGTCAAATCGGGCTTTTTCTACGTTAAGGATCTTACCTTTCAACGGTAGAATTGCCTGATTTTTACGGTTACGGCCTTGTTTGGCACTGCCACCAGCCGAGTCCCCTTCCACAATGTAGATTTCAGACAGACCGGGGTCTTTTTCCTGACAATCAGCCAATTTACCTGGCAAGCCGCCAAGATCCAACGCACCTTTGCGGCGTGTCATCTCACGGGCCTTACGCGCGGCTTCACGGGCACGGGCAGCATCAATAATTTTACTGACTACCAGACGCGCTTCGTTAGGGTTTTCCAGCAGATAATCATTTAGCTTCTCAGCCATGGTTTGCTCTACTGCGGTCTTAACTTCGCTGGATACCAGCTTATCTTTGGTCTGGGAGCTGAATTTAGGATCGGGCACCTTCACGGAGACAACCGCAGTCAACCCTTCACGCGCATCATCGCCCGTGGCATTGGTTTTATTCTTTTTGTTGTAACCTTCCGCTTCCATGTAGTTGTTAAGGTTACGGGTCAACGCGGCGCGGAAACCCGCCAAATGCGTACCGCCATCACGCTGCGGAATATTGTTGGTAAAACACAGGATATTTTCCTGGAAACCGTCATTCCACTGCATTGCCACTTCCACAGTAATGCCGTCGTCCCGTTCCTGCGAAAAATGGAAAATATCTTTGTTAACCGGAGTCTTGTTGCGGTTCAGGTATTCAACAAAGGCGCGAATCCCCCCTTCGTAATGGAAGAAGTCGTCTTTATGATCGCGTTCGTCTAATAGGCGGATGCCAACACCTGAGTTAAGGAATGACAATTCCCGCACCCGTTTAGCCAGAATTTCATAATGAAACTCAACATCAGTAAAGGTTTGTTTGCTCGGCCAGAAACGGATTTCTGTTCCTGTATGCTCTGAGGTACCGATCTCTTTTATAGGATCAACCGGATTACCATGGCTGTAATACTGTTCGTATGTTTTACCGTCTCGACGAATTGTGAGTTTTAATTTCTCCGACAGAGCGTTAACCACGGACACACCCACACCGTGCAAACCACCAGACACTTTGTAAGAGTTATCGTCAAACTTACCGCCGGCGTGTAACACCGTCATGATCACCTGTGCTGCCGATACCCCTTCTTCTGGATGGATAGCCACCGGAATACCGCGACCATCGTCTTTGACTGATACCGAGCCATCCATGTGAATGGTAATCACGATGTCTTTACAGTAACCCGCCAGAGCCTCGTCAATGGAATTATCAACCACCTCGAATACCATATGATGCAACCCCGTGCCATCATCGGTATCGCCAATATACATTCCGGGTCTTTTCCGAACCGCATCAAGGCCCTTTAGGACCTTGATACTCGAAGAATCATAACTGTTCTCTGACATACTAATCTCTCATCGGTTATTCAATGACCGTCACACTCCCCTGTTCTACCCGGAAAATCCGTTCCGGTGGAGTGTTTAATGAATCAGCTATTGCAGCTGGATCAATGGCAGTAACAAATACTTGCGCACCGGTCTCACTCAATTGCTGTAGCAATAACTGCCTGTGTTTGGCATCCAGTTCTGACGGCAGATCGTCCACCAGATAGATACTGTCTTTATCCTGCTGTTGTTTTAGCAACTTTCCCTGTGCAATCCGCAGCGCACACACCAGCAGCTTAAGCTGTCCCCGGGATAACGCATCCTGAGCGGGCAAATTACCGACCCGTAAACGCAAATCTGCTTTATGGGGTCCGCTCACCGTAAATCCCATCACTACATCGCGGCTGTATTGCGCTTCTAACAGCGCCGCCAGAGGCGTTTTACTGTCCCAACCACGAGTAAAGGAAACCCTGATGTCTGCCTGTGGTAAAAACTCTCCGATTATACCCTTTAACAGTCCATTTAACGAGTCCACATAATGGTTTCGTATAGCAGTAACCGCCTCTGAATAACGCACAAATTCGCGATCCCAATAGGCTATCTGCTGATAGTTGGCGCCATCTCGTAACAGCTGGTTGCGCTGCTTCAACACTCGCCTGACGTTCATCCATTGTGGATAAAACATTGGGTCTGAATGGAACGCTCCCCAGTCGATAAACTGGCGTCTCGCTTTCGGACCTTCAAATAGTAGGGAAAAACTCTCAGGCGTGATCAGTTGTATTGGCAATGTCTCTGCGAGTATCGATAACCGCTTGATTTTTTCGCCATCAATTTTGACATCGGTATCACCATTACGGAAACGGCGCACGCCGACTTTATGCTGAGTGTCGTGCACCTGTAACCTAGCAAACAGTGTTAATTGTTCTTGCTCATTACAGATGACACGTTGGGCCAAATGACTGCGGAACGAACGCCCCATACCCAGGAAATAAATCGCTTCCAGTATGCTGGTTTTGCCACTGCCATTTTGTCCATAAATAAGATTCAGCCCACTGCCAGGTTGCAGTTGGGCTGAAGCAATATTACGAAAATGTTGAATATTAAACTGGCTGAGACTCATGCAACGCCCGGCTTACAGCCGCATAGGCATTACTACATACATAGAGTCTTCTTCCTGATGATTTTCAATCAGTGCACTAGAGTTACCATCACTGAGGGTAATTCGCACATCATCAGATTTAAGGCTGTTGAGCACATCCAGCAGATAGGAGACGTTAAAACCAATTTCCAGGGCGTCACCACCATATTCCACATCGATGATTTCTTCAGCCTCTTCCTGTTCAGGATTGTTAGCAGTAATTTTTAACAATGAATTTTCCAGCTGTACCCGCACCCCTCGGAACTTCTCATTTGACAAAATAGAAGCTCGTAATAACGCCTGACGTAAGGCATTACGGCTAGCGAGCACGATTTTGTCGCCGCCCTTAGGTAACACTCGGCGATAATCAGGAAAACGGCCATCCACCAACTTACTGGTGAGTACCGCCGCCGCGGTAGTGGCACGAATAGCATTATCACCAATGGCAATGCTGATTTCCTGATCATCAGCATCTAATAAACGCGCCAATTCCACGACGCCCTTACGGGGAACAATCACTTGGTTTTCGGGCAAAGAAGCATCAATCGCGCGATGGCTCAGCGCCAAGCGGTGACCATCTGTAGCAACCGTTCGCAACACATTACCTTCGGTTTCAAACAACAAACCGTTGAGGTAATAACGCACATCCTGGTTAGCCATAGAAAACTGGGTCGCATCGATCAGAGATTTCAGCGTGCCCTGTTTGATAGAGAATTCAATATTGGGCTGAAAACTTTCGACGTTGGGATATTCTTCTGCAGGCAAAGTTGCCAGAGTGAAGCGGCTGCGGCCACAACGTAGCAACCATTTGTTTTCCTGCTGCTCTATTTTGACTTCACTCTGTTCTGGTAGGGATTTAACAATATCCAACAACTTTTTGGCTGGTACTGTAGTACGCCCTTCCTGCACATCGCCACTGATGGCGGCACTGCCGACCAACTCAACTTCCAAGTCAGTGCCAGTAAACTTTAGTGAGTGATTACTTACTTCCACAAGGAGATTTGCCAGAATTGGCAGGTTATGCCTTCTTTCAACCGCACCACTGACCAGTTGCAACGGCTTCAATAGGTCATCCCTATCAATTGAAAATTTCATTATTCTGTTCCCTGATTAAGAAGATAAGGTTCGGATCAAGTTGGCGTAATCTTCTTTGATGTCGTGGCTCTCTTCTCTGAGCTGGGCAATTTTGCGACAGGCATGTAACACTGTCGTATGATCTCGTCCGCCAAAAGCATCACCGATTTCGGGCAGACTCTGGTTAGTCAGCTCTTTAGAAAGTGCCATAGCCATCTGTCGAGGACGGGCAACACTACGGGAGCGTCGCTTGGACAACATATCCGCCATCTTGATCTTGTAGTATTCAGCGACTGTTTTCTGAATATTGTCTATAGTGACTAATTTTTCCTGCAGAGCCAATAGGTCACGCAGTGCTTCGCGCACAAAATCGATAGTAATTGGTCGACCGGTGAAGTTTGCATTAGCGATCACCCGGTTTAAAGCACCTTCAAGCTCACGCACATTCGAACGTAAGCGTTTAGCAATAAAAAAAGCCACTTCATCCGGCAAGTTAATACCGTTTTCTAACGCCTTGCGCATCAGAATTGCCACCCGTGTTTCCAATTCCGGCGGTTCAATAGCGACAGTAAGACCCCAGCCAAAGCGAGACTTCAGTCGATCTTCAACCCCATCAATCTCTTTGGGATAACGGTCTGAGGTTAGAATGATCTGATGATTGCCTTCCAGCAACGCATTAAAGGTATGGAAAAACTCTTCCTGGGAACGATCTTTGTTGGCAAAAAACTGAATATCATCAATAAACAGGGCATCAACGCTGCGATAATAGCGTTTAAAATCTTCAATAGCGTTATTCTGCAATGCCTTAACCATGTCCTGAACAAACCGCTCAGAATGCATATACACCACTTTGGCATGAGGATTATTTTTAAGAATGCCATTGCCAACAGCGTGTAGCAGATGGGTTTTACCTAGACCGGTACCACCGTATAGGAACAATGGATTGTAAGCACCGCCTGGGTTTTCAGAAACCTGTTGCGCTGCCGCTTTACCTAACTGGTTAGACTTACCTTCAACAAAGTTATCAAACTGGTAAGTTGGATTAATATTGCTGCGGTATGGGTGATTGCTAACGGGCTCTTCATCATCATTATTGAATACTGCCGCTACGCTGGATTTAGTCACTGGGCGAGTATGGTTTTTGTTATTAATGGCCGAGCTAACAACCTCAGTCCGAGGGGCCGGACGGCTGCCTATATCAAAACGGAGTTTAGGGGCTTCACTTCCGAGGTGTTCGCTAAAAAACTGGTTAATAATATTGAGATACTTATCCCTTACCCAGTCCAGCACAAACCGGTTGGGCGCGTACAATACTAAGGTTTCACCATCCATTTCAGCCTGCAATGGTCTGATCCACATACTGAACTGCTGAGCTGAAAGCTCGTCTTGCAATCTGCCGACACATTGCTGCCATAGTGAAACAGTCACAAACTTATCCCCAATCCATCTCCTCAAGGGAGGCTATTCTATAGAGAGATCTGAATAATCGCTATGGTCGAAGCATAATTATCCCCAAAGCGATCGAGATCTTACTACCCGTTAGATCCTGTCAGATCCTACAGGATCTCTAGGGGGATAATCCATGATATTTACCACTTTATTAAGGGATCTGAGTTGATCTATAATGCCGCCCCAGCGATCTATTAATAGCCGCTTTAGCTACTATATATTGTGGTAAGTACACAGAGTTATCCACATATTGTATGTTAACCACATCAACAGATCGCTAAATAGAGGCAGTAATTACATATACCGGACATTCTGCTTATTGACGTCCAAGGTAAATGTGATTACAATTCGGCCTCTTTTTTATACCCTCTCCGAATTTTCCCGGTAGAGGAAAATTAACTAACAAAGACGGATTGCCATCATGAGTAAACGTACTTTTCAACCAAGCAACCTGAAGCGCAAGCGTACTCACGGCTTCCGCGCTCGTATGGCTACAGCTAACGGCCGCAAGGTACTGGCTCGTCGCCGTGCTAAAGGTCGCGCTCGTCTTTCTGCTTAATTAAGCAAGTAGACAATTAGGTGACTAGCTACACCTTTTCGCGGGAGTTACGCTTGTTAACTCCCGCACAATTCAATTCTGTTTTTACCAACCCGCAAAAAGCTTCTTCTGCTGAAATAACTCTGTTGGCGACCCCTAATGGTCTGGAACATCCCAGATTAGGCTTGACTGTTGCCAAACGTCATGTAAAAAGAGCTAACCAGCGCAACAGAGTCAAACGCGTTGTGCGCGAAAGTTTCAGACTAAATCAGTATAATCTGCCACCGGTGGACATTGTGGTATTGGTTCGCGGCGGTGTTCTGGAGCTGGAGAATGAACAGCTCAGGAAATTGGTGGAAAAGTTATGGCGCAAACTCAGTCGCCGTTTCAATGGTTGATTATTAAATTCATCAGAGGCTACCAGCTTTTTATCAGCCCGATGCTGGGACAGCGCTGCCGATTCAACCCTTCCTGCTCCCATTACGCGATAGAAGCTGTGCAAGTGCACGGAACTGTCAAAGGGAGTTGGTTTGCTATAAAACGCATATTAAAATGTCACCCTTTGCATCCGGGCGGCAACGACCCCGTACCTCCTAAAAAGAACAGGTGTAATAAATAGGCTATGGAATCTCAACGCAATATTCTGCTTATCGCGCTGTTAGCTGTCAGTTTTATGATTTGGCAGCAATGGCAGACAGATAAAGCGCCAAAACCAGCCGTTACTGAAACAACAGTAACATCCTCAAATCAGGACACCCTTCAAAATGACGTGCCCAATGCCGACAGTAAGGCTGGTGTACCGGAAGAACATCCAGTTGTTGCCTCCAAAGAGTTAGTGCGGGTTAAAACAGATCAGTTAGACGTACTGATCAACCCTGTTGGCGGAGACATAGTACATGCGGCGCTAGTTGCTCATAAACTGGAGCAAGGTAAAGACGATCCTTTTGTACTTTTAGAACAAAAACCAGGATTTACCTACGTTGCGCAAAGCGGCCTGATTGGTAGTGGTGGTATTGACAGCAGCACTGGCCGCCCAACCTATACAGTGGCCAGTACTGAATTTCAGATGAAAGATGGTAATGACACGCTGCAAGTGCCCATGACCTATACCGCACCAAACGGCGTAAAATACACCAAGATATTCACTTTCCGTAAGGGCAAATTTGATATCCGGGTAGATTATCAGATTGATAACACGACATCTGCGCCATTGCAGGTGCAGATGTATGGTCAAATTAAGCAGACTATCAAACCATCTGATAGCCATATGATGATGCCAACATATCGAGGTGCGGCGTATTCCACCGCTGATACCCGTTATGAAAAGTACAAATTTGACGAAATCACAGAAAAAGATCTGCACAAAGAGACCCAAGGCGGTTGGGTAGCCATGTTGCAACACTACTTTGTATCAGCTTGGGTTCCACCAGCGGATCAAAGTAATCTTATTTATTCCAGCGTCAGCAACGGCACTATGGCTAATATAGGTTTCCGTGGTCAAGCGGATACCGTAGCACCAGGTAAAACTGCAACCGTAGGGGCCGATTTCTATGTTGGTCCAAAAGATCAGGCCGCACTTTCAGAACTGTCCGATACCTTAAATCTAGTGGTTGATTACGGTGTATTGTGGTGGTTAGCTGTGCCTATCTACAAGCTGATGATGTTCTTCCATTCGTTTGTGGGTAATTGGGGGTTGGCAATTATTCTGATCACCTTTACCGTGCGCGGTATTCTGTTCCCGCTTACCCGCGCCCAATACACCTCTATGGCGAAGATGCGTAATCTACAGCCAAAAATCCAAGAGTTGAAAGACCGTTTTGGTGATGATCGCCAAAAGATGGGTCAGGCCATGATGGAGATGTATAAGAAAGAGAAGGTTAACCCAATGGGAGGCTGTCTGCCGATCATGCTGCAGATGCCAATCTTCTTAGCCTTATACTGGGTTCTACTTGAAAGTGTAGAATTGCGCCACGCCCCATTCATGCTGTGGATCCACGACTTGTCAGTACAAGATCCATACTATGTGCTGCCTATTCTGAACGGCGTATCTATGTTCATCATGCAGAAGCTACAGCCGATGTCGCCCACTATGGATCCTATGCAGGCAAAGATGATGCAGTATATGCCAGTGGTATTTACAGTATTCTTCCTGTGGTTCCCATCTGGCCTAGTACTGTACTGGTTGATGGGTAACATTGTGGCTATTATCCAACAGAAGATTATCTACGCCGGGCTAGAGAAGAAAGGCTTGAAATAACCCAAAAACTCTTCCCCCAAAGGCGGCTGATGGCCGCCTTTTGATTATCCAGTATTTGAATAACAACAAAGGAAAAAATGTGGCAGCAGATACCATTGTGGCGCAGGCAACCGCGCCAGGCAAAGGCGGTGTGGGCATAGTCAGAGTATCCGGTGACAAAGCCGCAGATGTTGCCATG
This sequence comes from Shewanella fodinae, assembly GCF_014651955.1. GTDB lineage: Bacteria > Pseudomonadota > Gammaproteobacteria > Enterobacterales > Shewanellaceae > Shewanella > Shewanella fodinae. Next base: position 51,185 of record NZ_BMXW01000016.1, on the reverse strand, counting down.
AAAGTACTTGGTCATCTGCCTAAAGCCCGCTATGCGGATTACTGTTCATTTAAAAACAGCCAAGGACATACATTGGATCAGGGTATCGCCTTGTTTTTTAAAGGCCCCAACTCCTTCACTGGCGAAGATGTACTGGAGTTACAGGGACACGGTGGTCAAATTGTCATGGATATGCTGATAAAGACCATATTGGAACTGGAAGGTGTGCGCATGGCTCGCCCGGGGGAATTCAGTGAACAAGCCTTTCTAAATGACAAATTAGATCTTGCCCAGGCCGAAGCCATCGCCGACTTGATTGAAGCCACCAGCGAACAAGCCGCAAAAAGTGCGATGGCATCTTTACAGGGCGAGTTTTCCAAAGAAGTACATCAACTGGTGGAGCAAGTCACTAATCTGCGCCTTTATGTCGAAGCCGCGATTGATTTTCCAGATGAAGAAGTCGATTTTCTTTCCGATGGCAAAATTGCTAACGCTTTATATCGCATTATCGACAAACTCAGCGAAGTGCAGCAAAGCGCTCAACAAGGCGCACTGATCCGTGAAGGTATGAAAGTGGTGATCGCCGGCCGCCCCAATGCCGGGAAATCCAGCCTGCTGAATGCGCTTGCAGGGAAAGAATCCGCAATTGTAACCGAGATAGCCGGTACCACCCGCGATGTGCTGCGTGAGCATATTCATATTGATGGCATGCCACTGCACATCATTGATACCGCAGGGCTACGCAATACCGACGATGCCGTCGAGAAAATTGGTATTGAACGCGCTTGGGCCGAAATAGCCAATGCCGATCGGGTCTTATTTATGGTGGATGGCACCGATACAGACGCTGTCGATCCCAAGGATATATGGCCAGATTTTGTCGACCGATTACCCGCCAAACTCGGCATTACCGTAGTCCGCAATAAAGCCGACTTAACGGGAGAAGCTTTAGCTCCAACAGAAGAACAAGGTTACAGCGTTTATCGAATCTCCGCCAAAACTGGCCTAGGAATGTCTGAATTAAAACAACACTTAAAACAACTAATGGGTTATCAGAGCAATCTGGAAGGTAGCTTCATTGCCCGCCGCCGTCACCTCGATGCGTTGCAAACTGCCAGTGAACATCTCGCGCTTGGTAAAGAGCAGTTGGAAGTATTCCAAGCCGGCGAACTGCTAGCGGAAGAATTACGCTTAACCCAAGAAGCATTAAGCGAGATCACCGGCCAGTTTACCTCTGATGACCTGCTGGGTCGCATCTTTAGCTCATTCTGTATTGGGAAGTAAAATAGTAAAACGTATCAAACCAAATCAAAACAACATTATGATTTTAAAATAATTTTGTTTTACTTGGTGGGAAGTGATTTGAAGGGTTTTGTCGATTCTTGCTCCGTATGTGCTCCGAAGATAAATTCTGGAGCACATGCGGAGCACAAGATGAGAAAAACCTATGAAAATCAATATACAAAAACGAGAACCAGATAAGAATGGCCTGCGCCCCATCAGGCTTGTGTACTATTACGGCTCAAAGACCGCGGAAGACGGTTCAAGGGCTCAAAAGCGCTCTTACGAACCGCTGAATCTATTCCTCTACAACAAGCCAAAAAACGCAGTTGAGCGCGAGCACAATAAAACCACATTGCAAAAAGCTGAGGCCATTCGAGCCAAGCGTCTACTGGAAATGGAATCAGCCAAACATGGATTGGATGACCGCACCAAACTCAATGCCAGTTTCTTTGACTACTTCGATCAAGTAACAGCAAGTAAAGCATCCGGTAGTAAATCCAATTACTCAATTTGGATTTCAGCGGGCATCCATCTCCACCGATACCACGGCCACGCAGAACTCACTTTTGAACAGGTAGATAAATACTTTTTGGAAGGGTTCCGCCATTACCTACAGCATGAGGCAATGACAAAATCAGATACCGGCCTCTCTAGGAATACCGCCTGTAGCTACTTCAATAAAATTCGGGCAGCACTCAACCAAGCACAACGAGACCGAATCATCAGAGATAACCCTGTTGAACAAGTCAAATCCATCAAAGCAGAGAGGACTCAGCGCACTTATCTCACTCTGGATGAGGTAAAGGCCCTTACTAAGGCAGAATGCCGTTACGATGTGCTACGAAGAGCATTTCTGTTTTCCTGCACTACTGGTCTACGCTGGTCAGACATACATAAACTGGTATGGAGTGAAATTGAACTGTTTGCTCAAGGGCACTACCGAATCATCTTTTCCCAGATAAAGCTCAAAAACTCGGGCAATGGCCTGCAATATCTCGACTTACCGGATTCAGCAGTGCGTTTGCTCAACTTGGAAAACAGGGGAAAACCGACAGAACGGGTTTTTAAAGGATTACGTTACGACAGCTATAGCAACGTCGCGCTAGTGCAGTGGGCTATACGTGCCGGGATCACCAAACACGTAACCTTTCATGCTGGCCGCCACACCTTTGCAGTAAACCAACTGGCCCGAGGCCTGGACATCTATTCCCTTTCCAGATTACTTGGCCACAGCGAACTCAGAACGACAGAAATTTACGCAGACATTCTGGAAACCCGCCGCACAGAGGCCATGCGGACCTTTCCAGATATCTTCGATGAGTCATCAGACTAAGAGCATTATTACAACCAAACGACGACATCTTTACAAAGAAAAGGGCACCTAGACAGTGCCCTCCATCAACCACATAAGATCGTTAGTTTTTACAGCCGTTCTTATCGCATGTGATTTTCTCGTGGGAATTAACCCAGTGATCAGCATTTTTCTTTGTGTCAGTGCCGCAGCCAGTGGTGCCGCCTTTAGCACCGCTGTGTACAACACCTGTTGGTGTATGTTTAACAGACATTTTTACCTTCCCTAGCTATTGATGTGTTGTTGGTGTCAAATGACACAATAAGGAATAGTAGTCCAAAGCTCATATGTCAAAACAATACGATTACTTTAAGCATAGGCCTGTTATTTGGGTGACTAAATGCACATCGATATATATAAAAGTAACTTATTATACTGAAGTGCAACAGAACACTTCACCAATGAAGTCTTTTAATCTCATAATTTTATAACATTCGCATGGAGGCGTATCAATGCCAGACATCCCCCCTGAGACCGAAGTATCCAAAGGTATTAAGCTTCGATTTGTCGAACTTAGTAATTTCCGTCGGCTAGGAAAAGTGCAGCTGAACATTGATGAAAAAACCACAATTTTGGTTGGCGCCAATAATAGTGGAAAAACATCTATTCTTGCGGCGCTACGACATTTCCTTGCTGATGGGTCTCCCTTTAGTGCTTTCGACATCAGTATTTCCAAATGGTCAAAGCTGCGAGCCCTTGGCAAAGTTTGGGAAGAACTGACTGAAGACCCTTTAACTGTTACCGAACCAGAAGAAAAGTGGAAAGAGCAACTCCAGATACTGCTAGAAACCATGCCAGTATTGGACCTCTGGTTTGATGCAGATGTCGGAATGTATCACTATGTTGCTCCATTTCTATCCAAATTTAGCTGGAAAGGTGGCGCTGTTGGTATTCGCCTTCGACTGGAGCCGGTCACCAATATTGAAGAGCTCAAGCAATTAGCATGGACTTACTGCTCTGCACGTTCACCAGTTAAAGATATGGGACAAGATTCATTAGCGTGGCCCATAGACCTACTTGATTTTTTTCTGCGTGAGCCATTGAAGCTTGGGCGCGTTCGTGCATACAAATTAGATACCGATAACAACCCGATTACAGGACTGGTATCCTATGAAACTCAGACACTTGATGTCCAAACAAGTCCGATTGACCGAAAGCATCTATCGAGATTGATTCGTGTTGATTTCATCGCAGCTCAGCGTGGATTCGGAAGTGAAGAAACTGAGTCGCGGCCATCATCCGCTCTTCAACGAGTTGGCATGTTTTCAAACCAGCTAATCAAGTTTGCTCAACAACACTTAAACGTTGCTAGCTCCGGACATAGCCAGCGTGTAGACCTTATTAAGGCAGTGGCACTTGCTCAGAAAGAGTTAGACAGTAAGATTCAAGAAGCCATAGCCGATTCAGTTCAGGAAGTGCAAGAGCTTGGCTATCCAGGGTTGCATGACCCTCAAGAGATTCGTTTTCGTACACGTATCCAAACTGCTGACCTTCTCGATCACAGTACTGCGGTCCAGTACAGTATGCAGAAGGATTCAATAGAAGAACTCCTACCAGAATATTCTATTGGACTTGGTTACCAGAATCTCCAATCTCTCAGCTACCAACTAGTTTCATTTAGATCTGCACGACTTAAGCCTGAAAAAGGCTCCCCTGTCCCCGTACACATAGTAATGATTGAGGAGCCTGAAGCCCACCTACATGTTCAGGTGCAGCGTATATTTCCAAGCAAAGCACATAAACTAATTAGTCCGACTGAGAAAGAAGCTTCAAGCCTAAATAGCCAATTGATCATAAGCACTCATTCAAGTCATCTAGCTCATTCGGAGAATTTTGACCGGCTCAGATATGTTCGCCGTGTGGCTAAGAGCGATACGATTCCAATGCCGACGACAGAAGTTGTCAATCTAGCCGAAGTCTTTGGTGATGATAAAAAAACACGCCAATTCGCTGAGCGTTACTTCCGTGTTCAACATACGGACCTTTTGTTTGCTAACGCAGCTATTTTTGTGGAAGGAGTCGCGGAGCGAATGTTGGTGCCACTTTTCATAGAGCGTTATTTCAATGAACTGAACAGTCGTTACATTTCCTTTGTCGATATAGGTGGAAGCCATGCCCATAGACTCAAACCTCTCATCGAAAAGCTCCGGATCCCTACAGTAATAATTACAGATATCGATCCTTGCGAAGAAAAGGAAGGCAAGCCTAAGAAAAATGGTGACCCGACCAAGAAACTAGTCGCTGTTGCAAACACCGGGCAACCCGAACTTCAGTGTGGTAACCCTACCTTACGTGGCTGGCATCCGAAACTGCAAAAACTTGATGATTTCAAAACCCCGACTGAAGGTCAGTTGGTATGGAATGAAATCGAAGATTGCCATGTATATTTCGCTTGGCAGTTACCTATAGCCAAAGCTAACAATTGTTGGCCCAGCACATTTGAGGATTCACTGGTTCTTACGAATGTCTCTTGGTTCAAAGGGTTGATGGATGAGAAATTCGATGAAAATGGAGTAGAGATTGAAGTTCCCAAAGGGGCTCTTGGCTCTGTTGCAAAAAAGGCGGTAGAAACCGAAGATTTTCAACAGCTACTTAGTGAACTGCACTCTCTGATGCACAGCTCTTTTAATAAAGGCGACTTCTCTGCCAGCATCTTTGAATTAGTATCTTCAGGCGAGGATATTGAATGTCCGGGGTACATTGCCAATGCATTAACTTGGTTGCATAAGCAACTTGAACCAAGCGGAGTGATGGAATGAGCAAACAAAGTATCATCACTGACAACGACAGAGATGCGGGAGTAGTCGAAGAAATTTGCGGCTACCTTACTGAAGTTCCTCCTCGCAGCTACTTTCTTTTCGCTGGAGCTGGTTCTGGGAAGACGAGAACTCTCGTAGAGGTCTTGCGGCGGATTACTGGTGTCGTAAAACACGAAAAAGGGGAGCTCCTTGCAAGAAACTTGCGTTTGTATGGGCGTTCAATTCGAGTGATCACATACACGAAAAACGCGGTTGGGGTCATTAACGGGCGCCTAGGGGAGAATGACCTCGTAAAGGTATCTACGATACACGCATTTTGCTGGGAGCTCATTAGTGGATTCAACGATGATATCAAGGCGGCTCTTATTGCAATCAAAGAAGCTCAGCTTGAAAAGGAAACTGAGGAAGCACTTGCAAAACCAAAGGGCATCACTCCTGCTAAACAACGGGATTTGGATGAGATAAGAGAAGATATCGAGGGATTTAGAAACACAGACCTATTTATCTACCACCCGGATCGTATGACATATGGTCCAGGAGCGCTTGCCCACAATCATGTGCTTGACGTAACAGCATGGCTTTTAAAAAACCGACCAACCTTAACGAGGATCCTAAAAGATCAACATCCAATTGTGCTGATTGATGAATCTCAGGACACAATGAAAGGTATGCTGGATGCCTTATTGACTATTGCAGAACCGAGAGGAAGTGGTCTAACTATAGGACTTCTAGGAGATCACCGACAGCGAATATATATGGATGGGCATGCCGATCTTCCGAGTTTAGTTCCTGATAGCTGGGCGATGCCAGAGCTGAAAATGAATCATCGTAGCCAACGCAGAATTGTTGACCTAATTAATACAATTTGGGAAGCGAAGCTAGAAGGACGAACCCAACCTGCTAATGGAATAAGGCAGCATTCAAGAACCGAGAAAGCTGGCGGTTTTGTACGAATTTATATAGGTGATACAAAGATATCTCCAGAAGATAAAGCTATCGGTGAACGTTGGTGTGCAGATCAGATGTGTAGCGCAAGTGGCGTTGAGGCTTGGTCAAAAGGAGAATTTCAACTGCTCGCACTTGAGCATAAGCTTGTTGCTACGCGTGGATCTTTTCTTGATATATTTAATGCAATGGTTCTACTAGATCCAAATGCGGCAGCACCCAGTGGCAGTGGAGAGAATAAAGGTCCGGCTATTGTGCAAGCCTTATTGAACGAAATTATCGATTTAGAGGGGTGTATCAATCCCAATGGGACAATTGATGAGTTTAAAGTCACTGAGGTTTTTAGGCGCTATGACTGTCTTGATGGGATACCGGAAGATACAGTAGAGCGAGCAAAGCGTGTTGAAGAAATACTTAGAGCAATTGAAACTTTCGCCGCAGCTTGTGCAAGTCCTCTTGCGACCGTGGGAGAGGTGCTCGAACCAATCTTGAGTGCCAAATTGTTTAACGTTGATACTCGCTTAGCTGTTGGGTATGCAGACAAATCACCTCCACCTTCTGTGCCAGCGAGAGGTGAAGAAGAATCCAAACAAGATAGGTTGCGTCGCGGATTGTGTGCACTATTTTCAGCCCCTTGGAATCAATTAAAAAAATACTGCAACTATCTATCTGGCAATTCAGTTTTAGCTACTCACCAAGTAGTAAAAGGTTCAGAATTTCCACATGTGATGGTTGTCATGGATGATAAGTTGGCTGGTGGCAACCTTTTTTGTTACGACAAGATTTTTGGTGGTGTTAATCTAAGCAAAAGCGACAGCGAAAACATAAATAAAGGCAAAGAAACAACCATTGATCGAACACTACGTTTACTTTACGTAACATGCAGTAGAGCTGAAGAGTCTCTCGCTCTTGTGCTTTGGTCATCAGATCCAACAGCAGCCCTAGAAAGAGTAAAGAATAGTGGTTGGTTTATTGGCAAAGAAGTTGAGGCGATACCATCCCCGTAAAAACATCATATCGTTACATGTCACGATAGCATAGTCGTGACATGTAACGCCCAATTCTACGAATTTTTACTTTCATAAAGTTAAAGCAATATTTAGTATCTCCGGCCATACAATTTTCGGTTAGCAACTAGATGATCAGCAGCGGCTTTATCAATCTCATCAGAAGACGCCACACGATTACTCTGCAGCCAAGCCAAGATATCTGCTCGCCTGAAGAACACCCGATTGCCATTAGGTTTGAAAAATGGGATCTTGCGTTCGTGAGTCAACCGGTACAAAGTGCTTTTCTTTAACCCTGTCAGCTCAGCACATTCCTCAACTGTCAGGATTTCCTTTGTTGTGTCAGGACGTTGCTCGTTTTTGATATGATCGGTAATCAGTTTTTTAAGCAATGACATATCCATCAGCATGCGCTGAAGCATCTCTTTTTCAGTCATGTTGATACTCCTTTACCTCAAAATCGAACAGGGAAATGTGGGAAAGTGGGAACACTGAGCTAGTCGTCATGTTCAACCCTCTCTAAATCTTCAAGATGGCGCCTAACTTGGTCAGGTTTGAGCGCAAAAAAACGTTGAAACTCACCATTAATCCGCGTCTTATAGGTTCCCCTAGAGCGCTCATTCGTTACCAAGCAATTGCGTTGTAACAGCACCTCCACTTCCCTCATGTAATGGGTCGGCAGTCCGAGCCGCTTCAGGAAGTGCGATTTATAAATCAACCACAACTCACATCCCTCGTGCGAGCGTCGAAAACCAGCGACCCCATGACCTCTCGCTTGCTCAATATCACTGAGACTGCGCTCCCAGACTTTCATTGCTCGTTCCAGCGCTTTGAGAAGCCGGAATTCCTCGGAATTTCTGGAGTGGCCTCGATTGTCCAGCCAAGCCTTCAAGGTTCGGTGGACGGCTGCCAAGGACTCTTCCTCGCTCCAAGGGAGAATAAAATTCCAACTACCGAGACAAAGTGCCGCCCCGATGAGGGCAAACCGCCTGATGACTCGTTGCACCTGCGATGCCATCTGGTCGCTTATCCAAATACCGCTTAGGCGACCAATTTCGTGACTCAGGTAGCTATTCAGCTCGTCATGACGCTCGGTCAGTAACGAAATCCACTCGCGAATTACGGTGCCATGGTAGTGCTGACAAGACGATTTAAGCTCGTCCACAAATTGCTGAGAATGCTTGTGACCATGCAATTCGTCGAACGCACCGTAGGTCCCAAACACAGGGAGCTCCACCAGGCGTATCTGCTGGCCAGCGCGTAACGGTTTACCGATCTGCTGAAGTAGCTCTGCAATCCAGACTTCTCCACTACTTAACACCAGCGTTCGCCAATGAGAAGTCATGGCCAGCTCGCCGGAAACGTTGGCGCGTAGCTTCCCAGAGCCGTTCATGATCTGATAAATGGCTGTATCGATGTCTTCCGGGCGTGCCATTCCGATTTCGTCCAACGGCAACAACATGTCGTTATGCTCTGAAGATACTGCCGCTAGTCCGTTACTGGTCGAAATCCAACTGCGGACATAGCGGTTGCTCCCATAGACGCTGGCCGCCAATTGCAACAAGGTCGTTTTCCCAGTCGACGATGCCCCAACCAGATGAATGGCGCCATTTTCCATACCAGAAGATGCGATTAGTGGGGCAGCCAGCGCCGTTCCAATACTGAATATTGCTAACGGGTTGCCTCGGCATAGCTGACCGACATAAGTCTGCCAATCGCTGAGACTTCCGGATTCCTCTAACGTTGTAGAACCAGATAGCTGACCTACGAAATGGTGCGGTTCGTCAGCTGAACCGATAGTCCAGTTACTGGTTGCAAACACTGAACCATGCCAGCCTGTTCGATTAACCACTGTCGCCGGAGCAGCAAGAGCCATCTGCTCTATTAGATAATGTTGAAGCCTACTCCAACTTGACTGGCCAGGAGTTAAGGGATACCCAGTATCGACCAGCATATCCCTGATCTGACGTGCATTATCACTATTCAGGTCTCTGGCATACACAACTTCACGTAACCTAACCCCATCAAAATTTTGCCACTCTAGCAGCGCTCCATGCCCATGTCGTTTGTCAGTTAAACGAGTGCGAGCCAACACCTGAATCCAACCACCTATTCGCAGCCACCGATCAGAGGACAAGCAATAGAGCCCATCATCCTGCAACTTATATTGCATCACTAACCCCCATCACAAATCACTCAACCAAGCTGTGATGTCGCTGTACCGAAAGCGAACAGTACGACCATTGGGATTGGGTTTTATTGGAGGAGGAAAACGTCCATCGCGCACGTAACGGCGAAGTGTGGCTTGTGACGTTTGCAAAACGTCACACACTTCAGCATAAGTCAGTAACCGTTCTTCTTGTTTAGGTTGGTTATTACCCGTCATGATGACTCCTGTTTATTATCTAACTTGCAGGAGCAATCATCTCGAAAAAGACAAACTAAGCAGACCGCTGGAACTGCCCTTTTTTGGAACTTCAATAATAAACTTCAAGATGCTGATATTTAATGACATTTATTCAACATGTAGATTAAAAACAGCCACTGAAGAGCAAAAATCTAAGCCACTGATGAGTTGGCCGACATTACCGTATCAATTTGTGCGCCAGTGAATACTCAGAGAAAACTTTCACATGTGAAAGTTTAGAGACCTAGTGATTTACACCTCTTAACGCCATGTCCCCCATTAAAAATGAATCATTTAGCTCAGGTCTTTTGAAGACGATGTCGCTTGTATGGAATAAACCAGTCTAGGTCCCCCATCAGATAATTATCTGGATAGGAATTGGCTAGGTCTTTTGGCTAAGGCGTCACAACAAAAGACCCGTGTGCCCCAAAAGGGCACGAAGGCAGGCGATGAATTAGATCATGAGACAATAGACTGACTCTGTAGTCAACGTACAGAGGACCTAATCATGAGTGACAATTCAACCCCGTTTACAACCTTGGATAAGCAAATAACAGCGTGGAACACTTTTTTAAAAAGCGAAAACAAACAGATAGATCATGACGAAGCCACAATTTATGCACTTTCAACGTCAGAAATGTATCTACGTTACATACATAAATCTACCGAGCTGGAACAGCTACGTTATTACTATATTGCCCAGCGAATAGCCGACCTGTATTGGCAGCACAACCGAGCTCATAGAAGGAAATACTCACCAGGGTATCCAGGTCATTTTGGCTGCCGAGTAAGATTGCGAGAGATGAAGTTGGAAATGTTCTGGGTTTATAACCAGTTTAAGCCTAAAAAGAATTCTGACGGATTTCAGGTGATCAGCCATTACCTTCCCCGTGAAGGCAATTATCGCTACCCAAAGACAACTTTTACCCGAGCACAAGATTGGGAAAAACCTGTGATTGACGTAGTAGAGGAAGCTTTTGCCATCATCCGTAGAGCCAATGCCAATCTGATGAGAATGCGCCAGCTATGTAGGTGGAATGACACTAACCTCTTCCAAATGGCAGGCGATATCGGTGATTTTAAGATGGATAATCCTTTATAGTTATGATTTTAGAACCTGTTTCAGATCTTACGAACGAAGGTTATGCAAGGCAAAAACAGGTGAGAAAGCGCAGTTTACATAGAGTAAATGAACATTTTGAACCTGTTTTTAACACCGTAGAGCCAAAATGCAGCTTGAGGACAGAGGAAATATCGGTTACGACGGAATGGCCGAAGTACTTCGACACTTTCAGGCAGAAGCAGCTAAATCACCTGTGCTGACGCCACTTTTTCAACATACCAGAATAATTTTCCACAAATTAATGTCGATATTGACCGTAATCGCGCCAAACAACTTGGGGTGAACATCAGTGATATCACCGAGACATTACAATCCTATCTTGGCTCATATTGTATAAATGATTTCAATATAATAGGTCGTGTACATCAGGTAAGAATGCAGGCCGACGCAGAGTTCAGGGCGACCCCGGAGGATATACTGAAACTACAGACCCGAAATGCCGATGGCAATATGGTACCGCTGTCTGCCATAGCCTGTATTGAGCCGACACACGGTCCTGAGCTGGTTACCCGTTATAACGGTTTTACAGCGGTCGCTCTTAGTGGCGCTCCTGCTCCAGGCTATTCTTCAAGTCAGGCGATGGAAGAGATTGAACGTATAGCGATGAAAACACTTCCACCCAGCGTAGAGTATGAGTGGACAGACCTGACCTACCAGCAAATTCTTGCAGGCAACAGTGCCGTCTGGATTTTTCCACTCTGTGTATTATTGGTATTCTTGGTACTGGCTGCCCAGTATGAAAGCCTTACGCTCCCTTTGGCTGTCATTATGATTGTCCCAATGAGTATCCTTTCTGCACTTACCGGGGTGTGGCTGACTCATGGTGACAATAATATCTTTACGCAAATTGGATTTATCGTCCTGGTCGGGCTCGCATCTAAAAATGCCATTATTATCGTTGAATTTGCCCGTGAACTTGAGCTTTCAGGTAAGTCTGCCTTTAACGCGGTGAAAGAGGCATGCCGTCTCAGGCTGCGTCCAATTCTGATGACCTCACTGGCTTTCATCATGGGTGTAATCCCCCTGATGGTATCGCACGGAGCAGGCGCTGAGATGCATCAGGCAATTGGGATATCAGTATTCTTTGGCATGCTCGGCGTCACCCTTTTTGGCTTGTTTATGACCCCCGTGTTCTACCTGTTAGCCCGACAAATATCAGGAAAACCACTGCACTCGGCCACTTTACCGGACGCGCCTGAGGAACGGCCGATAACAGAACAGGCTTCAGACTAAAATTTATGGTGACCTTTCAACAGCCGGACATTATATGATGCCCGGCTGTTGAATTTATTTATGTTTAAGGACTTCCGGCACAAGCTTATCAAGGGTAAGTTCAGCAAAGCGGTTCGTAATCAGACGTCTCGCCTCTTCAAGTGTATCACTTATTTCATTGTTAACTGCATCCTCTATCTGGCATTTGTCATGTTCAGTCGCCCAGCCTATTGAAAAAAGTTCAGTGCTGCCAATAGCGTAGAAAACCTGAAGGAGAGTGATTTCTCCGAGAGATTTCTGGAGTGTCCAGCCACCTCCATGCCCTTTTTCAGAATGAATGATACCCGCCTGTTTGAGCCCCTGGAAAAGGCGTCTGACCACAACCGGATTCGTATTGATCATCGAGGCTATATCTTCGGAGGTAACGGGATCGCGGATTTTATCCATATGTATCAGCACGTGTAATGCACGGGACAGCCGGTGGTCTTTTCTCATTTTTTATCCTGTTTGCTGCGAAGTTTCTTATGAAACTTTCGATGTTGCATAAGTGGCGCGATTTCATGTATCTTATACTATTACATGAAATCCATACAGAGAGTATTTTTTATGTCATTCGATAATGTGTTAGAACAGTTATGGGTCTGCCTCGTCATTGCACTGATGTCCAGTTGCATTTCAATCACCGTCACGCAGCAGGAAATGTTTCGCCCGTTGCGTGAATGGATGGTCAAAAAAAATGCCATGATAGGCTACCTGTTCAGTTGTTTTTATTGTTTTAGTCACTGGGTGGTTTTTGCCGGTGTTGCAATTTACAGGCCCGTTCTTGTTCATTCAGGATTCTGGTTAATTGACCTTGCGGTTACGGCATTCTTTACCATCGGTTTAACGGCTATGTTCAGCGGGATCATTCTGAAAGTGATGAGAAACGCTATCGCCAAAGCAATTGAAGAAAAAGAAATGAAAGACAAGCTGGGTTTGTAAATCGAACGGAGCCTGAAAACCTGGTGATGAAAACAGGACGGTTAGCCCGGCAATCTGCGTATATAAATGGCACTACTGCTTTACGCTTTCGCACCAGGTTTTGCGATGTTTTTACGTTCGTCTTCCACGCAGCTCACAGAGGTACAGGTACATACTGGTTCTTGCTGCCGATGTTGATGTGCCAGCAGGTGTTGCTGACATTTTTATTACGAACGAAAATCCCACAGGTTATTCAGATAATCTTAAGATCAGCATGAACTGTTAGCGTCCTTGCGTCTCAGTCCGGTTTGCAGTGAACGTTTGCGCATGAATATCGACAGTTGCAGATTAGTGTGTCGACGTCGCTGCTTCGAGTTGCGCAGGTTCCATCAGTGCGAATGCTGTGCGCATTTTACGCGTCTCCTCTCCGGGGCTACGACCAAACAGTCTTTTGAACTCCCGATTGAACTGCGACGCACTTTCGTAGCCGACCCGCGCTGCTGCCCCTGCTGCAGTAACGTTGTCCCGTATCATCATCAGTCGCGCCTGATGAAGACGCACTGACTTGATGTACTGGATGGGAGAAGTCGCCGCAACGGCTTTGAAATGCGCATGAAAAGCCGGTACGCTCAGGCCAGCTTCATGCGCAAGTGAAGCCACATCCAGTGGCCGGGCGTAATCGAGGTGGATACGCCGTAACGTACGCGCAATACGTCCAAAGTTGCCATGACAGGCCAGCGCAGCACGAATGGCTCCGCCCTGTTCACCTAGCAAAACACGAAAAATCAGCTCTCGCACAATCCCCGGCCCCAGAACCCGCGCTTCAAGTGGTGAAAATAATACCTTCAGAAGACGAACTGTCGTATCTGCCAGCGTGTCGTCAAGTGGTGTGGAGACAATGCCAACGGGTGAACCTGATGCAGTGGCATGGTGATCGACAGCCACAACCAGGTCTGCCACCGCTGTCATATCCAGACGAATGGACACAGCAAGCAAAGGCTCTGCCGGACTGGCATCTGTCTCGCTTGAAAATGGCAGAGGTACTGACAGCACCAGGTAGTGCAACGGGTCGTAGTGGTAAACCCTGTCGGCCAGGTAACCTCTTTTGTGCCCCTGACAGACAATAACAATGCCTGGTTCGTACAACACGGGGGTACGCCCCAGCGCGCCGTCAGCACGCATCAGACGCACGCCATCCAGCAACGTACGGGTGTGACCTTCATGAGGGGCGAGCTGGCAAATCATAGCCGCCATTTCGGACTGTTGAGATATGGAGGGCAATCTTTCTGGCATACAGCAGACCTGCTAATTGAATTTAATGATTATATTTTCACTCCCTGCATGCTTAAAAATCAATAAAGAAAATAGGATTAGGCAATGATACAAGAGTGTCAGGCCTGTCGTCGTAAGAGCCCTCTCTTTATGATACCTGCCTGTTTGATATTCCAATGACATTCCCTGTCCCGCCCGGGGACAGGCAAGGAGGAGTGATGAAAACAGTGGTATCAGAAACGTCTAAGGTGGTCATTCTTACCGGTGCCAGTAGTGGTATAGGTGAGGCCACAGCGCGTCATCTTTCCCGGAAGGGTCATCATTTGTTTATCGGTGCCAGACGTATTGAAAAACTGACCGCACTGGCGACAGAGTTGCGGGCAACGGGGGGTAATGTTGATGCCATGGCAATTGACGTCACGCGACCAGAAGATTTGCAACGCATCGCAGCCAGGGCGCTGGAGAAGCACGGACGCATTGACGCGCTCATAAATAACGCTGGCGTTATGCCACTCTCACCGCTGGCAGCGTTGAAGGTCGAAGAGTGGAACCGCATGCTGGATGTCAATGTACGGGGCGTTCTGCACGGGATAGCCGCCGTCCTGCCGATCATGCAGGAGCAGGGTTATGGTCACATTATTAACATTGCCTCCACAGGCGCATATACGGTCTCGCCCACAGCCGCTGTCTATTGCGCCAGCAAGTTTGCCGTGCGCGCTATTTCTGACGGGCTTCGGCAGGAGACCGATGCGATCCGGGTGACGCTGGTCAGCCCGGGAGTGGTCGAGTCAGAACTTGCCGATCATATTACGGACGAAACAGCCCGGGCTGCCATGCGCGAATTCCGGCGCATCGCCTTACCTCAGGAGCCCGTGGCGCAGGCAATCGCCTATGCCATCGAACAACCCGCTGGCGTAGATATCAGCGAACTCATCGTCCGTCCTGTGGCCAGTCCTCATTAACCGTAAACATGTTTTCATTTATTAAGGAGTGTTCATGTCAGAGTCAGACTCTTTTTCCAGGGCTATGCCCTTTGCAGGCCGTGTTGCGATCGTCACCGGTGCCGCCAGCGGTATCGGCCTGGCGACCGTCGAACTGTTGCACCGCCAGGGCGCACGTATCGTCGCAGTTGGCCGGGGGGATAATGTCAATGCGCTAGCACGTGAAGGCATTGTCCCCGTTGTCGCCGACGTGACTCAGGAAGCCAGTGCGGAACTGGCTGTGCGGACTGCAACAGAACAGTTCGGTCGCCTCGACGTATTAATCAACAACGCTGGCATCATCATCAACCAGCCGGTGGCAGAAATGACGCTCAGGGAATGGAACCAGGTCATGGCTGTTAATGCCACGGGCGCATTCCTTTTCTCAAGGGAAGCCATGCGCCCAATGATAGCGGCAAAATCGGGTGCAATCGTTAATATTGGTTCTTACGCCTGTTATCAGTCTTTTCCCGGTATCGCCGCCTATGCAGCTTCCAAGGGGGCGCTGGCACAGTTAACCCGTACACTCGCGCTGGAAGCTATCACTCACGGTATTCGTGTTAATGCAGTCGGCTCCGGAGATGCGGTGACAAACATCACGAATACAATCCAGCCCGACGGGCAGGCATATCTGGTAGAGCATGGTCGTAAAGCGCCTGTTGGTCGTGCAGCCCACCCCGATGAAATCGCAGAAGTCGCCGCCTTTCTGGCGTCAGACAGGGCCAGTTACATTGTCGGCGCAGTAGTTATGGCCGACGGTGGCATGAGTGTCGCCATTCAGTAATGCAATTCATTTTTCAACAACAGGAGTCTTCATCAATGCAACAACAAACCTCCCCTGCAAAAGTCTGGTTTATCACCGGCGCTGCTCGTGGTATTGGCCTTTCGCTGGCACGCCAGTTACTGGCGCGAGGCGATGCCGTAGCCGCAACCTCCCGCACCCTGACCAGTCTGCGTCAGGCATTCGGCGACGATAACGCGCGACTGCTGGCGCTGGAGGTGGACCTGGTGAACGAAGCCAGCGTTCAAAAAGCCATCGACAGCACCATTGCCGCCTTCGGGCGCATTGACTGTGTGGTCAACAACGCAGGCTACGGCCAGCAGGGCACCATTGAAGCATTAACCGACAGCGAATTGCGTCGCAATTTTGATGTTAACGTGTTTGCTCCCCTGCATGTTCTGCGCCATGCCCTGCCGCATATGCGTACGCGGCGCAGCGGCCATATCTTCAACGTGGCGTCGATCGTGGGCTTTCAGGGCGGTTACGCGGGCTGGGGCAGCTATGTCGCCAGCAAATTCGCACTGGCCGGTCTGACCGAAACCCTGGCGGCCGAACTGGCAGAGCTGAACATCAGAGCCACAGTGGTTTATCCTGGACCGGTGCGCACCGGGTTTCTGTCGAAAGAGACGCTGGTCGTGGCCCAGCGCACAATCGCTGACTATACCGAAGCTCAGGCCTCGCTGGACCTCCATCTGAACGGTCTGGACGGCAAACAGGCTGGCAATCCTGATAAAGTCGCTTCTCTGATACTGCAGGCGGCCAGTGCTGACGTCCCTACCGTGCATCTTTTTGCTGGTAAGATTGCCAACACCCTCGCTGAACAAAAAATGCATGCAGTGAGTCAGAACCTTGATGTCTGGCGAAGCACGTCAGACGCCACGGATTTTGAAGAGTAATAACCCCCGGGGACATGTGAACCACACTGTCCCTGATTTTCTTTCTGGAGGATATCTCATGCATGACAGCCTACCTGCGGAAAAAGCGTACCGTATTCTTGAAGCTGGTCCCGTTATTCTGGTGTCCACGAGGGGGACAGATGGCCGAACGAATCTGATGACCGCAGGTTTTCACATGATGATGCAGCATACCCCACCGCTGGTCGGTGTGATTATCGGCCCCTGGGATTACAGCTATCAGGCGTTGTCAGATACCGGGGAATGTGTTCTGGCTGTACCGCCAGCCGGGATGGCAAAGGCCGTTGTGGACATCGGTAATTGCTCGGGAGAAACAGACGACAAATTTGCGCGTTTCGGCCTGACCCCCGTTGCCGCGCAATCGGTCAGTGCGCCTCTGATAGATGAATGCGTGGCTAACCTGGAGTGCAGAGTGGTGGATGACCGACAGGTGCGGCGCTATAACCTGTGGGTGCTGGAAGTTCGGAGGATTTGGCTTGACTGCGCATGGCAGGAACTGCGCCTGCTCCACCATCAGGGCGATGGCCGTTTCAGTGTCGACGGAGAGACGCTTGACCTCAGTGACAGGATGGTAAAATGGCGCGACCTGATGGATTGAATGTTCTGCCATGCTAACCAGAATTGGTTAATGGCGATACATTACCGAACATACCGGAAATGTATCGCCATGAATACAGGCGTTCCTCTTCCCCATACCCTGTATGTGGATCATCCGGCAGACTGAGAGAAATTTTTCTTAACTCAATTGGTTAATCAATTAAATCCTTCAAATCCCCGCTTGCATTATGGCTTGAGTAACTGCTGAGCTGCCCGAACAACGGGTCCCATTGCTGGATATCAAGGTGGGCAATAAGGCCTTCACGTGCAAAAGGGTCCGCACCGATCATGGACTGGACTTCATCGCGCGTCTCAGCCCTGAAAATAAGAAATCCCGCCCGCAGTGGCGTGTTTTTGAGCGGACCGGACGCTAACAGTTTGCCCTGTTCTATCAGACCCTTCAGATAAATCACATGCTCGCGCACAAAGGTATTCCACCCGCGGCCGTCCGGATGGTCCATTCTGACAATATAAATGTGCATCGTTTTCGCTGTCCTGTTCATGAGACAAAAAATAAGCATAATAAGTATTAGCAGTTTTTAAAATTCGCCAATATTGAGTTCTGAAACAACCAGGAGTAGCGAATGCTGGATAAACTTACCGGAATGCGGGCCTTCGTGGTTGTGGTTCAGACAGGCTCTTTTGTCGCGGCCGCAGACAGACTCGGTATGTCGCCTCAGATGGTGGCCCGCCATATCGCCACACTTGAGAAGCAGCTTGAAACGCGCCTGCTTAACCGAACGACGCGCAGGCAAAGCCTGACGCCGGCAGGATCGCTGTACTACAGGCGTTGTGAAACAATTTTACAGGCCATCGACAGCGCTGACCGGGAAGCAAGCAGTACGAGCGGAGTTCTTGCAGGTACGCTGCGGCTGAATGCGCCCGTAACGTTCGGCCGTTATGTCCTGGTGGATTTTTTGAGCACATTTCTTGAGCGCTACCCGAAAATGCGTATGGAACTTGTTCTTACTGATGAAGTTATTAATCCTGCTTCAGAAGATTTTGACCTGGTGATACGAATCGGCGAGCTTGATAAGAAACTCCGGCTTGCGGCAAAACCGTTGCCTGCATACCGATTTATTGCATGCGCTGCTCCTCAATACCTGACAAAGTACGGTCATCCAGAACAACCTTCTGATCTGAAACATCATGAGTGTCTGGTTTTTGCACCCTGGTCCGCGGGATTAACCCATTACTGGCCTTTTGCCAGCACTGAAGGACCTGCTGAAGTGACGGTAAACTCTCGCCTGGCGATTAACGACTGGGGAGCAATCCTTGAGGCGGCATTAAGAGGCACAGGTGTGCTGATTGGTTATGAAAAAGAGCTCAGGCGACTTATCAACAGGGAAAAACTCGTTCCTGTCCTGGAGAACTTCACTATTCCCTCACGGGAAATGCATTTGCTCTACGACCCTTCTCGGGCTAACGAAAACCGGTATAAAGTTTTTATTGACGAATTGTATGAACATCTTAGCTAATTATTCCGCCAAGCCTTTTAATAACAGCAATTTCACTTAGGTATCATTGCTGTCAGTCATTTTAACAGCAGATGAGCAATAGCCTATCTCATTGGGTTATTTCTTTTGTCATAAGGAACTAGCTCATTTGAATTATGAGATGGAAAATTTTTTTAGATACTCGTATTGTTTTGGGGTAATTCTATTACATCTGTTCAAGTGGCTAAATTTAATCGCGAATTCAACTCCGAAGTGCACCACTCGCTAATTTAGGCAGCCTTGCGTAATTCGTTGAATACCGCAACAGGTTGCCTGAAGCCGAGGCACTTTCTCGGTCTGGCATTTAATGCCCGTTCAATCTCACCAATTTGTTTATCTGTTACCGTCCGTAAATCGGTGCCTTTCCGGATGTACTGCCGCAGCAAACCGTTGAAGTTTTCATTCAGTCCGCGTTCCCAGGATGAATACGGATTTGCGAAGTAGATATCGGTTTTGAGCTTCTCAGCGACCAACTCGTGGTCACAGAATTCGCTGCCGTTGTCCGCTGTGATTGTTCGGACATGACCTCGATATTTCCATAGCATGCCAACCATGGCTCGGGCCACGTCTGCTGCGCTTTTCGCTGGCACTTTGCGTATCAGGTAAAGCTTACTTTTGCGCTCGACTAGGCTAACAATCGCGCCCGTTTCTTGCTTGCCGAGAACCGTATCAGCTTCCCAGTCACCGAACCGTTTTTTCTTGTTCACGATAGCGGGACGATGCTCAATGCCAACCCGATTCGGGATAATTATCCGCTTCGCACGGTCACCTTTACGATACCTTCGGTGACTCTGGCGTAGCTGCCTGTACAACTTGCCGCCACGTAATTTATCACGCTGGACGTAGCGATAAATCCATTCGTGACTGACGTGATGACCGATGATTTTACCTACACCTGCAATTTGCTCAGGGCTCCATTTCTCGTTCAGCCCGAACTCAACAAAGGTTATCGTCAGTTCAGATATCCTGAACTTTGCGGCCTGGCAGCGGCGCTTCAGTGCCTTTGCCTGAGCGGTTTCCGGCAAATAGTGGTTATCCCGAATTCTATTGCGATTTACTTCCCGACTGACTGTGCTGTGACTCACGCTCAGACGTTTTCCGATCTCCCGGTAACTGAAACCCTCGCGTAAGTAGGCCTCAATCTGGTATCGTTGTCCCTCGATCAACTGCTTGTAACTCATGGTAATACTCTAATTGTTTGGCGACTTTAGAATACCACCAACAGGCAGTTGATCATCTATCACCCGTTAACCATGAGTGGTGCACTTATTATCTGAATTCGGGATGTGCTATTGGCTTTGATGTGATGGATGCACTTTATTGGTGTGGGAGAGTAATAAGTCTCATACCAAATAATAAAGGATCATACTAATACATTGGTACGCTGCCTTATCTAAAACATTAGGTCCATTGCTTGTTTCGGTGTTGTTTGCTGACAGGTACCCACTCATGCTTATTGACCAAATTTTAGTAATGATACAAAGCACTCCCTATTACTGGGTCAGAACATTTTGACCAGTATGTAAGTTATGTATCGGACGGTAATAATTCTTCAAATTGATACTGATTCCGTCCCTGATGTTTGGCGCTGTATAACGCTTTATCTGCGGCGAGGAGCAGCTCATTCGGCGTTATTTTGTTGAAATCACATAAAGCTGGCTCCATGGTAGTAATGCCATAAGAGATGGTGATGAAGGGGGATTTGGCATTAGGAGAATGTGGAATTGCGATTTCTTCGATTGCCTTCATTAAGCTCACAATAATATTTTCAGTTCCTAACCTATCAGTATTGAGTAATATTAACGCAAACTCTTCGCCCCCATATCGGCAGGACGTTTTATCGTATTCTTTAAAACTTCGCCGATAGCTTTGATACAATCATCGCCGGCTAGATGACCGAAAAAGTAATTATATTTTTTAAACTCGTCAATATCACACATAACCACAGATAGAGGCTCTTCATTTCTTCTTGCGCGTCTGAAATCGATTTCTAATTGTTTACCAAGTGCCAGTCGATTTGGCAAACCAGACAGGCCATCGATATGCGCAAGTTTATTTAATTGGATTAAGGCATAACGATAGGCAAGATGAGTTTTCACTCTCGCCGCTACGACACAAGGATTCAGAGGTTTCAGGATGTAATCCGCAGCACCTGCATTAAACACTTTTTCTTCAAAACCCTTTTCCATTCTACTGGTGATAAACAGTATGGGAATCTGTCGCGTAACATCTTCAGCTTTTAGCTTGATGCAAACATCAACGCCATTTCCGTCAGGAAGTTCAACATCGAGCAATATAAGGTCTGGCGGCGACTCTCGGATCATTTGATAGGCTTGCGTAGCGCTTCTCGCAAACCGAATTTTGGCCATTTTATTGAGTACAGCATGAAGCGCCATAACAACCGTGCTGTCATCATCAACAATGAGCACTTTGGCTACAACATATGGCATAAAATTATACATCCAAACCACCTATATTAGCCATTTTTTCAGCAAGTAACTGCTTTGCATCCTTGAAATTAAGCTGTTGAACAGCGCTTAGCAGTAAATTGTATAGTCTCAGTCATGGAGTTACTGATCTGTGCTACAGATATTCTTCGAGATAGTTGCAATTAGGTGCCGCGAACACCCCAATATATCTTGAATGTCACTATAGCTATGGCCAGTCTTCAATAGGCTAGCTATGTGCTGATGCCGTTTGAGATCTGGTTGGCGCCCATTGTATTTTCCATCTGATTTAGCTTTTGCGATCCCCTGTGATTGGCGGCGTCGTCGGTCATCATAATCTTTGCGAGCAACGGCAGCGAGCATATCCAACATCATGGCATTAACCGCCTGTAAAATAGTGCCGGTAAAGTCAGTTTCGTTATGTTGTTGTAAAGCCAGCCAACTGGTAGGAAGTTCTGGTGAAACAATGGCTAAGCGTTTGCTGGCCAACTTTTGTTTCAACGTATCCCAATCACCTTGTTTGAGCCGTGCTAGGCGGTCGATTTGTTCAACCAGCACAATGTCACCCTCACCTGACTCGGCAATCAAACGCATCAACTCAGGTCGGTGCAAAGTGGCGCCAGAGACATTCTCGATATAAAAGGCAGCAATTCGCTGACCATGCTGACCATGCTGAGCAGCAAACTGAATGAGTGATTCGCGTGCCCGTTCTGCATTTTGTTCTTTGGTTGATGCGCGAAGGTAAGCTCGAATGAACATCTAGATCTCCACAGTCTGTTATAGGTGGTGCTTTATCTCTGGTCTGGTTTAGATGGTTCTGTTGGTAGTAAAACCAGTCTGATGGCTAGTTCCGTTGATGTGTACTCAAAAGGAACCAGCTAAGGGCCAAAAATCAGTCATCAAACCCAATATGGTTTCGGCCGTCGTAATCAAAACTATCTGGAAGCCCACAACCTACATGACGACCTATTTGAGTCAAAATATACTCATCGTAATCATCCATTTTTCTTTTATGCCTTTTAGTTTTTTGTCGAATTGGTGCTGGATAATTTTCATTTAACTCCATCATTTTTCTGACAAACGCAACGAATAGATAGCCAGCCCAAAGTGCCAAGGACATTTGCCAACACAAATAAGTAAGTGCACACCAAAATGGTATGGCTAACCACCATCTGCGTTGGATAAATACGAAAGCTTTAAAGCACCAAATGGCCAATGGCAAACCTGCAAGCAAGAATCCCCATCCAGAGTCTTGAGCCAGCATCAATCCGAGTAGCAGAACACCAAGCAACACTATATTCACTAGATCATTTTTGAGATTTTGACTCATGCTTTCCCTCCCACTTTTCGGTTTGAGGTTTGCCTTGGCCTGACAATTTCTGGTTGGCTCTATAGCTGTAAAGACACCAGAAGGTGACCAAACTAAAAAATAGGAATAACCCAAGCATTCCCCACTCAAATGCAGTCATAGCTACCTCCGCTCACTTGAATATCCAGTCCTTGCACACTGAATAACTTGGAAAACATAAAATCAGTCATTTCATCGAGTTCAGATGGTTCATATTCAGGCACGGTAAGGGGCATACCGAAATACTGAAGGTTCCGGTAGGATGATGGCTCGAAAATGCCTTGCGGATAGCGGTCGAACGTGTTGAAAGCCTGATTCAGTCTGAGATCAACAATCCAACCGCCAGGTAGCTCAATCCAGCTATGGGGATAGACTAGCTCTCCCGTGCTCTTGCATTTGACACATCCCACTCTAGGCTGATGAAACACCGAATTTCTCGTCAATAGATGACTGATCAAGTAGGTAAGAATTACGGGGTCCGTTTGGACTTCATCCATCGCCAGAACAATATTGTCTAGCTCCTGATATTCACTTTTCATAATGCAGGCTCCTTAAACAGCAGTTGTTCCCCTTGCTCATACAACACTGGATATGGGAGAGATTGGCCATCCTTAACCACATGGTTTGGTGGGTAATAGATCACCATCCACGATGGCAATGCAGCACTGACGGCTCTATAAAACTCATCAATTGGAAAGTCTTGTGATCCTGACTGACGGAACACAAAGCGAGAATAGTTCTTCAGGTGATTAGCGGCGATGTTATAGCTTTCGGACTCACCATCTTTAATGTAGAGCGGGCTCTTCCAGAGATAAGGAGTCGTAATGTTGTAAGCAACCACACATTGACCAATACCGCATCCATGCTCGGCGCTTTCAACAGACCAAAGAATCATGGGATGACCATCAATTTCTGGCGTTTCTACATTACTCAGTTTAGTGACATTCAATGCCATATCATCGGCCACATGCTGGATAGCCTGATCGACAAGATGCACATATTTCTCATAAGCCTGAGATTCTGAGGTAACAGCAGATGCGGGCATCCATCCCATTAGACTTGGTCTAGCCGAGGGATTGTCTGGTGTCATCATTATATCGGTAGCGTTAAACGCGAACGTCTGCGTACCAGAAAGACGCAGAAGCGGATCATTAAATGAAGTCGTTAGCCTAGCGAGCCCAAGTAATGGAACCAACATACCTTTGCTATAAGAGTGGACACCATCGTGGGAATCTCTCAAATCCAAATCGTAGATGCCCCCGGCTCGCGCTAGATTTAAAGCCCGAGATTCATCTTGAGCATAATGACGGGGTCCGGCTGCACAACCTGACAAGGACACACATAAAGCAATTAATGATAAAGACGGGTATTTTTTCATGATTACCTCCTGCTTTATAAAGATTCGCATGGAGGAAGAAAAACGCAAGAGGATTTACTATTTTATTATTTAAAATCAATAGTTTGTACTGATAAAACAAACTTCAAAATGAGTAACAATAAAGATAATAATTTTGTCCCACTTTCCCAGATATCCCACTTTTAAAATGCTGCAAATCGCCTAGAATGGGTTCTTCCATGGCAAAACCTAACAAAAGATTGCACTCCATATGTGCGCCAATAGCTTTCTAACACTTTGAGTGGTTTTACATTTTTAGTTTCTGTATCGGCAAGTAAAATCCCCGCGCTGTGTATACGGCACGGGGATTAGTCAATAAATACAGTTACTCTCGGGTGACATCCGGTTACAGCATCGTTATTTTACGCACTCAAACCAGTCTCGGATCTTGGACGGCTTTCCCAATGCAGTACCAGACTCAATGCTGCTGGCAGCATCGTCAGCGTGATCATGGTAGCCGCCATCAGACCACCGATAATGGCATAGGCCATCGGCCCCCAGAATACCTGCCGCGCAATCGGCAACATCCCTAATATCGCGGCCAGCGCCGTCAACAGGATAGGCCTAGCTCGGTGCGTTGCCGCCTTCATAATGGCGCCCGATATATCCTCGCCTTTTTCCAGATTAATATCGACTTCGGCGATGAGGATCACCGCATTTCGAATTATCATACCGACCAGTGCAATAATGCCCAACATAGCCACAAAGCCCAAAGGAGTTGCCGTTGGCAGCATCTCCACCACAATACCTATCAACCCGAAGGGTGCCATTACCAGCGCCAGCAGCATCCTAGAAAAACGCCGCAACTGTATCATCAACAGTGTTAACATCACGATCAGAGTCACGGGTAGAACTTCATAAATTGAGATATTACCTTTAGTCGATTCCACCACCGCACCTTCCTCTGTTACGTCGTAACCAAACGGTAACTGTTGCCGGAACTGCTTAATTTTTGATAACAATTCTGCAGATACCTGAGCTGTCGTCACCCCAGCTGCAATATCTGTCTGTACTGTAATAAACGGTTCTAACTGGCGCCGCCAGACAATGGGGTCAGTAATAGCATATTCCACCTTTGCCAGCTGTCTGAGTGGTACCACTAGATCCTTGCCCAGTGATATTTGCAGATTTTCAATCGCTTCAATGTCTCGCTGTTCACTCACCCCACCTTTCACCACAATACTGATGGGATGTATTCCCTCGCGTAAGGATGAAATTGTCTGGCCAGAAAACAGTGTGGCCAGTTGTTCAGAGATCTGCTGACGGCTGAGACCAACAGCCCTTGCCGCTGTTTGATCAACCACCACTCGCAGCAGCCGTTGCGGTTCTCCCGATGTCAGGTTGATATCGCGCGTACTGGGATGAGTAGCAACCACATTTGCTAATTGTTGGGCATACTGACGCACTTGCTCCAGTTGTGGGCCACTGACCCGATAACGCAGCGGCCAACCCACTGGTGGGCCGAGTTCTAGCGGTGACACCCGCGTGACCCACTGGCTGAAATCCCGCTGCATCATCGCCTGTAACTGCTGACGCAATGCCTCCCGCTGCCTGATATTTTTAGCCACCACCACCAACTGCGCGATATTTTCCTGACTCAGCAGAATATCCATCGGCAGATAGAAACGCACCGCACCAGAGCCTACATAGCTGGAAAAGTGATCAACGTTAGGGTTATCAATCAATTGTCTCTCAAATTTTTTCACTTCCTCCAATGTCTGAGCTTGCGCGGTATTGGCTGGGAGTCTCAGGCTAACCAGCAGTTCTGGACGATCTGATGACGGGAAAAATTCGGAATGTAGTTGGGTCGACAATACTCCAGCAATCAATAATAAAACCGTAGATAATCCAATAGTTTGCCAACGATGTTGTAGAACGCTCACAAGCAGCCGTTGATAAAAGCTACTGAGTTTGCCCGTTTCATGGTGCCCTTGGAGCGACTTTGGTAACAACCATACCCCAAGAAGCGGTGAAAAAAGAACCGCTACAATCCACGAGCAAGCCAGCGAGATCACCACTACCATGAAGAGCGAATAGCAATATTCCCCGGCGCTGGAAGCCGCAAAACCAACTGGTATAAACCCTGCCATAGTTACCAATGTGCCTGTCAGCATGGGGAAAGCCGTATTCTGATAGGCCCATGCCGCTGCTTGACGCCGCGGCCATCCAGCTTCCAGTTTTGCTACCATCGCTTCAATGGTGATCATAGCATCGTCCACCAGCAACCCCAGTGAGATAATCAAGGCTCCGAGTGAGATACGTTGTAAGCCAATGCCAGCAAGAGTCATTCCCGTGAAAGTCATTGCGAGGACGATAGGAATAGAAACCGCCACGACCAGTCCGGCTCTAGTTCCCAATGAGATAAAAGAAACAGCCAGTACAATCACTATCGCTTCCACCAACACATGGACAAAACCACTAACAGCCTTTTTAACTACTGCGGGTTGATCAGCAATCTTGATTACTTCTATGCCATAAGGCAGATTTGACTCAATACTATCCATTGCTGTCTGCAGTTTCTGACCGAATTGCAACATGTTGCCTTCCGGTGACATAGAGATAGCTAGGCCGATAGCCGCTTTGCCATTCACCCTAAACTGCGCCGCTGGTGGTTGCTCCGTTTGGCTATATATCGTGGCGATATCTTGCAGAGGTATAAACCGATCATTAATTCGTAGCATCACATGACGAAGACTATCGATCGACTGATAAGCTCCACTCACCTTTACAGCAATCTGTTCGTCCCCTGTACGAATAATCCCGGCGGGGGTCACGGTATTCTGTGCTTGGATACTCTGGATCACTTGTTGCAAATTAAAACCAAACCCAGCCAACTTTTTGGAGGATATGGCCAACACCACTTGCTGTTCTTCGGCTCCCAGCACCTCAATCTTGCTGACATTCGGTACCCTCATTAACGCCGAACGGATATCGTCAACCTGGCTGCGCAGTTCTTTGGAGCTGAAGGCATCTGCAGTAAAGGCATAAATTGTCCCGTAAGTATCAGCAAATTCATCGTTAACAAAAGGTCCCAATGTTCCACTGGGTAGATATGGGGATAAGTCATCCATCTTCTTGCGGATGAGATACCAGATATGATCAACTTGCTCCGGCGGCGTATCGTCTTTCAGATTGACAAAAACCACCGATTCGCCAGTCCGGGTATAACTTTGAAGGTAATCTAGATGTGGCAGTTCCTGTAATTTTTTTTCAATCTTATCTGTTAATAATTGCGTTGTTTCTCCCACAGTTGCTCCAGGCCAGCGAGCAGAAACAACCGCAGTTTTGATAGTAAATACTGGATCTTCATTACGAGGAAGTCGTTGAAAACTCAAAATACCCAACACTACGGCCACGAGCATAAAGAAGGAAACCATCTGTTGGTTTTCCAGTGCCCAGGCCGACAAGTTAAATCGTTTATCAGATGAATTCGAACTCATCACAACGCTCCCTGCATCAAGCGCACTTTCAGACCTGGGCGCAATTTATCCACTCCGGCTATTACCACGTGGTCCCCGAGTGTTAGTCCTGAAGTTACATAAATAGCGTCATCACTATAACGTGCAATCTGAATCGCCTGTAACCGCAACTCTCCCGTTAAAAGGTTAACGATATAGACGGCAGGCTGCTGTTCCTGGCGGGTCAGCGCTTGTTTTGGGATAACCACCTGTTTAACCGGAGCTAGAAAAAGCTGTCCTCTAACGATAGCGCCCAGTTTCATTTGTGAAGGCGGATTAATCAGTGTCACCCGCACTCGGTAGGTACGGGTATTGGGATCAGCTTGAGGTGTCACATCTCGGAATTTTGCAGCGGCCTGTACGCTCGGATCCGATAGTAAAGATACCGTAATTTTTGGATCTTCAAGTTTTGTCTGCAGTACCTGTTCCGGGACTTCAAAGACAGCATCCAGGCGACCATTGTAGGCCAGACGGAAGATCTGTTGACCAGCATTGACCACCTGCCCAGCATTGGCGTTGGTTTCACTAATCACGCCATCCAGTGGCGCCCGCAGTTGGGTAAACTGTAGGTTATCCTTAGCATCGCTCATTGCGGCCCGGGCATGATCGAGACGAGATTTAGCCGTTTGCCAGTCGGAAAGTGACTGATCGTAATAAGACTGGGAAATAGCACCATCGGGCAGCAGGTTTTTCATACGCTCAAGGTTGCGCTTGGCCAATGTTTCAGCGGATTTGGCACTTTCCAGTTCCGCCTTGGCCTGTTTCAGAGCATTGCTGGCATTGCTGGGGTCCAAGGTTGCCAAAATATCGCCCTGATGCACGCTTGTGCCCACGTCAACCCGCCGCTCAAGCACTCGCCCGGCAATTCTGAAACCCAGAGAAGTTTGTTGATAAGCTTCGATATCGCCGACCTGAGTGATTTTCGGGGTGGTTTCAACAGCTTTCACCACGACCGTTTTCACTGGCCGAATAGGCTGCAGCGCAGCACTCTGGCCGGCATCATCGCAACCACCCAACGCGGCCAGCAACAACCCGACCCCAAGCCAGCGAAGGCTCATACCACAAGTGTTAATTAACTTATTGTAATTGTTTATTAAACAGCTCTGGCACGGGGTGATTAACATCATGCTGATGTTCCCTAAATAATTTCAACTTAAGGAACATCCTATTCAGCAACATCCAGAACGATTAAAGGAAATATCAATATTTCATCAAGACAGTAAAAATATTAACAATTACTGACGGGCAACACCTTCGGCAAATTGATTTCAAAACACATACCGCCCTGTGATGACAGGGACGCTAGAATCTCGCCACCATGAGCCTGACAGATGGCTTGAGCAATCGATAACCCCAGACCACTACCTCCCGATTGGCGATTACGGGAGACTTCTTCTCGACTGAAAGGTTCAAACATTTCATCAAGATACGCTGGATCAACCCCTGGACCATGATCGACAAACTGTAGCAAGATATGCACGGGGTCATCGATGACAGTAATGTTCAACACCCCACCGTCAGCAGCATAACGCACCGCATTATCCATCAAAATTAGGCAAATCTGCCCAATGCGCTCAGGATCAACGTTCCCCCACACTTCCGCGGGGGAGGTGAATTTAAAAACCATTGCTTTAGTGGCGGCGTAAGGAGATAGCCAATCAATACGTTCGCGGATCAATTGACTAAGATTAATATGTTGCCGCAATACCGTCAGTTGGCCCGCATTGGCTAATGACAATAAATGCAGATCGTTAATCAATACGTTCAGACTCGATAACTGACGCATGACTTGTTGCAGATGTTCTGCTGAGGGTTCAAACACACCATCGAGGATCCCCTGCAAACGCCCCATTGCGGCAGTAATTGGAGAACGCAATTCATGAGCCATTGCCACATTTGAGGTACGCAGTTTTTGTTCGTACTGTTCCAGCCTATGGGTCATCTGGTTAAAGTCATAAACCAATCCAGCCAATTCAGAGGGGATCCGGTCGATTTGCGGACATTGCACAGTAAAATTTCCCTGAGCCACCGTCCTCGCGGTTCTGGCAAGGGATATAAACTGCCGAGCCAAAGGCTTAATGCCATACAAACCAAGCCAGACAATAATCGGAATAGCCACTAATATCAGACTCAGCAAGATCAACCAGTCTACGGTAGCAACCGAAGTATTGATAAACGTATGCCCATAATACTGTTCAACCAACCGAACATAGCGATCCCAATTAGCTTCTGGATTTTGCTGTAATAGTGAAAACTCTTGACGTACCGTTTCCGGCATCTGCTGGTAAACCCAAAAATTCCACAGAGCAAACCGTAACCACATGCAAAAAGCAATCAACACAATAGTGCCAATTGCCAATGACAGAATGCGGGCAGAAATCCACCCCCAAAGCGACAGCTTTCCCTCATAAGTAAGTTTCATGCACAAAACCGATAACCGACTGAACGGACAGTTTGCAAAACATCTGAAATCCCGGCTTTTTCAAGTTTTCTTCGCAGATTATAGACATGAGTATCCACCACCCGCTCCAGAGCATCACTTTCAGGCAAACAAGATTCTATCAACTGCGACCGAGTAAAAGCCCGGGTCGGATATTCCAGCATCACAGCTAATAAATTGAATTCAGTGAGAGTCAGCTCGAGTGAATTCTGTTCGCCAGTAGGTGTTGAAACCCAAGAGTGCATTGCAACTATATCTACATGTAGATTCTGATAAGTTAACAACACCTGTTGGCGTGCTCGCGGGTGGACACGTCGCAACACCGCCTGAACCCTGGCCACCACTTCGCCTGGATGGTATGGCTTAACAACATAATCATCGGCACCATACCTCAATGCACCTATTTTATCTGGGTCATCGCCCATTGCGCTCACCATGATAATAGGTGTATCACTATCGCGCCGAATCGCCAGCAACACCTCAGTGCCATTCACCAGCGGTAACATCACATCTAATAGCACAAGATGCGGCCGCCACTGCCGATACAACGTGAGTCCCTGCTGTCCATCACCAGCAATCGCGACATCAAAACCATCGCGTTTCATATAAGCCTCCAGCACATTAGCTGCATCAAAGTCATCTTCGATGATCAAAATTCGTTGGCTCATATTTTTATCTCTTCAAAACCCATTGATAAAACTTCAATCACCATCAGATAAAGCACAACTGCTCAACAGTTAATAGCTAAACCAACTGCGGGTTCTATTGGCAAAAGCAACCAAAGATAACATCACTGGCACTTCAACCAATACGCCAACAACCGTTGCCAACGCAGCACCAGAGTGCAATCCAAACAGTGAAATCGCCACAGCAACAGCTAATTCAAAAAAATTAGAAGTGCCAATCATACAAGCCGGGCCACATTATGAGGTAATCGCAGTTGTCTAGCCGCCCAATAGGCAAGCGCAAAAATACCGTAACTTTGGATGAGCAAGGGAATGGCTATCATCAGGATGACTAGCGGCTGCTGGATAATGGTCTGTGCTTGAAACCCAAATAATAGTGCCACCGTTAGAAGCAACCCGATGACAGACCAAGGTTTAAGCTTACTCACAAAATGGTTTAACGCCTGCGTATCCGCATGATGCTGTAATCGGTAACGAGTGATAACGCCCGCAAGCAGCGGCAAAACCACATATAATACAACCGATAACAGCAAGGTCTGCCAAGGGACATGTATCTCACTGATCCCCAATAAAAAAGCGGCTATCGGTGCGAAAGCAAAAACCATAATGATATCGTTTACCGATACCTGCACTAGGGTGTAGTTTGGATCACCTTTAGTTAACTGACTCCACACAAACACCATCGCAGTACAAGGCGCAACACCTAATAAGATCATGCCCGCAATATATTCGCTGGCGGATTGGGGAGAAATCCAAGCGGCAAATACTATTCTGAAAAATAACCACCCCAAAAATGCCATGGTAAATGGCTTGATAAGCCAATTGATCACGAGTGTTAGCAACAAACCTTTAGGTTTTTTACCCACGCCTTTAACGGCTGAAAAATCTATCTGGATCATCATGGGGTAAATCATCAGCCAGATGAGAATTGCTACCACCAAATTGACATGTGCATATTCGATCGCAGCCACACTAGCGAAAATATCGGGCAGCAAACAACCTAAACTAACACCCACCGCAATTGCCAAAGCGACCCAAACTGACAGATATTTTTCAAAAAGTCCCATGGAAAAATCCTAACGTATCCATTACTAATATCTATAAAAACAGCATTATAGTGTCACTAGTAGTGCCGTTGATATATGAGTTTTACTATGCTCCCATAAATAGTATTGAACGATACATGTCTTCATCCAAGCATTACTTGCTTTTAGCCTTGCGCCATCTTGGATTACCATGCCCACATTATTTTCCTAAGTTTCATTAAGGATATGACATGGCAAGTGTAGAAATTCTGGTGGGTACCACTTTAGGTGGTGCGGAGTATGTGGCGGATGAACTTGCCGCCGAACTACAACAACAAGGGCACCAAAGTACTATTTACATGGCAGCCGATCTGTCGCAATTAGATCCGTCAAATATCTGGTTGATAGTATCTTCCACTCACGGTGCCGGCGATTTGCCGGATAACTTGCAACCGCTATATCAACAATTACTTGACGATGAAAAAGAACTGCCTCAAACGGAGTATGCACTTTGTGCGATAGGTGACTCCAGTTACGACACTTTCTGCCAGGGACCAGAAAAGCTTATTGCTCTACTGACAAGCAAAGGCGCCACTGCATTTGTGGATAAGATCCAGATCGATGTGCAACGCGATCCCGTACCAGAAGATCCAGCGTTGACTTGGCTCCGCGGTTGGATTGGTGAGCTATAATACTAAATAAATTATATTTATACCTATATATCCACATGTAACAACAAATTTATCCACATATAAAAGTTCACATCCAATAAATATGTGGATAAATTGTCATATAGATCTGATCAATCGTTGTACTAATAGCGCTGTCCAACGGCCATAGATCGCTAATGTGGATAAGTCAGCGATCTATCCCCAGATTATCTGCCACTAGATCGACAAATGATCACAGTTTAAGTTTAATCTATCTTTATGAAACTTAAACAAAAAAACAGTTACCCACCGATATAGGCGATCCTAATAGTAAAAACAATAAAGAGATCTATATAAAGATCTTAAGATCTATAAGACGATCCTTTTTCGATCTGA
The DNA here is from genome assembly GCF_014651955.1 of Shewanella fodinae. Classification (GTDB taxonomy): domain Bacteria; phylum Pseudomonadota; class Gammaproteobacteria; order Enterobacterales; family Shewanellaceae; genus Shewanella; species Shewanella fodinae. The sequence goes on along the minus strand of NZ_BMXW01000016.1, from coordinate 18,272 downwards.
CACAACAAAGAGATCGTTCACCTGAATCTTTGGAAATGCTAAAATGACTGGCTACTTGCTCTTGATTAACTTGGTGTCTAAGAAGGTTTAACAATGCGTTTTCATGAACGGTTTGATGTAATAGTTGTTGGCGGCGGTCATGCCGGAACGGAAGCAGCATTAGCAGCCGCCAGAATGGGCTGTAAAACCTTATTATTAACCCATAACCTAGACACTCTTGGGCAAATGTCTTGTAACCCCGCGATAGGCGGTATTGGTAAAGGCCATTTGGTTAAAGAGATCGATGCCTTAGGCGGTGCGATGGCAACTGCTACTGACTATGCTGGTATCCAATTTCGCATTTTAAATTCCAGTAAAGGTCCGGCAGTAAGAGCAACACGCGCTCAGGCTGACAGGGCGCTTTATCGTCAAGCGATTCAACGGATCTTGCAAAATCAGCCTAACTTGCGTCTGTTTCAGCAAGCAGTAGACGATTTAGTAGTGGAAAATGGTCGGGTTAGTGGTGTAGTGACCCAAATGGGCTTAGCGTTTGAAGCCGCAGCCGTAGTGCTGACAACCGGTACTTTCCTGGCCGGGAAAATTCATATTGGATTGCAAAACTACAGTGGTGGCCGTGCCGGCGATCAACCGGCAATAGCCTTGGCACAGCGACTGCGAGAACTACAGTTGCCTGTTGGTCGCTTAAAAACAGGTACGCCACCCAGAATCGATGCTCGAACTGTAGATTTTTCACAAATGACTGAACAGAAAGGTGATTTTCCTCTTCCTGTGATGTCGTTTATTGGCAATGCTGAGCAGCATCCGCAACAAGTTTCTTGTTTTATAACCCATACGAATGAACGGACTCACGAGATCATTCGTGGTGGGTTGGATCGCAGCCCTATGTATTCCGGTGTCATTGAAGGAATTGGTCCCCGTTACTGTCCTTCCATTGAAGATAAGATCCACCGTTTTGCCGATAAAAATTCTCATCAAGTATTCATGGAACCCGAAGGTTTGAATACTAATGAGCTTTATCCCAACGGCATATCAACCAGCCTACCGTTTGATGTGCAGATCAATTTGGTGCGATCTATCAAAGGCATGGAACAGGCGGAGATCCTGCGTCCTGGTTATGCCATCGAATATGACTATTTTGATCCACGTAACCTGAAAAATTCGCTGGAAACCAAAGCGATTGATGGTCTATTTTTCGCCGGACAGATCAACGGTACTACAGGCTATGAAGAAGCTGCCGCTCAAGGTTTACTGGCAGGAACTAACGCGGCTTTGCAAGTGCAGGATAAAGACAGTTGGTGCCCAAGACGTGATCAGGCGTATATCGGTGTATTGGTTGACGATTTATCGACGCTCGGCACTAAAGAACCGTACCGTATGTTTACCAGTCGTGCCGAGTATCGTCTGTTACTTCGAGAAGACAATGCCGATCTGCGTTTGACTGAAAAAGGTCGCGAGCTGGGCTTGGTGGACGATCATCGTTGGGCGCTGTTCTCTGAAAAAGTGGAAGCAATCGAAACGGAAATGCAGCGTCTGCGCAGCAACTGGATTCATATCAATTCTCCTTTGGTGGGTGCGTTGAACCAGCACCTGAATACGCCAATTTCCCGCGATGCGTCTTTTGAAGAATTGCTGCGTCGTCCAGAAATGGATTATGACAAACTAATGACCGTGGAAGGTTTTGGTCCAGCGGTTGCCGATCCTTATGTTGCTGAGCAGATCCAAATTCAGGTCAAATATGCCGGATATATCCAGCGACAGCAAGATGAGATCAATAAAGCTTTACGCAACGAAAACACCGGCTTACCACTAGATCTTGATTATAAAGAAGTACCGGGACTGTCCAATGAAGTGGTGGCTAAACTTAATAGCCATAAGCCGGAGACCATCGGTCAGGCTTCCAGAATATCTGGTGTGACACCCGCAGCGATCTCCATTTTGCTGGTGCATCTAAAAAAACGTGGTTTGTTGCGTCGCAGCGCTTAATCACCATGCGGTTAAGACTGCAAAGGGAAGCTGCGGGCTTCCCTTAGTCTTTTATGGGCTTCATAATAGCCCCGCATTCTTATTAGGAGTTTCTTTCGTGCTTGCAGCGCAGCTGAAAAACTATCTTGCAGAGGCCAATATCCAGGCTAGTGAAATACAGCAGCAGCAATTGCTGGCATTTGTGTCACTATTGGATAAATGGAACAAAGCTTATAACCTCACTTCTGTTCGTGATCCGCAGCAGATGTTGATCCGTCATATTATGGATAGTCTGGTTGTATCGCCATTTTTACAAGGACAGCGCTTTATTGATGTTGGAACCGGCCCAGGTTTACCAGGGATACCGCTGGCTATTTTGAATCCTGATAAACAATTTGTGCTGCTTGATAGCCTTGGCAAGCGTATTCGGTTTCAGCGTCAGGTTCAGATTGAGTTAAAGCTTAATAATATATCCTCTGTAGAAAGCCGGGTTGAAGACTATCAGCCGCAAGCGTTATTTGATGGTGTGCTCAGCCGGGCGTTTGCTTCGATAAGTGATATGCTGAGCTGGTGTGCGCATTTACCCAAGGCTACTGGTGCCTTTTATGCGTTGAAAGGACAGCTGGATGGTAATGAATTGGCGGAAATTCCCGCTGAATACTGTGTGCAACAGCAACATCAATTGCTGGTGCCGCAGTTACAAGAACAGCGACATCTGCTGATCATCACTTCCCGGAACTGAGTGCCTTGCAATTCGCTAGCGTATCAAGCAAGTTGATGCAAGCATGGGATTAACAACAGACTTGATGGACAAGGTGACATTGTGGCGAAAATCATTGCCGTAGCTAACCAGAAGGGTGGCGTTGGGAAAACAACAACAAGTGTGAATCTGGCCGCGTCGCTGGCCGCTACCAAGCGCCGGGTGTTACTGGTTGACCTAGATCCTCAGGGTAATGCCACGATGGGCAGCGGTGTTGATAAATACGACCTTGAAAATACTGTTTATGAGCTGTTGGTGGAAGAGAAGCCATTCGATGACGTGGTGATAAAAAACACTGTTGGTAAATATGATCTAGTGGCAGCTAACGGCGATGTGACAGCGGCTGAGATCAAGCTTATCGAGTTTTTTGCCCGAGAGATCCGTTTACGTAATGCCTTAACGGCTATTCGCGATCGTTATGATTTTATTTTTATTGATTGCCCTCCGTCACTCAATATGTTGACCGTTAACGCCATGTCCGCAGCCGATTCGGTGTTGGTGCCAATGCAGTGTGAATACTACGCCTTGGAAGGGCTGACGGCGCTGATGGACACTGTATCGAAACTGGCGGCAATGGTTAATCCAGGGCTTGGCATAGAGGGAATTTTGCGTACTATGTACGACCCGCGCAATCGCCTAGCCAACGATGTGTCCGATCAGTTGAAACAGCATTTTGGCGATAAGGTTTATCGTACCGTCATTCCGCGTAATATTCGTCTGGCTGAGGCCCCGAGTTTTGGTGCGCCAGCAATGTATTACGATAAAGGCAGTGCCGGGGCTAAAGCTTATTTATCTCTGGCGGGTGAAATAATCCGCCGAGCAGAGCAACAGAAGAAACAAGCAGAAAAAGTTTAAAGGGATCACCATGACATTAAAAAAACGCGGTTTAGGTAAAGGTCTGGATGCACTGCTTAGCACCAGCCACGCCGCTAATCAAAAGCGGGAAACCGCCGAAGCGCCGGAAGCGGATGTCAGCAGCGGAGAAACCCTACTTAATCTGGATTTGGATTTGCTTAAACCAGGTAAATACCAACCGCGTAAAGATATGTCACCTGAAGCGTTGGAAGAACTGGCTGAGTCCATTCGTGCCCAAGGCGTTATTCAGCCCATTGTTGTGCGAAAAACCACTGATGGTGTCTATGAAATTATTGCCGGTGAGCGTCGCTGGCGCGCTGCGCAGTTGGCGCAACTGGACAAAGTCCCTTGTATTGTTAAGCAAGTTCCTGACGAAAGCGCGGTTGCCATTGCCTTGATTGAGAATATTCAACGTGAAGATCTCAACGCTATGGAAGAAGCTATTGCCCTAAATCGTCTTATTGAAGAATTTGAACTGACACATCAGCAGGTGGCTGATGCTGTTGGTAAGTCCCGCGCTACAGTTTCTAACTTATTACGCCTCAATGCCTTAAATCCTGCTGTGAAAGTGATGTTAGAGCACGGAGATATTGATATGGGTCACGCGCGAGCGTTATTAGCGCTTGAAGGTGATCAACAAACCAGCGTTGCCAGAGTGGTGGTTGCGAAAGAATTGACCGTTCGTGAAACCGAACGGCTCATTAACAAAGTGCTTAATCCTCAGCAGAAACCTGAAAATAGTATTAAAAATGCGGATTTAACAAGGTTGGAAAGCGAGCTAGTTCAAAGATTAGGAACAAAAGTTAATATTACGCACACGGTAAAAGGCACCGGTAAAATTGTAATTAATTACCAGAGTTTGTCAGAACTCGATGGAATTATCGCCAAAATCAGCTGATTTACGCGAAAAAATATCAATAAATAAAAGATAATGTAAGTTAATTACATTAAAACGGTAAATGCTTTTATAACTTGGCGCTAAATCACGTTTACGCGCTTTTTTTTTGATATCCTCAACGTTGCGCGAATGCTTCGAAAAGGTATACTTTCGCAAGCTTTTTGCGCTGGTGGCCCAGAATTTTCAAACTCGGTCACCGAAACAAAAAGAAAATTACGGAGAAGATCGATTGATTGACAATCTGGCTCGTCGTGGCCGCCGGTCAGCTTACAAACTGATTATGTTGCAAGCCACGGTTACTGGATTGGCATCGACGGTCTTTTTCGTTATGCAGGGGGTCAACAGTGGTCTGTCAGCATTAGCTGGTGCGGTTATCGCTGTGATCCCCAATTTCGTGTTCGCTACCCTGGCGTTCTCTCATATGGGAGCCAGCGCCACAGCAAAAGTGTTAAAAGGCTTTTACTGGGGGGAAGCGGTAAAGTTGCTGTTAACTATTGCATTATTTTCATTAGTTTTTTTAACATTTAAAGCTGCATTTATGCCGCTTTTTGTTTGTTATTTGCTGGGGTTAATTGTGCATTGGACAGCTCCTTTATACTTCAAGCAAAGTTAAGTGGGATGAATCATGTCTGCAACTGGTGAAGCTTTAACGCCGCAGGAATATATCGAGCACCACCTTACGCATTGGGGGTCTGGCGTGGATCCTAATGCATTTTGGTCTTGGCATATTGATTCATTGCTCTTTTCTGTAGGGCTTGGTGTTCTGTTCCTGTGGTTGTTCCGCAGCGTTGGTAAAAAAGCCACAACCGGCGTCCCTGGTAAGCTTCAATGCCTTATCGAGATGATCGTCGAATTTGTGGATAGCAGCGTTAAGGAAACCTTCCATGGTCGCAATAAACTGATTGCGCCGCTCGCTCTGACCATTTTCGTTTGGGTATTCATGATGAACTTCATGGATATGATCCCGGTTGATTGGTTGCCACAAGTGGCAGCTTTGATTGCCGGCGATCACAACCAGCACCTGAGGGTGGTTCCGACTGCGGATCTTAATGTGACTTTCAGTCTAGCACTGGGGGTGTTTGGGCTGATTATCTATTACAGCATTAAGATCAAAGGCATATCAGGGTTTGTGAAAGAGCTGACACTGCAGCCCTTTAATGTAAAGGCAATGATACCGGTCAACTTCGTGCTTGAGTCTGTTACCTTGATTGCCAAGCCGATTTCATTGGCCTTGCGTCTTTTCGGTAACCTTTACGCTGGTGAGTTGATCTTCATCCTTATTGCGCTGATGTATGGTGCCAATGTGGCGATTGCGGCTCTGGGTGTAACTTTGCACTTGGGCTGGTTGATATTCCACATATTGGTTATCACTCTACAGGCGTTTATCTTCATGATGCTAACAATTGTTTACTTAAGCATGGCGCATGAAGATCATTAAGGATTGCTGAAGAAATTTTTAAACTAAATCATTAACTAACATAGATTTAGAAACTGGAGATACAGATGGAAACGATTCTGGGCTTTACTGCAATTGCTGTTGCTTTGCTCATTGGTCTGGGTGCTTTGGGTACCGCTATTGGCTTCGGTCTGCTTGGCGGTAAATTCCTTGAAGGTGCTGCTCGTCAGCCAGAAATGGCGCCGATGCTGCAGGTGAAAATGTTTATCGTTGCAGGTCTGTTGGACGCCGTAACCATGATCGGTGTAGGTATTGCACTGTACATGCTGTTCACTAACCCACTGGGTAACATGCTGCACGGCTAATGCTTCTGTCTTTAATCTAACTAGGAGGCTGTTGTGAATATCAACGCTACCCTAATCGGTCAGACGGTCGCCTTTTTTATCTTCGTGTGGTTCTGCATGAAGTTTGTTTGGCCGCCTTTGATGAGTGCCATCGAAGAGCGCCAGAAAAGGATTGCTGATGGTCTTGCTGACGCTGACCGTGCAGCTAAAGACCTGGAGTTGGCTCAGGTGAAAGCCTCAGAACAACTCAAAGAAGCCAAGGCTACCGCCAACGAAATCATCGAGTCTGCTAACAAACGCAAGGCTCAGATCATTGACGAAGCCAAAGCCGAAGCAGACGCTGAGCGTTCAAAAATTATCGCTCAGGGTCAAGCAGAAATTGAAGCTGAACGTAATCGCGTGAAAGAGGAACTGCGTAAGCAGCTTGCCACTCTTGCCATTGTTGGTGCAGAGAAAATCCTCGAGCGTTCGATTGATGAAGCCGCCCAGCGTGACATAGTTGATAAACTTGTTGCGGAAATTTGATAAGGGAGTGGAGTTATGGCTGAGTTAACCACCATTGCTCGTCCTTATGCAAAGGCAGCTTTTGATTTTGCGGTTGAACATCAGGCCGTGGAAAAATGGGCAGAAATGCTCAATTTTGCCGCGTTGGTCAGTGAAAACGAGACCATGAAGCCGCTACTGGCCGGAGTGATGGCCAGTGATCGTTTAGCAGACTTGTTTATTAAAGTGTGCGGCGAACAGATGGATGCCCATGGTCAAAATCTGATCAAGGTAATGGCCGAAAACGATCGCTTAGAAGTACTGCCTGCTGTTGCTCAGCAATATGCTGAGTATCGCCTTGAATGGGCCAAAGAAGTTGAAGCCAGTGTAGTGTCTGCGACACCGTTGGCTGAAACTCAGATTGAGCAGATTTGTGCTTCTCTAGAGAAACGTCTCGCACGCAAAGTTAAGCTGAATTGTAGCGTCGATGCCAAGCTAATCGCTGGCGTTATTATCAAAGCAGGTGACCTTGTGATTGACGGGTCAGTCCGCGGCAAACTCGACCGTTTGTCTGATAAGCTGCAATCGTAATTGGGAGTTTGAGCATGCAACTGAATTCCACTGAAATCAGCGATCTGATTAAGCAGCGGATCGAGCAGTTCGACGTTGTCAGCGAAGCCCGTAACGAAGGTACAATCGTTTCGGTAAGTGACGGTATCATCCGCATCCACGGCCTGGCCGATGTCATGCAGGGTGAAATGATCGAGCTGCCTGGTAATCGATATGCAATTGCGTTGAACCTTGAACGTGATTCTGTCGGTGCCGTAGTAATGGGTCCTTATGCCGATTTGGCTGAGGGTATCAAAGTAAAAACTACTGGTCGCATTTTGCAGGTGCCGGTAGGTCGTGGTCTGCTGGGTCGTGTTGTAAATACCCTGGGTGAACCTATCGACGGTAAAGGTCCTATCGAAAATGATGGCTTTGCTCCTGTTGAAGTGATTGCTCCGGGTGTTATTGACCGTAAGTCAGTATCACAACCCGTACAGACGGGTTATAAAGCAGTTGACTCCATGATCCCAATCGGTCGAGGTCAGCGTGAGCTGATCATTGGTGACCGTCAGATCGGTAAAACCGCTTTAGCCATTGATGCCATCATCAACCAGAAAAATTCTGGCATTAAATGTATCTATGTGGCGATTGGTCAGAAAGCTTCTACCATCGCTAACATCGTACGCAAACTGGAAGAACACGGTGCACTGGCGAATACTATCGTCGTAGTGGCTACCGCTTCAGAAGCTGCCGCTTTGCAGTATCTGGCGCCATATTCCGGTTGTTCTATGGGTGAATACTTCCGTGATCGCGGTGAAGATGCGCTGATCGTATACGACGACCTGACTAAACAGGCCGTTGCATATCGTCAGATTTCACTGTTGCTCAAGCGTCCACCAGGACGTGAAGCTTACCCAGGCGACGTTTTCTATCTGCATTCTCGTTTGCTGGAACGTGCTTCCCGTGTGAACGAAGAATATGTAGAAAAATTCACTAACGGTGAAGTAAAAGGCAAAACCGGTTCATTGACCGCCCTGCCTATTATTGAAACCCAGGCTGGTGACGTATCTGCATTCGTACCGACTAACGTAATTTCGATTACTGATGGTCAGATCTTCCTGGAAACTGACCTGTTTAACTCTGGCTTACGTCCAGCGGTTAACCCAGGTATTTCGGTTTCTCGTGTAGGTGGTGCCGCGCAGACCAAAATCATCAAGAAACTGTCCGGTGGTATCCGTACCGCACTGGCACAGTACCGAGAGCTGGCTGCTTTCTCTCAGTTCGCCTCCGATTTGGATGACGCGACCCGTGCTCAATTGGAACACGGTGAACGTGTAACTGAACTGATGAAGCAGAAGCAATATGCACCGATGAGCGTTGCTGATCAGGCTGTGTCTATTTTCGCTGCAGAAAAAGGCTTCCTGAAAAGCGTTGAACTGAAGAAAATCGGTGATTTTGAAGCTGCCCTGCTCTCCTTCATGAACAGCGAGCATGCCGAGCTGATGAAGCTCATCAACGAAACCGGCGACTATAACGCCGATATCGAAGGTGAACTGAAAGCTGGTCTCGAAAAGTTCGTGGCAACCCAAACCTGGTAATAACACGCGAGGTGCCAGTTAAGGCACCTCTGGTCCAGATTGGAGAGTAGAGATGGCCGGCGCAAAAGAGATTAAGTCAAAGATCTCCAGTGTGAAAAACACACAGAAGATCACTTCCGCCATGGAGATGGTGGCAGCCAGCAAAATGCGCAGAGCGCAGGATCGCATGGCTTCCAGTCGTCCTTATGCGGAAAGTATGCGTAAAGTGATCGGTCACGTAGCGCAAGGTTCTCTCGAATATAGACACCCCTATTTAGAGGTGCGAGAAGCCAAGCGGGTTGGATACATAGTTGTGGCAACCGACCGTGGTCTTTGTGGTGGTCTGAACGTCAACCTGTTTAAGAAGGTGGCGGCAGACGTGAAAAGCTGGAAGCAACAAGGTGCTGAAGTGGAATTTTGTCCCATCGGTGCTCGTAGCGTACAGTTTTTCAAAAGCTTTGGCGGCAAAGTACAAGCGTCAGCGTCAGGCTTGGGTGATGCACCTAAACTGGCAGATCTGATCGGTACTGTGCGTGTAATGCTGCAAGCTTACAACGAAGGCAAACTGGATCGTCTGTATGTGGTGTTCAATAAATTCGTGAATACCATGACTCAGACCCCCGTGATCGAGCAGCTGCTGCCTTTGCCTAAATCCGATGAAGATGATGTGAAACATCACTGGGATTACATTTACGAACCAGATCCAAAAGAATTGTTGGAAAAACTACTGGTGCGTTATGTGGAATCTCAAGTTTATCAGGGTGTTGTTGAAAATATTGCCTCTGAACAGGCTGCCCGTATGGTGGCAATGAAAGCGGCAACTGACAACGCAGGTAACCTGATTGACGATTTGCAACTGGTGTACAACAAAGCCCGTCAGGCTGCGATTACGCAGGAACTGTCGGAAATTGTATCCGGTGCAGCAGCGGTTTAGGCTGGGTAACCAAGACAAGTTTTAGAGGATTAATCATGAGCACAGGTACTGTAGTCCAAGTAATTGGCGCGGTTGTGGACGTAGAGTTTCCACATGATGCCGTACCTCAGGTATATGACGCTCTGAAAATCGTGGGTGAAGGCGCCTGTAAAGGCTTGGTGCTGGAAGTTCAGCAGCAGCTGGGTGGTGGTGTAGTTCGTACCATCGCCATGGGTTCTTCCGACGGTTTGCGTCGTGGTATCGAGGTGGAAAATACAGGTGCCCCGATTTCTGTTCCGGTAGGTCATGCAACACTTGGCCGTATCATGAACGTATTGGGTGAGCCCGTAGATGAAGTAGGTCCTATTGGTGAAGAAGAGCGTTATATCATTCACCGTGCGGCTCCTTCTTATGAAGAACAATCAAACACCACTGAATTGCTGGAAACTGGTATCAAGGTTATTGACCTTGTTTGTCCGTTTGCCAAGGGTGGTAAAGTCGGTCTGTTCGGTGGTGCGGGTGTTGGTAAGACAGTTAACATGATGGAACTGATTAACAACATCGCTAAAGCCCACTCAGGTTTGTCAGTATTCGCCGGTGTAGGTGAACGTACCCGTGAAGGTAACGACTTCTACTACGAAATGAAAGATTCTGGCGTACTGGACAAAGTAGCCATGGTTTATGGTCAGATGAACGAACCACCAGGCAACCGTCTGCGTGTAGCGTTGACTGGTCTGACAATGGCGGAAAAATTCCGTGATGAAGGCCGTGACGTACTGTTGTTTATCGACAACATCTATCGTTACACCCTGGCGGGTACTGAAGTATCTGCATTGCTGGGGCGTATGCCTTCAGCTGTGGGTTATCAGCCAACACTGGCGGAAGAAATGGGCGTACTGCAGGAACGTATTACCTCTACAAAAGTGGGTTCTATCACTTCTGTACAGGCGGTATACGTACCTGCGGACGACTTGACTGACCCAAGCCCTGCAACTACCTTCGCCCACTTGGATGCGACCGTAGTGTTGTCTCGTCAGATTGCTTCTCTGGGTATCTACCCAGCGGTTGACCCTCTGGATTCCACCTCTCGTCAGTTGGACCCACAAGTGGTTGGTCAGGAGCATTACAACGTGGCAACCGGCGTGCAGCACGTGCTGCAACGTTATAAAGAGCTGAAAGACATTATTGCTATTCTGGGTATGGACGAATTGTCTGATGAAGACAAGATGACAGTAGCTCGCGCCCGTAAAATTGAGCGTTTCCTGTCACAGCCATTCCACGTAGCAGAAGTGTTTACCGGTTCTCCAGGTAAGTACGTCTCTTTGAAAGACACTATCCGTGGCTTCAAAGGTATTTTGGAAGGTGAATTTGATCATCTGCCAGAACAGGCGTTCTACATGGTTGGTTCTATTGAAGAAGCAGTAGAAAAAGCCAACAAGAAGTAATCAGAGACTACTCTCTGGTTTTATAGGAGAACGGGATGGCAGCCATGACAGTACAACTTGATATCGTCAGTGCAGAAAGCAAAATCTATTCCGGACTGGTTGCCAGTTTACAGGTAACAGGTTCAGAAGGTGAGCTAGGGGTAATGCCCGGCCATACGCCACTGCTGACTAATATCAAACCTGGCATGGCGCGCATCGTCAAACAAAATGGTTCCGAAGAAGTGTTTTATCTGTCCGGGGGTATCCTCGAAGTACAGCCTTCTTCTGTATCCGTATTGGCTGATGTCGTAATGCGTGCCGATGAGATTGACGAACAGGCCGCTGTAGAAGCCAAGCGTCGTGCCGAAGCCGAAATGGCCAAAGCCGGTGGTGACTTTGATTACGCGGCAGCAGCAATTGAGCTGGCTAAAGCCATTGCTCAGTTGCGTGTGGTCGAAACCATCAAGAAGAACATTGCCAGATAATGTAACTCTGCTGAAAAAGGCGCCATCAGGCGCCTTTTTTATTGCCCGCAATCTGGGATAGACACTGCAACAGACCGGCAATTTGGTTAGAATGTGGCGGTCATTTGCTAAAGGAAGTGGTTATGTCGCTCAATGTTGTGATCCTCGCGGCCGGAAAGGGAACCCGGATGCGTTCTGATTTGCCTAAAGTCCTGCACAAAGTTGCCCACAAAAGTATGGTGCAGCATGTTATCGATACCGCCAAAGCCCTTGATGCCGCACAGATTAATCTGGTGTATGGCTATGGTGGCGCGCAACTACAGGCAGCCATTACCGATCCTCAACTAAATTGGGTGGAGCAGCCACAGCAGTTGGGAACGGGTCATGCGGTGGCACAGGCGATCCCATACATAAACGATGAAGACACAGTATTGGTGCTATACGGTGACGTGCCGCTTATTCGTGAACAGACCTTACAGGCGTTGTTACAAAGTCGCCAGCCCGGTGGGGTGGCAATGCTCACAGTGAATCTGGCGAACCCCAGCGGTTATGGCCGTATTTTGCGAGAAAACGGTAAGGTTGTTGGCATTGTGGAGCAGAAAGATGCAACCGCAGCGCAACTGGCAATCACTGAAGTGAATAGCGGCATTATGGCGTTGCCTGGCAAACAGCTAAAACATTGGCTGAGCCAATTGAACAATAACAATGCCCAAGGAGAGTTTTATCTTACTGATGTGGTAGCGATGGCTCATCGGGATAATGTCACTATCACCACCGCTCATCCGGCGGATGCCATTGAAACCGAAGGCGCGAATAATCGGGTGCAACTGGCGGCACTGGAGCGTGCTTATCAGGCGCGCATGGCTGAGCAACTGATGCTCAATGGTGCCAATCTTAGAGATCCTGCCCGTATCGATATTCGCGGAGATGTGACCGTTGGCCAAGATGTGATGATTGATATCAATGTCATCTTTGAAGGCAAAGTGGTGCTTGGTAATAACGTCACCATAGGTGCGGGTGCGATTCTTATAGATTGTGAAATAGCCGATGGCGGCGAGGTGAAACCCTATACCATTGTTGAAGGTGCCAAAATAGGGGTAAATGCCAATGCTGGCCCATTTGCCCGTTTGCGTCCTGGCGCTGAATTGAAAGCGGATGCTCATGTGGGTAATTTTGTGGAAATGAAAAAAGCGGTGTTGGGGGAAGGTTCTAAAGCCGGGCATCTGACGTATTTGGGCGATGCGCAGATAGGTAAAGGCGTCAATATTGGTGCTGGCACTATCACCTGCAACTATGATGGTGCCAACAAGCACCTTACCGTAATTGGGGATGATGTATTTGTGGGCAGTGATACGCAGCTGGTGGCCCCAGTATCCATTGCCAAAGGTGCCACTTTGGGGGCGGGTTCCACCATTACCAAGGATGTTGGTGAAAACGAACTGGTCATTACCCGGGTAAAACAAAAACATATCAGAGGTTGGCAACGACCAGTAAAAAAAGCTAAATAGTCTTTTTTAAGTTTCGTTTCGAAAGCACTCGTTAACGGGTGCTTTTTTGTGCCTGCTATCTACTCTTGCTTAATGGTGGCTTAATAAAGGAGCTAATAAGCGCAAAAAGTGCTTGTGGTTAAGTTTTGTTTGAATATAATTTCTTTCAAATCGAAACTTAAGCTATCGATAAATGATAAAAAGGAACACCCAGCAACGGCGCCGAGCAATTGTTGAACAGTTAAATCACTCCGGCGAAGTCAGTGTTGAACAACTGGCACAAGCGTTTGAGACCTCAGAAGTCACTATCCGCAAAGACTTGGCAGCGCTGGAAAATGATGGATTACTGCTGCGACGTTATGGTGGTGCCGTGCCGTTACCTCAGGAACTGGCAGTGCCACTGCGGGGCCCATCCGTAAATCAGTTAGCCATTGCTCACAAAGCCGCAGAACTTATTCGCGATCATAACCGCATCATCATTGACTGTGGTTCCACTACCCTGGGGCTTATTCCCGAGTTAAATGAAAAGCGCGGGCTGGTGGTAATGACCAACTCCCTGCAACTCGCTAATGCCATTCACGAACTGGAAAATGAGCCAACATTATTGATGACCGGCGGTACTTGGGATCCACATTCCGAATCGTTTCAGGGGCAGATGGCTGAGCAGGTATTGCGCTCCTATAACTTTGACCAACTGTTTATTGGCGCGGATGGTATCGATCTGAACCGCGGCACTACCACTTTCAATGAACTCACCAATCTCAGCAAAGTGATGGCGGAAGTATCACAACAGGTGGTAGTGATGTTGGAATCCGACAAGCTGCAGCGGCGTATTCCCAACCTAGAATTGCCTTGGGAACAGATATCTACAGTCATTACCGATGAGCGTCTATCTTCGCAGGCGGCAGACATTATTCGTGGGCACGGCATCGAAGTATTGCTGGTGCCTTATCAATCTTCAAACTAAGACGTAATGCAGGAAATAACATGTGTGGAATAGTTGGCGCCGTGGCGCAAAGGGATGTGATGGAAATTTTGCTGGAAGGCTTGAAGCGGCTGGAATATCGCGGCTACGACTCTGCCGGCATGGCCGTTATCTATGAACAGCAACTGCAGCGTGTGCGCCGCGTGGGTAAAGTGCAGGAGTTGGCCGATGCACTGGCACAGCATCCATTGTCTGGTGGTACTGGTATTGCCCACACCCGCTGGGCAACACATGGCGAGCCTAACGAACGCAATGCCCATCCCCACCAATCCAGTGGTGATATCGCCGTGGTACACAACGGTATTATTGAAAACCACACTGAATTGCGAGCAAAGCTGCAAGCACAGGGTTATCAGTTTGAATCAGATACCGATACCGAGGTGATCTGTCATCTGGTGCACCATGAGCTGAAAACCCATGAAACCTTGCTGGCGGCGGTGCAGGCTACCGTAAAACAACTGCAAGGTGCCTATGGCACAGTTGTGATTGATCGCCGCGACAGCGAACGCTTAGTGGTCGCGCGCAGTGGCAGTCCGTTGGTAGTGGGTTATGGTCTGGGTGAAAACTTTGTCGCGTCAGATCAACTGGCATTATTACCGGTAACCCGTTCTTTTTCTTACCTAGAAGAAGGTGATGTTGCTGAAATTACCCGCCGGAAAGTGAGTATCTTTAACAGCCAAGGTGAAGCCGTTGAACGTGAGATTAAAGAGTCTGAAATCACTCATGATGCCGGTGATAAAGGTGAATATCGGCATTACATGCTGAAAGAGATCCACGAACAACCACTGGCGCTAACCCTCACTATGGACGGCCGTATCGCCCATGGTCAGGTGCTGCCATCGGCTTTTGGTGAAAATGCTGCAGCTTTGCTACAAGGTATTCGTCACGTACAGATCATCGCCTGTGGCACCAGTTATCACGCAGCCATGACCGCCCGTTACTGGTTGGAACAATGGGCGGGGGTTTCCTGTAATGTGGAAATTGCCTCCGAGTTTCGCTATCGCAAATCTTTCACTTACCCAGACAGTTTGTTTGTCACTATCTCTCAGTCGGGTGAAACGGCCGATACTCTGGCCGCATTACGCTTGGCAAAACAGATGGGGTATAAAGCCTCGTTGACCATCTGTAACGTGCCCGGTTCGTCTTTAGTGCGCGAATCCGATATGGCGTACATGATGAAAGCGGGCGCGGAAATCGGTGTGGCATCAACAAAAGCCTTTACCGTGCAGTTAGCCGGATTGCTGATGCTGACAGCGGTTATCGGCCGTTACAATGGTATGAGTGCCGACACTGAAACTGCTATGGTTCACAGCTTGCAATCTTTGCCGGCAAAAGTGGAACAAACCTTAGGGCTGGACGAAACCATTGCCGATTTGGCTGAAGACTTTGCCGACAAGAGCCATGCATTGTTTTTAGGCCGTGGCGATCAGTACCCTATTGCCATGGAAGGTGCGCTAAAGCTAAAAGAGATTTCTTATATCCATGCAGAAGCTTATGCCTCGGGTGAACTGAAACACGGGCCATTAGCGTTGATCGATGCCGATATGCCTGTGATTGTGGTAGCGCCCAACAATGAATTGCTGGAAAAGCTCAAATCCAACGTAGAAGAAGTGCGCGCCCGGGGCGGCTTGATGTATGTGTTTGCCGATGTGGATGCTGCCTTCCAGTCAGACGACTCCATGAAGGTTATCCCCGTACCCCACTGCGATGAGTTTATTGCACCGCTGATCTACACCTTGCCGTTACAACTGCTTTCTTATCATGTAGCTTTGATAAAAGGCACTGATGTTGACCAGCCACGCAACCTCGCAAAATCAGTAACTGTTGAATAAAATCAATATGTTATTTTTATAGGTGTGTAGGCTATAAAGATAGATCTAACGTGAAAAGTCCAGTTGTGTTTATTGAAAAAGCATACTGGACTTTTTGTTATTTTAATATTGGTATTGAATAGAAATGAAAATGATTAAAAACTTCTTATTTAGTTGTCAAAACTAAGACAAGGTAAGAATAATTCTTAAATTAAAAGATATTTAACTGTTTTTCATTTGTTTATGTTTGCCTGTTCAGCTTGGCGAGGACTTATTGCACGTTTCCTAACTCCCACCATTTATGACATAAAAATATCACCGTTCTTATTGATTGTTGGGAAGTATTTCACAACTATCCATACAGTGTGAAATTACACAAATCTTCTAATAATATGAATAAGAATTCCACTCTAATATTCTACATTGATGATATTAAGTTTAAGGTTTTTTCTTGCGCTGAGATACTTCATGATTTTGTCTAAATGTTTATTTCCAAATATTCTAATATTCTGGTATTGGCTTATAAATTAAATATGATGTGATTGCACATATTTTTAATATGTGGTTCACATATTTTGTAATAAGTTTGTATAGACAAAAAACTATCTATTTGATTTTTATGAATAAATTTCAAATAAAATATATATCACAGACTTATGTCGGTATTAATAATGGGTTATCAAAGCTACTTTTATTTTGCGAATTTTCCGCAAACTAGGGAGACATTAAATGAAACTTGGAATATTAGCTGTCGCAGTTACTGCTTTGATAGCTAGCCCAGTATTTGCTGATGAAGAATATAATACAGATTTGGTCATCGTTGGTTCTGGCACTGCAGGATTAACCGCTGCGGCTTATGCTTCTCAAAATGGTATAAAAACCATTGTGTTAGAAAAACTAGCTAATACAGGTGGTCAACTATCCATTATTGAAGGCACCTATGCGGTAGAAACTGCGTTGCAGCACAAAGAAATGGTTGGTCTAACAAAGGACAAATCTTTCAAGGAAACGATGGACTATTCTGGTTGGAAAGCAAATCCAGCTCTTGTAAAAAGAATCATCGACAATTCAGCAAGCGACTATCAGTGGATGGTTGATAGTGGTATTGCAATGGGGCCACTGATCACTGATACAGTAGATGGTCATCGGGTTTATCATACTTATGCTGATCATGCTCCAGGCCCTCAAGCCATTGGTGTTCTTACCAATATCATTGATAAGAACGGCGGGAAAATCTTTACCGAAACACCCGGTAAGAAACTGTTACTGGATAAGAATGGAAAAGTTGTCGGCATTTTAGCTCATAATGATTTAAAAGGTGATATCACTGTTCATGCTAAAGCCGTTTTGATGGCAACAGGATCAATGGCCAACAGTGTAGAATTACTTAAAAAATTTGCACCACAGTTGTCAATCAACGGAACGCCTCTGAAGTCTATTGCTTTAAAACATAATACCGGTGATGGGATAAAAATGGGGCTTGATATTGGCGCCCAAACAGCCAACACAGATCTAGTGATTGGAGAAAGCCTTGTTCCAACCAACACTGTTTACGCTGAGATGTATACATCACAAGTGATGATGGATGCGTATATGATGCTCAAGGCTCATTCTCTGTGGGTAAATACCAGTGGTAGCAGATTTATTAATGAAGGGCTATCAGGTGATTTTACTATCGTAAATAATGCTGTCCTAAATTATGGAAACCAAGCATTTGTTATCATGGATGATACTAAGCGCAAAGACCTCATGTTCGGTAATGGTTCAGACACCAATTACTTCACCATGTACGACAGAGGTCAGAAGATTACCAATTTTGATAAAGTCATCAAGGATGGTCAAAAGCGTGGTTATGCTTTCAAAGCTGACACGATAGAAGAATTGGCCAAAAAAATGGGGGTCGACGAAAAAGCATTAAGTGCTACCGTTAAGCGCTATAACCAACTGGCAGCTGAAGGTATTGATAAGGATTTTGCAAAAGATCCTCAATATCTCAAGCCAATTGTTACTCCTCCATTCTATGCGATGAAGGGTGATAGCACCATTTGTGATATGGGCGGTGGTTTGAAAATTAACCATAAGTCACAAGTTATAGGTGCTAATGGACAACCAATTAAGGGATTATACGCTGCTGGTGCAACTGCTGGCGGAATGTATGGTGATAACTATCCATATATAGATCCTGGATTTGCAAGTGCCTCCGCGATCGCTACCGGTCGATTTGCAGTACAAGATATGGCAGGGCGGGATCGTACTTTTTAGCCCGTGTTGAGTTGTAGCTCTATGCTGTGATCTAATGGCTGCCCATTTCGCAATTAGCAGCCCTGATGGACTTACTCGAACACTTGACGGTTGTTGAAGAAA
>NZ_BMXW01000015.1 GCF_014651955.1 Shewanella fodinae | reverse complement strand
GCAAAACTCGGCGGTAACCTGTAATTCTTTAGAAAATTCGGACATAAAAAATCGGCCTCAACAATGTTGAGACCGATTATGAAGTCTGCTCAGGATCGTTCAATTACTTAAAGCGATCGGCATTAACCCAGAAGGTGGCCTTTTGCTATCACCGATAATCGTTAATTACTGAGCGTCACCCAACGACAACAGGGTGGCATTACCGCCAATGGCCGTGATGTTATTGGTTCGGGTTTTCTCGGTCATAAAGCGTGGCAGATAGTGTGGGCCGCCGGCTTTGGGACCGGTTCCGGATAATCCCTGACCACCAAATGGCTGCACGCCTACTACCGCACCAATCTGGTTACGATTGATATAAACGTTACCCACATTTACTTTATCGGCAATCTCTAATGCTTGCCCTTCATTCCGGCTATGGATGCCTAATGTCAGCCCAAATCCAGTGCTGTTGATATCATCAATGACTTGCTGGAGTTCGCTGGCTTTGTAACGGATCACATGCAGGATCGGGCCGAAGTTTTCCTTCTCCAGTACTTTGATAGAATTGATTTCCACCGCAGTAGGGGCAACGAAATGACCGTGCTCAAAACCCGCAGGCAGGGCAACCTGTTTGATCAGTTTGCCCGTCTGTTTGATGTGCTCAATATGGGCATTGAGGTTAGCTTTGGCGGCAGCATCAATCACCGGTCCCACATCGGTTTTTAGCTCCCCTGGGTGCCCAAGCGTCAACTCTTCCATAGCGCCTTTGAGGATCTCGATAACGCGCTCTGCAATGTCTTCTTGCACATACAATACTCGCAATGCTGAACAGCGTTGGCCTGCGCTGGTAAAGGCCGAGGCTATCACATCGTTGACCACTTGCTCTGGCTGCGAGGTGGAGTCCACCACCATGGCATTCTGGCCGCCAGTTTCGGCGATTAACGGAATAATGGCGCCTTCACGTTCTGCCAGAGTCCGGTTAATGGCCTTAGCTGTTACAGTGGAACCGGTAAAGCAAACACCGCCAATCCGTGGGTCTGCTGTCAGTGCGGCACCGACTTCAGCCCCTTTACCGGGCAGCAGTTGCAACACATTGACGGGTATTCCGGCTTGGTGAGCCAGTTGTACGGCACGATAACCAATAATGGAGGTCTGTTCGGCAGGCTTTGCTACCACCGTATTGCCAGCCGCCAGTGCCGCTGCAATTTGCCCGAGGAAAATCGCCAGAGGGAAATTCCAAGGACTGATGCAAACAAAGACGCCGCGACCTTGCAGGAATAGTTCATTTAATTCGCCAGTTGGTCCCGGCAGCAGCTCCGGTTTTGCCATCAGTTTTTTGGCTTGAAGTGCGTAATAACGGCAAAAATCCACCGCTTCGCGCACTTCATCAATGCCATCTTGCAGACTCTTGCCTGCTTCGCGGGTACACAAAGCAATTAGCTCTTCACGGTTTTCTTCTAGCAGATCTGCCAGTTTCTGCAATGCTGCAGCGCGGTTTTCGACAGGCGTCCGACACCATTGTGGAAAGGCAGAAACCGCATTTGTGATGGCTTGTTTAACACTAGCACTATCGGCCCACACGACTGTGCCCACTTGCTCTTGAGTGTTATAAGGGCTAACGACTGGTTGTGGGGTGCCGCCCAGGGTTTCTCCGCCTACTAGCGGTCCCGCCTGCCATTGTTGTTGCTGGAAAGGTTCGAGTGCTTTGAAGAACGGCTCGGCTTCAGAGATGATATTCATATTCAGACCTTTGGAGTTCTTGCGCGCATTCCCGTATATGTCTGCGGGCAGCGCGATATTGTTATTGGCCAGCGAGGCGTAATTGCGGGCGGTTACCACTGGGTGTGTGACTAACGATTCGATAGGGGTCTTGGGATCCACCAGCTTGTGCACAAAGGAGGAGTTAGCGCCATTTTCCAGCAAACGGCGAACTAGATAAGGCAGCAGATCTTTATGGGCACCAATCGGTGCATAAATGCGCACTGGCCGCTGACGGTTTTCAGCTAGTAGTGTATCGTACAGCTCCTGTCCCATCCCATGCAGCCGCTGGAACTCAAACTGCCGTTCACCAGCCATATCGCTGATTGCCGCCACGGTTTGGGCATTGTGAGTGGCAAACTGGGGGTAGATGGCGCCTTCAGTACGCGCTGACAACAGGTAACGGGCACAGGCTAAATAAGACAGATCGGTATTTACTTTACGGGTATACAGCGGATAACCGCGCTCACCCGCCTGCTGCGCCCATTTCAGTTCGCTATCCCAGTACGCACCTTTTACTAGGCGCACGGGAATGATATCGCCTTGGGTTTTTGCCAGCTTGGTAATCCATAACAGTACCGGTAAGGTCCGTTTGGAATAAGCTTGTACCACCAGACCTAACAGGCCCCAACCTTTGGCGGCTTCTGACTGATACAGCTGCTGGAACAATTGCAGCGACAATTCCAACCGGTCCACTTCTTCTGCATCAATGGAAATACCTATATTTAGTGCCCGCGCTTGTTCTATCAGTTTGATAACCGTGGCATACAACTCGCTCATCACCCGCGCTTTGTTCGCCACTTCATAACGTGGGTGCAATGCCGACAGTTTGATGGATATTGTGGGCCTGGGCGCGTCGTTTTCATCATATTCTTGTGCGCCTAATTCATTGATAGCGTGGGAGTAATCCGTATAGTACTTCTGCGCGTCCTGCATGGTGAGCGCTGCTTCACCCAACATATCGTAGGAGTGGGTATAGCCTAGTTTTCGTTTGGCTTCGCTGTTTTTCAACGCTTCTTTGACGGTGCGTCCCAGCACAAATTGCTTGCCCATGATTTTCATGGCGGCATACATGGCCTGACGAATTACTGGTTCGCCAAGGCGATTGACCAGTCGTTTCAGCAGATGACTTGGTGTCCCGTCAATATTGCGATCCAGTTTGATAATTTTGCCCGTCAGCATCAGTCCCCAGGTTGAGGCGTTGACTAGCACGGAATCACTTTTTGATAGGTGTTGGTCCCATTTGGCACCGGAGAGTTTATCTTCAATCAAGGCATCGGCGGTTTCGCTGTCAGGGATCCGCAGCAGCGCTTCAGCCAAGCACATCAGGATAATCCCTTCCTGTGTCTCTAGGCTGTATTGTTGTAAAAAGGCATCAATGCCAACCATCATGCCTTTTTTATCGTATTGACGAACTCGGGTAACCAGATCATGTGCCCGCTGAGTAACACGTTCGATAGTGGCATCATCAGCGGGGATAAGTTTCAGTAGATCGGAAAGATATTCTGCTTCGTCAACAATATAGTTGTCACTGATAGCGGAAAATAGATCGTCGAGATTGGCATTATCATAATAGCCAGCCAGTACTTCACTCGCTTTAAACATAATTATCGCTTCCATCCAAGCCGGTTAGGCAGTTAAGGGCTGCGGAGCATCTCAGACGCAAAGGGCGCTTATCGTTGTTGTATACCATTAAGAAGGCGCTTGCGCGCGCCGATTATACAAGTAAAGTGTGAGCTATGGCACTGTCTGGAAATGAAATGTGACAATTGTTTAAAAAGTATGTTTATCAATTGGTGTTACTGCACATATAGAAAGGCCGCTGTTTGAATTCAGCGGCCTGTCAGCAAAATTGTACGCTTTACATCCAGCGATCACGACGGCGCCGTTGCGGCCGTGGCAGATAGACCAGGATCACCCCAAGGATCAGACCTCCTGCCGCGATTAGTCCGCCTTGCTGCCACATATGGAAGCGGGCTGTGTCCTGTATGTTATCTACCTGAGCCAGTGCTGCATCTCTCTCGGTAGTGGCTTTTTGTAACTCTGCTTCAGTTTTACTCAGTTTCGCCTGAAGAGCATCGAGCTCATCTGAGACATTGTTGTTCTGGCTGGAAATTGACTGGAGTTTGGTTTGCGCAGCGGCCAATTGTGTTTCCATATCCGCCATGCGATAGCGCATCGATACCTGTTGCTGTAGTTTATCGGTACGAATCCAGCCTTCACGGCCTTTGTGATCGACAATTTTAGAAAATTCGCCTTCGGTTTCCGGCATCAGCGTAATCTTCTCTCCGGCTTCAATGCTGCCGATAATGCGGTACTGACTGCCCGGACCGCCATGAATATAAATGTAAATATTATCAGAGATATAGCGGGTCTGACCATCAGCCAGTAATGAAGGGGAAAGGAGCAGGGCTCCCATTAGCATCAGCACTCTCAGCACGGTAAATCTTCTCTGTCGCAGAATATTGTCAACATGCTATGGATTTGTGCTTGTCAATGCAAGAGGGAAGTCAGTTGACTTCCCTCATATCTTGCTGATTTACCGCAGATTGCACGGAATAAATTAGTTGAAAATACCTTTGATGGTAAAGAAAAACAGGATAGATAATCCTGCGCCTGCTGGTAAGGTCACCACCCAGGACACGACAATATTACGCACCACCCCAATATTAATCGCAGCAATACCACGGGCCATTCCCACGCCAAGTACCGCGCCCACTAAGGTTTGGGTAGTGGAAATTGGTAAACCTGTACCAGAAGCAATCACCACAGTGCTGGCAGCCGCTAACTCGGCAGCAAAACCACGGCTGGGTGTCAGATGCGTAATATTCTTGCCTATTGTTTGCATAACCCGTTTACCAAAAATCGCCAGACCCAACACAATACCCAGTCCACCCAACGGCAGGATCCACCAAATCAGCGGTGACTTGGCGCTGATAATACCGCCACTGTTGACGACGGAGACCACGGCAGCCAATGGGCCGATAGCGTTAGCAACATCGTTAGAACCATGTGCAAACGCCATACAGCACGCAGTCATCAACATCAGAATGGCAAACACCTTTTCAACGTTATTAAAGTTGGTCTGTTTGCTGGGGGTACTGGAGAGATGCAAGCGGGAGATGGCAATTTTACCGGCGATACCTATGAGCACTGCAATCACTATTGCAAGCATGTAAGCTTCTCCGGTCGAGACTTTAAAACCTACATGCTTAAGCCCTTTGGTAATCGTCACCAGTGACATCACAAAGCCCGCAAACGCCATGTAAAAAGGCACATAACGTTTGGCATTCGCTAGTGGGTTGTCAGTGTTGAATATCAGTTTTTGAACGCTTTGGAAAATGCAGAAGGCGATAAAGCCAGAGATGGCGGGGGTGACTATCCAGGAACCTACGATACCGGTGACCTGACTCCAGGCTACCGAGTCCGGGCCCACTCCCACCGCCGCAAAACCAATGATGGCACCGACGATGGAGTGGGTGGTCGACACCGGCCAGCCAAGGGCCGACGCCACCACCAGCCAGATACCGGCGGCCAATAGTGAGGCAATCATGCCATATACCAGCAACTCAGGTACTTCCGTAAAATAGGAAGGATCAATAATCCCGTTGCGAATGGTGCTGGTCACTTCACCGCCAGCCAGATACGCACCTGCGAATTCGAAGATCATGGCAATAAAAATTGCCTGTTTGATGGTAACGGCGTTAGCCCCTACCGAAGTACCCATCGCGTTGGCTACATCGTTGGCCCCGATGCCCCAAGCCATCAGAAAGCCGAAAACGGCCGCGGTACCTATAAGCCAGGGCCCGCTAGTGATTAATACATCAACCATGCTGTATAACCTTGTATACCTTTTATTATTAGACGCGAGCCAGCATCAGCTCGAGGCGGGAACCTACACGCTCGGCAAGATCTGCCAGGTCTCCTACCCATTCAATAATTTTGTAGAGGAACATGACGTCGATGGGGTTTAACTCCAATTCAATGGCGAATAACTGTCGACGCACCTGGATCTGCAACTCATCGGTGTCTTCTTCCAACACGTCGAGTTCACTGATCATCTTGGCTACCAGATCTACCTCGCGGCCACGAAATCCCGCTTCCAGCAGATCGTCCAGTTCATTAATGGCTTCCTTGGCCAACGCTACTGCATCGAGACAACGTTGCAGATATGCGAGGAAAGGGGTCTGGATGACTTCAGGAACCAATAATTCACGGCCGATGATGCGGCCTGAAATGTCTTTGGCTTTGTTGGCGATTTTGTCCTGTTGGGTTAACAGTTCCAGCAGGTCAGTACGTTCAACCGGCATAAATAAACCGCCGGGGAGGGTGAGACGTATTTCACGTTTCAGATTGTCAGCGTCTTTTTCTTCCTGACTAATTTTCTTCCGGATGGCAACAGCACTGTCCCAATCCTTTGCGAACGTTGCTTCAAAAAAAGGGACCAGCAGCGAAGCACAATCAAAAACCTTATCGATGTGCTCTTGCAGAGGCTTGATCGGCGATTTTGCAAACACGCCTAAAATAGAGTTTACTGGCATAGCCGTTTACCTATTAGCTCATTCCACTATTGGAAACGCGGGCGGAATGGTACCTTAAGCGTCCGCGTATTGAAACTGTGTTTTCACTGAAAATATGACAGCTTTTATACAATTGGGCTATATATCACCCGGCGGAAATATTAAGACAGTTTTATGACAGCAATGTGACACTGTGCTCTCATGATGACGCATTGATGAATTTTTAATGACAAAACAGGTTGTTTTTCCAATGGAAAATGACGGAAATCATACAGAAATTGAACTTAAGTTGTTCATTCTGCCACAGTACCAGCAACCCCTGATCACCTTTCTTAATCAACTTCCCGGCAGTCAAAGCAAAGGTTGCCGCCAATTAACTAACCGTTATTTTGATACGCCGGGGCTGGCATTGCGGCGAATGGATATGGGGCTGCGCGTGCGCGGCTGTGACGGTAACTATGAACAAACTATCAAGACCGCTGGCACTGTAGTGGGAGGCCTGCACTCTAGGCCGGAATATAACATTGATATCAACGGCACAACGCCTGAGCTAGCGTTGTTCCCGGCAGAGATTTGGCCGCAAACACAAGATATTGCGGCATTACAACAGCAGCTACACTGTTTGTTCAGTACCGATTTTCAGCGCCATTGCTGGTGGGTACAAGAAGGTGCCAGCCTTATCGAAGTGGCGCTGGACCAAGGCGTGATTGCCGCTGGCAACCAACGTGAGCCTTTATGTGAGGTGGAATTTGAACTGATTTCCGGTTCGGCCGCCGACCTTTTGCCGTTAGCTCAGAAAGTGGCGCAGCAATTGCCGCTGCGGCTGGGAAAAGCCAGCAAAGCGCAACGCGGCTATCGCCTAGCGCAGCAAGGGCGTGCGCGGCCGTTAGATACTTTGCATGATATCCCCTTGCCTATGGGCGGAGATGTTAACGCCTGTCTGACTGTTATCGTTGAAACCGCTATAGAACGGTGGCAGTTGTTGGAAGAATGGTTACAGCTATCCTTGGATAACGTTGTGCAGCAAGCAGTATTATGGCAGCAACTGCGTGATTGTGTGCGCCTGTTGCGTCTAGTACTGACACAATTTGCCCTGCATAACGATCTAACCCTTAATGGTTTTGCTTGGTTGGAATCGCAGTTGTGTTTTATCGACAATGCGCTTGAACTGGCTTATCTGTGCACTGTGCCAAAGCCATTGCAAGAGGCTGGGCAAGGTCAGGAGATAGCCTTCTTGGCGCAGGCGTCGCTGCAACAGCTGGATTTTGCGGGACACTTACAAGCATTATGGCAGGACAGTCGCTACGGCGTGTTGCAGTTGGCACTGGTCCAGCTGTTATTCGACTTGCAACGGCGACAGGTGTTGCCGTCAGTCACCGAGGATTTACCGAACGTCAGCGGTAAATTGTTGGAAGGCTTCTGGCAGCAGTTGCAGGCGTTCATGTCGGCAAAAGGGGAGGCAACAGCGCAGTATCTTGCGTTAGCCGATGTACTGGAACAAGGGCACTTACTTGGGGTGGTTTTTGGTCATTTGTACCCCAAAGCTGCACGCGATAAATTTTATACACAGTGGCAGGATGTGAACCAACAAATAGTGTTGCTCGGTGCCTGTCGCCGTGCTACGCAGTTGCTGCCTGCCGCTACCGCTGCATTAAATGACATACAGCATGGTTTGGGTTTATCGATTGAACGGTTGTGCCGAGATGCGTTGCGGCAGACACCTTATTGGCGTTGAATCAGCGAGGCGGCAGGTTGCCGCCTTATTTATGCTGCTGCGCTGTCAGTTGTTGTTTGAGGGCAGTGATCTCCTGCAACATCTGCTGCTGGTTATGTTCCATTCGCTGCAGGACATCATCAAGCTGGTGTTTGAATGCTTGTCGTTGGTTTTCCAAATTTTCCTGTTCGTCTGGCGCGACGAACAGGGACGCCATATAACCGGATATCACGCCGAAAAAGCTGACGCCGCAGAGGATCACCAACCCGCCAATCACATGACCAACGGTGGTGACCGGATAAAAATCACCATAACCAACGGTTGAGATAGTCACCAATGACCACCAGATGGCATCTTCCGCAGTTTTAATATTGGCACCGGGTTCGCCGTTTTCTACCAACAATATCAGCACTGAAGCAAATGCCACGATGGTAACCATCGCCAGCAATAGACTGGCCAATGTTGTTTGACGCCGCTGTTTTAACAGTGAGCCCAAGATAGAGCGGCTCATCCGCAGCAGCCGGATAACCCGTAAAATCTGGAATAGTCGGGCAAAGCGCAAGGGTTCTATGGCGGGAATACTGGCGACAAAATCGATCCAGTGTTCTTTTAAAAACAATGATTTGTTATCAGACCTTAGCAGACCAACGAAAAAATTGATCAGGAAGATGCAACAGATACTGGTGTCAATAAAAAACAGTAGTTTACGGGTTTCCTTGTCCATTGGCAGTAACGCCATACACAGGATCAACACCACTGAAAACAGCGATAGCAGCATCATCACCAGTTCGAATGGCGACAACTGAATATTGTTAGCCCAGCGTCCTTTCAATTTCATGCGCGATTCCAGGGGAAAATCTGTGCGGTAACAACAGGGTAGAAAAGTTACCGCGCCCTGTAAATGTCTGGATTACGACTTATCGTCAACAAAGTTAACCAGATCTTCCAGTACCCGCCGTTTGATTTCCAGCTGAGATTCTGGTGGTAAACCGTATTTTTCTGCTAGTTGTACATAATCTTCGGCGCTCAATGAAACAGTCAGCCGTGGTCGTTTAGGCCTTTTAGCCACGCTCAGTCCGAGGATCATGCGGATTTGATCAGATGGGCTTACGCCCGTATCCAGGGCGGCTTTACGGATGGAGTACTGAAAGCGCTCATCCAGGTCAAACGCTACCTGTGTTGCTTTGGCAGCTTTTTGGTTTTGCAGCCATTTCTCTGGAAACGGGTGGTTTTTACTCATCTGGCACTACTCTCCTGGCCAATATTCACAAATATCTGATAACGGGCGGTAAAGGGTCAGCAACACGTCGGTATCTCCGTCTTGATAGACTTCAATATCGACTGCTCTGCTTTCGTCACCATCCAATAACTCGTAGGCTTCAAATGCGTCACCTGGGTTATTTTCCATAAATTGCGACGGTTTACCATGACGATAATCTTGTCGATGAAAATATCCGAATTGGGCAAAGGTAACCTGATGATATTCGTCAGCCAACCACTGTGCATAGGGTTCTGTGGCATCCGTGAGCGGCAATGTGCGAAGAGTGGCTTTACCGGGCTCGTCAAAGATTTCAGCAAATGCGTCTAGGTCAAACAATGCTTCTACTTGTGAGCGATGCAGCTTGATGGAAAATGCCAACCAAGTTTCGTCATCCTGTTCCAGCCCCATATAAACGGCATCACCCGAGTTGCCTTTGAGCACAAACTCAGGTTCTTGGCTATGTTCATATTCGTAGGTATTGATGGCTTCTACCCTGAATTGTTGCCCCCGCAACTGCGGGGGCAGGGCGAAACTATCATCCAGCGTGACCATATCGCCTACACGCAGATCCATCGGCTGTGTGAGCTGACGTGTCACCGGTGCTTCTTTGCCAAACCACTTACCGATAAAGCTCATGAGTTATGAGCCTTTTTTGGCTTTCAGGCGTTCCAGTACATCGTTAGCAGAGGTTTTCTGCTCACCGATACCGGCTTCTGCCAGCTTGGCTTTCAGTGATTTATCACTGTTTTCAGTTTCCAGTTCTTCTGCCGCTTTCAAACGGTCATCAAACTGCTGCTGACGCGCTTTAATGCGTTCCAGTGAATCTTTGGCATTGAGCAGTTTTGAGTTGCTGGAAGCAAATGAGTCGGTGATAGACGCGGTCGCTTTCTGCACGCTCTCGGTGGTTTTCACCATCGATAACTGCCGCTGATAATCCGCCAACTGCCGTTCGGTTTTTTTCACCAGATCTTTCAACCGCGCGGCATGGTCGCTGAAGCTGGCATTGGCAGTCTGTTGTTCTTCTAACTGCTGTTCCAGTTCGGCAATCTTCTGCGCGACTTCCAACGCCAGCGCTTCATTGTGTTTTTCTAGCGCTTGCGTGGCATAACCTTCATGCTCTGCAATGGTGCGTTTTAAGCGTTCAATTTCGCGTGCTGCCTGCATCTCTTTGGCCATCACGTCAGTCAGTTCGCGCTTGGCTTTGGTCAGATGTTTTTCTGCGTCACGGATCTCCTGTTCAAAGATACGGGTGGCATTGGCATCTACGATGTTTTGGCCGATTTCAGTGGCACCGCCACGGAAGGCTGTCAGAATTTTATTCAAAATACCCATGAGTAGGCTCCTTATTTCAAATAGTCGGCCATTTCGTCGATCACTTCCAGACAGTTGTCTGACAGTACCGACAGCTCTTGCTCGATCTCCAGCATGCTGGCATCCAGCGACAGAGCACCAAACAATACATATTTGTCATCAATCTTGGCGAAAGATGACAGTGGCATTGGAATGTTCAACCCCAACATGGTTTCGAACATTTCAGTGCGGCTTTCCTGTACCACTTCATCTTCTCCCCAGAGGTAGCTGATGCACAGGATTTGATTCTCGGTTGCAGACACGAAAATCGGGATCTCTTCACGGCCTACCACGTTGACTTGCAAAACTTCCACATCCCCATCAATGGGATAACAATCGAACCGCTGTCCGGTTGAGCTATTGTCGCCAAGTCCATTCAGGTGGTTGGCAATAGTGTGAATATTCATTATTGTCCTCGCTGACATATTATGTCCGTGATTAAAGATAACACCGGGACATATTATGTCAAGTATTATCTCGCGTTAAAAAGTGGCGACGCCCTGACTGTCGCTCCAAGCTTGCAGATGGTAATGATACAACTGCAATGAGCCTATGGTATTCGCCTGAACCTGATCATTTTTACTGTAAAAATTTTTCGGAAATTCAAACGCTGCTCGGATAAGACCCGGAGTCAGCCAGCTATCATCTACCGGTAGTGTCTGCAATGTTTGTAGGCGACTGCGCGCATCTTTGCCAGTAAGGGTGCCAATGCTCCAGCCCCATTCACCAAAACTGGGCACATTGTGATGATACTGATCGACTTTGAAGCCTGCCAATGCCAAGGTTTTACCAATAGAGATAAACGCTTTGGTGGCGTGGTAGGGGGATGTTGACTGGATTCCGATCGCGCCATCGGCACTGAGCAACTGTGCTAGCTTGCGATAAAACAGGTCGGAATACAGCTTGTTGAGATCGGGATGAGATGGATCCGGGAGATCTACAATAATGGCATCGTATTTACGTCCTTGTTGGATCAGTGTATCAACACCATTAAAGGCATCATTGAACATCACCTGTACTCGCGGATCGTTAAAGGCATTACCGTTTAAGGCCAATAATGCATGAGCCAGCCGTTTTGGCATCTCACTTGGTGGATTCTTAAATAGGGTGACCACCTCTTTATCCAGATCCAATAATGTCACTTGTTGTGGCTGCCATTTATAGATTTGCCGCAGTGCTAAGCCGTCACCGCCACCAATCACTAGCACTTTGTCATGGCGGGCACTAGCCGCCAGTACCGGATGTACCAGATAGGCGTGATAGATGTGTTCGTCAATTGAGGAAAATTGCAGGCGGCCGTTGATGTACATGGAATATACCGGCGGCAGATGGTTGCCCATTAATCGCTCAGTAAATGTTAATTGCTGGAAGCGCGTGGCCTTGCTGTAGATAACATTGTCTTTATACAACAGGTTGTTAAACGATTGCTCCCATATAGGGCCTTTGATTGCCAGCAGTAACAACAACCCCGTTGCCAGCAGGTGCCCAGCTAACAGCCAGTTGGCATGAAGGATCCGCTCGCGGAAACGCAAAATAAACAGTAAGCCTGCCAGCAGGTTAAAGCCTGCGGTGAGTGCCGCCGCTAACTGGGTGTCGAGCGCCAGCATAAAGGCGACCCAGATGGCGGCACCAATGCCCGCACCAATGTAATCGGCACCGTAAATGGTGCCAGCATTGTGCAGCAGATGTTCATCGCTTAATGCCTGGCGCACTCGGGCGATCAGTGGGATTTCCATCCCGATCATCAAGCCCAATAATACACCCCACACATAAGGCAGGTAGACGGCGACAGATTGAAATTTACCGATAAAACCGCCATCCGGCAGTTGATCTGGGGGTAATTCCATGGTCTGGGCGATGAGTTTAGGCAATTCGTGGCCAAAACCGATGACCGCAGCAGTAATGAGTATGGCTAACGAGCCCAGCAGCGCCACACTCAGCTCCAGTCTGGCAAAACCGTCAAACGCTGATTTGATTTTGCGGGCGGCAAAGGCACCAAATCCCATCGAGACGATCATCAGACCGATCATGGTGTAGATAGCAGCTTCCAGTGCTCCCAGGATCCGCCCGGCATAATGCGACAACAGATATTCGTATATGAGACCACAGGCGGCGAGAATGCCCATGATCCCCAGCAGCAGAATGTCGTCGAGTCGGGTCAGGCCATTACGGGTGACGGTTGGAGTATCCGTTGTCACAATTTACGCCATCAAACCGGTTAGGATCAGTGCGACCGCAATACTGATAGCCATTTCTACCGAAGCCAAGCCGATATTCAGTTGCCGCTCTACCTCTTCTGATAAGTCGATTTTGGCCAGCACCAACCACTTCACCACTTTTGTCAGCAACGTTAATACCAGCAGCATAATGATAGAAAACAGCAGCCATCCCAACAGGTTGCTGATATAGGCGGTTGGCGCATAGTCCATAAAGTGGCTGGCGGCATTAAAACTTAGCCCCATAGCAATCATGGTGCCGGCGTGGCGCAACGCCAATGCGGTGTTACCTTCCACCAATGCTTGTTGTAATGATGCGCCCTG
Source organism: Shewanella fodinae (assembly GCF_014651955.1). GTDB lineage: Bacteria > Pseudomonadota > Gammaproteobacteria > Enterobacterales > Shewanellaceae > Shewanella > Shewanella fodinae. Next base: position 74,464 of record NZ_BMXW01000015.1, on the reverse strand, counting down.
ATTGCGACGGGAATAGGCAATTTCAAGCCCGCGAGTCAGCAATACCAGCATCAACTGTGATACTGCAAAGGCGCTAAAAATGGCGATGAAGGTGTTGAGTGTCAAGTCTTCTGCCCACAACAACACGGCGCGGATCACCAGTGCTGTCGCTATCGCCGCAGCGGCATCCACAATGGCGACCGAAATATTACCCTTCAGCACTAGTGCATCTTTGTCGAACTGGTTAAGGGCTATTTTGTCATGCAGAAAGCGTCCGAGTTTGATCAGCACTAATCCGCAGATGCCGTAAGCGCTCATACCAATGGCTTCTTGCACGTAGCTGTGTGCTGCAGCCCCGGTAATGGCCCCGGTAAGCACTATGCCTAACGCCGCCACGGCACCAGCAGTGCTGATCCCAAAGGCAAAATTATCACGTACGGCAAGCTCCTCATTACTGTTGACCTTTACGCTCCAACCCTGCATGTAACGCATCAGTGCCAGCAGGATCACCGCAATCCCAAGATCGATGGCAAGGATACCTGCCAGCTGTGATGTGATACCGAATTCCTGAAAGAGTGTCATCTTGATTCCTTTACTGTTGCTGTTTACTTACCGCGACTGATCCCACGGCTGGTGCGGAAACTTGAATTACGGAAACTGCTGTCTTTGGCATAATTAGAGCGGAACTTGCTACTCCCACTGCTACTTTTGGGGGTGCTGATGCTTTGCCGTGACAACGCTGTTGAGCCGGTGCGCGACTTTGCATAGGGGCTGTCGAAACGTTTCCCTTGTGAATCGAAGCGTTTTTTCGTGCGTTGATACAGCTGATCCTGGCTACTGGCTTGTTTGGGCGAAGTGTAGCGGTAGCGGCCGACATCATTGTAATAGCTGTAATCGCGGGCGCGTGACCAGTTGTCGTAATAAATCGGGCGGTTAAAGAGGTTGGAGAACATGGCATACATGCCATACCACTCCCAAAACGAAGTGCCATTGGAACCGCTAGCCCAGTGACCATATGCCGGATTGCCCACCAACTGACTGCCAGGGCCGAAGTTTTGCGCATTGTTGGCAACGGTCGAGGTTTCTTTGCTGACAGCATTGACCCGCGCCAGCTTACCGTTAGACATATCGGCAACCACATTCACCTGATCGGATAGCATGTCGTTGTACTGGCTTGGATCGGTTGCCTGAAAGATATTTTTCAGCTCCTGCAACTGCTCATCCAGACCGGGAAAGTTACTGACACTGCCAGCATCTTGCAGCCGCTGTTTCAGAGAACTGAACATAGGGCCACTGCTGCCACCGTCTTTGGCCATTTCTGTCATCAGCGGTTGCAGGTCGGGCCGTTCAGATGCGAGTATCCGAGTATATTGGGTTAACAGCATGGCGTTGCGTATCTGTCCGTTGTCCAACTGCTGTGATAACTTCTGTAGTCTCTGGCTGTCGAGTTGTTGTAGCTGGGCTATCTGTTCGGGGCGGTCATCACCGCAGGCGGTGAGAGACAACAACATGAGCACTGTGACAATACGGGTGAGTATCCCTGCCATGTTTTCTCCATCATTAGCTGTTCGGCCGGCGTTGTCGCGGAATTTACCGGGAGCATAGGCCGGACCGTCAAGTTGGTGTAATCTGTGCACGAGGCAATTCCGTATATTAACAGTACCTTGCCGCAAAGATTACGGTTCGCTTGCGTGGGGCAAGCCACAATGGGATTATCTATAACACCTTTGACATAATATGTCGAATTCAATTTCATACACTGGGAGCAATATGGGGACAACCACAGGCGAATTAAAGCCTTTTCATCCACTTCTCGAACAGGTTGCAGATAAACAGCTGCAACAGTTACAAAGCCGCTGGCCGGACTTAGAGACAGGGTTGACCCCAGAACAACGGCACGAACTAAAGCAAGTCTTGGGGCTAAGCGATTTTGTGGCGGAACAACTATGTCGTCATCCCGAGTGGCTGTCCGAGTTTTTTACGGAGGACTTTGCCAAGCCTGAGCGGCAATTTTTTGGTGAGCAATTGCAGCAGTTGCTGCATGACATCACCGATGAGGAGCAGGCGAAGCATATTCTGCGGTTGTATCGCAACAAGCAGATGACCCGTCTGGCCTGGCGTGACTTTATGGGGCGAGCAGCGCTTGAGTCATCGTTGTTGGATCTGTCAGTGCTGGCAGAAGCGTTAATCATTGCGGCACGTGACTGGTTATATGATGAGATGTGTCGTGCCCTTGGCACGCCCTGTGACAAACAGGGGCAGCCACAGCCCTTGATGATCCTGGGAATGGGAAAACTTGGCGGGCGTGAACTGAATTTTTCCTCCGATATCGATTTAATTTTTACCTTCCCGGAACACGGTGAAACTCAAGGCGGTAGACGTACTCTGGATAACCAACAGTTTTTTATCCGTATGGGGCAACGGTTGGTGAATCTGCTCGGTCAGGTGACCGCTGATGGTTTTGTGTTTCGGGTCGATATGCGCTTGCGGCCTTACGGTGATAGTGGGCCATTAGTGGTTAGTTACAGTGCCCTAGAAGACTACTATCAGGAGCAAGGGCGTGAGTGGGAACGCTATGCCATGGTTAAGGCACGGGCGTTGGGGCCTTGGAATCGATTCTCCGATCAGCTGCATGATCTGTTACGCCCTTTTGTTTACCGGCGTTACATCGATTTCTCGGCAATAGATTCTTTGCGGCGGATGAAAGCGCTGATTGCCCAGGAAGTGAGACGTCGCCAGCTTACCGACAATATCAAGCTCGGGGCGGGGGGGATCCGTGAAGTAGAATTCGTGGTGCAGAGTTTTCAATTGATCCGTGGTGGTCGCGAACCCGCTCTACGGGTGCAGAACCTGTTTACCGCGCTCAAAACCCTCTATGAGTTAGGGCAGATGGATTACCTAGCGGTTGAGGAACTGCGACAAAGCTATCAGCTGTTGCGGCGGGTGGAAAACTTGTTGCAGGCGATTGCCGATAAGCAGACACAGACGTTACCTGATAACCCGCTTGACTGGCAGCGGTTGTGTTATGCGCTGGATATTCCAGAGGAAGCGCAACTGCTTGACGCTATCAATACGGCGATGCGTAGCGTCCATCGACATTTTCGCGCCGCCGTTGGTGGTGAAGAAAGCAAAGATGTGGTTAATGATTGCTGGACTGTACAGCTATGGAGTTGTCAGACCCCAGAGTTAGCACAAGCCATGTTGGCCGAGCATGGTATCGAAGATACAGATTTTGCCCCGTTATTGCGCAGTTGGTGTGACAACATCAGTCATCGCACCATCGGTCCGCGAGGTCGTGAAACGCTCGATAAACTGATGCCGAAGCTGTTGGAAGAGATCGGCTTGCAACCGTTGCCATCGCAGGCATTGAAACCGGTGTTAGGCGTGTTGGAGCAAATTCTCACCCGCACTACCTACTTGGAATTATTGTACGAAAATCCTGGAGCGCGACAGCAGTTGATCAGCTTGTGCCTTGCCAGCCCTTGGATAGCCTCCGAATTGGCACGTTTCCCGGTACTGCTGGATGAACTGATTGATCCGGCGCAGTTATATAACACCACCTCATTAGATGATTATGCCAGTGAGCTGCGTCAGTATCTGTTGCGCATCCCCGAAGATGATCTGGAACAGCAGATGGAAGCATTGCGGCAGTTCAAACTGTCACAGCAACTGAAGATTGCTGCTGCAGATGTCACCGGCGTACTGCCGATAATGGAAGTCAGTGATCATCTGACCTTCCTTGCTGAAGCCATTATTGAGCAAGTGGTACAACAGGCATGGCAACAGGTGACTGCGCGTCACGGTGCGCCTGTAGGCTTGGCATCGGGGCAAACCGGCTTTGCGGTGGTGGGTTACGGTAAACTAGGTGGCATTGAACTGGGTTATGGTTCAGATCTGGATTTAGTCTTCCTGCATCATGGTCAAAGCGGCACGGTTACCAATGGTGAGCGGCCACTGGATGTCGGGCATTTTTATGTGAAACTGGCACAAAGGATCCAACACCTGTTTACCACTCGCACGGTTTCCGGCACCTTGTATGATGTCGATTTACGATTAAGGCCTTCCGGCGCATCGGGTCTGCTGGTCAGCAGTATTGAGGCATTCTCCGATTATCAGTTTAATGAAGCTTGGACTTGGGAACATCAGGCATTAGTGCGCGCCCGCTTTATTTATGGTGATAACAGTCTGGCGCAGCGTTTTGTGGAAATCCGTAATCAGGTATTGCAGCAACCCAGAGAGCCGCAGCAACTGGCGCGCGATGTTCGGGAGATGCGACAGAAGATGCGCGAGCATCTGTTAAAGGCGCCATCTGGAATGTTCGACCTCAAGCAGAGTGCGGGAGGTATCACGGATATTGAGTTTATCGCCCAATTCCTGGTGCTGGCTCATGCTCATGAGCATCCTGAACTGTGTATGTGGTCAGACAATGTGCGAATATTTGAAGTCTTGGCCGATCTAGAACTGTTGCCTACTATGACTGCACAATTGTTGACCCAGGTATATTGTCAGTTGCGTGATGATAACCATCGACTGACACTTGCCGGAAAGCCGGGCCAGTTGGCTGTGGCAGACGTGGCGCCTCAGGTTAAGCAGGTCAGCGAGATTTATGCGCAGGTGCTGCAATCGAATGATGCTCAGTCATCAGCGGGTCAATGATGGCGGCAATAACCAAGGATGTGTATGAACAGCCGTTCCCCTTTTGAAACATTTCGCTGGCATTCGGAAATATTTGCATGTTACAGCAATGATATCGAGCAATTTGAACGCCAGTTGTTGCAAGAAACCACTCGACTAAGGCTAAAACCTCGAGTGCTTGGGCATATTGATGGTTGGCCGCTGCAGTTGTGGCAATCGCCATCTGCCAGGGCCGGGCTACCATCGGTATTGATCAGTAGTGGTTTCCATGGTGAGGAAGCGGCTGGCCCTTGGGGCATGTTGCATTTCATGTCGGAGTTGTCAGAAGCGCTGTTCGACCAAGTGAACCTAACGCTATTACCACTGGCCAATCCCACGGGATTCAGTAAGGGCCATCGATTTAATCGGTTTGGGGATAATCCCAATCGTGGTTATCTATCGGTAGGTGATGGTGCACAACCTTCCGTGGAAGGAAAGTTGCTGTTGGCGCACGGACAATTACTACAAGCGGCCAGCCGCGACGGTATCCTCACTTGCCATGAAGATGTACTGTCACAACAAACTTATCTGTATGCTTTTGAACCTAGGCAACAGCCTGGTGCCTTTAGCCAAGGATTATTGTCAGCATTGGCAAACTATTTCCCGATCACCGAAGCGACGGCTATCGACGGTTGTCCCGTACAGGAAGGGATTATATTTAACCATTTTGATAGTTCATTTGAAGCCTGGTTGGTGCGCAGTGGTGCCAAGAATGGTGCTTGTAGCGAAACGCCAGCCAAAGCCAATTTTGATCGGCGTATCCTTGCGAACAGCGCGGTGATGCAGCAGTTCATCACTGCCTTATGTGCATAAAAACGCCCGCATTTAGCGGGCGTGCTCTAGGCAAGTTTAAGGATTGATACGGATGGGAATACCGCTGCGATCATCCAACACTCTTTTTAACACCAGAGAGTCGGTATCATGCTGGGCAATAAACCGGCTGATTTTTGGGGTTAACTGCAATACTGTTGGTTCTGCCGAGTTGAATTCCGCTTCCGTACGTGACAGCGGATTATGTACCTCTAACCAGCGACTGCCATCGGGTTCCAGAGATGTTTTAATGGGTTGGTTGACAAACTGCACACGGGTACCCACTGGAACAGATTTAAACAGATGTTCGATATCGTTGTTGCGCAGTCGCACACAGCCGTGGCTTACGCGTAAACCAATACCAAAACTGGCGTTGGTACCGTGAATCGCATAGAGGCGGCCAACATAAAGTGCATAGAGTCCCATGGGGTTATCTGGGCCTGCTGGCCATACCGGCGGTAAAGTTTCCCCTTTCGCTGCGTACTCTTTACGCATGGCAGCGGTGGGCGTCCAGGTGGGGCCAGCTTTCTTGCGTTGTACCTTAGTGACCCAATTTTCTGGTGTATCTTTACCTAACTGACCAATACCGATGGGTAATACTTCTACGGTATTGCGCTCTTTGTGATAGTAATAAAGGCGCATTTCTGCCACGTTGATCACTATGCCTTCCATGGGGGCATCTGGCAGGATCAGTTTATGCGGGATTAACAAAGTGCTACGCGGCAGTGGCAGAAAAGGATCTACCCCAGGATTGGCTTCCAGCATGTTGGTAAGCCCTAACTGGAAATCAGCGGCAATCCCTTCAAGGGTCATTTTTTTATCGGGAACAACATAATATTCATTACGACCGATAAGACGACTGCCATCTGCAGGTAGCTTATACTCAAGCGCTACTGCATTGACACAAAATATCATCAGGCCCAGTGACAGGGCAGTACAAAACAAATTACGCATAGGATTTTTGGTTTTCACCTGCTGAAAGTAATCGCTGATTTTTACAACCCGAAGCGGGGATCCTTCCCTATTTATTATGGAATTTCAACCGGGCGAGGCATTTTAGTGAAATTCTAGGGGAAACTACAGAGGTTGCGGCAGATATTCTATGTACAGCATCAGTGACTACCAACGGACATTGAAACATCACTAAAATATCGTTAATGGATGTTAACTACCTAATTTGCGAAAAAACTGTGAAAAATTACAATGTTTGTATCGATAAAGACAACTATCTGCGCTGGATAATGAAAAATCTGCAGAAAAAATCATTTTAATAACTGAAAGTTATTATTGCGGCATGATATAGTCTTTCAAGTCATATTCAATGCGCCACAACGTCATCGAAAGTGACCTTTTGCGGGTTAATATCGGGCTGAATGTGTGGGAAAAGGAGGGCGTTTTGGACGCAAACACGATCAACAGTATTTTTCTCATTGGTGCTCTACTCACGGCGATTAGTGTCTTGGTCAGCCCGGTCTCGTCGCGCCTTGGGATCCCAATTCTGGTCGTGTTTCTGGCAGTCGGAATTTTGGCCGGAGAAGATGGTCCTGGGGGTATCGTCTTTGATGATTACTCCACTGCTTACATGATCAGTAATTTGGCGTTGGCGGTTATTTTGCTCGACGGTGGTATGCGCACCCGTGTGGCGAGTTTTCGGGTGGCTTTATGGCCCGCACTGTCTCTGGCGACAGTGGGCGTGGTGGTAACGACCGGGCTTACTGGTATGTTGGCGGCGTGGTTGTTTAATCTACAACCTTTGCAGGGATTACTGGTAGGCGCCATTGTTGGATCTACCGATGCGGCGGCAGTGTTCAGTCTGTTGAAAGGGCGCAGCATCAACGAGCGTGTTGGCGCAACACTGGAGATTGAATCCGGTAGTAACGACCCGATGGCGGTATTTCTTACGGTCACGCTGATCGCCATTCTAGCCAATGTGAATAAAGAAGGTGTATCCGCAGGATTTTTGGCGCTGAATTTTGTCAAGCAGTTTGGTTTTGGTGCTTTATTTGGATTCGGTGGTGGCTGGTTGATCTGGCTGGCGGTGAACCGTACCCAATTAGCCGATGGCTTATATTCGATCTTAGTTTTGAGTGGTGGATTAATCGTCTACGCCATTTCAAACGCGCTCGGTGGCAGTGGCATTTTATCCATCTATCTGGTTGGGCTATTGCTTGGTAACCGTGCGACTCGAGGCAAACATTCGATTCTCAACGTGCTGGATGGTATGACTTGGCTGGCGCAGATTGGCATGTTCCTCGTGTTAGGGCTGTTACTGACGCCTTCTGAGCTAACGGATATCTGGTTGCCTGGGCTCTTGTTGGCCTTCGGCATGATTTTTATTGCCAGGCCCATCGCGGTATGGATAAGTTTGTGGCCGTTTCGTAGTTTCCAGCCGCGAGAATTACATTTCATCTCTTGGGTCGGGTTGCGGGGCGCTGTGCCGATTATTCTGGCGGTGTTCCCTATGATGGCGGGGCTGCCTAATGCGCAGTTGTACTTTAATCTGGCATTTTTCGTGGTATTGGTCTCGTTGTTATTACAGGGCAGTACACTGACATCCGCCGCTCGCATGGCAAAAATTGAATTACCGCCAAAGCCTGAACCAATATCTCGTTCAGGTATTGAGATATATCCGACCAGCGAATGGGAAATTTTTGTCTATCGGCTCAGTGCCAACAAGTGGTGTATTGGTGAGCCGTTGCGCCATCTGGCGATGCCGAACGGAACCCGTATTGCAGCGGTTTTTCGGCAACATGAGCTAATGCATCCGTCAGGCAGTACGCGGCTGGAAGCCGATGATATTCTGTGTGTATTGGCACAGGAAAAGGATCTGGGACCGCTCAGCCAGTTGTTCAGTGAAGCGCCGCAAAAGCAAGATCTGCCGCGTTTTTTCGGGGATTTCTTTATTGCGATGGATGTACAATTGGCGGATATGGCCCCAATTTATGGTTTCACGCTGGATGACGCCCATATCGGTATGAGCGTGGATGACCTAGTGCACGAGCAATTGAGCAGTTCTCCTGTGATTGGGGATCAATTTACTTGGCAAGGGATTGGTTGGATTGTGGCGGATGTGCAGGATGGACAGGTGATGCGCGTTGGTATTCGTCTACCTACGCCAGATCTTTAACAACGGCATCTAAGGCACCGTTGTTTCTGATCTGGTGTTTTTGCCTAATAGTTACTGGTACAACGATGGGTCTGTGGGCTCTGGCCGAGTTTTAAAGCGTCGATGCAGCCACATGTATTGAGGAATATTACGGCCTATCAGCTCTTCAATAATATGGTTGCCTCGGATAGCATCCTGCAGTTCATTTTCACCTGGGAAGTTTTCCAGAGGTGCTTTAATTTCAATGGTGTAACCTGCATCGTCATCGTTTCGCTCAACAAAGAAAGGTAAGACTCTGGCTTTGCCCAATTTGGCGAGTGTGGTGCCGCCAGTAATCGTTGCTGCGTCTTTGACGGCAAAAAAGGGAATAAATACCGCGCTAGAACGGCCAAAATCCTGATCGGCGGTGTACCAGATAACATCAGGATTGCGTAGACAACGCACCATCTGACGCAAGTCGCGTTTCGGGATCAACGCCTTATTTGAGCGCAGACGGCCTCGCACCTGTAAATATTCCATTAAAGGGTTATTGTGTGGTCGGTATACCCCAACGCCAGGATTAAACTGGCCAAATATACGGGCCCCCATTTCCAGCGGTAGGCAATGTACTGCAAACAGAATAACACCCTGCCCAGCATCTAGGGTTTGCTGCACATACTCTTGCCCTTTGATCTGCATATGTTGCTGAATGCGGGCATCACTCCACCACCAAGCATTTATCGTGTCAAAAATTGCCTTGCCGGTCTCTTCAAAATTACGCTGCAGTAATTGCTGCTGTTGCGCTGCCGATTTTTCTGGGAAACACAGTTCCAGATTGCGCCTAGCGGTAGCCACCCGGCTACCTGCTAGTTTCATTGCTAGCCGACCAATGGCGGCTCCTAGCGCCATCTGCCAGTGCATTGGCAACATACTGGTGAGTTTTGCTACGCCGATACCGAGCCACAATAACCAGTATCTGGGATGTAACAAATAAGCCGAAAACTGTGCTTTTTCTACCACGAGAACCCCAAAAGTTTACAAAAAATTAGTCGGTATTCTAACGCAATTCTTGCGGAAAATTAGGTACAATCGGCTTTATTTTGCCAAGACTTGGATAAGCAGCAGATGAAAGTGACACTGCCACCTTTTGAGAAAGCGCGAGTGCTGGTTGTGGGTGATGTAATGCTGGATCGCTATTGGACAGGGCCAACGGGCCGTATTTCTCCAGAAGCACCCGTGCCTGTGGTTAAGATTAATCAATTGGAAGACCGACCCGGTGGTGCTGCCAACGTGGCGCTAAATATTGCCGCACTGGGTGGTCAGGTCACCTTGTGTGGTATTGTCGGTAACGATGATGCAGCTACTGCCTTATCCCATGGGCTGAAGGCTCAGGGAGTGCAGCCGCAATGGTTGCAGGTGCAAGATAAACCCACAATTACCAAACTGCGGGTTCTTAGTCGCAATCAGCAACTTATTCGGCTTGATTTTGAAGAGACTTTCACTGCTCAGCAAAGCCAGCAGTTGTTGGCCGCTGCATCGGCACAGCTGGATAGCTGTGACATAGTGATCCTGTCAGATTATGCGAAAGGTGCTATTGGCGATCCACGACAGTTTATTCAATTGGCGCGAGCCAAAGGGGTGCGGGTGTTGGTCGATCCCAAAGGCAGTGATTTCTCTCGCTACCAAGGGGCCACGCTAATAACTCCCAATATGAGTGAGTTTGAAGCGGTAGCCGGCCCTGTTAGTTCAGAAGCTGAACTTGTGCGCAAAGCTCACGAACTGATTGCGACTTATCAGTTGGAAGCCATGCTGGTGACTCGTTCCGAGCAGGGCATGACACTTATTACTAGCAGCGGCGATGAGCTGCATATCCCAACTGTTGCCAGAGAAGTTTACGATGTGACTGGCGCCGGTGACACGGTGATCTCTGCGTTAGCTAGTGCCTTGGCCGCAGGTAGCGAAATGCCACAGGCGTGTGCCATTGCCAACACCGCCGCTGGGGTGGTGGTGGGCAAACTTGGCACGTCTACAGTCAGCCGTATTGAGCTTATTGAAGCGTTATCATTGCATCATGGTGAATCAGGTTTTGGTGTCGTCACGGAAGAACAGCTGGCTTACGCGCTGGAGCAGGCGCGGCTGCGCGGAGAAAAAGTGGTGATGACCAACGGTTGCTTTGACATCTTGCACGCTGGGCATGTGTCATATCTGAAAGAGGCGCGGGCCTTGGGTGACCGACTGATTGTTGCTGTTAATGATGATGATTCTGTGCGGCGCCTGAAAGGTGAGGGACGTCCGGTCAATAATATCAATCGCCGCATGGCAGTGCTTGCGGGCTTAGCTTCGGTAGATTGGGTTGTGCCTTTCAGCGAAGATACGCCGCAAAGGATTATTGCGCGTCTGTTGCCTGATTTGTTAGTCAAGGGCGGCGATTACCGGGTCGAAGAAATTGCTGGCGGTAAAGAAGTGATCGCGGCGGGTGGTAGCGTTAAGGTGCTGGGGTTTGAGGATGGGATTTCCACCACTGCCATTATTCAACGGATCATGGACAAACCATGATCCTGGTCGGCTTGCTGGCCTCTGCGTTGTTTTGGGCCGATGTCGGACCAAAACAAGCGCTGGTATGTCCACCAGCAGCTATCAACCAGTGTTTGAGCTGGCTACCATTAGCGGTACGTCAGCAACTCCCGAGTGATGCTACTCGCTATAGTGATGCGTTAGCCTTGCGGGCGGCAATGGCAATTCCCGTCTCTGATTCCCGTGTTGCAGGTATTGTGCTGTGGGCGCCACAACAGTTGGCTGATAGCCAAAGTGCACTATGGAATGGCAGAGTGTATCAGTTGCCGCTGCAACAGCAACCTTTGCTGACGTTGTGGCATGAGTTAGGGCATCTGGAAATCCACCGACTGCAGGGAACCGTGTTGCCTGCGCAACTGACACCATTGGAACACGAGTGGTTGGCAGACTGTTATATGGTGTGGCGCAGTGCCAGAAACAGCGGCAATCTGGCGCTGGCTTGGCAGCAGTATGATCGTCGCAATCTTGGAGTAATTTCCGATATTAATAATCTGTCACACTGGAGTTCGTTATATCTGTTGCCGATATTGACACGATATAGCGCAGCGCAAATTGCCACTTTTCCTTCCTATGCCGATTTTGTTAGTGATTTCTTCCCCAATTTACAGCGTTACGATAAAGACGCGATAGCCGAGTTTTCCAGCCTGTTGCAACGGGTGTTTGGTGCCGGTAGTGTGTTGCCGTTACCCGATTACATGTTTTGGCGTCGCCCCGCGTTGGGAGCGGTATTAAAGCCGACCTTGGTACGCTTGATGGGGGCCACAGAGGCTGAACATTGGTTACAACAGCAACGCATGTGGCCACAAAGTTCATCAACGGTTCAGGTAACTGAATCTGCCCTGAACAGATCTTAAAAACCGCGCCATCAAGCGGTTTTGGTGCGAGCTATCAGGATATTCCTTTGGTAAGCTTTTGTGCGGTTAACAGGAGTTTTTCACCGGAGGACAACACATGGCGAAGCGATCCAAGGCTCAGACCGAACTTACCATTCAGCAGATCATGGATGAAGCATTCCGTCAAATTCTGACCATTGGCTTCGAAACCATGTCCTATTCCACCCTGGCCGATGCGCTGGGCATCAGCCGTACTGGGGTGAGCCACCATTTCCCGCGGAAAATAGATTTCCTACTGCGGCTTAATGAGCGTATTGGCGAGCATTTTATTTCAGCACTGGATTTTTCCAGCAATGCGGCATTACAACGTTCCTGGCAGCAGGCGATGATTAGACCTGAACAACAAGCTGTTTTACGGTTATTTTTTAGCTTGTGTGGCCGTGTCGAAGATGAAATGCCGGAATTTATTGCGGTTGAACAGGCAATGCAGCAGGCAGAAGCTGCCCTCGGTTTGAGTGGGCGGGAACAGGTGCAGGAGTTGTTAGGTGCCAGTGCCTTGCAGTTGTCTTCTTGTTCTTTTCTGGCAAAAGCGGCTTGAAACCCCATATAACCGCTACCTCATAAGATTAAAGGTGTGAATCTGGAAACGGTTGTCAGGAACTATCTGACCACCGTTTTTTAATCGTTGCATCCCTATCAGAATCTGTGCTAGTGTCAAGTTATCTTAAAAATTGAGACATGGGTCACATATATGAGGCGGATACAGCAAGCAATCACCCTGTGGCTGGCCAGCGTAATGCTGACCCTGTCGCTGGCTGTTATTTCCGCGCCTCAAACGACCATTGAACAGCCGCAACTGTTGGCGCAACAGCTGCTGCTGCAGGCTGTGTCGCCGGATAATCCACTGCCCGCGTTGTTGCCGGAAAATAGCTTTGAACCTATTGAGCCGGTCATACCGCGAACCCGCAGTAAGCTTTTCAGTCCGCGTGTTAGTGCTAGTGTATTACCTGAATCTGAATACAAACGTACTCTTTTAAAAAATTCGGTTTTCCCACAGGCGTTGACTCGTGCGCCTCCTGCCTTTGCTTGAAAATTCCTCAATATATTTAATAAATTTTGAATTCAAGCAGAGGTGTATCATGAAAACACTGCAAACTTATACTCTTAACACACTGGAAATTAACGATAATAGCTTTTCTTTAAGCGAAAATTCTCCAGCATCGGCGGCGTTGATGAATTTCAGTCATTCCACCCGTATGACGCTGCATGCCGATATGCCAGTGCCTGAGGCTTACAAAATCATGGCGGCTGAAAATAGCCAGATCAATTATGTAATTAATGATCATCACGAATTGTTGGGGATCGTGAGCCGCAACTGGTTATCCAACGACAATCTAATGAAGTACACCGATAAGAGTCATGGGCCATCCTTTTGGAGTGTGTTTGACTTGATGTTACCTATCTCTGAACTGCCAGCAGTAGACGAAGCGCAGTTACAGAATTTTACCGTTCTTGATGTGCTGGAAACGTTCCGCAGCATTCAACGGGATTTTATGTTGGTGTTGGATGGCAATGGTCAGATGCGCGGCTTGTTAAGTGCGGAAGATATTATCGGTCGTTTAGAACATGCACCGACATTCCGTGATAAAGGCGGCGAAGTGCTGGAGATCTTACGGCAGTTACGCGCAAGTCACGGGCTGGAGCAATTGCAAGTGGTTAATGGTTAACTGTGCTTTTTAATAAAAAAACCGGTGGCATGCCACCGGTTTTTTTAGTTGTAACGCAAAGTAGTAAAATTACAATGCGTTCAGAATCGCGGTAACAGATTCTTTGGCATCGCCAAATAACATCTGGGTGTTATCCTTGAAGAACAGCGGGTTCTGCACGCCTGCATAGCCAGTGTTCATCGAGCGCTTGAAAGCAATGACGTTTTGCGCTTTCCACACTTCCAATACAGGCATCCCTGCAATCGGACTACTTGGGTCTTCTGCCGCTGCCGGGTTAACGGTGTCGTTGGCACCAATCACCAAAACGGTATCTGTGTCTTCGAAATCATCGTTAATTTCATCCATTTCTAACACGATATCATAAGGCACTTTGGCTTCTGCCAGCAGTACATTCATATGGCCTGGCAAGCGACCCGCAACTGGGTGAATACCAAAGCGGACTTTAATGCCCATAGCGCGCAGTTTCTGGGTGATTTCGGCCACAGGGTATTGTGCCTGCGCTACCGCCATCCCGTATCCGGGGGTGATGATCACTGAGCTGGAGTTCTTCAGCAGATCAGCCACTTCTTCGGCGGTAGTTTCACGATATTCACCTAGCTCTTCGTCGCTGCTGCTAGTGGCACCATCAGTACCAAAACCGCCAGCGATTACCGAGATGAATGAACGATTCATCGCCTTACACATGATGTAAGACAGAATTGCCCCTGATGAACCTACCAATGCGCCGGTCACGATCAACAGATCGTTCGACAGCATGAATCCTGCCGCAGCGGCGGCCCAGCCCGAGTAGGAGTTCAGCATTGAGACAACCACTGGCATATCGGCACCACCGATAGAGGCCACCAGATGCCAGCCGAAGGCTAAGGCAATTAGCGTCATCAACAAGACCGCAAAGGTACTCCCACCAACATTCACAAAGTACAGCAGCAGGACAAAAGACACGACCACTGCTAGCAGATTCAGCTTGTGGCGCTGCGGCAACATCAGCGGTTTGGAGGAGATAATGCCACGCAGTTTGCCGAAAGCCACGATAGAACCTGTAAAGGTGACCGCCCCGATAAAGATACCAAGGAAGATTTCCACTAAGTGGATATTGAGCATAGCCCCCGTTAGCTGGGCATGCTGCGCTGCTTTGGCCGCTTCTTTAAAGGCTTCTGCTGCTGCATCTAAAGTGGCTTGCAGATCTGAACCGGCGGTTACGACCACGCTGGTGGTGGTTGCTGGATGCAGGTCGATAAGACTGTTGAATCCGACCAGTACGGCTGCCAGACCCACGAAGGAGTGCAGGATAGCAACCAGTTCGGGCATCTGGGTCATCTCAACTTTTAGAGCCAGCCGCACGCCAATTGCGCCGCCGATCACCATTGCCAGAATGATCCACTGTACCCCTGTGGTTTCGGGGTTAAGGATAGTGGCAATCAGGGCGATCGCCATACCGGTGACCCCCAAAATATTGCCCTGTTTAGCGGTTTCTTGCTTAGAAAGTCCGGCCAAACTCAGAATAAAACACAGCGCTGCGATGATGTAGGCCGCTGTTACCAGTCCTTGAGACACGATATCTTCCCCCTTAACCTTTACGGAACATCTTCAGCATGCGCTGCGTGACGGTAAAGCCACCAAAGATGTTAATACTGGCGATTAGCACAGCAAAAAAGGCCAGGCCAGTAACCAGCGCCGAACCCTGACCAATTTGCAGCAATGCACCTACTACAATAATCCCGGAGATAGCGTTAGTGACGGACATCAGCGGAGTATGCAGTGAATGTGTCACGTTCCATACCACGTAGTAGCCGACAATACAGGACAGCAGAAATACGGTGAAATGCGATAAAAACTCTGGTGGCGCAACTGACGCCACGGCACCAAAAGCAATGGCAGCCACGGCACCCAACACATATTTCAGTTTAGATGGCGCTTTAGGCGCGGCGGCATCTTTTGCTGCCACTTTTGCTGGCTGTTGCTGTGGCGCTGCCGAAACAGAAATCTTTGGCGGTGGGAAGGTGACTTCCCCTGCCTTGATCACTGTCATATTGCGCATCACCGTATCTTCAAAGTCGATAACCGCGTTACCGTCTTTTTCTTTGCACATCAGCTTCATCAGGTTCACCAGATTGGTGCCGTAAAGCTGTGACGACTGTGCTGGCAAGCGGCCGGGCAGATCGGTGTAGCCGATAATTTTTACCCCATTGCCAGTGACAAACAGTTCACCAGGTTGGGTGTATTCACAGTTACCACCTGTAGCTGCGGCCATATCCACGATGATGGAACCCGGTTTCATGGTGTCGACCATGTCCTTGGTGATCAGCCGAGGCGCCGGGCGGCCCGGGATCAACGCTGTGGTAATGATGATATCGACTTCTTTGGCTTGTTTGGCAAACAGTTCCATTTCAGCCTTAATGAACTCTTCGCTCATCACTTTGGCATAACCGTCAGATGAGGCGCCGTCTTCACCGCCGAAATCCAGTTTGAGGAACTCACCGCCCATCGATTCAATCTGTTCTGCCACTTCCAAACGGGTATCGAAAGCACGGACAATTGCGCCTAAAGAACCCGCCGCACCGATGGCGGCCAGACCCGCAACCCCAGCACCGATAACCAGCACTTTCGCAGGTGGCACTTTACCGGCAGCAGTGATTTGACCGGTAAAGAAACGACCAAATTCATGGGCCGCTTCAACCACTGCCCGGTAACCGCCAATGTTGGCCATGGAGGATAATGCATCCATGGATTGGGCCCGAGAAATACGTGGAACCATGTCCATCGCCATCACATTGATGTTGCGTTTAGACAGTTTTTCCACCAATTCAGGATTTTGCGCCGGCCAGACAAAACTGACTAGCGTGGCACCATCTTTCACTTTGGCAATTTCTTCATCTGTGGGTGCATTGACCTTGAAGATGAAATCCGCTTGCCACACTTCTGGTGCGACGTTGGCTCCAGCAGCTTCAAAGGCTGCATCGTCAAAGCTGGACAGCGCCCCCGCGCCCGCCTCAACGACGACTTCGAAGCCGAGTTTTTTCAATTGCTCAACGGTGGCCGGGGTCGCAGCGACTCGGGTTTCACCGGGGAGAATTTCTCTCGGTATTCCAATTTGCATGACTGATTCCTGATGATTGGTAAATAAACATCTGCCCGCATTGCTCCGTAAGCAGGCAGATAAAAATCTGTGTGTCCGGTCAACTGAAGACAATGCAGATACCGCAGCGCGGTCACACAATGCCTGCAGCATCAGAATACTAGACTACTCTATTTTTTGAGAACCGACAGTCTTCCTTTTGCTGCACAAACAGTGCTAGGGCATTGTCGCAACTCTTTGCTTGGAAACAAGCGCAGATTGCTTTAGCTGACTCTTTCTTGGCTGGTCGGAGCAAATAATTTGCGCTATGCCACACTTTTTTAACTTAATCGCTATAAATCTCATATTCAAAAAAAATATAAAAAATTAAATATTATTCTTTTTTGACTTTCTTCGTGACAGATAAGCTTGCGATTATCTGTTTGTCTCAAGGCTCCGCTGCATGTCATTAAAAGAACTTTCACCACTGGCGTCACCCTTGTCGGTTTCTCAGGTCGCTCAACTACAGCAATTTGCCCGTGAGTTAACACCGTTACAGCAGGCGTGGGTCAGTGGCTATCTCGCGGCCAGCGCTGGCGCTGCTTTACCTATATCGGCATCTGTGCAAACACAGCCCGGTAATACCTTAACTATTCTGTATGGCAGTCAGACGGGCAATGGCCGCGGGATTGCCAGCCAATTGGCAGCACAGGCGAGCGCGCAAGGGTATGCGGTAAACCTCTGTGCTATGGGAGACTATAACGCACGATCTCTCAAGCAAGAGCAGTTACTGGTGGTGATCGTCAGCACTCAAGGTGAAGGAGAAGCTCCTGACGATGCCATTGAATTACACAAGTTTTTGGCGTCAAAGCGAGCACCAAGACTCGAACAGCTGCATTACGCTGTGCTGGCACTGGGTGATTCGTCCTATGAATTTTTCTGTCAGACCGGTAAAGAGTTTGATGAGCGATTGGCAGCGTTGGGCGCTCAGTCGCTGTTAGCGCGCGTTGATTGCGATGTGGACTATCAGCAAGCTGTTGAACAATGGCAGCAGCAATTGCTGACAGCGGTGCAGCCTCACTTACAATCATCAGCGCAGGTGGTTGCTATCGATAGTGCCAAACGGGCAAGTGCTGCCACCGTCTTTAGCAAGCAGCAACCATACGAAGCGGAGATCCTACTCAGCCAGAAGATTACCGGGCGTAATTCGATAAAAGATACCAGACACATCGAAATTGATTTGGGCGAATCGGGCATTCAGTATCAACCTGGCGATGCCCTTGGGGTGTATTTCAGCAACTATGCGGCATTAGTGGATGAACTGCTCTCAAGCCTCCAGCTTGATGGGGAAACCACAGTTGCCATCCAACAGCAAACATATAGCCTGCATCAGGCACTGACCGAGGTGAAAGAACTGACACAGTTGTATCCGGGATTGGTGCAATTCTGGGCCGAACACAGCGCAAGCGAAGAATTGCAAGCAATTGCCGCTGACCGCGAGCTAACCCGGGAATTTATCAAAAAGCATCAGTTAGCGGATCTGCAACGCTTGTATCCCATCACTCAGGTTGATGCTCAGCATCTTGTCGATGTGTTGCGGCCGATCACTCCGCGCCTATATTCCATCGCTTCCAGCCAACGTGAAGTCGACACTGAAGTGCATCTGACCGTCGGGTTAGTTGCGGAGTTACGAAACGGCATTCCGCGTTATGGCGCCGCTTCTGGTTTTCTGGCGCGCGCCCAAGAAGGGCAGAAACTGCGGGTTTATGTAGAAGCTAACAAACACTTCCGTTTGCCGACAGCACCTGAAACGCCAGTAATAATGATTGGCCCCGGTACCGGTGTGGCGCCGTTCCGCGCCTTTATGCAGGAGCGGGCAGCCCAAGGGATAACCGCCGACAGCTGGTTATTCTTTGGCAATCCTCACTTTGAACAGGATTTTCTGTATCAGACCGAGTGGCAACAATACCTCAAAAATGGCCAGCTAAGCCGAATTTCGCTAGCTTTTTCCCGCGATCAGCAACAGAAAATTTATGTGCAACAACGGATCCGTGAACAAGGTGAAGATGTGTGGCAGTGGCTGCAACGCGGGGCTTACCTGTATCTGTGTGGCGATGCCGAGCGCATGGCAAAGGATGTGCAGCAGGCATTACTGGAGGTGGTGGTGATGCACGGCGGTTTGGCCGTCGAAGCAGCCACAGAATATCTGGAAAATCTGCGGGTGCAGGGGCGTTTCCAAAAAGACGTTTACTGAGTGCTATGGTCAGCGCTGTGCTATTGGCCGGCTGACATCAAAGAGAGTGAGTTATGAGCGAGCCAAAATTATCAGCCAATGAGCGTATTAAAAGTCACAGTCAACATCTGCGCGGCACCATTAAGCAGGGATTAGCGACTGATGTTACCGGCGCTTTCAGCGAAGATGATCAGCAACTGATCAAATTCCACGGTTTCTACCAGCAGGATGACCGTGATCTGCGTAATGAGCGTAAAGAGCAGAAACTGGAGCCACTATACAGCTTTATGTTGCGGGCCCGAGTCCCTGGTGGCGTATGCACGCCACAGCAGTGGTTGGAAGTCGACCGTATTGCATCCGAGCTGACCACCTCCAATAGCATTCGATTAACGACACGCCAGACCTTTCAGTATCACGGTATTCCCAAGCGCAATTTGAAAACCATTATTCAAGGGCTGGATCGTAAAGCGCTGGATTCCATTGCCGCCTGTGGTGATGTTAACCGTAACGTGATGTGTAATCCTAATCCGGTGCAATCCAAACTGCATCAGCAGGCTTATTACTGGGCTAAAAAGCTGTCGGACCATATGTTGCCGCACACCAAGGCCTATGCCGAGATCTGGTTGGATGACGAAAAACTGCTGAGTACCGAAATGGAAGCAGAACCGCTTTATGGTGACACCTATCTGCCACGTAAATTCAAAATGGCAGTGGCCGTGCCACCGGATAACGATGTGGATGTTTATACCAACGACTTTGGCCTGATTGCGATTGCCGAAAATGATGAACTGGTGGGGTTTAACTTAGTTGCCGGTGGCGGCATGGGGTCGACCCACGGTGAGGTAGAAACCTTCCCACGGTTGGCCGATGATTTTGGTTTTATCCGCGCCGAAGACACCATTAAGTTTGCGGAAGCGGTAATGACTTTACAACGGGACTGGGGCAATCGTAGTAACCGTAAACGCGCCCGCCTGAAATACACCATCGTCGATCGCGGTTTTGCGGCATTTAAAGCGGAAGTCGAAAACCGTGCTGGTGTGAAGTTTCAGCCCAAGCGTGAAGTGGTTATCGGCGATCGCGGCGATCGTTATGGCTGGGCCAAAGGTGTCGATAACCAATGGCATCTGACACTGTTTATCGAAGGCGGCCGCATCAAGGATCTGCCCGGAAAAACACTGCAAACCGGTTTGCGGGAGATTGCCAAAATCCATCAAGGGGATTTTCGCATGACCGCCAATCAGAACATTATCATCGCTGGGGTGGCAGATGCTGCCAAACAACAGATTGAAGACCTCGCCCGTCAACACGGTTTACTCGGAGAAGTGATCAGTGCCAGTCGTGGGCATTCCATCGCCTGTGTGGCGTTGCCAACCTGTCCGCTAGCAATGGCGGAAGCAGAACGTTATTTCCCGGAATTCATGGATAAAATTGAGGCGCTGCAACAGAAACATGGGATTGCCGAGCAGCCGATTGTTGTGCGTATGACCGGCTGCCCTAATGGTTGTGCTCGCCCATTTGCCGCAGAAATTGGCTTGGTAGGCAAAGCGCCAGGCCGCTATAACCTGTATTTGGGCGCAAGTTTCGAGGGCACTCGGCTCAATAAAATGTATCGGGAAAATATTCAGGAAGCGGAAATATTAAGCGAACTGGATAGGTTATTTGCACGTTATGCCGTTGAACGTAATGCGGGCGAACACTTTGGCGATTTTGTGGTGCGTGTCGGGGTAATTAAGGCCGTATTGGATGCGGCTAGGGATTTCCATGACTGAGGTTAATTCACCAGTAACGGCGGCGCAGCTAACTGCGTTATTGCGGGCGGATGAAACTGAGCAGCAGCGGCAACTGGCGGCTATCAATCTTTTCCTTGGGCAATTAACGCCCGCGCAGCGTGTTCAGTGGGCGTTAGATTATTTGCCGGGAAATCATGCGCTTTCCTCAAGTTTTGGCATCCAGGCAGCGGTCATGTTGCATCTGGTCAGTAGTATCAGCGCTGATGTGCCAGTGATCCTCACCGACACCGGTTATCTGTTTCCAGAAACCTATCAGTTTATTGATCAGTTGACCGAACGACTGCACTTGAATCTTAAGGTGTATCGCTCGGAATTAACGCCAGCTTGGCAAGAGGCGCGCTTTGGCAAACTGTGGGAAAAAGGGGTAGAGGGGCTTGAGTTTTATAATCGCATGAATAAAGTCGAGCCGATGAAACAGGCATTGGCAGAGTTGCAGGTTGGCACTTGGTTTGCGGGGTTGCGGCATAGCCAGGCATCTACCCGAGAAGCGCTGCCGTTGCTGGCGATTCATGGCAGTCACTACAAGCTGTTGCCTATCGTTGAGTGGAGCAATCGCGATGTGCACTATTATCTGCAACAGCACGAACTGCCTTACCACCCCTTGTGGTACCAAAATTATGTGTCAGTAGGGGATACCCATTCTAGCCAACCACTTCAGCCTGGAATGAGCGAGGAGGAAACCCGTTTCAATGGCCTTAAACGGGAATGCGGCCTGCATTTTGAAATCTAAAGGCAGAATAAACAGTGCGTTAATGGTGATGCTGCAATCGTTATCGCTTGTTAAATAAACGGGTGGCAGGTCGTTGACAGCGTTATCCATAAACGATGCTTATAGATTATCTCCTCGCGTATGAGAAACGAGGCCCACCGTTAGCCGTCTAGGCTAAACGCTGGCGGGCAAGGTCGATACGGGCCTTTGACGATAAGCCGATGTTGAAGGTGATAACTGCACTATTGACCTGCGCACCGCTTTAATTGGCTTACCGACCACGACTGCCTGCGCTTTTTGCTGTCCCAACTGGCTGAGTCTGGGCCGTTTTCGATTATTGTACCGTGGGCGTTTTTGTAAAATGTAGCCTTAGCGCCTGTAACAATTTGGACCATGGTAATGTTTGTGGCAGTGGCAATTGCAGATCTGGCGTGGTGCCTTTACCCGATAGTAAGTTACCGTATTGGTCATATACCAGTGAGGCGCTGATACTCACGGTAATTTCGCTGGCCGGCAGCCTGAAATCATGTTTGCGCGCTAAATCGCCAGAGGTGGAATCGCCAATCAGCAATGTTTTACGCCAGCCCTTAGCATAGTAAGCCAACCACTCACATTCATTGCGACATCCCGGCCCAATTAACAGTAGCAGTTGCTGTGTCGCTAGCGGCACCACATCCTTGGGGGTAACCATCGGCGGCCGAGCATACCATTGACTGAGCTCTGGTTGTGGTTGGCGGCTTAATACTGCACTGATTGGCGGAAATAACTGAAAGTGATTTAATGGTACGTACCCCAAAGGATTGAGAAAGTCACTGCGTAGCTGCGATGCCCGACGATAACGAGCATATCCCATTGGCTGCGAGGCGGGATATTGTCGGCCCTTAGCTAGCATTTGTAGTAGCACTGGGCTGAAACCACTGGTTTGTCGCATATCTAGGATCAGCGTTTTGGCCTGTAATGCCTTTTGGAAATCCCGCTGTAGTTGCCGATCGTTCTCAAGCCTATCCAGATCGCCAAAACGGAATAATTCAGTTTCTGTATCCAACCACTGCCACTGGCTGATTGCCGGATTGCGTTTAGTCGTCAGCTTATATCTGATGGGCAGTTCAATATTTACGGTGTCGACGTTATGACCTGTCAGCGTCAAGGTGACTGTGTCTTTGTCGCGTAGTCCGAGCTCCTGTCGCAGTACCTGTAACTGTTGCAGCAGCGGTGCCAGCAGCTGTTTTGGTGTCGCCATAGTGCTTGCTGCTTGCAGCCACAGCGCTATCGGTAATCCATCGACATGACTCAGAAATGGGCGTGATAAATCTAGCGGTTGTCCGCTATCATCCAGTGCCAGCCACTGTTGTTGCATCTGTTGCACAGTGATTGGCAGTAATGCCGAGGCTAAGGGCAACGCTGAAACACTGGCACCTGGATCGTCTATCAGACTCACCAGTTTACGGACCTCGGTATTAAAACGATTAAGGCTAATATTTTGAGGATAGCGTGCGGTGATTTGACTTACCCGTTGCTGCAATAGCTTGAGGCGGTCGGGTTTTAGTACCACAAAAGCTGAATAATCACTCAACTGTTGTTGTAATAGCTGAAGATCCAACACCATTTGTTCGTGAGTCAACACACCTTGAGGTAATGGTCGTTGCAGTACAAATCGCAATAGTTGCAGGCTGCTAATCAACAGCATCAGCAAAAATAGATAAAAAATCTCCCTGAAGCCAGACCTCATTGCCATTGCAGCGTTGTTACCTCGTGTTACAGCAAATCGTTAAGAGCCACACCTATGCCCAAACGTTCCGTATGAGCGTTGTAGTCGATGAGACTTTCACCATAGCCATTGAAGTACTGCGCGTAGAACCGCAGATTTCCCAAAATCGGATAACTCCAGGTCAGTTGCACGGCACCACGGTTGTCACTGGTGTTGAGATTATTCCGCAGCATCACACTGAACCGATGTTTCCCAGGGCCATATAACCCGGTTAACTCAAAATTACCCATATAGTCATTTATATCTGGGTTGTCATCCCCCTCGGGATCACCGGCATATTGCTTATCGCTTTCTGGAATACGCCACCAGACGTTGAGTGATATCGCCATCGGTCCTTTATCAAAAATCATGTTGCCATAGATGCGGTTCCAACTGCGTGACAGCAATCCCGAACGCCCGTTAGATTGATGCACAACACCAAATCCCCAGAAGGAGTTGGTAAAGTCGCCGATTTTCCAATCATTGTTGAACAACATGAACAGCTCTGGTTCATGATTGGTTTCTCTGAAAGGTGATGAGCTGTCTTTGTTGTATACCTGCCACCAGGATTGATTGGTATAGGCGAAAAACAGATGACCATTATTGCCAAAGATGTTGTAGGCTAACGGAAATTTAAAACTGATCTGAAATTTTGCTTCCACATGATCGAGACTGTAGCCTTGTTGTTCCATATCTTCGACAAATGGCTTGCTGTTAGGCGATGAACTGTAAGTAACGGGGAGGAAATAGTTGACCTTATGCGGCATGATAACAAACGGATTATCAGACGCTTTCAGTTCCTGATTAACTCGCTGCTCCACTAAAGATGTCTGGTTTTCTCCATCGTCAGCTGCGAGTGTTTGGTAGCTGCATAGCGCACTGCTGAATCCAAGAATCGAAGCGGCGAAATATGGAAAATTCATGCGTCCTTTCTCCCTGAGACCTATCAATAGTTAAGCGTGCGTCAGCAGTGTAGCATTGAAAATAATTGGTTTAACAGTCGCTTGAATTTACGTCGGGGATTGCAGCTTGACGAACATGGTAAATGCAACTGCCATCGTAACAACTAATAGCGGCTTTAAATAACCAATAGGCATAAAAACTAATAATTATATATTTAATAAAGAATATTTAAGCCGCTATATTGCCGCTAATGACAAGCGGGGTTCATCGATATGGCGTTACTACATCTAGCCGATGCACAGGTTAAAGGAAAAGTTTATCTGGTGGGGGCCGGCCCTGGCGATCCTGAACTGCTGACCCTCAAAGCCTGGCGGCTTTTGAAAAGCGCCGATGTGGTTCTTTATGATGCGTTAGTGAGTGAGCAGATCCTGTCACTACTCCCGGCGTCGGCTGAAAAAATTGCTGTGGGTAAACGTGCTGGTAGCCATAGTGCTTCTCAGCAGCAGATAAATCAGTTGTTAGTTGCTAAAGCTTATAGCCGTGAACGGGTAGTGCGTCTGAAGGGTGGGGATCCGTTTATTTTTGGTCGTGGTGGTGAAGAACTGCAAGCGTTAGCCGCAGCAGGGATCCGCTTTGAAGTCGTGCCCGGAATCACCGCTGCCAGTGGTGCTGCTGCATATGCAGGTATTCCGCTTACCCATCGTGACCTCGCGCGAACGGTAACTTTTATCACCGGCCATTGCCAGCGTCCCGGTATGCCAGTCGACTGGCGTCAATACTGTGATGCCGATATGACGTTGGTAGTGTATATGGGAATACTCAACGCCACGGCTATCCGTGATGGTCTGTTAGCGGCAGGGCGTGCGGCTGATACACCGGTGGCGCTGGTGTCTTGTGCCAGCACACCACGGCAACAGTGTTTTCTCGGGACGTTAAACGAACTCGGGACGTTAGCCAGCCATCCACAGCTAGAAATGCCAGCACTGATGGTGATAGGTCAGGTTGCTAGTCTCGCGGCGCAGCTCAATTGGTTTGAACCTCAGGCAATGACTGTACCCGCAGCCCTGGCACAGTGACCTATCACAACTGTTAGTTGACCTGGAAATCCTGTTGTAGCAGGGTCTTTAAAGCATCAACGTACGCCAGATCTTGGCGTGGGGGTACCAGTTGCGCCAGTTCTTCACCAATGGCGGTGAAGCGGTAATAGCCAAACAGCAGATGATTATTTTTCGGCGTAATCGTCAGCTGTTGCTGGTTTAACTGTAATGTCATAGCCTGTTTTGCAGGCAAGATGCCCGTTTCAAATTCACTCTTGTGAATGAGACCAGCGTCCATAAGTGTTAGCAAGTTAGAGTAAGGCAGACCAAACTGCGACAATCCCAGATTTACCGCACTGTGTTTACGAAAATATTGTCCTAACCCTCCGGCAACACGGTAGTTGCCTAGTAGCTTGCCTCGCTGTTCATTATTGATTTTTACCGTCATTCCTAGGGCTTTTTCCATTAACTGTGCCTCTCGCAGCGTCAGTTGCTGCAGTGTCGCTAACGTGCGCAGACTAAAGTTGCCTGGGTTTACCGTTTCACTGGCAAGGATCCTGCCCCAAAGATCCTGCATTTTGCGATTATGGATCTGCTCCGCCATCTGGAAAAACTGATGGATCCAGTCTGGATCCAGTTCTGCCCCCGCTACCTCCGAAGAGGAATAGCTCAACGCCATCGCATAGATATTTTCCAGATTCTGCTGATATTGTTGCTGCTGCTGGGCTAAGCGGAAACTGGCGCGTTGCCCCAAGGTAGCGCTGGCAGGATGATAATCTTGTTCAGATGCTAGCCCCAACAAACGCCCGAGCCGCAGCACTTTTTTACGTGCGGACATGTCTAGCGCATTTTCGACCTGAGGTGCATCATTCAGCTGACGGTTTTCTGCCATAGCATCATTCTGGATTAAGCTTTGTATGGCATACTATAAGCGGAAAGGGCGGTCTGCTGTCCAGATCTCTGCAGCAATTTGCGCGGATGAACCTCAAGCTGTCACAAGCACTCATTATTTTGTGAACTGCTTTTAATTAATGACTTTTACTGGACACCACTGCCGATGCTCGTGATCTGATTCATGAAATCTATGGCATTATTTCCCTACCATTATCTATAGCTAACAGATTGAACATACAGGTGTTAAGGTGAACAAGACCCTCATTCTATTTTCCAGCGTGCATGGGCAAACCCGTAAAATATGTGAATTTATGGCCAAACGCTTACAGCAGCAGGGGCAGGATGTGACTATGTCGACCATTAGTGAAGCGCCGGAATTGGGGGAATTTGACCGTATTCTGATCGGTGCCAGTATCCGCCATGGCAAACATAATCCCGCCGTTTATGATTTTATTCGCCAGCATCAGGCGCTTCTGGACACTAAGCCTAATGGCTTTTTTTCGGTGAGCTTAGTGGCCCGTAAACCGGCGAAAAATACTCCGGAAACCAACCCTTATATGCAAGCTTTTCTTGCTAAATCCGGTTGGCGGCCGAAGTTGTTGGCGGTGTTCGGCGGTAATCTGAATTATCAGGGATATGATGCGATGGATCGTAATATTATCCGTTTCATCATGTGGATAACGAAAGGGCCAACAGATCCGAACACCTGTGTGGAATATACCGACTGGCAGAAAGTCGCCGCGTTTACCGATAAGTTTGCGACTGCAGCATAGGAGCCAATAATGAATAGCCTGTTGGCCTTGTATCAACGGTTGCAACATTTGTTGCTGATGGTGCTTTGCATCTTCCTGTTGGCAGAAGGTGGGCAGTTGGTCATGTTACGCGCTCTACCTACGAATCCAGGGTTCTGGAACCTGAGTCATATTTGGCTGGGATTTGTATGCTGTGTTGTCGCTACGACCTTTTTTATCAGCAACATCATTGGCGGTAGCTGGCGCCAGTACTTTGGCGTGTTTGTCGGGAACTGGCAGCCGCTATGGCATGATCTTAACGGCCTGAGACATGGTCGAATTCCAGCAGCTGGTGGGGTCGGTCTGTTCAGTCTGGTGGAAGGATTGACTATGGTGGCGCTATTGGCAGTCTGCTTTAGCGGTGGTATGTGGTTTTTTGAGCAGGGCAGTAACGAAGCGCTGTTCTGGCGAATTTGGCACCATTCGTTTGTCTATCTGTTTATCACTTTACTGATCTTGCACGTAGTGTGTGCACTTAGTCACCTACTTGATCTTATCCGCGATTGATTTACCTGCCGCATTAACAGCGCAACGTTATCTCGTCATCGGTGCTAAAGTTGCCTTCTTTGACGAATGTTAAATATGTTAATTTTTGATGTGTTTAATCATATCTTTTATGACATGTTTTTAGGCGGTTGCAGTTTTTTTTTAGTCATAAAAATACTTTTATATACTAAATTTGAATAAATTTTCGTTAAATTTGGTTATTTTAAATGTATTTAAGTCTATTTATTGCGATTTTTTATAGATTAGACTCATTAAAATCTGTCTATTTTTAATCAATAATCATTTTTTAACATATTCTATTGTTGATTTAATAATTATTTTTAATTGTTTATCTTTGCATCTTTAATGAATGTTGCAAAATTGTTTATTTAATGTGATTTTTTAGATTCGGGAAGATGGAATAGGGGACGAATTCTGTCGAACGTTCCTGAAAAAACTAAATAAACAACAACATTTGACAGAGAAGATGGAAGATGAAGAACTCAACCCAACGTGCGTTGCAATTAAATGCGCTGAGTTTCTCAGTGCTGATGGCTATAGGATATCCGGTACTTGCAGAAGAAGCGCCTGCTACGGATAAAAAAACCGGTGAGAGTGTGGAACGAATTGCCGTTGTCGGTTCGCGGGCGGCTCCTCGTTCTGTGGGTGAATCTCCGGTGCCGGTAGATATTATCGGTAGTGAAGAGTTTACCAAGAATGGTGCTACTGACATGAATGATCTGATGGGAAAAGTGGTCCCGTCATACAATGTCAATGCGCAACCCATTAGTGATGCGGCCACCTTAGTGCGCCCAGCCAACATGCGCGGTTTGGCACCTGATCACACCTTGGTGCTGGTCAACGGCAAACGTCGCCACCGTGCCTCAGTGATTGCTTTCCAAGGGGCAGGGATTTCAGATGGTGCTCAAGGGCCTGATATCTCGGTCATTCCCGCTATTGCGCTTAAGCAAGTCGAAGTGTTACGTGATGGTGCAGCCGCACAGTATGGCTCTGATGCTATTGCTGGGGTGATTAACTTTCAATTAAAAGATAGTGCGGAAGGTGGTGAACTTGAATTCCGTAGTGGCCAATATTATGAAGGCGACGGTACGCTGTCGCAGGTGGCCGGTAATATCGGTCTGCCATTAAGTGCTAACGGTTTTGCCAATTTCAGTTTTCAGTATCGTGCTCAGGATGATACCAGCCGTAGCGTACAGCGTGATGATGCGGCCGCATTGCAGGCGGCAGGTAATACTGATGTGCCTGATCCTGCGCAGATCTGGGGCACGCCGGAAACCAAATCCGATCTGACGCTATTCTTTAATGCTGGCCTAGATCTGAATGATCATCAGAAAGCCTATATGTTTGGTAACTGGGCCCGTCGTAATGTCGAAGGCGGTTTCTTTTATCGTAATCCGTCTAACCGTTCTGGAGTTTACAGCAACGATGGTGGTGCTACACCGTTAGTGGGAGATTTGACCGGTGATATGTCTGGCAATTGCGCCGGGATGACTATTGCTGAGGCGATGGCATCTGACGTCTGTTTCGTGTTTAACGAAATGTTCCCAGGTGGTTTTACACCACGCTTTGGCGGTATTGTGACAGACTCCTCGCTGGTGGCTGGCGTGAAAGGTGATATGGCAAGTGGCCTGAGCTACGACTTCACGGCGTCTTATGGACGTAACGAATCAGACTTCTATATCAAAAATACTGTCAATGCCTCTCTCGGCCCAGAGACGCCAACGACGTTTGATCCCGGTAAATATGTCGAGATGGAACGTGGTCTGAACCTGGATTTTGATTATCTTGGCTTTGATACTTGGAGCCTAGCAGCGGGGCTAGAATATCGTCGTGAAACCTTTGAAATTTACAACGGCGATCCCTATTCCTTTGAGATTGGCCCGCTGGCGTCGCAGGGATTTGGTATTGGTTCCAACGGTTTTCCCGGTTTCAAACCTGAGGATTCAGGTAGCTGGAGCCGCGGTAACGCCGCAGTCTATCTGGATGTTGAGAAAGAGCTGAGCAACGATCTGCTGGTGACAGGTGCCGTGCGTTACGAGCATTATGACGACTTTGGCTCCACCACTAATGGTAAACTCAGTGCTATCTGGAGCATCAATGATAATTTCTCGCTACGTGGCGCGGCCAGTACCGGGTTCCGGGCGCCAACCGTGGGGCAGAACAATGTTCGTAACGTAACGACCGCATTCGGTCCTAATGGTCTGGAAGATCAAGCAACGCTGCCACCGACCAACCCTATTTCGGTGCAAAAAGGCGGTAAACCACTGGATCCGGAAAAGTCAGTTAACTTGTCATTTGGCGGTGTATATAACGCCAACAACTTCTTCCTGACGGTGGATTATTTCCATATCAAGTTGAAGGATCGTATTACCCAAACGTCACCACTGACGCTCACGGATGAAGATAAAGCGGCGTTGGTTTCTCAGGGTATCCTAGATGCCAGCAGTTTCTCTGCCGTACGCTATTTTACCAACGACTTTGATACCACCACCCAAGGTATCGATTTGGTCGCGACTTACACGCCAGAATGGTTGGACGGCAGCAGTTTCTCGCTGGCTTACAACTGGACGGAAACGACAGTGGATAAGTTCAACCCAGACAATATCAGCGCGTCTAAGGTGAAGGCGTTAGAGGAATCTCTGCCTCATCACAAAGGCTCTTTGACCTACAATCAGGCTTTGACGGCTGATTTACACACTATGGTGCGGCTCAATTACTACGGTGCTTATTGGGAAGATCATCTGGGTTCTGATGGCGAGTTGCCCATTGATGTCAGCAGTGCCTTTACCGTAGATGCGGAACTGGGATATGACATCAACGATGACTGGAATGTGTCCGTTGGCGCGCAGAATCTGTTGGATACCTATCCAGATGATAACCCTTGGGCAGGTGTTGCTGGGGCGAAATATCCGATCACTTCTCCCTATGGCTTTAATGGCGGCTTTTACTATGGACGCGTGACTTATCGCTTCTAATTCCGCTGCCACGGGGGCAGATATATTGCTCTGTTACCCCGTAGCCACTTTTATCTCTTGACAGACCAGTTTGCTGGTCTGTTTTTCTACCACTTATCAGATCGGCGGTGTGGTGTTCCGGGTAACTGGTATATAGTGTGCATTTAGCGGGTAAACCGCTGCAACAATGGCATTAATGGTGAAGGAGTTTGTGGCATGAGTTGGAGTATGTGGCTGGGGTTGTTAGCGATCTGCTGTTTAGGCGCGGTGTCGCCAGGACCTAGCCTCGCAATGGTGGTACGGCACACACTTGGTGGCGGTCGGGCACAAGGGATAGCTTGCGCTTGGGCTCATTCCATTGGTATCGGCACCTATGCATTGATAACTCTGCTGGGATTAGCCGCAGTGTTGAAGCATTCTCCGATGTTGTTTAAAGTCATTGCGATCGCAGGAGCCCTGTATCTGGCATGGTTGGGGATTAAAGCGCTGCGATCAACCGGCGGTATGCAACAGAAACTGGCGGCAGGTAAGCGCTCCAGCGTGTTGGAAGCGGCACGCGATGGTTTAGCGATTTCCATGTTGAATCCCAAAATCATGTTATTTTTTATGGCGTTATTCAGTCAATTTGTGTTGGCAGCGCAACACAGCGCCGGCAAAGGGCTGATCGTTATTACGCCGATTGTGGTTGATGGCCTTTGGTACACCTTTATTGCTTTTATGCTGTCGCAACCGAAGATTCTCGATAAGTTGCGTCATAACGCCACGGTGATCGACAAACTGACAGGCGGCGTATTATTGCTGTTGGCATTGCGGGTGGTGGTATCGCTGTAACAGCCATTGGATTAGACCGGGCG
The DNA here is from genome assembly GCF_014651955.1 of Shewanella fodinae. Taxonomy (GTDB): domain Bacteria; phylum Pseudomonadota; class Gammaproteobacteria; order Enterobacterales; family Shewanellaceae; genus Shewanella; species Shewanella fodinae. The sequence goes on along the minus strand of NZ_BMXW01000015.1, from coordinate 43,308 downwards.
CTGTGGCAGATATTGCAGTAAATGGCTGCGCAGTGCTTTGATCAGTGGCGTCAGTTGGCGGCGGTCTGGCAACAACATATATAACGGGGCGGCTTCGCCCTGCCAGTCTGGACATAGCTGCAGGAGTCGGCCTGCTGCTAGATCAGCAGTAATATCTAGGCGTGATTTATAAGCAATTCCATCCCCAGCAATGGCCCAGCGCCGTACCATATCGCCATCATCAGCCACACGGTCGCCTTTGACATTGACGCTGATAAATTCCTCTGCCCGGGTAAATCGCCAATGGTCGTGAACTGTATCTGCCAACATAAAACACAAACAGTTATGGCGATATAGTTCCTGCGGATGCGTTGGTGTGCCATAGCGCGCAATATAATCGGGTGCAGCGCACAGCACTCGGTCATTTTCAGGGCTTAATGGTAGGGCGATAAGCGCCGAGTCTGGTGGCTGACCATAACGGATCACCAAATCGACTGGCTGCCGGTAGATGTTGGTTAGATGATCACTCATCTGCAGTCTTAGTTCCACTTGCGGATGTGCCGCCATGAAACCGTCGAGTAGCGGTGCTAACAGATTACGCCCCAGATCTGACGGCAACGACAGGTGTAGCTTACCCTGTAACGCTTCCCTACCACTGCGTAACAAATTTTCGCCCAGTTCCAGTTGTAACAGTGCCTGTTCACAATATTGCAGGTAGTGCTCACCGTCTTTGGTCAAGCGCAGGCTGCGGGTGGAGCGCACAAATAGCGGGGCTCCCAGTTGTAGCTCCAGACGCTTGATTGCGGCGCTGGTAGCGGCTGGTGTTAGGTTCATGGCACGGGCGACGCTGGAAAGATTGCCTTGTCTGGCCGTTGCAACAAAGATCTGTAAATCCTGCAGTGCTCGTAGCATCTATGGCTCAGTTGATTCAGGAATGGCAGCGATGTATTTTCAAATATTATTTGAATCTATTATTAAATATCAATGGTTTTTCCCGTTGTGGATGCCAGGTAGATTAGGTACGGGAATCACCAACACATTGTTAATACGCCATGACAAAGAGGAACATCACAATGAAGGCTGTGGGATACAAACTAGCGCACGTACTTGGCGGTAACGACACTTTAGCGGATATTGAATTGCCTACACCCATCGCTAAAGGGCATGACTTACTGGTGGCTGTGCAGGCCATCTCCGTGAATCCGGTGGATACCAAAATCCGCAGTCGGGTCGGCGGCGAGAACGGACAATACAAAGTACTAGGATGGGATGCCGTTGGCACGGTACAGCAGGTGGGGGAATTAGTGACGGCCTATCAGCCTGGCGATCGCGTCTGGTATGCCGGAGATATCTCGCGCCCCGGCAGCAATGCTGAATTACAGCTGGTTGATGAGCGCATTGTTGGGGCTGCGCCTAAAACGATTAGCAACTTGGAAGCGGCGGCATTACCGCTGACCGCATTGACCGCTTGGGAACTGCTGTTTGACAGACTGGCGTTACCGATGGCCGCTGGTAAGGGGAAAGCACTGTTGGTCGTTGGTGCTGCGGGTGGTGTTGGTTCCATTCTGGTGCAACTGGCACGGCAATTAACGGAAGTCACGGTCATCGCGACCGCTGGCCGTCCACAGTCTAAAGATTGGCTGTGTTCATTAGGCGCGCACCACGTTATCGATCACCATCAGTCATTGAGTGAGCAAATTAGTGCATTGGGTCTGGCGGGCGTGGAATGGGTCGCCTCTCTGAATAATACCGATGAACATATTGAGCAGATCGTGGCGTCATTATTACCGCAGGGACATTTGGGGTTGATTGACGATCCAGATGTTTTCGATGTGAAGCTATTGAAACGTAAAAGTTTGGCACTGCACTGGGAGTTTATGTATACCCGTTCGTTATTCCAAACAGAGGATATGGCGCGGCAGCAACAGATCCTTAACGAGTTGGCAAAACTGATTGATAATGGTCGTGTGAAAACCACCGTGAATGAGCATTTCGGTATTATCAATGCGGCGAATCTGCGCAAGGCCCATCAACTGCTAGAATCTCACCAAGCCAGAGGCAAAATTGTTCTGGAAGGTTTTTAAACGACTCCACAGGGAAAAATGGGCATCTTTAGAAGGCGCCCATTTTTCTTGGTGTCCGTCATGCTGATAGCGCTCAAGGACGGAATTGTTGTACATCGTTACTGCCATCGTCCTCTGCCGTGTTAGCTGGTGGATTGGCAATATGATCTTCCAGATTGTCATCCAGCATTTCCCGGTATTCGTTAGTGAACCACTCCAGAGCACTGCTCTTTTCGGCTTTCAAATCGCCGGATTTGACCGCGGCTTCAAACGCGTTAAAGCGGGCAGCGGCAAAGCGCAACGCTGTACCAATTTTGCCAAGGTCTTCATGCTGCTGCGTCAGCTCGTTGGCGAGGGCAATAAACTGATCCGCGAGCTGAAAAATGGTGGTTTCATTGTTGTTGGCTTGTGACATCATATATTTGCTCTTGCTAATGGTTTAGGCGCCGATTTTACTCAAATCTGTTCAGTCGCCAAGCAAAATCTGGCGTGCTAGTGGCAGATTATAGGGTGGCAATAGTATTTTACTTTGGCGTTGCGCCCAGTCTGCCGCTACTGTATTGGGCCTCTCCTTCACCAAAGCTCCAATCATCTCGGCTGTTACTGAAAAAAGAGATCACCAAATCTTGGGGGGCAATAGCGCATTGATGCTGCAGTGCAGTACTCAGGCGTTGCATGAACAGATGCTTTTGCTCGAGGCTGCGGGGACTGGTAAATACTCTCAGCACTATCACATCGCGACTGCGCTCATAGCCGAGCCCAGTGTCTTCAATCACCATCTGATAGTCTTTATTTTCATGGACGATTTGATATCTGTCGCGCACCGGTACGCCAAACACATCCAGTACCACCTGATGGCTGCAATCTAGGATCTTCCGTACCGCTGTTGGCGTACGCCCTTCAATCATATCGAATACCAGTAACGGCATAATATTGGTTCCTTACGACAATTTGTGTGGTCGATTGTAAGTCTGACGGCTGCATTTTGCACTAAGGCGCCCAAGGCGGGAGGGAACTCCTTGTCTGAAACGCTGCCAGCTTTTAAGCTGTGGCGATTTCGTCTATAGGGGAACGCCATGGTTGATAGTTGGCAGAGTTTTATTGCTGAAGAACAGCAGCAGCCATATTTTCAAAAACTAAACGCATTTTTGGCTCAGGAAAAACGTGCTGGCAAGGTGATTTTTCCTCCCGAAGCCGATGTTTTTCGCGCCTTTGAACTGACACCTTTGTCTGAGGTGCGGGTGGTGTTGCTGGGGCAGGATCCCTATCATGGTGCGGGTCAGGCTCATGGACTATGTTTTTCGGTAAAGCCGGGCGTGCCGTTGCCACCCTCATTGAAGAATATCTACAAAGAGCTGGCCGACGATATTGAGGGATTTCAGATCCCAGCGTCGGGATTTCTAGAGCGTTGGGCGCTTCAGGGCGTATTGATGCTCAATACGGTATTGACCGTTGAGCAAGGCAAGGCTCACTCGCATGCCAAAGCGGGTTGGGAAACGTTCACCGATCACGTGTTAAATCTTTTGAATCAACAGCGCAAGCCGATTATTTTTGTGCTGTGGGGCGGTCATGCCATAAGAAAAGGGCAACTTATCACTGCACCGCAGCACCGGATTATCAGTGGGCCCCATCCATCACCTTTATCCGCTTACCGTGGTTTTTTTGGATGTCATCATTTTTCAGCGATCAATCAGCAGTTACAGGCATGGGGTAAACCGGCCATTGACTGGCAGCCTTGATGCTGACCAAAAATACTGAAACAATCAAAGCCCGACTATATTGGGGCGAATAACAATGAAACCAATTCTGATTACAGGTGTTGGCCGGCGACTAGGGTTGGCAACCGCTAAAGCGTTGTTAGCTGATGGCTGGCCGGTGATTGGCACCTATCGCAGTCACTATCCGGAACTGGATGAGTTACGTAGCCATGGCGCGGTGTTATATCGCATCGATCTGTTGCAGCCTCAGGCGCTGACTACCTTTATTGACTGGATACGGCAGGAATGCAAAGGACTGCGCGCGATTGTTCACAACGCCTCAGATTGGCTTGCAGAAGACGCGGGCGTCCCCGTGACCGAGGTTTTTCAGCAGATGATGGCGATCCATGCAGGGGTGCCTTACCAGTTAAATCTAGCGTTGGCGGAGTTACTCGACACTGAAGAAATTGGTGGCGCGGATATCATTCATGTGACTGATTATGTTGCGCAAAAAGGCAGTGCCAAGCACATTGCCTATGCTGCCAGCAAAGCTGCACTAGAAAATCTCACACTATCGTTTGCTGCTAAATTGGCGCCGACCATCAAGGTCAATAGTATCGCTCCAGCGATGATGCTGTTTAATGAGCATGACGATGCGACATACCGTGAGAAATCTCTCGCCAAAGCCTTGTTGCCTAAAGTGGGGGGCGATATGGAATTTGTCTCAGCGGTGCGTTATCTGCTGCACAGTCGCTACATGACCGGCAGTTGCCTGAATCTTGATGGTGGCCGACCACTAAAATAACCGGCCGAATCGTGCTCGGTGTTAAGTGGTTAAATGGTGGTAAGTCTTATAGTTATCAGCGTGATGAACATGCTGCGTTTGCCTCGGTATCAGCGGCTCTGCCTAAGTCTTGGTTTTCTGGAGAGATGTACTTCTTCGCGCTGCTTAGCTACCAAGCGTTTTTTATAGACACTTGGTTGGGACATTGACACTGTTGCATTGATTGTGTGACGTTCATAGAGTGACCCATGATGTCATGACGGACTGTCGAAATGGCAACACCGGCAATGGCAGTTTTTTTGTTGTTATAAACCCGTGATAACTTCTGATATTGCATGATATTTCACTATCGTTGCTCGCTTGTTATTCCGCTTCTGAATCTCTCTTAACGAAATACCCAATATTGCTGCCAAGATAAATGTCTGTTGCAACGTGAGTGTGTACTCACAACATGGTTACATCTCTTTGCCGATGCAACACACTGTCACTTTTAAAGTGGGTAATTATCTTTATTGATAAGAAATATAATAATCAGAATTACAAAAGAACACGGCTAATACCCCCAGCTATCAATAATCATTCCATTTAATAGGGGTGTTTTGCCTTTATTTAGTAATCCATATTCTTAATTTTGGAAAGAATACGCAGGATATTCGTTCATTGCCGGAGGTTCTATGAAATCTCAGTTGCATTTGATGACCATTGCTTTTTTATTATTCTTATTAATATTCAGTACATTATATGCAAAAGATGCGTGTGCTGAGGTCGGTCAGGGAGCAGCGATAAACTACATCCATGGTGAAGGAGAACTCGATGGTGTAAAGCTTGCGTATCAGGTTTACCTGGATACGCTGCAAAACATCAGCCCAGATCTTGAAGTTGCATTAGAAACCAGCGTCAATTTCTGGCGCTATGGTGAGCAACATAAACACGATACTGATTTTGTGCTAGCGGTGTCGCCTATCTTACGTTATCCGCTATCTAGCGGGCATTGGGTTGATACATATCTGGAGGGGGGAATAGGCGTTGCATTTTTAGATGACACTTATTTTGCGGGCAAGGATGTAGGATTACATTTTCAATTCGAAGATCGCATTGGATTGGCATTTCGTTTTGGGAAAACACGTAAACAGACGGTGTCGTTAACTTATCTGCACTACTCCAATGCGGGGCTGAGTAAACACAATCCTGGTATCGATTTGCTGAATTTGGCCTACAGTTGGCGGTTCTGAGATTTGCTAGCGGTTTTTGGCGAGGTATTCAGTGCGACCGTAAAATGACTCGTTAACGCTAAACGCTGGCAGAGGGAGATATAACAAAACGCCTATCGTCGGCAATGCACCATGAACCCATCATTGCGACACCAGCCGCTATCTTATTATTAGGATTACTTGGTATTCAAAACCGGGCTTTGCCTATCTCATCGGCGCCCTATGTTGGTCTGCAGAATAGTGTAGAGGCAGGCAGTTATCAGAGGATAATTGCACTAAAATGCGGCTGTGCAGCTTTTAGTGGCTTTGTTATACTCCGTCCCCTCTTGTTTAGCAGGTCCTGAACCATGGTACAGATATATACCCCCGCGCAGTCTCTTCATGCTGATAATATGCTTGAGTTGCTCGCCCCTGCAAAAAATGCCGACTACGGCATTGCGGCTATCAGTCATGGTGCCGATGCTGTGTATATTGGTGGGCCAGCATTTGGCGCACGGGCCACGGCTGGCAATAGTGTGCAAGATATTGAGCGTCTATGCCGGTTTGCCCACGGCTATGGGGCGCAGGTGTTTGTGGCACTTAATACCATCCTCAGTGACCAAGAATTGCAACAAGCCGATAAGCTGATCGGGGAACTTTATCAAGCGGGGACCGATGCGCTGATTGTGCAGGACATGGGCATTTTGCAGTTGGATTTACCCCCCATCGCACTGCATGCCAGTACGCAAACCGACAACCGTACCCCTGAAAAAGTGGCGTTTCTGGAACAGGTGGGATTCTCACAGGTGGTGCTGGCACGGGAACTGAGTCTGGAACAGATCCGGGTGATCGCTGCTAAGGTAAAAACTCGTCTGGAGTTTTTTATTCATGGTGCACTTTGCGTCAGTTACTCTGGACTGTGTAATCTGAGCCATGCCTACAGTAAACGCAGTGCTAATCGTGGCGAATGCTCACAGATGTGCCGCTTGCCGTGCAACCTCAAGACTCGTGATGGGGAAGTTCTGGCGGAAAACCAGCATCTGCTGTCGCTGAAAGACAATAACCAGACTGATAATCTGCAGGCTCTCATCCAAGCGGGGATCCGTTCCTTCAAAATTGAAGGGCGCTTGAAAGACCTGAGTTATGTGAAAAATGTCACCGCGCATTATCGGCAGCAGCTAGACGCAATTATGGCGCAATCGCCAGCGCTGCAACCCTCATCACACGGGCGTTGTGAGTACACCTTTACCCCTAATCCAGACAAGAGCTTTAACCGCGGTAAAACGGACTATTTTGTTAACCAACGGCATGGTGGTCTGAATGATTTCCGCACGCCTAAGTATTTAGGACAGAGTGCTGGCCGGGTAAGTCGCATCGGCAAGGATTGGTTTGAGATCAATACCGATGGTGCAGAGGCCGGAGCGCTGCATAATGGTGATGGTTTGTGCTATTTCACCATCGATTTTGCCAAGGCGGTGCATTCAGATGCCAAGCTCAACGGCATTCGGGTTAACCGTGCTGAGGGCAACCGTGTCTGGCTGGCCGCTGCGGTGCCGGGCGATCTGCGGGTGGGTGTAGAACTGTTCCGCAACCTTGATCATGATTTTGAAAATTTACTCAGTAAAGAATCCGCCAAGCGCTTACTGGATGTCGACTTACAACTGTTCGATACTGATGATGGGCTGGGGCTGGCTATCAGCGACCATCATGGCAATCGTGCTGAAGTCTGTATCAGTTATGAGCGGCAAACTGCCAACGATCCGCAAAAAGCACAACAACACCTCTATGCCAGCTTAACCAAGTTAGGGGGGACTCGCTATCGTGCTGGTAACGTTGAGATTGCCACTGCACAGCCTTGGTTTGTGCCATCTGCGTTGTTGAATGGGCTACGCCGCGATGCCGTGGCGGCATTAGAACAGGTCCGTGAGCATAATTACCAACGGCCGCAGCCCTGGCCGCGAGATCCCAACGCGATGTTCCCGCAGAAATACCTCAGCTATTTAGGGAATGTGAACAATGCCAGTGCTAAGGCTTTTTATGAACAACATGGCGTGATTAAGATTGAACCATCTTACGAGCAGAACCAGTTGTTGGAAGATACCCCTTTGATGATCACCAAGCATTGTTTGCGTTATAGCTTTAACCTGTGTCCGAAAGAACACCCTGAGCTGAAAGCAGAGCCAATGCAGTTGGAGGTGGGTAACGATACGCTTAAATTGGTATTCGACTGCCTCAAATGTGAGATGCTGGTGGTAGGTAATAACAAGTTATAAGCGCCACATGTTGGTTACAAATTTTTACAGTTTTTGAGGTTTTTTTGAACTCAATCAAACAAGCGTTTGGCCTTGCCGCTTAAGCTGGAACTGATAAAGCGGACAAGTGGGGAGGCCAAAATGCCAAAAGCTCTGTTTGAACGTAGTTTTGTCATGCTGTTGGGAATTATTACCCTAATTCTGTTGTCATTCACCATGTCTGGTGAGTATTCCACACCATTATTGAAATTACCGCCACTCGCGTTAGCTGCTGGATTGTTGGTAACCACTGGGGTTGGCATCTGGTCGGTACAATTAGGTGGCCGCGCCTTATGGGTCTTGCCGTTGGCATATCTGGTGCTGTTGGCGCTGGGAGCGATGATAGCTCCGTCATCGGTGGTTTTGATGATTGCCAAAGCCAGTATTCTGCTGTCGGTATTTGTGGTGGGTATGTTGATTGCCGGAAACATCAGATTAGCAACCCATGTGGCGGCGGCGCTGGTGGGCATGTTGGCATTCTCCCATGGCTACACCTATGGTCATGCCAATATTGGATTCGTTGGCTGGCAGCAAGGACTCAGCCCTTATGATCTGCTGTTGGTATTGTTACCGGGATTGGCTGCCGCGCTGCTGATGAGTCTGTTGGGGGAAGCGACCTGCTCAACACTGGTAAAAACCCAGCATAAGCCCGTAGCATACGGCATTGGTGGCATGATGCTGTTGGCGGGATTGTTGATGGTATTGCTAGATTAGCGACAAACAAAAGAGAGTGTGGAATTGGTCGGAGCGAGAGGATTCGAACCTCCGACCCCTGCCTCCCGAAGACAGTGCTCTACCAGGCTGAGCTACGCTCCGCTCCGACATTCCTGACGTTGCAGTGCGACAATAACCACCGCCGCCCTGCAACGCTGCGTATGATGCCACAAATTTTGCCTAAGCGTGATAGCCAAAATATCGTTTGCTGTAAATTTGAGCTGAATTTCGCGAAATCTATTTAGATAGATTTTTCATCATATCGACAATGGCATACAAGCCATTGCTGCGCGAAGGGCTAAGCTGGCCTGCTAACCCTAAATGGGCAAAATAGGTTTCTGCTGAAAAGGCGGCCAGCTCGGTAGCGCTAGCGTTATTAATTCCTGCGAGCAAGAGGGCAATCAAACCTCTAACAACGCGGGCATCACTATCCGCCAGATATAGATGTCGCTGTTGTTGCTGTAGATGATACAACCACACTGCACTTTCGCAGCCACTGACGCGCGCCGCATCCTGTTGCCATTGTGGCGGTAATTGGGGTAACAGTTTGCCCGCTTGCATCAGCAAGCGATACTTGTCCTGCCACTGATTGGCGGCAGCAACCGCCTCGGCAGCCTGTTGTAACTGCGGTTGTTGCTGCAAAAACAGTGCAAATAACGGTTGGTCTGGTTGCTCCATGAGTGCCTCTGTTACTCGCCTGTTAGCAGGGTAATTGTGGTACGTAATGCTTGAATAAAACGAGTAATATCGTCGGCGTTGCTATAAATCCCCAACGAGACGCGGCAGCAGCCTTTTAGCCCCATGGCGTCCATCAATGGCATGGCACAGTGATGACCGCAACGAATGGCAACGCCTTGTTGATCCAGCAAAATCCCCACATCTTGGTGGTGTTCACCTGCGAGGTTAAACGCAATTGCGCCGCGGTTGTCTGCATGGGCACCGTAAAGCGTAATTCCCGGTAGCGCGGCGAGTTGTTGCTGTAACTGCTGCAGCAATTGTTGTTCCTGCTGCTGCGCGTTGTTGCGGTCAACACTGTTAAGAAAGTCGATGGCTGCACCCAAGCCGATCACTTCGGCAATCGGCGGTGTGCCTGCCTCCAGACGGAAGGGGAGTTCGCCAAACTCAGTCTGGGTAAAGCTCACGGTTTTGATCATTTCGCCGCCGGTAAGCATAGGCTCCAACGTTGCTAATAACGGCAGTCGTCCCCACAGCACGCCAACTCCGGTAGGACCATACATCTTATGGCCTGAAAACGCATAAAAATCACAGCCAAGTTGTTGTACATCTACTGGCAGATGACCAATAGCCTGGGCACCATCTACGACACAAATAGCCCCCGCGGCGCGGATTTCCTGCGCCAAGGCTGCAATATCGTTAACGGTGCCAAGCACATTGGATACGTGATTTAGGGCGACCAATCTAGTGGGCTGTTGCAGTAATGTCCTTAATGCTTGCCGATCCAGTCGCAGTTCGTCGGTCAGTGGAATAGCGATTAGCTCTGCGCCACATCGCTGTGCTAATTGTTGCCATGGCACTAGGTTAGCGTGATGCGCGGTGCTGTCCACCAGAATGCGGTCACCGGGCTTAATGTGCTTGTTCAGGCCATAGGCCAATAGGTTCAGTGCTTCGGTAGTGCCGTGAGTAAAAATCACCTCTTGTGGATGGGCGGCGTGAATAAACTGCTGCAGTTGCCGACGTACCGCCTCAAAGGCGCTGGTTGCCGTGGCCGACAGCTGGTAACTACCACGGTGAACATTCGCATTGTAACGACGGTAATAGTCATCCATCGCCTGTATCACCCGCTCCGGCTTTTGGCTGGTGGCAGCGTTATCGAGATAACACAGTGGATAGCTGCCCATCATCTGGTTCAGAATTGGAAATTGTTGGCGAATTGGGGAACGGCTCATGGTGGTTTATCTAAAATCAAAAGGCGCACAGATCTTCAAAGATTTGTGCGCCTAATGCAAGCCCGTTGCTCAGTGGTGCGTTAAGGGCAGGGAATACGATATTGCAGACTGAGCGCTTCAAGTTCCGCTAATGCTGCTTCTGACAAGGTCAGTTGTTGGCTATCGATATTTTCTTGCAACTGCTGGGTGCTGGTGGCACCAATAATATTGGCACCAACAAATGGCCGTGAATTTACCCAGGCCAATGCCATCTGCGCCGGACTCAGCCCCAGTTTACGGGCCAGCGTCACATAGGCTTCAGTCGCTTGTTGCGCCTGTTCACTGCCCGTATAACGGGAAAAACGTTTGAACAGGGTCAGACGTGCGCCTTCTGGCCACTGATTATCGAGATATTTACCGCTGAGCGTGCCAAATGCCAGTGGCGAGTATGCGAGTAATGGCAACTGTTCCCGATGACTGATCTCACTCATGCCAATCTCGAAACTGCGGTTTAGCAAGTTGTAGGGATTTTGTACCGTGATAATACGCGGCATGCCGTGTTTGTCTGCCAACTGCAGATACTTCATCAGGCCCCAAGGTGTCTCGTTAGAAACCCCAATGTAGCGTACCTTTCCAAGTCGGATGACTTCCGCTAAGGCTTCCAACGTCTTTAGAATTGGCGTCTGTGATTCCTTGGGCTGTTGCTGGTAATAGAATTCACCGAAGAAGTTAGTATTGCGATGTGGCCAGTGGATCTGAAACAGATCGATGGTGTCAACACCAAGGCGTTGCAGTGAACAATCCACCGCTGCATGAATATTGTCCCAATCCAATGCCATGTTTGGGCGGATATAATCACTGCGACCACCGGGGGCGGCAATTTTGGTCGCAATCACCAGCTTGTCACGGTTGCCACGGGATTTCAGATAGTTGCCTATGATGCGTTCGGTCTCACCTTGTGTTTCCGGCATTGGTGGCACTGGATACATTTCAGCGGTATCGATAAAGTTAATACCTTCACCGAGTGCCAGATCCAACTGGGCGAACGCTTCAGCCTGGGTGTTCTGCTGGCCCCAGGTCATGGTCCCTAGGCACAGCTTACTGACTTCTAGGTTGGAATTGGGAATACGCAAATATTCCATTGACTGCTCCCTTAGTTCCTGTTTGCTAGCACGCTAGCAAGTTTTTCGTTAGCTGGACAGCCAATCTTTTTTGGGTGGCTGATTTTTAGTCAGATGTCCAGCAACATCGGAATTTCACAGGCATCATGGCCGGTATTACCCAGTGCTGAGGCCAATTGTTTGAAACCGAGTTTATGGTATAACCGTAGCGCTTCTGGCAACAGCTGTGTGGTTTCCAGATACATTTGCCGATAACCTGCCGCTTTGGCTTGTGTGATACAGTGCCGTGCAAGCTGTTCACCCAACCCCAATCCTCGGGCGGTGGGCAAAAAATACATCTTCTGTAGTTCGCAGATCTGTGCTTGTCCTGCGACTTTGCCTATGCCAGCGCCTCCCACAACAACGCCATCAATCTCTAATAACCAGTAACCGTATCCCGGTTGATGATATATAGCCGCGAGATCATCCAGTGTTGGGTCTGCCACACTATAACCTTTGTCTACCGTCAGCCCATACTCGGCGGAAACTTCGCGGATAATGGCGGCAATAACCGCATTGTCGGCAGCTGTCAGTGGGCGAAAAGTGGTGTTAGCCATTGTTTGCAGTCTCTTAGCCCTTAACGTCAGTAAAGTTCGGGAAAACGCAGCGGTGCTGCTGCCATCACCAAGGCCGCCGTATAAGTACTTTCGCGGCTGGCGTGACCATGGGTGAGTAGGCCAATTGCGCCTCCCGCCTGCTTGATATTTACCGTGTTGAACATACGGTCCATCACGTCTCCCAACTCCTGCCCCTGCTCCAGTGCTTGATAAACCCGAGTCGGCAAGGGCAGGTGGGCGCTGCGACTAAGACAAACTTGCTGCTGGTTGGCAATGGCGACCCAAGCATAGGTATACGCCTGTGCTGCCACGATGTCGACGCCACCTTCCATCGCCAGATAATAATCGGCTTGAGTATGGCACCGACACCAGTTGACACGATTGATAGCGCCTTGACGAGTTGCAGCGTCAGTCATTGGCTGATCCGCCACCCCTGAAGGGGCTTTTACGCCTTCACAATGGATTTCGGCCTCTGGATGTAAGGTCGCAACGGCGGTTCTAGCGGCATTTATTTTTACTGGATTGGTAGAGCCAACCACTACACGAATAACTGTTTTCATAGACTCGGCTTTACAATTTCTTCAAACATCAGATAGTGGCTTTGTGCCATGCCTAGCGCATTATACGTCTGCTGTGCCCGTTGATTATCGTGCTCCACATACAAACGAAAGCTTGCAGCACCACCATCGGCAGCCGCTATCTGCTTTACCATTTGGTACAGTTGGCGGTAAATGCCTTGGCGACGACAGGCCGGTGTTACATAGACGCTCTGGATCCAGTAATAGTTCGCAGCACGCCAGTCACTCCATTCAAATGTCACCATCAATGACGCCACAATTTGTCCTTGCTGTTCGGCCACTAGGTAAAAGCCCCGTTGTGGCTCGTTGATCATGGTGGTCACACCACGAGTGAGTATCTCTGGATCAAGTAACAGACCTTCGGTTTCTTCAGCCATTGCCTGATTAAAGGCTACCAGTGCCGCAATATCTTCGCTGCGGCCCTTGCGGATATGCATAGGATCTCTCTTATCAGATTTTTCATCGGGGTGGCTGCACAATCTAACAGTGCCCCCAAAATGGTGCAAATAGCTTTATTTACAGAGTTGCTTAGTCAGAAAATTTATTAGACCAAAGTCTAATGCTGAATATAATAAAGCTGTTATTGAGCAATCCCCGGTCTCGGGTAATGTCGTCTCGTGTGGATCGGAGCAGTTTTATGGCAGATTTATCATCCCTCACATCAGTCTCTCGCGGTGCTAGGCATCGTTTGGCAGTCCATTTACTGCATTTTTTGCTCACTATGTTCACCCTCGGATTGTGGGGCCCAGTTTGGTGGTGGTATGCCAATCGTCTTGCGGTGAAAACAGAGGGTTTCTTTCATCGTTTTGACAACGACTACTGGGATTACATTGTGGAGCGTGATGAGCCGCCAGCAGCATTGTATCCAATTCGCTTTGATCTGGCGGATGAAATCCATTTTGATGCCTGATACAAACCCGCCGTGGCGCTAGTTTTGTTACGCTGACACTGAAAAATATATCTGTTATAGCTAAGTTGGCCTGAGGGTTTTATTGTTTTGAACAAACCATTCAGACGCTGTTCTCTGATTCTGTAAATTCAGCAACGTTTGATACCTGTCACATCCTTACTGATAATCGCATAAAGTATTGATGTTTTATTTATAACACATTGTTATTTATAGATATTAAATATGTTGCTAAAGGTTCTATAAGTTACAAAAGTGCTTCTTAGTTTCGATTGAATCTACCCCCACTTTCCTATTTTTAGCCGTTGTTATACTCACCGCGAATTTAATCAGGACCGCAAATGAACTGGGAGCTACCTGAATAAACATCGGCAATTCGGCTAATTGAGCAGCCGCTTTGATCCACAGATTTTTAATTCCTGCTGGAGGGTGATTTTGAAAACTATAACCACTGATGTGGCGGTTGTCGGAGCGGGTGGTGCCGGTCTTCGTGCAGCAATCGCCGCGGCAGAAGCCAATCCTGAACTGAATATTGCACTGATATCTAAAGTTTACCCCATGCGTTCTCACACTGTCGCCGCCGAAGGCGGTTCTGCCGCCGTTATCAAAGAAGAAGACAGTCTCGATAACCACTTTAATGACACAGTGTCTGGTGGCGATTGGTTGTGCGAACAGGACGTGGTGGAATATTTCGTTGAAAATGCGACTCGCGAAATGACCCAATTAGAACTGTGGGGCTGCCCTTGGAGCCGCAAGCCTAATGGTGAAGTGAATGTGCGCCGTTTTGGTGGAATGAAAATCGAGCGTACCTGGTTCGCGGCCGATAAAACCGGTTTCCATATGTTGCACACGCTGTTTCAGACCTCAATGAAGTACCAGAGCATCGTCCGTTATGACGAGTACTTCATGCTGGATCTGGTGGTGGTTAACAATGAAGTACAAGGGGTCATCGCTCTGTCTATCGCCGAAGGCGAACTGGTGTGCTTCAAAGCAAAATCGGTGATCCTGGCAACCGGTGGTGCTGGTCGTGTGTATCACTTCAATACCAACGGTGGCATCGTGACGGGTGACGGTATGGCCATTGCCTATCGTCATGGTGTGGCGTTGCGAGACATGGAGTTTGTACAGTATCACCCAACCGGCTTGCCTGGCACCGGCATCCTGATGACTGAAGGTTGCCGCGGTGAAGGCGGCATCATGGTCAACAAAAACGGTTATCGTTACCTGCAGGATTACGGCCTCGGCCCAGAAACGCCAGTAGGTCAGCCGAAGAACAAATATATGGAACTGGGTCCTCGTGACAAGGTTTCTCAGGCCTTCTGGCATGAACAGCAGAAGGGCAACACCATCAAGCATCCGCTGGGTGATGTGGTGCATCTGGATCTGCGTCATCTGGGCGCTGATTACCTCAAAGAACGTTTGCCATTTATCTGTGAACTGGCCAAAGCCTATGTGAACGTTGATCCGGTTAAGGAACCTATCCCCATTCGCCCCACTGCGCATTACACCATGGGTGGACTGGAAACAGATCGCAACACGGAAACCAGTATCAAAGGTCTGTTCGCGGTCGGTGAATGTTCCTCTGTGGGGTTGCACGGCGCTAACCGTCTGGGTTCTAACTCACTGGCTGAGCTGGTGGTCTTTGGTCGTCTGGCGGGTGAAACTGCCGCGCAGCGTGCCGCCGAATTCCAGGGCTTCGATTTCCAGGCCATTGAACAACAGACTGAAGCGGCTGAAGCCCGTGTTAACGCCTTGCTGGAACAAAAAGGCACCGAAAACTGGTCAGATATCCGCACCGAAATGTGTAAGAGCATGGAAGCGGGCTGTGGGATCTACCGCGATGAAGCCGGTATGCAAGCCACCGTCGACAAGCTGGCCGAGCTGCATGAACGCTATAAGTGCATTCAGGTAACCGACAAGAGCAAGGTATTCAACACCGATCTACTGTACGCCATTGAAGTGGGCTTCGGTCTGGATGTGGCAACAGCGATGGCCCATTCCGCGATTCAACGTCGTGAATCTCGCGGCGCTCATCAGCGTCTTGATGTGGGTTGCACCGAACGTAATGACCAGGATTTCCTGAAGCATTCACTGGCCTATTACCAAGACAGCAAAATCCCCGCCATCAAGTACGGCGATGTGAAAATCACCAAGTCTCAACCTAAAGCTCGCCTGTATGGTGATGCCGCTAAACAACAGGAGAAAGCGTAATGGATAAGCTGCAGACAGTTAACGTCCTTCGCTACGATCCCGCGAAAGATGAAGAACCCTATCTGGAAACATTTAAAGTTCCGGCGAATGACACCACTTCAGTGCAGGATGCACTGGCTTACATCAAGGACCATCTGGACAAGTCCTTGTCTTACCGCTGGTCTTGCCGCATGGCGATCTGTGGCTCTTGCGGAGTGATGGTCAACAATGTGCCCAAGCTGGCTTGCAAGACCTTCCTGCGTGATTATCCAGAAGGTCTGACGTTGGAGCCACTAGCGAACTTTGCCATTGAGAAAGATCTGGTGGTGGATAAGACCCCGTTCCTTGAACGTTTGGAAGCGATCAAGCCTTACATTATCGGCAACGATCGTAAACCAGAAGAGGGCCCTAACCTGCAAACGCCAGCACAGATGGCGAAATACAAACAGTTCGCGGGGTGCATCAACTGCGGTTTGTGTTACGCCGCTTGTCCACAGTTCGGTCTGAATCCAGAGTTCATCGGCCCAGCGGCCTTAACGTTGGCTCGTCGTTATAACCTGGACAGTCGTGACCACGGTAAAGCCGAGCGGATGAAGTTGATCAACGGTAAAGACGGGGCTTGGGGTTGTACCTTTGTCGGTTACTGCTCCGAAGTTTGTCCTAAACACGTTGACCCGGCTGCGGCCGTTAACCAGAGCAAGGTGGAGTCTTCTAAGGACTTCCTGATCGCCATGCTGAGACCACAGGAGGCTTAACATGCAAAACCGTAAACCTTATGTCCGGCCCATTGCGCGTACTTGGTATGCCGAAAACAATTTTTTCAGTTGGTATATGGTGCGTGAGTTAACTATTGTGCCGCTGATTATTTTCACGCTGAATTTGGCAGCCGGGCTGTTTGCGTTGGTCTCGGGGCCAAGCGCATTTAATGCCTGGGTGGCGTTCTCATCGCATCCGCTAATGTTGATTATCAATGTGCTGGCGCTGGTTGGCGCGTTGTATCACGCCAAAACATTTTTCAGCATGATGCCCAAAGTTATGCCAATCAAAGTGGGTGATAAGAAAGTCTCCGATGGCACTGTCGTTGCGGTGCAATGGTTGTTGGTGCTGGTCGTGTCTGCGGTAGTTTTGGCACTGGTATAAGAGGAACAAATTTATGATGAATTATGCACCTAAACGCTCTGATGAACCGATTTGGTGGGGCTTGTTCGGTGCTGGTGGCACTTGGTTTGCTATCCTGACACCAGTCACCGTGTTGTTGATGGGTATTTTGCTGCCGTTGCATGGTTTGGGGTTTATCGATCTCAGCTACGATAAGTTGGTTAATTTTGTCAGTTCTCCCGTCGGTGCTGTTTTCACTGTGCTGACACTGGCGTTGCCAATGTGGCATGCCATGCACCGGGTTCATCACGGCCTGCATGATCTGCAAGTCCATATCGGTGCTGTGGGCAAATACGCCTGTTATGTTATTGCTGCGGTGGTCACGCTGCTGGCGGTGATTTGGGTGGCCATGCTGGCTTGATTGTTGTGACAAACTTAGGGTGTCAAGGTGGCGGAATCTATCGACATTTCGTGACTAAGGCGCCCTTGTTTGTTTATAAAAGCGGGTGGTTACATTATGCTTAAAATACTGGCTGCGTTACGGCTAATTCCCTACTCTACAGGTTGATTTATGGCTGTATTACCGCGTTTTCATTTCCGTAAGCCGATGAATTTCAAAAAGCACTTCATCACCAGTATTCTGCTGGCGATGGCGTGGATCATTACCATTATGGCGATAATGGTGTTCCAGCTGTTGAAATCCACTCACGATGAAAGTCTGAAACAACGCGGGCTGGAAATGGCCAGTATCTTGGCGCGAGATCCCGTGGTTATAGAAGCTGTGGAGCGAGCTAACCAAGAGCCAGGTGTTTCCATTCGCTCCTATATTGAGAATTTGCGGGCAGAAACAGATGCCTCTTTTATCGTGGTGGTTAATCAGGATGCTATTCGCCTTAGTCATCCGGCAGCCAACAAAATTGGCAAAAAATTTGTCGGCGATGATCTGCAACCCGTGCTCAAGCAGGGGATTAAACAAAGTACTTATGCCGTAGGATCTCTGGGCCTGGCGATCCGCAGTTTTGCCCCGGTGGTGGTTGATGGCAAGGTGGTGGGCGCTGTCTGCGTTGGTATTTTGAAAGGGGAAGTCAGCCATCTATTCATTGAACGACACGCCCATCTGCTGTTACTGGTACTGCTGGTCCTAGTTATCACCGTCATATTGATTGTGGTGGTGCTGTCTAAGCTGAAACGCACCATGCAGGATTTGGAGCCAGAACTGGTCGTTAATCGGCTGATGGAGCATGACCGCATCTTTAACGCTATCCGCGATCCCATTATCTCCATTGATAATCATTTTTTGATAACTGCCATCAACGATATCGCCACCAAAATTTTGGCGATGGGCAGTATGGGTAAGCAGGATTACCTTGGGCAGCCGCTGTCGCGCTTCTCTTCGGCACTGGATAAGATCGCTAGAGCCGGACATGGGCAGGCCTATTCTGGCAGTTTGCGACTCGGAAAATTGGACTATCGAGTGTGTATTTACCCGCTGCAAACCGCTCAAGAACAACATGGCTATGTGATTTTCTTCCTCGCGGATATGGAACTGAATGATCTCAGGAAAGAACTGATTTATTACAAAAATTATGCCGAATTGCTGCGCAGCAAAACCCATGAATACTCAAATAAACTCAATGTATTATCCGGCATGTTACAGCTCAAGCACTATGATGATGCGATAGAGTTCATTGATCGCGAGAGCAAAGGCCATCAACATATTATCGGCAATCTGGTGCGTTCAATACAAAACAGCTTGGTGGCGTCACTGCTGCTTGCCAAATACAACAAAGCGACCGAGATGGGCGTCAAGTATGAACTAGACGACGATAATATTCTTCAAGATTACAGTAAGTTAGTGTCAGAAAAACTGGCGACTATTCTGGGTAATCTCATTGATAATGCGATCCTCGCCGCCTGGAATAATCGACAAAATGTGGCGCCGGCAGTTCATGTTTATGTCAGTGATCGCAGTCAACATGTTATTCTTGAAGTACAGGATACCGGCGCTGGTGTTGCATCGGAAATCGCTGAGCATATTCTCGATTTTGGTGTCACCAGCAAAGAGGAACAGGAGCAGACGGGTGTGGGCTTATACCTGGTTAACGAACTGGTAAAACAGTTCCGCGGCAGTATTGACTGGGAGCGCACCGAGGACCATGCCACCCTGTTCTCCATCTATATCGATAAGAGCGAAATCAAGCGCTATGAAGCAGAAAGTCACTACCATGATTATTGAGGACGATCCGCGGGCCAGTTATGCCCTGGAATCGACCATTAACCAGCACTCGGATTTTGAGGTGGTAGCCGTTAGCGAAACCTGCGCCGATGCATTGATGCACTTCGAACTGTACAAGCCGCAACTGGTGTTTGTGGACATTACCTTACCCGATGGTAACGGCATTGATGTGATCCAGAAACTGCGCCGCGATGGTGCTAACTGTTATTTCATCATGACCACTGCGGAACGCGATGCTTCAACCGTGGAACAGGCGGTACAACTGGGGATCAGTGACTATTTGGTGAAGCCGTTGCGGATGTCGCGGGTGCGGCAAGCGCTGGATGATTACAAGCTGTATCGGCAGAAACTCGCGACCCATGAGACCGTGGATCAAGGTGCTATCGATCAGATCTTGGGAAAACGCAGTACCACGCCGGTACGGCGTACCCCTAAGGGCATCGATGTCACCACCCTGGACAGTCTGAAGAAAATCCTGAAAGAGGAGAAACTCACTGATTTCTCTGTGGATGACATGAGTGAGCGCATGAATGTCAGTCGTATCACGGTACGCCGTTATCTGGAATATCTGGAATCTGAAGGTGTGGTGAAAATGGTACTTAACTATAAGACCGGTGGTCGGCCACGGCGGTTATATCAACTGACAGATATCAATCTGCTGGATTGATGGTTTGTATGCAGAATCGAACACTGAACCCCACACAATCGTGGGGTTTTTTATGGTTTGCCTATCGTCGACTTTCGCTGGCGTCCACCATCTGACACGGTGGCGCTTAATCATCTCTAGACTATTGATACTGAAGGGCTTTCTCAGGTCGCGAGATGACGGCTTATCTGGTGGTTGATAGTGTGACGCGACGCCTTTATGAGGTGTTTAATGGCGGGGCGACGAGGGATGATGTAAAAAAGGACAGCCTATATTCCATTACAGGCTGCCCTTATTGCTAACTCGCCGCTGACAAGGAACACATAAAATTGGCGACGTATGAACGCCTGATCAGGCGTTCATTTCAGCAATTTTGATTTTCCAGATCTCAGGACCCGTTTCGTGGACATTATTACCTTCGCTGTCCACCGCTACGGTGACTGGCATATCTTCGACATCAAATTCGTAGATAGCTTCCATCCCTAAGTCAGCAAACGCAACGGTACGCGCGGCTTTGATAGCTTTCGCTACCAGATATGCAGCACCGCCCACGGCCATCAGATATACCGCCTTATTCTTCTTGATAGACGCTACTGTCGCCGGGCCACGTTCAGCTTTACCTATCATGCCCATCAGGCCCGCCTGTTCCAGCATCATGTCAGAGAACTTGTCCATGCGGGTAGAAGTTGTTGGGCCCGCAGGGCCAACCACTTCATCACCAACGGCATCCACTGGGCCAACGTAGTAAATAAAGCGATTCTGGAAATCTACAGGGAAAGATTCACCTTTTGCCAGCATGTCTTGAATACGTTTATGGGCAGCGTCACGACCGGTGAGGATTTTGCCTGACAGCAGCACGGTTTCACCGGCTTTCCATGCAGCAACATCCTCTTTTTTCAGTTCGTTAACGTTAACGCGGCGTACGTTGTTACCCACTTCCCAAGTTACTTCTGGCCAGTCTGCCAGTTTTGGCGGTGTCAGTGTGGCAGGGCCATTACCGTCCAGAGTGAAATGCACATGGCGGGTGGCGGCACAGTTAGGGATGATACACACTGGCTTCGATGCCGCGTGAGTTGGCGCCGTCTTGATTTTCACGTCGACGACGGTAGTCACACCACCCAGCCCTTGAGCACCAATACCGAGTTTGTTGACACGGTCGAAGATGTCCAGACGCAGTTTTTCTTCAGCCGTTTCGGCACCTTTCGCCTGTAATTCATGAATATCAACCGGTTCCATCAGGGCTTCTTTGGCCATTAGCGCGGCTTTTTCGGCAGTACCACCGATACCAATCCCCAACATACCTGGAGGACACCAGCCAGCGCCCATCAGCGGCACGGTTTTTTCTACCCAAGCGGCGATATCATCAGAGGGGTTCAGCATCACCATCTTAGTTTTATTTTCAGAACCACCACCTTTGGCAGCGATCATGATGTCAACTTTATCACCCGCTACCATTTCCACATGCACTACCGCTGGAGCGTTAGTTTTGGTGTTTTTACGGGCGCCCGCTGGATCTGCAACGACAGACTGACGCAGTGGGTTAACGGAACTGTTATAGGCACGTTTGGTGCCTTCATCGACCATCTGTTGGACGGTCATATCGCTGTCCCACTGGACATTCATACCGATCTTCACGAAGCAGGTCACAATACCGGTATCTTGACAGATTGGACGATGGCCTTCAGCCGCCATACGAGAGTTGATCAGGATCTGCGCAATCGCATCTTTGGCAGCCTGGCTTTTTTCCGCATGGTAGGCTTTCTCCATCGCTTTGACGAAATCCAGCGGATGGTAGTAAGAGATATACTGCAGTGCGTCTTCAATACTATCGATGAAGTCCGCTTTTTTGATAATAGTCATGGCGTTCCCTTTGCTGTTATCAATGAAATACAGGCGTTAGCTCTTGAGTAACGCCCGTTGGTGATTAATAAAGACCGATTACTTTCCACCAGATCCCGCCAACAACGGCCCAGATGACCAGTTGCAGTAGGCCCATGATGAAGCCCAGGCTCCACCATTTAGGCAGCGATACGTGACCAGCACCGAACAGAATTGGGGCGGGGCCAGTACCGTAGTGAGTGACACCGCCCATCAGGTTGGAGATCACCCCGAAGATAATGGCTGACATCAACCCGGGGGCACCCATTTGCACCGCAACTGCCAGGAATACTGAGTACAGCGCGGCAACATGTGCGGTAGAAGAAGCAAAAGCGTAGTGGATGTAATAATACAGCAGTGCCAGTGCCAGCAGTGCCACTGGCCAGTCGAGTCCGGTGAGGTTGGCGGCGATACTGCTACCAAACCATTTGATCAGCCCCAGCTTGTTAAGGAAGGTGGCCATCATGACCAGTGCTGAGAACCAAGTCAGGGTATTCCAAGCACCTTTCTCTTTCAGTACATCGTCCCAGCTCAGAACATTGGCGTTTACCAGCAGGATTAAACCGATCATGGCGGCTGTTGTACCATTCAGGCCGAAAGATGGCCCGGCAATCCACAGCCCAATTAAGGCGATGAAAGTTCCAAGTGTCACCCACTCAGACATTTTCATTTTACCCATCTCGGCCAGCGCTTTAGCGGCAATCTGTGGTGCTTGAGGGGTTGCAGTAATGGCAGGCTTGTTTAGCATATAGGCGAATAATGGCATCAGCAGCAGACCCACAATCCCCGGCACAATCGCTGCCAGCGCCCATTGGCCCCAACTGATTTCAATCCCCATATCGGCGGCGAGTTTGGCAGCTAGTGGGTTAGCGGCCATGCCAGTCAGGAACATCGCGCCAGTAATAGTGGTGCCATGGAATACAGTGGTCATCAGAAAGCTGCCAAGCTTACCGGATGTGTCGTCTTCTGCGCGGGAGCCATAAGCATCGGCCACTGAATTCGCCAGTGGGAATACGATGCCACCAGTACGTGCCGTGTTAGAGGGGATTGCCGGTGCCAGAATAAAATCTGTCATCAGCAAACCATATGACAGGGTCAGCGTACGTTTCCCCATCAAGCGCATAAATATGTAACCAATGCGGGCCCCAAGTCCACTTTTAATGAACGCTCTGGAAATAAAGAACGCCATTACAATCAGCCAGATAGTGGTATTAGAGAAACCGGTCATGGCTTCTTTAATAGATAAGGTTCCGGTGACGGCGGTAGCTGTGATACCGCAGATAGCCACGGCACCCATGGGGATAGGTTCTAGGATCAGCCCCAGCACAGTGGCAACGAAGATTGCCAGTAGATGCCAGGCTTTAGGATCAACACTGGCAGGCGCTGGCGTCAGCCAGATGCCGACGGCTACTGCCAGAATGACCAGCCATGAGATGATTTTTTTATTCATGGTAAGCACCAATTTTAATTAATAGGAATTATTGCGTTTAACTTGGTTTAAATTACTTTTACCAGGCGTTATTACCTGAGCTGCGGGAATAACATTAACTGAAATTCAGATTAAAATTGGCGAGGGGAATTCATATGTAACTTTGTTTGTTTTTTGCCATTTAACTCGTTTTGTAACTTATTAATGCTTATGTAAGATACATTTTATAATTGTAATATATTGATAAGTTAAGATTTTGTTTGTTACGAGCCATTTTTCATTATTTGATTAAATTAATCAGTTAAGTAAGTTGTCTTTGTTGTGATTTAATTTATTTGTCAGCATAAAATTTCTTACATATTCGCAGTTGTTAATATGTGACTTATGTCATTATTAACTGTAAACATGAGACCGTTATAAAAATTTATATTTAGTCTGAAAATGTTGGGTGATATAGGTGCCAACGATTTGTTATCTCCTGAATTAGGGGGTCTATCAAACCGTAGGCAAGATAGTTCAATTAAATAGAAGATTTCCAACCGGAAATGTTGCTTTTCGTACTATCGGTATACGACTAAGCTGGTAACCAGTTGCAATTATCAGGAGTCGTACTATGAAAGTCATTCAACAGTTGCGGGCGGTGCCCAGCCGCGACGGAGACGGGGTCAATATTATGCGAGTTGCTGATTTCCAGCGGTTAGCACTGGATCCGTATCTGATGTTAGATGAGATCCGCTCGGATGATGCCAAGGATTATATCGGTGGATTTCCGGCTCACCCCCACCGAGGTATGGAAACTTTTACCTACATTCGTAAGGGAGGTTTCGAGCATCGTGACCAGTTGGGTAACGTACGGGCAATCCGCGCCGGCAAAGTGCAATGGATGAGCACGGGCCGCGGCGTGGTTCATTCTGAAATGCCGTTAGCGGATGCTGACAGCGGGCTGCATGGTTTTCAGATATGGCTCAATATGCCCGCTAAGGACAAGATGCGCCATCCGCAATATCAGGATTCTGGGAATAGTGAACATGCAACACTATCGGATGGAAATGGGCAGTTGTATTTACTGGCTGGGCATTGGCAATATGGCAGTGAGTCCGCTGATGCGCCATTAATGGGGTTGGCGGCTAATGGTGCGATTGCCGATTTGACATTACCCGCCGGAGCAATATCTCAACTTGATTTGTCACAGTACAGTACTGTGGCGTTATATCTTTATCAGGGCAGATTACAGCTTGTGGGGGGCGGCGAGGTCGGTGCTGGCAATATGTTGCTTTTGGATCCAAAGGCACCATTGCAATTGCATGCCGCTGATGAAACAGCCGGGATGTTATTGTTGGCTGGCAATGCTATCGGTGAAAAAGTCGTGCAAATGGGACCTTTTGTGATGAATACTCAGGCGGAAATCATGCAGGCCATCAGTGATTATCAAAGTGGTCAGTTTGGTGAAATAGTGTGATTACCAAAGTAACAAGACCGGCGTTTTCGGTCTTGTTACTCCTATGACGGCTAGCTTTGCAATATCTGTAACGGCAATCCCAACATGCCATCACCACTGCCGGCTAAATGCCAGATAACGCCTACCAGCGCGATCACGGTGATCAAATACCAGGTGGCAGAAACAACCTGCCCGTAGCGATCCAGAGGGATCAAATGGCTGTTGAGCCGTTGTTTCCATTCCGCAATAATCTCCAGTCCACCGATGGCCAGCAGGAACCCCAGCAGTGTTAGCCCCAGACGGTAACTAAGATAAACGCCCAATACTAAACCGGCACAGCAGATAACCAAACCCATGATGCGGTTTTGTGAAAAACTGATACTTTTGATGGCATGACCGCCATCCAGAGGCAACACAGGTAACAGGTTAAACAGGTTTAATAGTGCATTGAAGCCCGCTAAGGCTGCAAAAAAAGGATTGGCTGTCAGGTGATATATCAGTAGTGCAACCAGTGATAGCAGCAAGCCAAAAAATGGCCCCATCATCGAAATGACCACATCTTGCCAGCGCGTATTGATTTTATCATCCGACAACGCCAGCCCACCCATGAACGGAATAAGGTAGATGCCTTTGGTTTTCATCCCAAAATACTTCATGGCGCGGATATGTCCATACTCGTGAAACATCAGACATACCAACAACGCTAAGGCAAATTGGAATGAGAATAACCAAGAGTAGGCAGCAATGCTGGCACCGGCCAGCACCACTTTAATGACTTTGGCACTCTTAAATAACTTGAACGCCAAAGATAACAAGCCCAAAGTCCCAGGTTTTGTGGCCTTAGCCTGTGGTGGTGGGCTTTGGCGCTCCATATCCTTTTCTGTACGGCGGCCTTGTGCGTAGATGTCATCATCAACCTGTAGTCGATAATCCAGCACAAAAGGTTGCCAGCGGATATCCGTTTCAAGACGTACCTCTATAGGTTGCGCTTTGTCTTGTTGATGCAGTTGAAATACATGGACTTTCAGTCCTTCATTGTCGCTGCCAGCCGTCTTTTGTGAAACCAGTTGGTCATCCCAGAATAGTTGTTGCCAGCCCGCCAGCGATGCTTCAAGTCGCAGCGGTTTTCCGAGACATTCAATATTTAATAATTCCATGACGTTCCGTCATTCAGTAACTTGAGGGCGATTATGCACATTGCTATGCCATAACAGAAGTGTTTAGGACAGAGATTTGACGAATTGTATGGCTTCAGTAACGGAATTTATCTGCAGTTTGCTGACGCAACAGCTGCCATCCAACAGCGCGTGAGCTTGTATCAGCTGTTGTAATTCACTCAGCGGTATCATTTCTGACATGAGCAGTTGCACTTGCTTATTGCGAAACGTTAATCCCCAGATGGTTCCGGCGCTGTCCACTAACCGGTCGCCTAAGTTGAGCAAATGCGCGGCAGCCAAGAGCTGTTCCCAGTCTTGGTTATTCTCCAAGTACAGCAATTCATCGACATTTTGCTGGTGCAACAGTGCTGGCCAGTGGGGCGTTGCTGCTGCGTCAGTTGCGGTTGCTGTAGTCAAAGGTAATTTCTGCGCCTTGATTTTCAACAACACAAGGACCGTGCTCCCGCTGGGTTTTATGTTGGGCCCCGCCAATGTGTATTTCCACATTGGCATACATATGGCGTTTTACTTCGATATGATTGCGATGGTAGTAACTGTCGCTGTCGTTACGCACTGTGTCAGCTTCTGCTTCTTCCCGTGTCAGTTCCGCGTCAATGGTATGCTTTTGCTCCAGCATCATCTTGACCTGCTCTACCATCACAGCATCCTGTTGCCATTCAGCTTTGGGCGGAAGTTTTCTCAGGCGCGCTTCCATGTCTAGTTTGGTCACCACTAGCTGTCGGATACTTTCGTCCAGCTCTTTAAGCTTAAGTTTCTGCTCGTCCAACCGCATCGCACAATAGAGTTCGGTTTTGGTGTCGGCGGTCGCGCCGATGGTGACGGCCTGGATCCCTTGTTCCGCTTTTACCCAACCACCGACCAAATCACCGCGACGACCACTGCTGTCGCTGACGATGAGCTTGGCGTCAGTTTCGGTATGACTATGCAGCAACTGCTTGGTCACCAACACGTTGCCTAAACACTGTAAGTGTGAATATTGCACAAACTGGGCTGAAATCTGTCCTTTGGCGTGTAAGTGGGTTGATAGTTCATTGCCACCCAACTGCCGTCCGAGAACCCCTTTACTGACAGTAATGTCGCCATCCGCCTCAAGAGTGGCAGATTCCACAAAGCCCATTACCGTAATATCACCGGAACTGCGTACCCGCATGCCTTCACAAACATCGCCGCTGATGAGTACGCTGCCTTTGAAATCTACATTGCCATAGCCAACATCTACGTCTTTAATTTGCAGTACATCGTCGACTTGCATGCCGTCACGAAATTCCACCGGCTGGCCTGCTGCCGTTGCCAACAGCATGTTGGGATTGGTGGGGGATATTTCGGTGCCGACTCCCGCTTTGAGTTCAAGGTCTTTCCCCGCTTTGGCCGGGATAATTTCGCCGTTGACGTTGTAACCGTTCACGCCGTCAGTAGCCGGTATCTTTACCATCAATAGATCTTTGGGCCGCACCATTACCACTGAGCCAAGGTTGCGCATATCCACCGTGCCATCTTCACGTTCTTGAGGCTGTAACAAGCGCTCTCTGGCCAGCGGTACTTTACGTTCAAGTTTGGCGTGGGTACCATTGATGACGGGTCGGCCTACTGCAATCATGCCGCTAACACTCTCTCCCGGGCGCAGTTTGCCTGCTGCATTTAACAGTGCTTCAATTTTTTGTTTTGACAGCCCCATACAGATATTCTGTAGTTTGAGCTGTTGTAAAACCTCTGGCAAGCTAACGGCTTTCCCTCCCCAAGGTGCAACAAGGGTCATGCTGGCTTGCATCTTATCTTTGGTGGTCTCTAAGGTAATTTTGCCGTCACACCGCTCAGCAATGCGGAAGAAAAGTTCATGACAGCCTTCATCCTTTACCGACAGGTTGTTGACATCTTTCACCGCTGTTTTGATCGCTTGTTCAAGCGGGAAGAGTGACGCAAATTCCGGCAGCGTTAATAGTTGCCGTAACGATTCCTCGGTAATAGGTCCGTGTTTTTGGGGGACAATCCTTAACTCAGCGAACTGACTATCGCTGCTTAGGTGGAGCAGTTCTGGCGCCAGCATGATGTTATCCAAGGTAATTTCATTATAGTTTTATGTGATCCTGTCCGAGTATATCAATACTTTTCCGGCCAACGAACCCTTTTAATAACAAACATCTAACGTTACCTGAAATCTGTTGTCAATGTCGCAAACTGCGCTTTTTTTGCTCAAGTGCGATTACGATAGACCTTGTACTTATTGGTCTCAGCGATGATATTCACTTCACCAAAATGGCGGACAATGGTGTCGGCATAAGGTAAATGCCGATTGGCAACAATCTGCCAGATGCCTCCTGATTTGAGGTGACGGCGGCTATCGGCGACAAAGCTGGTGGCGATATCGGTGGTGCTGTTGAGGCCGTCATGGAATGGCGGATTGGAAATAATGCCGTCAAACGCTCCCGTGACCTGTGCCAATCCATCAGATGGATAAACTCGGGCGCTGAAGCCATTGGCCGCTAGCGTATGTTCACAAGCAAGCAATGCCAATGCGTTGATGTCGACGCATTCCAGCTGCAATTGCGGGTTCTGCAGCAATAGTGCTGCGCTGATCACTCCGGCACCACAGCCAAAGTCCAGTACTCGGCCGTTTAGTGATGGCAAGTGTTGCAGTAATAACTCAGTGCCTTGATCCAGCTGTTTTTCGCTGAATACACCCACCATATTACAAATAGTCAATGTCCCATTTGCGGTGGACAGTTGGTAGCGACTGAGAAACGGTTCGATATGCAGTTGTGCTAGGGTGTGGTTACGCTCAGCGGTGTAAAGTAAGCAATGGCGGGCATTGTCGCGCTTTCTGGCGGGCGAGAAATGATCGCTCTGCTGCTTATCAAAAGCGCGAATACCGCCTTTATTTTCCCCAACGACTAATAACTGACCGCCGTTGCTAAGATAGACTGCGGCCAGTTGCAGCAAATATCCCATCAGGGCTTTGGCTTTTGGGTAGTAGATAACGACAGTGTCGAAGGTGTCTGGTTTTGGTAACTGATGGCCAAAATAACAGGTAACTTTTGCCCCCGCGGCTTGTAGAGCTAAATAATGATTGAAGTCCAGCGCCAGCGCGGTGACGGAATCGCAGTCTTTCTGCAGTTCAACAGCGCACAAGTCACTTTCGTGATTAAGCAAGAGTACTTTGCCGCGGACATGTTCACTGTTACGTAATATTAGCTGAGAGGGAGCGGTCAGCACTGGCAGAATCCCGTTTTGATTGAAAGGCGGCCATTATAGCCAAAGCGGCATCCTGAAGGGAATGTGATAGCAAAAGAGCAGCCAGTGGCTGCTCTTGTTAGCGGCAATGCGGTTTAATCTCAGTTAGCTGAAACGGGGGCGCTGGCTGGAGCTGGCGCAGGCACGGGTACGCTTGCCGCTGTAGCCTTTTTGGGCTTAGGCAACAGGCTGACCAGTTTGTTGGCAATATCGGTATTGTCCTGATTACCGATAAATAACTCCGCGCCGGGGCCGGTCGCAAATACCTGTACGTCGCCCCCCGTATGACCACTAGTCGTCCAGCCGGTGTTGGAACGCAGGTCAATTTCGTGTTTGATAGCTTGCGCCAGCACATCCTTGCCCTGCATTCTGGCATGATCAAAACGCGCTTTGAGTTCGTCATCGATAGCAAATCCCAGCCCATCAGCAAGGAGCTGCGGCCAGTTATCATCTGCCAACGCTTTGGCTGCCAGCGTTTCTGGACTGGCTTTAACCGCTTTAATCACTTCTGGATACCAAGCATATTTACCATCGCGGCCAATCGACATACCCCCGGTATTGTGATCGGCTGTGACGACCATCAGGGTATCAGGATGGCTGCGCACATATTGCTCGACGGCTTCTACCGCGTGGGCAAATTCATCCATTTCACCCATCGCTGCGACGATGTCATTGTCGTGGCCTGCCCAGTCAATCTGGCTGCCTTCCACCATCAACACAAAGCCTTGGGGGTTCTGTGACAATAACGCTAGGGCTTTGTTGGTCATGGTACTGAGCCGATGGGCATCGGGTTCATCCACCGCCCAAGGCAGTTGCACGTCAGCAAAGAGTCCTAACACCTTAGGTTGGGTAACATTCTGTAACAGGTTGAAATCGTTAATTACCTGATAACCTTTGTTGCGGAAAGCTTCTAACATTGGCGCGGTGAAATATTTCTGACCGCCGCCGAGCAATACGTCCACATCGGTATTGATATAGGTGGCGGCAATCTCATCATAATTTTTGCGACTTTCATTGTGGCTTAAAAAAGCGGCTGGCGTGGCATGATTCACCTGACAGGTTACTGCCACACCAGTGCTGAGCCCGCGTTTTTTGGCCCGTTCCATAATGGTTTCCAGTGGTTGTTTTTGCAGGTCTACTGAAATTGCCCCATTATAGCTTTTGCTGCCAGTTGCCAGCGCCGTTGCCGCTGCGGCAGAGTCAGTGACATAGCCACTGACTCTGGCCGGATAAGTGCTGGCCATGCCAACCAACAAGCGGTCAAACACTGTCTGTTCCACTTCTTCTGTATCCGGATTGTCCTTGAAATAGCGATAAGCCGTGGTATATGCCGGGCCCATGCCATCACCGATCATGATAATTACATTTTTCGGGCGTGATGGAGCCAGAGCGGGTGCCAACATATCCTCGGCAAGCGCCGTAAGCGGCAATAACAACGCTAGCGCTAGTGCCGACAGTTGTTTGAACTTCATTGTAAATCCTTGTTATTGCTGGCTGATACGACGCTCAATCGCGTCCATCAGCATGCCAGTGATATCCACGTCAAAAGCGGCTTCAATTTCGCGAACACAGGTGGGACTGGTAACATTGATTTCTGTCAGTTTGTCGCCAATGACATCTAGCCCCACAAAAATTAATCCTCGTTTTTTTAGCTCAGGTCCTAGAGCTTTGGCGATTTTCCAGTCGCTTTCTGACAAGGGCTGGGCGACGCCGGAACCGCCAGCGGCCAAGTTGCCGCGAGTTTCACCTTGCTTGGGAATGCGCGCTAGACAATAGGGCACCGGCTCGCCATCAATCACTAAAATACGTTTGTCGCCTTGGGTGATTTGCGGGATATATACCTGCGCCATTGCGTAGTTGTGACCATAATGAGTCAGTGTTTCGATGATTACCCCGACGTTGGGATCATCCTGTTTCACTCGGAAAATCGAAGTGCCGCCCATGCCATCGAGAGGTTTCAGGATAATATCGCCATGCTGACGATGAAACTCACGGATACGCATGGCATCGCGGGTCACCAAGGTAATAGGAGTGAATTCGCTGAACCAAGCAGTAAACAATTTTTCGTTGGCATCGCGCAGGCTCTGAGGCTTGTTGACAATCAACACTCCTGCTTCTTCAGCGCGTTCCAGCATATAAGTGGCGTAAATGTATTCGGTGTCAAACGGCGGGTCTTTGCGCATCAGAATAACATCAAGGTCACTGAGTGGCAGTTCTTGGCGTTCGCCTAAAGTGAACCAGTCGTGGGGATCCTGACGCACGCTGACGCTACGCATACTGGCTACCGGCGTACCGGAAATCAACGCCAAATCCTGCATCTCCATGTAGTACAGCTGATAACCGCGCTTTTGCGCCGCCAACAGCATGGCGAAACTGGTGTCTTTTTTGATATTGATGTCTTTGATGGGATCCATCAGGATGCCGAGTTTAATCATTTTGCTTTCCTTTATTGGGATTACCCCAAATCACCAAAACGTAATTGTAAGGCAGTAATGGCTGTCATTGCGGCGGTTTCGGTACGCAGCACCCTAGGCCCCAGTAGCACTTCGGTGAAGTTTTGTTGTTCGGTCATTGCAATCTCCTGGGCAGATAAGCCGCCTTCAGGGCCAATCAACAATCTGATTTTATGATTGAGCAATGTTAACCCATTAATACCATGACTGGCGCGTGGATGCAGGTTCAGTTTTAATGCGTCATCATTTTCAGTGCACCAATCTGTCAGTTCCATCGCTGGACGAACCAAGGGAATTTCACTACGGCCGCATTGTTCACAAGCACTGATGACTATTTTTTGCCACTGTTGGATTTTTTTTTCTAGGCGTTCGCCAGTAAGTTTGACGCCGCAACGTTCTGAAAATAACGGCGTGATGATGTTGACGCCCAGTTCTACCGACTTCTGTAACGTGAAGTCCATTCTGTCACCTCGGGAGATCACTTGTCCGAGATGAATTTGCAAGGGTGATTCCGTGGCATTGGCTTGTGCGGAAAGGATAGTTACCGTTACTGATTTCTTATCAGCCTGTTGGATCTGCGCCAAGTAATCCTTGCCATCGCCGTTGAACAGACAAATCTCTTCGCCTCTGCTCATCCGTAATACTCGGCCGATATGAGCCGCCGCTTCCTCATCTAACTGTAGCTGCTGGCCGATGACAACATTGCCGCTATGATAAACTCTCGGGACTCTCATAGTGTGTTCCTAGGTAAATTACTGCGCTATTTTGCCGGAAATAGCGCCACTTAAACAGCGTGACTGTACATAGATGTTGTGATTTCCCTGCACTTTGGCAACGGCATCATCGCGGCGACATTCGTCTTCGCTGACCGGATATTGATGATTCCAGGCAGTGAATAATTTTTGTTGGGCCGCAGCCAATTGCAACTGATAAGTATCATGCATATACAGGTAAGTTCGGGCAATTGCCCCTCGGGCTCGCTGCGGTGGCTGAACTTTATGGTTTTTAAAATCTACCACCATTTCGCACTGGCCATACTGCCCAGCACTAGCATTCCACTGGCTAAAACGATAATTAGAACGGTCACCGTTTACCTCGCCAATAGCGGGCACCAGATTATGCAGATCGGCTTCCATCAGATTGAACTGCTTGCTGCTGCGTTCGCAGTTCTTGCGACCACCTTGCTGCCAGCATTGCAGTTGATGTCCAAACTCCCATGCAGGTACGATATGTTCCCATTCAATCCTAGCTGCACGAGCGGGTTGCTTTCGTGGCTGAAAACCGCAGGAATGCCAGTCGGGTTGCCATTTCTTCTGTTGCGTGTCGATGCGGCAGCCACAGTAAAAGGTATTATTGACTGTCAGCTTGGCGTATAGCTGCTTAGCTTGACGTTTTGCCTCGTGAAAGTTATCTGCGCGTTCGGCCTGCGCCTGTTGACAAATAAATAACAGCAGGACTGGCACCAACAGTTGCCTGAGGCGTATAAAGATCAATCTGTTCCCCTAAAAGTACCGCTTAATGCCAGAGCGTGATGTAACTAACTCGGGCTTGTAATAGTGGCGCAGATAGTAAAAGAAGCTGTGGTTATTGGCAATTGGCTGCACTATGCCGCCGGTTGCAACCATTGCCCACAACTGCGGCAGCGGTAACGTGCTTGTCCACGAACGATTTTATTGTGGCGGCGCAATGTTAGCTCAATATCACCACATGCGCAGTGATAACGCTTACCCTTGGGGGTCACCGAGGTTGTGTCAAACTGATGTGTAGTCTTACCTGGCAAGTGAAAAATCTGCTGCATCAGTTGTTTCCATTCGGCGCCGTGGGGTTTGACTTTGCCATAAAGTTGGTAACACAACAGATGGCAGATTTCATGCGGTACTACTTCCCGAATAAATGCTTCAGGATTTTCTCTGAGCAATACCGGATGAAATCTCAGCTTGTTCAGTTGCAGATGTGCGGTACCCGCGGCCTTGCCTCTGAGCTTGAAGTTTACTTGCGGTCGCGGGAAGCTGCGCTGTAAGTGCTTTTCTGCTAATTGATAACATTGCTCGACGGCTTGCAGCAGTTGCTGCTCAAGCGCTGATAACACAGCGGTGGTTGCTGCAACAACCACCTGTGGGGATCGGTTGGAAAAGATATGCCACATAAACTACAGGTACCGCACTCAGAAATATTACGCGGGCTGCGCCCGCATCTTAGGTAAAACTACAATGTGGCCGCCGCTGCCGTCAACATGGCTTTGAGCTGAACGATCATCTGTTGTTCTGTCTGAGCATCGTAACCCGCCAGTCGTGGTGTATGAATATGTCCTGTAGCGATACGGCTACCCAGTTGCTGTTGCAGTAATATGGCTCGGTACGATATTTCATTGGACAGATACCCACCACCGGAACCTTCAACCGCGGTGCTGTTTTGCAATTCACTTAGGCTATTGGCGACAAACGTGCCTCGCTGCAAGGTTGTGACTGTGTGGTTATCATTGATTTTCCACTGTCCCTTCACCGCTTGAATGGCGGCAACGGGGAGTGAAAATTCAACAAATTCAGGCCCATTCAGCGCCTTGCCATCCAGTTTCGGTGGCTGCGGATGTTCTTTGTCTGCACCGGTCATGACATTGCGGTTATCTGGTGCTTTGGCTGAACGGTTACGGCCAGGAAAACGTTCAATATCAAAATCGTTGCGCCCCATACTGACGGTGACAACCATATTGACGCGATTGTCTCGATAGACTGGCGTTAACAGTGATTCGATAATGCCGGCATCAAAATCAGCAAAACGCACCGGGATCATCACCGTTTCTATCTGTACCTGCTTACCATTGACTTGAAAACGGTAGCCGTCCAATGCCAATGCTGCCATTCCGGAAGGATTGCTTTGCTCAATATGACGATCTAGGAAGAAAGGATCAAAGCCAGTCAGCAGAATTTTAATCTGGGCATCATCGGCGTAATTGATGTCGCTGAAACCGCGAGAGGCTTTTTCAACCGCTTTAGTTAGGATCTCGCGCTGCCAGTCAGCGATACCGAATGCTGGTTGTTGCTGTTGCAGCAACGTGCGCATCTGTAGTCGACTCCAGTACAACGAGCGATCATCATAATGACCAGAGCTGACATCTCGAACCGCTTGCTGCCATAAACGTTGTCCTTCGTGGGCGACCATCTGCGTGACTTTTAACTCGTCTTTCTGCCGCTGATATTTATCACTTAAATCATTAACAATGGCGCTATAGCGGCTGATGACATCAGGCATGGCTTGTTCGGCTTTTGGCAGTCGATCTTCTTCAACACCAGCAGTCACCGACAATGGCAACAATAACGCAGTCAGCAGGCCAAGGGTGGGGCAGAGCTTTAACATGACAGTTCCTTTGAATATATTGTTATAAGTCAGTGATCTAATCATTGAAATTAAGTATGCACCAGTCACAGACGAGCGCCAACAAAACATCAGGATTTTCCATGACTGACTAACAACTTATACCATTAGTGACTGCAGTGACTCTTGGCTATTAAAACGTTTGGTAAAGAAATCCAAGAACACGCTGATATTGGTTGCCAGTTGGCGACGGCTGGAATATACCCCATAAACTTTGAAGGGCTCGATTGGCCATTCCTGTAACAGTGGCACTAACGCGCCGCGTGCCAGTTCATTTTTACACACAGCGTGAGAGACCATGGCAATACCAAAGTCATCCAACGCAAGTTGTTTCACCATGGCGGCGCTGTTGACTCGGGCTTTACGCCGAAAACTCGCCATCGTCTTGCGGTTGCCTTTCCCTAGCGGCCAGATGGGCGCTGAACGCAGCGTGCCCATCAGAATTCCATCGTGCTGTGCCAAATCCTTGGGGGTGGCTGGCGTGCCATGAGCTTTGAGATAACCGGGGCTGGCAACCAGTATGGGCTGACGTTCAAATAAAAGACGGGCGACCATGTCAGAGGACTGCAGTGGGCCATATTTGATGGCGATATCATAACCTTCACCTACCAATCCCACCTCACCATCCGTGAACTGTACATCTAGTTCCACTGCCGGATATAAGCGCATAAAGCCACTGCAGAGGTTGGCGATGACTTCTTGGCTGAAAGATACAGGAATGGCAATGCGTAACAGTCCAGATACGTCATTGTGGGTGTTTTCAATGGTCGCCTGCGCTGCTTCAACTTCATTACAGATTGTCTGGCAATGCTGGTAGAATAAAGCGCCAACCTGCGTCAGACTGATTGAGCGGGTATTACGTTGCAGCAGGCGCACGCCAAGCTCCTGTTCGAGCTGAGCGATTTTGCGGCTGATGGTGGATTTGGGTAGCCCGGTATCACGTGCTGCTTGGGAGAAACCTTCTGCTCTGACCACTGCAGCAAATAGCAGCATCCCATTCAAATCTGGCATATTTTTCTGACTGTCTCAAAAATGGAACAAAGCGTCCAAGGCAGTTTAATGGTAATTCAGCTGATAACAAAGTTATATTTAGCGGCTGTACATATATAATTTAGAGGCTTAGCAGAGGATCTTTTTGATGAGCACCAATAAGCAGCCCGAAAACTCGACTCAAGCCCAAGCGCCGGATCCATTGTTTTTACATGCAGAACATCTGGCCAAGGACTTCTCTCTATTTCCCGAGCATAGTAAGCAAAGTCTGTCTGACGAAATCAACGGACTGTTGGATGACGATGACATCCAAAGCAATCTCAAGACACTGGCGCAGCTGGACGTGGATGGCTACGTTGCCAAGGTAATCCAGCCGACTCTGGACAAAAATCGTCCCGGTGCCAAACGTATTATTGCCGATCTGAAAGGTAAGATGATTGTTGAAAAACACAATGGACCTTTCTATTCCGCAGAAGTTGAACTGAATTTTGGTGGCCGCAGCCGCCGCGTCGGCTTTATTGCCCAAGAACGTACTACTGCAAATGGCGCTTGGATGCCTGAACATCATCTAATGTGTTGTGAAGCTATTCGTCATTTCGCTGAACTGTCGATGCCAATTGTATACTTCATCGACACTCCGGGGGCTGATGCCGGTGAACTGGCTAACAGCCATAATCAGGCTCATTCAATCTCCCGTGCGATAGCAGAAAGCGCCAACGTGGACGTGCCAACCATTGGTATTGTCATTGGTGCCGGTTATTCCGGTGGGGCAATTCCCTTGGCTGCTGCAAACATCTTGTTGTCGGTGCGAGACGGTATTTTCAACACTATCCAGCCCCAAGGGTTGCAGAGTATTGCTCGTAAATACAACCTTTCCTGGCAGGAATGTGCTAAATCCGTTGGGGTGTCGCCGGAAGAGCTATACACCACCGGTTGTATTGACGGCATTATCGATTTCTCGCCATCAGATCGCGATGAGCGCCAGCATAATTTGCGCCGCGCTATCATCAGTGGTATCGAAGCGGTAGAGCGCGCAGCGGTTGCTTTTGTAAAAGAGTCAGAAGATCTGCGTGAGCACTACAAACGTAGCCTTAACCGTTTCTTATACCCTTCAAAAAACTTGCAGGCGCTGGAAAACGCCGTACATATGTCACTGGCCAGCAGCCCGACAATGCATCTTAACCTGTTTGGCAGTGCTTACCGTTATTTGCGCTATCTGACTGCGCGCAGCCGTATTCATTCTATTTCGATGGAACAATATGGCCGTCTGTCGAAGGTCAGTGTGCCCGAAGGCGATCTACGGGCGCGTATCCAGAAAGAACAGGAAAAGGTGTTCCAATCTTGGTTATCGAATCCAGACAAACTGGTATACGACGAAGAGCTCGCTAAGTTGTGGAATAATTTCATTGCCAAGCGTGATGATATTTCCACAGAACGTAACATGCTGACACGCTTGATTTTGGGTGAACCGAAAGAGAACTATAAAAAAGCCCGTAAGGCGCTGTTGTTCAATATCGGTTGGAGCTTGTATCACCGCTGGAAGAGTAATGCTGCCAACAACTTCAAAGGCTTGATCCATTATCTGGAAACGCTGCCAGCAGAAGTGACTCAGACTCCGTGGCCGGAATTAAATCAACTGACGTTGCTGGATGTGGTCGTAAATGAAGAGTTGCGTGAAGACTTTATCTGGCAATGTTACAACATCCTGATCTTCAACGCATTGTACGACAATGTCGTCGGTAACTTGGCGTCTATTGCAAAAGAAGCCATGATGAACAAGAGTTTGTCTCGTGCATCGGTGGACGGTTTGCTGCATAAGTCTATCGACCGTGCGATTTCGACCCAAGATACCGCTAATGATAAGAGCAAGTTCTATAAGTGGCTGAAATATTTTATGTCTCAGTCCAACCGTGCCGAATTGCTCACTAAGACCGAACAGTGGAAAAGTGTTGGCTTCCCACAGTTGAACAACAGTTTATTTGTGGTCTTGACCTACTTCTTTGAGCGTTTGTTGCCTGAGTATTTCGACAGCGAGGATGACAACACTCAGTACACTGGCGCTATCAACCCGGTACGTATTGGCCGTCGCAAAGATTTCTGGAACCGCCTCACTATGGGCTATCAGGATCTGCTGATCCAGAAGGTGCTGCGTGAAGAGAAGAAAGCCGGCAATATGACGTGGAATAATATCATCGATAAGTTCTTCAGTAAGTTTGATGAACTCAACGGTGATAAGATGACCGCCAATTCGCTGAATTTCCCCGGTTTCCGTTTATCTATTGAAGATGCCTTGGATAAAGGCATTCGTCCCTGTGGGTTAATCACCGGTTTAGCAAATTTCAACCATAACGGTAAGAAGATTCGTGTCGGTGTCGCCGTATCCAATACTGCATTTCAGGCTGGCGCATTCGATATGGCCAGTGCCGAAAAATTCTCGGCGCTGCTGATTGAGTGTGCTAAACGCCAAATGCCGGTGATCTGTTT
The DNA here is from genome assembly GCF_014651955.1 of Shewanella fodinae. Taxonomy (GTDB): domain Bacteria; phylum Pseudomonadota; class Gammaproteobacteria; order Enterobacterales; family Shewanellaceae; genus Shewanella; species Shewanella fodinae. The sequence continues at coordinate 4,882 of NZ_BMXW01000015.1, read as the reverse complement.
TATCAGCTCCGGAGGCATGCAGACCAAAGAAGGGGCTGCCGCACTATTTTCTATGGCGGTAGTGAATGATCGTCTGACCCGCTTCATCCGTGATAATGAACTGCCAGTCCTAATGTTTGGTTTCGGCGACTGTACCGGTGGTGCGCAGGCTTCTTTTGTGACTCACCCGTTGGTGCAGACATATTATATGTCGGGTACTAATATGCCATTTGCTGGTCAGATGGTGGTTCCCGCTTATCTGCCATCAACCGCTACTTTGTCAAACTATCTGTCGAAAGTCCCTGGGGCGATGAACGGCCTGGTGAGCAATCCGTTCAGCGATAGCTTGGATGAACAGTTGCAAAGCATTGATCCGTTAATGCCGATGCCAACAGAGAGCGTCGAAGATGTCATTTCTGGTGCCTTGTCCTCTTTGGTCGCAACCACCCACGAAACGAGCGCAGATGAGATCGTCCAAGATGACCCGCGCGCACTGATGAAGCCGATCAATAAAGTATTGATCCACGCCCGTGGTTGTACTGCCGTTAAACTGATCCGCAAGGCGCATGATAACAATATCAATGTGGTGCTGGTGGCATCCGATCCTGATATGACCGCTGTTCCGGCAGAGATGCTGAATGAAAACGATAAGCTGGTATGTCTTGGTGGTAACACTTCAGATGAATCTTACCTCAATGCTTATTCCGTATTGCGTGTGGCGGATTACGAGAAAGTGGATGCGTTGCACCCAGGGATTGGCTTCCTTTCTGAAAGTCCGCAGTTTGCTGCATTGTGTGTTAATAATGGCGTGAATTTCGTGGGTCCTAGCGTCAACTCCATGACGACTATGGGTAACAAATCCAATGCAATTAAAACCTCACAGTCCCAGAATGTGCCAGTGGTGCCGGGTTCACATGGTATTCTGACCAATGCCGAGCAGGCGGTAAATGTTGCCAGTGAAATTGGTTATCCGGTACTGCTGAAAGCCGTACAAGGTGGGGGTGGTAAGGGTATTCAGGTCGTACGTCGTCCTGAAGAGATGATAGGTCTGTTCCAGAAAACCTCGACAGAAGCGGCTGCCGCCTTTGGTAACGGCGATCTATACCTGGAAAAATACGTCACCTCACTGCGTCACATCGAAGTGCAGTTACTGCGTGACCGTTTTGGTAATACCAAAGTGTTGGGGATCCGCGACTGTTCAGTACAGCGCAATAACCAGAAGGTGATTGAAGAATCAGGTTCTACCATGTTGCCGGAAGAACTGAAGCAAAAGGTGATGAAATACACTGAAGCTTTGGGTAACGCAACTGATTACACCGGTGCCGGTACTGTAGAGTACATCTACAACTTAGATGCTAACGAAGTCTATTTCATGGAGATGAATACTCGTTTGCAGGTGGAACATCCTGTCACCGAAGTCACATCTGGCATCGATATTGTCAGTGCACAGTTCGATATTGCTGCGGGTCGGTCTATCGAGAAACTGCAGCCAAAAGAGCTGGGCTACGCCATTGAAGTGCGCGTGACCGCAGAAAAAGCGGCGTTGGACAGCCACGGTGTATTACAGTTGGTGCCAAATCCAGGCCTAATCAGTGAGTGTGTCTTGCCGCCACAAGATAATGTAGAAGTGATCTCCATCGCGGCTGAAGGTAAAGAAGTTTCACCGTACTATGACAGCCTGATTGCTCAAATCATTGTTCATGGTGAAGACCGTGAAGACACCATCAACAAGATGTTGGATTATCTGGATCGGGTCGTGATCAAGGGTATTGCAACTAACATTCCATTGCTAAAACGCATCCTCAGTGATCGTACTTTCCGTGATGGTGTCTATGATACTAACTATCTGCCACGCCTGATGGCTGAATTGGATATTCCGGCACTGATTGCAGAAATGGAAGCGGCGGCTGAAACTCAGAAGGTGGATACTGCATCTTTGCGTGTTGGTGAATCCAATGAATTGAAAGTGCTAGCGCAGGGTGCTGGTATTTTCTATACCTCTCCTGCCCCCGGTGAAGCCGATTTTGTCAAAGAAGGTGACATCGTCACTGTTGAGCAGACACTGGCGCTGACTGAAGCGATGAAGATGTTCTCGCAAATGACGCTGGCCGGTTTCAACCGCAAAGGCGCTGTCTTGTATCCGGAAGACAAGAAATACCGTATTGAGCGTATTCTTAATGGCAATGGGCAGCAGGTTTCCCAAGGGGATTTGTTGTTCGTCGTATCACCGGTTGACGAGTAAAAAAGTGTTGTTAAAGAAGCCCGCAGTTGCGGGCTTCTTTGTCTGATGACTAGCTTGGCTATCTTTGTTGACTATCATCTGTTTCGTCAATGAGCGTTAACCTCACCCTTTTGTTTGTCAGGATTACGGCAGTTCTGGCAAAAAATGTCATAAAAGTTTCCATTATTTGCGGGAATATGGGATGTGGCTGTAAGTACATCCGTATTTCTGTGTTTTCAAAATAAAGCTAACTACATAAAAATAAACTATTTTTTATAGTTATTTGGGTAAAGTCAGGGCTAGTCTTTAAGGCGCTGGTGAAATTTGAAACTCCTCATTGCAGGATACAGGGATTTCGGTGTTATAATACGCGCCTTAAATTATGGGGTTCCGTCTGTCGCAGCAACGAAGTGGCATACTCCGTCTCCTATTCACTAACTCATAATGAAGTTGAATCATGACTGACTTATCGAAATACAGAAATATTGGTATTTTTGCTCACGTAGATGCGGGTAAAACTACCACCACCGAGCGTATCCTGAAACTCACTGGTAAGATCCATAAAATAGGTGAAGTACATGATGGCGCTTCAACCATGGACTTCATGGAGCAGGAAGCTGAACGTGGTATTACCATTCAGTCAGCTGCGACTACTTGCTTTTGGAAAGAGCACCGTTTTAACGTTATCGACACCCCCGGGCACGTTGACTTCACCGTTGAAGTTTATCGTTCACTGAAAGTATTGGACGGTGGTATTGGCGTATTCTGTGGTAGCGGCGGTGTAGAACCTCAGTCCGAAACCAACTGGCGTTATGCGAACGAATCTGAAGTAGCGCGTCTGATCTTCGTAAACAAACTGGACCGTATGGGTGCAGACTTCCTGCGTGTTGTTGGTCAGATTAAACGTGTTCTAGCAGCAACTCCACTGGTGATGACTCTGCCTATCGGTCGTGAAGATGAGTTCACCGGCGTAGTCGATGTCTTGACTCGCAAAGCTTATGTGTGGGATGACTCCGGTTTGCCAGAAAACTACACTGTGACAGACGTACCTGCTGACATGGTGGATTTGGTTGAAGAATACCGTGAACAGATGATCGAAACTGCCGTTGAGCAAGATGATGATCTGATGGAAGCCTATATGGAAGGTGAAGAACCTTCTGTTGAAGACCTGAAACGTTGTATCCGTAAGGGCACCATCAATCTGGCATTCTTCCCCACATTCTGTGGTTCTGCATTCAAGAATAAAGGGATGCAGTTGCTGCTGGATGCGGTAGTAGATTACCTGCCATCACCAACTGAAGTCGTGCCTCAGCCTCTGACTGACCCTGAAACTGGTGAAGAAACTGGCGAAGTTGCCACTGTTTCTGTGGATGAACCACTGCGCGCTTTGGCATTCAAGATCATGGATGACCGTTTCGGTGCCTTGACCTTCGTTCGTATCTATTCAGGTGTGATGAAGAAAGGTGACACAGTACTGAACAGTGCCACTGGCAAGACCGAACGTATCGGCCGTATGGTGATGATGCATGCAAACGACCGTAGCGAAATCGATTACGCACAAGCCGGTGATATTATCGCTGTAGTGGGTATGAAGAACGTTCAGACAGGTCATACTCTGTGTGATCCTAAACACGAATGTACTTTGGAACCTATGATCTTCCCAGATCCAGTGATCTCTATCGCAGTGACTCCGAAGGATAAAGGTGCTTCTGAGAAACTGGGTATCGCACTGGGTAAAATGGTGGCTGAAGATCCATCATTCCAGGTGGAAACTGACCAGGAAACTGGTGACACCATCCTCAAGGGGATGGGTGAACTGCATCTGGACATCAAAGTCGACATCCTGAAACGTACTCACGGTGTTGAACTGAGCGTAGGTGCACCACAGGTGGCTTATCGTGAAACAATCACTAAAGCCGTTGAAGATAGCTACACCCACAAGAAACAGTCTGGTGGTTCTGGTCAGTACGGTAAGATTGATTACCGCATCAAACCAGGTGAAGCCAACACTGGCTTCAAGTTCGTATCTTCTGTTGTGGGCGGTAACGTACCTCGTGAATTCTGGCCAGCCGTTGAGTCTGGTTTTGAATCCATGATGAAAGAAGGCCCGCTGGCAGGCTTCCCTGTGCTGGACGTAGAAGTCGAACTGATTGATGGTGCTTACCACGCTGTTGACTCTTCTGCCATCGCGTTTGAAATCGCCGCTAAAGCAGCTTTCCGTCAGACAATGCCAAAAGCAGGTCCACAGCTGCTGGAACCTATCATGAAGGTTGATGTGTTCACTCCCGATGCTAACGTCGGTGACGTGATCGGTGACTTGAACCGTCGTCGCGGCATGATCAAGGATCAGGAAGCTGGTCTGACTGGTGTACGCGTTAAAGCTGATGTGCCATTGGCTGAAATGTTCGGTTACATCGGTAACCTGCGTACTATGACTTCCGGTCGTGGTCAGTTCTCCATGGAGTTCTCACATTATTCTCCATGTCCAGCTAACGTTTCAGAGAAAGTAATCGCTGAAACTAAAGCCAAGAAAGCCGCTAAATAAGGTTTTCTGCTAATAAAATGTATGGTCCGCCTCGTTGTTGCAAGCATAAAATTCAATGACGAGGTGGGTCTGCGCTAATGTATTCGGAGTCTCTGTTGGAGGCTCTCGCCTACCGCTCCACGATGAGTTCCGCGCCG
>NZ_BMXW01000014.1 GCF_014651955.1 Shewanella fodinae | reverse complement strand
ATTAAAAGTTTTTTGACTCTAATGAATGACTGTTCTATTCGAACACTCTTCAGTGAGTTTTAAATCGTTTTGCGATTTCATTCACTGCGAGTGCCCACACAGATTGCTTGATATTTTGTTAAAGAGCATACCCTTGAACACTGCTTCAAAGGCGCCGACTTCATCGGCTCAGGGCTGCGTATTCTACACACCCGAATTTTAGCGTCAAGCCATTTTTTCAGTTCGTTGTCGCAATTATTTAATTGCTGTGCAGCGGTTGAAATTTAAGGCTTTTAGCCGTTATCTCAGCATCAACAATGCAGCGACTACGCTACCAAGTTGCCGTACAACGAGGGCGCATTATAGGGAGCTAAACAGATAGCGCAAGCGCTTTTTTAAGGGGAAATTGATCTTTTTTGATCTTCACTGATTAGCCACATTAAGCGCACTGCATATCCCCAGAGTTATCCACAGTTCTGCATTAAGCGCAAAAAAAAAAGAGGTAGCTGAATCGCTACCTCTTTCTTAATAATTCTGCTCTCTTTATTTAAGACAGTTTACCATGGCAGTGCTTGTATTTTTTACCTGAACCACAAGGGCACAGATCGTTGCGGCCAACTTTGTCACCCTGCCGCATAACCGGCACTTGTGGCATATCTGCTGGCGGCTGGTCATCCGCGGTGAGCGATTCTGATTGCGCATGCTGGTATTCATGGCGAATACGCGCTTGCTCCTCACGGCGCCGAGCTTCCATCTCATCGACATCTTCCTGTGCCTGTACCTGTACTTTGGACAAAATACTGATCACGTCGTGTTTCAGTTGCTCCAACATCTGCTGGAACAGTTCGAAGGACTCTCGCTTATATTCCTGTTTGGGATTCTTTTGTGCATAACCGCGCAGATGGATCCCCTGTCGCAGATAATCCATGGCAGACAGATGCTCTTTCCAGAGACCGTCTAGGGTCTGCAGCATGACGGCTTTTTCGAACTGCCGCAACACCGCCGTGCCGACCATCTGCTCTTTAGCATCATAGGCTTCTTGCCATTTTTCGACGATACGCTCACGCAAGGTCTCTTCGTGCAGATCATCTTCCTGATCGAGCCACTGCTGTACTGGCAGCTTCAGTGCAAATTCCTGTTCTAGACGCTGCTCTAGTCCAGCGACATCCCACAGTTCTTCAACAGATTGTGGTGGAATATACTGATCGATCACGCCATTCACCACATCAGCACGAATCGCTTCAATGGAATCCTTGATGCTTTCAGCATCCATCAGAGCATTGCGCTGTGCGTACACCACCTGGCGCTGATCGTTGGCCACATCATCGTATTCCAGCAGTTGTTTACGAATATCGAAGTTACGGGCTTCAACTTTACGTTGAGCATTTTCAATGGCACGCGATACCCAAGGATGTTCGATGGCTTCGCCCTCTTCCATCCCGAGTTTTTTCATCATGCCGGCCATACGGTCAGAAGCGAAGATACGCATCAGCGTGTCTTCCAGTGACAAATAGAAACGGGATGAACCTGGATCCCCCTGACGACCAGAACGACCACGCAACTGATTGTCGATACGGCGGGACTCGTGACGCTCAGTACCCAGAATATGCAGACCACCGGCAGCCACTACTTCATCATGACGCACCTGCCAGTCTGCACGGATCTGGGCAATTTGCGCTTCTGTTGGTGCTTCGAGTGCTTCGACTTCTGCCTTCCAGTTACCACCGAGGACAATGTCGGTACCACGGCCAGCCATATTGGTGGCGACCGTAACGGTGCCGGAACGCCCCGCTTGTGCAACAATCTCTGCCTCATGCTCATGGAATTTAGCATTCAGTACCTGATGCGGAATTTTTTCCTGTTTCAGCAGATGAGACAACAACTCGGACTGTTCAATGGATACTGTGCCCACCAGCACTGGCTGACCACGCTCACGGCAGCCTTTGATATCATTGATAATCGCAGTGTATTTCTCGCGGGCGGTCAGGTATACCAGATCGGCCATATCGTTACGGATCATCGGGCGGTTAGTTGGCACCACTACCGTATCCAGACCGTAAATATGCTGGAATTCAAATGCCTCGGTGTCGGCCGTACCGGTCATCCCCGCCAATTTCTCATAGATACGGAAATAGTTCTGGAAGGTGATAGACGCCAGCGTCTGGTTTTCATTCTGGATCTTGGCACCCTCTTTGGCTTCTACAGCCTGGTGCAAACCTTCAGACCAGCGTCGTCCCGGCATGGTACGTCCGGTATGTTCATCAACGATGATCACTTCACCATCCTGCACCACATAATCAACATCTTTTTCAAACAGATTGTGTGCCCGCAACGCGGCGTGTACATGGTGCAATAGCGAAATATTGGCCGCCGAATAGAGTGAATCGCCTTCGTCCAGCAACCCAGTCTTAATCAACAACTGCTCAATTTTTTCCTGGCCACGTTCGGTCAGGTTCACCTGCTTGGCTTTTTCATCCACCGAGAAATCGCCAGTGCCGGTATATTCTTCCGAGTCTTCTTTGTCCTGCTTGACCAGATTTGGGATCAACTTATCGACTTTGACATATAACTCGGAACTGTCTTCCGCCGCACCAGAGATGATCAATGGCGTACGTGCTTCATCGATAAGAATGGAGTCCACTTCGTCAATCAAGGCGTAATGCAATGGACGCTGTACACGTTCCTGCGGTGAAAACGCCATGTTATCGCGCAGATAGTCGAAGCCGAATTCGTTGTTGGTACCATAGGTAATGTCGGCATTATACGCCGCCACTTTATCCTGGTGTCCCATCCCGGCAACGTTGACCCCAACGGTCATCCCTAAGAATTCAAATAATGGCCGGTTAGTCTCGGCGTCACGACGGGCAAGATAGTCGTTCACGGTGATGACGTGTACACCTTTGCCGGTAAGGGCATTGAGATAAGCTGGCAAGGTTGCGGTCAGCGTTTTACCTTCACCAGTGCGCATTTCGGCGATACGGTTACTGTCGAGTACCAGACCACCAAGCAGCTGCACATCGAAATGACGCATCTCAAATATACGTTTGGAGGCTTCACGCACGGTGGCAAAGGCTTCTGGGGTTATCTGCTCAAGCGACTCGCCATTGGCAAGACGTTCGCGGAATTCTGCGGTTTTGGCCTTCAGTTGCTCATCACTGAGCTTTTCATATTCCGTTTCAAGCGCATTGATTTTTGTAACGATTTTGCCAAGCGCTTTGAGGGTACGTTGGTTACGGCTACCAAATATCTTTGTCAGTAATTTACCTAACATCTGAATCACTTTTTAGTTGTAGGCCAGCGCTCAACTGAGTCTGGCGGCCAATTCCGATTAACCTGCGTGACGATACACAAATTTTTGTGGATCAATCTGTTGACCATTACGCAGTACTTCGTAATGTACATGGGGTCCGGTAGAACGCCCTGTACTTCCCATTACGGCGATTTTCTCGCCTTTGGCAACCACATCACCTACAGTTACTGACAAAGCTTCGTTATGGCCATAACGGGTACGGTATCCGTTACCGTGATCAATCTCCACCAGATTGCCATAACCAAACATTTTTCCGGCCCATGTCACCACGCCAGCGGCAGTGGCAACAACATCCGTTCCTTCTGTACCAGCAAAATCAATACCTTTGTGCATTGCCCGCTGGCCAGTAAAAGGATCATTGCGTAAACCGTAGGGCGAGGATAACCAGCCTTTATCGACTGGACGCCCTGATATATAACGCTCCTCACTTATATTGAGGTTAGAAGCCACTGTTTCAAGGAGTGACAACGTCGCGTTATTTTTATCAATTCCTGAGGCCAACCGATCCATATCAGCGATCAATTGGTCTAATTCTATCGTGGAGCCGATTTCGCTCCCGCCACCGACACCGACTTCGGCATCGAAATCAAATTGGTCGTCAAGCTGGTAATTCTGCGCCAATTGCTGCCCCAAAGCTTCAAGTCGGGTCAGTTTTGCCTGCATACGTGCGACATGGGCGACAAGGGTTGCCAACTGGGATTCAGTGGCTTGTTTGAGTTGCTTGACTTGTTTTTGTTGCTGTTCGCGGGCTAGCCGCTCTTGATCAACATTGGCTTGCTGGGATTCGAATCGCTGATGATTGTATTGATAGAGTCCAGCGCCCGCCGCAAGCAGCAGCATAGGCAGCAGCAGCCAGTATTTCCCCGGCTGCCAGCGCGTCACGCCATTTCGACCCTGAATAAAAACTGTTACACTCATAGCCTCAATAAGCCATCTTATTATCATAATGAAAAAGCTCCCCCAAGACCTCAGTCAATTGGTGCACCAGTCAGGCTCATTGCCGAGTCTGGCCGAGAGAGCAGAGCTTTTGTTATATCTGGACAAATACGTCAAACAGCTACTGACAGGTCCAGTTAGCGCACAGCTAACAGTTGCCAATTTGCGCCAGAATGTGCTGGTGCTTGAAACACCAACATCGGCCTGGGCTGCCAGAATCAACTTTCAAAAAGCGAAACTGTTACAACAGCTCCAGTTAGAGGCGCTCCCAATGCTTACCGCTATTGAGGTGAAAGTCAACCCGGCACTTGCGTCTGTCGATACAAAACCCAAGGTGACTCACAGGGCATTAAGCGAAACCGCAGCGGCTCACATCAATGCACTAGCCGAACATACCGAAGGTACGCTGGGCCAGAAATTAAAACGGCTGGCTGCACTGGCCAGCCGTCAAGGCTCGAAAGACTGAGTTACGCCATCACCACGCCGGTCGGCATATTGAAACTGACCGGAGCATCGGCTTCTTTATCAAAGCTCACCACTTCCCAAGCTTCTTGGTTGGCGAGCAGTGCACGCACCAGACGGTTATTCAGTGCGTGCCCGGTTTTAAATGCGCGGAATTCACCAACAATTGCATGACCCGCTACATACAGATCACCAAATGCATCGAGAATCTTGTGCTTAACAAATTCATCCTCATAACGCAGGCCATCGGGGTTGAGGACTCGGTATTCATCAAGCACCACGGCATTTTCCATACTCGCGCCAAGGCCAAGATTGTTGGCCCGCAGATATTCCACATCACGCATAAACCCGAAAGTTCTGGCGCGGCTGATATCTTTGATAAACGCGGAGGAGGAAAAATCCATCACCATGTGTTGTTGGCTACGAGCGATTTCGGGATGAGCAAAGTCGATTTCAAAATCCACCTTGAAGCCTTTATAAGGCCGCAATTCTGCCCATTTATCGCCGTCTTCCACGCGTACAGTCTGCTTGATTCTAAGATATTTCTTAGCCACTGACTGCTGTTTTATCCCGGCACTCTGCAACAGGAACACGAAGGGGCTGGCACTGCCATCCATCACCGGGATTTCCGGGGCATTCACTTCGATCACAGCATTATCAATTCCCAGACCTGCCAAAGCAGCAAACAGATGTTCAATTGTTGCAATACGCACACCTTCGTCATTCACCAGTGCGGTACACATGGTGGTTTCACGCACCATTTCCGCCTTTGCTGGAATGGTGACATTAGGCTGCAGATCCGTGCGCACAAGCTGGATACCGGTATTCACCGGTGCGGGTCTCAGGGTTAAAGTCACCTTCTTGCCGGAATGTAATCCGACACCGGTTGCTTTCACCGTATTTTCAAGAGTTCTTTGAAAAATCATTTAGTTACCCGTAACCATTGCAACAATAAACGTCAAAATTCTACCACTAACAACCGGACCAAGCTCGCGGCTGGTCGGATATCCTAGCATAATCAAGCCATTTCACAAAAAAAATCCTGTCACTGCAATCATCATCCGCATTGACCAATGATTAATCAGATCCAGTTCACAAACCGTCAGTCAGCCTGTTTACGTAAAAATGCCGGAATATCCAGATAATCCAGTTCATTCTTATGGCTAGGGGCTGGTTGTGGTGCCGGTACGACATTGCTCTTTAGTGCTGGCGCTGTAACCGCTTCTTCAGGCTGCACATAAGCTTCGACACGCGGTTCAGCTACAGGTTCAGTACGCATGGGCTTGGAAACCAGCTGAATGTCAGGTTTTCTGTCCGCGCCAATACCGGTCGCTACCACTGTTACACGTAACTCATCGCTCATTTCTGGGTCGATAACTGCACCAACAACCACTGTCGCGGTATCAGAAGCGTATGCTTTCACGTGGTTACCCACAGTTTCAAACTCTTCGATACTCATGTCCATACCAGCGGTAATGTTTACCAACACGCCTCGAGCACCCGCCAAATCGATATCTTCCAGCAAGGGGCTGGCAACCGCAGCTTCTGCCGCTTCTTCGGCGCGGTCTTCACCACGAGCGACACCTGTGCCCATCATGGCATTACCCATTTCCGACATCACGGTACGCACGTCAGCAAAGTCAACGTTAATCAGACCAGGCCGAGTGATCAGTTCTGCAATCCCCTGTACCGCGCCCAGCAATACGTTGTTAGCCGCCGCAAAGGCATCTAGTAATGAGGTACCACGCCCCAGCACTTTCAGCAGTTTTTCATTGGGGATGGTGATCAATGAATCCACATGTTTGGCCAGCTCGGCAATCCCCTGTTCGGCGTAAGCCATACGCTTTTTACCTTCGAAGGGGAATGGCTTAGTCACGACGGCAACAGTGAGAATACCTTCCTGACGAGCAATTTCAGCCACTACTGGCGCAGCTCCCGTACCGGTACCGCCGCCCATACCTGCAGCGATAAAGATCATATCAGCACCTTTGATGGCGGCGCGGATGCTTTCTTTATCTTCTTCTGCGGCAGCACGACCAACCTCAGGATTAGCCCCGGCCCCCAGACCTTTAGTCACGTCGCGACCAATCTGAATAGTGGTGCCCGCTGCGGATTTTCGCAGCGCCTGTGCGTCGGTGTTGGTGACCATAAACTCAACACCTTCAATATTATGTTTTACCATGTGCTCGATGGCGTTACCGCCACCACCGCCCACGCCGATGACTTTGAGCACTGCATCGCTCAACGCATCATTTTGAGTATCCATGATCTCAAACATGACCTTATTCTCCATCTACCTGCGTTAATGCGAGTTAAAACTCGCCTTTAAACCAACTCTGGACCCGATTCCATAAGCTGGTTACCCCTGGGCGCTCTGGACGTTCGAACTGTCGTTCGAGCACTCGCCGAGCACCGTAGCGGAGCAGCCCAACCCCAGTGGAGTAAATGGGCTGATCCACATATTCATACAAACCTTTCACCGGCAGTGGTGATGCCACTCGCACCGGCATGCCAAAAGTCGCTTCGGCAATATCCACGGCACCTTCAATCGACGCAGTGCCACCGGTAATCACCACGCCGGCAGCAATCTGATCTTCAAGACCGCTGTCTTTCAGTTGCTTGAACACCAGTTCAAACAATTCTTGGTAGCGTGGTTCCACCACTTCTGCCAGCGTATGCCGTGACATGGTGCGTGATGGTCGCCCGCCGACAGACGGCACCTCAATGCTGTCTTCACGGCTGACGGTAGCGCTACGCGCACTGGCGTACTGCACTTTAATCTGCTCCGCATGTGACAATGGTGTGCGAAAAATTTTGGCAATATCACTGGTCACCTGATTCCCGGCAACCGGGATTACCGCACAATGGCGCAAGGCACCGTTGGTATACACCGTGATATCTGTGGTGCCGCCACCGATATCCAGCAAACACACGCCGAGGTCTTTTTCATCAGCCGTCAGTACTGCATCTGCAGAAGCGATACCGGAAAACACCAAATCATCCACTTTCAGACCGCAACGTTCGACGCTCTTGGTGATATTTTTCGCCATATCATTAGCACAGGTCACTATATGTACCTTGGCTTCCATGCGCATTCCTGACATACCGATGGGACTTTTAATCCCCTCCTGTACATCGATGGCGTATTCCTGTGGCAATACATGCAGAATGCGGCGTTCCGTGGGGATCTTCACTGATCTGGCCGTGTGGATCACATTTTCCACATCTTCCGATGTCACTTCTTCATCGTTAATCGACACCATGCCATTTTCATTCTGACAAGCGATGTGCTTGCCAGAGATGCTCAGATATACCGACGACACTTGGCAGTCAGCCATCAACTCCGCCTGATCCAGCGCCCGCTGCACACTGCGGACAATCGAATCCAGATCATTGACGCCACCCTTGTCCATACCGCGGGAGGGATGGTTGCCGAGCCCCACTATGCTGATTTCGCCATCCGGCAGCACTTCGCCAATGATCACTGCGACCTTGGAAGTGCCGATATCCAATCCGACGATCAAATTTCTTTCTTGGTTCTTGGTCATCAATCACCGACTCTCTTGTTGTGGCTCTTGCCAGCCCACCGCCAATCCCGTGTCATAACGCAAATCCACTCTGGCGACACTTTTATCCTGTTTTAACAACTCTGGGTACACATTGATAAATCGTTGTACCCGCGACATTCGATCTTCTCGGCCCAGTGCCAGCACTATGCCATTCCCCAGTACCGCTTCCCACGCCAGCCGTGGCGTTAGGCTTAATTTCTCCAGACGAAAACTGTTGATACGCAACAGCTCGTCCAGCTGTTTAAACGCGGTCAGCACTTCGGCACCACGCTTTTCCGGTCCCGACAACCAAGGCAGATTCTCCAGCCCTGGTTTCGCAGGCGCCGCAAATACCTCGCCATGTTCGTTCAGCCAGGCGTCCTGGTTCCAATGTGCGACCGGCACCTGTTCCTGCAGATATACCTTTAGCTTTGCTGGCCAATCACGCCGCACTGATACCCGGTACACCCATGGCAGATTTTCCAATGCCTGCTGCACTTGCGTGACATCGGCACTGAAAAAACTGCGTTTCATCAGATCCTGCAATGCCAGCCGAATATCATTATCGCTGGTGTACTGCCGCTCACCTTTAATGGCAACTGCCTCAATTGGCAGTGCTTGCGCATCGTTCAGTAACAGGTTGAGCTTCCACCCTGCCAACACAAAGCTGAGTACCACTAACAGTAAAAAGGCGATACCGCTGCACAGATACCAGTTAACCTGTGCTAACTGCGCTTTACCGTCGTGCCATCTCTGCTTCAGTGTCATCGGGCTCTTCCAGCTCAGCGCCACACAAAAGCGGCCATTATATCGGCCTGTTGCTGGCGGTCAAAAACCACCATTCCTGCACGGGCAATAAGCCGCTTACGCAACGCCTTCACTGGTCTCATCTTTTGCAAAGCCCAAACAGGTACGCGCCAATTCCCTAGAAATCGCTCCGATATTGCCAGCGCCTTGCGTCAGCAATAAATCACCGTCTTTAACCACGGACTGCAGAATTTCCGGTAGCTGTTCAGGCGTTGCCACATAGATTGGATCGACCTGCCCACGCAAACGGATGCTGCGGCACAACGCCCGGCTATCCACCCCGGCAATCGGGGTTTCTCCAGCCGGATAAACTTCCAACATCAACAAACAATCGACCTGCGATAATACATCCACAAAATCTTCATAAAGGTCGCGAGTACGGGTATAGCGGTGCGGCTGAAACACCATCACTAGCCGCTCATCCGGCCACCCGGCTCGCGCCGCGCGAATGGTTGCAGCAACTTCGCTGGGATGATGCCCATAATCATCCACCAGCATCACCTTGCCATTAGGAGTTTCGTAATCCCCTAAATGCTGAAAGCGGCGGCCAATTCCCTGAAACTCGGCTAATGCCTTGATAATAGCGTCGTCTTCAATATCGTCTTCGGTTGCCACCGATATTGCGGCCAGCGCATTGAGCACATTGTGCCGTCCGGGCAGATTCAACAACAGCGGTAGATCGTCTTTGCCCTTGCGGCGCACGGTAAATCGGCATTGACCACCTTGCTGGCTGAAGTCCAGCGCTTGCACATCCGCCTCAGTGTTAAAACCATAAGTCACCATATGCCGACCAATGCGCGGCAGAATATCGCGGATGGTCGGGTCATCGGTGCACAACACTGCCACACCGTAAAATGGCAGGTTGTGAAGAAAATCCACAAAAGTGCTTTTCAGTTTTTCAAAATCACCGCCATAGGTATCCATATGGTCGGCTTCAATGTTGGTGACCACGGACACCATAGGTTGCAGATGCAAGAATGACGCATCGCTCTCATCCGCTTCTGCAATCAGATAACGGCTATGCCCCAAACGCGCATTGGTACCGGCACTATTTAATAATCCACCGATGACAAAGGTTGGATCGCGGCCTGATTGGGCATAGATGCTGGCAATCAAACTGGTCGTAGTGGTCTTGCCGTGAGTGCCGGCAATGGCCACCCCGTGGCGATAACGCATCAGTTCTGCCAGCATCTCAGCACGGCGCACTATTGGGGTGCGATTGGCTTTAGCCGCCAGTAACTCAGGGTTGTCCTGATGGATAGCACTGGAAACCACCACCACATCGACATTCATCACGGCTTCGGCGCCGTGGCCTATTACCACCCGCGCCCCAAGGGCAGATAAACGGTCAGTCACTGCATTGCGAGCAATATCCGAGCCGCTAATCTGGTAACCTTCATTCAGTAACACTTCAGCGATACCACCCATACCAGCACCGCCAATACCAACGAAATGAATACGTCTCACCCGGCGCATTTCCGGGATGGTGGCTCTCACCTGAGCGTATTTTTCAGCAATAGTTGTCATTTTGATCCTTTATCTGCCAGTGCACTGCACACGGCTGCCACACGGTCAGTGGCATCCAGAACTGCGACAGTCCTGGCCTTACGGCCCATTTGGAGCAATTGTTCTCGGTCGTCTGCCAGCGCCAATAATGCTGCTGACAAGCTCTCTATATTCAGTTGTGACTGCGGTAACAATTTAGCGGCACCAGCATCCACCAGCACCTGCGCATTGCGGGTCTGATGATCGTCCACCGCATGTGGCAATGGCACAAAAATCGCTGGCAGCCCCACAGTTGCCAACTCTGATACTGTCAGTGCCCCTGCCCGGCAAATCACTAAATCCGCCCACCGATAGGCGGCTTCCATGTCATCAATAAAATCAGCAACCTTGACGCGGTCATCCTGCCCGCAGTGTTTATACTGTGCCTGCACTGTGGCCTGATTGCCTTTCCCCGCCTGATGCCAAACCGTGACTGACAATGACTGACTGACCTTTGCCACGGTTTCTGGTAGTAGTTCGTTGAACACTTTAGCGCCCAAACTACCGCCCACAACCAGCACTTTTACCGCTTCGGAGCTCACGGTTTTGGGACTCGCCCCCAATGCAATGAGCTCGGCACGGATCGGATTACCCACCACCTGAGCGCTAACCTGAGTGAAGGTATTGTCAAAGGCACACAACACTTGGGTCGCAATTTTTGATAATAATTTGTTGGTCAGCCCCGGTACCGCATTTTGTTCATGCAACACCAGCGGAATACCTGCCAACTTAGCGGCCACCCCCCCCGGACCGCTGGCATAACCCCCCATGCCTAACACCACGTCTGGTTTAAATTCCCGGATAACCTTTAACGCCTGCATAATCGAACGCAGCACTTTAAACGGTGCCGCCAACTTACGCAAAATACCGTTACCGCGAACGCCTTTAATATCGATAAAGTCGATATCAAAACCATGTTGCGGTACTAATCTGGCTTCCATACGTTCAGCGGTCCCCAACCAGCGGATCTGCCAGCCTTGCTGCGCCAGACGTCGGGCTACAGCCAGCGCCGGGAATACATGACCGCCGGTCCCGCCGGCCATCACCAATAAGCGCTTGCTTCCAGCAGCCGTCACAGCCATTATTTCATTCTCCCCTGTACTGCCTGGATCAGACTCAAGCGGCGCTCATAATCAATACGCAGCAGCACCATCGCTGCAGCGGTCATTACCCACAGGCTACTGCCACCGTAGCTGATAAAGGGCAATGTCAGCCCTTTGGTGGGTAACATACCGATACTGGCGCCAACATTCACCACGGTCTGAAAACAGATCCAGATGCCAATGGCGTACGCCAGATATCCTTCAAACGGCCGTTCCATCGCCAGACATTGATGCCCCAAACGCAACGCCCGTAACGATACAAATAGCAGTACCGCTAGTACCGCGATAATGCCGACAAATCCTAACTCTTCACCGATAATGGCGAAGATAAAATCGGTATGGGCTTCTGGCAGGTATTCCAGTTTCTGGATACTGTTACCTAGCCCTTGTCCCAACCAGTCACCGCGACCATAGGCCATCAGTGACTGTGTTAATTGATAGCCGCTGCCGAACGGGTCTTGCCAGGGATCCAGAAACGATGTCACCCGTCGCATACGGTAAGGCTCTAGCAATACCAACAGTACAAATGCCATGGTGCCTGCGAGGATCAACGCAAAAAAGTCCAGCAAGCGTGCCCCCGCCAGAAACAGTAATCCTACGGTCACAACAAACAGCACCACCACAGTTCCCAAGTCTGGCTGCATCAGGATCAGCACCGCATATACGGCAAACACAGCGATCGGCTTGTAAAAGCCTTTAGCATTTTCCCGTACTTCTTGATGCCGCCGCACCAAATAGCCCGCCATATAGACCGAGAAAGCAAACTTAGCCACTTCGGCCACTTGGATACGAATTGGCCCAAGTGACAACCAGCGAGTGGCACCATTAACTGAAGTGCCCACCAACAGCACTGCCACCAACATCAGGCCGACCACCAGCAACATCAGCGGGCTTAACTGCTGCCAGCGTTGCATATCTACCTGCAACACTACGGCGGCAATCACTACACAACCCGCCAGATAACCGACATGCCGTTCCACAAAATAAAACGGGTTACCGGTAAGACTCTGAGCTTCTGGCATGGAAGCAGACATCACCATCACAAAGCCAAAGCCGATTAACGACAATACAGCGAACAGCAGTTTGCGGTCATACAACTGCATGCCCGGTGCACTGCGATCAGCAAACCAGCCCGACCATGGCCATTTGATGCCACCGCCAAACAGATTGAGCTGACGTTCGTCAGTCTTGCTGTTCATCCAGCGCCTCCACTAAGTGGCGGAAATCGTCACCTCGGGCCATAAAGTTGCTGTACATATCCAAGCTGGCACATGCCGGAGATAACAACACGATGTCGCCGGAGTTAGCCAGTTCATGGGCTTTAGCAACTGCCTCAGCCATGGTTTTAACTTTGATTGCCCCTTCTTTCTGCGCCGCAATTTTGTCGCCATCGCGCCCTAAGGTGATCAGCTTGCTAACACCTTTTAACGCTGCCTGCATAGTGCTGAAATCAGCCCCTTTGCCATCACCACCCGCAATCAGGATGATGTCGCCAAGATAATCACTAAAGCCCTGCAGCGCCGCTAAGGTGGCGCCTACGTTGGTAGCCTTTGAATCGTTAACCCAAGTCACGCCTTCTTTTACTGCTACCAACTCACAACGATGAGGCAGGCCTTTAAACTCCTCTGCAACCTTTGCCATAGAAGCTTTATCGACCCCGGCCGCATCTGCCAATGCCATCGCCGCCAGCATATTGGCCTGGTTATGCGTTCCCAGCAGTGCGACATCCATGACATTCATGATTTCACTGCTACCGTGCACTATCTTGCCGTCGGTAATCCCCCACTCATCGCCATCCGGATTATCCAGCCCAAAGCTGTTGTTATTCATCGGATTCAGCGGTTTAGTCAGTTCATCATCGCGGTTGTAGATGGCTAGACGACTCTGTTCGAACAACCGTAGTTTGGCATGGCGGTATGCTTCCAGATCGCTGTACCTGTCCATATGATCTTCACTGATGTTAAGACAGGTCGCCGCCAGACAGTCGAGGCTATTGGTGGTTTCTAACTGGAAACTGGACAACTCCAGTACATAATGGGTTGCCGGATGTTGTAGTAAATCCAGCGCAGGCACCCCGATATTACCGCCCACCGCCACTTGCAGTCCGGCTTGTTTTAGCATTTCCCCTACCAGGGTCGTAACGGTCGATTTACCATTGGAGCCAGTAATCGCCAAGACGCATGGCGGGCGATCAGCAATAGCACGAGCAAACAGTTCGACATCACCAATGACTTCAATGCCCATATCCAGCGCCACACGGACTTCAGGAGTATCTAGTGGAATACCAGGACTGATAATGATCTGTTTAGCTTGCACTAATGAACGACAATCGAAGCCGCCAAAATGACATTCCAGTTGCGGATATTCAGCTTTGATCTCATCACCACCCGGCGGATTGCGACGGCTGTCCATCACTAATGGCAAAATGCCCTGAGACATCAGATAACGCACCACAGATTTACCTGTGGCACCCAATCCCAGCACGATATGTGAATAACGCCCGTTCATACCCTTACCTCAGCTTGAGGGTCGCCAGACCCAACAGCACCAAGAACAGCGAAATGATCCAAAAACGCACAATCACCCGCGGCTCCGGCCAGCCTTTCAATTCATAATGATGATGGATAGGTGCCATGCGGAAAATTCGCTGACCACGTAATTTGTATGAGCCTACCTGTAAAATTACCGAAACCGTTTCCATCACAAATACGCCACCCATGATCACTAACATGATCTCCTGGCGCACCAACACTGCCATCGCGCCCAGCGCGGCACCGAGCGATAATGAACCAACATCGCCCATAAACACCTGTGCCGGATAGGTGTTAAACCATAGGAAACCAAGGCCTGCACCAACAATGGCAGTGCAGACAATAACCAGTTCACTGGAACCCGGCAGATGTGGAATATTCAAATAGGCAGCAAACTGCGCGTGGCCGGACAAATAAGCCACCAGCGCAAATGCCGCAGCCACCATTACGGTGGGGGTAATTGCCAATCCATCTAGGCCATCGGTCAAGTTGACCGCGTTACTAGACCCAACAATGGTGAAGTAAGTCAGTACAATGAAAAAGATACCGAGTTGTGGCATCACCTCTTTAAAAAAAGGCACGACTAATTGGGTGTCTCCGGGGACAGCCGCCGACACATACAGGTATACACCAACCACTAATGCTGCTACTGACTGCCAGAAATACTTCCAACGCGCCGCTAAGCCTTTTGGGTCCTTACGGATCACTTTGCGGTAATCGTCCATAAAGCCGATAAGCCCGTAGGCCGCCAGCACAAATAACATCACCCACACATAGCGGTTATCTAGGTCGCCCCACAACAACACGCTGATAAAGATGCCCGCGAGGATCAGCAAGCCACCCATTGTTGGCGTACCACGCTTACTGAAATGGGATTCTGGACCGTCGTTACGCACCACCTGACCAATTTGCAACAACTGCAACTTACGGATCAGCCTTGGCCCCCACCACAGCGAAAAGCTCAATGCAGTCAGCAATCCCAGAATTGCCCGGAAGGTCACATAAGAAAACACATTAAACCCGGTATAAAACTGGGTCAGATATTCCGCCAGATAAACCAGCATTTACACTAACTCCCCGCGCCCAAAGGCAACTACAAGGGCTTCCACCACTCGCTCCATACGCGAGCTGCGAGACCCTTTAACCAACACGGTGACTTTCCCTGGTAGCCGGTTGAGATGTTTTATTAATGCGTCCACCAATGAACTAATGGCCTGATAATGCTCCGTGGCAAAAGCCGCACTGGTGTGTTTTGTCAGTTCACCGCAGCAAAACAGCGCATCGATCCCGGCCTTACGGGCACGCTCTCCCAACTCACGGTGTAAAGGCGCAGCATTGTCGCCTAATTCACCTAAATCGCCCAGTACCAAAATGCGATTTCCGTCAATTTCCTTAAGCCAATTTATCGCAGCAGTTACGGAGTTGGGATTGGCGTTATAACTGTCATCCACCAGCGTAATGCGCCCCAATTGCGAAGGTAGCATCCGCCCTTTTACCGGCTGCATTAATGCCAATCCGTTGGCGATGTCAGCCAAATCAAGCCCTAAGCCTAGGCACAGACCGGCAGCGGCCAGTGCATTATGGACCTGGTGCTGGCCCGCCAAGGGTAACATCACCGGCTGAACCTGAGCTTGCCAGTGCAGATCAAAACGATAATAGCCATTACCATCATGTTGCAGATTGTCAGCGCGCAGGGGCGCATCGGCGGTCACCGCAAACTCTAGCGACCTATGTCCAGCTGCCGCATCGCGCATCACTTGGGCATAGCTATCATCCGCGTTAATCACCGCAACCCCTTGAGGTTGCAGGTGCCGAAAAATTTCTGATTTAGCGGCGGCGACACCGGCCTCTGAACCAAAACCGGCGAGATGGGCACTACCGACATTATTCACCAACGCCACATCCGGCCGCACGATGGCCGAGGTGTAGTCAATTTCCCCTGGGTGATTTGCGCCCAGTTCAAATACCGCAAACTGATGTTGTGGTTGCAATCGCAACGCGGTAAGGGGAACACCGATATCGTTATTAAAATTGCCCGAAGTAGAAAGCACTGATGCCTGCTGCGACAGAATGGTAGCCACCATCTCTTTAACGCTGGTTTTGCCATTGGAACCGGTCAGTGCGACGCAACGCGGATTAACCCGGTCGCGTACCAGTGCACCTAATTGTCCCAACGCTTTATGAGTATCAGGGACCAGAATTTGCGGCAAATCCAGCGGCAGTAGCTTGCTGACTAATAAGGCTCCGGCCCCCGCATCGACAGCGGTCTTTGCATAATCGTGACCATCAAAACGCTCACCTTTGAGAGCAATAAACAAACCGCCTGCGGCGATTTCTCGACTATCTGTACTGACACTATCGATTTGCACATCGGCAAAGGTCTGAGACAGCAACTGTCCAGATAAAGTGGTAGCAATGTCACCTAAAGTTAGCGGGATCATTGTTGACCTCCGCTAATTTCACGGGCCAATGCCCGCTCGTCATAATGATGTTTCACGCCAGCAATTTCCTGATAAGTTTCATGGCCTTTACCTGCCAGTACGATCAGATCTCCGGCATTGGCCTGGCTGACGACATAGCGGATGGCCCGAACGCGATCCACTTCAGTCAGCGCTTGTTGCGGCTGAGCCAACCCCTCCACTATGTCATTAATGATCTGTTGTGGGTCTTCGCTACGAATATTGTCACTGGTGATCATCAGTCGATCCGCCAACCGCTCAGCGATTGCGCCCATTTGTGGCCGTTTGCCTTTGTCGCGATCACCACCACAGCCAAACACACACCACAACTGCCCCTGACAATGCTCCCGCGCCGCCAGCAACGCCTTTTCCAGCCCATCTGGGGTGTGGGCATAATCCACCACCAGCGAGAAACCTCGCGTAGATGCGAAGCATTCCATACGCCCAGGCACAGGTTGCAGCTGTGGAGCCAATTCCAGCAACTCATTAAGGGGATAGCCGAGGGCATACAAAGCGCTGAGTGCTGCCAACAGGTTTGACAGGTTAAATTCACCCAGCAAAGGGGTTTGTAACTGGCCTTCACCTCCCGGCCAGCGGATTAACGCCTGAATGCCTGCATGATGATAATCGGCATTCAGCGCCAACAGTGTGGCTCGCGGATCCCGATGAAGACTGAATCCCAACAGCCGCGTCTTATCCATGCTGTCAAACCAAGCAGAGCCTGTACTATCATCTAGATTGACGGCGGCTTTTTTCACCGTTGGGAAACGCAATAACCGCTGCTTAGCGGCAGCGTAGGCTTCCATACTCTTGTGAAAATCCAGATGGTCACGGCTAAGATTGGTAAAGACAGCGACTTCAAATGGCACCGCATCTACCCGCCCTTGCACCAAACCGTGACTGGAAACCTCCATGGCGCACACATTGACGCCGGACTCCCCCATCTGCTTGAACTGCGCCATTAACGTAATGGCATCGGCCGTGGTATTACCGGTGTCATGCAGATGGCCAGGACGGCCATTACCGAGGGTGCCCATTACACCAGCCTGCTGACCGTACAACTCAACCCATTGCGCAATCAGTTGCGTTACCGATGTTTTGCCATTGGTGCCAGTAACCCCCACAATTCGGGGCTTGCCGGGGATCAACCCGTAGTACTGTGCCGCTAATGCTGAGACCTGACGGTTCAGCCTGAAAAACTCAATGACCAACCCATTAGCACTACTGACTTTCCCATGATCTTCCGGGTTATCAGTATGCTTTAACACTGCTGCGGCGCCATTTTTAAACGCCGCACTAATATATTCACGACCGTCGGTTTTAAACCCCGGCACCGCGACAAACAAACCACCACTGACCACTTTACGGCTATCAAGTGTTGGCGCAGCTACCGTTTCACTACCGGCATAATGGAACCATGGGGCGAGCAGATCCTTCAGTAACATCATTCTTTTCTCCCCGGAGTTCCCGCCAGCTGCACCTGTGCCTTCGCACTCACAGGCTCTACATTTAACATCTGCAGCGCACCTGACATCACCTTACCAAATACCGGGCCGGAAACATCGCCACCATAGTAATGGTCACCCTTGGGCTCATTGACCACCACTACCATCGCCAATCGCGGATTATTTGCGGGGGCAACACCAGCAAACAAAGCCACATAATCATCGCCATAACCGCCAGCGACCGCTTTGCGGCTGGTACCGGATTTACCGGCTACGGGATAACCGTCGATATGCGCCTTGGTGCCAGTACCACCGGCTTCTGTTACACCCACCAGCATTTTCAACACTTCTTTGGCTGACGTCTCGGAAAGCACTCGTACACCGTCCGGGGCCTGTTTAAGCTTCAGTACTGAAGCCGGGCGTAAAATGCCGCCACTGCCCAGCGTGGCGTACATGCGCGCTAACTGCAGAGGTGTTACAGTCAAGCCATAGCCAAAGGCTAATGTTGCCCGTTCAAAATCGGACCAGCGGTGACGATCAGGGATAAGTCCGGTACTTTCCCCTGTGAGATTCACACCCGTGTAATTGCCTAGACCTAACGACTGATAAGTCCCCAGCAACTGCTGAATCGGCAGCCCTAGCGCCAATTTGCTGATGCCAACGTTACTGGATTTAATCAATATGGTGGCCAGAGGAATATCACCTAAGTTCTGTCCGTCACGGACCTGGCGTCCACCAATCCGCATCCAACCTGGGGAGGTATCCACTAGGTCACCGGGTTTGACGATGCCAGCCTCCAGCGCAGCAGCCATCACGAATGGTTTCACTGTGGAGCCGGGTTCATATGCATCAGTGACCGCCCGGTTACGCATGCGGTAGCTTTCCAGATCGTCACGCGCATTAGGGTTGTAAGATGGGGTGTTGGCCATGGCGAGGATTTCGCCGGTATGGACATCGATCATCACCAGCGAACCTGAGGTGGCCTGATACATTTCGGTTGCCCGTTTCAGTTCACGATAGGCCAACTGTTGAATACGCTGATCAATACTCAACATCAAATCATTTGAACGTTCGCCTTGCTGGATAATGCCAAGGCGTTCGACCACCTGACCATCGCGCGACTGTCGTACCTGTTCTTTGGAGGGGGTTCCTGTCAACCAGTTGTCATAAGTGTTTTCCAACCCCTCGATACCGACATCATCGATATTGGTAATCCCCACCAACTGCGCAGTGATTTCGCCTGTCGGATAGTAACGACGAGACTCTGATTTGAGATAAATCCCCGGTAATTTCAGCTGTTTGATATAATCCGCAACGGCTGGCGTGACCTGGCGCTGGATATAGGTAAAACGTTTATTGGGATTGGATTTTACCCGGTTGACCAGTTCGCTTTCCGGCTGATGTAACACCTCAGCCAGTGCCTGCCAACGGCGCATATCGGCAAAGCCGTTCTCATCATGCACCACTTTGGGATCGGCATAGACCGCTTTCACTGGCACACTGACGGCCAGCATCTCACCATTGCGGTCCGTAATCAGACCACGTTGCACTTCTGAAGAAGTGGTACGCAAGGTGCGCATATCACTTTCATGGCGCAGCATCTCCGGCTGCAATACCTGGATGTAAGCCGCCCGTCCCACCAGTGACACAAACATCAGGCATACCGCAACCACCACCGCCTTGAGTCGCCAGTGTATTGGTTGAGGCTTGGAAATCCTTTTTGCCTGCTTTTTCATGGAAGTCTCACTATGACCTCTTCATTGGGTAACGGCCGCACCATATCCAGCTCTTTGGTCGCTATCCGGGTAACCCGGCTGTGCTCTGCCAACGATTGTTCTTCCAACAGCAAATTGCGCCATTCAATATCCAGACGATCCCTCTCTTGCTGCAACTTACTCAATTGGCTGGTCTGGTAACGGCTGATGTGGCTGGTATAAACTACCGCCACGGCGTTCCCCAGAACGAAGCACGACATCAGCAACAGCCACTTGTGATGCCAGATATCCAGCATCACAATGCGCGCTAAATTTGGCTGTTGCTTGGACGCTGCCATCTCAATCCTCCAAGCGCTCAGCCAACCGCAGTACCGAACTGCGGGCTCTGGCATTGACGTCCAACTCAGCATCAGATGGCTTAATGGCCTTTCCCAGCGTTTTTAACTTGCGCCCCTGTTGCAACTGCGCCTCGGTTATCGGCAAGCCATAAGGCACCTCTTCCGCCTGGCTGTAGCGCCGCATAAAACGTTTAACTAAACGATCTTCTAGCGAGTGAAAGCTGATAACAGAGAGACGCCCGGCCGGCGCCAACACGGTTAGGGCACCATCCAGTGCCTGCTGGATCTGTTCCAGTTCGCTATTGATATAAATCCTAATCGCCTGAAATACCCGGGTTGCCGGGTGTTTATTACGTTCCCGATGTTTGGTAATACGCTCAATAAGAGCAGCGAGATCTTTAGTCCGCAGAAATGGGGTCGAGTCGCGATCAGCCACGATACAACGGGCAATATGACGGGCATTTTTCTCTTCACCATAGGTTTTGAATACCCAAGCCATATCTTCCACATCGGCGCGAGCCAACCACTCAGCGGCGGTTTGCCCTTTGCTGTTATCCATGCGCATATCCAACGGACCATCACGCAAAAAACTAAAACCACGATCTGCGTCGTCTAGTTGTGGCGATGATACGCCTAGATCGAGTAATACCCCGTCAATCTTGCCGGTCAGCCCCAGTTCTTCGATATAACGGGCCAACTCACCAAAACCACCATGGATAATTGAAAAACGGGGATCTTCTGCCAATGTTTGCGCTGCAGCAATCGCTTGTGGATCGCGATCAATGGCAATCAAACGGCCATTACTGCCCAAACGAGCCAGGATCTGCCGCGAATGACCGCCACGGCCGAATGTACCATCGACATAAATGCCATCAGGGCGGATATTTAAACCGTCGATTGCCTCCTGCAGCAAAACCGACTGGTGTGCGTAATTCTGACTCATCAATCTCTTCTTTAGTTATGCCGCTGCTTCAGAGTGAAAAATCCGCCAACCGCTCACTGGCTTCCAGTCCATCGTTTCGAATCATCTCCAGACTATCGGCCAACTGTTGCTGCCAAGTCTGTTCATCCCACAGTTCAAATTTATTTAACTGTCCGACCAACATCGTCTTTTTGTCGAGCGATGCATATTGGCGCAGCGGTGGTGTCAGTAAAATACGGCCGTTGCTATCCAGTTCACAATCTTGGGCATACCCCAATAACAAACGTTTCATTGCCCGCTCCTGTGGTTGAATATCAGAAAGTTTCAATAACTTTTCTAACACTTTTGCCCATTCCAGCGCGGGGTAGATCAACAGGCATGGAGACTGAATATCCACGGTAACCACTAGCTTTCCCAGTTCTTGGGCGCGCAGCTCTTCACGGTATCGCGTTGGCATGGCGATCCGTCCTTTGGCATCTAAATTCAGCGCACTGGCCCCAGAAAACAAGTTCAGTCCCTCACAGATCCTTTTTGATCCACTATTATCCACAAATTCCCACAAATGCTAAGTGTAGGGATAGTCAATAAAGCTTGTCAAGGGATGGGATCCCGTTTAAAGCCAGTCTCCAAGCGGGTTAGCAGCGAGTTATTTGCAGATTGGGATCCAGTTAATAAAGTGGATTTTTGTGGATGAAGACAACTATTTCTTGCTTATTAACGTGATAGAACGAATTAGGAATAGCAGGCACAGGCAATAATAGTGGGGAAGCCACATCAATAAGTGGTTATCGACAAGCTTTTCGCCACCACGGTACAACAAACAGGAATTATTGGGAATTGTGCAAAAAACATGCAAAAAAAACTAAAATCAACTCATAGATGGTCGATAAAAAAGTATAGGGATCTTTTAGCCTGATTTTCTCAGGCACCGTCAGTGAGGGATTGGTATGGGATTAGATAGTATCTATGCCATGGTAGCGCAACCTGCCAAGGCTGCCTATGAACCTCAACAAGGGATACAGCAAGTTAATAACGGTTCAGCAGTGGCGGCCTATGATAAGGATAATCCGCAATTCCAGCAGGTTGTTAGCAACGAGCGGCGGGTTCGCCATGAACGTCGTAAAGAACAGCGGCCTTTTGCTCGCGAACGACGTAACGCTAGCCGCAGAGAGAGCGACGAAGAGCCAAAAGCCAAGGCAATTGAAGAAGGTAAAGGCACCTACATCGATATCGATGTTTAGTCCTTGTGACAAACAATAAAAAACCCGCTTTCGCGGGCTTTTTATACGCCATAGCTATCAGATCTTGTATGAAACTTGCAAACCTGCCAGCCATACATGTCCGGTTGACTCACCGTTATAAGTCACTTGCGCTAGGTTCAACATATTCATGGTTTCATTGATCGGAGCAGAACCATGAGTGCGCAGATAACTTATCCCTAAGTCAACATTAATGGATTTAGTTGGGGCATAACCCACACCTACACTCACCCAATGGCGATCGCTGTCCGGAATAGTAATAGTACGGTGCTCATCGCTCACAGCTGTCTTATCCAGTGCGACACCAGCACGTAACAACCAAGTGTCATTCAGACGGTACATAGTACCCAGCGCAAAACGCCAGTTATCCTTAAAATGTTCATCTTTTACTAAGTCGCTGGAAATATCGCCCAAAGGCTTCTGTTCACCAGGGAAATAGGCGACCAACTGATCGAACACGCTCCAGTCGGTCCAGTTAACGCTTGCCTGCATTGACCAGTTATCTGTCAGCTGATGGAACGAAGACAGTTCGGCAAATGCTGGCAGTTCCAGAGGCAAATAACCTTCCACTTTAGAAGATCCACCGGTATAAATCAGACCACTGGCATGGCCGTCAAGATCCAGATCCACTTTGCTGTGGTAGGACAGCGCGATCCTATGTTCCGGCGTGATCTGCCAGCTAGCGCCAGCCTGCCACCCATACCCATAATCATCGCCTTTCAGATATTTCAGCTCTGTACCTGCAGGAGGCAAAGCAGCAGTGACTGAACTTGGCAGTCCAGGAACCGCACGTACGGCATCAATCCAACCAGGGACCGATGCACCAATTTCACCTTCACCATAGACCAAACGCAAACCACCACCTACAGTGAAATGTTGGTCAATACGGTAGGCAATATTCGGATTAAGTTCTACGGTAGTTACGGAGGTTTTATTACCAAATATCGCCGCGGCGGCGGTAGTGTCTAGCTCGGTAGAGAGACCGTAATTAGAGTTAACAGCCAACCCCCAGGTCCAGCGATCATTTAACTGGCTGGAGTAGTAAAAATTGGGGACCACGGCATTATTGGCTACGTCATTTACATCAGCGTTTAATGTCACCGCCTGCGGCAATAAAGGCGATGCAATAGTCACATCCCCTGGGGTATTTACCGACGGCATGACATAGATGGCACCGACAGACATCTGCCGACCTTCAAGGTAGCTCAACATCGCTGGATTACGTGCCTGTACGGAAGCATTTTCCGCAGAAGCACCTTCACCCGCAAATGCCCGCCCCAAACCGGTCGCGGAAGATTCTGCTAATTGGAAACCGGCAGCCTGAACTTGAGCCTGCACTGCGATCCCCAAAATCGCTGCTGATATTGCTAAAGCAATTTGTTGTTTCTTCATTGTTATTCTCTCATCTGTTAGTTGAGTATACTTGTTGAAATACTTCTTTTTAGTATGGCGTCGCAGTTTACCGCTACAGAATATCTTTGCAAGCATCACAAAAAAATCAGAGTTTTATACTGATTAAGTTGCATTTCAAGCGATTAATTTTTATTAAACACTCGTTTAAAACAATTAAAATTGATCCATATTGTCGAAAATTTTCGCTGGAGTGTGCCAACTCATACTTATTATTAAAAATAATTGGTTTATAAACAAATAGTTATTGTTTTTACCAAAATGCACACGCGTTCGCTATTTTTCATTGCTTAATACAGAACAAATCACTAGCCAATGCTGACATGTCAGCAAATTCCCGCCAATCAAAAAAATAACATACTGAAAAATTTATATTTAATTATATTCAATAAGGGAATAAGGACATAAACAGCTAAGCGAAAAATGATTAGTGGTAGTCCGTCAGATATGATTTGGAACAACTGTTCGCTGAATAAAAAAGAGCCATCAGGCCCTTTTTTTACCGCCAAAAATTTCAGCTACGCCAAGCGGGAAGCTTTGCTTCATATGCCGCTATCTGGGCGGCATGTGCCAAAGTTAACCCAATGGCATCGAGACCATTCAACAACTTGTGACGTGCCGATGGGGCAAGGGTAAACGCAAAACGTTTACCACTTGGCGCAATAACTTCCAGGGTTTGTAAATCGACAGTCACCTTGGCACCGACTGCCGCAGTCACTTCAGCAAACAGCTGCTCCACCTGATCAGTGGTCAACTTAACTGGTAACAAGCCATTATTGATTGCATTACCGTAAAAAATATCTGCAAAACTCGGGGCAATGATGGCTCGCAACCCATAATCAGCCAGAGCCCATGGCGCATGCTCACGACTGGAACCGCAACCAAAGTTTTCTCGCGCTAATAAGATAGAAGCCCCTTGGTAACGCGCCTGATTCATCACAAACTCAGGGTTAGCTTGAGTTCCCGCATCATCAAGGTAACGCCAGTCATGAAACAAGTGCACCCCAAAGCCATCTTTAGTGACTTTAGATAAAAACTGTTTCGGAATAATCTGGTCAGTATCGACGTTGGCATTGTCCAGAGGGACTGCAATTCCGGTATGAACAGTAAAAGCCTGCATGTTATTTCTCCTCTGCGCCCTGGCGAATATCAACAAAATGACCCGCAATTGCCGCTGCGGCGGCCATCGCCGGACTTACCAGATGGGTGCGGCTACCGCGGCCCTGACGCCCCTCGAAGTTACGGTTACTAGTAGAAGCACAACGATCGCCGGGAGCGAGGCGATCATCATTCATCGCCAGACACATAGAACAACCAGGTAAGCGCCATTCAAAACCCGCATTGGTGAAAAGCTTGTCCAGCCCTTCGGCTTCGGCCTGAGCTTTCACTTGCCCAGATCCTGGGACTACAATCGCATTTACACCAGCAGCTACCTTACGTCCACGAATTTGCGCTGCCGCACTGCGCAAATCTTCAATGCGTGAATTGGTACAGGAACCGATAAAAACCTTATTTACGGCCACATCGGTCATCAGCGTTCCAGGTTCCAGTCCAATATACTGCAGCGCTTTTTCCATACTGCCACGCACTACAGAGTCAGTTACATCGGCCGGATTTGGCACGGGTTTATCGATAGCCGTCACTTGTCCGGGATTAGTACCCCAGGTCAGTTGCGGGGCGATGTCAGCCGCGTTTATTACCACAGTCGCATCGAATTCAGCATCCGCATCACTGTGCAGCTGTTTCCAGGCAGCCACGGCTTGCTCCCAGGCAGCACCTTTAGGTGCAAATTCTCGGTCTTGCAGATAATCAAAGGTGGTTTGATCCGGTGCAACCATGCCCGCTTTAGCCCCCATTTCAATGGCCATATTACACAGCGTCATGCGACCTTCCATCGACAACGCCTGAATGGCCTCACCGCAAAATTCCACCACATGACCGGTACCACCATCCATGCCAATTTTGCCGATAATGGCCAGTACAATATCTTTGGCGGTAATGCCGTTCCCCACTTGCCCGCGGACGTCGATTTTCATAGTTTTAGCTTTCAGCTGACGCAGGGTCTGGGTCGCCAGCACATGCTCCACTTCAGAAGTGCCAATACCAAAAGCCAATGCGCCAAACGCCCCATGAGTCGCGGTATGTGAATCGCCGCAGACGATGACTGTACCAGGCAAGGTAATCCCCAGCTCCGGCCCTATCACATGCACAATCCCTTGTCTGGGATTGTGAATATCGTATAGACGCACGCCGAATTCCTGGCAGTTCTGCTGCAAAGTTTCCACCTGAGTGCGCGCCATGGGGCTCAAGGCTTCTAGGCTGGCACTACGAGTCGAGGTGTTGTGATCCATGGTGGCAAAGGTTTTTTCGGGGGCGCGCAGTTTACGACCCGCCATTTTTAAACCACTAAACGCTTGTGGTGAAGTCACTTCGTGCACCAAATGGCGATCCACATAAATGATTGGCGCTTCGCCCTCAGGTACGGCCACCACATGGGTATCCCACACTTTTTCGTACAATGTTTTGCCCATGTCACACCCCGTCCCGGATAGCATTGGCGATAAAATCGCCCATCTGTTTGGTTGTTTTCGCTTGGTCACGCTGTGCCGCAGGTAATAGTTCACCTGTTAGGAAACCCTCTGCCAACGCTTTACCAACGGCCCGTTCAATCGCACAAGCCGCGTCTTCCTGTTTCAACGAATAACGCAACATCAGTGCAGCAGAGAGGATCTGCGCCACTGGGTTAGCAATGCCTTTACCCGCAATATCCGGGGCGCTACCGCCCGCGGGTTCATATAAACCGAAACCGCTGCCATTGATGGAAGCAGAAGACAACAACCCCATGGACCCCGTCAACATCGCGATTTCATCAGACAAGATGTCACCGAACAGGTTGGAACACAGCACGACATCAAAATCAAACGGGCGCCGCAGTAATTGCATGGTGGCATTATCGATATACATATGCTCCAACGTGACATCCGGGTAATCTTTTGCCACCTCTTCGACGACTTCGCGCCACAATACGGAACAGGCCAGTACGTTGGCTTTGTCGATTGAGGTCACTTTCTGCTTGCGCAGCCTGGCGGTTTCAAAAGCAATTTTTGCGATACGCCGAATTTCGCGGCGACTGTAGCGCATAGTGTCAAAGGCTTCTTCTGTTTCGCCTTCCCCCTGACGACCTTTGGGCTTGCCAAAGTAGATACCGCCGGTCAGTTCGCGCACACACACCACATCAAAACCTTGGGAGGAGATATCTGCACGTAGCGGGGACAAAGACTCCAAGCCATCGTGTAATCGTGCTGGACGCAGGTTACAGAACAGTTCGAAATGACCGCGTAGTGGCAATAACGCACCACGCTCAGGTTGACTATCTGGTGGCAAATGCTGCCATTTCGGACCACCCACTGAACCGAACAATATAGCATCCGCCTGCTCACAACCTCTCAGGGTGGCCTCTGGCAACGGACATCCATAGTTGTCAATCGCGGCACCGCCCACATCATATTCACTGTAGGTGATATCCAGACCGAAACGCTGTTCTACCTCGACCAGCACTTTGCGAGCTTCGGTCATCACTTCCGGGCCGATACCGTCGCCCGCCAACACGGCTACCTTGTAACTCATACGCCACCCAATTCCTTCTTTTCCATAATTTTCTGTTTTTGATCGGCAACCTGATCTGCTCTGTGGATCAGGTTCATCACATATACCAGTGCCGATGCCGACGCTTCAACCACATCGGTAGCTAGACCAACGCCGTGGAAATTCTGCCCACGATATCGCGCGGTAATATCCACCTGTCCCAGCGCATCCTGGCCTTCGCCCTTAGCGCTCAGCTTGTAGCTGTTAATATTGACTTCCGTGCCACTGGCTTTCGCAATGGCACGATAGGCCGCATCAACCGGACCGTTACCACTGGCAGTCGCATTAACCGTTTCATCACCAATATTCAATTGTACCGTGGCAGATGCTTCACCTTGAATGGAGTCAGATGCAATGGCTAACTGTGCCATCTGATAATACTCATCGCCGTCAATCTTACCTTCCATGAATACCAGTGCTTCCAGATCGTAGTCAAACACCTGACCTTTCTTATCCGCCAACTTCAGGAACTTGTCATACAGCAGATCCAGTGAGTAATCACTCTCACCATAGCCCATTTCCTGCATGCGGTGCTTAATGACGTGGCGGCCAGAACGGGAGGTCATATTCAGATTATTGCGATTCAGCCCGATACTTTCTGGGGTCATGATTTCATAGGTGTTTTTCGCCTTCAACATGCCGTCCTGATGAATACCAGACGAATGGGTAAAAGCATTGGAACCGACAATCGCCTTATTAGGCTGCACCGGCATGTTGCAAATCTGGCTGACCAAAGCGGAAGTACGGTATATTTCCTTCGCGTTGATATTGGTTGCCAAACCCAGGAAATCTTTGCGGGTTGCCAAGATCATTGCAATCTCTTCCAGCGAACAGTTACCGGCACGTTCGCCAATACCATTGACGGTACATTCAATTTGGCGGGCCCCCTGCTGCACCGCAGAGATGGAGTTCGCCACAGACAACCCCAAATCATCATGGCAATGTACGGAAATTACCGCTTGGTCGATGTTCGGCACCCGATTAAACAAGGTCTGGATAATCCCACCAAACTCGTTAGGGATGGTGTAACCCACGGTATCGGGGATATTAATGGTACGCGCCCCCGCCGCAATGGCCGCTTCCACCATGCGGCACAAATTATCAATGGGCGTACGTCCTGCATCTTCACAGGAAAACTCTACATCGTCGGTAAAGCGGCGAGCATATTTAACCGCACCAACGGCCATTTCCAGAACCTGATCAAAAGAGCGTTTCAGCTTACTTTCGACATGAATATTGGAGGTAGAGATAAAGGTATGAATGCGGAACTGCTCTGCTACCGCCAGCGCCTGCGCCGCGGCATCAATATCTTTTTCCAATGCTCGCGACAAGGCACAAACACGGCTGTTTTTGATTGTACGCGCGATGGTTTGCACCGATTCAAAATCGCCAGGAGAAGAAACTGGGAAGCCCACTTCCATGATGTCCACCCCCAAGCGTTCAAGCGCTAGGGCGATCTGCAATTTGTCTTTTACGGACAAACTGGCAGCCAACGCCTGTTCACCGTCACGCAATGTGGTATCAAAAATAAATACTTTGTCAGACATCTGATTTCTCCATCAGTAATATCGCTCATATCAATACATTTGTGTTGAAAACAAAAAACCCCGCGGGATCAGCGCGGGGTTTTGAGTTTTCATTTTACTATCGGGTAGACAGCTTCAACTCCTCCGCGCAACGCCTGCGAGAGTAAGGAGGAGGAGTGAGAGAGAACTAATGTAACTATTCATACCAGATAATAGAATTCGGCGACTGTTAATAACTGTGTTGTCATTTCAATTTAATGCGGTCCAATAATTAACCGGCTTAGGGCTTGCTGTCAACCTCATTTTGCCTGCAGCCAAAAACTCACCGCGATATTTACATGAAGTTTCCTTGCATCATCCAACATAAATGATGTTTCCGCCTTGTTTTTCTGTGCAACATCTTGCTAAAAACACGCTATAATCGCCGCCTGATTTTTCACCACCTGTTATCTCCAAAGACAAGCGGAGTGTAAATGGACTTTCGTATTTTGGTATTGGGCCTGTCACTATTGGCATGGCCAGTAGCTGCCGATACCGACAAAGACATGGATGACCTTGTGTCATTGATTTATCAATACCCCGATGCTGCCAAGCAAAAATTGGAGGCCATTGGGCAACAGCCACTGACGCAACAACAACAGCTACGACAGCAAGTATTGATGTGCCAAACATTGGTACAACTCGGTGAACATCGCCAAGCGATTAATTTAGCTCAAACGTCCCAACAGCAAGCTCGCCATAGCAAGCTTGAGCAAGCCATCGTATATTTTCAGACGTGCGAAGCGGATGCATATGGTGACCAAGAAGACTTTAAGCGCGCGTTTACCCTGCTCGATATTGCCATTGAGGAGTCAAAAAATCGTAATCAGCCACAGGCAATTGTCGGTTCGTTAAGGCTCAAAGGTACGCTTGAGTATGCGGTAAGTAACTACAGTGCCGCCATTGAGAGTCTTCGTTTGGCGTTGGATGTCTACCCAGACCTAGAAAAACAGCGAGACCATTGGGTGTGGCCACCCATCGCCTATCTGTATGCGGATATGGCAGGGGTAATGCACGCCACAGGGGACTTATCCCAAGCAGATTATTACTTGGATCTCGCGTTAAAAACGCCAGAAACAAAAGGCAAAGTCAAGCAAGCACTTGCGGTCATGGGAGCAAGAATTGCGTTGGATGCAGGTGACAGAGCTAAAAGCCTGCGGATGCTGCAAAGTGCCATCGAACTGCTACCAGAAATTAGTTCACCTTTAGAAAGGGCTTTCAGTCAAGCGCAGATAGGCTCTATCGAATTAATGTTAGGGAACCTTGCCGAGGCGGAAGCGGACATCACCGCCGCATCAGCAATATTTGTAAACAACAAAAATTTGCTATGGGAGTTAAGAGTTGAGCGGCTTTTGGCACAGATCCGGATTGCACAAAAGCGCCCAGATGCCGCACTGCGTTACCTCAATTCATCCGCTAACCTCGCTCAGCGGCTGTCACAGTATGATGACCTGTCGCGCACCTATTTCCTCGAAGCCAAGCTTTATGCTGAGAATGACGATTATAAAAATGCTTACCTCAGTATGCTCAAAAATGTTGCCGCTGGAGAAAAAGCCCAGCAAAAACTCAACAACACCCAATTCATGCAGTACAAAGCCAAACTGGAACTGCAAGAACAACAAAAAACTAAAGCGCAGCAACTCATAAGTGAGGCGGCAGCAAATCAGCAACAACAACTCAATCGAATCTATGCGTTCATTATTTTTCTGTTACTGATAATTGCTGGTTTAGCTACCTGGATCTTCGGTAAAAGCCGCGGCTGGAACCTAGCAGTACATCTAAACCAAAGTAGCGATGAACAGTTGGCAGAACATATGCTCAACACTGCTAAAAATGCCGGTTATCCCTTAAGCGTATTGCTACTTGATATTCGCCATGTCAGACAGATTGAGCTGCCGTTGCTGCAGGATGAAATTGAGAAAAAGCTACGTGAACAAGATAAGTTACTGCAACACTCTGCTACAGAGTTACTCATTCTACTACCTTATACATCGGCCATCGGCTCAGAAAGAGTGATAGCGCAGTTGGAGCCGGTACTGCAACGCTGGCACACCGCTAAAATACATCTGGGAGCAGCATCGCTGACACAACCGGATACGCTGCAAACTCTGTTAAAAAGAGCCAATGCGAATCAATTGAACCGTAGCAGAAGTGATGATGGGCTTCAGTCTGCGGCGAGATAAGTAGTAATCTCATCGAGAAACTGCTGACCGAAACGGGCGAGTTTGCGCTCACCCACACCGTTGACCGCCAGCAGTTCACCTTCACTGGTGGGTAACAGTGCCGCCATTTCTGCCAGCGTGGCATCGTTAAAGACAAGGTATGGTGGCACATCTAATTCTTCTGCGACTTCTCGACGTAAGCCCTTGAGCCGTGCAAAAAGCTTGCGGTCATAATTCAACGGCGGCTGATGTCCATGCCGGCGGCGGCTGACCGCAAGCGTCAGCCGTGGCTCAGCTAACATCAACGCCACCTCACCCCGAAGTACCGGTCTTGCCGCATCGTTCAAGAGCAAACAGGAACCTCGAGTAATATCCTGATTGATCAAGCCTAGGTGGATCAACTGACGAATGACGCTCAACCAGTATTCATGAGGTTTGTCTTTGCCTACCCCCCAGGTTGACAGCTTATCATGCCCCCGGTCTATCACGTTCGCAGCAGCAGAACCTCGCAACACCTCAATAAGATGATTGATGCCAAAACGTTGCTTCAGACGATAAACACAGGAAAGCACCTTTTGCGCATCCTCAGTACCGTTATAACGTTTGGGCGGATCCAGACAGATATCACAGTTACCGCAGGGACGATCCGCAGCTTCGCCAAAATAATGCAGCAAGACCTGTCGACGACAGGTTTGAGCTTCTGCAAAAGCCGCCATCGTATTGAGCTTGTGGAGTTCCACTTCTTGTTGTGGTCCGGGCGTTCCTTGGTCAATCAAATGGCGCACTCGGCCAATATCGGCTGGCTCAAATAGCAATAATGCCTCGGCTTCCAGTCCGTCACGCCCTGCACGGCCAGTCTCCTGATAATATGATTCAATACTTTTAGGCAGATCATAGTGAACCACGTAACGCACGTTGGACTTATTAATACCCATGCCGAAAGCTACGGTAGCAACCACGATATCCAATTGATCTTTAAGAAAACGTTCCTGCACGCTGCTACGTTCTTGCTGAGTCATACCTGCGTGGTAAGCCTCTGCCGCAAACCCTTGCTGACGCAAGCGGACTGCCACTTCGTCAACCCGCCGACGACTGGAACAATAGACGATGCCAGATGCCCCATGCTGCGCACTGATAAACTGTCGTAACTGATTAGCAGCATTCAGTTTTTCTGCCACGGTATAGCGGATATTCGGCCGATCAAAGCTAGACAATAAGATGTAAGGCTGAATACCTAAATGCTGACAGATATCCAGACGAGTGGCATTATCGGCGGTGGCCGTCAGGGCCATAATAGGCACAGTGGGAAAGGTCTGTTTCAGCATACCCAATTGCGCATACTCGGGGCGAAAATCATGTCCCCACTGACTGATACAATGCGCTTCATCAATGGCAAACATTGCTACGCCTAGGTATTGCAGACGTTCGATAAACTCGGGTTGCAGCAACCGCTCAGGAGAAATATAAAGTAAACGGATCTCCCCTTGATGTAGCTGTCTTAATAGCTGCAGTTGTTGGTCTCGTGGCAATGACGAATTCAGATAGGCAGCGTTTACCCCAGATTGCAGCAAGCTATCTACCTGATCTTTCATTAAGGAAATCAGCGGTGATACCACCACAGTTAAACCTGACATGACCAACGCAGGCAACTGATAGCACAAGCTTTTACCACCACCCGTTGGCATCACCACCAGACAATCTTGTCCAGCCAGTACCCGCACCATGACATCGCGTTGCCCGGCTCGAAAACTCTGATAGCCAAAAATCTGCCGCAGCATTTGCTCCAATGGCTCGGCAGCATTTAACAGTGGTGGTTCTAGGGGGAAATTAATAGCGTGTTCCATCATTAGGTGCTATGACACAAATCTTGCTTATTCTAACGGACTCAAATAGCCAAGCACCAGCCAGAACTGCGGTTTTCTATGAGAGTTCGGTAACGCTACACAACTGTGCTTGCTAATTCAGCAGCTTGCCCCATACAATCCAAGTTCTTTGTTGCTGCAACTCCCCTTATCATGGCTGAA
The DNA here is from genome assembly GCF_014651955.1 of Shewanella fodinae. Lineage (GTDB taxonomy): Bacteria > Pseudomonadota > Gammaproteobacteria > Enterobacterales > Shewanellaceae > Shewanella > Shewanella fodinae. Next base: position 64,091 of record NZ_BMXW01000014.1, on the reverse strand, counting down.
TCTGAATACCGTAAAGGCATTATTCTGGCACTCTGTGCCTATATTTTCTGGGGATTTGCCCCGCTGTACTTCAAGCTGTTACATGATGTATCTCCGCTGGAGATCCTTATCCATCGTATTGTATGGTCCTTCATACTGATGGGGCTAATGATGAGTCTTTTGGGAGGATTTGGACATCTCAGAGCCTTGTTACGTCGCCCCAAACAGCTATTAGTGTTACTGACCACATCGGTGCTAGTCGCCAGTAACTGGCTGTTATTTATCTGGGCGGTAAACAACAACCACCTATTGGATGCCAGTCTAGGATATTTTATTAATCCGCTGTTTAACGTAATGCTCGGGCTAATCTTTCTTTCTGAGAAGCTCAATCGCTGGCAGTGGCTTGCCGTGTCGTTGGCCGCTTTGGGCGTTGCCATCCAGTTAATCTCATTTGGTTCGATCCCATTAGTCTCATTAGGCCTAGCGGCAACATTTGGCTTTTATGGCTTGTTACGGAAAAAGGTTAACGTTGACGCTGCAACCGGTTTGTTAGTGGAGACGGCGGTGCTAGTGCCTCCCGCACTCCTGTTTGTTATCTTTGGCGATGCACCAACCACCAGCCATATGTTGGCAAACAGCTGGCAATTAAATCTGTTACTGGTGGCTGCTGGGGTTATCACCACCATTCCCTTACTGTGTTTTGCTGGCGCAGCAGTGCGTATCCCGTTGAGCACTCTTGGATTCTTTCAGTACGTAGGTCCGAGTATTATGTTTATCATGGCAATCGTCTGGTTCCACGAGCAGTTTGACATGGAAAAGAGTGTCACCTTTGGCTTTATCTGGGCAGCGCTGGCGATTTTCACCAGCAATATGCTGTTAAGGCGAAGGCGTGGCTGAGTTTGCATGTAATGCTGCCAGAAAAGATGGCGCATCTGCAGTACTCACCAGCAATGTATAGCCCAGATCGGTTGGTAGCATTACCACGTTGTGACTATCAGATATGGCGGCAAACGCTTTGTTACCGGATTCCAACCGGAACCATCCTAGGCTATAACCTGGTAGTCCGACACCATTGGTACGCCAAGATAGAGAGGGCGTCTCTTTATCCTGTAGATTTATTTGCCGCACATGCTGCAGCTGTAGATGCGATAGGGCAATACTTTGGCTATACAAGGGTACTTTAATATCCAGCGTCTTAGCAGAAACTGACATACCGGCAGTGTTCGCTTGCCAATAGATCCAGCTGAAAAAACCTATCGTTGCCAACAACAAGCCAGCAGATGCTGCTTTGGCGCCCGCCGGCATTTGCTTGAGCAACAAAAACAGTAACAGTACCAAGAGCACTAATAGCAGCACACAGAAACTGGCGTGCGCCGCTTTGCTGAGCGGGGCAAGTACAAACCATTGATTATCCATATTAAGTGCTCCATTATTCTAGAGTTGGCCGCTTTAGTTTTAGCCATCACGACATAATATGTCAACCTTTAATCCAACTGTAAAAAAGCCCTGCAAGACAGGGCTTAATGATCAGAGTTCCAACCGTAAAATTTTTGAACGTCGCTGATAGTTATACAGCTGCTTTTTCTTCTGCGGTAACGCTTCTACTTCCACCATCTCAAAGCCATGCTCCAAGAACCAGTGAATGCTACGGGTGGTCAACGCAAACAGGTGCGCATAGCCACGGACTTTTGCCTGATTGATGATATTTTTAAGCAGCAGGCTCCCTCTGTCATCATCTCGATAATCTGGATGCACCACTAGGCAAGCAAATTCGCCAGCATTGTCTTCCTCGAACGGATATAACGCTGCACAGCCGATGATCAGGCCATCACGCTCAATCACCATGAACTGTTCAATTTCACGCTCCAGTTGTTCACGGGAACGGCGTACCAGCACTCCCTGCTCTTCCAGCGGACGGATAAGATTGAGGATACCACCGATATCCGCAATAGATGCTCTACGTAAACGTTCAGCACTCTCAGTGACGATTTGAGTACCAATACCCTCACGGGTAAACAGCTCCTGCAGTAACGCCCCATCCTCTTCATAGCTGACTAAGTGACAGCGTGGCACCCCAGCGCGGCAGGCATCAATACTGGCTTTCAAAAAGGCCAAAGTGCCACGATCCACATCTTCCTTTTCTGCCAATTGGCTGAGTATTTTCTGCGCATCGTTCGGCATCAGTTCAGCGATAACTTCGCCAAATTCATCTTCAATGCCGTGACGTGAAGAAAACCCGATAATTTTGTCGGCCTTGAGTTTGATGGCCACATGGGTGGCAACCTCTTCCGCTGTCAGGTTGAAGCTTTCACCGGTCACAGACGCCGCAATAGGCCCCATCAACACAATACCGCCGGTATCTAATAAGCGTTTTAACCCTTGGCTATCAATACGGCGGACTTTTCCTGACAAACAGAAATCCACCCCATTATCGACCCCTAATGGCTGCGCAATAACAAAGTTACCGCTGACAACGTTGATTTGAGCCCCCTGCATTGGGGTGTTGGAAAGGCTCATCGACAATCTGGCAGTAATATCAAACTGCAGCGAACCCGCAACCTGCTTAATGATCTTAAGCGTACTTTCGTCGGTGATACGCACGCCATTATGATAGGCGGGTGCAATATCATTCTGCGCTAACGCAGCATCAATTTGCGGTCTGGCACCGTAAACCAGCACCACTTTTATCCCTAAACTATGCAGCAAGGCTACATCGTTGATTATTGAACGGAACATTCCGTGGGCAACAGCTTCACCACCAAGCATCACCACAAAAGTCTTGCCTCGATGGGCATTGACGTAGGGAGCCGAGTGACGAAAGGAGTCAACCAATTCAGTGGTACGCACCTTGTGTTTTGCCTCTTACAATAGCGATAAAAAGAAAAACATGCTGATGGCATGTGTTGCGCGTCATGCTAATGCATTTTAATTCACTTTAAAAGCATTTGTTTTCACACTACACAACCTGCATTTAGTTATACCGAGATGATATGACAACAGGCTGACAAGCAACGGGATTTTACAATATTTGCGCATATATTGCGTGTTTTTCATCCCATAACAAAAAAGCCCTTCGACAACTGTCAAAGGGCTTTTCAGCATTCAGCATAAAAACAATTACTTGATTTTAGCTTCTTTGTAGATAACGTGCTGACGGATCACGGGATCAAATTTTTTGATCTCCATTTTCTCAGGCATGTTGCGCTTATTCTTGTCAGTAGTGTAGAAGTGACCGGTCTTAGCGCTAGATACCAGTTTGATCTTTTCGCGGTTGCCTTTACCTTTAGCCATTTTCTATTACACCTTTTCGCCACGGGCACGAAGTTCAGCTACAACCACTTCGATACCTTTCTTGTCGATAATGCGCATACCTTTGGTAGAAACGCGCAATTGAACAAAACGCTTTTCGTCTTCCAACCAGAAACGATGGTTCTGCAGGTTAGGCAAGAAACGACGACGCGTTGCGTTTTTCGCGTGCGAACGGTTGTTACCAACCATTGGACGCTTGCCAGTAACTTGGCATACTCTAGACATGTCAATCTTCTCCAAAAACAATTTCTAACGCTCGAGCATTCATGTACCCCGTATGGCCGTCGCCCGAGGCACAAAGAGGGCGCATGTTATACTAGATAATTGGATAAAGATCAAGCCAATGATCATTCCAACCACCCGCGCTCCGCGAACGAAACTATCTCACAATCGCCCACAACCATATGATCCAACAAAGGGACATCAATAGTTGTCAGCGCGTTATTTAATCGCTCGGTAATTCGCCGATCCGCCAAGCTGGGTTCAGCCACGCCAGACGGATGATTATGGCAAACAATGACCGCTGCAGCCTGCTTTTCCAACACCAGACGCACAACTTCACGAGGATAAACAGAAGCGGCATCAAGTGTTCCCCGAAACAGTTCAACGAACTGGATCACCCTGTGCTGGCTGTCCAGCAATAATATGGCAAACACTTCGTAGGCTCGGTCCGCCAATTGTCGCATTAAATAGTCGCGAGTTAAATCAGGATTTGTCAAAACCGTCCCTCTTTGCAACTTTTCTCGCGAAATTCTGCGGGAAATCTCAGCCGCGGCCTGCAACTGGGCAAATTTTACTGGTCCCACTCCCGGTAAACGGCACACCTGCTCCAAAGGGGCAGCCAAAAGTTGGCGCAGAGAACCAAAAGCTAGCAGCATCTCCCGCGCCATATCCACTGCATTCTGCCCAGGTAGGCCACTGCGTAACAACACCGCCAACAACTCTGCATCGCTGAGTCCTCCTGCACCATGCAGCAGCATTTTTTCTCTTGGGCCTTCGCCTTCCGGCCAGTCTCTTATCGCCATTGTGAGTTCCTTTGCACACATCACCATCGTCCATTCCCGGTTAAGTATGGTCGAACTTTTCCAACCTGCGACTACGACACACCGTATGCTTTATGGTATGTTTAGCGCCAATTACTCCACCAAGTCGAATCTAGCTATGAGCCTGATGCATAAAAAAATCCTGTTGGGTATTGGTGGTGGTATCGCCGCTTATAAAAGTGCTGATCTGGTGCGCCGACTGAAAGAACGCGGCGCAGAGGTCAGAGTGGTGATGAGCGCTAGTGCCACCCAGTTCATCACGCCATTGACCTTGCAAGCGGTATCTGGAAATCCCGTGGCGACCGATCTGCTTGACCCAGCGGCCGAAGCCGGTATGGGTCATATTGAACTGGCGCGTTGGGCAGATTTGTATATCATCGCACCAGCTACTGCTAACCTGCTGGCACGTTTTCGAGCGGGAATGGCAGATGAATTGATTACCACGATTGCCCTTGCCACTTCCGCGCCGTTAGCGGTATGTCCGGCAATGAATCAACAGATGTATCAACATCCAGCAACACAGGATAATCTCAGCATCTTGGCTGACCGAGGCGTAACCTTTTGGGGGCCTGGCGTTGGCAGTCAAGCTTGTGGTGAAATTGGCCCAGGGCGCATGTTGGAGCCGTTAGAAATAGCTACGCTTGCCGAGCATTTTTTTGCTGCACCGTTGTTACAAGGACAGAAGATCCTACTGACGGCAGGTCCGACCCGAGAAGCCATCGATCCGGTGCGTTATATTTCTAACCACAGTTCGGGGAAAATGGGCTTTGCCTTGGCATCGGCGGCGGCCAGCATGGGAGCAACAGTAACACTGGTGAGCGGACCGGTAACCCTGCCAACGCCGACAGGTGTGCAGCGCATTGATGTTGAATCAGCGCAGCAGATGTTTGATGCCGTGATGGCGCACCTGCCTGAACAACAGATATTTATTGGATGTGCCGCAGTCGCCGACTATCGCGCGGCAACACCTGCCGCCAGTAAAATCAAGAAAAGCCAAGACACCATGCAACTACAGCTCGTCAGAAACCCCGATATTCTGGCAACGGTGGCCGCACAAACCCCAAAGCCCTTTACCGTAGGTTTTGCAGCAGAGACCCATAATCTTGAGCAATATGCATTGGATAAATTGCAGCGAAAACATTTGGATATGATTGCGGCCAACGATGTTTCTGTCGCAGGACTAGGATTTAATGCCGAGCAAAACGCGCTAAAAGTATTTACAAAAGATGGCTGTCACGAACTGCCCGCCACCGATAAACTGAACCTCGCCAACCAATTACTGACGCTAATCGCTAACTATAAAAACTAACCATGAAAACACCGATCGAACTGAAAATTCTTGATGGCCGTATTGGCAACGAATTCCCTTTACCTGCCTATGCCACTCCAGGTAGCGCAGGCATGGATCTGCGGGCAATGCTCGATGCACCACTCACGGTAGCACCCGGGCAGACAGTCCTCATTCCCACTGGCATTGCCGTCCATGTGGCCGACCCGGCGTTGGCAGCAGTTATTCTGCCGCGCTCCGGCCTAGGTCATAAACATGGCATTGTGCTAGGCAATTTAGTGGGGCTTATCGACTCCGATTATCAAGGACCACTGATGGTATCGTGCTGGAATCGCAGTGATAACCCCTTCCAGATAGAGATTGGAGACCGTCTAGCACAACTGGTATTTGTGCCTGTGGTACAAGCGCAATTTACTGTGGTTGACGAGTTTGCCGCGTCTGACCGTGGCGAAGGCGGTTTTGGGCACTCCGGTACCAAGTAAGCTCCGGAGCCATTGATGACCAAAGAAAAAATTAATCGTCGCGACCATATTCTGCAGTGCCTAGCGCAGATGTTGGAAACCAATCCTGGACAGCGGATCACCACCGCAAAATTGGCGTCTGAAGTCGGGGTTTCAGAGGCGGCACTTTACCGCCATTTTCCCAGTAAAGCCCGCATGTTTGAAGGACTTATCGAATTTATCGAGGAGTCCTTATTGTCGCGCGCTAACCTGATTATGACCGAAGAAAAGGACACCATGCGCCGCTGTCAGCTGATGTTACAACTACTACTGGTATTTGCTGAGCGCAATCCCGGTATCTCACGGCTACTCAACGGCGACGCATTATTGGGTGAACACGAACGATTACGGGAGCGGGTTAACCAGATTTTTGCCAAATTTGAGACCCATCTGAAACAGATCCTGCGCGAAAAATCACTGCGGGAAGGTCAGAAATTTCATATCGATGAAGGTGTTTTAGCCAACATGCTATTGGCTGTTGCTGAAGGCCATATTGCCCAATTTGTTCGCAGTGAATTTCAGCAAAAGCCCACTCAACATTTTGAAGAACAGTGGTTGTTTATTCAAAAGCAGCTGCTACAAAGTTAACTGTCGTAAGTAAAAGGGTATCTTCACAAGGACGTTCTATGAAATTGTTTTGGCTGTCTATTGTTATTGGGCTGCTTGCTGTAGTTCCGGCATCGCTCGCCAGTGAAATCTCCGAATCTGCTTTGCTATTCAGCAAAGGGGCCAGTTTCTCCGAGGTGAAAGTCTCTCCCGGCGGCGAATACTTGGCCGTCAAAATGAAGCATGAGGGCAAGAAACGCCTGCTGATTTTTAACACCGAAGACATGAAACTGATGCATTCGGTATTTTTTGCAGGCAATGCTCAAGTAGGAAGCTACGCGTGGGTCAACGATGAACGGCTAGTCCTCGCTAAAGAATATCTTAAAGGTTGGGATGCACAACCTCAGTATTATGGCGAATTGATGGCCGTTAATGCTGATGGGAAAAAAGCCAGTTACCTGTTTGGTTATGCTTCAACGGAGCAGCAGGCTGGCTCTCATATCCAAAAGAATACTGCTATTGATGCCACGGCTTACATCTTAGACCCGCTTCCAAACGATAAGCGTTATATGCTGGTAAGCGCTATTCCGTGGGGAAACCATACCACACTGACCCGCGACATATTGCAAGATGTTTACCGGGTTGATGTATACCGCGGCGTCAGACAACGGTTAATGACTGCTCCGGTGGGTAATGCTCGCTTTATGACCGACACCAATGGCGAAGTGCGTATCGCCGTTGGCGAAGACAGCAAGAATGACACTCAGGTCTTTTATCGTCACGATGGTGCATGGGTCAACAGCCAGCAGCTGCAACTGAACCATTTCAAGCCCATCTCGTTTGCAACTGACGACAACAGTATCTATGCCACCGCTAATGTTCAAGGCGAGCCCGACAGTGTTTATCAGGTTAATCTGTCGACTGGCGATAAAAAGAAAGTCGTGAGTGATCCTACCGTTGACCCATCCCATTTCTGGATCAATCCACAAAATGGCCAACTGTATGCGGTGGAGTTTGAAAATGGCTACCCAGCCTACTCCTTTGTCAGCGCTGAAGACCCACGTAGTCAGTACCTGAAGCAACTATTACAGAGTTTGCCCGGGTATCAGGTCCGTATTGTCAGTGAAGATCGTCAAGGCGATAAACTGGTGATTCTGGCTTTCAACGATCGGGATCCTGGCACGTATTACCTGTATTACCCTCAGCAACATAAATTACGGCCATTGCTTAAAGTCATGGAGGGTATCGACCCGGCCAAGATGGCTGAAGTCCAGCCACTGAATATTAAGGCAAGAGATGGATTAGAGATCCAAGCGTTTCTGACCTTACCATTGAATAAACCACAAAAGTCGCTGCCCTTGATTGTCAATCCCCATGGCGGCCCCCATTACGTTCGTGATTATTGGGAATTTATTCCGCAGAACCAGTTTCTGGCCGCACATGGGTATGCGGTTCTACAGGTAAACTACCGAGGTTCCGGTGGCTATGGAGAAGCTTTCCAAGAGGCAGGGTTTCAGAAGTGGAGCAGTGACATACAGTATGACATTATCGATGCCACTCGTTATTTGATAGATCAGGGCATTGCCGATAAGAACCGCATCTGCATCGTCGGCGCGAGTTTTGGCGGCTATAGCGCCCTACAGAGTGCGGAACTTGCCCCCGATCTGTTCAGATGTGCCGTTGGTGAAGCCGGGGTCTATGATTTACCGATGATGTTTACTGAAGGTGATGTGCAAAAGTCTGACTCTGGAGTTAGTTATTTAAAACAGGTGCTAGGTGACAATCTCCAAACATTGCAAGCCATGTCGCCAGCAAACCACGTGGATAAGCTTAAAGCTAAGTTGCTGCTTGTTCACGGCGGTAATGATGAACGTGCGCCCATAGAGCAGTTTGAAGCTCTGGAGAAATCCCTGAAACAACAGCATTATCCTTATGAGAAAATGGTCATCGATGACGAAGGTCATGGTTTTTATCGGGACAGTGATCGTGCGGCGTTTTATCAACGATTACTGGATTTCCTAGACAATAACCTCAAACAATAATGCGAAATATTGACGTTATGGCGGCAGTTAGATTCCTCAGCGAATACGCCATAACGTCCATTAATAAGAATCTTACACCACTGACGCTGTATGAAATTAATGCAAATGGCAGTATCCTCCGCATCCCGATATAATGTGAGGAATATCACAACCGCCGTAATGTGCAGTCGATGTTTCGCTGGTTTCTGCACAGGAGAACTATAAATGGCGTTATCAGAAGCAGCAAAAACCGTGCAGGCAGCATTGCTAGCAAAAGGGCTGGAAACACCTATGGTGCCTTGCAAGCTAAGTAATGATGAGCGCAAACTCCAAATCGAAGGACATATTCGAGATATTCTACAACTGATGTCCTTGGATCTGACCGATGACAGTCTGGCAGATACCCCAAAACGCATCGCCAAGATGTATGTTGATGAAATATTTTCTGGACTGGATTACCAGAATTTCCCGAAGATCACGGTGATTGATAACAAAATGGGATTTGATGAGATGGTGCGAGTGCAGGATATCAGCCTGACAAGTACTTGTGAACATCATCTGGTCACCATCGATGGCACGGCTACCATCGCCTACCTGCCGCGTAAAAAAATTATTGGACTGTCGAAGATCAACCGGATTGTGCGCTTCTTTTCCCAGCGTCCCCAAGTGCAGGAGCGACTGACACAACAGGTGTTGGTGGCCTTGCAGGCGTTACTGGAAACCAAAGATGTCGCGGTGAAAATCGACGCTGTGCATTACTGCGTCAAAGCTCGAGGGGTCATGGACTCCACCAGCTCCACCACTACCACTGCGCTAGGAGGGATTTTCAAATCCAACCCAGCCACCAGAGCTGAATTTTTACACCCTTGAAGTTAACGCACTATAAAGTAAAAAAGCCTGGCAGAGCCAAGCTTTTTATAGTCACATTCGTTCATATCCCATACTGCTGGCGATAGGCTTGAACTGCCGCCAGCTCACCTTCCATCCCCAGCTTTTCGCTGAGATAAGCTATCAGATCCGCCAGCTTAATGATCGCAACAATATGGCAGCCAAAATCACGCTCTACTTCCTGGATGGCAGATAACTCGCCGCGACCTTTTTCTTGGCGATCCAAGGCGATCAACACCCCTGCCAACATCGCACTATTAGCCTGAATAATCTCCATGGATTCTCGGATAGCCGTGCCCGCAGTAATCACGTCATCAACCAGCATAACCCTACCTTTAAGATCACTGCCAACCAAGTTGCCGCCTTCACCGTGATCTTTCTTTTCCTTACGGTTAAAACAATAGGGGATATCAATACCGTGATGTTCTGCCAGCGCTACCGCCGTAGTGGTGGCGATAGGGATACCTTTGTAAGCCGGACCAAACAACAGGTCATATTCAATGTCTGAGTCAACCAACGCCGCCGCATAAAACCGTCCCAAACGAGCTAAATCACCACCGGTATTAAATAACCCGGCATTAAAAAAATAGGGGCTTTTACGACCGGATTTCAAAGTAAATTCACCAAAACGCAGCACATTACGTTGTAAGGCAAATTCAATAAACTCTCGCTGATAAGCTTTCACGTCAGTTCCTGTTATGTAAGGTTGGTAGTGTACTTGGTTATCAATATTGTTTTTAGCTTAATGCGGCTTTCTGCACATCAACGATTTCGCGAATGCCATGTTTGGCCAGCTCCAGCAGGCTTGCCAGTTCTTCGTGACTAAAGGGTTCACCCTCAGCGGTGCCCTGTACTTCAATAATCTTGCCGGTTTCAGTCATCACCACATTCATATCGGTTTCGGCGGCGCTATCCTCCACATATTCCAAGTCACACACCGGCTCACCATCAAAAATACCGACGCTCACAGCGGCAATCAGGAACTTCAGCGGATTAGTCTTGATAATACCCTTAGCGCGCGCCCAATTCAGGGCATCAACCAACGCCACACAGCCCCCGGTAATCGCTGCGGTTCTGGTGCCACCATCGGCCTGGATCACGTCACAATCAATAACGATGGTGTTTTCGCCCAGCAGTTTCATATCAACCGCTGCCCGCAAAGAACGGCCAATGAGTCGCTGGATCTCTTGGGTTCTGCCAGACTGCTTGCCTCGCGCCGCTTCACGGTCCATGCGACTATGCGTTGAGCGCGGCAACATGCCATATTCGGCAGTTACCCACCCCTGTCCTTGCCCTTTCAGAAAACGCGGAACGCCTTCTTCAAAACTCGCGGTACATAACACCTTGGTGTTGCCAAATTCAACTAACACTGAGCCTTCGGCATGGGCTGTGTATTGGCGGGTAATCGTGACCGGGCGGATTTGAGCCGGTGTTCTGGTGCTGGGGCGCATAACAACTTCCTGAATCTAATAAATGTGGCGCCTATTATAGGACCTGACACCAGGGAGTGCTACGCTAGATCTAACACCACCCTGCGATTCTGGCCGACATGCCTTTAACCCTAGGTGACAGATGTCTATAATCAAGGCTTTATCGTCACAAACGACTTACGGGATACTTTCATGATCCATAGTATGACCGCCTATGCCCGCGTAGAGCATAAAGCTACCTGGGGCAATGCGTCTTGGGAAATTCGTTCCGTTAACCAACGTTACCTGGAAACCTATCTGCGCCTGCCTGAACAGCTGCGGAGCTTGGAGCCGATTCTGCGAGACAAACTTCGACAACGGCTTAACCGTGGAAAAATAGAAGTGAATCTCCGTTATGAACTGAAAGGTGACCAAGACAACCAACTGACACTCAACGAAGATTTGGCTCGGCAATTATTGAAAGCCGCTCAATGGGTAAAAGACGAAGCTAGCGAAGGCCGATTGGAGTTACTGGACATTCTGCGTTGGCCAGGAGTCATCTCTGCGCAAGAGCAAGACATGGATGCCATAGGCACCGAGCTATTAGCAGCGTTTGATAATGCCATTGATCAGTTTATTGAAGCCAGAGCCCGTGAAGGCGAAGCGATTAACGCCATGCTGCTGAGCCGCCTGGAAGGTGTAGAACAACAGATCGCAATCGTCCGAGAACAAATGCCCAAAGTCATCGAGTGGCAACGTGAAAAACTCACCAACCGATTGGCAGAAGTGAAAGGCGAACTCGACCCTGTTCGCATTGAACAGGAAATGGTACTGACTGCCCAAAAACTGGATGTGGCGGAAGAGATGGATCGCCTTGAGGCACATGTTAAAGAAGCCCGGCGTATCCTGAAAAAAGGTGGTGCCGAGGGCCGCCGCTTAGATTTCATGATGCAGGAATTTAACCGCGAATCAAACACGCTGGCGTCTAAATCTATCTGCACTGAGACCACTGCCGCTGCCATTGAGTTAAAGGTTTTAATAGAGCAGATGCGCGAACAGATCCAAAACATCGAATAATTTTTTTACCGTCCAAGAATGTCTTAAAAGTCCTGCTATTTCTTTGTAAATTCAGGACTTTTTAATTTTCCCCGTCCAAATCGGTTTGCAGATGTCCGTTACCAGTTGCTGTTTAAGTGGTGGGCAAAATGGTGGGCAAACCCTGTTTTTGACTCAATAAGCAAAAAGTCAAGGTATCTGGTGAACAGATTTTTGCATCTATCTCACCACCGGCTTATGCCATCTCCACTTATCGTGCTGCTTGCAGATTGTTCACTCAACTATCGAACCATTCGATAAACAAACCGTGGTGGGCAATGGTGAGCAAATTTTGACGATTTCTTAGGAATATAGAGTAACAAACGATAGCAAAACTAACCGCAACTCAGGTGCAGTATTATGCTCGCACCGCAGCAGCAAACAAAAAATGCAGTGATGGTAATAGCCTTTATTTTTGCGTAAGAAAATCTGGCATGCCGTATTGGATGCTAAAAGGTATCCCAGCCTAAACGGACGACGAGAAGCCACGCTCGGCCAATACCCAAGCATGACCTTAGCAGAGGCTCGACTTAAATCGTCTAATGCAGCTACAACTTCAGCAAGGTGAAGACCCATTAGCAATTCGCGCTATTGAAACCATCCCTGAGATCCAAAATGTCAGTCAGCTGTTTCAAGACTGGTATGCCAAAGACTTAAGTCGCCGATTACAGCACCCCAATATACCCAAACGTGTTTTTACCAAAGAGATTGCACCATTGATTGGTCAACTCCCTATCCAAGCAGTGCGGCCAACACATGTTCGTGAAGTATTAAAACGCATTCGACAAAGTAACCGCCCTACCATTGCCAACGACACCTTGATGTACATGAAACAGCTGTTTCGACATGCGATAAAGCTCGACTTAACGCTGAACAACCCAGCCGCAGCATTTACCGTGGACGATGCAGGTGGCGTGGAGTCCAGTAAAGACAGGATGCTCAGCAAAGAGGAAATTCACTACGCCTTTAGCGTGTTTCATACCCATATCAATAGCTTTGGCCGCGACAACTACCTCGCTTGCTGCCTGTTTTTGGTGTTGGGCGTACGCAAAAGCGAATTGTGCGAAGCCATGTGGCGTGAAATGGATTTAACCACAGCCGTGTGGGATCTGCCCAAAGAACGCAGCAAAACCGGCGTGCCAATCAGCATACCCTTACCATGCCAAGCCATTGCTTGGTTTAACGAGTTGCAAATCCGCGCTTGTGGCTCGCCTTATGTTTTCCCAGCCAGACGAGCAAGCCATCGTCCACATATGGGGCCAGATACGCTGAACGGTGCCATTTCTAAACTCTTTGGTCGCGAGCCTGGGCGCAAAAAACAGCCTCCCAATAAAATGGGCAAACTTGAACACTTCACCGTACATGATTTGCGCCGCACCTTTCGCAGCCTTGCCGCCTCTTTGGGCATTGCAGGCAACGTGACCGAACGCTGCCTTAATCATAAGCTAAAAGGCGTTGAGGGCATCTACGACCGCCACGATTACTTTGAAGAGCGCCGAATTGCCCATCAAACCGTGGCTGATGTAGTTGAACCACTGGTGAACTTTGAGCCACATTCGCAACAGCACGCAGGAGGGCGTTAACATGCCATTTATGATGCGATTCGCCCCCATTACCTTTCCAATAGCCATGCTGGCAGGCCTTGGCTGGTGTATTGGCATTGCCCTACTCGAACAGCCTTATGGTATAGGCTACGCACTTACTCGGTATTGCCTGATGGTATTCGTGGTACTCGCTCCTTAGCTGACGCTAAAACTCACGTTCTACGTGATTGTCAGTCTAGGACGCAAACTGGGGCTCATCCCGCCTGCACGCCCAACGTACAGCCTAGGTTATGAAGAATCATTCTATTAGTTCAGGGTGTTAGCCTTCATCGATGGCAAACGCAGCCGTATGCCGAAAAAGCCAATCAGGAGAAACTAACAAGCCACCCATTTGCTCACTTACCGTGGGCAGTTGGGACAATGGGGCAACACTTGATATGCCGAGCCTTAGAAAGTGAATAAGAGGAAATTACACTGCCCCAAGGAATGGGGCAATTGGGGGCCGTGCCAACAACTCCTTTCAGTCAATCAAACTACAAACTTGCAAAAGTCCCAATATGGGACTAACATCTATTTATGAGAATTATCGCACTATCAACCTTAAAAACATTTTGGGAAGACAGCCCAGAATACATTGACGCTAAAGAGCCAACTTTAGCGTGGTATAGGCATGCATTAAACACTGATTGGGGATCACCGTCGGATGTGAAACAGGACTTTAGAAATGCCAGCATCCTCAAAGATGGGCGTGTCGTGTTTAACATTGCCGGTAATAAATACCGGTTAGTTGTTTGGATCAATTATGCCTACAAGGTGGTTTACATACGGTTTATCGGCAGCCATGCACAATACGATAAAATTGATGTGCAAACGATTTGAAGCCAAAAGGTAGTAACAAGAGGTAAATATAATGGACATCAGACCTATTAAAACAGATGCCGACTACCGCGCGGCATTAAACGACATCGAAAGCCTAATGATGGCGGAGCCTGATACCGTCGAAGGCGAAAAGCTGGACATTTTGGTTACGTTAGTTGAAGCCTACGAAGCAAAGCATTTTCCAATGGATTTGCCAGACCCTGTTGAGGCAATAAAGTTTGAGATGGAGCGTAAAGGCTTAACGGTTAAAGATCTTGAACCCATGATAGGTAAAAGCAATCGTGTTTATGAGATCCTAAACCATAAGCGATCACTCACGCTAAAAATGATTTGGAAACTTCATGAAGGGCTAGGTATTCCAGCAGAGTCGCTGATCAAACCGCCGCAAGTTCGCGCTTCATAGCGCTGCACATAAAAATTATGTTGTCATGAATGACGCTCGCTACCCAAACATTTCGGCTATTGATAACAGGCTAGCTGAGCTTGAAAACGAAAAGCAGCAGCTTCTCGCACTAAGAGAGGCTTTACGAAACGCTCAAAACGAGCGTTCAGTACAGACATTCACCCCAGAACAAAAAGTCGCCCTATTCAGACAACGATTTCGTGGACGAGAGGATATCTTCGCCAATCGTTGGCAAAACCAACAGGGCCGCAGTGGCTATTCCGTAGCCTGTGATAATGAGTGGGTAAGCGGGCTATGCAACAAACCCCGCATTAAATGCCAAAACTGTTCACACCGAAAGTTTAGCGAATTAAACGAGCACATTATTTACAGGCACCTTGCCGGTCATCAAGTGGTTGGTCTGTATCCATTACTGAAAGATAATTCGTGCTATTTGTTGGCAGCCGATTTTGACAAAGGCTGTTGGCAAGAAGAAGTCAAAGCAATATCTAAAGCGTGCCAAGCGTTTGATATTCCCCACGCGATAGAAATCTCGCGTTCTGGCAACGGGGCGCACTTATGGATCTTTTTTGAAACCAACATCCCAGCTAACCAAGCTAGGGCACTTGGTTTCGCTTTGCTTGATAAAGCCATGGAAATATTTCCAAATCTATCGTTTGACTCCTATGACAGGCTCTTTCCTAACCAAGATATCCTTCCTGAAGGCGGGTTTGGTAATCTCATTGCGCTACCACTTCAAAAGGAGGCTCGCCTTTCAGGTCGTAGTTGCTTTGTTGACAGTGAACTGAATGCGATTGACGATCAATGGCGGTACCTTGCTGGGCTTAAAACGCTCACTCAGTCGAGTATTGATCAACTCATAACAACCATTGCACCCGATACCCTATTACTGTCCGAACAAGGGCTAACAGATAACCGCCCACCTTGGGAAATCACAGCCAAAGCCGCACCAATAAAATTAGAGTCTTTGCCGAAAAACGTGACCATTACCTTGGCCAACCATATCTACTTTTTGATGAACGAGTTACCTGGGCCACTACTGGCAGGACTAAAGCGATTAGCTAGTTTTTCTAATCCTGTGTTTTTTAAAACACAAGCTTTGCGCTTTTCAACCCATGGCATTCCAAGATTTATTTCCTGTGCTCGTATCGAAAACGGTTATCTAGCACTACCGCGAGGCTGTCTCGATGATGCGATTGCTTTGCTACAAGAACATAATATTTCGCTACTGTTTGACGATAAGCGTGAAACCGGCAAACCATTATTAAAACTTACCCCTGAATTCACTTTGCGAAAGAATCAGCGGGAAGCGGTGGCCGCAATAACGAAACATGACTTCGGTATTTTGCACGCGCCGACCGCATTTGGAAAAACGGTTACTGCCATTGGCATGATCGTAAAACGCAAAGTAAATACCCTAATACTAGTTCATAGCCGACAATTGCTCGAACAGTGGCAAGAGCGATTACGCACGTTCCTACCCGACGTAAACATTGGCAGTATAGGCGGGGGGAAAAGAAAGCCGAGTGGCATTATCGACATTGCCACCTACCAAAGCTTGGTCAATAAAAAAGACAACACCATCACGCCTCTCATCCAAGACTACGGCCACATTATTGTTGATGAATGCCATCACTTATCCGCGCCAAGGTTTGAATTGGTACTCAACGAGGTAAGAGCAAAATATGTGTTGGGCCTAACAGCAACACCAGAGCGACAAGATGGCCATCAAAAGATCATTTTTATGGCAGCAGGGCCCATTCGCTACAAAGTGAAACAAAGCCCTGATGAGCAATTTACTCAAACCGTGATAATTCATCAGCTCTACGATATACCGCCAGCTGAGCTAATAAAGACAGATGAGCGCCCAAAAATAAGCGATGCCTACCGCTGGCTCGTCGATAACGAACAGCGCACTTCAAAAATTGTCTCAGACGCCTCTCAGTGTGTTCAAAATGGCGGACACCCGTTAGTCCTTACAGAGCGCAGAGAGCACGCAGAGTACATACACTCACGAC
This sequence comes from Shewanella fodinae, assembly GCF_014651955.1. Classification (GTDB taxonomy): domain Bacteria; phylum Pseudomonadota; class Gammaproteobacteria; order Enterobacterales; family Shewanellaceae; genus Shewanella; species Shewanella fodinae. The sequence goes on along the minus strand of NZ_BMXW01000014.1, from coordinate 47,169 downwards.
TTACCGAGATGGGTATAAACACTGTCGTACTCAAAGGCGCCATGAAAGCTGCGGAACGCAAGAACGCTGACAATCATCTGCAATCGGCTCAAGTTGTCGTCGCAACAGGAAAATATGTGGGCGAAGGATTTGACCTGCCAAGGTTGGATACGTTGTTTTTGGCCATGCCAATCGCATGGAAAGGTACATTGGCCCAATATGCCGGTCGCATTCATCGTGAATCGGACGGAAAAACACAAGTCACCATTCACGACTATGTGGACTGTGCCCTTCCTATGTTGCAACGCATGTTTAAAAAACGCGAGAAAAGCTACAAGGCAATGGGGTACGCCCTTGAGTACTTTGATGGTAACCGTGACAAGCGACCTTCACTCAACGCGTATTCAACAAATACGAAGTCAAATTAGCAAGCCGCTCTTCGTTCAACACTTCCCCATGCCTTTATACCCATACGCCAAAACCACTATCCGTTTGGCTTTTGGATCGAAAAGCCAAACAGGGAAATTAGCCCATTTACTGTTTGGCTTCTCGATTGAAATCCAAAGCCGGGAGGCCATGCCAGTACTGGCTCAAAGCAAGGTTTGGCACTTTTTGCACCCTAAACCAACCTCGACACCGAAGTACAAACCGTTTGATTTTTACAACCCAGAATGCAAATGATCGTTTGGCGTCTCGATTTTTTTGCACTAGTTGGATGCCACCAAACAGCGCTGTATTGGACGATGTATTTCAAACAGTTAGCCGCGTACAGGTCATCAGGACAAACCGATTTGACTGGTTAGTTTGATGGCCATTTCTTTCATCTATTTCACCACCGAGTCTGCACCTGACCACTGAAAATAGACGGCATGAAAAAACCAACAAGTTGATAAGTGATGTGTTATGGGCAAGTGGCAATGATTGCGACAGAGAATGGATACAGCAGGTGGTCGCTTTACTGGTTGGGCATGGCGCGTTTACCCTCTACCCCGCGCTAAGCCAGTGCGATAATGCGGCCGAACGTTTAACCCGCTGGCTGACCTATCAGTTACCGCGCGTTAAACAAGCGCACCCAGGCTGCCCGATTCACTAATGGCTGAATAGTATTGGCGCACAAGTGATCGTAGAAAAATGGCAAAGCCCCTAGCAATGGCCAAACCTGTATTGGCTGCCTTTACCTGAGGTTGATGGCCACGCGCAAAGAGGGCTAGTTTTGTTACCAGCACATTTGTTACCCGTATATAGGGATGACACGAGTCAAACCAACACACTGCAAGCAAACGCACCCGCCAACGCCTGTATCTTTTGGTGCATTACGCCTCTATCTAAAACAGGAAAACGCACTACCTTGCCCCCCAAACAGCAAAACCGAACTTTTTGTTTGCCCAGCGCGCCAGAGCAAATGGGCAAATCTTGTACGGGGTTATTACTGAGAGGTTTGATAAAGGAAAGCCAAAAACGAAACGCCAGCGTGATCAGCCACCAGATCAACCTAGCGCTGCTGCACCACCTTTGTGAGCCGGAGAATGATGTGTGGATTACGAACAAATGCTTTGGTAACGAGAACCAAACTCAACAACAAGGCTAAATAGCTTGATATTTGTTATAAAGAAAACCACAACTTCACACAATCTCATTGAAGCTGGTTGAGCCTTTACCTAGTGTTTTGGCTCGTGGCTGCGCCTCAGACGCCGTTAAGACTGGGGCTTGGTGAATTAAGGCGTTGCCCAAACTGCCCCAAAAACCCAAGGGATGAGTAGTGTGTTACAACACTCGGAGTGTGAGGCAAAGCATAAAAGTGAAACTATAACTTCTCTATATACTAAAAAATGAAAATATAGTTTCACTGATTCATTAAACGTTAAACGCCGATTGTTTCATGGCTTGCTCGGCTCGGCTGATCCCGAGCTGCTTAGCAACGGTTTGCCATTGCTTAACCGCAATTAATACTTCATCGTAAATTTGCGTGGCTTGGGTTTGCGAAAGTCGGAAGAAGTCTTTTACGTCAAACGCTAATTGGTAGTCTAAAGCGTTGTCTGCATCGGTAATATTCAGATGCAGGCCATGCTTACCCACTATCGGGTTTAAATCATAAGCGGGTGATAACTTCCAACCATTCTTTGTTAATAAAAATCCATGGTTACGCAGGTGATCATCCGTGTTGGACACCGCAATATTAAACACGATACGACGCCATAGCTGTGCTAAATCAGCTTCGGTTTGTGCACCACAATTGGAAATAAATTCAGCAATCTCTAAGTAACTGGCACCTTGAGATTGTTCACCGTCATAGTATTGAAGCTGTGTCATAGCCGATGAAAAATGCAGTCGCTGGTCACCGTCTCGGTCAAACCGTTTTGTTAAAAATGTATGATGCCCAGAGGAAAATCGTTTAATCTCACTTGGAAACATGTCAACACCTGCCACCAACGCCAATTCATAACAAACCATCTCCCACGCCCCCACGTCATGGGTATCATTTAAGTTGGGAAACTTGGCAATCCACAAGTGGCCTTGCTCATCTGTCACACAAGCCTTGGGCCTTGCACCGCCTAATGATGAGCCTGGAGAAATCAGCATTTTCAACCAGCAGTAATACTCGTCACTGTCGATGTTATCGTCTTTTTCAATCTGCATTGCTGCGTGCTCTAGCTCTCGCAGAGAAGCCATTGGCGGCGCAGCAAACTCAGAATTGTCATCTAAGAAAGCATCCAAGCCTGCTCGCTTAAATCGAATCCCCCCCATCCGGTATGAGTCATGCACGCCCAGCAGGTAATCCAGTTCGTTTAATCGACTTGTTGCACGAATCCCCTTGCGCACTTCAATGGCCGCACGCCGCTGCATTAAAATACGCCCCCATCTATCAGGCGATGAATCGAGAAATGCACGAAAGTTTTTATCGGCTTCATCGTTGTAGAGTTCACCGGAGTGAAGCATCAACATAGGATCAATTTGCAAGCGATAGGCTGACGTTAAAAATGCTTTTTCGTAGACAAAACTAAACACGCCACCTCGGCTTGAATCGCTGTAAGCAAGCTGCCCTATTAGCAAAGGTGCTTCAATTGGCTGCCAGTCGGCATAGACTTCAACGATTTCACGACTCATCTTGAACCTTCCAGCAATTTTATATTTTGCAGCTTGAGACCCACTTCATCATGGGCGGCCATTTCTGCAAAGTTGCTTTCCATGCCAAGAACGGCCATCACCTTTAAGTAAGTTCCTATGGCAACGCCAGGATCACCTGCGAAGACTTTATTCACGGTTTTATGATCAAAGCCAGTACGATCACACAGCAACTTTTTTGTAAAACCACGTCGTTTCATCGCTAACAATAAGTCCTCACCAAAATGCGTCAGGATTTTGCGTTGCTTTGGAAACAGTACATTGTGCAAATCACGCTTAGCCATATCACCAACATAAGGGACTATATTCCCGTTATTTAATCATTACTGGGAATATAGTCCAACCTTGAAATCCAAGCAACTCCAATAAGCTAAATGTAGGACTATATTCCCATTTTAATCAATATAATTGGATTTATATCCTACTTTTAGGTTTAGCTTGCGCGTTGGCCAAGGCGATGATGTGAATCCCTGAATTCCAAAGGCCACCAAATCACACTTTTATGCGCGTAAAAGTGTGAAATGCAAGTCGAGTACTCGTCCATGCGTTTACTGAACTGGAAAATTCAACGGTTAGAGGTCTACACAAAGTGACCTTATAGGTAACAATTTGTAGACCTGAATGCCGACCATTCGACACTCTGATTTATCACTCTTGGACACCATAATATCCATATCAAGCTTGTTTCTATTAAAACGGACACCATAATGTCCATTTCTGGTTAGGTGAGTTTCCTGCTGACTCACCACTATCGCATAGAACAAGCGAAAAAATGGCCAAACTATGTTGACAAAAATCGTGCTCGATAAAGCCTTTTAAAACTGCTATTTTCGAGTCCTAACAGCAGCATAAAAACGGCACTGTTTTTCCATTGCTAACCACTAAGATTTAGTAAAAGCCATAGGCAAGTGGTGGGCAGTTTGGTGGGCAAACAGGCATTTTTGAGCGGTTTCTTTTCGATAATTTGTTGATTTTGAAAGGGCCTAGACCACTACTCACTGAGCAGATCCGAATGTTGAATAATTTTCTCTTGTTTTTCCAAAGCTTTCCAATATTTATCAAAGCCCTAAATTATCAGGGCTTTTCATTTCCAACCTGTTCTTGTACGTTTCAATCTGTTGCATCCAAGCGGTGAGTTAACTGGTGAGTAATGCCTCGCTATACTTGCATCAAATGGTGAGTATTTGGAGATTATGTGGCATCTATGACAGCAAAGCAGGTGGCCGCACTTGCAAAATCAGGAGAGCCGACAAAAAAATCCGACGGAAAAGGACTCTACTTCGTCGTTCCAGACTCGGGAGCGCCCTATGATTGTTTAATTATTAAACTACATAATGAGTTTCAGGCATGCCTAGCCCTATGAGCTTGTTCAACGCCCTCATCATCGGGTAAGTTTCTCCTACCTGACCGCTATAATTTCGCAGGCTTAGTCTGCCACCTAATAGTTGCTTCGCCCTGTACATGGCAGTTTCTGAGATTGACCGACGATGATACCCATGGCACTTCTTCCACTGCTTATTTGAACCATGAAGCTGTTGCCAACTGACTGCTAAGTTACGTGGATGTCCTGGTTCCCAAAGCGCTGCACCTTTCTGAGGGGGAATGAGCACTGAAGCACATTTTCTACGAACGGAATCGTGACATGCTCTCGTGTCGTAAGCACCATCAGCTGAGATATTGCGGATTTTTCGATGGTTTTTCGGCATGACTTCACGCGTCGGTCACATTTGATAAGCTGAGTTCTGCTCCAATGATCTCGTGAGTATGTGTATCGACGGCAATATGTAGTTTACTCCACACTCTGCGCTTACTATCTGGACCATGTTATAAGACGTCCTCCTCAGAGTGCCTAAAAGTTATACCCAGAGTCTGCTGATCGCTCAGAGCAGGCCTGACGACCACCCGGCCTGTCTATTTCGGGCCAGGAACGGACATTGAACGTTTTTGATTTGGTCCTCTCTGAAGTCAGACTATCCTTGCCAAAAATGGTCGTCTGAATTTCGGTTGTGACGTTCTTACTGAATGCTTAGAGTCATTTTCAATCTATTGAGAGGATTTGGATATGAACTTTGCAGAACTCCACAACCAGCATGAGCCACTTCTTATCGCTAATGTTTGGGATGCCGCCAGTGCCGCCGCAGCGCAAGAAGCAGGTTATCAGGCATTGGGAACGTCCAGCGCAGCAATCGCGTCCACACTTGGATATGAAGACGGGCAGGGAATGCCATTTGATGCGTTATTTTATATGGTCACCCGTATCCGGGCTGTCAGCAAGCTGCCATTGAGCGTTGACATGGAAGCAGGGTATGGTGATTCAGCCGAAGAGATAACAGCCAATCTCAGGCGCCTTGCTCAGACAGGCGTCGCAGGCGTTAACCTTGAAGACAGCAGAGTCATAAACGGGGTGCGTCAGCTTGACGATGCCTCTGATTTTACCTGTACCCTGAGGACAGTAAGCGATGCGCTGAGAAGCGAAAATCATAGCCTGTTTCTGAACATCCGGACTGACACTTACCTGCTCGGGCATGTAGACGCGTTGCAGGAGACGATATTACGGGGTCAGAGCTATAAAGCTGCAGGAGCTAACGGCCTTTTTGTTCCCTGCCTGACGTCAGAGAAAGACATCAGCCTCATTGCAGAGGCAACGGGTCTGCCTCTTAATGTTATGTGTATGCCCGACCTTCCGTCGTTCGATAGGCTCAAGCTGGCCGGTGTAAGCCGCATTTCAATGGGCAATTTTGTGCATTCAGCCATTCAGTCAAAACTGACTGATTTCATGCTTACGATCCTATCTCGTCAGACGTTTGAAGGACTTTTTAGTGATGAAAATAACCGATAAGAATTTATGTGATATCTGGTATCAGGCATTACTTGAACGTGCTTCAGAATATACTGGCGTGTTTTTTGTTGGCGTCAAAACCACGGGCGTATTCTGTATTTCGGTATGCCGGGCACGAAAGCCTAAGCGTGAAAATGTCGAATTTTATAAAGATGCCAAATCTGCCCTTGCGGCCGGCTTTCGTCCCTGTAAGGTCTGCAGACCTGCTGAAAATGCGCACAGCGCGCCATTATTTATTGAACAGGCGCTTGCGCTTGTCAGGCGCGATATTAAATCCCGTGTTGCAGACGCGGAGCTTCGTCAGCATGGAATCAGTCCGGAGCGGGTAAGACGCTGGTTCCTGCAACATCACGGCATCACTTTTCAGACTTTCCAACGCATGCAGCGGGTGAACGTTGCCCTGCAAGAGCTGAAAAGCGGACGAGCGGCGACAGACGTAGCGCTGGATAATGGATATGAATCCCTGAGCGGGTTTGGTTATACCTACAAGCGACTCACTGGTGCCGCGCCGACTCAGGCAACCCAGGTGATTGTCATTCACCGCTTTACCACGACGCTTGGGCCGATGTTTGTCTGTGCGACAGAGCGGGGCGTCTGTCTGCTTGAGTTTACCGATCGCCGGATGTTAGAAACAGAATTTCGCGATATTCAGCGTTTATTTAACGCCAGAATCGTCACCGGAGAAAACAGCCATACCCGGCAGACAGTAAAAGAGATCAGCGAGTATTTTGCCGGAACGCGTCGACAGTTTGATCTCTCTGTAGATGCCCCGGGGAGTGATTTTCAACAATCCGTCTGGCGCGAGCTCCGGGCAGTTCCCTATGGACAGACCTCACACTATCAGGCCATCTCACTACAGATGAATAAGCCAAATGCTGTGCGCGCCGTTGCTGCGGCTAATGGTGCAAACCGGATTGCGATTGTGATCCCATGTCACAGGATAATTGGAAAAGATGGAGGGATGATCGGTTATGGGGGAGGCATTTCACGTAAAGAGTGGCTCATTGAGCATGAAAGCAACAACGTTTAATGGTGAAGTGGTCAAGTAAAACTGGCCACGGCACAGGAATGCCTAAATATACAGTAGGTTGCGGCAGTAAATTGGAGGTAACCAAACGACAACCATCGCATATATCACACTCAAGGAACATTACTCTTTACTGGCGCGCAGAGCAGCCAATGTCATAGATAACAGCAACGGATCACCGTGCAAACCATGCCACAGGCCGTCTAACACTGACAGGTGCCGGATAATGGTCGACATAGCCTACTCGGGCTAGCATCTGTACGTCGACACCAAAAGTACGTTGCATTGTTTGTTGTCCATCAGCACTTTCCAGCAATTGGCTCATAGGATGGCAAGCAATCTGCCTTTCTCTAAGCATTAGGAATACACGTTGAAAGTCACGCCCACATTCAATAAGGTCTTTCGACGAGGAACCTTTGGCGCTAAAGATAAGCCAACCCGCACCTTCATTTACCAACTGTGCGGTCATATCAACCGTCTGTTTGCGAAACGAAGCTGAGAGGACATCTTTTTCATCATAAAAATGATCAACTACCCAAGCTGTAACACTGTTGAGTTCCATTGCTGCAGTTGTTAACCCATCCATATGCGTTATCACAGTTTGATGCCCAAATCTCGTCCAGTGTGCTAACTCATTCATTATTGATGGGGCTTGACACTGAGAGACCGTAGCGCTTAGCGTTCCCTCGCGCAAGAGTGCCGCCTCAGAGTTGTTGGCGGGGACATATCTTAACTTCCCGGATAGCTGAGCTTCCAACCAGTTGACATCATCGCTAGATAATAATCGGGGCAATTGTCCGTGCCTGATCACCCGTCGTTGCTGAATATGGATCAGGTTATCTTTCGCCATTGGCGATATCGCCGCGGGAAGCAACTGTATAGCATATGCGGCTGAGTCATCCGTATCCCCAGAAAGAGGAACCAACGACACCGAAAAACCATAGGCCGATGCTGCCTGACATAGATTTTCAATGAATGCACCGATGGATATAAGAGTTTCCCTGCCTCGTGGATCGACGGCGGGAAGTCGACGAGTAGCCGCAATATGGAGGTGCCAGTAATATGGCTCTAACAGCAGCAATTCCCATGGCTGACTATTATGTCCGCTGGGAGCTCTAGCAGCATGCCTCAGAATGTCCCGCGTCACTGATAGCAGTTGGGAGGACTCAGGAGTGAATGCGACGGTGTCTGATGCACAAGCCATCAGCAAGGGCATACTACCGAGCGCAATCACTGATTTGGCACACAAGCCAGCAAAATGACGGCGTGACCAGTTCATTTTATGAGTTCCTTTGCGCGATTATGTTCACTGATGGTCGTTGAAACCTGTCCGTCAGTAGCTGGTGAAATTGCTGCGTTAGCTGTTCAAGTCCTTGCTCAACGTGCCGGTATTGATGAAAATAACCAGAAAATTCGGATGGCGAGCCGTTACTGGCGGCGCTCATCGCTGCAAGGCGTTTACCAGATTTTTGTTCCACGGCTTCAATTTCAATGCTCACCCCACCATTGGCAAATGGAACAAATAGCGTCAGTGTTGTCAGTACATTGAGTATCGGTTTGGCTGGATGTACTGCAGTGATCATCGCACGGATAACTATTGCCGGTTGCTCAGTTACAATAGGGTTATCCGTTGTCTTAAACTCATTAACCAAAGTTTGTTGCAGAAAATGACATAACTGATCACGTTCTGTGTCACTCAGACTATTAGTGTCATGGCCATTAATAATGGTTACCGGGGCAATAAGCACCCGCGCAAGATTAAGCGGCTGTGGTGACCGCGTAACCAGTACTAACGGTTTTCCACTTAATGGTTGCAAAGCCCCATAATTATCCAAAAAACCACTATGTGTCGGCATTTGCGTTGCGCAACCTGTTAACCCAATGCAACAGATAAAGAGAACAAGCTTCTTTTTTAACTTGACCAAACACATTGCCATACTCCATGTCACCAGTTGGTGACTTGCATGATAAAAAAATTTGCGGTTACGCTGATATAAAACAGCGAAGACACATCTCAGTTAAAGCAGCTTCAAGTCTTTGCCACCCCAAATCAGAGTCTATGGCAATCTTGTTAAAGATGTGTGTGTTACGCCCTCGGATCAACAGATAATTAATCGCGGCACCAAACAACGCCGAGGTAGCGGCGATATCGAGATTTGTAGCCGATATTTCGTCACTAAAACGTTGGAAAAATTTTTCGACCCACTGTTCTCGAACATCTGCTAATAGTTGTGTCAATTCATTGTGCTCGACCAGCTCCCACGCCATGATCTCCAACGTCATCGGCCGCCGACGCATTGCTCTGGCAAATTGAACTAAGAGCTCCGCCATTTTTTCGCCGATACTTTTTTGCTTAAAAACCTCGATGTCACCAATGATTTCGTCTAAAGACGGCCAGAAATCTATGGAGTTCCCATATGCGCGCAACAACCCAGGCAAGCCACCAAAGTAACGGTAAATAAGTGCTTTATCGACTTTCGCCTGACGAGATACAGAGTTGACCCCGAACTTACTAAAGCCGTCCCTTGCGAGAATATACCCCACTGCTGCAATCATTTTTTCCTGGGTTTTTTGCTTGTCTCGAATCATATTGGCCTGCTTAAGTTATTTCGGCCCTTATGATGTCACCACACAGTGACATTGTAAATAGCATATATCTATAAGGTAGTATCAAAAGCTAATCCCACTCATTGTGCCGTTTATAAAATATCAGTGAGAAACCAATGTGTACGCCGAGATGATCGCATCGCCTTGTCGTTGACATGTAACGTGCATTGCTTATTCCATAGTGGCAACTCACATATCCTACACGCCTTCAGTCTGACACTCCCTGCTAGGTGCTACGCTGAGGTCAAGAGTTCCAGAAGTACATCATTGTCACCCATGCTTTTTAGGCTGCCCTCAACCGAAATCACCGCATGAGTTTGGGCATCGACACTTAAGTGCAGCTTGAGCTAAGCAAGTCACTCCTCTTTGCCGTGCTTACGGAGTTTCCATTCGTCCTCAGTGAAAGACTTTCAGCCCAATGGTATCAATAACGACGGGGGCAACCGAGCCATGATCTCGCCGCAGATACAGAGACAACTTGGTAACTCATCTACTTCAAGCGCCCTTAAAATGGGGTGATTACCCAGCAGTTAACTGATTCTTTACCGGTAACTGCTAAGTCTATATTCATTAGTATTTACCGTTATAAAATGATCTTTACATCAGTGGACTTAATATCATTAATTGATGCTAATGCTTTCTTAGCCTCATCCAAGGTGAAGAACTGTTCTGTTGACTGGACTTTCGGCATTGGTTGAAATTCCAATGACTTAATATTGAAAGGTAAGTCTTCCTCGCTTAAATAACGTATGGGGAAACGATCTCCACCCCACATGTCATCTACTTTAATTTCAGCATACTCTGAGAACATAAATCGATAGCGCTTTTTCTTATTGGGATCTTTAGTCACTAGCATCACTTCTGATAATTTCCCAATTAAAAAAGCTTGTCCATGTTTATGGGTAACTTCGCCCCAGTCGTTACCTCTACGCTTATCGTTAGTATTCTGGCAGCAAACTACATAATCTACAGAGTCATTCACACGAGCGGGATTGGCAGTCCAGTCGCCAGATCCTCCTTCACGTAAAATGCGATGAGTCCCTCTTGCGGTAAAGGTCAATGCAATATTTTTCATACAAAAACTATCTCACAACTATTAATAGAAATACTATAGTTAAATAATATTATGTCGTCAAACTATTAAATAACTATATATAGTTATATTATAGTTTTTCGGTTTAATACTAACTTTTTTAGCTAAATATCTAACTGCTCGCGAGCAGACAGGAACTAGGTAAGAAGGTAAACAAACTTGGATATACTCAGCAACATTTTGCAGGGTTTATGGGCATTCTAAAGTCACCATAGCAGAGTTTGAGAATAGTAGTTTTACTGGTTTGCTTGATATTTATGAGCGATTGCTTAATGCAGTAGTATGTAACACCTAAGCGTCATGGGCGATCGGGTTGCGATGAGATTGAGAACTTTTTGCGGAAGATGATTAAGAGTATTTGAAGCAAGTCTGCCAAGCAAAATCAACTTCATCGCCGTTCTATGTTAGATCTGTTGATGCATGGTTCAGTGCACAAAGCGATTAAACAACAAAAAGCCGGGCGATGCCCGGCTTTTTTCATCCCAAATGATGCCTATTCAGCAGCAGCTTCCGCTTCTACAGCTTCAGCTGTTTCTGGACGACCTACTAACTCGATGTAAGCCATAGGGGCCTTATCACCGGCACGCAGACCGCACTTCAGGATACGGGTGTAACCACCCTGACGTTCCAGGTAACGAGGACCCAGTTCGTTAAACAATTTACCAACGACGCTTTCGTCGCGGGTGCGGGCAAACGCCAGACGACGATTTGCAACGCTGTCACTCTTAGCAAGTGTAATCAAAGGTTCAACTACGCGACGCAGTTCTTTTGCCTTCACCAGAGTCGTCACGATGATTTCGTGACGAACCAATGAACTAGCCATGTTACGGAACATAGCTTGGCGGTGGCTGCTGTTGCGGTTAAGTTGACGACCACTCTTACGATGGCGCATGACTTAATCCTTATAACCTAAATCTGTACAAGTCAGAGACTTACAGGTCATCTGCTAAACTGGCTGGAGGCCAGTTCTCCAGACGCATACCTAAAGAAAGTCCGCGAGAAGCCAAAACGTCTTTGATCTCGGTAAGAGATTTCTTACCCAGGTTAGGTGTTTTGAGCAACTCAACTTCTGTACGTTGTACCAGATCACCGATGTAATGAATCGCTTCGGCTTTCAGACAGTTAGCCGAACGTACAGTGAGCTCTAAATCGTCGACAGGACGCAACAAAATCGGATCGAATTCCGGCTTTTCTTCTTTCTTCTCTGGTTCAGAAACATCGCGCAGCTCTACAAACGCATCCAGCTGTTCGGCCAGAATGGTCGCAGAACGACGAATCGCTTCTTCAGGATCGATAGTACCGTTGGTGGTCATATCAATAACCAGTTTATCCAGGTCTGTACGCTGTTCAACACGGGCCGCCTCTACGTTGTAGGCGATGCGTTCAACAGGTGAGAAAGAAGCATCGACCAGCAAACGGCCGATAGGACGATCGTCTTCCTCGGTCTGAGCGCGGGCAGAAGCCGGCACATAACCACGACCACGTTCAACACGAATACGCATGCTGATGCCGTGACTACCTGTCAAATGACAGATGACATGGTCAGGATTTACGATTGTCACATCACCATCATGGGTGATGTCTGCAGCGGTAACAGGGCCTGCGCCGGTCTTGCTCAGGGTGAGCAAAGCCTCGTCTTTACCCTCAATGATAACCGCCAATCCTTTAAGGTTCAGCAATATCTCGAGGATATCTTCTTGTACGCCTTCCTTACTGCTGTATTCGTGCAGTACACCGTCGATCTCGACTTCGGTAACCGCGCAGCCGGGCATAGACGACAATAGGATGCGACGCAACGCGTTACCCAGAGTATGACCAAAACCACGCTCCAGCGGCTCCAGTGTTACCTTGGCACGAGTTGGGTTAACCTGCTCGATATCTACGAGACGCGGTTTAAGAAATTCTGTAACAGAACCCTGCATTGTGTCCTCTCTTGTTAGTTAGCCTTACTTAGAGTAAAGCTCGACGATCAGCTGTTCGTTAATTTCCGCAGACAAATCGCTACGTTCTGGAATGCGCTTGAAAGCACCTTCCATTTTGGCGCTGTCGACTTCAATCCAGGTAGGCTTTTCGCGTTGACCAGCCACTTCCAGAGCAGCTTTAATACGAGCTTGCTTCTGTGACTTTTCACGCACGCTTACCACATCATTCGCAGACACTTTGAATGACGGAATGTTAACAACACGACCGTTTACCATAATTGACTTATGGCTAACCAGCTGACGTGCTTCTGCACGAGTGGCACCGAACCCCATACGATAAACAACGTTATCCAAACGGGCTTCCAGAAGTTGCAACAGGTTTTCACCAGTGTTGCCTTTCAGACGTGCAGCTTCTTTGTAATAGTTACGGAACTGTTTTTCTAACACACCGTAAATACGACGAACTTTTTGTTTCTCACGCAGCTGTAAACCATAATCTGACAGACGTGGCTTACGCGCGCCGTGCTGTCCAGGTGCTGTTTCCAGCTTACACTTCGAATCGATTGCTCTCACACCGCTTTTCAGGAACAGGTCTGTACCTTCCCTACGGCTGAGCTTGAGCTTGGGACCCAAGTATCTTGCCATGATCTTTCTCCAACTTTCCTAATGAATCGCCAATTACACGCGGCGTTTTTTAGGAGGACGACAACCGTTATGAGGGATAGGCGTCACATCAGTGATGTTGGTAATTTTATAACCAACAGCGTTCAGCGCACGAATGGCTGATTCACGACCTGGACCTGGACCCTTCACGAAAACTTCAAGGTGTTTAACACCGTAATCCTGAGCAGCAGTACCTGCGCGCTCAGCAGCTACCTGAGCCGCGAATGGAGTAGATTTACGTGAACCACGGAAACCTGAACCACCTGCAGTTGCCCAAGCCAATGCATTACCTTGACGGTCTGTGATAGTAACGATTGTGTTGTTAAAAGAAGCATGGATATGAGCCATGCCATCCGCAACCTGTTTACGTACGCGCTTGCGCGGAGAACGTGACGGAACTTTAGCCATTGTCTACCTTCCCGTTACTTCTTAATTGGTTTACGTGGACCTTTGCGGGTACGCGCATTGGTCTTAGTACGTTGCCCACGAACAGGCAGGCTACGACGATGGCGAAGACCACGATAACAACCAAGGTCCATCAGACGCTTGATGTTCATAGAAACTTCGCGTCGCAAGTCACCTTCTACAGTGTATTTGGCAACTTCTTCGCGTAGGGTATCGATTTGAGCGTCGCTCAATTCCTTGATCTTTGCGTCTTCGGCAATTGAAGTAGCCGCGCAAATAGCTTTAGCGCGAGTACGACCGATACCGTAGATAGCAGTCAAAGCGATGACTGCGTGCTTCTGATCAGGAATGTTAATGCCAGCGATACGGGCCACTATGCACTCCTTAAGTTAAAGGCCATCTGTGAAAAGCCCGATAGGATACTCAACAGATGACTAATTTGCAAACAAATTTTAATGGCCAGTCGCAAATGGACTGGCCGGGTTTCATTAGCCTTGACGCTGTTTGTGTTTTGGTTCAACACAAATTACGCGAACAACGCCGTTACGCTTGACGATCTTGCAGTTACGGCAGATCTTCTTCACGGAAGCTCGAACTTTCATTTCATCACTCCGTAAAGCTATCTTAACGGCCGAAGCGATCGAAATTCGCTTTGGTCACTAGGTTAGCTTTCTTCATCACAGACTCATATTGATGAGACATCATATGGGTCTGAACCTGAGCCATGAAGTCCATGATCACAACTACCATAATCAGTAGTGAGGTACCGCCAAAATAGAACTGTACCTTCCAAGTGATTAACATGAACTCCGGAATTAAACAGATAAAGGTGATATACAACGCACCGGCCAAAGTCAGGCGGGTCATCACTTTATCAATGTAACGCGAAGTTTGTTCGCCGGGACGGATCCCTGGAATGAACGCACCGCTCTTCTTCAGGTTATCAGCTGTTTCGCGTGGATTGAAAACCAACGCGGTATAGAAGAAACAGAAGAAAATAATTGCTGCCGCGTACAACAAAGAGTACAGCGGCTGTCCAGGAGACACGGCCAGAGAGAAATCACTCAACCATGACAATGCCGGATTTTGTCCGAACCACTGAGCCAGTGTACCCGGGAACAAAATAATGCTGGACGCAAAAATTGGGGGGATAACCCCTGCCATATTCACTTTCAGAGGTAAGTGAGTAGATTGGGCAGCAAACACCTTACGGCCTTGCTGACGCTTGGCGTAGTTAACGACGATACGACGCTGACCACGTTCTACAAACACTACGAAATAAGTGACGGCAAAGACAATCACACCAATCAATAGCAATACCAATACGTTCAAGTCGCCTTGACGAGCCTGTTCAGCAGTTTGTCCGATAGCTTTTGGCAAACCAGCCACAATACCTGCAAAAATCAGGATTGAGATACCGTTCCCAATACCACGTTCAGTAATCTGTTCACCAAGCCACATCAGGAACATGGTGCCAGTGACTAAACTGATAACCGCAACAAAGTAAAATCCAAAACCTGGGTTAACGACCAGGCCGGAGACCAGGTTTGGCAACCCGGTTGCGATACCAATAGATTGGAACGTAGCCAAAACCAATGTGCCCCATCGGGTATATTGACTGATTTTCTTACGTCCTGACTCGCCTTCCTTCTTCAGTTCAGCGAGCGCTGGATGTACCACAGTCAACAACTGCATAATGATCGATGCCGAAATGTAAGGCATGATCCCTAATGCAAAAATGGACGCACGGGACAGGGCGCCACCCGAAAACATGTTGAACATGCCAAGGATGGTACCCTTCTGCTGAGCAAACAGCTCTGCCAATACAGCGGCATCAATACCAGGAATTGGCACAAAGGAACCGGCACGGAACACAATAATTGCACCAATCACGAACAGGAGGCGAGCTTTCAATTCAGAAAGTCCACCTTTCGCGCTTTTTAAATCAAGTCCTGGTTTTGCCATCGACGTATTATTCCTCGATCTTTCCACCGGCAGCTTCAATAGCTGCACGTGCACCTTTGGTAACCTTCAGACCGCGTACGGTCACTGGGCGCTCAATGGTACCTGAAAGAACAATTTTCGCAAACTGGATGTTGCGAGTAATGAGATTCGCATCTTTCAGTGCGTTCAGGTCGACAACATCACCGTTAACTTTTGCCAGTTCGCCGATGCGAACTTCAGCAGTTACCATAGCGATACGCGAGGTAAAGCCAAATTTAGGCAAACGAATTTTCAACGGCATCTGGCCGCCTTCAAATCCTGGACGAACACCGCCGCCACTGCGAGATTTCTGACCTTTATGGCCGCGACCTGCAGTCTTACCTAAACCAGAACCGATACCACGGCCTACGCGCTTGCCAGCTGGCTTAGCACCTGCTGCTGGAGATAAAGTATTCAGACGCATTGATTAGTCCTCCACCTTTACCATGTAGTAGACCTTATTGATCATACCGCGAATAGCTGGAGTATCTTCCAGTTCCACAGTGTGACCAATACGACGCAGACCGAGACCAGTCAAGGTCGCTTTGTGCTTCGGCAAACGCCCGATAGCACTTTTGGTCTGAGTTACTTTGATTGTTTTAGTAGCCATGGTGCATTACCCCCGAATTTCGTCAACATTCAGGCCACGCTTAGCTGCGATCTGAGCAGGTGACTTCATGTTCACCAGCGCATCTACAGTTGCACGAACGATGTTGATCGGGTTAGTAGAGCCGTATGCTTTTGACAGAACGTTATGAACGCCCGCCACTTCCAATACAGCACGCATCGCGCCACCGGCGATAATACCGGTACCCTCAGAAGCAGGTTGCATATATACGCGAGAACCTGAATGACGGCCTTTCACTGGATGGTGCAAGGTACCTTCATGCAGTTCAACGTTAACCATACTGCGACGGGCTTTTTCCATTGCTTTTTGAATAGCAGCTGGAACTTCGCGCGCTTTACCGTAGCCGAAGCCGATCTTACCGTTACCATCACCCACTACTGTCAGCGCGGTAAAACTGAAGATACGACCACCTTTAACTACTTTAGAAACACGATTGACTGCAATCAGCTTTTCTTGCAGATCGTCTTTCTGCTGAGTTTCTACTTTAGCCATTGTGTAAACCCCTTAGAACTGGAGGCCAGCTTCACGAGCGGCTTCTGCTAAAGCAGCAACACGGCCGTGATACTTGAAACCAGAACGATCGAAAGCCACAACAGTGACCCCTTTCTCGATCGCGCGTTCAGCAATAGCTTTGCCTACTGCCTTTGCCGCATCTACGTTGCCGGTATATTTCAGCTGCTCTTTTACCGCACTTTCAGCAGTAGATGCAGCAGCAACCACCTGAGCTTCAGGGTTGATTACCTGAGCGTAAATGTGACGCGGTGTACGATGTACAACCAGACGGTTAACGCCCAGCTCTTGGATCTTCTTGCGGGTGCGAGTGGCACGACGCAAGCGAGAAGTTTTCTTATCCATATCGCGTTACCTTACTTCTTCTTAGCCTCTTTACGGCGTACGTTTTCGTCATCGTAGCGAACACCCTTGCCCTTATAAGGCTCTGGTGGACGATAACCACGAATTTCAGCCGCAACCTGACCTACCAGTTCTTTGTCGATACTTTTCAGTACGATGTCAGTCTGGCTTGGGCATTCAGCTGTAACGCCTGCTGGCAATTTGTGAACCAGTGGATGAGAGAAACCTAACGTCAGGTCCAGGTCACCACCAGTGACTTTGGCACGATAACCTACACCAACCAGTTTCAGTTTCTTTTCAAAACCTTGAGTTACACCAACAACCATGTTGTTAACCAAGGCACGAGCTGTACCAGCTTGAGCCCAAGCGTTTACGTGACCTTCAACAGGACCAAAAGTTACATGGCCATTGTCAACGGTTACTTTAACAGCGCTGTTGATTACTCGAGTCAGACTGCCTTTACCGCCTTTCACGGTAATGCTGTGATCTTTTAAAGTCACCTCTACGCCGGCAGGAATAGAGACTGGTGCTTTTGCTACACGAGACATTCCTAGCTCCTTATGCTACGTAGCAGATAACCTCACCACCCATGCCTGCGAGGCGGGCGGCACGATCAGTCATCAGGCCTTTAGAAGTGGACACAATTGCGACACCCAGTCCGCCCATCACTTTTGGCAGTTCGTCTTTACCTTTGTAAATACGAAGACCAGGACGGCTTACGCGCTGGATAGTCTCAACAACGGGTTTGCCCTGGAAATACTTCAAAGTAACTTCCAGTTCAGGCTTATTGCCTTCGTCTGCTACGGCGTAGTCAGTGATATAACCTTCTTCCTTCAGCACTTTTGCAATCGCAACTTTGAGCTTAGCGGAAGGCATCTTCACAGATACTTTGTTAGCAGCTTGGCCGTTACGGATACGGGTTAACATATCCGCAATAGGATCTTGCATGCTCATATTAGCTTACTCCGTGACAAGGGCTTACCAGCTGGCCTTACGCAGACCAGGAACTTCACCGCGCATGGTGGCTTCACGCAACTTGATACGGCTCAGGCCGAACTTGCGCAGGTAACCATGTGGGCGACCAGTTTGATTACAGCGATTGCGTTGACGCGATGCGCTGGAATCACGTGGTAAAGCTTGCAGCTTCAGGACAGCATCCCAACGCTCTTCATCAGAAGTAGCAGGGCTTGCGATCAGAACCTTCAGCGCTGCACGCTTTTCAGCGTACTTGGCCACGAGTTTGGCACGCTTTACTTCACGTGCTTTCATTGATTGTTTTGCCATTACGCTACCCCTTATTTCTTGAATGGGAAGTTAAAAGCGTTCAACAAAGCGCGACCTTCTTCATCAGAGTTCGCTGTGGTAGTGATAACAATATCCATACCGCGAATTTTATCGATTTTATCGTAATCGATTTCTGGGAAGATGATCTGCTCACGTACGCCCATAGCGTAGTTGCCGCGACCGTCAAATGACTTTGAGCTCAGACCACGGAAGTCACGAATACGAGGAATAGCGATATCAATCAATCGCTCAAGGAATTCCCACATACGTTCACCGCGCAGGGTCACTTTACAACCAATAGGGTAGCCTTCACGGATTTTGAAGCCAGCAACTGATTTACGAGCAACAGTTACAACAGGCTTTTGACCGGCAATAGCAGTCATGTCACGAACAGCACTTTCCATGACTTTTTTATCAGCAACTGCTTCGCCTACACCCATGTTTAGGGTGATTTTCTCAATCCGAGGGACTTGCATGACACTGGAATAACCGAACTTCTTGGTCAGTTCAGCGACAACAGTCTCTTTATATTTATCATGCAGTTTCGCCATCGTTTACTCCGATTACTTAACGAGTTCACTGTTCGATTTAAAGAAACGGACTTTTTTGCCGTCTTCAAACCGGAAACCAACACGATCTCCCTTGCCAGTAGCAGGGTTAAAGATCGCAACATTAGATGCTTGAATCGGCGATTCTTTTTCAACAATACCACCAGTAACGCCTAACTGTGGGTTAGGTTTCTGATGTTTCTTGATGACGTTAACGCCTTCAACAATCAACTTGCCAGTAGGCAGAACTTGGGTAACTTTACCGCGCTTACCCTTATCTTTACCGGCCAGTACGACTACTTCGTCTTCACGACGGATTTTTGCTGCCATTTTGAAGCTCCTTACAGTACTTCTGGTGCCAGCGACACAATCTTCATGAATTGCTCGGAGCGCAGTTCACGTGTCACAGGTCCAAAGATACGAGTACCAATCGGCTGCAGGTTGTTGTTCAAAAGAACCGCTGCATTCCGATCGAAGCGAATGACAGAACCGTCTGGACGACGTACGCCTTTCTTAGTACGGACTACCACCGCGTTATACACATCACCTTTCTTCGCTTTAGCGCGAGGAATCGCTTCCTTTACGGAAACTTTGATGATGTCGCCGATACCGGCATAACGACGATGAGAGCCACCCAAGACCTTAATACACTGAACTCTGCGAGCGCCGCTGTTACATGCGACATCCAGAGTCGATTGCATTTGGATCATTTTAAGTGCTCCGCTATCGTTACATCACATCCCCACCATGGGGTTATTTTCACCACTTTCGGCGACGAATCGCTCAAAAAGGGCGCGCAAGTATAACACCCTTGACCAGAGATGGATAGTACTAAAATACAAACGGCCCCGGATGGGGCCGTTTACTTTCACCTAAGAAACCTTAGGCCTTGCTCACTACTTCAACCAGCGTCCAAGACTTAGTCTTAGACAGCGGACGACATTCACGAATTGTGACGATATCGCCTTCATTGCACTGGTTGGTTTCGTCATGTGCATGGATCTTAGTAGTACGTTTTACGTACTTACCGTAGATTGGGTGTTTTACCTGACGCTCAACGGCAACAGTAATGGATTTGTCCATTTTGTTGCTGGTTACTTTACCCTGCAAAGTACGGATGCTCTCAGACATTATGCACCTGCCTTAGAAGTAATAATGGTCTTAACGCGCGCAATGTTACGGCGCACTTGCTTCAGCTGGTGAGTTTGCGCCAGCTGGCCAGTGGCGTGTTGCATACGCAGGTTAAACTGCTCACGCAGCAGACCAAGTAGTTCAGCGTTCAATTCTTCAACGCTTTTTTCTCTCAGTTCGCTCGCTTTCATTACATCACCGTCTTAGTTACGAAGGTTGTCTTGATAGGCAACTTGGCAGCGGCCAATGCGAAAGCTTCGCGGGCCAACTCTTCCGGAACGCCACCGATCTCATAGAGAACCTTACCTGGCTGAATCTGGCATACCCAGTATTCAACGTTACCCTTACCTTTACCCATACGCACTTCAAGAGGCTTAGAGGTAATAGGTTTGTCAGGAAAAACCCGGATCCAGATTTGACCCTGACGCTTAACAGCACGAGTCATAGCTCGACGCGCGGCTTCAATCTGACGGGCAGTCAAACGACCACGACCGACAGCTTTCAAGCCGAAAGAACCGAAGCTAACGTCGGTGCCGTTCGCTAGGCCGCGGTTACGGCCTTTAAACATTTTGCGAAACTTAGTACGTTTAGGTTGCAGCATTACCGGCTCTCCTATTTACCACGAGGTTTGCGCTTAGGTTGCTGCTTCGGTTCCTCTACTGTCTGAGGTACGATGCCATCCAGAACTTCACCTTTGAAGACCCAGACTTTCACACCGATCACACCATAAGTGGTGTGACTTTCAGAAGTAGCGTAATCGATATCAGCACGCAGTGTATGCAAAGGTACGCGACCTTCACGATACCACTCAGAACGCGCAATCTCAGCGCCGCCCAAACGGCCGCTAACTTCAACTTTGATACCTTTAGCGCCCAGACGCATGGCGTTCTGTACCGCACGCTTCATTGCGCGACGGAACATAACACGGCGTTCCAGCTGCTGAGCAATAGAGTCAGCAACCAGTTTAGCGTCCAGTTCAGGCTTACGGATCTCAGCGATGTTAATCTGCGCTGGTGCACCGGCAATTTTGGCAACTTCGGCGCGCAACACTTCAACGTCTTCACCCTTCTTACCAATCACAACGCCTGGACGGGCGGTGTGAATAGTAACGCGGATGCTTTTCGCTGGGCGTTCAATAACAATCTTGGATACTGATGCGGCTTTCAGCTTCTCTTCGAGAAACTTACGCACTTCCCAGTCGCCGTGCAGATTGGCTGCATAGTCAGCCTTATCAGCATACCAGGTAGAGATCCAAGGCTTAGTGATACCCAAACGGATACCATTAGGATGTACTTTCTGTCCCATTGCTCTCTCCTAGCGGTCTGATACAACCACAGTAATGTGGCTGGTACGCTTCATGATACGATCAGCGCGGCCTTTGGCACGTGGCATGATACGTTTCATTGTTGGACCTTCGTCAACAAATACCTTACCGACTTTCAATTCGTCGATATCGGCACCTTCGTTGTGCTCGGCGTTAGCAATGGCAGAATCCAATACTTTCTTGACCAGTACGGCAGCTTTCTTTGGACTGAAGGTCAGAACTTCCAACGCTTTTGCCACTGGCAAACCGCGGATCTGATCTGCAACCAAGCGAGCTTTTTGAGGCGACGTACGGGCAAAGCGATGTTTAGCTAAAACTTCCATCTTATTCCTCCCGTATTAACGCTTCTTCGCTTTCTTATCTGCAGCATGACCGCGATAAGTGCGAGTTGGTGAGAACTCACCAAGTTTGTGGCCGATCATTTCGTCAGTTACGAACACTGGTACGTGCTGACGACCATTATGGACAGCGATGGTCAACCCAATCATTTGTGGGATGATCATAGAGCGGCGAGACCAAGTCTTGATAGGCTTTTTGTCACCCGCTTCCACCGCTTTCTCTACCTTCTTCAGCAAGTGCAGGTCGATAAATGGACCTTTCTTGAGAGAACGTGGCATGGCGAATCCTCTTAATTACTTGTTACGACGACGT
Organism: Shewanella fodinae; assembly: GCF_014651955.1. Classification (GTDB taxonomy): domain Bacteria; phylum Pseudomonadota; class Gammaproteobacteria; order Enterobacterales; family Shewanellaceae; genus Shewanella; species Shewanella fodinae. Next base: position 25,110 of record NZ_BMXW01000014.1, on the reverse strand, counting down.
ACGATGTACTTGTCAGTGCGTTTGTTGTTGCGGGTCTTGTAGCCCTTGGTTGGTACGCCCCATGGAGTCACTGGGTGACGACCACCAGAAGTACGACCTTCACCACCACCGTGTGGATGGTCAACAGGGTTCATTGCAACACCACGTACAGTAGGACGCACGCCCAGCCAGCGCTTGGCACCAGCTTTACCCAGCTGACGCAGCATATGTTCTGCGTTGCCGACTTCACCCAGAGTGGCTCGGCACTCTACAGGTACTTTACGCATTTCGCCTGAACGCAGACGTAAGGTTGCATAAGCACCATCACGGGCAACAACCTGAGCATAAGCACCGGCAGAACGCGCCAACTGAGCACCTTTACCAGGTTTCATCTCAACCGCGTGAACCACGCTACCAACTGGAATGTTAACCAGCGGTAATGCATTACCTGGTTTGATATCAGCAGCGGCACCAGAGACAACTTTGTCACCAGCCTGCATACCTTTAGCAGCCAGAATGTAACGACGTTCACCGTCAGCATACAGCACCAGCGCGATGTTAGCGGTGCGGTTAGGATCGTATTCCAGACGTTCTACTTTCCCAACGATACCATCTTTGTCGCGTTTAAAGTCGATCAGACGATAGTGCTGCTTATGACCACCACCGATATGACGGGTAGTGATGCGACCAGTGTTGTTACGACCACCGGTTTTAGATTTTTTAGCCAGCAGGCCAGCAAAAGGTTTGCCTTTGTGCAGGTCACTGTTAACAACCTTAACAACGCCACGACGGCCTGGAGAGGTTGGCTTACACTTAACAATTGCCATTTAAATTCTCCTTTGCTTACTCAGCGCCGCCGAGGAAATCGATATCAGCGCCCTCAGCCAGAGTCACATAGGCTTTTTTCCAGTCGCTGCGGCGACCAGTACGGGCCCCGTGACGCTTGGTTTTACCTTTGTTGACCAGAGTGCGAACACCATCAACCTTAACTTCAAATAGTTTTTCTACAGCAGCTTTGATTTCAGCTTTAGTGGCACTCAGAGCTACACGGAAAACTACCGTGTTGTTCTTCTCGGCAACAACAGTACTCTTTTCAGAGACATGTGGAGCCAGAATCACTTTCAGAATACGTTCTTCGCGGATCATGCCAGCATCTCCTCGATTTGCTTCACAGCATCAGCGGTGACAAGCACTTTGTCGAATGCGATCAGGCTTACTGGATCAATACCGGCTACGTCACGAACGTCAACCTTGTACAGGTTGCGGGCAGCCAGGAACAGGTTTTCGTCAACTTCTGGAGTGACGATCAACACATCTTCCAGTTGCATTTCTTTCAGTTTGGCTTTCAGCTCTTTAGTTTTAGGAGCTTCTACACCGAACTTCTCAACCACAATCAGACGTTCCTGACGTACCAGTTCAGACAGGATGCTCTTCAGAGCGCCACGATACATCTTCTTGTTAACTTTCTGACCATGATCTTGAGTTTTAGCAGCGAATGTTACGCCACCGCCACGCCAAATCGGGCTTTTCACGTCGCCTGAACGGGCACGACCAGTGCCTTTCTGACGCCATGGTTTCTTAGCTGTGCCGTGAACTTCAGCGCGGGTCTTTTGACCACGAGTGCCCTGACGTGCGTTAGCGGCATATGCTACAACTACCTGATGAACCAGTGCTTCATTAAAGTCACGGCCGAAGGTAGTTTCGGAAACTTCAAGAGCGCTCTGCGCGTCTTTCAATACCAATTCCATTACTATCTCCTCAGACCTTAAGCTTTAACAGCAGGCTTGATGATCAGATCACCGTTGGCAGCGCCTGGAACAGCGCCTTTCACCAGCAGCAGATTACGCTCAACATCTACACGTACTACGTCCAGATTCTGAGTGGTCACGCGCTCGTCGCCCATGTGGCCTGACATTTTCTTGCCTTTGAATACACGACCGGGAGTCTGGTTCTGACCGATAGAACCGTTAGCGCGGTGTGACAAAGAGTTACCATGAGTCATGTCTTGGGTACGGAAATTCCAGCGTTTAACACCGCCCTGGAAACCTTTACCTTTTGACTGACCAGTAACATCTACTTTCGCTACGTCAGCGAAGATTTCTACTTTCAGCTCAGCACCAACTTCAATGCCTTCGCCTTCACCATCTGCCAGACGCATTTCCCACAAACCACGGCCGGCTTCAACGCCTGCCTTGGCAAAGTGGCCAGCTTCTGGTTTAGTGACGCGATTGGCTTTCTTGGCACCAGTAGTAACTTGAAGTGCGCGGTAACCGTCGTTTTCCAGAGTTTTCACCTGGGTCACTCGGTTGGCTTCTACTTCGATTACAGTAACAGGGATAGACGCGCCATCTTCAGTGAAGATGCGGGTCATGCCCACTTTACGACCAATAAGACCGATAGCCATCTCTCAAACCTCTTCTAAGGATCTCAATTAACCCAAGCTAATCTGAACGTCGACACCGGCGGCCAGATCCAGACGCATCAGCGCGTCAACGGTCTTATCAGTAGGCTCAACGATATCAACCAAACGCTTGTGAGTACGGATTTCGTATTGGTCACGAGCATCTTTATTAACGTGCGGAGAGATCAAAACGGTATAACGCTCTTTGCGCGTCGGCAGTGGGATAGGACCACGTACCTGGGCACCAGTGCGTTTAGCAGTTTCAACGATTTCCGCGGTGGACTGATCAATCAAACGATGATCAAACCCTTTTAAGCGGATACGGATTCTTTGGTTCTGCATTGACCAGAGCTCCTAAAATGGACATATAAAAAATCACCCTCTAGCCATTTTCCTTTAGGAAAAGACAGAGTGAGATGATTTAACCGTTCGACTCCCAATCGGAGTCGTTTTGAGTAATTTAAGTCAACCGACCAAACTACTTAACGCCTAAGCAATTAAGCGAGCGGCTATTATACCGATCCAGTTAAGGATTACAAGGCCGCTGGCGACGTAATCGACAGACATAGCTGTCAAAAATTGAACGGTATTATACAGAGATTTCTGTTAATGACCAGTACTTAATTACGGCGCGTTTACTTAATGCATTGATAGTGTTTATTCTGCTTTCATTGTTTCCAGACCAAAAAAAAGGAAGCCGAAGCTTCCTTTTACATCCATCTCGACCTGATTAGGCGATGATCTTCGCTACCACGCCGGCGCCTACTGTACGGCCACCTTCACGGATCGCAAAACGCAGACCTTCATCCATCGCGATTGGGCAGATCAACGTCACAACCATCTTGATGTTGTCGCCTGGCATTACCATTTCTACGCCTTCTGGCAGTTCGATGGTACCGGTCACGTCAGTTGTACGGAAGTAGAACTGTGGACGGTAGCCTTTGAAGAAAGGAGTATGACGACCACCTTCTTCTTTTGACAGTACGTACACTTCTGATTCGAACTTGGTGTGTGGAGTGATTGTGCCTGGTTTTGCCAGTACTTGACCACGTTCCACTTCATCACGTTTAGTACCACGCAGCAGTACACCTACGTTTTCACCAGCACGGCCTTCGTCCAGCAGTTTGCGGAACATTTCAACACCAGTACAGGTGGTCTTAGTGGTGTCGTGGATACCCACGATTTCGACTTCGTCACCTACACGGATGATACCGCGTTCTACACGACCTGTTACTACTGTACCACGACCGGAGATTGAGAATACGTCTTCGATTGGTAGCAGGAATGGGTGGTCGATGTCACGTACTGGTTCTGGGATGTAAGTATCCAGGGCTTCTGCCAGTTCGATGATCTTCGCTTCCCATTCTGGTTCGCCTTCCAGTGCTTTCAGGGCTGAACCCTGAATAACTGGCAGGTCATCGCCTGGGAAGTCGTATTCTGACAACAGTTCACGCACTTCCATTTCAACCAGTTCCAGCAGCTCTTCATCATCTACCATGTCACATTTGTTCATGAATACGATGATGTAAGGTACGCCTACCTGACGAGACAGCAGGATGTGTTCGCGAGTCTGTGGCATTGGGCCGTCAGTCGCAGCCACTACCAGGATCGCGCCGTCCATCTGCGCGGCACCGGTGATCATGTTTTTGACATAGTCAGCGTGCCCTGGGCAGTCTACGTGCGCGTAGTGACGAGTTGGTGTGTCGTACTCTACGTGAGAGGTGTTGATGGTAATACCACGTTCACGCTCTTCTGGGGCGTTATCGATTGCCGCGAAATCTTTTGCTTCACCGCCGTAAGTCTTGGCCAATACAGTTGTGATAGCTGCAGTCAGAGTGGTTTTACCATGGTCAACGTGGCCAATGGTACCCACGTTTACGTGGGGTTTACTACGTTCAAATTTAGCTTTAGACACGATATATTCCTTTGTTTCAGATGTGTCAGGCTGTGCCCGACACAATCAATCAAAATAACAGTTATGCCGTTCCTAAATCAGGTACGAGCTTCGATAACTGCCTTAGCAACATTTTGCGGCGCTTCCGCATACTTCAGGAACTCCATGGAGTATGAAGCACGGCCTTGAGTGGCAGAACGCAAATCTGTCGCATAACCAAACATTTCAGCCAGAGGCACTACGGCACGGATAATCTTGATGCCGGCTACGCCATCGTCCATCCCTTCAATGAGACCACGACGACGATTAAGGTCACCGACAACATCACCCATATAATCTTCGGGTGTAGTGACTTCGACCTTCATGCAAGGCTCGAGCAACACCGGGTTTGCCAGCAGCGCGCCCTTCTTGAAGCCCATAGAACCTGCAACCTTGAACGCCATCTCGTTCGAGTCCACTTCATGGTACGAACCATCGAACAGCGTGACTTTCACATCCAAGACAGGGAATCCGGCCAGAACACCATTTTTCATCTGTTCTTGGATACCTTTGTCAACAGCAGGGATGTATTCCTTAGGAACCACACCACCCACAATACCGTTGACAAACTGATAACCGGCGCCCTCTTCGAGAGGCTCCAGTTTCAACCAGACATGACCAAACTGTCCACGGCCACCCGACTGACGTACAAACTTACCTTCTGCTTCCACTGATCCGCGGATAGTTTCACGGTAAGCTACCTGAGGTTTACCAACGTTGCATTCAACGCTGAACTCACGGCGCATACGATCAATGATAATGTCCAGGTGCAATTCACCCATCCCTGAGATCAGAGTCTGACCCGACTCTTCATCAGTTTCAACCCGGAAGGAAGGGTCTTCCATTGCCAGCTTCTGCAAAGCAATGCCCATCTTTTCCTGGTCAGCTTTCGAACGTGGTTCGACAGCGATAGTAATTACCGGATCAGGAAAATCCATGCGTTCTAGGATCACTTTATGATCAGGATCGCACAGAGTATCACCAGTAGTTACTTCTTTCAGGCCGATAGCCGCCGCGATATCACCGGCGCGAACCTCTTTAATCTCGTTACGGTCATTGGCGTGCATCTGTACAATACGGCCAATGCGCTCACGCTTCTCTTTAACACTGTTATACACGGCATCGCCGGATTCCAGTACCCCGGAGTACACGCGGATAAAGGTGAGTGTTCCGACAAATGGATCTGTTGCAATCTTAAATGCCAAAGCGGCAAATGGCGCTTTGTCATCAGATGCACGTTCAACCTCTTTGTCGTAATCGTCATGACCCTTAATCGGCGGCACGTCGTTAGGCGCAGGTAAATATTCAATAACAGCATCAAGCACTGCCTGTACGCCTTTATTTTTAAAGGCACTACCGCAGGTCGCCAACACAATCTCATTGTTAATGGTGCGTTGACGCAGCGCTTGCTTGATCTCTTCTTCGGAGAGGTCACCCTCTTCGAGATATTTATCCATCAACTCATCGGAGGCTTCTGCAGCACTTTCCACTAGATACTCGCGCATCTCAGTAGCTTTAGCGAGCAGATCTGCCGGGATCTCTTCATGGGTGAAGGTCATCCCCTGGTCCGCTTCATTCCAGTTGATTGCCTTCATTTTGATCAGGTCAATCACCCCGGTGAAGTTTTCTTCAGCCCCAATATTCAGTTGAATGGGAACACAGGTAGCGCCGAGACGATTGCGGATCTGTTTGACCACCCGATCAAAGTCCGCACCCGCACGGTCCATCTTGTTGACAAACACCAGACGGGGAACGTGATACTTGTCAGCCTGACGCCATACGGTTTCAGACTGAGGCTCCACACCAGAAGCCCCACAAAATACCACGACCGCACCATCCAGTACGCGCAACGAACGCTCTACTTCAATGGTAAAATCAACGTGACCTGGGGTATCAATGATATTGATGCGATGCTGCTCAAACTGGGCATCCATACCACGCCAGAATGTCGTCACTGCCGCAGAAGTAATAGTAATGCCACGTTCCTGCTCCTGGACCATCCAGTCAGTCGTCGCTGCACCATCATGTACTTCGCCGATCTTATGTGACAAACCGGTGTAGAACAGAATACGTTCAGTTGTAGTTGTTTTGCCTGCATCAACGTGAGCACAAATACCGATGTTGCGATAACGCTCTATAGGAGTTGTACGAGCCACGATTTATACCCTCTCTACCGGAACCGAAGTCCCGGTGTTGCCAGAGAATGCGCGGAACAATATTCCGCGCAAGATATTACCAACGGTAATGAGCAAAGGCTTTGTTGGCTTCTGCCATACGATGCACGTCTTCGCGCTTCTTAACGGCAGCACCTTTGTTTTCGGATGCATCCAGCATTTCGCCAGCTAGACGCAGAGCCATAGATTTTTCACCACGTTTACGTGCAGCTTCAACCAACCAGCGCATCGCCAGAGCGTTACGACGTACTGGACGAACTTCACATGGTACCTGGTAAGTAGAACCACCGACGCGACGAGATTTAACTTCGACGGCTGGGCGGACGTTATCCAGGGCTGCTTCTAAAAGTACCAGATGGTTTTCGCCTTTTTTCTCAGCGATAACATCTAATGCTTTGTAGATAATCTTTTCGGCAGTTGATTTTTTGCCGTCTTGCATAATGACGTTGATGAACTTCGCCAGCAACTCACTATTAAATTTTGGATCAGGCAGAATTTTGCGCTGACCGACTACACGACGTCTTGGCATGATATGTCTCCGTATACTTCAGGTTTTTCCAAAACCATAAAATGATTAAAAAAGCTTGGCCTTACTTAACGGCATACCATTAAGACTTAGGACGCTTGGCTCCGTACTTAGAACGCCCTTGACGACGAGCGCTGATACCAGCACAGTCCAGAGCGCCACGTACAGTGTGGTAACGAACACCAGGCAGGTCCTTAACACGACCACCACGGATCAAAATTACACTGTGTTCCTGCAGGTTGTGGCCTTCACCGCCGATGTATGAAGTTACTTCAAAACCGTTGGTCAAACGCACACGCGCTACTTTACGTAGTGCAGAGTTTGGTTTTTTAGGTGTAGTGGTGTACACACGGGTACAAACACCACGTTTTTGTGGGCACGCATTCAACGCTGGTACCGCAGTCTTTTCGACTTTGGGTGCGCGAGGCTTACGTACCAACTGGTTTACAGTTGCCATGTATAGCTCCGATTTAGTTGATTTACTCAACGTATGGGTGTGAAAAATCTATATCCCACAAAAGTGGGACGCGAAATTTTAGAAAGGTCGAGGCCGACTGTCAAGAAATAGCCAATCATGTACGACTTTTCATCAAAAAAGGCACCCGAAGGTGCCTTTTTGTCTCGGTTTTTCGATTATTCCTGACTACCTGCTAGGTTCAGCAGGTCGGCTAGGTTCTGTTCAGCTTCACTGGCAGTGATGCCAGGGGCTTCCTGAGCCACCTCACCTTTGTGGTGAACTCGGCTCTTATGGTACGCATAACCGGTACCGGCCGGGATCAAACGACCCACAATAACGTTTTCCTTCAGACCACGCAGGTTATCTGACTTACCGCCAACGGCAGCTTCAGTCAGCACGCGCGTAGTTTCCTGGAACGACGCTGCAGAGATAAAGGACTCGGTTGCCAGAGAGGCTTTGGTAATACCTAGCAGCTCACGTTCGAACTTGGCTGGGCGTTTACCTTCAGCTTCCAGATCACGATTAATCAATTTAACGCGGGAAACTTCTGCCTGTTCGCCAACCAGCAGATCAGAGTCACCAGCTTCAGTGATAATGCACTTACGCAACATCTGACGGATGATGACCTCGATATGCTTATCGTTAATCTTCACACCCTGCAGACGGTAAACATCCTGCACTTCATTGACGATGTAATTGGCTACATTGTGAATACCACGTAAACGCAGAATGTCGTGAGCCGATTCTGGACCATCAGCAATAACTTCGCCGCGTTCTACCTTTTCACCTTCGAACACGTTGAGGTTACGCCACTTAGGAATCATCTCTTCGTATGCATCACCGCCTTCAGCAGGGGTGATCACCAGACGACGTTTGCCTTTGGTTTCCTTACCGAATGAGATAGTACCGCTGATCTCTGCCAGAATTGCAGGTTCTTTCGGCTTACGCGCTTCGAACAAGTCAGCAACACGTGGCAGACCACCGGTGATATCACGGGTCTTGGAAGATTCTTGTGGAATACGCGCCAGCGCATCACCCACGTTAATCTTGGCATTATCGTCCAGACTGACAATCGCGTGTCCAGGCAGGAAGTACTGCGCAGGCACGTCTGTTCCAGGAATGGTCAGATCATGGCCTTTGTCATCTACCAGACGTACCGCAGGACGCATGTCCTTACCGGCAGATGGACGTTGTGCTACATCCATGACCACGATAGATGACAAACCTGTCAGTTCGTCGGTCTGACGCTGGATGGTGACACCGTCAATCATGTCCACAAACTGCACATTACCTTCCACTTCAGTGATGATGGGGTGAGTATGTGGATCCCAGTTTGCAATGATCTGGCCCGGTTCAATGGCAGCGCCTTCCTGTTTTTCCAGGATAGTACCGTAAGGCACTTTATAGCGCTCTTTCTCACGGCCCAGGTCATCAACGATGGCCAGTTCAGAAGAACGAGAGACGATAACCAGTTTACCTTCAGTATTCACAACGTGTTTAGCGTTGTGCAGTTTCAGCGTACCGGCATTTTTGGTCTGGACGTTGTTTTCTGCAGAAGCTCTGGATGCCGCACCACCGATGTGGAACGTACGCATCGTCAGCTGTGTACCAGGTTCACCGATGGATTGCGCGGCAACCACACCGATAGCTTCACCTTGGTTGATGATATGACCACGGGCCAAATCACGACCGTAGCAGTGAGCACAAACACCAAAATCGGTATCACAGGTGATAACAGAGCGCACTTTCACTTCGTCAACACTGGCTTCTTCCAGCTTCTTACACCAGGCTTCGTCCAGCAGTGTATTACGTGGTGCCAGTACTTCTTCAGTGCCTGGATAGTAAACATCTTCAGCTACCACACGGCCCAGTACGCGCTCACGCAATGGTTCAACCACGTCACCACCTTCGATCAGCGGTTTCATGATCAGACCTTCGTGAGTACCACAATCGTCTTCAATCACCACCAAATCTTGGGCGACGTCAACCAAGCGACGTGTCAGGTAACCGGAGTTCGCTGTTTTCAGTGCGGTATCCGCCAGACCTTTACGCGCACCGTGAGTGGAGATGAAGTACTGCAGTACGTTCAGACCTTCACGGAAGTTCGCCACAATTGGCGTCTCGATGATGGAGCCATCAGGCTTAGCCATCAGACCACGCATACCCGCCAACTGACGGATCTGCGCGGCACTACCACGCGCACCTGAGTCGGCCATCATATAGATGCTGTTGAAAGACGCCTGCTCTTCCTCTTCACCGTTACGGTTGATAACGGTTTCGGTTGACAGGTTCTTCATCATCGCCTTGGACACTTTTTCGTTACAGCTGGCCCAAATGTCGATGACTTTGTTATAGCGTTCACCGGCAGTTACCAGACCTGACTGGAACTGTTCCTGGATTTCCAGCACTTCCGCTTCGGCTTCAGCAACCAGCTTGGCCTTTTCCTGTGGGATCTGCATATCATTGATGCCCACGGAAGACCCGGAAATTGTCGCATAGCGATAACCGGTGTACATCAGTTGGTCAGCGAAGATAACAGTTTCTTTCAGACCCAGACGGCGATAACAGATGTTCAGTAACTTAGCGATCTGCTTCTTGCCCATGTTCTGGTTAACCACTTCAAATGGCAGACCAGCAGGCAGAATAGTTGACAGCAGAGCACGGCCAACAGTGGTATCCACAATACGACGAACTGGCTTTTTCTGGCCATTTTCATCAATTTGAGTCTCAGTGATACGCACTTTTACGCGGGCATGTAATTCTGCAACACCAGTACGGTAAGCTTTTTCTGCTTCCGCGACATTGGCAAACGCCATGCCTTCACCTTTACCATTCACGCGCTCACGGCTCATGTAGTAAAGACCCAACACCACGTCCTGCGATGGCACGATAATAGGCTCACCGTTAGCTGGGGACAGAATGTTGTTGGTAGACATCATCAGCGCACGAGCTTCCAACTGAGCTTCCAGTGTCAGCGGTACGTGTACCGCCATCTGGTCACCGTCGAAGTCGGCGTTGAATGCAGTACAAACAAGCGGATGCAGGCGAATGGCTTTACCTTCAATCAACACGGGTTCGAACGCCTGGATACCCAGACGGTGCAGTGTTGGCGCACGGTTCAGCATCACGGGATGTTCACGGATCACTTCATCCAGTACGTCCCAAACTTCCGGTACTTCGCGCTCTACCATCTTCTTGGCTGCTTTGATGGTAGTGGCTAAGCCGCGGGCTTCCAGCTTGCCGTAAATGAATGGCTTGAACAGTTCCAACGCCATTTTCTTCGGCAGACCGCACTGATGCAGACGCAAAGTTGGGCCAACGGTAATAACCGAACGGCCAGAGTAATCTACACGTTTACCCAGCAGGTTCTGACGGAAACGCCCCTGCTTACCTTTGATCATGTCGGCCAGCGATTTCAGCGGACGCTTGTTAGAGCCGGTGATAGCACGACCACGACGACCGTTATCCAGCAGCGCATCTACAGATTCCTGCAGCATACGTTTTTCGTTGCGCACGATGATATCTGGCGCAGCTAAGTCCAGCAGACGCTTGAGACGGTTGTTACGGTTGATCACGCGGCGATACAGATCGTTCAAATCTGAAGTGGCGAAACGACCACCATCCAATGGCACCAACGGACGCAGATCCGGCGGCAGCACGGGCAACACTTTGAGGATCATCCACTCAGGTTTGTTACCTGAAGTGTAGAAAGCTTCCATCAGTTTCAGACGTTTAGTCACTTTCTTGCGACGAGTTTCTGAATTAATTGATGGCAGTTCTTCACGCATCTCACCGATCTCTTTTTCGAGATCGATGGCACGCAGCAGTTCCAGTACCGCTTCGGCGCCCATCTTGGCTTCGAATTCGTCACCGTATTCTTCCAGTGAATCCAGATAGTTCTCTTCGGTCAGCATCTGGCCGCGTTCCAAGCTGGTCATGCCAGGCTCGATCACGACATAAGATTCAAAATACAGTACTCGTTCGATATCGCGCAGGGTCATGTCCAGCATCAGGCCGATACGGCTTGGCAGGGATTTCAAGAACCAGATGTGCGCAACGGGTGAAGCCAACTCAATATGACCCATACGTTCACGACGTACTTTGGTCTGAGTAACTTCAACACCACATTTTTCACAGATTACACCGCGATGCTTCAGGCGTTTGTACTTACCGCACAAACATTCGTAATCTTTGACGGGGCCAAAGATACGCGCACAGAACAGACCTTCACGCTCAGGCTTAAAGGTACGGTAGTTGATGGTTTCCGGCTTCTTGACTTCGCCATACGACCAGGAACGGATCAAGTCAGGCGACGCGAGGCCGATCTTGATGCCTTCAAACTCTTCGGTCTTACTTTGCTGTTTCAGAAACTTTAATAAGTCTTTCACGTTTCTCTCCTGAAGGAGTTAAACCGGGTGCCCCGCCAAACAGCGAGGCACCAATTTCTAGCCAAACACAGTCGTGTTGCGCCTTACTCTTGGTCCAGTTCGATATTGATACCGAGTGAACGAATTTCCTTCAGCAGTACGTTGAAGGATTCAGGCATACCGGGTTGCATCTGGTGATTGCCGTCAACGATGTTCTTGTACATCTGAGTACGACCGTTAACGTCATCGGATTTCACAGTGAGCATTTCCTGCAGTGTATAAGCAGCGCCATACGCTTCTAGGGCCCACACTTCCATTTCACCGAAACGCTGACCACCGAACTGTGCTTTACCACCGAGTGGCTGCTGGGTAACCAAGCTGTAAGAACCGGTAGAACGCGCGTGCATCTTGTCGTCCACCAAGTGGTTCAGTTTCAGCATGTACATGTAACCTACAGTCACCTGACGTTCGAAGGCATTGCCGGTAAGACCATCGTAAAGAGTCATCTGGCCGGAAGTTGGCAGACCTGCCAGTTCCAACATATCTTTGATCTCTTTCTCTTCGGCACCATCGAACGCTGGAGTGGCGGTTGGCAGACCCAGTTTCAGGTGGCTGGCCAGACGCATCACTTCGTCATCAGTAAAGGAGTCGATATCCACTTTCTGCTGCACACCTTCACCCAAGGCGTAAACCTTTTTGATGTAGTCGCGCAGTTCCGCCACTTCACGCTGTTCTTCCAGCATGGCATTGATGCGGTTACCGATCCCTTTGGCTGCGGCACCTAAGTGCACTTCCAATACCTGACCGATGTTCATACGTGAAGGTACACCAAGCGGGTTCAATACGATGTCCATCGGTACGCCGTGTTCATCATATGGCATATCTTCGATAGGACAGATCTTGGAGACCACACCCTTGTTACCGTGACGTCCCGCCATCTTGTCACCAGGCTGGATAGTACGTTTAACCGCCAAGTAAACCTTAACGATCTTCAGTACACCCGGCGCCAAGTCATCACCTTGAGTGATCTTGCGGCGTTTGATTTCAAATTTCTTATCGAAGTCAGCTTTCAGCTCTTCGTGTTGCTCAGCCAGCTGTTCCAGCTCGGTTTGTTTAGCTTCATCGTCAACAACCTGAACCAGATATTCCTTACGTGGCATATCTGCCAGCTTGGCTTCACTGAAACCGCTATTCAGCAGCAGGTTACGGGCACGATCAAACACACCTTCTTCAAGGATCTTGAACTCTTCAGTCAAGTCCTTACGTGCCTGAGCAATGTGCATCTCTTCAATTTCGATAGCACGTTTGTCTTTTTCGACACCATCACGAGTGAAGACTTGAACGTCGATAACGGTGCCTTTCACTGAGTTAGGTACACGCAGTGAGCTGTCCTTAACATCAGATGCTTTTTCACCGAAAATCGCCCGCAGCAGTTTCTCTTCTGGGGTCAGTTGGGTTTCACCTTTAGGTGTCACTTTACCTACCAGAATGTCGCCGCCCTTCACTTCTGCGCCGATATACACAATACCGGACTCATCCAGTTTGGAGAGTGCAGATTCACCCACGTTCGGGATATCTGCCGTAATCTCTTCGCTACCCAGTTTGGTATCACGAGCGATACAGGACAGTTCCTGAATGTGAATAGTGGTGAAGCGATCCTGCTGAGCCACTCGCTCAGAAATCAGGATGGAGTCTTCGTAGTTGTAACCGTTCCAAGGCATGAACGCGACGCGCATATTCTGGCCCAGCGCCAATTCGCCAAGGTCAGTTGATGGGCCATCGGCCAGTACGTCACCACGAGTCACAGGCTCACCAACATGGCAGCAAGGACGCTGGTTAATACAGGTGTTCTGGTTAGAACGGGTGTATTTAGTCAGGTTGTAAATGTCGATACCGGCTTCGCCTGGGCGCAGCTCTTCTTCATTCACTTTCACCACGATACGGCTAGCGTCAACGTAATCGATCACGCCACCACGTTTCGCGGCAACTACCACGCCTGAGTCCACAGCCAGCGTACGTTCAATACCAGTACCTACCAAGGGTTTTTCAGACAACAGTGTTGGTACCGCCTGACGTTGCATGTTGGCACCCATCAAGGCACGGTTCGCGTCGTCATGTTCCAAGAATGGGATCAAGGAAGCCGCCACCGAGATGATCTGCTGTGGTGATACGTCCATATATTGGATGTCAGACACACGCATAAAGGTAGATTCACCCTTATGACGGCAAGCGACTTGTTCATCCAGAATGCGGCCAGTTTCGTCGAGGTCAATGTTTGCCTGAGCAACCACATAACGACCTTCTTCGATAGCAGACAGATATTCCACTTCGTCGGTTACGACACCGTCAATCACTTTACGGTATGGAGTTTCCAAGAAACCGTAAGCGTTGGTACGGGCAAACGTCGACAGTGAGTTAATCAGACCAATGTTTGGACCTTCAGGGGTCTCAATCGGGCACAGACGACCATAGTGAGTCGGATGTACGTCACGGACTTCAAAGCCTGCGCGTTCACGGGTCAAACCACCAGGGCCAAGGGCCGAGATACGGCGCTTATGGGTTACTTCTGACAGCGGGTTGTTCTGATCCATAAACTGTGACAGCTGAGAAGAACCGAAGAACTCCTTCACTGCGGCAGAAATTGGCTTAGCGTTGATCAGATCCTGCGGCATCAGCTCGTTAAGATCGCCCAATGACAGACGTTCACGCACGGCACGTTCTACACGTACTAATCCAACGCGGAACTGGTTTTCAGCCATTTCACCCACAGAGCGGATACGACGGTTGCCCAAGTGGTCGATATCGTCAACTTCATCGAAGCCATTACGGATTTCGATGATTTTCTTCATTACCGCAACGATGTCGTCTTTGCTCAGTACACCAGTGCCAGTATTCTCGTCGATGTCGAGACGACGATTGAACTTCATACGACCGACTTTGGACAGATCGTAGCGTTCTTCGGTGAAGAACAGGTTCTGGAACAAGGCTTCGGCGGCGTCCTTGGTTGGTGGCTCGCCAGGGCGCATCATACGGTAGATTTCTACCAGCGCTTCCATTCGGTTAGTGGTGGAGTCGATGCGCAAGGTGTCAGACACATATGCACCGTGATCCAATTCATTGACATACAGCGTGCTGATATCTTTAATACCGGCCTGAGACAGGTTAGCCAGCACTTCCAACGTCATTTCATCGTTGGCGGTCAGCAACACTTCACCAGTATCTGGATCGATGTAATCTTGTGCAGCAAGTTTGCCCACAATGTAATCAACCGGCACTTCCAGTTCAGTAGTGTTGGTTTTTTCCAACTGCTTGATATGACGGGCTGTAATACGACGGCCTTTTTCTACCAGCAGATTGCCACCAGAATCTTTGATGTCATAGCTGGCAGTTTCGCCACGCAGACGTTCCGGTACCAACTTCATCACCAGCGAATCTTGCTTGATGGTGAAATCTACGCGATCGAAGAAGGTATCCAGGATTTCCTGAGATGACATATCCAGCGCACGCAACAAAATAGTCGCAGGCAGCTTACGACGGCGGTCGATACGGACAAACAACGCATCTTTTGGATCGAATTCAAAGTCCAGCCAGGAACCACGGTAAGGAATAATACGGGCGTTATACAACACCTTACCTGAAGAGTGAGTTTTACCGCGGTCATGATCAAAGAACACACCTGGAGAGCGGTGTAACTGGGAGACGATCACACGTTCAGTACCATTGATAACGAACGTACCGTTCTCAGTCATCAATGGGATATCACCCATGTAAACTTCTTGTTCTTTAATATCTTTAACAGTGCCAGCGGCAGCTTCACGATCAAACAACACCAAACGCAGTTTTACGCGCAATGGTGCGGAATATGTGACACCGCGGATTTGACACTCTTTTACATCAAATACAGGCTCACCCAGCTTGTAGCTGACATACTGCAATTCGGAATTGCCAGAAAAGCTCTTAATCGGGAAAACGCTGCGGAAAGCGGCTTCTAAGCCACGCTCACCGGTGGGATCTTGATCGGTGAACTTCTTGAATGAATCTAACTGAATCGCCAACAGATAAGGGATGTCCAATACCTGAGGACGCTTACCGAAGTTTTTGCGAATACGCTTCTTTTCAGAATAGGAGTAAACCATGGGTTTCCTCTGCTTGCGAGATGTGACCAAGACTGAACCAACACAGGGTTAATCCAGCACGTTTGCCCATCACCGATTTGTGGCAAGAACCTAACCAATAATCACTGCTAGGAACTGCACTTATACGAACGATTTCACGGTGAAAAAATCATCGGCGCCTACAGCGCAAAAAAGGCCGACGGTCAAAAAACCGCCAGCCTACACCCGGATTTAACGGCCGGATGGGAGTAAGTCAGTATATAACTTACTTGATCTCTACAGTAGCGCCAGCTTCTTCCAGCTCTTTCTTCAGAGCTTCAGCTTCGTCTTTAGAGACACCTTCTTTAACTGCTACAGGGGCAGATTCAGCCATTGCTTTGGCTTCTTTCAGACCCAGACCAGTTGCGCCACGTACGGCTTTAATTACAGCTACTTTGTTTTCGCCGTGAGAAGTCATAACGACGTCAAATTCGGTTTTTTCTTCAACTGCAGCAGCAGCTTCACCAGCGCCACCAGACACAACGGCAGCAGCGGCAGAAACGCCGAACTTCTCTTCCATTGCTTCGATCAGTTCAACAACTTCCATTACAGACATTGCTGCAAAGGCTTCAAGGATTTGGTCTTTAGTGATAGACATAAGAAATATTTCCTATTGTTCTGAATTCAATTCGGTTAAGCAGCAAGCCAATAATTAGGCTGCTTCTTGTTTTTGATCGCGTAGCGCAGCCAGTGTACGAACGAACTTGCCGGCAGATGCTTCTTTCAAAGTCATCATCAACCGTGCCAGTGCTTCTTCGTAAGTCGGCAGTTTTGCCAAACGATCAATGTCAGCTGCAGGGATGAACTCCCCTTCAAAAGCTGCGCCTTTAACTTCGAAATTAGCCTGCTCTTTCGCAAAGTCCTTTAACAGACGAGCGGCAGCACCTGGGTGCTCGTTAGAGAAAGCAATCAAAGTTGGGCCAGAGAACACTTCGCCAAGGCACTCAAAAGCAGTACCTTCAACAGCGCGACGAGCCAGAGTGTTACGTACTACGCGTACATATACACCATTAGCACGAGCGGCCTTACGCAGTGTGGTCATGGCGCCTACAGTTACGCCGCGGGAATCCGCAACAACTGCAGACAGCGCACCTTTGGCAGCTTCGTTGACTTCAGCAACAATCGCTTGTTTGTCTTCGAGTCTTAATGCCATTGGGCTTTACTCCTGGATTCTACCTAGGGTTTCCCCTAGCGTTTACCTTACTGAACAGAAATCTGTTCAGTTACTTACGGTGCAGATAATCCAGCAGAACAAATCTATCTGGGGCCTGACACCGTCTACGCAGGAAATTAAGTATCTTAACTAAGAGACACCTGCGGTCTTGGACGGAAGCCCGAAAATCGGGCTCCAACCCACAAAGTGCGCGCATTATAGGCTAATGAGCGCATTTTGTAAAATTAAGCAGCAGTTGTATCCAGAGTGTTCTGGTCAACAGCAACACCGGCACCCATGGTAGTGGATACGGTGATCTTCTTGATGTACTGGCCTTTCGCAGCAGCAGGCTTAGCCTTCTTCAGCGCTATCATCAGTGCTTCAAGGTTTTCTTTCAGCTTGACAGGTTCAAAGTCAGCTTTACCGATAGTGGTATGGATAATACCGTTCTTATCGTTACGATAACGGACCTGGCCGGCTTTAGCGTTCTTAACGGCTTCAGCAACGTTAGGAGTCACAGTGCCAGTTTTAGGGTTAGGCATCAAACCACGGGGGCCGAGGATCTGACCTAACTGACCAACAACGCGCATCGCATCTGGAGAAGCAATTACTACGTCGAAGTTCATTTCACCGGCTTTTACCTGGGCAGCCAAGTCGTCCATACCCACCAGTTCAGCACCGGCTTCTTTGGCAGCTTCAGCATTAGCACCCTGAGTAAATACGGCAACGCGAACGTCACGACCAGTACCGTGAGGCAGTACAATAGCACCACGCACGTTCTGATCAGATTTACGGGGGTCAACGCCCAGGTTAACGGCAACGTCTACACTTTCAACGAATTTAGCAGTCGCCAGTTCTTTCAACAGCGCCAGTGCTTCATTGATGTCGTATGCTTTGGTAGCTTCCACTTTTTCGCGGATAACGCGCATGCGTTTAGTCAACTTTGCCATTGTATTAATCCTCTACTACCAAACCCATGGAACGAGCAGTACCTTCGATTGAGCGAGTCATCGCTTCAACGTCAGCACCAGTCATGTCGACAGCTTTCAGTTCAGCAATTTCCTGAACTTTAGCGCGTTTGATAGTACCCACTTTCTGAGTATTAGGACGGCTGGAACCTGATTTCAGGCCTGCAGCTTGCTTCAGCAAGAATGATGCTGGAGGTGTCTTGGTTTCGAAAGTGAATGAGCGATCGCTGTATACAGTGATCACTACTGGGATAGGCATGCCCTTTTCCATTTTTTCTGTACGGGCGTTAAACGCTTTACAGAATTCCATGATGTTCACACCTTTCTGACCCAGTGCCGGACCAACTGGTGGTGAAGGGTTGGCAGAGCCTGATTTTACTTGCAGCTTAATATAAGCTTCAATTTTCTTAGCCATCTGATTTTCCTCAGTTTGGGTTCAAACGCCCGTACAACACGCACAGGGCTCCCCGAAAACAACGGGTGCGGATTATATAGAAATCCACACCCGTTGCCAAACGGATTTTGTCGTTAATTTAATCAGCTTTTCTCAACCTGATTAAAGTCAAGTTCTACTGGAGTAGAACGGCCGAAGATCATGACAGACACTTTTACGCGGCTCTTGTCATAATCCACTTCTTCAACAGTACCATTGAAGTCAGCAAACGGCCCATCGGTAACCCGAACCACTTCGCCAGGTTCGTACATAACACGATGAGTCGGAGAATCGGTGGTTTCCTGCAAGCGGCGCAGAATTGCGTCGGCTTCTTTATCGGAAATCGGGGCCGGACGGTCAGAGGTACCACCAATAAAGCCCATTACCCGTGGAATACTTTTCACCAGGTGCCAAGATTCATCGTTCATTTCCATCTGAACCAGCACATATCCCGGGAAAAACTTGCGTTCGCTTTTACGACGCTGTCCGCCGCGCATTTCTACTACTTCTTCAGTAGGCACCAGCACTTCACCGAAGTACTTTTCCATACCGTGCATTTTGATATGTTCAATCAGTGATTTGCACACCCGGCCTTCATAACCAGAAAAAGCCTGTACGACATACCACCTTTTTTTAGCTTCATTCGCTTCTGTCATGAGAAAGCCTATACGCCAGTAATAAGGTTGACAATTTTCAACAGGGCTGCATCTAGGCCCCACAGGATGATGGCCAACACACCGGTGGCAATCAATACAATAAAGGTCGTATTGAGCGCTTCCTGTCGAGTAGGCCACACCACTTTACGGACTTCAATCTGCGATTCTTTAGCAAAAGCCAGAGCTAGTTTGCCTTTGGTTGTCTGCAGTGCAACAAAGCCTGCAATGGCAAACAGTACGATCACGCCGAGGGCCCTTACCACTACGCTGGCATCGCTGTAATAATGGTTGCCGACAATAGCAACAGCCAGCAGCACAATAGTGATCACCCACTTAAGAATATCCAGAGAATGGCCCTGGTTTTCGGTATTTGTTGTCATCGGTTAATTCCGTTACTCATTGCGACCCGAGCATAAGGGCCTGTCAGAATTCTGTAAGCCCAGTTATATCCCCAATATATTTTGAGGCACTGCCTATTTCAGGCTCAAAAAATCGGCCATAGATTGTATGCTTAATCCCTTATCCGATCAAGGACACAGGTTGTTTGATATCGCAAAATTCATCGTCGGTAATGAAACAAAAAAGGAAGCCGAAGCTTCCTTTTCCATCCATCTCGACCTGATTAGGCGATGATCTTCGCTACCACGCCGGCGCCTACTGTGCGGCCACCTTCACGGATCGCAAAACGCAGACCTTCATCCATCGCGATTGGGCAGATCAACGTCACTACCATCTTGATGTTGTCGCCTGGCATTACCATTTCTACGCCTTCTGGCAGTTCGATGGTACCGGTCACGTCAGTTGTACGGAAGTAGAACTGTGGACGGTAGCCTTTGAAGAATGGAGTATGACGACCACCTTCTTCTTTTGACAGTACGTACACTTCTGATTCGAACTTGGTGTGTGGAGTGATTGTGCCTGGTTTAGCAAGTACTTGACCACGTTCCACTTCATCACGTTTAGTACCACGCAGCAGTACACCTACGTTTTCACCAGCACGGCCTTCGTCCAGCAGTTTGCGGAACATTTCAACACCAGTACAGGTGGTCTTAGTGGTGTCGTGGATACCCACGATTTCGACTTCGTCACCTACACGGATGATACCGCGTTCTACACGACCTGTTACTACTGTACCACGACCGGAGATTGAGAATACGTCTTCGATTGGCAGCAGGAATGGGTGGTCGATGTCACGTACTGGTTCTGGAATGTAAGTGTCCAGGGCTTCTGCCAGTTCGATGATCTTCGCTTCCCACTCTGGTTCACCTTCCAGTGCTTTCAGGGCTGAACCCTGAATAACTGGCAGGTCATCGCCTGGGAAGTCGTATTCTGACAACAGTTCACGCACTTCCATCTCTACCAGTTCCAGCAACTCTTCATCATCTACCATGTCACATTTGTTCATGAATACGATGATGTAAGGTACGCCTACCTGACGAGACAACAGGATGTGTTCGCGAGTCTGTGGCATTGGGCCGTCAGTCGCAGCCACTACCAGGATCGCGCCGTCCATCTGCGCGGCACCGGTGATCATGTTTTTTACATAGTCAGCGTGCCCTGGGCAGTCTACGTGTGCGTAGTGACGAGTTGGAGTGTCGTACTCTACGTGAGAGGTGTTGATGGTAATACCACGTTCACGCTCTTCTGGGGCGTTATCGATTGCCGCGAAATCTTTTGCTTCACCGCCGTAAGTCTTGGCCAATACAGTTGTGATAGCTGCAGTCAGAGTGGTTTTACCATGGTCAACGTGGCCAATGGTACCCACGTTTACGTGGGGTTTACTACGTTCAAATTTAGCTTTAGACATGGTATTGCCTCAATCTAAGATTGTTTGGGGGTGAAACCAGTACATAATGAAAAAGTCCGACGCAACACGCGTCGAACGTCTATCTTACACGGCAACAGATTGGCTTTCCAGGAAGGCTGGTGCTGATACCCAGAATCGAACTGGGGACCTCATCCTTACCAAGGATGCGCTCTACCGACTGAGCCATATCAGCATGATTTTGGAGCGGGTAGCGGGAATCGAACCCGCGTTATCAGCTTGGAAGGCTGGAGTATTACCATTATACGATACCCGCGCACCTAACCTAGGCTA
The DNA here is from genome assembly GCF_014651955.1 of Shewanella fodinae. GTDB lineage: Bacteria > Pseudomonadota > Gammaproteobacteria > Enterobacterales > Shewanellaceae > Shewanella > Shewanella fodinae. Next base: position 3,811 of record NZ_BMXW01000014.1, on the reverse strand, counting down.
TCTATTTACCTTTAAAAATGGTGGAGGGGGAAGGATTCGAACCTTCGAAGGCGGAGCCGTCAGATTTACAGTCTGATCCCTTTGGCCACTCGGGAACCCCTCCAATGAATGGTGCCGGCACCAAGAGTCGAACTCGGGACCTACTGATTACAAGTCAGTTGCTCTACCAACTGAGCTATGCCGGCATTCATTTCGGTAGCGGATATTAGGTAAATGTCGCTCCGAGTGCAACATAAAATTAGTAAAATTCAGAAAAAATCACTCAAACGCCGTTTTTTTGGCCGAAGACCTGCAATAACAATTTGTCTGTCTGAAAGGCTGTCGACATCCATCAACCGAAGTGGCCGCTAAACCGCAGCTACACAATATTTTTATTGTTGAACAATTTTGCATGGTGTACTGTGCCTGTCCTTGGATAAGGGGATCAGATGTCACTGTCAAATACCATTCAGCAGGCACTTTATATGCCTTTTAATCGCAATTCGTGGGCACAACTGCGCGATGCAGTACCATTGACCCTAACTGAAGCTGATCTGAGCGAATTACGCGGCATCAATGAGAAGATATCATTATCGGAAGTCACTGATATCTATCTGCCCTTGAGCCGGTTATTAAATCTGATTGTGAAGGCGAAACAGCAACGCGGTGTCGTGCTGAATCAGTTTCTTGGGCAACAGGCAGCCAAGAGTACATACATCATCAGTATTGCAGGCAGTGTGGCCGTGGGTAAAAGCACCACTGCCCGTATCCTTCAGGCGCTGTTAAGTCACTGGCCGGAACATCCCAAGGTTGACCTGATCACCACCGATGGCTTTCTGTACCCCTTGGACGAACTTAAACGCCGTGGATTATTACAACGCAAAGGCTTTCCTGAAAGCTACGATATGAAGCTGTTAGTAGAATTTGTTTCTGCTATCAAATCTGGTATTGAGGAAGTGCAGGCACCGCTGTATTCCCATATAACCTATGATCGCCTACAACAAACCATCAGTGTACGTCAGCCGGATATTCTGATCCTTGAGGGACTAAATGTGCTGCAGACAGAGCTCGACTCTCCGGTGAGTATCAAGCGCCCGTTTGTTTCGGACTTTGTGGATTTTTCTATCTACGTTGATGCCGAAGAAAAGTGGTTGAAGGAATGGTATATCGACCGTTTTTTACAGTTTCGAAGCAGCGCCTTTGCCGATCCCAAATCCTACTTTCATCACTTTGCCAGTTTAGCCGATGACGAGGCAACAAAAATGGCATCTCATGTCTGGGATACCATTAACGGCCCTAACCTGCGGAGCAATATTAAGCCCACCCGCGAACGGGCTCATTTGATCTTGAAAAAAGGTAAAAATCACGCCATGGAACAAGTATTATTGCGCAAGTAATCAGGCTTGCCGTAGGCTGATCTCACCACCGACAAAATGCTGTAGTCCATCGGTGGTATCCAGCACGACACCACCTTGAGTGTCTATTCCCTGATAGCAGCCACTCACACTTTCATTGCCAACTAATAAGCGTACTTCACGCCCCAAATAAATATCAGCAGCGTGCCAACGTTCAGTAAAGACGGCTAAACCACTTTGCTCAAACAGCTTGAGATCTTTGCGTAACTGCTGTTGTAGCGTTAGTGCCAACAGAGTCTTATCTGGATCGCTGATAACCTGTCGCAGATCGCTCCAGGGTTGCTCGATCAGCTCGCCTTGCTGCTGAGGCATAGCGATATTCACCCCAATACCTATGACCAGATTGCAACCACTGTCAGCAGTGCCAGTCATCTCTATCAGTACACCTGCCAGTTTGCGATTTTCAAAGTAGATATCGTTAGGCCATTTGACACCTATATTATCGGCGCCAAGCTGCTGCAACACGCTAACCAATGAACATGCAACCACCAAGCTTAGCCCCATCGCCTGTGACATTCCCAAAGGTAGATGCCAGAACATTGAGAAATACAGATGGCTGCCATAAGGTGAGACCCATTTGCGCCCTCGGCGGCCTCGCCCAGCCGACTGAAACTCCGCAATACAGATGTCGCCGCACTGTAACTCTTCGGTATATTGCAGCAAAAAAGCGTTGGTACTGGGGATTTCATCAAAATAGAAACAGCGATTGGGGCAATTGGTGAGCAACTTAGCCTCATCCATGAGGAATACCGGGTCAAACAACTTATAGCCCTTGCCTTTGACACTGCAAATATCTATTCCATAGTCAGCAAGCGCATTGATGTGCTTGCTAACAGCAGCGCGGGATACTCCCAGCACCTCAGCTAGAGCCTCACCAGAGACAAACTCTCCTTGGTTTAAGCGAGCCAGAATAGCGCGTTTACGTTGCCATGATCCTGATATCATCAGATCCCCCTTTCCCCATAAGCCCCATAAGTTCGGGGCTCTGGCTCCATAACTATCCCAAATACTTGATGTACTTTGGCACGAACGGCTTTCAATGCTTGTACCACGTCAGCCCCTTTGGCTCGCCCCAAATTTACCAGCACCAAGGGCTGTCCTTCATGTACCATGACCTCCCCAAACGTTTGCCCCTTTAAGCCGGCCTGATCAATCAACCAAGCGGCTGCAATCTTCAGCTTTCCGTCCGGCAATTCGTAAGCGACTATATCTGGGTAGCGAGCGGCTAAGTGCTGGTAGGTATCAGTGTCTATTACTGGATTCTTAAAGCAACTACCAACATTGCCGAGTACAGCAGGATCAGGCAATTTTTGCTGCCGTACTTGGCATACGATGTCATATATCTGCTGAGGCGTAACACTGTCCACGGGTAAATGTTTTAACGGACCATAATTCAGTATCGGCTTCCAAGCTTTCGGCAACTTGATACCAACACGCGTGATAATCGCAGTATTACGCAATTGCTGCTTAAATATCGATTCACGGTAGCCAAACTCGCAGGCATCGGCACGTAATCTTTTGATACGACATTCTGGTAGTTCTAGGTACTCAACCCAATCACAGGCTGCCGCGAACTCCAAACCGTAAGCGCCTACATTTTGTATAGGAGCCGCCCCAACTGTGCCGGGGATCAGCGCCATATTCTCTAATCCAGCGATACCTTTCGATAAACAGAACTGTACCAACCCATGCCAGCTCTCTCCGGCAGCGGCGGACAAGTAGTAATATGCCGTATCTTCGGTAACTTCTATCCCTTTTATCGCAATATGGATAACGGTGCCGAGATAGTCTTCCAACAGCAACACATTGCTCCCACCACCAAGGATGAGGAAAGGCTCGCCCTGTTGTTGCAGCAACTGACAACATTGGATGAGTTCCGCAACTGATGTCACGTCAATGAATGCTTTACAAGATACATTCAGTCCAAAGGTGTTATAGGATTTTAAAGAGAACGGATTGTGCGACATGAGAGCCAATAGCTGAAAACAGAAGCACGCATTGTAACCTCAGATCATAAGGTTTGCATCAATACGGGAGAAAAGCGATAGAAAGCAAAAAGGCCCCAGTTTTCACTGANTAGGCGCTTGGCGATGACCTACTCTCACATGGGGAGACCCCACACTACCATCGGCGCGATTGTGTTTCACTTCTGAGTTCGGGATGGAGTCAGGTGGTACCACAATGCTATTGTCACCAAGCAAATTCGTTAATTCGGAAAGCTGCTTTCGTGCGTAGTCGTTCTCATACTTCAACCAAGTCTTGCCATTCATTCAAGGTATTCACGACCTCCTGGGAGGAAGTGCTAAAAACCCATCTGGGTTGTATGGTTAAGCCTCTCGAGTCATTAGTACAGGTTAGCTCAACGCCTCACAACGCTTACACACCCTGCCTATCTACGTCCTGGTCTCGAACGGCTC
>NZ_BMXW01000013.1 GCF_014651955.1 Shewanella fodinae | reverse complement strand
CAATAAGATGAAAGTTTGACTTGCCTAAATCGATACCGAGTACTTGAATAAACATGATGGTCTACCTCCTGTCTAGCCTAATCTCAGCATAGTTGCTGAGAAGGGAGGCGGACCATCACATTAAGGCGGGAGTTTGGCTTTCCAAGTACCCTCTGTTAAACCATGAAAAACTCAGCGAGCCAAAAAATATTTACTTTAAAGCCAGTGACGGTATGGCGTTACGCGGTTACCTAACAATGCCGGATAACGTCCAAAACCCGCCATTAATTGTGTTCCCTCATGGTGGCCCACATGCTCGCGACTATAAATATTTTGATCCCTTTGTGCAGTTCTTCGCAGCCAAAGGATATGCCGTATTACAAGTTAACTTTCGTGGTTCAGAAGGATTTGGTAATCCGTATGAAACTGCCGGATATTATGAATGGGGTAAACGAATGCAGCGGGACGTCGATGACGCAATGGATTACGTCCTAACTCACTTCCCTGTTGCTAAAGATAAAGCCTGTATGGTGGGAGCGAGTTACGGCGGCTATGTCGCGTTGACGGAAGCTTTCCAGCAACCTACGCGCTATAAATGTTATGTCAGTATTGCTGGCATTAGCGATTTGCAAGCCGATATCGCCCATGAGAAAAAAATGCAACTATATGTCGGCAATATTATCAAAGAAGAGACCAGTGCAGAGTTAGCAGCCCTTGGTGACGTGTCGGCCATCAATCATATTAGTAAAATCACCGCGCCAATTCTGCTCATCCACGGCACCAAAGATACACAAGTGAACTACCATCAATCCGCTGATTTTTACGATAAGGCGCGTGGTAAAATTGATGTCCAATATATCGAGTTAGAAGACACCACACATTACCTGGACGACAGTGCTGGTAGGAAAGCAACGTTTAAAGCGTTGGATGAATTTCTCAGTAAATATCTCTGATAATTAAATACTAAGGCCTGGGGAAACCAGGCCTTCTAATTTACTGAAGTGAGCGTCGTTGCCAGGCCAGCAAGCCCAACGCTAACACACCAAGCATAGACAGACTGCCAGCGCTGACGGTTACGAGTGCGCCGCCATTATCATAATAATCCCGATCATGGCTCTGTAGCGGCAGCGCATAGAGACTATTAAGATCGTCACTGCTGACAGTGGCCACAATATCGCTGTACCCAACTTCATAGAGATCAATCAATACATCATAGTGATCGGTAGGGTATCCCGTCTCTAATGCAGTGGAAACCTGATAGCTGTCATAAGAACTATTGCCTTGCAGATAAAATATGTCTGTCGTGTATAAATGCAGCCAATCACCACCATTGCGACTGAGATATATCTCTGCGTATACCGGCACACTTTCAGTCGGTTCAGCACCATAGACATCAGCATCAATCTCCAACGAAAAGCTATGATAAAAACCATCATAGTTATCATCATCCAATAAATAAGTGGCGACATCATAAAAGCTAAATTGATGATAATAACTGTGGGCATTAAACGATGAGACATTTTGCAGCGCCTTGCGGTCTACTACCGTTGCTTCTTTAGCGGCAATCATCTCGGTTCGAGTTTTCACGGGTAGATGACGGATATCGGCTTGCTGTAATCGCTCAGTCGCCTGCTGACGTAACTGCAATTCATCAGTCGCTTGCGCCATTTTGTAATCCACAGACTTAGTGGTGGTTGCAAAGCTGCTACTGTGCCAAAGGAGTAAAAAAGCTACAGAGATAATCAAACTGGCCTTTTTCATATAAGTCGCCTCTTCATAAAACTACTGTTAGCCATTAAAACGATATGAGGATGAATACAACATGAACGAAAATGGTCAGCCAGTGTTCATCTTGATTGCCGATAATCATACCTCGCGGATCGTCATACTTGATTTATCTGAAGCATAGGTATGCACGCCGGACAGGATCTTTTACACTGGTCGTATTCATCCAGACAGGATCGCAACATGAGTTTTAGCAGATGTAACAATCCCAAAAAGGTCCGTCTATTCGCCAATCTGATAGTACTGTTGGGATTGTCGTTATCTAGTCCCATATTGCAGGCCAAACAACCACATAATAATCGACAGGAGCCGCAACAAACGCAGCTCGTGGTTCGCAGCGGCAATCAGGCAGCGCAGATGGTGAAAAGCCGCTATGGTGGAAAAGTGCTGAAAGTAGAAAACGCCAAAGTGGGGGGAGGCCCTGGTTATCGGGTGAAACTCCTCACTGAAAATGGTCGCATTATCTATGTTTCAGTCAATGCCAGTAACGGTCAGGTTGGTCAGTGACGGGGAGACAGCTATGCGCTTATTGTTAGTGGAAGATGACTGCGCACTGCAAACCAACCTGAAACAACATCTGGAAGATGCGAATTTCGGTGTTGATTGTGCTGCTGACGGTGAAGATGGTTTATTTCTAGCCAGTGAATATCCCTATGATGCCGCAATCATTGATGTTGGCTTGCCTAAGATCAATGGCATCGCATTAATCGAAGCGATGCGCAAACGGCAGCTTGATTATCCAGTATTGATCCTCACAGCACGGGATAGCTGGCAGGACAAGGTTGCAGGACTTGACGCCGGTGCCGATGATTATCTAACCAAACCATTTCATCCCCAGGAATTATTGGCGCGGGTCAAGGCGTTGATCCGCCGAGCGGCTGGCAAAGCCAGCCCATTACTGGAAAACGGGCCACTCACAATCAATACCAGCGCCGCAGAAGTCAGGCTAGGTAATCAGTTGGTCAACCTTAGCGCTTCCGAATATCGCTTGCTTGAATACCTAATGCTGCATCAAGGTGCCGTACAAGCCAAAACTGTGCTCATTGAGCACCTTTACGACCAAGACTTTGATCTTGACTCTAATGTTATTGAAGTATTTATCCGCCGCCTGCGTCGAAAATTAGATCCCGACAACGCCTTGGGATTAATAGAAACGCTAAGAGGCCAAGGGTATCGCATGAATTGTGTTGGTAAAAAGGGCAAGGAATGAGTCGCACCCGTTGGGCGCAAAAGCGCTGGCACTGGTTAACAGGTTCATTGAAGGCGCGGCTGATAGCCAGTGCCATCCTGTTAAATCTGGTGTTGCTACCCTTAATAGGTATCACCTTGACAGATGCATTCCGTGTACAACTGACCGAAGCAGCCAAAGATGAACTCAGTGCCACCTTATATGGCATCCTAGCGTTAGCAGAAGTCGAGCAAGGAAAACTAGAATTACCGCAGTTGCTACAAGACAGCCAGTTTAATGTGGATCAGTCTGGGCTCTATGCCATCATTACCGATGAGGATCAGGATGAAATGCTGTGGCATTCTCAATCTTTTATCGGTCTGCCGCTGCCAAAAAATCTGCCTGCACCACCTTTAGGTGAGAGTCAATTCAGCCAAATAGTCATCAATGGTAAACCTCATTTTATCTACAGCCTAAGCGCCAGCTTCGCCTCAGCATCGCCCGGTGGTAGCGACCTACCTTTTTGTGTTCATATTCTTAAATCTACTGATGGCTTTGAGGCAACGTTACAAGAGTTTCGCCACCAACTTTGGCAGTGGCTGGCGCTGCTGATGCTGGCACTGATACTGATCCAGGGGGGCTGGTTATGGTGGACACTAAAACCTTTAGCACGTTTTCGCAGTGAATTGGCCGCAGTACAGCTTGGCCAACAACAACGATTGGGAAGCCACTATCCGGCGGAACTCGAACAGGTCGCGCAGCAACTCAACACGCTGATAAGTAATGAACTGCACCAGCGCCAGCGCTATCGTAATGCCTTGGCAGACTTAGCCCACAGTCTGAAAACCCCATTAGCCATACTAAGCAGCATTAAAGCGCTACCTGCAGAAGCGCTAGAGCCCATAAACAGCATCAATGCCAACATCAGCCGACAATTAAAACGCGCACAAGCGGCAGGCAACAGCGCTTGGCACCAAGGGATAAAAGTCCAACCAATCGCCGAGAAGCTGTTGCGAACCCTCAAAAAAATATATCAGCAAAAGGCGTTACAACTCACCGAACAGTTGGATGAGCAAGCCATGTTTTTTGGTGATGAAGCAGACTTTAGCGAAATTCTTGGCAACCTGCTGGACAATGCCTTCAAGGCGGCAACTCATAACGTTATGCTCAGTATCAGCAGTGATCATCAGCGTTTGCTGATACAAATTGAAGATGATGGTCCAGGAGTTAACGACCAACAACGCGAACAGATCTTCCAGCGAGGCGTTCGTGCGGACACCTATGAACAGGGCCACGGTATCGGCCTAGCAATCGTCAAGGATCTGCTACAAAGTTATCAAGGAAGCTGGCAAATCGACACCTCCCCGACATTGAATGGTGCCCGCTTTAGTATCATCTTGCCCCACTACCGCCAACCTCAGTAAATAAAAAATCGCTTTCAGCTTATGTTCATCTTGTGTTCTATAAGCTGTATCTCAATAAATGGAGAAACCGGCAACAATGCGGGTTTCCTGCTTGAAAGCGGAGGCAGATATGAACACTTTCAGCCAACACGCAAAACACCTAGCAACACAGTCAATATTACTGTTATTGCTGGTGCTGACCACAATAGGTTTCAGTGGTCGGGCATTCAGCGCTGATGATGGCAGCAGCAGATACTATAGCGATGCCCAATTAGCACAGATGCTGGCACCCATCGCCCTGTATCCAGACGCGCTGTTAACCCATGTACTGATCGCTAGCACCTATCCGTTGGAGGTGGTAGAAGCCCAGCGCTGGCGCAAGCAGCATCAGGATTGGAGCGACAACCAGCTTACCAATGAAGGCGCTAAACAAGGTTGGGATCCCAGCGTGGTGGCACTGTTGGCATTTCCCAATATCCTCGACAAGATGAGCCAAGATCTGAACTGGACGTCTGATTTAGGTGAAGCATTTGTCGCCGATGAAGGACGGGTGATGGACAGCATTCAGGATTTACGTCAAGCGGCTTACGCTGCGGACAGTTTGAAAAATGTCAGCCAGATCCAAGCCAAACGGGAAAATGACCGAATAATCATTGTCCCCGCAGATCCGCAAGTGATCTGGGTTCCTTACTATGATCCTCGTTTGGTATATGGCACTTGGCGCTGGAGCGCCTACCCACCGTTTTACTGGGATCCGTTTCCCGGCTATGTCATTGCGCCGCACAGCTTGTTCTACTGGCGTAACGGTGGTATCCAAATCTCCTTTAACTTCTTCTTCAGCACTTTTCGCTGGCATGAACGGACGGTATGGGTCGATTATCATCATACTCACTACCGTTACGTACCCTATCGCAGTTCAATTAGCAGCGGCAGTCAACGTTGGGTGCATCGCCCCGAACATCGCCGAGGGGTACATTATCGCCATGAAAGCTTGCAGCAACGCTATGAGCCCAAATATCACAGAGACGATAATCGTTATCAGCAAGTACAGCATTCACTGCAAAATCGCCCACAACCACATGATAACAAAGGCATGAAGCGCTCTTTTGATAACAGAGAACACGGGTTAACAACTGACAATAAAAAAAATAACAATGTGCGACCAGTGGATGGCAAAAACAGGGAACACTATCAACCGCGGCCACAGCAGCAGGCAGTGAATACTCACCACCAGCAGCGCAATGACATTGCAGCGGACAAACAGCGTCCCGATGACCACAGGTACCGCCAACAGCCGATGCCCAACGTGACAGAGAGACACCAAACGGTGCAACAGCAGCGACCACAGGTGATGCCGCAGGTGAAAACGCCGCAAACACGGATTGAACCGCCAAAACCGCAGAGTATTTCACGTGAGCAAGTGGCAGCGCAGCGACAAATGCCAAGTTATTCGCACGTTCAGCCACAGGTACGTCAGCCGCAAGTACAACGAGTGGAGCGTCAAGCGCCACCAGCCCGCGCACTGCAGAACTCTGCACCGAAAACCCATAGCAATAATGGGATTAGACAGCGGGAAAATTAACGCAACAACTAGCGTCAACCGAAGGCAGTCATCCGACTGCCTTTTTTATTGAGCTGTTATAAAGCGACCTCGGCATATAAGTGCACGCCTGTCAGCTGTGCGACTTCGTCGATATAACGGCGTATATGAGGGCTAAACTCAATTCCCTTCACCATGGTTAGATTACGTAATCCAGGGAATAGCAGCACATCGTCATAACTCAATCGATTATCTAAAGACGATGGCAGACGAATATCTTCCAGCAACGGCCAACATTTATATAAACCTTCGAGATAAGTCTTGGTACTAGCCAGCGCCTCATCAAAACTGATGCCAATGATTGCCGATTTACGTTGAGTAAACCACTCAACTGCGGCATCTGACGCAAACTCAGGTAATCCCAAACACACATCGCGGGGGAAAAGCAAACGGCTGCTACTATAGGCGGATTCGGTCAGATAATGCTGAATAGCAGCTTGTTGGGTCGAAGGCTGCAACACAGGCTGACCATCGACATGATCCAGATAAGCCACAATATCCAAACTTTCAGCCATATAACTGCCGTCTGGCTTTTGTAATATCGGCACCTGATTAGCCCCAATTTTATCAAGTCTTGACTGCACATCATGATTTAGCAGATAGACCCATTCCACTTCCAGTTGTTTGAGTCCGGTCAGCATCATGGCTCTGACACAAAAGGGACAATGATCAAAAAGAAACAGCTTCATTGGATACTCCATGACGTCCAATTATGCACAAAAGGGCACCAGCTTAACTGAGTTTTCCGGCCAGGTCACGGTTATCACCAGCTAGCAAAAAAGTCTTCTGCAATCCCCGGTTGCTGTTTTACGGACTGCTGTTGACCGGTACCATCACGGACCCAACCCTCAAACATTCCATGGTAATGGCGTCTTAACATCCGATGGCGCAAGCCCCGTTGCCGCATTTGGAAATGACTGGTGGGTGTAAACCACAAATCCAATTCTTCCCGTTCCGACCAGATACGCCAGCGCCCTTCTCGACCAGAGCGATGATCGACATTAAAATGTACCGGCGTTAACAAATGCCGAGCACCGTCCTGCCACAACACATTCTGGCAAGATCCAGTATCATTAATACCACTCGCCAAGTTCAACGCGAGCGGCGTAGAGGCATAATCACCATTAATACAGACCCAACGCCAGTGACTTTGCCCCGCAGTGTAACCCGCCCAGAAACCATATCCCCCCCGCGTGCGCGATAACGGCTGCGGCTCATGATTGATTGCCAGTTGCCCAGAGAGTTTTAGTCCACTGTGTTGCTGCGCATAACTCCAGCCGTTGTAACCGCTGGGGCAGCACAAAGTCATAGGCAGACTCAGCGCTCCTGGGGTCAAGGTCAATTCCGCGTTAATATCCACATGCTGTAACGATAACCGCAGAATTAGCTGCCATTGTCCCTGTTCACGTTTAATGACAATGCCTTTGCCGTTGCTAATGCCCTGCCAGGGTGAATAAGCCAAGTGTCGTTTGAGCGCTATGGGGTACTGCCACCTTTGCTGAAACAACTTGCCCGAGATCTGATCAAACAGATAACAGTAGCCACTATTGCTATAGCCAATGTCAGTTAAGCCAACGCCAAGAAGGTAGCGACTGCTGTGGACAGAGATAAACTCCTGTTGCTTAAAGTGCAGCCGTTGTTGCCAGTGCGGCAATGGTTTGTCCAGTTCGTCAGTCAGATGAAACTGCTCCAACCCGAGTGTTTTCACCATACCGTCAAAATGCCCAAACACCGGCATTCCCCCCATAACCAGCGACTGAGGTGCTTCCCGGGTAAACACACCACTGGCGGGATTTTTAACCGGAGTAATGTCTTCAGACCACATGAGTAATACTCTTGTTGCCATACCCTTAACGCCACTCTACCCCGCATGTGTCAACATTAAAAGTGGTTGGTTCAGCGGACTTCTGCAGCGCCAGAAATCTGTTATGCTGTTCGCCTGCCTCGATACAGATGAGTTTTTGATATGAAAAGTATTATTACTGCGCTGGCTATCGGCATGATGTTGTCGGCATGTGCCAGTAAGGGACCGGAAAAAATCGCGCTCGGACCTGAACAACCCCAAATACAGGTTCAGACCCATCAGCCAACGCCACTGACGCTGACGGCTAGCGATCTGCGCACCATTAACTATGTCGTGCGCTTTAATGATGAAAAACCGCCACGTTTGGTGGGAACCATGCAGGACATGCGAGGCCTGACCGAACAGTTTTTCCGCAAAGGATTCAACACTGCGGGTTATCAGATAGATCCGGCGAGTGCCACCACGCTTGAACTACGGCTTGAGCAACTTCAAACAGATGTGGATGAATCGCTGCTGGGATTTGAAGCGGTCACCAATCTCGCTATCAGCGTACAGGCCAGTAATAGCAGCCATACGTTCAGCAAACGTTATTCGGCCACCAGTCGCATGAAAGGTCCTCTCAGTGCCGATTTTGCGACATTGGAACTGGACATCAATAAACTGATGACTAAGTTATCGGCGGAAATAATTAACGACCCAGAGCTGAACCAATTTCTACAACAAAATTAACCACTGTCTGACAAGGAATATGTAATGACCCGTTGGCTTATTACTCTGTTATTGCTGTTAAGTTCACCTATGGTGCTGGCGCTAGATCTGCAGCAAGACAATCTGTACCCCAAAGTGGAGTTGGATACCAGCATGGGGAAAATTGTCGTGGAGTTGGATCGTAGTCGTGCGCCGCTCACCGTTAATAATTTTCTGACCTATGTGGTCAGAGGCGATTATAACAACACTATTTTCCATCGTATTATCAAAGATTTTGTCGTACAAGGCGGCGGTTACGATCCGCAACTCAAAACGTTGCCAGAAGATAAACCGATTTTTAACGAATCAGGAAATGGCCTGTCAAACACACTTGGCACCATAGCAATGGCGAGAGAAAATGACCCGCACACGGCGACACGTCAGTTCTATTTTAACGTAGCTGACAATACCAAATTGGATCCGTCCCCTAAACGTTGGGGTTACGCCGTTTTTGGTGAAGTTACTGCAGGGCTGGATGTATTGCAGAAAATGGCGCAAGTGCCAACCGGACCTAACGCTGCTCTGCAATGGGAAGATGTGCCGCTTAGTCCAATCATACTAAAAAAAGCGACATTACTCCCTATGCCGTGATCTGCTGTGGTATAAACAACCGCTATACTTTTAACAAAGATGATTATTGGGACTTGGATTGATGACAACGGATGACTTCATCCAGCTCAAGGCTCCGCAACTGGCTGCCTATGGAGAAGGATTTTACCAGCAACAGATCCCCTTAACAGAGTTACATCTGTACCTATGGGACACCCTCGAAGAATGGTTTGTGCTCGGCAACAACGGTGAAGCCCAATCAGATCTTGAACGAGTATTTTGGTTTTTGCTGTACAGTTTTGAAAAATGGCCGGAGTGGGCGTTGCTAGGCAATCAATATCTGCGTCAACAGTTACGTCAATGCTGCGCTTTCCTCGCTGGGAAGGGAAGCTTCCCTGATGGCTGTTCAGGTGTGCGTCCAGCAGCAAAAATCACGTAAGTAATACCGCTTTAATGCGGAACACCAACAATTGTGCGGTGCTAGCTTGCAGTCACTGACGCAGACTTTTAAGCTAGTGCCTTCATTTCCCAGTCGTATCGTCATGTCTATTAGCCGCTTATCCACGCTCAAAAAGACGTTTGCTATCTATCTGCACCGCCGGGTGTTGATAATGTTGTTGCTGGGATTTTCCTCCGGGCTACCGCTGATGCTGGTATTTTCCACCTTATCCTTCTGGCTCAGAGAAGCCGGTGTTGATCGGGCAGAAATCGGCTATTTCAGCTGGATAGCATTAATGTACGCGTTTAAATGGGCCTGGGCTCCACTCGTAGACCGACTACAGTTACCGCTGCTTAGCCAGTGGTTTGGCCGTCGGCGCGGCTGGATGATTTTCTCACAGCTACTGCTGATCTTGGCAATTCTTGGTATGGCCAGCAGCGACCCACGTAGCGATCTAACGCATCTGGCACTATGTGCATTAGCGGTGGCATTTGCCTCTGCAACTCAGGATATTGTCATTGATGCTTTTCGCATCGAGTCGGCACCGGAGGGGATGCAGGCCGCGTTAGCTGCGGCTTATCAAGTGGGCTATCGCAGTGCCATGATCATTGCCACTGCAGGCGCGTTGACGATTGCCGCCTGGGTGTCACCGACACCGGAAAGTTATGATCTCAACAGTTGGCAAACGTCTTACCTGATAATGGCGGGGCTAATAGCGATCGGCTTGGTAACCAGTTTTTTTGCCAGTGAGCCGCAAGTCGATGTGCGTCAAGCCTGCGGTGATGAGATCCGCATGAAACAACATCTGCGCCAACAGCATTCACGGCCGGTTGCCGGGCTACTGGCCTGGTTATATGCCGCAGTAGCGCTACCATTTATTGATTTTTTCAAGCGTTATGGTCGCCACGCGATTATTATCCTGCTGCTCATTTCCTGCTACCGCATCTCCGATATTGTGATGGGGATTATGGCCAATGTATTTTACGTCGATATGGGCTTTTCCAAGGAAGAAATCGCCACGTTGAGCAAGATATATGGACTGATCATGACACTGGTGGGTTCTGGCGTTGGTGGCTTACTAGTAGCGCGTTATGGCACCATGAAAATTCTTTATGTCGGCGCATTTCTGGTGGCCGTTACTAACTTGCTATTCGCCCTACAAGCGTATGTGGGTTATAACGTGCCGTTGCTGACAGTGGCGATCTCCGCCGATAACTTCAGTGGCGGATTAGCCACTGCCGCATTTATTGCCTATCTGTCGAGCCTGACGGGGGCAGGCTACAGCGCCACACAATACGCGCTGCTGTCGTCGATTATGCTGTTATTCCCGAAATTTGTAGCGGGTTTTTCTGGGGAGTGGGTTAATGCCTTCGGCTATGTGAATTTCTTCATCAGTGCCAGTATCATCGGATTGCCGGTGCTGTTACTGGTGAAACTGGCAGATCGCCAACCACCAGCCTCAGCGGAAATTAGCACAGTCCCAGTAAAACAACCCGAGGATTAATCACGGAAGTTGTTAAACTGAAACGGTTGACCCAGTTCGGCATTACGCGCCAGCGCCATGACTGCCTGTAAGTCATCGCGTTTTTTACCGGTAACCCGCACAGAGTCGCCCTGGATCTGCGCCTGCACTTTCAGCTTGCTGTCTTTAATCAGCTTTACCAGCTTTTTAGCGGTTTCCGTCTCAATGCCCTGCTTAAAACGCACTTTCATTGCAAAGCTTTTACCGGTGTGAACGATTTTCTCATCCACTTCCATCGCTTTGGGATCTACATTGCGCTTACTCAACTGCGTGCGCAGAATGTCCACCATCTGTTTACACTGGAAATCCGATTCAGATGACAACGTCACCACAAAATCTTTGAGTTCAACATCATATTCCACACCGCGAAAATCAAAGCGAGTATCCAGCTCCCGCCGACTATTATCTACCGCATTACGCAGTTCTACGGCATTTACTTCCGACACAATATCAAATGAAGGCATAATCTCGTCTTATTCCTGTCCTAATTCTGCCCCTTAGTTTACTGCATGTTGAAGATCAGCTGAACTGATGTGCGGTTACGAGTGACAGCCTAAGGGGCTTTTGCATATCATGAATAGCAGATTTCCCTGACATCGATGTGAATGTGATTAAACGACAGCTAGTTTTTCGTATCGCCTTATTGGCTGCAGTATTGCTAGTCAGTTATCTGGTATTCTCCAAACCCAGCTATCCACAGAATATTCCTAACCTCGACAAGGTCGGCCATATCGGTAGCTTTTTCATGCTGGCATGGCTAGCGTATCAGGCGTACCGCCCACGCTGGTATTGGATTGTACTAGAACTGGCGTTTTACGGCATGCTTATCGAGGTTGTGCAGTCTTTTCTGCCTTATCGCAGTGCCGACGTGAAGGACTTTATGGCGGATATGGCAGGCGTAGCACTGTTTTATTTACTGCTTGGCGTCTGGCATCAAGTGCGGCGGCCCAAACGCGTTGGCGGGCACCGACAATGACCATCGCGATTCTCGGCGCGGGTGCTATCGGCCAATTGCTGGCGCATCAACTGGCAAGCAGCGGTTGTCAGCCACTATTGATTGTACGTCCAGACAAGTGCTGCCAACCATTGCAAAAATTCACGTTAGAGACCAGGGACGGTAGTTATTGCCGTATGTTTCCCTGTCTAGCTATTGACGCCGCAGCCACCGAGTTCAGCAATATTAGTTTACTGATCGTAACGTTAAAGGCATACCAAGTTGTCAATACGTTATCGGCATTGCTGCCAAAACTGTCGCAACACTGTCAACTGCTGCTACTGCATAATGGCCTTGGCCCTCATCGCCAGTTAATACCACTGTTAGCGGGGCGAGGTCTGTCGCTGGGCACCACCAGCCAAGGAGCTCTGCGGATAGGTGAACGCCAGATACGCCATACCGGTAGCGGCATTACTCAGTTAGGCGATATCACTGGGCCTGCAATGCCCAAAAAACTGCAGTCACAGTTATTGCAGGCGATTCCTGACAGTGAATGGTGTGATGATATTATGCCAGCGTTATGGGGCAAACTGGCCGTCAATGCGGCGATTAACCCACTAACAGCCATTGATAATATCCCCAATGGGGCTCTGGCAGAAAAGCATTACCAACAGCAGATCCAGACGGTGATTGCCGAATTGGTCAAGATTGCAAAATTTGAAGGCTTAAGCCTCGACAACGATACATTGCTGCAACGGGTGAATCAGGTGATTAGCCTTACCGCTACCAACTATTCCTCCATGCAGCAAGACATACAACACCAGCGTCTGACAGAGATCGACGCGATTAACGGTTATCTATTACAACTGGCGCAGCAACATGATGTTGAACTTCCAGTTAATCAATCACTAGTAGCCCAGGTAAAGTGCTTACAAACTCAGCTAATACGTTGTAGCCATTGACCGCAAGCCCAAGCAACAAAATTCGCCCAGGCATAGCCAAAAACCGCAATCAGCAGTGCCAATGGCACCAACCCTTTGTTATAGGCACTTGCAACCACTGGAGCAGAAGCCGCCCCACCCAAGTTACACTGACTGGCTATCGCCATGTAACCAAATGGCAACCGCAAATACCAGGTAGCTAATAGCATTACCGCTATGTGGATCAGCAACCAGATTGCGCCGATCACAAAAAACCAAGGTAACTGCAGCAACATGGCGATATTCATCTTCAGTCCCATAATTGCCAGCATCAGATACAGGCAAACTGAACCTATCTTATCGGCACCATAGACCGCCAATTTTCTCGCCGGGCTCAATGACAACAATACGCTGCCGGTTGTAAGAATCACCATCCGCCACAGAAAAGGCAAATGCAGCTGATACTGGCTGGCACCAGGCCAGAATGAGGCACACCATTGTGCTAGAAACCCAGAAATAGCGTGGGCCAATCCACCAAGACATAACGGCATACACAGCAACAGCATCAAATGCCGTAAATCAGCTACACGTTCGGTTTCTTGTTCGGCACTAGTGACTGGGATGATTGAAGCGCTCCGCAACCAGCGATTAATTTGTGTTTCATGGGGTGCCAACAAAAGCAGTAATGACATCCATATTCCAGACAGCAACACATTGACGGTCACAAACACACCAAAAATATCATCGCCAACATGAAATAGCTGTTTGATAGCCAGTTGATTGGCGGTACCGCCGACCCAGTTACCCGCCAAGGTTGCCATGCCTCGCCACAAACTGTTATCGCCCTGCTCCAGCAACATTTCTGGCCGAAAATGAGTCACCGCCAGCAACGCCAGAGGACCACCAATAAAAACACCAACACTGCCAATAAAGAATAACAACAGCAACTTACCGCCACTGCTAAATACTGCACGGATATTCAAGCCCAACAGCAACAGGCAAAGACAGGCAGGCATCAAGTAATCTTGCACCAGTAAAAACAGATGGGAGTCGGGGATCTCGATAAGGTGGAAAGTATTAAGCAGTGACGGCAAAAAATAGCAGGCAACCATCACCGGTATCAACTTATATAGCGCGATAAAAAACCGATTTTTTAGCCCGGCGGTATAAAAGATACCGCCGAGAAAGAGACATAACACGCCAAACAGCTGGAAATCGTTGGTGATCTTTAGCATAAATGGCGCAGCGCATCGCAATTGTCGCTGGCAAACTCCTTAAAGTTACAACAAGCGGGAGATAGCGCTTCATCTGCACGGTATATCATCCAGTAATTGCGCTCAAAATCCCAACCAGGGACCGATAATTCGACTAAGTCAGCACGCTCCAACTCGGCATCTATAGACATATAAGGCAACACACTGACACCATAGCCACTAGCGGTGGCACGTTTGATAGCGCCAAGTGTCGTCATCGTAATGTTTTGTGAAGGGACAATCCCACAACTGTGCAGCAGTTGAATAGCGCGCACCCGCGAAACTGTGGCAGACTCATCCAGATACCAGACCTGCTGTGATAAAAGTTCGGTAGTGATGGGTTGTTGTGCCAGTGGATTATCCGCCCCGCACACAATGCAAATGCGATCCTTTAACCACATGTCACTGCAAACAGACGCTAAACTGGGCTTAGCATCCACAAAGGCCAGATCCATTTCTCGTTCGACCAACATCCGTTCAATACTGTTGGAGTCGTTGATTACCAGCCGCAATTGTGTCGCCGGAAAGCGCATATGAAACAGCGGCAACATACGCGATAGTACATAGTTGCCCGCAGTCTTACATGCACCAATCGTAACACTGCCAACGACACCAGACGCCGAAGCGGAGAAAACCTGCTCCAGTTGCTCACTCGTTGTTAGCATCTCATTAGCGTACGGTAATAATAATTCGCCTTGCTGGTTCAACTGTAAGCCACTGCAGGTGCGTTCAAATAAGCGGCTTTCCAATATGCTTTCCAGCTCTTTTAGCGCCATACTCACCGCAGGCACCGACATATGCAGTTGTTTTGCCGCTTTAGAGATCTGCCCCTCTTGTTGAATGGTTTTAAAAACCAGCAACTGTTTTAAGGTGACTTTCATTAATCAGTTCCACTTGTGCTTGTCAGCAGAGTCTAGCATTTACTCTGCCGACAAACCTTGATCAATGCGGCGAATGTTCATTTGCGCGTGATACTGACACGCGGAATAGTTAAAAAATCTGTTTTAAATAGACAGTAAATTGGTTGTCGTCATAGTCCCGATAACCATTTTTGTCAGTGACATCACCGTTAAGGTAGCTGGCAATCACACCGATAGTAGTCGCTTTGGATGGCATGTAATCCAACCCTAAAGACAACAGGTAACTGCTGGTATCAGTGACACTTTTTTTATCTGCAATATTGCTAGTGACTTTACCTAAACCGGCTCGGTCATAGAGATACTGCACTTTCACTTGGTACTGATCAAAAGGCAAAGCCGCACTCAACATATAGCTATTGCCATCAAGATTTTCATATTTGTCTGATTTAGCGTGTTGAACCAGTGCGCCCCAATGAATACCCGCTAACTTAACACCACCCACCACACGATACGCGTCTAACTGATTTAAACCATCAGCATAGGCCAATGCCACATAATAGTTATCTTTCTTAAGATGACTGTCGCCTAAAGTAGCACTCAGGGCATAGTTACCTGAACTGTTATCGACATTGTCAGCGAATTGATAACTGGCGCCGAATTGAATCCCTGATAATTTAGGAGAATAATAAGTAACAGAATCACCAAGACGATCATTTCCAGAAATCAACTTGGCCATATCTGCAGATGTAATATTAAACTGGTCTACTTTACCTTCTGTTTTCTTAAACACGGTATCATTACGACCAAAAACCATTGAGCCATAATTACCAGCAACACCAATATAGGTATTTCTTGCAGTAAATAGTTCTGATGTTTCGTAGTAACCTTCGGTTCCGGCTTCAGCAACATAAATGAGTTTCAAACTATCATTTAATTTTTCTTCCCCTTTCAAACCGATGAAAGAGGCGAAATTCTCAAGCTGGGTGCCATTCTCTTTGCGATTGGCAAGTAATCCGTTATCTGAATATGTTAACCCAAGCCATGCACGACCGTAAAACTGCGTTTCGTTCGCAAATGCATGAGAAACAGGGAAAACGGCGGTAATAAGACTGACTGCCAGAATTGTTTTTTTCATTGAAAAATATTCCTGTGGTAACTATAAAAATCGCTGCAAAGAATAGATAAAATAGTCAATAAAAGAATTACAACCCGATCACAATTAACTAGATCTAAAACCATCTTAAGAATTTAAAAAACAGCATTAAAAAATATTTAAAGCTTGAGTTAATTTTTTCTTAAACCAACTTAAATAATAAATAAACAAAAAATAAAGCAGATCTAATTCAACTTTTTAATCATGAATAACCTGCACCATATACTAAGTTTTATCTATACAAGAAAAAGGGAACATCATGAAATTTGCAGTGTTAAGTGGTTTGATCCTAATGTGTCTAGCCGGTATCGGCAATGCAGAAGCTAAAGCTAATGATTTAGCCTCGTTTCACAAAGACAAAGGTGATGGTTGTAAAACTTGTCATCAAACGCCAGGGAAAGTTGCCGATGACAGTGAAAACTATATTAATGGGCAATGCCTGAGCTGTCATGGTGACTATTCAGCGCTGAAAAATCCAAAATTAAAGATCGATCCACATAACTCACACTTGGGCGACATCCATTGTACGAGCTGCCACAAGGGCCATGAGCAGTCAAAAGTTTACTGTAATGAATGTCACTCTTTCGATCTTAAAATTCCATTTAATGATGCCAAGAAAAAAGAAGCTTGGGATGCAAAATGGGATCAGGAAAAAATTCAGCAAGCTATCGCTAAAGGCCCTATCGAGAGCACAGATGTTGTTGTTATCGGTGCAGGCAGTGCCGGCTATAACGCCGCAATTGCGGCAAAACAAGCTGGTGCCAAAGTCATTCTCGTAGAAAAAGCGCCGTTCAGTGGCGGTAACTCTATGTTGGCTGCTGGTGGTATGAACGCCGTTGGAACACCACAACAAAAAGCCCACCACGTAGAAGACAAAGTGGAATGGTTTGTGGAAGACACAATGAAGGGCGGCCGCTATGCCAATGACCCTAAATTAGTGGAAATTCTTGCTGAACAATCAGCCGCAGGGGTGAAATGGCTAGAGTCTTTAGGCGTCAACATGGATGACCTGAAGCGCTCTGGTGGTGCTCGCGTTGACCGTACGCATCGACCTGCAGATGGTCGTAGTGCAGGTCCAACTATCGTCCAGGCACTGCGCAAAGCAGCAGACAAATATGGCGTAGAAACCCGCCTGAACTCCCGTGCAGAAAAACTGGTACTTAACGACGACCACCAGATTGTTGGGGTAGTGGTACACGGGAAACACAGTGGTTATTACATGCTGAGTGCTAAGTCAGTCGTATTAACTACCGGCGGCTATGGCTACAACAAACAGATGATAGCCTTCTACCGTCCAACCTTTAAAGGAATGACCAGTTCTAACAATATTACTGCTACTGGTGATGGTATCAATATGGCCAAAGAGATTGGTGCCAGCATGACAGATATTGACTGGATCCAGGCTCACCCAACTATCGGAATGGACAGCCGTATTCTGATTTCAGAAACAGTACGCGGTGTTGGTGCCATTATGGTCAACGCTGAAGGTAAACGTTTTGTTAGTGAATTGACCACTCGTGACCGTGCGTCTGATGCCATTCTGAAGCAACCAGGGAAATTTGCTTGGTTGGTATTTGATAATCAACTGTATAAAAAAGCCAAAATGGTGCGCGGCTATGACCACTTACAGATGCTTAAAAAAGCAGACACCATTGCAGACTTGGCTAAGCTAACCAAAATGGACGCCAAACTGTTAGCTGGTACCATTTCTGACTACAACGAATATCAGAAAACCGGAGACGATAAAGCTTTCCACCGTGAAGACATGCCATTAAACCTGACACAACCTCCCTACTATGCAGTAAAGGTTGCCCCTGGTATCCACCACACCATGGGCGGTGTTGCCATTGACACCAAAGCCGAAGTACTCGATCTGCAGAGCTGGCCAATCAAAGGTCTTTATGCAGCCGGAGAAGTAACTGGCGGTGTACATGGATACAACCGTCTGGGTGGTAACGCCATCGCTGACACCGTGGTATTTGGCAAAATTGCCGGTGAAAACGCTGCCGAAAACGCATTGAAGAAATAGAAATAACGTCCCTAAGGCACTTAGGTGCCTACCCCCGCGGTCCGCTCCGGCGGACCGCACCTTTTAATAACAAAGGATGACACTATGAAAGGTATTTTTTATCGTTTAGGGCCGGTGTTATTGGCCGCGATATTAAGTTTGGGTAGTTATGCTGCTGAAGCCGCTGTAAAACTCAAAGTTATCACTTCTGGAGGATTTGCTGGCACTCTCACCGCCATGGAGCCGCAACTGGAAAAAGATACCGGGCTGGACATCGATATCTCTTATGGTTCATCGTCAGGTGGTGCGGTGGACTCGATTCCTGAGCGACTCAAGCGCGGCGAACAGTTTGATGTACTGATCCTGTCTCGTAGTTCACTGGATAAACTGACCAATAAAGACTTCGTCAGCAAAGATACTCGCACAGATTTAGTGCGTTCACGCATTGGCATGTGTGTGAAAAAAGGGGCCAAAAAACCGGATATCAGTACGCCAGAAAACTTCATTAAGGTGCTGAATGAAGCCAAAACTATTGGCTATTCCGCCAGTGCCAGCGGTACTTATTTGTCGACTAAACTGTGGCCGGAGATGGGCCTGTGGCAAATGATCGAACCGAAAAGTACCCGGGTATTAAGTAAACGCGTTGCCAGTTTAGTCGCTGATGGACAACTGGAAATCGGGTTCCAACAAATCAGCGAAATATTACCCATTCAAGGGGCTGAATTGGTTGGTCCTATCCCTAGCAAATATCAAAAAGTAACTACTTTTTCTGCCGGAGTAACCAAGAGCAGCCTGCATCCGCAAGAAGCCGCAGCGTTAATCCACTATCTTGCCTCAGATACCCCATACGTGATTACCAGTATTCGTCAGGCAGGACTTGATCCAGTCGCCGCTGAATAAGTTAACGCCACAACACTAAAATGGCGGCCAAGGCAATCAACAACAGGCCGCCAATATCTTTAACTCTTACTTTTTCCCTCAGCCAGAAGTAAGAGATAAACATCATGAAAAACACTTCCACCTGTCCAAGCGTCTTCACATAAGGCACCGCCGTTAACGACATAGCGCTGAACCAGCCAAGCGACCCCATAAAACTACTGATGCTGGTAGCGACGGTCAGCTTAGGACGCTGCCAAAGCGCTTGTAAGGTATTGCGATCCGTCAACCACAACCAAAGCAGTAACAGCAACGTTTGCGTCAGGATCACCAGCAATAACACCCAGGCCGCACGATGGGGAAAAGGCAAGCCCAACACCAGACTAGCTTCACGCACCCACAAGGAGGTCAGCGCCAAGCCGCTGCCACACGCTATCCCCAGCAACACCGTGGACCAAGACATGCTGCGCCAACTATCACCGACACTCAGCAGGAATACCGCCAGCGCCCCGATAAAGACACCGACCCATCCCAATAAACTTAGATGTGTGCCAAAGATGAATGTCCCAAGGATCGCTGCCACCAACGCTTCACTTTTTGCCAGACCAGCCCCCACGGCAAAGTTTTTCAGCTTAAACAGCTTTACCATTAATGCGGTAGCAAGGATCTGCATCAAGGCCGCGCCTAAAATATACAATCCACCTAAACCCCATAGTTGCGGCCACGGAGCAGGTTGCCACAGATACAGTAGCCCCAAATAAAGCGCTGCCAACGGACTGGCATACAGAAACCTCGCTAATGTCACCCCGGCAATTTTAACATCCCGACTCAGTCGACTTTGAAAAGCATTGCGCCATGCCTGCATAAAAGCAGCCATCAGGGTAAACAGAATCCACATGATTTGATCCAGACGAGAATTTGAAAAAAGACACAAAAATGCCCAGCAACTACCGGGCATTTGAGCATATTACAGGTCACTGCGGCTTACGGTCACTTGCTGGTATCCAACACCGGAAAAGCTTTCACTAAATCATCAACCACTTTCATCTGGCTTAGATAGGCTTCCAGCAGATGCAACGGCAGCGCACAGGGGCCATCGCACTTGGCATTGTCGGGATCAGGATGCGCCTCAATAAACAACCCCGCAAGCCCTAACGCCATCCCGCTGCGCGCCAATTCTGTGGCTTGGGCACGGCGACCTCCAGCGGAGTCTGCGCGGCCACCTGGGCGCTGCAGTGCATGGGTGGCATCAAATATAACCGGGTAACCACTCTGCTTCATCTCATCCATACCCAGCATGTCCACCACAAGATTGTTGTAGCCAAAGCAACTGCCACGTTCACACAGTATGATCTCATCATTGCCAGCTTCATTGAATTTTTTGA
Source organism: Shewanella fodinae (assembly GCF_014651955.1). Lineage (GTDB taxonomy): Bacteria > Pseudomonadota > Gammaproteobacteria > Enterobacterales > Shewanellaceae > Shewanella > Shewanella fodinae. Next base: position 88,293 of record NZ_BMXW01000013.1, on the reverse strand, counting down.
TGATGTGGCGCATTTCATGGGGCGCGAGGAATTGCGGTTTTTTCACGTTAATAATGGCCCCGGTCTTGGCCATGGCTACCACTAAATCCGTTTGCCGAGCCAAAAACGCTGGCAACTGGATGATATCAACCACTTCGGCCACTGGCGCACATTGATATGGCTCATGCACATCGGTGATCAACGGCAAGTTAAAGGTGTCTTTGATCTCCTGAAAGATCTTCAACCCTTCTTCCATACCAGGTCCCCGATAGGAGTTGATAGAGGAGCGATTTGCCTTGTCGAACGAGGCCTTGAATACATAAGGGATACCGAGTTTCTGAGTCACTTCGGCGTAGGTTTCTGCAATTCGTAGCGCCAGATCTCGCGATTCCAGCACGTTCATGCCACCAAATAGCACAAATGGCTTGTCGTTAGCGATCTCAATATTGCCGAGCTTGATGTTTTTCATGGTCATCACCGCATCTCTCTCAATGGCTGCCCTGCAGCACATGAATATTCATAAAAAAATTCTTTACCAACTCGCTACCACTTGTAACAGCTGACCACAGAGCCAAGCCATGTAAGTCCCTAGCGCGTAACCGAATACCGCCAACAACACGCCTACCGGTGCCAGCGCTGGATGAAACGCGGCAGCTACCACCGGTGCTGATGCCGCGCCCCCAACATTGGCCTGACTACCTACCGCCATATAAAACAGCGGCGCACGGATAAGTTTCGCCACCAGCAGCATTAATCCCGCATGGACAATCATCCAGATAATGCCAAGCAAAAAATACTCTGGCGTATCCATTATTTTAGTGACATCCATATGCAGGCCAATGGTTGCCACGAGCACATACAAAAATGCAGAGCCCACTTTGGAAGCGCCCGCGGCCTCATAATGCCGTAATGGCGTAAAAGACAAGGCCAGTCCTATGGTAGTAACAATGACTACCAGCCAGAAAAATGACGAAGTCAGGCTGTATTTTTCCGTCCACGGATAGTGTTCACTGAAGAAAGGTGCTAGCCAGTCAGCACACATATGAGCAATCCCGGTGACGCCAAAGCCGATGGCCACTATCAGCATGAGATCTCGCAGACTGGGGATCCGAGCATTCTCCGCATGGTACGTTTCCACTTTGTGGCGCAGGGCATCAATTGCACGGGTATCAGCACCGGTTTTAGCATCAATGGTTTTGGCATTAGCCGCCAGAAAAAGCAACACGGCCATCCAGATATTGGCGACGATCACATCCACCGTCACCATTACCGAAAAGATGTTACCACCAACTTCGTAGACTTCTTTCATCGCTGCCTGATTGGCACCACCGCCAATCCAGCTCCCGGCCAAGGTAGTCATACCGCGCCATACAGCGTCTGGCCCATGGCCTCCTGTTAATGATGGATCAACAAGCGACATCAGCAACAGCGCTACTGGACCGCCAATCACAATGCCGAAAGTGCCCGTCAGAAACATCACCAACGCCTTGGGACCGAGACTAAGAATGGCTTTCAGATCTACACTGAGAATAAGCAGCACCAGACAGGCAGGTAACAGATAACGGGAAGCGACGAAATAGAGTTTAGAGCTATGGCCATCGACAATGCCAAAAGTGTTCAGCAGCGACGGCAAAAAATAGCAGAGCAGCAGCGCCGGAACAAAACGGTAAAACTTTTGCCAGAATGGATGTTCACTGCTGTTCGTGTAAAACACAAATCCCAGTATGGCGGCCAAAATTCCCAGCGCCGTTGCGTCGTTGGTAACCAGAGCGGTCGTCATAAGGCAGAGGCTCTCCCTAAATAGTGATTATGTTCCGTGTAGATAACATAGTGTAATTGGCGTAACCGCTGTTGGATATCAGTGAAATACCTGAGTTTCTTCACCGAGTTCCTGTAACTGCATTTTCACCAGTTCGACTATCGGATCATGCGGATTGTTATCGATAAAATACTGCAGATCAGCCGTTGCCACCTGAATGGCGCCCAACTGCTGCGCAATAAAAGCACGTTCACGGTGCAGATTTAGATCATCTGGATACCAGTCGAGGAGCAGATTACAACATTCCAGTGCCGACTCAAATCTGTGCTCAACAATGCAACCGGCTTTAAGTTCATGCAGCAGTCGAGTTAACACCTGTTTGACAGAGGCAGGCTTGAGATAGCTATCCTTCATAGCGGCCCAGTTGCCTAGTTCACCACGTACCAGCGCATGCAACTGTTTCCGATTAAGGCGGTTACCGGTCAATGGGTCGATGTAATGGAGTTCTCCCGCTAACTGGCAGGACATTACCGTGGTTCCCGGCAACAAGATCAGCGCGGTTTTCAGATCCAGCTCTCGCCCAAGCAACATAAGTGCCGTCGCAAGCGTAGTGCTGTTGCCTTGTCGGCTTTGCAGACAACGCCCCAAATCTGCGGCATCACGGGAGAAATATTCCGCTTTTTCACAGAAACGCAGATCCTGATAAAACCATTTCAATAACGCCGCAAAACGCTGTTCTTCATCAAACAGATAATGGCTCAACACCGCGCCCGAAAGCTCATACCAAGCCCACTGTACCTGTTTGAGGTCACTGAACCCCAGATACTGACACATTTCAAATGCGGTTTCCGGCAGGGAAAGCGCTTTGTCGTCTGAAGGAAATCTTTGCATTACCCTAAAAATACCGCTTGTTTGATGTAAGCCACTTTAGCCGCAAATACCAGCCAACCGATAGCACCGAGGAAAGCAAAGATGCGGAATAACATGCCGCGGGAGCTTTTCATGGCAGCAATGGCCAACACAATATATGCGACGACTGCCGCCAGCTTCTCGGTCATCCAGGTGTCGACAAATGGATATTGCTTGATCATAAAGCACAGGGTTACGCCGGAGAGCAGCAGCAAGGTATCAATCACATGCGGAGCAATCCTTAATAACTTTTTATCCATCCATGCAGATTGCCCGAGGCTTAACACGAAGCGCACACTGAGAAAGGTGACACTCAGGCCAATCATCAGCAAGTGAAAGTACTTAATTCCCGAGTAAACACTGTAAAAATTATCCATTTGTAAACCGCCGATGCGAAAAGAAGGCGTCAGTTTACCCTATGGTTCTCCCACGTCCAAACGATTGTCCGTTCGCGGGTTCCACAGTGAAGTAGATGGTGGCTAAGTCGCCGATTTTCAAGTGGAGGAACGATTACCCCGGCCAAAAACCTAAGGTACAACGCTCATTGGAGCCAAAATCCCGAACCGTCGCCACCTGCAGATATCCTAGTTCATTGAGTTTTTCGCGCAGCCGCCGACCTTGGGTAAAACCATGTTCCAGTAACAGATAACCACCTGGCAGCAAAAATTCACGGGCATGCTCGGCAATATGAAACAAAGCGGCAAACCCTTGCTGACCTGCTGTTAATGCACTGCGAGGCTCAAAACGCACATCGCCCTGTGCCAGATGTTCATCATTTTCTTCAATGTAGGGAGGATTGGACGCTATCAGTTGAAATTTACGCCCCGCAAGCTCAGAGAACCAGTCGCTTTTAAGGATCTCAACCTGAGGCAAAGCCAGGTTCTTACGATTAGCCTTGGCCAGTTCTACTGCGGCACCAACATTGTCTACCGCGCACACTTGCCATTGTGGACGTTCATGGGCCAATGCCAGTGCGATAGCCCCTGTACCTGTCCCAAGGTCTAAGACTGCCGCGTTTTCCGCCAGCGGCAGATTTAACGCGGTTTCTACCAGGATTTCAGTGTCAGGTCGCGGAATTAAGGTAGACTCGTTGACAATAAATGGCAGAGACCAGAATTCGCGCTCACCCACAATATGTGCTACCGGCACACCTTGCGCGCGGCGCGCCACCATCTGTTGCAATTGCTTATGTTGTTCGTCAGTTAATTGCCGTTCAGGCCAGGCATAGATAAAACTACGATTCTTTCCGAGGCAGTGTAACAACAATACTTCAGCATCCACGTGAGCAGATTCTGACGTTGCGGACAATACAGAGGAAGCCCATTGCAGGGCTTCTGCGATTGTAGTTCTGGTCACGACATCAGTCCTTATTCTTCGGAGAGTGCGGCCAACTGATCAGCTTGATATTCCTGAAGTAACGGGTCAATCAGTTGATCCAGATCGCCTTCCATGACTTCATTCAGACGGTACAACGTCAGGTTAATTCGATGTTCACTGACACGCCCTTGAGGAAAATTATAGGTGCGGATCCGCTCGGAGCGATCACCGCTGCCGACCAATGAGCGACGAGTCGACGCTTCCTCACTGGCGCGTTTTTCATCTTCTCTCGCCTGCAGACGTGCAGCCAGCACACTCATGGCCCGCGCCTTGTTTTTGTGCTGCGAACGCTCATCCTGACATTCCACCACCAAACCTGTTGGTAAGTGAGTGATACGAATGGCAGAATCAGTTTTATTGACATGCTGACCACCGGCCCCGGAAGAGCGGAAAGTGTCAATACGCAGTTCGGCAGGATTAATTTCTACCGCTTGCGCTTCTGGCACTTCGTGCATCACGGCGACAGTACAGGCGGAGGTATGCACACGGCCTTGCGACTCGGTTTCCGGTACCCGTTGTACGCGATGCCCCCCCGATTCAAACTTCAAGCGACCATACACGCCATCACCGCTGACTCTGGCAATCACTTCTTTAAAGCCACCATGCTCGCCCTCGCTGGCGCTGACGACTTCAACTTGCCAACGCCGGGCTTCGGCGTAGCGGCTGTACATACGGAACAGATCCCCAGCAAACAGTGCGGCTTCATCACCGCCAGTACCGGCACGAACTTCCAAGAAAGCATTGGTATCATCGTTAGGATCTTTGGGGAGCAGCAGGATCTGCAATTCCCCTTCCAGCTGTTCCAAGCGGGCTTTGGCCGCTTTCAGCTCGTCCTGCGCCATTTCGCGCATATCAGGGTCGTCTTCCTGCAGCATCTCCTCGGCGGTATGCAGATCCGCCAATGCCTGCTGGAAGTGACGGAATCCTTTCACCACATCTTCTAATTGGGAATACTCACGGGACAGGGTACGAAATCGATCCTGATCGCTGATGACATCTGCTTCACTGAGCAGTGCCTGTACTTCTTCATAACGCTCCTGTAAGCCTTCCAGCTTACGGATAACGGAATCCTTCATTCAGTTGCTAACCTTAGTCTTTATCTAAACCGAGCGCGGTTCTTAACTGACCAAGTGCATTGAGATCGCCGTGACGACTGGCGACAGTTAGCGCCTGTGTCGGTGCATGAATAAGTCGGTTAGTGAGGCGGTTAGCCAGTTCGCGCATTACCTCTTCGGCATCCGCGCCCTGCCCTAACCTGTTGATAGCTCTCTCTAACAGCTCATCCTTAATATCCATGCAGTGGGTACGGTACTCTCGAATGCTGTCAACGGACTCTAGCGAGCGCACCCACTCCATAAACTGCAGTGATTGCTCTTCGGCGATAAGCTCCGCTTGCTCGGCGGCCTCACGTCGAGAGGCCATATTCTGTTCCACTATGCTTTGCAGATCGTCAACCGTGTACAGATAAGCCGCATCCAGATCGGCGACTTCTGCTTCAATATCACGGGGAACCGCAATATCAACCAGTAACATAGGTTGATGGCGGCGCTGCTTCAGCGCTTTTTCCACCATGCCTTTACCCAGTATAGGTAACGGGCTGGCGGTAGAGGATATCACGATATCGGCTTTAGGGAGAAAATCTGGGATCTGTTCCAAGGTGATCGCTTGGGCACCAAACTCTTCACACATGGCTTCGGCACGCGACAAAGTGCGGTTTGCCACCACCATACTGGCAACACCATTTTCCTTGAGATGGCGGGCCACCAGTTCAATGGTTTCACCGGCCCCAATAAGCAAGGCTTTGGTGGTCGCCAGCGATGAGAAAATATGTTTTGCCATGCTCACTGCGGCAAATGCGACCGACACAGCGGCAGTGCCAATTTCCGTTTCGGTGCGCACTTTCTTGGCGACAGAGAAGGTGTTCTGGAACAGACGATCCATGGTCATGGCCACGGTACCAGACTCTTTGGCTTTGACAAATGCCTGTTTCACCTGTCCAAGGATTTGCGGTTCACCTAACACCAGTGAATCTAGACCAGATGCCACCCGCATGAGATGCTGAACGGCTTTCTGGCCTTGAAATTCATAAAGACACGGTGCCACTTCGTCGTGGCTCAGAGAATGATACTGCTCCAGCCAGGAAACCACCCGCGCCACATCCTGAGTGTTACAGTACAGCTCAGTGCGGTTACACGTGGACACTATCACCGCTTCACCAGAAGCCGTCTCTTGGGCGAGGCTTCTCATGGCTTCATGGATCTTGTCCGGGGCAAAGGCTACTTTTTCACGCAGGTCGACAGTGGCAGTTTTGTGGTTAATACCAATTGCTACAAGGCTCATCTGACTCGTTCTGGACTCTTGGCGTCTTGTTAAGATGCGGCCATTCTACTGAATTGCCCCAGCTAAAAACAGAATACGCTTAACAAAACCGAATAAAGGTTTATTAGTGAATAAAGGGTTAATTTTATCAGGCAATTAACCTTGATGACGCGGCAAGCCGCGCTATAACAGCGATTGCTGATAAAAAGGTCATCACGCACAGGTTGTGTCTGACCGCTAAGCCCCCGTATCATAGGCCATCATTTATGGTCGATGAGTGGCGAATATTTTGACCAACATCACAAATTGCACATCCTACCGCCCGACAATACAAGTGTTGCTGTGGATTATCACGACCATTTTCGTGAGCGGCTGCAGTAGTTTGGCGGACAAAAACTGGGTGGCGACACAAGTCACCAGCCCGGCGGCTGCCAGTGCTTGGGAATTGCAGGGAAAGCTAGCGGTAAAATCGCCCAAGGAAAGTTTTAGTACTAACTTATACTGGCTACACACGCCCGATAACGATGAGCTAAAGCTGACCACTATGCTGGGGACCAGCGTACTGACACTGAGCAGCCGTGAGGGGTACGCCAAACTGGAAGTCAATGGTAATAGCTATGAGGGGGACGATCCGCAGGCGTTGTTAAACCGGCTCGGTCACTGGCAATTTCCATTAACACAACTGCCACAGTGGATTTTGGGAATTGTCAGTGATGACTATCAGGTCAGTCGCGATGTTAATGGACGCCCGCTGCAACTCACCGATGCCAGTGTTTTGCCACCTTGGCGCATTCAATATCAGGGCTGGCAGCCGCAAAGCGGTACCACGGTGCCGCGTCTGCTACGGTTAGATCGTGGCAATTTACAGTTAAAAATCCAATTGAATCAATGGCAGGCACTGACCAACGTGCAAGTGCCCATGGACAATCAGCGTTTATGACCCAAACACTTTCCTTAGGCTGGCCGGCACCAGCCAAACTCAACCTGTTTCTGCATATCAACGGTCGTCGAGCTGACGGTTATCACGAGTTACAAACGTTATTTCAATTCTTAGAACATGGCGATCTGCTGGATTTTAAGATCACTACCGTTAGCAAAATCTCGCTGCACTCCAACCTCCCGAGCAGTATTGCTGATGCCGACAATTTGATAGTCAAAGCGGCAAATTTGCTCCAACAACAAACTGGAACCCATCTTGGCGCTGAAATCTGGTTGGATAAAAAACTGCCGATGGGCGGTGGTGTTGGCGGCGGTTCATCCGATGCGGCCACCACATTAGTGGCACTCAATTCACTGTGGCAAACGGGGCTCGACAATCAGCAGTTGGCAGCCCTAGGGCTCAAGCTGGGGGCTGATGTTCCTATCTTCATCCACGGCCATGCTGCGTTTGCTGAAGGTGTTGGCGAAAAACTTCAAGCCGTTGATATTCCGGAACACTGGTATCTAGTAATAGCCCCCGATGTCCATGTTTCGACGGCAGAAATTTTTCAGCATCCTGATTTGCCAAGAGATACGCCAAAGGTTTCGCTGACAGAACTATTGTCCGCAAATTGGAAAAATGACTGTCAAACACTGGTGTGTAACGCCTTTCCTCAAGTTGCCAAGGCGTTGGCGTGGCTGCTAGAATATGCCCCGTCAAGAATGACCGGAACAGGCGCCTGTGTGTTCGGGGAATTCAAAACGCAGCAACAAGCGCTGGAGTGTCTGGCACAAATGCCAACGACATTCCACGGATTTGTGGCAAAAGGAACAAATATTTCGCCGTTACAGCGCCGTCTGACGCGGTGCTGAACAGTTTCTTCAGGGGCACAGCTTGTCACTTGTCCCTCCAGATCACAATAATGCAAACGCCCGAGGTTCATTAAAGTGCCCGACATAAAGCTCTTTGCTGGGAACGCTACCCCCAGTCTTGCTAAAAAGATAGCAGACCGTCTGTTTTGTAAACTAGGAGACGCCACGGTAGGCCGTTTCAGCGATGGAGAAATCAGTGTCCAGATCAACGAAAACGTTCGTGGTGCTGACGTCTTTATCATTCAATCCACCTGTGCGCCAACCAATGACAACCTGATGGAACTGGTTGTGATGGTCGATGCCCTGCGTCGTGCCTCTGCTGGCCGTATTACCGCTGTGGTTCCCTATTTTGGTTATGCCCGTCAGGATCGCCGTGTCCGTAGCGCCCGTGTACCAATTACTGCCAAAGTCGTGGCCGACTTTCTGTCAAGTGTTGGTGTAGACCGCGTACTGACCTGTGACCTACATGCGGAACAGATCCAGGGATTCTTTGACGTGCCAGTAGATAACGTTTTCGGTAGTCCAGTGCTGTTGGAAGACATGCTGGAGAAAAAACTAGAAACCCCTGTTGTGGTATCCCCAGATATCGGCGGTGTGGTACGTGCCCGTGCTATTGCGAAGTTGCTGGACGATACCGACCTAGCGATTATTGATAAACGTCGTCCGCAGGCAAACGTTGCCCAAGTGATGCATATTATCGGTGACGTACAGGGGCGTGACTGCATTATCGTTGACGATATGATTGATACTGGCGGCACGCTATGTAAAGCCGCTGAAGCGTTGAAAGAACACGGTGCCAACCGCGTCTTTGCTTATGCTACACACCCAGTATTCTCTGGTGCCGCGCTGCAAAACATCACCAATTCCGTGATCGATGAAGTGATAGTGACAGATACCATCCCGTTGCGCCCGGAAATTGCTGCCAGTGGTAAAGTCAAACAACTCACCATGTCTGGCATACTGGCGGAAGCCATTCGCCGCGTTAGCAATGAAGAATCTATCTCTGCAATGTTTCACCAGTAATTGCGCAGTGATAATAGAAACGCACCTAAGGGTGCGTTTTTTTATGGCTAGCGTCCAGATACTTCAAACAAAGACAGCAAAAAGCCCGTCTTATGGGACGGGCTTCATTGTATTGGCTGGGGTACTAGGATTCGAACCTAGGTATGCCGGAATCAGAATCCGGTGCCTTACCGCTTGGCGATACCCCAAAAAATCGTTACATGAATATGGCTGGGGTACCAGGATTCGAACCTGGGGATGCCGGGATCAAAACCCGGTGCCTTACCGCTTGGCGATACCCCAAAAGTCAGCTTTACGGCTGAAGGCCTGATATTTCACTGCAGGCATACAGTGCAACATGGTGGCTATGGCGGGACTTGAACCTGCGACCCCAGCATTATGAGTGCTGTGCTCTAACCAGCTGAGCTACATAGCCATATTGGCTGGGGTACTAGGATTCGAACCTAGGTATGCCGGAATCAGAATCCGGTGCCTTACCGCTTGGCGATACCCCAAGATAACACTATGAAAAAATGGCTGGGGTACCAGGATTCGAACCTGGGAATGCCGGGATCAAAACCCGGTGCCTTACCGCTTGGCGATACCCCACCTGCAAGTTATCTCTATGGCTGCTTTCCTATAACAGGAAAGATGGTACGGGAGGAGAGACTTGAACTCTCACACCTTGCGGCACCAGAACCTAAATCTGGCGTGTCTACCAATTTCACCACTCCCGCATTTATCTCTTTTAACATCCGAGAAGGATGGTGGCTATGGCGGGACTTGAACCTGCGACCCCAGCATTATGAGTGCTGTGCTCTAACCAGCTGAGCTACATAGCCACGATAACTTGACGCCCCTCTGCCGAGAGGACGGGGCGTATTATGCTTATTCAGGTATTACAGGTCAACAGCTTTTTCGGGCTGAAGCCCGGCACTCCCGCCATTCGCTTAGAATCTCACCAAACTGCACATCAGATATGCAAATCACGACAATTTATTGCGTTTTTACGCACCTTAAACGTTGAACAGGAAATGCATGACATCCCCGTCCTGGACGATATAAGTCTTGCCTTCCACCCGCAGTTTACCGGCTTCTTTTGCGCCATTCTCGCCTTTAAACTGCACAAAGTCGTCATAAGAAACCACTTGAGCACGGATAAAGCCACGTTCAAAATCAGTATGGATTTTACCTGCTGCCTGCGGTGCAGAAGCTCCCACTGGAATGGTCCAAGCGCGCACTTCTTTCACCCCAGCGGTAAAATAGGTTTGCAGATCCAGCAGCTCATAACCGGCGCGGATCACCCGATCAAGACCGGGTTCTTCTAGCCCCATATCGGCCATAAATTCCTGACGATCAGCATCTTCCATTTCCGCCAGTTCAGATTCAATAGCAGCGCAAACCGGCACCACCACCGCCCGTTCTTTCTCGGCAATAGCGCGCACCACCTCCAGATGGGGGTTGTTTTCAAAACCATCTTCAGCAACGTTGGCGATATACATGGTAGGCTTTAACGTCAGGAAGTTCAGATAAGCCACCGCTTCTAACTCTTCTTTTGAGAGATCGAGAGTGCGCAGCATGTGGCCTTCATCCAGTACCGGCTTGAGTTTTTCCAGCACTTCCACTTCAAACTTGGCGTCTTTATCGCCGCCTTTCGCGCGTTTCTGCTGCCGCAGTATCGCCCGTTCACAGCTATCCAGATCCGCTAGCGCCAGTTCCGTGTTGATCACTTCGATGTCATGGGCCGGATTCACCTTGTTGGCAACGTGCACAATGTTGTCATTTTCAAAACAACGCACAACATGACCAATAGCATCGGTTTCGCGAATATTGGCCAAAAATTTATTACCCAGTCCTTCACCTTTTGACGCTCCGGCGACTAGACCGGCAATATCCACAAATTCCATGGTGGTTGGCAGTACGCGCTCTGGGTGCACTATGTCTGCCAGCACTTGCAGCCGTGCGTCTGGTACCGGCACAACACCGGTATTGGGCTCAATAGTACAAAAAGGGAAATTTGCCGCTTCAATACCAGCTTTAGTTAACGCATTGAACAGTGTCGATTTACCGACATTGGGCAAACCAACGATGCCACATTTAAAACCCATGATAGTTACCTTATCTCACTGTAATTTCCGGTATTGCTACACCGGACAGCTACTGGTGTGCCAGCAGCCTGATGTCATTGATTCGTTATTCAGCCTTGAACGCATGCAGGCGGTTCATGGCTTTGGTCATATCTTCAGCGTATAGAATATCGGTGGCCCGTAAGGCTTCGTCAATGGCGGCATCAATACGTTGTTGCTCTGCCTGAGGCGCTTTCCCAAGTACGTAACCACTGACCTTATTCTTATCGCCTGGGTGGCCGATACCGATACGCAACCGGTAGAAATTTTTATCGTTTCCCAAGCTGGCGATAATATCTTTCAGACCATTATGACCGCCATGACCACCACCGAGCTTAAACTTTGCCACTCCTGGCGGCATATCCAGTTCGTCATGTGCCACTAGGATCTCATCTGGCGCAATGCGAAAAAAACTCGCCAGCGCTCCAACCGCTTTACCACTGAGGTTCATGAAAGTAGTGGGCACTAACAGACGTACATCACGGCCTTTCACTGTAATACGGGCGGTAAGTCCGAAATATTTACTTTCTGGCATCAGGCTAGCGCCGTAATTACCCGCCAGTTGTGCCACATACCAAGCACCGGCATTATGCCGTGTCTGGGCATATTCCGCACCTGGATTACCCAGCCCGACAATCAGTTTTATGGTGGTCATCTTTTCTGTTTTTCTCACTTACCTATCGCGGAAAATAACAATGCCGCGACCAAAAACGCGGCATTTTAACACTGCAAATACGCTGGCAACAAATAATCAGGACAAACCAAGCGCGTATCTGAGTACCTGCTGTTTCACCGGCGTATTGATATCCGCCAGTTTTAGTCCAAGATTGCGCACCAGTTTCAGCGGCAGGATATCATTACTGAAACCGGCATAGAACAGATCCATCCCCGTCATCATCAGTTGGTTATCGTACCAACGCCGCCGCTGGTAGCGTGCCAGCACTGCATTATCCCACCACTGGACAGGGTTATCACTCAACGCCGATGCAACCTCTTCCAGTAGTGTATCCACATCTTTAAAGCCGAGATTAACCCCTTGTCCCGCCAACGGGTTGATGGTGTGAGCCGCATCGCCCAACAGCACTAGGTTGTCACGATAATACTGTTTAGCATGGCGTCTAGTTAACGGAAAGCTGCCACGTTCCAGCACTTCGAAATCACGGTTGAGTCGCTCCGGGAAATGACTGTCAATGGCTTGCTTCAGTTGCTTAGGTGACAACTGCATCAGCCCTTTGATCATCTTTGCATCGTCATACCACACGAGGGAAGCATGATGTCCCGGCAGTGGCAGCAAAGAACGCGGGCCACGCGGGGTAAACTGTTGCCAGGTAATATCCTGTTCATCCTCAGCGGTGGCGATATTGATTAACATACAGGACTGACTGTAATCCCAACCCGCCACGCCAATCCCCGCCCACTGGCGGACTAATGAATTGGCACCATCGGCGCCGACCAGCAGATGGCTATCCAATACTAGGCCGTTATCCAGACTCACTTCGATACCACTGCAACTGCGCACCATGCGCGTAACCTGCGCCGGACAGCAAACCGTCAGCTTGTCATAGCGCTCAAACTGCTGCCATAAGGCTAACTGCACAAGGCGATTTTCCACGATGTGCCCAAGATGCGACAATTTCAACTGTTCAGCATGAAAGCGGGTGATACAGCCTTCCATTTCCCAGGTTTCCAAGCCGCGATAAGCCACCTGCCGCATCTGTAGCAAACCTTCAAGCGCCCCTAACCGCGCCAGCAGATTCTCCGATGCCAGTGATACCGCCGATACTCGGACATCTAGCGCTTGTTCTGGATCATACGCCTCTGGGGCACAGGCTTCCACCACGGCCACCCGCAAACCAAGTTGAGCCAGTCCCACAGCTGCGGCGGCGCCCACCATACCACCACCGATAATGACAATATCCTGCTGTTGATGTTGTTTTGTCACTGTTGCATTCCTGCTGTTGTCGTTCTATTTGCTGCGGCCACCGGATTTAGTAACGCCGACCGTTCCCCGAAAGTGAAATAATTCGCAACCCAATTCCAACCTCCTGATTCGCACTAAGTGTCCTATCTATAACACCTGCGCAGTGCGGTACAGGTTCATCACAACCTAGGAGAAGAATATGGCAATCACATCCTTTGGCCGCTTTGCTGCCACCGCACTTATCGCTGTCGGAGCATTGTTCCCGTTGCAAAGCAAGGCTGAAAAACTGCCGGAAAAGCTAGAAGTGATTACTGTAACCTACATAGGTTCAGTCAATTATGCCTTATATCAACAATTCGCGGAAACCATGAGCGAATTACATTTTGCTCTGGTGGCAGATATTTATGACACGGCCAAAAGTGATAATCAGCAGATGGTACAGCGCTTTATGGCGAGCCATCCACCATTACTGACCCAACATGCAGCAACAATAGAAACAACCGGTTATGCCGCAACTCAGCACAGGGGAGCTAGGTAATGCCATTTTGCTACTGGCAAACGTTGGCAAGCGGCGACAACTGTAGGTAAAATGGCGCGCTATTTTCCTTGATGTACGTGAGAGCGGCGCAAAACTGATGAGCAAGAAACTCCATATCAAAACCTGGGGCTGTCAGATGAATGAGTATGACTCAGCCAAGATGGCCGACCTGTTGAACGAATTTCAGGGCTATACCCTGACAGACGAAGCAGAAGATGCCGATGTGCTGCTGCTCAATACCTGTTCAATTCGTGAAAAGGCACAGGAAAAGGTGTTCCATCAGTTGGGTCGCTGGAAAGGCCTCAAAGATAAAAATCCCGATTTGATTATCGGTGTGGGTGGCTGTGTTGCGTCGCAAGAAGGCAAAGCCATCAAAGATCGGGCGCCCTGTGTTGACATCGTGTTTGGCCCGCAAACCTTGCATCGTTTGCCAGAGATGATCAACCAAGTACATGGTGGCAGTCATGCCGTTATTGATGTCAGCTTCCCGGAAATCGAAAAATTTGACCGATTGCCAGAGCCTCGTGCCGAAGGCCCCACAGCCTTTGTCTCTATCATGGAAGGTTGCAGCAAATACTGTTCTTTCTGTGTGGTACCTTATACCCGCGGTGAAGAGGTCAGCCGGCCAATGGACGATGTTATTCTGGAAGTGGCGCAACTGGCACAGCAAGGAGTGCGTGAAGTTAACTTGCTGGGGCAAAACGTCAACGCCTATCGCGGCGCAAAATTTGATGGTGACATCTGCTCCTTTGCTGAACTGCTGCGCTATGTGGCGGCGATTGATGGCATAGATCGTATCCGCTTCACCACCAGCCATCCCATTGAATTCACCCAGGACATCATCGATGTCTATGCCGACACGCCAGAGCTGGTGAGCTTCCTGCATCTGCCGGTACAGTCAGGTTCTGACCGTATTCTGACCTTAATGAAGCGCGGTCATATGGCGCTTGAATACAAGTCGATTATCCGCCGTCTGCGTAAAGCTCGGCCAGATATCCAGATCAGCTCCGACTTTATTGTCGGTTTTCCCGGCGAAACCGCCGCAGACTTTGAAGACACCATGAAGCTGATTGAGGAAGTGAATTTCGACCATAGCTTCAGCTTTATTTACAGCGCGCGTCCCGGCACGCCAGCGGCTGACTTGCCGGACGATGTGGATCTGGAAGAGAAAAAACAACGGCTGGCACGACTGCAAGACACCATTACGCATCAAGCGATGCGCTACAGCCGCCAGATGTTAGGCACGGTGCAACGCATTTTGGTGGAAGGGCCATCGGTGAAAAATCCGATGGAACTGCGTGGCCGCACTGAAAACAACCGCGTGGTTAACTTTGAAGGACACCCCCAACACATTGGTACGTTTGTCGATGTGGAGATCACCGATGTTTATCCTAACTCACTGCGGGGTAAGTTCATTCGTGGTGAAGATCAAATGGATCTGCGGCGCAATCTGCGGCCAGTGGATATTTTGGCAAAACACCAAAGTGCCGATGAACTTGGAGTAAAACACTACCAACCCTAGTGATGACAAAAAGGCGGCCACGGTCGCCTTTTAGCTTGCTGACCAATGACATTTTTCTCATGGCATTTCGTCAGTGAGGCTCGTAAACTGAGCAGTGTAGCGTAATCTATTATCGGAGTTTTATTTGTCCCATAAATTAACCGCCATGGATCTGTATCTGGAGCCCGCGGATAGTCGCCGACTGGCGTCCCTGTGCGGCCCATTTGATGACAATATCAAACAGCTCGAACGTCGTATTGGTGTCGAGATCAGTTACCGCAACAACCATTTTAAGATTGTCGGCCAGCCTCAGGGTTGCCTGACCGCCAGCAATTTGTTGCGCACATTATATGTAGAAACCGCACCACTCAAAGGCAGCACGCCGGATCTGGAACCGGAAAAAGTGCACATTGCCATTCAGGAAGCTATCTCCGTAGAAGCTGACCATGACAGTGAACAACCTCAAGAGCATTTTATTAAAACCCGTAAGGGTGTGATTAAACCGCGTAATCCTAACCAGAGTCAGTATGTGGTTAACATCGTTCGCCACGATATTACTTTTGGTATTGGCCCGGCGGGTACTGGCAAAACCTATCTGGCGGTCGCCGCAGCGGTAGATGCACTGGAACGGCAAGAAGTGCGGCGTATTCTGTTGACCCGACCAGCGGTAGAAGCCGGTGAAAAACTCGGATTTCTGCCGGGGGATCTGAGTCAGAAAGTCGACCCTTACTTGCGACCTTTATATGACGCACTATTTGAGATGCTGGGCTTTGAAAAAGTCGAACGCCTGATAGAACGCAGCGTGATTGAAATTGCCCCGCTGGCCTACATGCGTGGCCGGACTTTGAATGATGCCTTTATCATCCTCGATGAAAGCCAGAACACTACTGTGGAACAGATGAAAATGTTCCTGACCCGTATTGGCTTTAATTCCAAAGCGGTGATTACCGGTGACATCACCCAGATTGACTTGCCGCGCCATGTTAAATCGGGCTTGCGCCATGCCATTGAAGTGCTCGGCGATGTCGATGAAATTAGCTTTAACTTTTTCCAGTCAAAAGATGTGGTGCGTCATCCGGTCGTGGCGAGGATTGTGGAGGCATATGAGTCTTATGAACAACGCCAACAGGCCGCCAGTGCCCGTCACGATAGTCAGTATAAACTGACCGAACCTTCTGATATTACGGAATCCTCCGAACATGAGTCTTGAGCTGACACTAGATCTACAGATTGCCTCTGAATCCACGCAATTGCCGACAGAGGCCGAATTTTTACGTTGGGCAACCACAGCCCTGGACGGCCGCTTAGATGAAGCCGAAATGACAATTCGACTGGTCGATGAAGCCGAAAGTCATCAGCTGAATTTGGATTACCGTGGTAAAGACAAGCCCACTAACGTGCTGTCTTTTCCATTTGAAGCACCTCCCGGCATTGAGTTGCCACTGATCGGGGATCTTGTTATTTGTGCCCCGGTCGTTGAGAATGAAGCACAGGAACAACACAAACCATTAGAGGCTCACTGGGCTCATATGGTTGTGCATGGATGCCTGCATCTGCTAGGTTATGATCATATCGATGACGCCGAAGCTGAAGAAATGGAAGCCATTGAGACAGAACTCATTGAAAGCCTAGGTTTTTCTGACCCTTACAAGGAGCAATAAAAGTTCGTCTTCCACGAACTGTGACACCACTATGAGTGATGATATCCCCCCGAGTACTAACGCCCACAAGAAGGGCTGGTTTGATCGTGTCAGCCAGTTGTTCATGGGCGAACCCCAGAATCGCGACGAATTGGTAGAAGTCATTCAGGACGCGGAACAACGCGACCTGATTACCGAAGATACCCGCGAGATGATCAAGGGTGTTTTGGAAGTCTCTGATCTTCGAGTTCGGGACATTATGATCCCCCGCTCGCAGATTGTTGCCATTCAATTTAACGATTCTGTCGAAGAGGTACTCCACACCGTTATTTCGTCAGCCCACTCCCGCTTCCCTGTCGTCAATGAAGACAAAGATCACATCGAAGGCATTTTGCTGGCAAAAGACCTGATTAAATACGGTTTTAATAACAGTGATGAACCCTTCACCCTGGAACAAGTGATCCGTCCGGCGGTTGTTGTCCCCGAAAGTAAACGGGTCGATGTGCTGCTGAAGGAGTTCCGTAGTCAACGTTACCATATGGCGATTGTGGTTGATGAATATGGGGGTGTTTCTGGACTCGTCACCATTGAAGATATTCTGGAAGAGATCGTTGGCGAGATTGAAGACGAATTTGACCATGATGCAGCCGAGGAACCGGATATTCGCAAAGTAGGCAGCAAAGTCTATATGGTCAAGGCGCTGACCCACATCGAAGATTTCAATGAAAATTTTAACACTCACTTCAGTGATGAAGAGTTTGACACCGTTGGCGGGCTGGTGAGTCATGCCTTTGGTCATCTGCCAGAACGCAATGAAAAAATCACCATTGAAGGGATTGAATTTAAAGTGATCAGTGCCGATACTCGGCGCTTACTACAGTTACGCATTAAACTGCCTGACGACAATAACAACTCTGAAGAAAACAACCCATAGTGATCTCATCTGCCAGCCGTATCCGGCAATCTCCCTGGGCCAATGCCGTACTTGCCTTTGTTGCTGGTGCGGCCACCAGCCTTTCCTTTGCCCCATATGACCTGTGGCCAATCTATCCATTAGCGTTGGCGTTGGTACTGTGGTTAAGTGACAGGGCATCGCCGAAACGTGCCTTTTATCTGTGGCTGAGTTTTGGCTTGGGCAGCTTTGCCTTCGGCATCAGTTGGGTACACGTCAGTATTTACCAGTATGGAGGTTTGCCTTTACCGGTCTCCATGTTGCTGATGGCGCTGCTGGCACTGTATCTAGCGTTGTACCCAGCACTTGCTGGCGCATTATGGGTGAAGCTGGCACTACGCCGTGCTAGGCACTGGAATGCGCTGGCATTGTTTCCGGCCCTCTGGATACTGACCGAGTGGCTGCGCGGCTGGGTGCTAACCGGATTTCCCTGGTTATGGGCTGGCTACAGTCAAAATAGTGGTCCGCTGAAGCCGTTAGCGGCCTATATCGGCACACTCGGGATCAGCTTGCTGCTGGCAATGCTCGCTGGCAGCTTGGTTTTATTATTGCGCAGACGCTGGATAAGTCTGCCGATGCTCATCGCGCTGATGGCTCTGGCGGTGTGGCAAGCGCCCCATCATAACGGCATTGAGCGTACCGGCAACACGGTCAGTGTTGCGCTGGTACAAGGCAATATCCCCCAGAGTATGAAATGGGATCCCAATGCTTTGTGGCCCACCTTACTGAAATATATGGATTTGTCGCGACCACATTTTGATAGCGATATTATTATCTGGCCCGAAGCTGCCATTCCAGCACCAGAATCTATGGTCGAACCGTTTCTGGACAACGCCAATAAAGTCGCCAATCTCAACAACACGGCAATTGTCTCGGGGATTGTCAGCCTTGATCAAACGGACTTTTATAACTCATTGATTGTGCTTGGCAATGCCCATCACCATCAACAACCGGCCGGGGATTATCAGGTTAATGGTTCTAATCAGTACCGCAAACATCATTTATTACCCATAGGTGAATTCGTCCCGTTTGAAGCCTTGTTACGACCTCTAGCGCCGTTATTCAATTTGCCGATGTCTTCCTTCAGTCGCGGGGCCTACGTGCAACCAAACATCCAAGCGGGAGGGTTCCGTTTGGCCCCAGCGATCTGCTATGAAATTGCCTTTCCCGAACAGCTAAGAGATAACGTGACCGCGGATACTCAGTTACTGCTGACGGTCTCCAATGATGCCTGGTTTGGTGCATCCAACGGGCCATTGCAGCATATGGAAATTGCGCAGATGCGCTCGGCTGAGTTGGGGCGCCCTTTGCTGCGGGATACTAACAACGGTGTCACGGCGGTTGTTGACGAATATGGCAATATCACCGCCAGATTACCGCAGTTCCAGGAAGGAGTGCTGACTGCTAACGTGGATTTAGTCAGCGGTGTCACCCCGTTCGCTAAATGGGGGCAATGGCCAGTATTGATATTGAGCCTATCGCTGTTACTGTTACACTTGATATACCATGTTAACAAGAAATATAAATAAATTCAGTGAATTGAAAAATTCAAAATATTAATTAAATCTGAATTTCATAAGTGTTCCTTAAGCTGGCTCCGCTAGGGTGGATCATGAGATATCACCAGCGGAGTATCCTTTATGTCCCAGCAATTGCCGCAGACACCGTCGGCAGCCATCGATTCTGGCATGCACTCCCTGCAATCCATTGTCCCCTCGTTAGAACTGGTAACCATCACCCATAGTCAACGTGCGGTAGTAGAGCAATTTATCGCGTCGAAATTCCAGCAAGTCCACCATGCACATCTGCACAGTTTCTTGCCTTGGCTTATTGAAATTAACCATCACGGACAAACTGTCGGTGCCTATGGATTGCGTCCGGGACAAAATCAACCATTGTTTTTGGAACAATATCTGCCTGCGGCAATCGAACAATTAGTGGCTGAAGTTGCCAGACGTCCGGTTGTGCGTGACAGCCTGATTGAAATCGGCAACTTGGCCTTAGGAACCAAGGCATTCGGGCCAATGTTGATGGTCACGCTGGCAAAGATGCTGGCCGGTGCTGGTTATGAATGGATGGTATTTACCGCCACTGAACAGGTACAGCACTTGATGCAGCGACTCGGATTTGAACCTTATTGTCTGTGTCCTGCAGATCCTGCCAGATTGGATGGTGACTACAGTATTTGGGGCAGTTATTACCGCAATAACCCGCGAGTCATGATAGGCAATCTACAGCGGGCCTGCGACATCATCAACATAGATCCTCGACTATCAAAAATTGCAGCGACCTACAATCTCCAGACGCTGAGTATCGCCGCTGCAATCCGTCGTAAGTGAGAGATAATATGAATAATATTGTGGAGTTTTTGGGTCAGACCGCACAAGCGTTTCCGACAGTCAATGCGGTCGAAGATGGCCAGCAACACCTCAATTATCAGCAGTTAGCGCAGCGTGTAGAGGCTTTGGGAAACTGGTTGCAACAACAGCAGGTTGCCTGTGTTGCCCTACACGGCGGCAACAGTATCGACTGGGTGATTGTCGATTTAGCCTGCCATGCAGCCAACATAGTCTGTCTGCCATTACCGCTATTTTTTACTCCGCAACAAATCCGTAGTTGTCTTGAACAGGCTGGTGCTGAACTGCTCCTCAGCGAAGAATTGCTGTTGCCTGGCCAATGCAAACTGGATTTAGACGAGGCATTACCTGGTGTGGTCGCTTGGCCGCTACCGGAACGTTTCCATTGTTGGGAATTGCCCTTCAACAGCACCGAACAGCTGCCGGAAGGCACAAAAAAAATTACCTTCACCTCAGGTTCAACGGGAAGTCCCAAAGGTGTCTGCCTCAGCCGAGATCACCAATGGCGAGTGGCACAGTCGTTGGCCGACGCCATTGCAATTGCGCATCCCAAACATCTTTGTCTGCTGCCACTGAGTACCTTATTGGAGAATATTGCCGGGGTATACAGTCCGCTTTTGTGTGGCGGTACTGTGGTTATCCCAACGGATGCTCAGCGAGGCATGCTGGGTAGCTCCAATCTAGACAGTCCGCGGTTGCTGCAATGTATTGCGGAAGTAAAACCACATTCGATGATTCTGATCCCGCAGCTACTGCGGTTACTGGTAGCCGCCTGTCAGCAAGGGTGGCAAGCACCACCATCACTTAAATTTGTTGCCGTCGGCGGCGGTCGGGTCGATCCACAATTGCTCAACAATGCTCGACAGCTGGGACTTCCCGTCTACGAAGGTTATGGATTGTCAGAATGTGGTTCTGTGGTGGCACTCAATACCCCTACCACCAGTTACATCGGCGCTGCCGGTAAAATTCTGCCACATTGTCAAGTTCGCATTGAAAAACAGGAAGTTGTGGTCAGTGGTTCCTGTCATCTGGGTTATGCCGGAGACGCTGACAGCTGGTACCCCAATGAAGTTTATACCGGCGACCTCGGTCACTGCGATGCTGACTGGTTATTTATTGATGGTCGTCGCAAGCATCTACTGATCTCCTCCTTTGGCCGCAACATCAGCCCAGAATGGGTTGAATCGGTGCTGATGTCGGAACCCTTATTGAATCAATGCGTGGTCGTGGGAGATGACAAACCCTATCTGTGTGCCCTGCTCAGTGCATCGTCAATTGTACAAGATCAACAAATTGCTGACTGGATAAAAACGGCCAATAGCCAGTTGCCGGACTATGCCCAGATCCGCCAATGGCTGAGACTGAATGATAAACAGTTATTACCTTATATGACCGCCAATGGTCGTCTGCAACGAGCACGGCTGTTACAGGCTTTTGAGACACAGATTGACACCCTGTATCAATCCAACCCAATGAGTAACTGAGACGAGGTAGCTTATGGCTTTTTACGACGAATTACAGCTGCAAACTGCTGCCGGACGCCAGTACCTACTAGACACCCCCATTATCAACCACTGCCTAGCCGGGAATGTCACCTTGCCGGAATATGTCGCGTTTTTACAGCAGGCTTATCACCATGTGAAACATACTTCTCCTTTGTTAATGGCCGTGGGTTCACGCTTGCCAGAAAGCAAAGAATGGCTACGTGAAGCCGTTGCCGAATACATTGATGAGGAAAAAGGCCATCAAGAGTGGATATTGAACGATATTGCCGCCTGTGGTTTTAACAAAGAAAAGGCCCGTAACAGTACCCCCAATTTTGCAACTGAATTGATGGTTGCTTACGCTTGGGACATGGTGTGTCGCGTCAATCCGCTGGGATTCTTCGGAATGGTCAATGTACTCGAAGGCACCAGTATTAATATGGCGTTAATAGCTGCCGACAGGATCCAGAGTACTCTGGGTTTGCCAGAACCAGCATTCAGTTACCTCAAGTCCCATGGCGAGCTGGACAAAAAACACATGCATTTTTTCGAGGGATTAATGAACCGCATTACCGATCCTGCCGAACAGCAACTGATTATCCATGCCGCCAATAATTTTTATCGGTTGTATGGCAACGTATTTCGCGAACTCGATGCCACGCAGGCATTGACACTCAACGACGTTGCGCCTGTCTCCAAAGCCGGCTGAGGTAGATGATGAAGATACATCGCAGACGAGTTGTCATCACCGGTGCCAGCGGTGGCATTGGCAACGCCGTGACAAAAGCGCTGGCGGTTCAAGGACATGAGTTGCTGCTGTGTGGCCGCAATAGCAGCAAACTTAACGTACTCAAAGATGAAATTGAAGGCAATGGCCATCAATTACTGACGGCAGACCTTACGGCAACTGCCGGTCTCAAAGCTCTTTTTAACGCAGCGCAAGCGTTTGAAGCAGATACGCTGATTAACTGTCTTGGTGTTAATCAACTACAACTGCTGGCCGCCAGTAACGCCGCTGACAGTGAACGTATTATCAGTACTAACCTGCTGGCACCCATGAATATCTGCCGCACCTTGCTACCACTGTTGCAACTGAAGCCATCCACCATAGTGAATGTGGGTTCGGTGCTCGGTAGTATCGGCTGTGCCGGTTCAACCCTTTATTGTGCCAGTAAGGCCGGCCTACATGGTTTTACCGAGGCGCTACGCCGTGAGCTAGCAGATACCTCTGTAACGGTATTGTATTTCGCCCCTCGCGCTACTGACACCGAACTGAATAGCCAGGAAATGCAGGATATGAATCAGCAACTTGGTAATAAAACCGACAGTCCAGAGTGGGTCGCCGAACAGCTGTGTCAGGCACTGGCCCAACACCGCCAAGGCGATGTGTATCTTGGCTGGCCGGAATCACTCTTTGTACGTATCAACGCATTGTTACCAAGCGTAGTGGACAAGTCGCTACTCAAACAGCTGCCGATTATCAAACGTTTTTGCCAAGGTACCACCTCGGCACCGCAAACCGCAGGAGAACATCATGAAGTATCTTAATCTGTTGTTGGCGACTTGTGTGGTATTCGCCACCAGCGCCCAAGCCAGCGATGCCAGTGACCAAGCGTTACAACAGCTGCAACAGCAGTGGGCTGTCAACAATTACACGTTGAAAGGTGATGCGCAGGAAAAGGCCTTTGATGCACTGCTCAAGCAAGCGGATGACGCGGTAAAAACCTACCCGGAAGATACTGCCATTGTCATCTGGCACGGTATCATTAACTCCACTTATGCTGGCGTTAGCGGCGGACTCGGGGCGCTGAAATATGCCAAGATTGCTAAAGCGGATTTCGAAAAAGCCATTGCCCGTGAGCCCGAGACCTTGCAGGGGTCGGCATACACCAGTCTGGGGGTGCTTTATTTTAAAGTACCAGGTTGGCCCATCGGTTTTGGTGACGATGATAAAGCCGAAGAGCTTTTGAAAAAGGCGTTGAGCATTAACCCCAATGGTATTGATGCCAACTACTTCTACGGTGAATTTCTATTAGATGATGACCGCTATGATGAGGCCGAAAAATATCTGCAAAAAGCCCTACAGGCTGCTCCGCGTCCAGGGCGGGAACTGGCAGATAGTGGCCGTAAGCAAGAGATAGCCGCAGCGCTAGATAAATTGAAAAAACAACAGAGTTAATTTCTGCCAACAAACGCAGCCCTAGGCTGCGTTTGTTTTATAGGCGCTGATGCACTCAGGGCATCAGTGGTTCACGGGTAAACTCTGAATGGTCACACTCAGGACAATCAGGGATCACATCCGTAAATTCAATGTCCATTTTGTAGCCGCAATTGGTGCAAGTCAGAGTACCTTGCGTCACGATATCACCACTGTGATACACGCCTTTTTGACTGAATTGCCGAGCTAACTCATGCCATTCCACTTGGCTGCGGTCACTGATCTCGCCCAACCAGTGCCAAAGCGTATTTTCCAAAGTGATCGCCGTTGGGCTGTAACTCAGATCATCTTCGGTCTGAGCAGCGATAAAACTGGCGATGTCCCGCTGCAGAAACTCCTCTACCAACTGCAACTGTTCTTCATCGGCATGGCGCTTTAACGCCAAATATTCCTTACCTTTTTTAATGGTACTGAGCAGGCTTTTGACGGTGAGAGTGTTATCCTGCTGATAGATTTCCTTCACTTTCTGAAACAAATCCCGATACAGCTCCAGCAATTCCTTACTTTTATCACTCATGGCGCTACTCCTTTAAGACGAGTCTTGGTGAATGACTCACTTCTGGTTTATTCTATGCGGATTTAAAATGCGCCGTATAGCGCGTATCTCTCAAATTTATGGGCGGCAATGCCGAAAAACCTGATGCAAGAGCAATACAATCCCTCAGAAATTGAGGCCCGGGTTCAACAGCACTGGGCAGACAACAAAACTTTTGAAGTCACCGAAGATAACAGCAAAGAGAAATTTTACTGTCTCTCTATGTTTCCCTACCCTTCCGGTCGCTTGCACATGGGTCATGTGCGCAACTACACCATAGGTGATGTTGTCTCTCGTTTCCAGCGTCTGCAAGGTAAAAACGTCCTACAGCCCATCGGATGGGACGCCTTCGGTCTACCGGCCGAAAATGCCGCCATCAAGAATAAATCGGCACCAGCACCTTGGACTTACGCCAATATTAACTACATGAAGAACCAGCTTAAAATGCTGGGATTTGGCTACGACTGGAGCCGTGAAATCGCCACCTGCACACCAGAATACTATCGCTGGGAGCAATGGTTTTTCACCAAGTTATATGACAAGGGTTTAGTCTACAAAAAGACCTCCTCAGTCAACTGGTGTCCGAACGATCAGACCGTACTGGCCAATGAACAGGTGGTAGACGGTTGCTGCTGGCGCTGCGATACCAAAGTCGAGCAGAAAGAGATCCCACAGTGGTTCATCAAAATCACCGCTTATGCCGAAGAGTTGCTGAACGAAATCGATAACCTGGACGGCTGGCCGGAACAGGTAAAAGCGATGCAGCGTAACTGGATTGGCCGCTCGGAAGGGTTGGAAATGACCTTTCAGGTTGCGGACAGTAACGACAGCTTTGATATTTATACCACCCGTCCCGATACCGTGATGGGGGTCACTTATGTGGCTATCGCTGCCGGTCATCCACTGGCACTGAAGGCGGCGGCTAACAATCCAGCACTGGCGACATTTATTGAAGAATGTAAACAAAGTACCGCTTCCGAAGCCGATTTAGCCACGATGGAGAAAAAAGGTGTCGCAACCGGCCTATATGCCATCCATCCGCTGACCGGAGATAAAGTGCCGGTATGGGCCGCAAACTTTGTGCTGATGAACTATGGTACGGGTGCAGTAATGTCGGTTCCCGGACATGATCAACGTGATTACGAGTTTGCCACTAAATATGGTTTACCCATCAAAGCCGTGATCAAAGCTGTCGATAGTGAGCCCGATCTGAGCCAAGCCGCATTTACCGATAAAGGCATCCTGTTTAATTCGGGAGAATTTGACGGTTTAACCTCTGAAGCGGCCTTCAACGCTATCGCTGATAAACTGGTAAGCGAAGGCAAAGGCAAACGCCAAGTCAATTTCCGGTTGCGTGACTGGGGTGTTAGCCGGCAGCGCTACTGGGGCACTCCCATTCCTATGGTTACCATGCCAGATGGCAGCGTGATCCCAACTCCCGCCGATCAATTGCCGGTCATTTTGCCGGAAGAAGTGGTGATGGATGGTGTACAAAGCCCAATTAAAGCCGATAAAGCTTGGGCGAAAACCACAGTGAACGGCCAGGATGCACTGCGAGAAACCGATACCTTTGATACCTTTATGGAATCCAGCTGGTATTACGCCCGCTATTGCTCACCAAAAGCCAACCAGATGCTGGACACGGATAAAGCCAATTACTGGTTGCCAGTAGATCAGTACATCGGCGGCATTGAACACGCCTGTATGCACTTGCTGTATTTCCGCTTCTTCCACAAGTTGCTGCGGGATGCCGGACTGGTTAGCAGCAATGAGCCCGCTAAACGACTGCTGACCCAAGGCATGGTACTGGCTGATGCCTTCTACTACACCGATGACAAAGGTGCTCGTATTTGGGTTTCGCCGCTGGATGCAGAAGTGCTGGAACGTGACGACAAAGGTCGTATCAGCAAAGCGGTAGACAAAGAAGGCCATGAACTGGTGTATACCGGTATGAGCAAGATGTCCAAGTCAAAAAACAATGGCATCGACCCGCAACTGATGGTGGAAAAATACGGTGCTGATACCGTGCGCTTGTTTATGATGTTTGCCGCACCACCAGAAATGACCCTGGAATGGCAGGAATCTGGTGTTGAAGGTGCGCATCGTTTTATCAAACGGTTGTGGAAACTGGCATCCGATCATATCAACGCCGGAGCGGTGACTACGCTTGATATTAGCAGCCTGAGTGCCGATCAAAAAGCATTGCGCCGCGAACTGCATAAGACTATCGCCAAGGTGACCGATGATATCGGTCGGCGACAGATGTTCAACACCGCCGTCGCCGCGGTGATGGAGTTGATGAACAATCTGCAGAAAGCCCCACAGGACACAGCTCAGGACCGCGCACTGATGGATGAAGCGCTGTCTGCTATGGTGCGGTTGCTGTACCCCATCACCCCACATCTGAGTTTCAGTTTGTGGCAAGCACTGGGTCATGCCGATGATATCGAAACGGCTGCTTGGCCAGAAGTTGATAACGAAGCGCTGGTGGAAGACAGTAAGCTGGTAGTAGTGCAGGTTAACGGTAAACTGCGGGCGAAAATCACCGTTGCGGCCGATGCCGAACAGTCGCAAGTTGAAGCGCTGGCGTTGGCTGATGAACAGGTACAGAAACACACTGAAGGGAAAACAGTGCGCAAGGTGATCTATGTGCCGGGTAAACTGTTAAACATCGTAGCTAACTAACATAAGTCATTCAGGCACAGGACATTCATGCTGACACTTACCAAGTATATGCGGCGACTGATGTTCTCGGCACTGGCACTGGTGATGCTCACCAGTGCCGGTTGCGGGTTTCATCTGCAAGGCAGCTACTCTATTCCGCCACAACTGAGAACTCTCAGTTTGATAACCCCAGACCAGTACAGCGAATTGAGCCGTCTGGTGCAGGATCGTCTGCGGCTGCACAATATCAGCGTCAAACCAGTCAGTGCCAAGTTGCCACGGCTGACCTTGATGAAGGATTCACTGGAGCGTTCCACACTGTCTATCTACCCCACAGGTAACGTGGCAGAGTATGAACTGATCTACCGAGTGTTTTTCAGCATCGCCATGCCCGATAAAGAAGCGCAGAGCTTTACTGCCGAGGTGCGCCGCGACTACCTAGATGACCCACGTACCGCACTCGCCAAAAGCCGTGAAATGGATCTGCTGGTGAAAGAAATGCGCGTTCAGGCCGCTGATTATATTATCCAGACACTGGCTGCCACCGAGGTGAAATAATGCGGGTGTATCCAGATCAGCTTGCCCGGCAGCTGACAGTGCTCAAGCCCTGTTATCTGCTGTTTGGCGATGACCCGTGGCTGCTGGATACCACCAAATCTCAATTACTAGCAGCCGCCCGCGCTCAGGGTTTTGCTGAGCGAGTGCAATTAGAACAGGAAACAAACTTTAACTGGCAGGATCTGTATAACGAATGGCATGCCATGAGTCTGTTTGCCAGCCACCGGGTTATCGAATTGCAGTTGTCCCAGGCCAAGCCAGGAAGCGATGGCAGCGCCATGTTGCAAGCGCTGCTGGAACAGCCTAATCCCGATACGGTATTGCTGCTCACCGGCCCCAAACTGGCACAGGAGCAACAACACAGCAAGTGGTTTAAGTTACTAGATAGTAAAGGCATTTTCGTTCCATGCACCACGCCAGAAGGGCCACAATTTTTGCGCTGGTTAGATAGCCAAATCCAACATTACCAGTTGCAGTTACAGCCCGATGCCAAGGCGATGCTTGCTAGCCTTTATGAAGGCAACTTGTTGGCGGCGGATCAGGCACTGCAGTTATTGCAGTTGTTGGCCAACCAACGTCCGGTGAATGCCGCTGAATTGGCTCACTATTTTGAAGATCAATCGCGATTCAGTGTCTTTCAGCTCACCGATGCCTTGCTGGCAAATCAGCAGGATAAAGCGCAGCACATGCTGGTACAGTTAAAAGCAGAGGATACCGCACTGCCGATCGTCCACTGGGCACTACAGAAAGAGCTAACACAGTTATGGCAGCTACAGTCCGCGCTTAATGTCGGACACAACCTCAATCAGCTGTTTGGGCAATACCGGATCTGGGATAAACGCAAACCTTTATACCAACAGGCGTTGAAACGCCTATCACTGGAAGCAATAGAACGTATGCTTAGCGTCAGCTCCCAACTGGAACTGGCACTTAAGCAACAAGGGCGTGAGGATTGGATCGGCATCAGCCACCTGTGTCTGATGTTTGATGCTGAGGCTCACCGACAGTTACAGCAATTCGAGTTAAACTGATGCGAATAGGGATTTTGGGCGGTACATTCGATCCAGTGCATTATGGTCACCTGCGGCCAGCGGCTGAAGTATTGCAGCAGCTCCAGCTCGATCAGCTGTGGCTGATGCCGAACAATATTCCGCCGCACAAACAGCAGGCCAGCGCTAGCGCCGCCCAACGCCTTAAAATGCTGCAATTAGCAATGCGGCCTTTTCCACAGTTTTCCATTAACGCTGTTGAATTGGAACGCGCCACCTTGTCCTACAGTGTTACGACACTGCAACACCTGCGACAACAACACCCTAACGACATGTTTTATTTCATCATGGGCACAGATTCGCTGGTGTCGTTAACCAGTTGGCAGCGCTGGCAAGAGCTGTTCAACTTATGCCATCTGGTAGTCTGTTACCGCGATGGCTGGCAACTGCAAACTGACAATCCGCTCTACAGCGAATGGCAGCAGCGACACATCAGTCCCGCGCAGCATTTGGCGCAGCTACATCTTGGGCTCGGCCACAACAGTGGTGACATCATCATGGTGGATGTTGCACCGCAACCCTACTCCTCAACGGCGTTGCGTAAGGCCGTTGCCACAGAGAACTGGCAATTATGTCGGGAAGCCGTTCCCACCGAAGTACTGGATTACATCTTAGCGCAACAGCTTTACCGCAACTGAGGCTGATTCTGCCAACGGTTTAGGTATATACTACGGCGTTTGAACATCTATCACCCCATGAGGAATAACAGCTTGCAGAGTGCGGAGTTGAAACAATTCGTTATTGATAAAGTCGAAGACATCAAAGCCAAAGATATTGTGGTGCTTGATGTACAGCAAAAATCCAATATTACCGATTATATGGTGATATGTACTGGTACCTCCAATACCCATATCAGCGCGATTGCCCAGCATGTGATCAGTGAAGCCAAACAGGCTGGCATGCTGCCATTAGGGGTTGAAGGCCGCGATGGCAGCGAGTGGGTATTGGTCGATTTAGGCGATGTGATACTGCACGTTATGCTGGAACAGGCTCGCGAACATTATCAACTGGAAAAACTCTGGACTGAAGTGTAGCGCGGATGAAGTTACAACTCATTGCTGTCGGCACCAAAATGCCCGACTGGGTCAGTAAAGGGTTTGCTGAATACCAGCGCCGCTTCCCCCGGGATATGGCATTGGAGTTGCTGGAGATCCCGGCTGGGAAACGGGGTAAAAATGCCGACATTGCCCGCATTCTGCAAAAAGAAGGCGAAGCGATGCTGGCAGCCGTAGCCAAAGGGAATCACATTGTTTCGCTGGATCTGCCGGGAAAGAACTGGACCACACCTGAACTGGCCGACAACCTAGCGAAATGGCAACTTGATGGCCGTGATGTCAGCCTGTTGGTAGGCGGTCCTGAAGGATTGGCACCAGCATGCAAGCAGGCGGCAACACAAAGCTGGTGTCTGTCGGCACTGACCTTACCACACCCGCTGGTGCGGGTAGTGGTGGCAGAAAGCCTGTACCGCGCCTGGAGCATTAATAACAACCATCCCTATCATCGGGAATAACCGCCGTCGGAGATCCGCGAGTGCAGCAACGAAAGCGAATTACCATGCACGATCATGCCGCCGAGGCCGCCTTATTCAGGCGCCGTGCAATGTTCACTTTCATCTGTGTGGTGATTTTGCTGCTGACCCTAGTAGGGAATCTTTATCATCTGCAGATCACCTCTTACAAAGACTACGCCACTCGCTCCAACGATAACCGTATCCGGGTAGTGCCACTGCCCCCCAGTCGCGGCTTAATCTACGATCGCAACGGAAAATTACTGGCAGAAAACCAGCCGTTTTACTCTTTGGAAGTGATCCCGGAAAAAGTCAAAGACATGGGCACCATGCTGAATGAACTGAATAAAGTCATTCCACTGTCAGATGACGAACGGCAAAATTTTACCGAAGCGCTGAAATTTCATCGCCGCTTTAAACCGTTAACACTGAAAAGCCATTTAACTGAACAGGAGTTAGCCGCTTTTAGTGTTAACCAGTACCGTTTTGACGGCGTGTCGATAGAGGCCGGGCTAAACCGTTACTATCCGTATGGTGAACTGCTGACCCATGTGCTGGGTTATGTCGGTCGCATCAACAACCGCGACCAAAAAGCATTAGAACTTTCTGGAGACTGGCCGGATTATGCCGCAACCAACGACATTGGCAAACAAGGTGTCGAAAAATTCTATGAAAGCTTGCTGCATGGGAAACCCGGTCATCTGGAAGAGGAAGTCAACAACTTAGGTCGCCACATCCGTACCTTGAAAGTCGAGGCTCCGGAACCCGGTCAGGATATCTACCTCACTATAGACCTGGCCTTACAGCAAAAAGCGATGGAGCTGCTCGCCGGACGACGGGGTTCCATTGTGGCTATCGATCCACGCGATGGCGGGATCTTGGCAATGGCCTCCAGCCCCAGCTACGATCCTAACCAGTTTGTCCACGGCATCAGTGCCAAAGCCTACAGCGACCTGCTGAACTCCCGTTCACGACCATTAATTAATCGGGCCACCCAAGGGCAATATGCCCCCGCTTCAACCGTTAAACCATTTCTGGCGTTGATGGGGTTGGAAGATGGCATTGTCAACGAAAAAACCCGGGTATGGGATCCCGGTTTTTGGCAGATCCCTGGGGTAGAACGTAAATACCGCGACTGGAAACGTTGGGGTCATGGCTGGGTTGATGTCTATGGCGCCATTATTAACTCCTGTGACACCTATTTTTACGATTTAGCCTACAAGAGTGGTGTCGATAGGATTTCCAGCTTTATGGATCAGTTCGGTTTTGGAGAAAACACCGGGGTCGATATCTATGAAGAATCGCCCGGCAATATGCCATCTCGCGACTGGAAGCGATTGCGCTATAACCAGCCGTGGTATATCGGTGATACCATTTCCGTCGGGATTGGTCAGGGTTACTGGACTACCACACCATTACAACTGGCAACGGCAGTTACAATTCTGGCGAACAAAGGTCGGCGCTTGCCGCCACACCTGCTGAAATCCATCAAAGACAGTACTTCAATGATCGATTCCCCCGTGGAGGAACACGCGCCACTGGAGCTGAAGAACCCCCATCATTGGGAAGTGATTGCCGACGCCATGCGCCAAACAGCCCTTAAAAGCCGCTTCAGCGATGCCAGCTATAGCGCGGCCATGAAAACCGGTACGGGGCAGGTATTCAGTGTGGCGGAAGACGCCAAATATGATGCGGATACCATTGATGAACACTTACGAGATAATGCCTTGATTGTGGCCTATGCGCCTTTTGAAAATCCAAAAATCGTCCTGACGGTAATTCTTGAAAACGCTGGTTGGGGTGGTCAGAATGCCGGCCCAGTAGCGAGGGCAATGATGGATGAATATCTGTTGCGAGATAAATGGGAGTTAACGCATGCACAGCCATGAACCTAATTTCTGGCAGCGGCTACATCTGGATTTGCCGCTATTGCTTGGCTTGCTGGCGCTGATGTGCTTTGGCCTGTTCGTAATCTATTCTGCTAGCGGTGAAGACCCGGGTATGCTGGAACGCCAGATGGTGCGCATGGTACTTTCGCTCGGCTTGATGTTTGTGTTGGCACAGATCAACCCAGAGGTCTATCGCCGTTGGGCCCTGCCTATCTATCTCTCCGGCGTAGTGTTTCTAGTAGCGGTCCACTTTTTTGGTGAAATTAACAAAGGTGCCCAGCGTTGGCTAAATCTGGGGTTCATGGAGTTTCAACCATCAGAATTAATGAAACTAGCATTTCCTATCACCATGGCCTGGTACATCAGTAAATTTCCGCTGCCCCCCAAAAAACGCTATCTAGCAGGAGCCGCGGTGTTACTGGCAGTACCCACCTTGTTGATTGCCAAACAACCGGATCTGGGCACCTCCATTCTGGTAGCTGCTTCTGGGGTGTTTGTGCTGTTTTTGTCAGGCATGAGTTGGGCCATAGTTGGCGGCGTTGTTGCCGGGGTACTGGCATTTCTGCCAGTGTTGTGGTTTTTTTTGATGCACGACTATCAGCGTAACCGCGTGCTGACATTGCTTAATCCAGAAGCTGACCCACTCGGCACGGGCTATCATATTATCCAGTCGAAGATTGCTATTGGCTCTGGCGGGCTCTGGGGGAAAGGTTGGCTAGACGGCACCCAATCACAGCTGGAATTTCTGCCTGAGCGACATACCGATTTTATCTTTGCTGTCATCGGTGAAGAGTTTGGTCTCATCGGTAGTCTATTTCTGCTAGCGCTATATCTATATGTGATTGGTCGTGGACTGGTGATTGCGTCACGCGCCCAAACCAGTTTTGCACGTTTGTTGGCAGGTTCTATCACCCTCACCTTCTTCGTTTATGTGTTCGTCAATATCGGCATGGTGTCCGGTATCCTGCCAGTGGTTGGGGTTCCTTTACCTTTAATCAGTTATGGCGGCACCTCTATGCTGACATTGCTGGCGGGTTTTGGCATTCTAATGAGCATTCATACTCACCGACGCTTTATCGACAGATAGGAACACCGACTTCATGCCGAGATCAAAACAGTTGCTCGCGCTGCTACTGATGGCAATAGCCCCCGTTGCTACCGCCGCTTCCGCGCCCTCTTATGAGCAACTGCAACAACAATTTATTGAACAACAGCAGCAACAGGGATTTACTGCCCAAGAAGTGAAACAGTTTCTGGCAAGTGCCCACAAAAATCAGCAGGTACTAGACGCAATAGCCACGCCATGGGAGGCCAAGCCTTGGTACCAGTATTATCCACTGTTTCTGACGGACAAACGATTACAGGCTGGGTTAGATTTCTGGCAACAGCATCAAGCAGCCATTAGCCGCGCTGCCAAGCAGTATCAGGTTGACCCCGAGATCATCGTTGCCATTATTGGCATAGAAACCTTTTATGGGCAGTTTCTTGGCAACTATCCGGTGATAGACGCGCTTTATACACTGGGATTTTATTATCCGCCCCGTGCGGATTTCTTCCGTCGCGAACTTGGCAAACTGATGGTGTTGCTGCGGCAAGAAAAACTGGATGGCAACCATCTTAACAGTTCCTATGCGGGGGCGATGGGCTTTGGGCAGTTTATTCCGTCCAGCTACCTAGCCTATGCGGTAGATTTTGATAACGATGGAAAACGCGATCTGGTTGGTAGTGCCGATGATGCTATTGGTAGCGTGGCCAACTACTTCCATCAGCACGGCTGGCAAGCAGGGCGTGCAGTAGCGTTACCATTAAAGGTAACAGGCAAGCCTACAGCACATATCTGGCAACCACAGGATAAACTGACACAAACTGCCGCCGATATTCTGGCACCCAATGTTGCCTTGGCACAATCAATGGATTTGGATATCTCGCAACCGGCAATGCTCATTGAGTTGCAACAAGCAGAGGCCAATGAATACTGGTTGGGATTGAAAAATTTTTACGTGATCACCCGTTATAATCGCAGTCCGCTGTATGCCATGGCGGTATATCAGTTCAGCCAACAGTTGAGACAACATCATGCCACGCATTAATTGGTTGCTTCCTTTGTGTGTTCTGCTGTTACTGGGCGGTTGCGCCAGCGAGCCCGCAAATCGTAACGATGGCCGTTACAGCATGAAACACGACCGACCACCGGAGAATCCCCCAGACCTGTCACAGGTCAAAGACGCCACGCCGCGTTATGAACCCTATAGCAAACAAGGCAATAAAGACTACGAGGTATTGGGCCAATCCTATGCGGTACTGCCCTCCGGTAAAGGCTTTGTTCAAGAAGGGCTGGCCTCTTGGTATGCCTCAAAATTTCATGGTCATAACACCTCCAATGGCGAAATCTATGACATGTATTCCATGTCTGGTGCCCATAAAACGCTGCCAATTCCAAGTTACGTGCGAGTCACCAATCTGGACAACAACAAGAGCGTAATTGTGCGTATCAATGATCGAGGACCGTTTCATTCCAATCGGATTATCGATGTGTCCTATGCCGCAGCTTATAAACTGGATATGCTGAAGACTGGCACCGCACCCGTGCGTCTGGAAGTCATTTATAATGACAGTCCAGAACATCAGGCGGTTGCGGCCATTAATAGTGACAATGCGGTGTATTACATCCAGATTGTTGCAGCGAGCTCCAAAGAGAAACTCCAGTCGCTTGCCTCCGTTCTGGAACAGAAATTCAACTTGCAAAGTCGCGTTACCACCGCCGAAAATCTGTATCGCTTACAGTTAGGGCCAATGGCTAACGAAGATCTGGCCAACCGCATGCTGGACACTATTCGCAATGGCGGATATCCCCAGAGCTATCTGGTACGCGATGCAAGTGCAAAGGGTGGTTGATATTTGAGCGGTTCTCATAAGATTAAGGAACCTTCACTGATATCGCTGGTCGACAAATGATATACTGGCTGTCTTTAGGCAGTTTCACTCCAACCAAAAAAACGTATCCAGTCAATGATGAATTTCGCAAAAAAAACCGCAACAGCACTGTTCATGTTCACTGGCGTTGTCTGTGCAGGCGCGCTGGCTGACCCGGTATCTCCAACGCCGATCCCTAATAATCCTTCGCCAGCGTTAACCGCGCCCAGGCCGATGGTGATCCCTGATGCGCCTGAAGTCGCAGCAAAAGCTTACGTTTTGATGGATTACAACTCCGGTCAGGTGATTGCAGAAAATAACGCCCATGAGCAACTCGATCCGGCCAGCCTAACCAAAATGATGACCAGTTATGTCATTGGGCAGGAAATAAAACGCGGCAATATATCGCCCGATGATGAAGTCACTATCTCTCAAAATGCCTGGTCAAAAAACTTCCCAGACTCGTCCAAGATGTTCATTGAAGTGGGCAAACAGGTCAAAGTCTCCGATCTGAACCGCGGCATTATTATTCAGTCAGGCAATGATGCTTGTGTAGCAATGGCGGAACATATTGCCGGGACTGAAGGTGCCTTTGTGGATCTGATGAACAGCTGGGCCAAACAGTTGGGCATGAAAGACAGCCACTTTGAAAATGCCCATGGCTTACATGGTGAAAACCATAAAAGTACCGCATACGATTTAGCATTGTTAGGTGCAGCACTGATCCGTGACGTGCCCAACGAGTATAAGATTTATGATGAAAAATCTTTTACTTACAATGGAATAAAACAATATAACCGCAATGGTCTGTTATGGGATAACAGCCTTAATGTGGATGGCATAAAAACTGGTCATACCTCAGAAGCCGGTTATAACCTGGTAGCCTCTGCCACCAAAGACGGTATGCGACTGATTTCCGTAGTATTGGGCACCAAGAGCGAATCTGCCCGTAAAGCAGAAAGCAAGAAGCTACTTGAATTCGGTTTCCGTTTCTTTGAAACCGTGACCCCCTATAAAGCAGGCGACAGCTTTGTTACCCAGCAGATCTGGTATGGTGATAAGCCAACCGTTAGTCTGGGCGTGGTCACTGACACTCCCATCACCATCGCCCGTGGTCAAGCTAAAAACCTCAAGGCCAATTTCGAGCTAACTAAAGAGTTGGTTGCCCCAATAGCCAAGGGCGAAACTGTGGGTCGCCTGTATTTCCAATTAAATGGCAAAGACATCGCGCAATATCCGCTGGTATCGCTAGAGGAAGTCAAAGAAGGCAACTGGTTCAGCAAGCTGATCGACTACTTCAAACAGATGTTTTCCGGATGGTTTAACTAAGTGAAAAAGGCCGCCTCTTGGCGGCTTTTTTAATGCCTAAATTGTCCCGGATATCAGCAACGGCTAAGCCGATGCTGGTTTGCATTTCCTGTCTGATGGATTTTTGCTATACTCCGCGGCCGCCTTTGTCTGGCAGTATCAAAAGGCAATTGGGCCCCACAGCTTGAACACAGGAAGCGTAACATGAAATTTGAATCTTACAGTTTTGCCCCCGAGATCATTCGCGCCGTAAGCGAATGTGGTTATGAGGACATGACCCCGATTCAAAAGTTGGCAATCCCACCTATCCGTCGCGGTCAGGATGTGTTGGCCAGCGCCCAAACGGGTACCGGAAAAACCGCTGCGTTCGTGTTACCGCTGTTGCAGCGGATTATTGATAATCCCACAGCATTGCAGCCGGGTGTCGTTCGTATCTTAATTTTGGCACCTACTCGCGAGCTGGTGGCACAAGTCGCTGATAATGCCAAGGCATATAGTCGCTACCTTGATGCCCGAGTTGTGTCACTATTTGGTGGTGTAAAAACCACCGGACAAGCCAATAAATTGAGACAAGGGGCGGAGCTGGTCGTGGCAACGCCCGGTCGCTTGCTGGAACACCTGCAAGCTGGCAATATCAATCTATCGCAGGTTGAAGTGCTGGTACTGGATGAAGCCGACCGGATGTTAGACATGGGTTTTATCAAAGACATCCAGAAAATCCTGCAGGCCACCAATAAAGAGCGGCAAACGCTGATGTTTTCAGCAACGTTTTCTGGTGGCGTGAAACAGCTTGCCGAACAGATCCTGCGGCGGCCGAAAGTGCTGGCGGCCGATCGCCAGAACACCACCGCCGCCACCGTCAGCCAGGTGGTCTACCCAGTAGAACAACGCCGGAAGCGAGAGTTATTGGCGGAGCTTATCGGCCGTAAAAATTGGCATCAGGTGCTGGTCTTCTCGGCTACCCGTGAAGATGCCGATCAACTGGCCGATGAACTGAATCAAGATGGTATCCCAACGGCTGCTGTACACAGTGAAAAAGCGCACGGCAAACGCCGTCGCTCACTCAAAGAGTTCACTGAAGGTAAAATTCGGGTGCTGGTATCGACTGAAGTCGCCGCTCGTGGCCTAGATATTCCTGACCTCGATTATGTAGTGAATTATGACATGCCGT
This sequence comes from Shewanella fodinae, assembly GCF_014651955.1. GTDB lineage: Bacteria > Pseudomonadota > Gammaproteobacteria > Enterobacterales > Shewanellaceae > Shewanella > Shewanella fodinae. The sequence goes on along the minus strand of NZ_BMXW01000013.1, from coordinate 50,826 downwards.
TTCTGGCAGAAGATTATGTTCATCGCATAGGTCGTACTGGACGGGCAGGAAAAACCGGTGTGGCAATCTCCTTTGTCAGTCGCGAAGAGGAACGCATTCTGGCCGACATTGAAAAGTTGATCGGCCAACGCCTGAAACGCATCATGATGCCGGGTTATGAAGTGAGTAATCGTGATGTGTTACTCAAGCAATTGCAGCGTCGGCGTTTTGGTAAACATAAGCCGGACGCCAGCAGTGCCACGGAGCAAGTTGCAGCAGAAAAATCGATGTCAGGCCGCCGCGTAAAAGTCAAAGTGGGTGGCAATCAACAGCAGAAAAAACTGAAATAAACCTCGGCCAGTTCGCTGGCGCGCTCAAGACTCAAAACGAATGGCGCGCCAGATCATACCTTCCCGCTGCAACAACAGCACACGAGTCCCAGCTTCAAATGCAATATTTTCTTCCTGAGGCTCTACCAGCACGTAATGAATATGGTGTTGATCATCATGGACTAACGCTTCGGCTGGATTGCCCTTAATCGCTTTACCCAAAGTCATAATCCCTATATTCCCGCACAGATTATCAGTCTCCTCTTCCGCCCCCGCTTGCCAGTTAAGCTGTCGTCCTAGGAGATGACAAACCACTGCGGTAAGCGCAAATGCCAGCCATACGGAAATTTCCTGCGGCAACAGCGTATCAGCCGATAACCATAGCAACAGATTTATCAGAAAGCCGCCGATGGCAAACGAAACCAGCGCGAAAATAAACCAGAGTAAGACGGGCAGACGGTTAAGACCCAACCATGAGGCAAGGGACGGCGCTTCGGCAAATTCTGTGGCCGGTCGCTGTAACGCTGGCGGTTCATCCATCAACACCCCTAGGCTACCACCGGCAATCCGCGCCATTATCTCAACAACAGCTAACATCACTACCACAGTTGCTGCAACAACATATGGCAGGTTGTCATTGGCCAGAATGAAGTCCAGCACTTTGCTCCTCCTTGAGGCAATCCGCCTCCTGCAGATGTCTCTATCCTTAATCCATTCAACTGACACTCTAAAATTTTAGACCTGGACGCATCAGCCCGCCAGCGACTCTATAAGAGATGATATAACGGTTGCAGTTGAGGACTCACGCTTGTCCCGCTAGCATGATAACAATATCCGTGTTTATCAGGTCAAGCCATGCGCCGCAAATCTGTTACCGCCTATCAGCAACTCAGCGACCATTTCCAGAAAATTTCCCATTTTGAACATTTTGCCGCCTTGGGCGACTGGGATCAGGCCACGATGATGCCGTCTGGCGGCAGTGACCACCGCGCCGCGGCTATGGCAGAACTGGCGCGCCATATTCATGAGCTGAAAAATGCCCCGGAGCTAACTGATTGGTTTGCTGAAGCGCAACAACAACTGACACAGCTCTCCAAAGCACAACAGGCAAATCTGCGGGAAATGTTGTGGCAATGGCATCAAGCCAATTGTGTACCCGCAGAGATAGTGCAAGCCAAGACAGCTGCGGCTTATCGCTGTGAACATCAATGGCGCCAACAGCGACCAGCGAATGACTGGCAGGGTTTCAAGCACAATCTTCAGCCATTGCTGGCGTTGGTTAAAGAAGAAGCACAGAGTCGTGCCGCCGCTAGCAATATCACGCCCTATGATGCGTTGCTGGCGCGCTTTGAACCCGGAATGACCGCCGCCAGGCTGACGCAGATCTTTGACCACCTCAGCCAATGGTTACCGACACTCATTCAGCAAATCTGCGAGCGTCAACCCGCCCTTAAACCCGTGGACACCAACATCCGCTATCCGCTGTCACGACAGCAGGATTTGGGCAGAGAAGTGATGCAGTTTTTGGGATTTGATTTTCAACAGGGACGATTGGATATCAGCGCCCACCCGTTCTGCGGCGGTGTTCCAGGAGATGTGCGTCTCACCACCCGTTATAATGAACACAGTTTTTTACCGGCGCTATTGGGCATTATCCATGAAACCGGACATGCCAGTTATGAGCAGGGGCTCCCCGTCACTTGGCGCGGCCAACCCGCAGGACTGGCGCGCTCTATGGGGATCCATGAAAGCCAGAGCCTGTTTTTTGAAATGCAGTTGGCGGGCAGTGCCGCGTTTATCAAGCGGCTATACCCGATGCTGAAGCGCCACCTTTCCTGTCGAGATTCGGCAGCGGAACTGCATCAACAGATCCTGCGGGTACAACCAGGATATATTCGGGTTGATGCCGATGAAGTCACTTATCCCTGCCATATCATGTTGCGCTTTGCGGCTGAGCAGGCGCTGCTCAATGGTAGCCTCGACTTGGCTGACCTTCCGGATTTCTGGGATCAGCAAATGCTGCAGTATCTTGGCATCAGTACCAAGAACAACTACCGTGATGGCTGTATGCAGGATATTCACTGGGCAGTGGGCGAATTCGGGTATTTCCCAAGCTACACACTCGGCGCCATGTATGCCGCCCAGTTTCGCTTTGCCCTAGAAAAACAACTCGGTTCGCTGGATGTGTTGCTAGAAAATGACCGATTACCCGAGGTACTTAGCTGGTTACAGCAACATATCTGGCAACAGGGTTCTTTGCTCGACACTGACACCTTGGTACAGCAAGCGACCGGTGAGCCGCTCAATCCTGACTATCTGCACCGCCATCTGCGCCAGCGTTATCTGAGTTAACCCAACGGCAGAAACTGGTATACTGACGACACTCGTTTCTCAGGTGATGAACCATGCTTATTCGTGCCATCAAAACCGGCGACTGGCCGGCAATTGCGACAGTACAGCAACAGAGTTACCACGATATTGAACCAGAACCCTTAGCGGTGCTGCAAAACAAGTGGCAACTATCACCAGATAGTTGCTTCGTGATGGAACTGCATGACCAAGTTCAGGGGTACTGCCTTGCACACCCTTGGCTTGAAGGAAATCCACCAGCGCTCTACAGCATGCTTGAACCCTGTTTAGCGGCCAACACCTTGTATCTGCATGATATAGCGGTCAGTCCAGAGGCTCGCGGTCATGGTTTTGCCACGCAGGCATTTCGCCGTCTGGTACAGTTTGCACTGCAACAACAACTGCCAACGTTATCTTTGGTGGCGGTGCAGGGTGCGGCGGATTACTGGCAGATGCTGGGCTTTCGTCCCTGCACCATCGAGAAATCCCTCGCCAGTTATACCGATGATGCCTGCTATATGCTCTATTCTTTGTCGCGGAATGCCTGAATGCAACCAACCCTTATCACCATCGGCCTGCTATGCCTGAGCAATATTTTTATGACCTTTGCTTGGTATGGTCATTTGCGAACCCTAGGCACAAAACCTTGGATAATTGCCGCACTGGTCAGTTGGGGCATAGCGCTGTTTGAATATTTGCTGCAAGTACCAGCTAACCGCATTGGCTACACCGTCATGAATGTCGGCCAACTGAAGATCCTGCAGGAAGTGATCACGTTGAGTATCTTCGTCCCCTTTTCCGTATGGTTTTTGCGGGAACCGCTGAAACTGGATTATCTCTGGGCCGGGCTATGTCTGCTCAGCGCGGTATACTTTATTTTTCGCAGTAAATTCTGACCGTTATAGGAGTCCTTATGGCCAGATTGGTAAGCTACGAATTTCGTGGCCAGCAGAAAACCGTCAATTTCGCCTTTGATCAATATCACGATATATTTGAAGCAGCAGCTGCCGCTGAAGGCGTTGATATCAGTGCCTTTCTGAGAATGGAGCAACAAGTAGCCATGACCGCCAAAGGTGGCGGGGCACTGAAAAGCTTTCGACTGCACGAGTTTGCCCGTATGGGCTTTACCAATGTAAAGCTATTGAAAACAGATGACTGAATGACAATAGCACACACACCTGATTATCAATTGGCCAATCTCCCGCGGGCTAGCATCGGCAGACGGCTGGGGGCAACCGCCTACGATTTGCTGTTAGCAATAGCGGTATATATCTTGGCGGGTATTATTGGTTTTGCATTGTTTGCCTTGTGCCAAAAGGCTGGCTTAATCATTATCCCTACAGGAACACTGCTGGCAGACAGTCTGCGCCAAAATGTGCTTTACCACGGTTTGTATCAATGTTGGCTATGGTTTGCAGTAATAGCTTTTTATAGCTATTTCTGGAGCCGGGCCGGTCAGACCCTAGGGATGCAGGCATGGCGGCTAAGAGTGCAGCATTTCAATGGACAAAACCTCAGTCTTATCACTGCCATCGCCAGATTCTGCTGGTCATTACTTGGGGTTGGCAATCTGTGGTTGCTGTTCAGCAAACAAAAGTTAGCGTTACAAGATCAAATGACGCGCTCAGAAATGGTGGTTTTGCCAACACATCGTCATAAAAGCTAACGCCCCGCAACGCAGGGCGCTTGGTTATTTGCGCATGTAGTAGATGGCGGCACCGGTGAACAGCAGACTGGGCATAATCGCGCCCACCACCGCGGGCATGTTGTAGACAATACTCATCGGCCCGAAAATCTCATTACTAATATGGAACACAAACCCAGCAACCACACCCAGCAGCACCCGCGCCCCCATGGTGACATTACGTAACGGCCCGAATACAAATGATAACGCCACCAACATCATCACAGCGACTGTCACCGGTTGCATCAATTTATGCCACAATGCCAGTTCATAGCGGCTGGCATCCTGGTTATTCCCTTTCAGATAATCCATATATCCAGCTAACCCTTTGATTGGCAGTGAATCTGGATCAACTGATACCACACTGAGCTTGTCAGGCGTCAGGCTGGAAGGCCAACGATCTTCCGTCAGATTGTTAACCACCACCTGCTCATTCTTGATGCTGGTACGGCGCACATCCTGCAGCCGCCAGTAGTCATGGGAATAAAACGCGTCGGCCGCATGCACCACGCTCTGCAGTCGTTGGTTGTCATCAAATTCGTACAAGGTGACATTGCTGAGATGTTCAATGGTTTCTATCTGTCCGATATTCACGAATAGATTGCCATCTCTGGCCCAGATCCCACGGTGTGACTTAATCAGATTACCACCGGAAATTTTAGTGGCTTTTAATTCACTGGCTTTCATCTGCGCCACTGGCGCGCCCCATTCCCCAAGCGCCATCACCAATAACATTAGCGGTATGGCGGTTTTCATTACGGACAGGGTAATCTGTAACCGCGACAATCCCGATGCCTGCATGACCACCAGTTCTGAGTTAGACGCCAGCATGCCCATGCCGATAAGCGCACCTAACAGCACCGCCATCGGGAAAAAGGTTTCAATATCTCGGGGAACCAGATACAGCACATAGACGGCAGCATCCATCATGCTATAAGTGCCTTTTCCGACCAAACGCAGTTGATCAACCCATTTGATGATGCCGGACAACCCGGTCAGGATAAGCAGGCATAGTGCAGAAGAACTCAGCAGCGCACGGGCAATATACCAGTCGAGGATTTTCATCATACGACCGCCCTCCGCCGTCGAAATAGTCCGGCAATACGCGTTCCCAAGGGACGCTCCTTGCTCAACAACAAAATGCCCAACAATAGTGCTGAACCGTGGATCCACCACATCCCCAATGACAGCGGAATGACATTATCTTGCAGCGCCTTGCGCCCGGCGACCAGCAAGCCGAAATAACCCAGATAAAGCAGCACCGCTGGGAATAATTTCCCAAATTTTCCCTGGCGCACGTTGACTCGCGCTAGTGGCACTGCAATCAGCGTCATCAACGGAATGGCAATAGGAATCGCCAGACGCCACTGCAACTCAGCAACCGCAGTGCTGTTATCCTGCTTCAGCAATTCGTCAGTGGACAATGCTGACATGCGCCGGTCAGTTTCATCGATTTCCTGTTCTTTAATCTGTGTTTGGTAGCTACCAAATTCAATCACTTGCACATCTTTGCGATTCGCGGATCCTTGATAACGAACACCATTATCAAGTTTCAAACTTTCAGCACCACTGGCGTCTTCTGTTACCCGGCCGCTTTTTGCCACTACTAGGTTTGCCTGCCCCGATTCCTTTCCAGCTTCCGGCATTTGCGCCACAAAGACCTTCTCCAGTTCATTGTCTTTGCTGATCTTTTCCACAAAAATAACCGCTCGCCCGTTGGGGCTGGTTTGGAACCGCCCCTGCACCAGCGCCGCTAATCCGGCTTCTGACTTGGCTTTTTCCAGTACCAACCGCTGCTGCTCTTCGGCCCAGGGTTTGCCATACATGGATAACCAAAAAGTGAACAGGCAGTTCACCACTGCCAGCAACAAGGTAACTCGCGTGACATACCATTCACTGATACCCACGCCATGCAGCACCACCATTTCGTTTTCGGCATACATGCGCCCATGAGCCAACAGTATTCCGAGGAACAGACTCAGTGGCAAAATTAATACAACCAGACCAGGCAGGTTAAGCCCTATCAGAGTCATTACTAGCGAAGAGGGAAATTCACCGTCAGAAGCCCCCGCCAGAATGCGGACAAATTGTTGGCTGACAAAAATAGCCAGCAGCACAGTCAGTACTGCAACTTGTGTTTTGAGCACTTCACGGATTAAGTATCTGAATACAATCACAGGCTGGGTCCTGTATCTAAACTTATCTTTTTGCTGATATCAGAGTATCTTTTATGTAGACTGTCCACTTTTGACAGTTATCTGTCCAAACTGGCGATGCCGATACTGATTAAGGTCACCCATCGCTACAGATAGATGGTTCAGCGCCGTCTGCCGCCGGATATAAAATCCGCCCCAAATACAGATGGACACGAGCTGGCATTATCCAATAAATCAAAAAGTTTGTCTTTAAAAGAATCTAGGAGAGCTCATGGAGTTTAGCGTAAAGAGCGGCAGTCCGGAGAAACAGCGTTCCGCCTGTATCGTGGTTGGCGTTTACGAACCACGCCGTTTGTCCGGTATTGCTGAGCAGCTGGACAAAATTAGCGGGGGCTATATCAGTAATCTGTTACGGCGAGGGGATCTGGAAGGCAAAACCGGCCAGATGCTGCTGTTGCACCACGTTGACAACGTCCTGAGTGAGCGAGTACTGCTGGTTGGCTGTGGCAAAGAAAGAGAACTTGATGAACGCCAATACAAACAGATTATTGCCAAAACCATCAATACTCTCAACGAAACTGGTTCGATGGAAGCGGTATGTTTCTTAACTGAACTTCACGTCAAAGGACGCGACACCTACTGGAAAGTGCGTCAGGCAGTGGAGACAACTAACGCGGCACTATACAGTTTTGACGCACTGAAGAGCCGCAAAGGCGAAGCCCGTCGGCCGTTGCGTAAGTTAGTGTTTAACGTCCCTACTCGCCGCGAACTCACAGTGGGGGAACGGGCGATCACTCACGGTTTGGGGGTTTCTGCTGGTATAGAACTCTGCCGCAATGTGGCCAACATGCCGCCTAATATCTGCAACGCCGCCTATCTTGCTTCTCAGGCCAAACAGCTTGCTGAAGTGCATCACAATCTAAAAGTCTCCACTATTGGTGAAGAACAGATGGCACAGTTAGGCATGAATGCCTATCTGGCAGTAGGTCGCGGCAGTGCGAATGAATCGATCATGACCATCATGGAATATCGGGGTGCCGTGGATAATACGGCCAAGCCAGTGGTGTTGGTCGGCAAAGGGCTGACGTTTGACTCTGGTGGTATCTCCCTTAAACCTGGCGAAGCCATGGATGAGATGAAATACGACATGGGAGGCGCTGCTGGGGTTTTGGGTACCATGAAGGCTATTTGCGAGCTACAACTGCCCATCAATGTCATTGGTGTTCTGGCAGGTTGCGAGAATATGCCATCAGGTAACGCCTATCGTCCTGGCGATATTCTCACAACCATGAGTGGTCAAACGGTAGAAGTACTCAATACCGATGCCGAAGGCCGTTTGGTATTGTGTGATGCACTCACCTATGTGGAACGTTTTGATCCTGAATTGGTTATCGATACCGCGACTTTGACCGGTGCCTGTGTGATTGCTCTGGGCAAACACGCTTCAGGACTGTTCTCAAGCCATAATCCTTTGGCCCATGAAATATTGAATGCTGGAGAACAAGCTGGCGATCGCGCTTGGCGCTTGCCACTATGGGATGAGTATCAGGAACAGCTAGACAGCCCATTTGCCGATATGGCCAACATTGGCGGTCGTCCAGCAGGCTCAATCACCGCCGCCTGTTTTCTGTCACGTTTCACTAAGAAATATAACTGGGCTCATCTGGATATCGCGGGCACCGCCTGGACCAGTGGGGCGAATAAAGGCGCTACCGGACGCCCGGTGCCAATGTTGACACAATTTATTATCAACCGTTCTGGCGTAGAACAGGGCGAGTAATCTAGTTGATACTTGTCAAAAAGCGAAGCTTAAAGCTTCGCTTTTTGTTTTTTAGCTGATTATGGCGGTGATCCGTCGTAAATGGTGATAAAGCTGCAATGTTCCGGCAGCAACGAAGATGTTTGCGCCGTAACGGTTAGCTTATCCGCTTGCCGCTCACCGGCCCACGTAGACACTGGCACGCGCACCAGTTTAAAAAGCATCTGCGTATTCTGGGTTGATAGCGTGCCGTTGCCTTGTGCATTTAGACTGTAATTGCCTTTGAGCAAGGGATATTCATCCCCTCTATCGAGGGTGAAATTGTGAGTATCGGCATCGGTTTGCAACACCATATATTGACCAGCACAATTATCAGTCTGCATGACTACGGGCATATTGATACTAAATGATGGGGGGAGATACAGCCCCACATTGTAGCCATTATAAAAGTGTTGTGCCGTCTGCATCGATATCACATCAACCGTAGCGTATCCCTGCTGCTGTATAGCACGCACAATACCATTGATATAAGCGTCATCAAACAACAGTGGACTCATAATCAGCAATGGCTGCGTTAATTTATAAGGCGGTGCCACATTGATGACAGTAACGTCATAGCCCTGCTGTTGTAATTGCTGTTGGAGCGCATCGATATTGGCGGGAATGACCTGAGCACGTGACAAAAACACCTGCTGACTGCTGCATCCGCATAGCAGGCAAAGCCATAATGCCTGCCCCATTTTATTCAAAATCACTAGGGTGCAACGAGACATAAACATGCAAAATTCCATCGATTTTCGTATCTTAACAAACCAGATACAGCGCTAATTGACCTTGATGAGTAACATCCATCTAAAAATATAATTTAAATAAAAAACAATAAATTAATCAAAAATCAAGGAAGCTCCTGCCCCCCAACCTCATACTTTGTTACTAAATCTTCACTGGACGCCGCCGAGTGAAACAAGTAACGTGCTGCCGTTATAACAGATTGTCCTGAATCGAGATGTTACGTCGAATATTACCGCAAAACAAAAAGTGGCTATGGTTGCTACTAGGCGTTTGGCTGACTGTATTGCAGTCGGTTGCGGTCGTGCATTCGGCGGAACATGGGTTGGTTCATGAACATTCCCACTGTCTACTCTGTAACTTCAGTAACCACCCAAGCAGTGGACCGGCAGCAATACTGCCAGTGGCCGCGACTCAGTCGTTGGTTATTAAAGTAACCGGGCCGTTATACATCCAGCCTGCCTTACCTTGGTTACGCACACTTTCGGCCCGCGCCCCTCCATCTCTGTCCTGATAATTCGTAAAAAAATCTATCTATTTTATTGCTTATCAAAAAGGACAGGCATAATGAAACTCGCAGTCTTATTTGTAGCACTGGCGTCTGCTGGTGTGACTTCTGCTGCATTTGCAGCACAATTACAAGGTAAAGTGACTGACAACCAAGGCAATCCGGTGGCCAATGCACTGGTTAGTGTTGATGGTGGAAACCAAGTGACAACCGATGCCCAAGGGCAATATCGGCTACAAGTGGCAGACAACAGTCATTTACATCTGCATATCAGTAGTGACAAATTCAAACACAGTGAGCAAGACCTCAAAGTCAGTAGCGGCACTATCACTCAGAATTTCACCTTAAGCGCGAGCCAGATAGAAAACATTGTGGTCACCGCCTCACCTTTAGGTCGCTCTGCGCTAGAAAGCAGTACCCCTGTGACAGTTCTTAGCGATGATCAATTGAAACTCAATATTGAGCCAACGTTAGGCGATACGCTGGATAAATTGCCCGGCGTTCAGGCCTCCCACTTTGGTGCGGGAGCCAGTCGTCCCATCATCCGCGGCATGGATGGTCCCCGAGTAAAAATCCTCGAAAACGGTTTATCTGTTGGTGATGCTTCTACCGTGTCAGCTGACCACGCAGTAACTGCCGAAGCCGCGTCAGCGCAGCAGATTGAAATTCTGCGCGGCCCAGGCACGTTGCTTTATGGTAATGGTGCCATTGGTGGGGTAGTCAACGTGGTAGATAAGCGCCTGCACGAACAGCCGGTAGATAGTTTTAACGGCGAAGTAGGTGCCCGTTACGATACTGCTAACGATGGCAAGACCCTGAATGCTGACCTAAACGGCGGTAATGGTCAGTTTAACTGGCATCTTGACGGTACTCGACGCCGCACCGATTCTTATGACATCCCAGGCAACGCCATTGCCGAAGATGCGGCGACCCATGGCACGGTCGATAACAGCCAACTAAAACTGGATGAATATGCCGGTGGTGTGGGTTATACCGGTGATAACGGCTTTATCGGTGTTTCCGGTGTTCGCACTGAGTCTAACTATGGCATTCCAGGCCGTGGTGAAGAAGGTGCGCCCGATATCACTATCGATCTCAAGAAAACAGCCTGGCAGTTGCATGGCGGTTTATTAAACCCATTTGCGGGTTTCTCTAAAGTGCGTCTGGATGCCGGATACACCGACTATCAACATGCCGAAGAGGAAGATGGCGATGCTGATACCTTCTTCTATAACAAACAGACAGAAGCCAGGCTGACGCTCAATAACACGCCTTGGGGCGAATGGCAGGGTGCCATGGGCCTGCACTTTATCCACCGTGACTTTTCGGTGCAAGGAGCTGAACAGCTAACCCCCAATAGCAATACCGATACGGTCGCCGCTTTTATCATGCAGGAACGCAAAGTGAATGATTTCCGCTTTGAACTGGGTGGACGCATTGAGAGTTATCGCCTCAAACCTGAAGCCATGACACTGGATACGCTGGCTGGGGAAGAGGCGTATCAACCGCAGAAATTGAGCGATGTGAATGGTACTTTATCAGCAGGCGTAGTATGGGACTTCGACCCGTCTTATAACTTGAGTGTGGCACTGACTCGGGCGGAACGTTCAGCAACGGCCGAAGAGCTTTATAGCTATGGTCCCCACGATGCGACCCAGAGCTTTGAATTGGGTTCGGAATTCCGGGTAGAAAACGGCCAGATTGTGGTTAATGCCGGTAACGCAGATAAGGAGATTGCCAATAACCTCGACCTGACGCTGCGCAAACTCGATGGCAGTTGGACTGGCTCTTTAAGCATGGCCTATAACCGAGTAAATAACTTCTTCTATGAAGCCAATACCGGCCTCATTGCATCAGATCTGGTGAATAGCGATGAAGAAGGCGATCTACCGGTTTATCAGTATGCTCAAGGTGATGCCGAACTTTACTCACTGGAAGCACAAGCTAAGATCCCATTCAACGACCTATGGTCACTAGATCTGTTTAGCGATTACACTCGCGGTAAATTGGTAGACGGTGGCAATCTGCCAAGGATCTCGCCATTACGATTTGGCTCAACCTTGAATTTCGATCTGGATCAGTGGCATGCGGATGTCGGCATGATTGCTTATTCCCGTCAGAATGATGTTGCAGACAATGAAACAGAAACTGCAGGCTACACCCTCGTCAACGCTTCTGTGACCTATCGTTTGTTCAGTGATAATGGCGACATGTTGTTATACCTGAAAGGAACCAACCTTACCGATCAGGAAGCGCGGCCGCATACCTCACTGTTGAAAGATTACGCACCATTGATGGGACGCAATCTGATGCTGGGTGTCAGTTACTCGTTCTAAAAACATTTGACCAGTTGAGTAAGGGATCGTCAAAAAGCGAAGCCATTTGGCTTCGCTTTTTTATTAAATGCCGCTAATCATTGAACCTTTTACATACTCGCGAAGGAAAACTATTGCATTATGGTGCAGGATTTGGCCCACTGTGATGCATCACAATGCAACATAAAAATACATTATTATAACATTCAATCAGTTAATCTCTGGCATGGTTAATGCTGATGCCAACTGATAACAACTACCACAAGGAGAGAATTCAATGGCAGACAGCGACAAAACTAACACGCAGCGACGGCAATTTCTAAAGTTTTCCGGTATGTTAATGGGTGGCGCAGCCGTCAGTGGTCTGAGCCAACCGCTACTGGCAAAAACGCAACTTAGCCCAACATTCACGCCACCCAGTGCTGATAATCCCATCCGCATCAATTTCAATGAAAATCCGCTGGGGATGTCGCCTAAGGCTCAGGCTGTTGCCAAAGAAACCATAGCCATATCCAATCGTTACCCGATGAAAGAAATGTTTGAGCTGCGTAAGCAATTGGCAGATCAATATGGCATGCCAGAGACTGCGGTAATCCTCACATTGGGGGCGACCGAGGGCATCCGCGTGGTAATAGAAGCACTGGCCGCAGCCAATGTACAGTTAGTTGCACCAGAACTGACCTTCAGCGCCGCTGAAGATTATGCCCGCAGCAATGGCATGAAAATTACTCGGGTGCCAATGACCAAAACATGGGATATCGATTTAGCCGCCATGAAAAAAGCTGTGGCTGACTATAAAGGGCCGTCAGTGGTATATCTGGTCAATCCGAATAACCCGACAGGAGCCATCTGTAAAGCGGCAGAAGTGGAAGCGTGGATCAACAGTAAACCCGCAAATACGCTTTTCATGATGGATGAGGCTTATGCCGAATTTGCTGATGATCCGAACTTTCGCTCGGTTGCCCCGTTGCTCAAAGCGGGTGCTGACAATGTGATTCTGCTGAAAACTTTTTCTAAGTTATTCGCCATGGCCGGGATGCGTGTAGGCTATGCGGTGGCCACCCCGGCATTGATTGCCAAGCTGCAACCGAAAATCGGTGATAACCTGCTAAATTACTGTGGGATTAAGGCTGCCATGGTGTCATTGAAAGATGAAGCCTTCATCAAATACAGCCGAGCTAGTAACGATACCTCGCGCAAAATTCTGCTTCAGGCATTGAATGCACTGAACATTTCCTATGTGCCTTCCAACACTAATTTCATTTTCCACAAGCTCAACGTTCCTCTGAAAGAATATCAGGAACATATGAAACAGGCCGGGATCCTAGTAGGCCGAGCATTTCCACCAGCAGATGACTATTGCCGGGTGTCGTTAGGGACACCGGAAGAGATGACTTATGTTGCCAAGGTGATGCTGGAGTTTGGCAAAAAAGGCTGGATTTAAGCGGTTATCAATAGACAAAAGCCAGTGCATTGCACTGGCTTTTCTTTAAGTATCAGCTATTAAGGTCTTGGAAGAATTTCTTCACACCATCAAACCAGCCTTCGGCCTTAGGACTGTGTTTGCCGCCACCACTAAGGGTGTCTTCAAACTCACGCAACAGTTCCTTCTGGCGTTCGGACAGATTTACTGGAGTTTCCATCACTACTTTACATAACAAATCACCCACAGCATGGCTACGCACGGACTTCACGCCTTTACCACGCAAACGGAACATGCGCCCGGTCTGCGTTTCTGGCGGGATCTTCAGGCTGACCTTTCCTTCAAGCGTTGGCACTTCGACTTCACCGCCCAGTGCTGCTTTGGCAAAGGAGATCGGCACTTCACAGTACAGATTATTGCCATCACGCACAAAAATCGGATGCTCGCGCACCGTTACCTGTACATACAGGTCGCCCGCTGGCGCGCCGAATTCGCCGGCTTCGCCCTCGCCCGCCAGACGGATGCGGTCGCCGGTATCCACCCCGGCCGGGATTTTGACCGACAGGGTTTTGCTTTTCTCCATGCGGCCGTCGCCATGACATTTGCTGCAAGGCTCCTTGATAATCTTACCGCGACCATGACATGTCGGGCAGGTTTGCTGTACGGCAAAAAAACCCTGACGCATCTGCACCTGACCACTGCCATGACAAGTACCACAGGTGGTCGCTGAAGTACCTTTTTTGGCACCTGAGCCACCACAAAGATCACAAGTCGCTAGGGTCGGGATCCTTAACTCTCGGTTTACACCGCGAACCGCTTCTTCCAGTGACAATTCGAGGTTATAGCGCAGGTCGGAACCACGGGCGGGTTGTCTATGTCCACCACGACGACCACCGCCGAAGATATCCCCGAAGACATCACCGAAAATATCGCTGAAATCTGCACCATTACCCCCACCAAAACCACCTGCACCACGGCTGGGATCAACCCCAGCATGACCGAACTGGTCATAAGCGGCACGTTTGTCGGCATCGGTCAGAATTTCATAGGCTTCTTTGACTTCTTTGAATTTGGCTTCGGCTTCTTTATCGCCGGGATTGCGGTCCGGATGATATTTCATCGCTAGGCGTTTATAGGCCTTTTTGATGTCCCGTTCGCTGGCATCCCGGGCGACGTCCAATACTTCGTAATAATCTCGCTTTGACATAATCTCTCACGCGTTCTTGGCTGGAGCAGAACGAGCGGGCGTTAGGGTCACCCCATAACGCCCGCCTAATTAATCAGGGAAGATGTCCTGATTATTTCTTGTCGTCTTTAACCTCTTCAAATTCAGCATCGACGACATCATCGGCAGTAGCGTTGCTGTTGTTACCCTGATGGGCTGACTCAGCACCACCCTGAGCATGTTGCGCTTGGGCCTGAGCCACTTCTACCAGTTTGGCAGACGCTTCAATCAGTTCCTGAGTCGCCTTTTCAATCGCTTCTTTATCACTGCCTTTTACTGCAGTTTCTACCTTGCTGATGGCAGCATCGATTTTTGCTTTATCGTCACTGCTCAGGGCTTCACCCGCTTCAGTTACCTGTTTCTTGGTAGCATGCACCAGACCATCGGCCTGGTTACGGGCACTGACCAGTTCTTCAAACTTCTTGTCATCTTCTGCGTGAGCTTCAGCATCACGTACCATTTTTTCCACTTCGTCGTCAGACAGACCAGAAGAAGCTTTAATGGTGATGGCCTGTTTCTTACCGGTTTTCTTATCGGTAGCAGACACATTCAGAATACCATCGGCGTCGATATCAAAAGTCACTTCAATCTGTGGCATGCCACGTGGTGACGGTTCAATACCTTCCAGGTTGAACTGACCCAGAGACTTGTTGGCACTGGCCTGTTTACGTTCACCCTGCAACACATGGATAGTTACGGCGTTTTGGTTATCTTCGGCAGTTGAGAACACCTGCTGCGCCTTAGTAGGAATAGTGGTGTTTTTCTCAATCAGCTTGGTCATTACCTGACCCATGGTTTCGATACCCAAAGACAGTGGTGTTACGTCCAGCAGCAGCACGTCTTTCACGTCACCGGCTAACACCCCACCCTGAATTGCCGCACCAACCGCTACCGCTTCGTCAGGGTTCACATCTTTACGTGGTTCTTTACCAAAGAAGTCAGCCACGGCTTTCTGCACTTTAGGCATACGTGTCTGACCGCCCACTAAGATCACTTCGTTGATATCAGACACTGACAAACCAGCATCAGACAACGCCACTTTCACAGGTTCCAGTGAACGGGTGATCAGGTCATCTACTAGCGATTCCAGTTTAGCGCGGGTGATTTTTACCACCAAGTGCTTAGGACCGGTGGCATCTGCAGTGATATAGGGCAGATTGACTTCAGTTTGAGTGGTGCTAGACAACTCAATTTTCGCTTTTTCAGCAGCTTCCTTCAGACGCTGCATCGCCAGCGGGTCATTGCGCAGGTCAATGCCCTGCTCTTTCTTGAATTCGTCAGCCAGATAGTTAATCAAGCGGTTATCGAAATCTTCACCACCCAAGTGAGTATCGCCGTTGGTTGCCAGCACTTCAAACGTCTGATCGCCGTCATTGCTGTCAATTTCGATAACAGAGATATCGAAAGTACCACCACCGAGGTCGAACACGGCAATCACGTTATCGCCCTGTTTTTTGTCGATACCATAGGCCAGTGCGGCGGCTGTGGGTTCGTTGATAATACGTTTAACTTCCAGACCGGCGATACGGCCAGCGTCTTTAGTTGCCTGACGCTGAGAATCGTTGAAGTAAGCAGGCACGGTAATGACCGCTTCGGTCACTGGTTCACCGAGGAAATCTTCTGCTGTTTTCTTCATTTTCTTCAGCACTTCGGCTGACACCTGTGGTGGTGCCATTTTCTTGCCACGGCTTTCTACCCAGGCATCGCCGTTGTCGGCTTTGATGATCTTGAACGGCATGATGCTGACATCACGCTGTACTTCGTCATCAGTGAAACGACGTCCAATCAAACGCTTAATCGCGAAGAAGGTATTCGCTGGGTTGGTCACTGCCTGACGTTTGGCCGGCTGACCTACCAGGGTCTCATCTTCGGTATAAGCAATGATTGAAGGAGTGGTGCGATCGCCTTCAGCATTTTCCAAAACCCGAGGCTTGCCACCTTCAAGTACGGCAACACAAGAGTTAGTTGTGCCTAAGTCGATACCAATAATTTTACCCATGAGGTCCTCCGAAAAATCTTTTCTTTCGAACTAAAATAATCATCTGCTATGGATCTGGGGGCAAAGTTGTTGATTTCAAGGCCTTTGCCATACTACCCAAATCGCGCCTTAACCCCTATATAGGGGCGCAATTCTGCTTTACAAGGGCTCAGTTAAAAAAATTGATCTTAAACGCAACCTTTTTCATAAAGTGCCGCTAAAATACGCGCTGCTTACCGCTGAACCACAGCCGTGGTCCGGCTTTTATCCCTGTTTTACTGAGTTGAGTAGACATAATTGAAAACATCCTCACTGGCGTTTGCCTACGGTCTGGGTGCAGTTCTGCTGTGGTCCACAGTCGCAACTGCGTTTAAAATTGCCCTGACTTTTTTTACGCCGCTACAGTTGGTATTTGTTGCGACGATTGTGTCTTCACTCTGCTTATTATTAATTCTTGGACGACAGCGTAAGCTGCCATTATTGTGGCAACAGTTTCGTGCCAGACCACTGCTGTATCTGCAGACAGGCCTGTTAAGCCCGTTTCTTTACTATCAGGTATTGTTTAAAGCCTACGATATATTGCCAGCACAACAGGCGTTGTCGCTGAACTACACCTGGGGGATTTTGCTGCCGTTGTTATCGGTGCCTATGTTGAGTCAGAAACTGCGCGCTTCCGACATTGTTGCGGCTGTCGTTGCCTATACGGGGGTACTGTTCATCGCGACCGAGGGCAATATCACCGCCATGCATTTTGAAAATCCGTTGGGGATTGGGCTGTGTTTTACCGGCACACTGCTGTGGTGTCTGTACTGGATAGTCAATACCAAGGATAAAGGTGACCCAGTGGTCAGCCTGCTGTTGAGTTTTCTGGTAGCATTGCCTTGTATCACGTTGATGTTGGTATTCACCCAGTCATTACCGCAACTCAGCGTTAAAGCCGTGTTGGCAGGCACCTATGTGGGGTTGTTTGAAATGGGCATAACCTTTGTGCTGTGGTTAATGGCGCTTAAAACGGCGACGCGTACCGCCAGCATCAGTAATTTAGTGTTTTTGTCACCGGTATTGTCGATGTGTTTTATTGCTGTGATCTTGGGTGAGACCATCCTGCCATCAACCCTTGCCGGGCTCGGTCTGATCATCCTAGCGTTATTGCTGCAACAACTACTGCCACATTTGGGCAACCACCGCCGACCACGGTTCCGGCGGACACTGTGACAGGCAACATCTGTTTTTAATTGGTTTAGGAGGTCAGTGTGACACCTGCAATCGATCTTGCCAATAAAGCCAAGATTAACTTCAGCGTCCACGAATATCATCACGATAAGAATGCTGCATCTTATGGGGAAGAAGCCGCCAATGCGTTGGGATTGAACCCGGATCAGGTGTTTAAAACCCTGCTGGTCAGCAGCGATGAAAAGAGTGCGCCAATGGCTGTGGCGCTGGTGCCGGTAAATCATCATTTGAGTCTGAAAGCCGCCGCTAAGGCGCTGAAACAGAAAAAACTGGTAATGGCGGATCCACAACTGGCGCAAAAATCATCAGGTTATCTGGTCGGCGGGATCAGTCCACTGGCGCAGAAAAAACAGCTGCCAACCCTTATCGATAGCAGTGCCAAGAATTTTACTGAAATCTATGTCAGCGCTGGCCGTCGTGGTCTGGAAATCTGTCTGGCACCAGAAGCGCTAGCGGCGTTATGTCGCGGCAGTTTTGCCGACATAAAAAGCGAATAACCCGTTGCATTCATAAATGACAAAGGCCCTTTTGCGGGCCTTTGTCAGGGTGTAATAACAGTTACCGCATTAACTGCGAGATGTGTAATCCCCGACCGCCAACCATTTATAGGTGGTTAAAGCTTCTAGCCCCATGGGACCACGCGCATGCAACTTCTGGGTGCTTACCGCAACCTCGGCCCCCAAACCAAACTGACCGCCATCGGTAAAGCGGGTGCTGGCATTAAGATACACCGCCGCCGAGTTCACTTCATTCATAAAGCGAGTCGCAGTGGTAATGTCATTGGTGAGAATGGCTTCTGAGTGACCACTGGAATATTGCCGAATATGGGCAATCGCTTCATCCAAATCCGCTACCACTTTTATGCCAAGTGTCAGTGACAGCCACTCAGTGCGATAGGTTGCATCACTGGCCGAGCGCACGTCATAAGCAGGCAACAGCTGCCGGGTGGTCTCACAACCGACGAGACTCACTCCTTCTGCTGACAAAGTAGCTGCTAGTTGCGGCAGATAATGTTCGGCAATCGCCTCATGCACCAATAAGGTGTCCAGCGCATTACACACGGTTGGCCGCTGTACTTTGGCATTGACTATCACTGACGTTGAACGCGATAGATCGGCCGCCTTATCCAGATATAAATGACAAATACCAATACCACCGAGGATCACCGGAATAGTTGCCTGCTCGGCACATAAGCGCTGCAACTTACTGCCCCCTCGAGGCACTATCATGTCGACGTATTGATCCAGTTTTAGCAATCCAGTGACCAGCGCTCTATCTGGATCATCGATAAGCTGCACCGCATCGGCAGGCAAACCGAACTTCGCAATTCCCGCACGGATAGCTTGCGCCAGCGCCAGATTAGAATTAACTGTCTCTTTGCCACCACGCAGGATCACCGCGTTACCGGTTTTCAGCGCCAGCACGGCAATATCCACCGTGACATTAGGCCGAGCTTCGTAAATCACCCCAATAACGCCCAGAGGTACAGTGCGGCGACACAAGCGGATACCATTATCGAGCAAACGCGAATCGAACTCGCGGCCAATCGGATCGGCTAACGCGATAACATTGCCAATATCGGCAATCACAGCCGCGAGACGTTTATTGTCCAGCAGTAGTCTGTCAATCATTGCCGCATCTAATCCTGCCGCTTTGGCCGCGGTAACATCTTTGGCATTCGCCGCCAGAATGTCATTGCTCGCCAATTGCAGCGAATCAGCAATCGCTTGAAGTAATTCTCGTTTATCAGCAGCGGTGAGATTTGCCAAGGCAAAACTTGCCTCTTTCGCCCGTTGCCCTAGCTGTTGCAGGTATGTTTCGCTCATAAAACCACCATATCGTTACGGTGTACGATTGCATCACCATGATCATAGCCCAGCAGCGGCTCAATATCGTCGGAATGTTTACCAGCAATGATACGCAGGGCAACGGCGCTGTAACGGCTGATACCACGGGCAATTTTATGCCCATCCTGATCCAGTAACTCCACCGTTGCGCCGCGCTCAAAATTGCCTTCGACGGCAATAATACCTTTGGACAGCAGACTGCGACCTTTTTCTGATACCGCTTTAACCGCTCCCGCATCCAGCAACAACCGTCCCTTAGCCTTAGGTCCGGCAAGGATCCATTGTTTGCGGCTTTCGAGCGGATTTTCGGTGGGGCTGAAATGAGTCCCAACCGCTTGATGACTGCTTACTTTGATAATAACGTCAGGATGATGACCGGAAGCAATCACCACTTCTATGCCAGCGCGCCTAGCGATATCCGCCGCCTGTAGCTTGGTTGCCATGCCGCCGGTTCCCAGACCAGACACAGAATCACCGGCAATTTCCCGCAGATTATCATCAATATTTGCCACTTCGCTAATCAAGTGCGCCTCGGGGTGAGTACGCGGATCGGCATCAAACAAGCCTTTCTGATCAGTCAGCAGCAGCAACAGATCTGCATCACACAGCAAAGCCACCCGTGCCGACAGATTGTCATTGTCCCCCACTTTGATCTCATTAGTGGCAACCGCATCGTTTTCATTAATGATGGGGATAATATTCTGTGCCAGCAATGCCGTTAGCGCATCCCGAGCATTCAGATAGCGTTCGCGATCATGCAGGTCAGCACGGGTCAACAGCAGTTGCCCCACATGCAGCCCGTAAATACTGAATAATTGTGCCCACGCCAGGATCAGTTGGCTTTGACCAACCGCCGCCAATAACTGTTTATTGGCAATAGTATCGGGCAGTTCAGGATAAAGCAGATGTTCGCGTCCGGCGGCAATGGCCCCGGAAGTACATAACACAACTTCAACACCGCTACGCATCAAAGTTGCCATCTGTCTGGCTAACTCCACCATGTGTGCTTTATCGAGCTTTTTACTGCCAGAAGTTAGCACGCTGGTGCCCAGTTTTATCACTACCCGTTTGTAACGGGAGTTTGAAAGGTCCATCGTCTACTGTAAAAAAATGTTTCGGGGATTCATCTTATACCCAATCCCCGCCAAGATTCCTAGCAGCTGAGGGCAGGAAATCGCTGAAATCCCCATAAAAAAACCGCCAGAGCGGCGGCTTTCCCGATTATACAGTTCAGGCCCAGATAAATTTAGCGATAAATAACAACGCCAGCACGACCACGCCGACATTGAGATCCTTGAAACGACCGCAGAGCACTTTGATCGCCGCATAAGTAATGAAGCCACAGGCAATGCCATTGGCAATGGAATAGGTGAACGGCATGATTAGCGCAGCGACTACCACAGGTGCGGCTTCAGTGAGATCTTCCCACTCCACATGCAGCAAGCTGGAGGTCATCAGGATCGCCACATAAAACAGCGTGCCCGCAGTGGCATACGCCGGAACCATGCCTGCCAACGGTGAAATAAACAAGGCTGCAATAAACAGCAATCCCACCACGACCGCCGTCAGTCCGGTACGCCCCCCCGCACACACACCCGCGGTACTTTCAATATAACTGGTGGTGGTTGATGTCCCCAATGCCGCACCAGCAATGGTTGCCAGACTATCAGCGGTCAATGCCCGATTAAGCCTTGGTAACCGGCCATTTTGGTCTAGGAAGCCACCGCGATGCGCCACGGCCACTAAGGTACCGGAGGTATCGAATAAGTCGACAAACAGGAAAGCAAACACAATAGAGATCATGCTGACGTCCAGCACACCCGCCAGATCCATCTTCATAAAGGTAGGCGCAATCGATGGCGGCATAGAAACAATCCCGGAATACTTCACATCACCAAACAGCAGCCCAAGAATAGTCACGGCCAAGATACTCATGATTACCGCGGCTTTATAGCCACGATGCACAAAGGCGATGATCAGCAGAAAACCCAAAATCGCCATCACTGCATGGAAAGAGGTCAAGTCTCCCAGTCCAACTAACGTGGCGGGATTATCCACCACAATCCCAGCCCCGCGCAGACCAATCAACGCCAGAAACAGCCCGATGCCGGCAGCAATCCCCATGCGCAATGACATGGGAATCGAATTCACCACCCATTCACGAATGCGTACTAACGACAAAATCAGGAAGCAACAACCGGAGAGAAATACCGCACCTAGGGCGGTCTCCCAGCTATAGCCCATATCACCGACTACTGTGTAGGTAAAAAAGGCATTCAGCCCCATTCCCGGTGCTAAGGCAATGGGGTAGTTCGCTAATAATCCCATCACCAAACAACCGACAGCAGCCGCCAAACAGGTCGCCACAAAGACAGCGCCCTGATCCATGCCTGCGTTCGCCAGCATGCTGGGATTAACGAAAATAATATAGGCCATAGTCAGAAAGGTAGTGATACCTGCTAACACTTCCTGCTTAAGCGATGTCTGATGTTCTTTGAGTTTAAACAGTTTTTCCAGCATGGAACTGGGTTCCTTGATTATTATGTAGTGTAGGGCAAGATTTAATAACAGTTATTTAACAAAACTGCATTGGCAGCGGCAGATTATAAAAACTTTGCCTGAACCACACCAGACAAAATATGCCAAGGACAGACGGGAGTTATGCAATTGCCTAGCTGATCACAAAACCTCCAGCCGAGATTTTAGGCAAAAAAAACCTGCTCAGAAGAGCAGGCAGAAATACGTTAAACGCCCATAGACCTGGGAACTTTTGCACAAACAGACTGATTAGCCAAAGGATATACCCGGCTATGAAATCTGTATCAACAAGCAACCACGCATGTGGTCAAAGTAGCGAGGGGGATTGATGCAGAAAGATGGAGCCCTCCTGATCCCAGTCATACGATCAGCCTCAGTGGTTTAACAGAAAACCGTTAACACTGCAGAGTCTTATGCTGAATCCAGAAAAGATTGGGGACGCTTCCAGAACCAGAACAACACCGCAGCAATAGCCACTCGGCTCATTAGTCACAACATCATCGCTAGCAGCTAAAAATAATACACTTATGAAATTTAACTACAAGTTTTATGGCTAAATAATTTTGTTTTGAAAGTTTTTTGTATTTTAATTTCAAAAATACATAGTTCTATCGAGATAAAAAATCATAAAAGATTAATGTATTATTTCTAACTTTATGAATTTATTGTATTTTTAACACCCACCACCAAATAACAAGTTAACACCATTAACAAACAGTACAATCACCACATCCCAGTCATCACTGGTAGATTGCCGCTGCATCGGTCGCTTCAATAAAATGTTAACATCAGTGCTCCTTAGCATGCTTTTTCTGAGCATTACAGCCCTTGCTGATGACAATTACCATGCAATATGGAAGCGTCAGATACAGGCACTTAACAACACATTATGGTAAACTTGTTGGCATTCATTACGCTGGCAATCCCAGCGTCGTTGTTCAGAAACATATTAAGTTCAGGAGTCTCACGTGTCCGATCTCAGCCAGTTAGCCCCCCAGCCTCTGTGGCAATGGTTTGAAAAGATTTGTAGCTTCCCACGCCCGTCAGGGCATGAAGCCGCACTCAGCCAGTTCATCCAAAACTGGGCCAGAGACAAACAGCTAGAGGTGATTGAAGAAGCTGTAGGTAATCTGATTATCCGCAAACCAGCCACTCCAGGTATGGAAAATCGTAAACCCGTGGTGATTCAGGCGCATATGGACATGGTGCCGCAGAAGAACGCCGATAAAACCCATGATTTTACCAAAGATCCCATCGAACCTTGGGTCGATGGTGAATGGGTCAAAGCACGTGGTACCACGCTCGGTGCCGACAACGGTATTGGTATGTGCTCAGCGCTAGCAATCTTGCAAAGTGATGATATTGCGCATGGGCCATTGGAAGTGTTGCTGACGGTGGATGAAGAATCAGGTATGACCGGCGCCTTTGGCTTACAGCCCGGCGTATTGCGTGGCGAAATCCTGATTAACACCGATTCAGAGCAAGAAGGCGAAATCTACATGGGCTGCGCTGGCGGTGTGGATGCAGCGTTAACGCTGCCATTATCCCATCAACCTGCCAGTAAAGACAGCCAGAGTTTTCGCTTGATGATCTCCGGTCTCAAAGGCGGCCATTCTGGGGTTAATATCCATCTCGGACGAGGTAATGCCAATAAATTACTGGCACGCTTCCTGTTTGAACAATCTACCAAGCTTGGTCTGCAATTAATTGATTTTCAGGGGGGTACGCTGCGCAACGCCATTCCTCGGGAAGCCGATGCGGGTATTAGCATTGCCGCTTCTCAAGTGGCGGCATTGCAGCAGGCGGTTAGCGACTATCAAGCCCTACTGCGCAGTGAATTTGCCATTGCCGATGCGGGTGTCAAACTCACCCTCACCGAAATACCTGCCACGGCTGAAGTGATGACAATGGCGAGTCAACAGCAGTTGTTGGCGCTGCTGAATGCCTGTCCCAATGGCGTCATCCGCATGAGTGATGAAGTGGAAGGCGTTACTGAAACCTCATTGAATCTTGGTGTAGTTTCCATAAAAGATCAAAAGGTTACCGTGCTGTGCTTAGTACGCTCACTGATTGATTCTGGCCGCGACTATGTGTGTGGGCAGTTATCAGCGCTGGCATCACTGGCAGGGGCAGAAGTCAAATTTAGTGGTGCTTATCCTGGCTGGAAACCCGACAATAGTTCACCGATCATGGCAATTGTGCGTGATACCTATCAGCATATCTACCATAAAGAACCGGTGATTATGGTGATCCATGCCGGTCTAGAGTGTGGACTGTTTAAAAAACCTTATCCAGACATGGATATGGTATCCATCGGCCCCACTATTCGCTTCCCTCATAGCCCCGATGAAATGGTTAATATCACGACCGTAGGCCAGTATTGGCAGCTATTGCTAGCAGTGTTGCAGCGGGTTCCTGAAAAAGTGTAAAAAATTAAGCCACCTCATGGTGGCTTTTTTATTGCTTTTGAAAAATGCTGCTACAATGATCTGGTCGTGATTTTTGTATCACCAAAAATGACACAATAGCTGCACGGACGCCTGCGACAGCCTTAATGCCGTATACCGTTGCAGACAGTCAGGTAACTGCCATACTGTTATCTCGCTGGCAACGGTAAATTAGGGCAGGCCTAGCCCCTTATCATCCACCACCCGGAATGTTGCCGATGTCCTTTAATCCATTTAAGAAATCACCAGACAACACACTAGTAAAACTCCAGCATGAACATCAAAAACTGCTCGCTGTGCTTAATTCCATAAAAAAGCATATGGCCTGTATCAGTTTTGCCCCGGATGGCACGATTATCGAAGCAAACGCATTGTTTGCCGATGTCAGCGGTTATGACATCGACAAGCTGCTACATATGAAACATAAAGACTTATGTTTTCCTGACTATGTAACCTCCCGTGACTATGGCGCGTTTTGGGAACGATTGCGTCAGGGAAAAGTATTCCGAGGCGTAGTACCTCGCCGCAGTGCTGCCGGAAAACAGCTATGGTTGCAATGCACCTATTTCCCTATTTTTGAAAATGACCAACTGACTACGGTGATGAAAGTTGCCGAAGATGTTACCGCTGATCATGACCATAATCTCAGCCAGCGGGCAGTGTCAGATGCGCTGGAAAAATCCCAAGCAATTATTGAATTTGACCCTCAGGGACAAATTCTGCATGCCAACAAAAATTTCCTTGAAGCGATGAATTACAATGCCAAGGAAATTGAAGGCAAGCATCATCGGATATTCTGTGAAGACGAGTTTTATCGTGAAAATCCGAGCTTCTGGCAAGATCTAGCTAAAGGCCAGTATAAGTCTGGATTATTTAAACGCCTGGATAAATACGGGAATGTGGTCTGGTTGGAGGCGTCATACAACCCGGTGCGGGATGCGTCAGGGAAGATCTACAAAGTGATTAAATTTGCCAGCAATATTACCGAACGCGTTAAGAAATCCGAAGCTATCCGCGAGGCTGCTAGTATTGCCCTGGATTCCGCCATCAGCACCACAGATAAAGTGCAACAGGCGTCAGGTCTGCTAGAAACAGTCACTCGCACCTCCAATGCCAATTTTGAACAGGTACAGAAAGCCACTAAAGCGATTGAAAAGCTGAACGAGCAGTCCCGCAATATTGAAGCCATAGTGTCCACCATCAGTGGTATCGCCGATCAGACTAACTTGCTGGCACTCAACGCCGCCATTGAAGCGGCTCGCGCCGGTGAACAAGGGCGAGGCTTTGCCGTTGTGGCAGATGAAGTGAGGCAATTGGCGGCACGCACCAGCACGTCCACTAAAGAGATCTCTGAAGTAGTAAAACAAAATGGCCTCTATACCGATGAAGCCACTAAAGGTATCTCTTCGGTTGCCACCGCAACTCAGCAAGGAAAGGAACAATTAGTCTTAGTAGAAGATGTCATGCAAGGGATTTTACAAGGTTCTCGCAATGTCGCGGATACGGTATCGGCGCTGACGACAGACAACCGCCGTTAATATTGAGTCTTATGCAAAAAAAGGGAGCAATGCTCCCTTTTTTATAGTCATCTTAGGCATTACACCGACATGCACAGGTATTTCATCTCTAGGTATTCATCAATGCCATATTTAGAGCCTTCCCGCCCCAACCCAGAGGCTTTGATACCGCCAAACGGTGCCACCTCGTTGGAAATCAGTCCAGTGTTAATACCTACCATCCCGTATTCCAGCGCCTCAGCCACCCGCCAAACTCGTGACAGGTTGTTAGCGTAAAAATAAGCCGCCAATCCAAATTCGGTATCATTGGCCATAGCGATAACTTCGGCTTCATCATGAAAACGAAATAGTGGTGCTATTGGGCCGAAGGTTTCCTCATGAGCAACTTTCATCTGGCTGGTAACGTCTGTCAGTACCGCCGGTGTCATGAAGTTTCCGACTAACGGCTGCCCGCCACATAACAGTTTGGCACCTTTATCCAGCGCATCATGCAGGTGTGTCTGTACTTTTTCTAAGGCTTTGGCGTCAATCAGTGGGCCTATCACCACACCTTCATCAACGCCTGCACCAACCTTCAGCGCCATCACTTTAGCAGCAAGTTTTTCAGCAAACGCCTCATAAACTTTCTCGTGAACATAAATGCGGTTGGCACACACGCAGGTTTGACCAGCATTGCGATATTTGGCAATCACCGCGCCCTCTACTGCAGCATCCAGATCCGCATCATCAAACACAATAAAGGGAGCATTTCCCCCGAGTTCCAGCGAAAGTTTTTTCATGGTAGGCGCACACTGTGCCATCAGTTGCTTACCCACAGCAGTAGAACCGGTAAATGACAGCTTGCGGACGACCGGACTGTCACATAACACCTTGCCAATACTCTGCGCATCTCCAGTGACTACGCTGAAGACGCCTGCGGGCACACCCGCTTCTTCTGCCAGTTGTGCCAGAGCCAACGCCGTTAACGGTGTTTGTAGCGCGGGTTTTAAGATCATGCAGCAACCAGCAGCCAAAGCCGGAGCCACTTTACGAGTAATCATTGCCGCCGGGAAATTCCACGGTGTAATTGCCGCGGTGACTCCTACTGGCTGCTTTAAGACTAACAGCCGTTTATCCGTTTGATGACCAGGAATGGTGTCGCCGTAAACCCGCTTGGCCTCCTCTGCAAACCACTCAATAAACGAAGCGGCGTAAGCCACTTCTCCACGAGCCTCAGCCAAGGGCTTCCCTTGCTCACTGGTCATCAGTAATGCCAGATCCTCAGTATGCTGAGTAATCAATGCAAACCAGCGGTGTAAAATAGTGGCACGCGCTTTAGCTGTCAGCGCCTGCCACTTGGCTAAGGCAGCTTGAGCCGCATCAATAGCACGTTGAGTCTCTGCGGCACCTAACATGGGGACATGAGCTAACAGTTCCCCATTAGCGGGATTAACAACGGCTTGTTGTTTGCCGTTGTCGGCGTCGCACCAGTGTCCATCAACGTAGGACTGCTGCTTCAGCAGTTGTGGATATTGCAGTTTCATATTAACTCCTCGCCCATTGACGATACGCCGCTTAACCTGCCCTAGATAGACACCAACAGCTTTGCATCGTCTTACCTGAGATAGTGGCACGTTAACATAAAGTGTGGCGCCAGCCCAAGGTAACCGGGGCAAGGAACATGTTATGCGGATGTGACGTGAGCAGCAGTAACTGGGGTTTTCTGTCGCTATATTCTTCGGGTATTCCGACTAACTGCATGCAAGGAGTCCAGTCATGGCTTATGCGCTGAAGATTCTATTTATCGCCATCGCCCTGTTCATTATCTACAAGCTGGTATTTGCTGGGCGCCGGGGTTCTCGTACCCTGTTCGAAATGAAATTCAAACAAGGACGACTGGTGTCTCATTATGGCAAAATCCCAGAGAAATTTGCTCGAGAATGCCGCAATCTGGCGAAATCAGCCAAGCTGACCTGCATCATCCGCGCAGAACAGGTGAGCAATAAAGTGCAATTGCACGTATCTGCTAACGCCGGCGATCAGCATATCCAGCATTTACAGTCGTTGTTTCCACAGCAGTATTACACCCAGAATGCGCAATAACGTCAATTCAAGCAGCTAAACCTGCGGCCACGTTTGATGTGGCCGCGTTGTTATTCAGGCTTTTTTTAATACAGCCAACACCTTTAATGCGCGCTCTCTAGCGGCCTGATGATCCACTATCGGTGCTGGATAATCGCTGTTAAAAAGGTTTCTAGCGGGATTAGGCCGATGCAGTTCCGCTAAAGGGGTTGAGGCCAATTCCGGGAGCCAATGGCGGATGAAACGGCCATCGGCATCAAACTTTTCGCTCTGGCTGATAGGATTAAAAATACGAAACCAGGGCTGGGCATCGCAGCCGGTGCCAGCCGACCATTGCCACCCACCATTATTGGCCGCCAAATCGCCGTCCAGCAGTTGCTGACGAAAATATTGTTCCCCCCAGCGCCAATCCACCAACAGATGCTTACTGAGAAAACTGGCCACGATCATCCGCAACCGATTATGCATCCAGCCGCTACTGTTCAGTTGGCGCATGGCGGCATCAACAATAGGGTAGCCCGTTTTACCGGCGCACCATGCGGCAAACTCCTGGGGATGGTTACGCCAAATCACGTTATCGGCGAGTGGGTTGAAGTTGGCACCTTTGCTCAGGTGTGGAAATGCCACCAGCAAATGCCGATAAAATTCGCGCCATATTAGTTCCGTCAACCAGCTACGGCCAGGGCTGGTATCGTCATTAAGCACTTCAGGAAAGCGTGCCAACAACGCCGCGAAACACTGTCTGGGACTGATAACACCTAACGTCAGATAAGGTGACAGGCTGCTGGTCGCTGCTACAGCAGGAAAGTCCCGCAGTTGTTGGTAGTCACTCACACCATTATCGATAAACTGCTGCAAACGCCTCTGAGCTTCGCCTTCGCCAGCAGGCCAAGAACTTGTGTCGACATCATTGATTAGTGGTTGAAATAGCTGCTCTATCCTAGCCTGTGTTGTTTCAAGCTGAACATTATCTAATGCCGTGGCAATAGGTGTTGGTGCGGGTAATGGCACAATCGCAAAACACCTCGCCTGTTCACGCCAGCGCCGAGAAAAAGGCGTGAATACGCGGTACATATCACCGCTTTGGTTCAACACACTCAAGGGGGGTAACAAACAGTGCTCGTCAGTCAAGCGTAACGGCACGCCCACGTCCAACAGCTGTTGATCACGGCAGATTTCATTAAATTCCGGCTCCCGCCCCGCGTAAATCGCTATACCATGCTGCTGTAACAGTTGCTGCTGCCACAACGAGGCAATATCACGATAGCGAGCACACTGCCAGAGTTCAAACTCCACCCCTAGGCGTGCTAAAGCGCGGGCCAGCTCGTGGAGATGACGCCGAATAAAATCCAATTGTCTTGCCCCTACATCATGCAAGCGCCATTGCTCCGGGGTCACCAGATATACCGCTTTGACCTTAGCATTGACGGCACGAGCATGCTCACAGGCAGCTGTTAATGCTTGGTTGTCTGCCAGGCGCAAATCGTTTCGAAACCAGATAAAAACCGTTGGGTCTGGCTGGGGGTTATGCATTTTCAGCTCCGGTAAGTTGTTTGATCACGGCACCCACATCATCATCGGCTTGCAGCAGATAAAAAGCGTTGGAATGCTCTAACAACAAAGGAGCAAACTCGCCCCCGAGTAGCAAAGGTTGTGATAATTTTTGCGCTAACTGCTCAAGTTGTAACACGGTTTTGCTATTACTGTAGGCGGCAGGCAACAGCACTACGGCACAGAATCGCGGCCGCTCACCCAGCAACAACAACTCATCCGCATCTGCAACTTCACCCAGCGCCTGTGGGTAGTATCCGCTTAGCACCAGCGACAAGGTGAGCAACCACTCACTCCACTGCGGCTGAGGCCCCAAGCGACACAACAACACACTCGCTGGTTTCTGTGTTAACAGCTTGGCGGTGCGCCAAGCTAACCACTGTTGTAACTGATGCTGCAACCAAGATATCAGCAGTTGCCCGTCAATACGTGCGGCAAACTGCTGACTCAAGAGTGACAACCATCGTCCGAGATAACGCCTCAGCACAGGTAGCGGATACAGGCTACTAGCTTCATCAAGGCGTTGCTGTAATGCCACTGCCTGCAGTTGCAAAGTTGCTTGAGTCAATCCTTGTAGCAATTGTGACCAATCATCGTCCGTTACGACATCAGACTCGGCTCGCCCTTCCAGCAGAGGCTTCACCTTGCTGATGGCGACCCCCCGTTCCAACCAACTGAGGATCTCAGCTATCTGCTGTACTTGCGCTTCAGTGTATAACCGGTGTCCTTTGGGGGTTCTAGCAGGGATCACCAGTCCAAAACGCCGTTGCCAGGCGCGCAGAGTAATCGGATTTACCCCCGTGCGTTTGGCCACTTCGCCAATAGAAAGAAAAGCGGATGCATCAGTAGGCATAGCGTAACTTTAGCTCCTGAGGATGGGGATTGAGATAAACCTGCCGCGAGATATAGGGGCTGGGGAACTCTTGCAAGTAATGGTTAATCAGGGTTAACGGTACCAGCAGTGGTTTCAGACCGTTACGGTAATCCATAATTGCTTGGCTTAGTTCAGCTTTCTGCTGTTTACTGAGGGATTTCTTGAAGTAACCCTGAATATGCTGCAACGCACTGGTGTGATTATTACGACTGGCTTGATGCCTTAACGCCGCCATAAAGGTGACGAAATAACGTTCGGCCACCGCTGACTCTGGCAAGCTGGCATCCGCCAGCAAAGGACCAAGCTCACGATACAACTTGGGGCAATGAGCCAACAGCAGGTATTTATAACGTGCATGGAAGTCGGTGAGTTTATGGCGACTAACACCTGACTGCTGCAGCATTTGCCAGTCATGATAAGCATAAACCCGGGTGAAGAAATTTTCCCGGATATGCAGATCGTTTAATCGCCCTTCTTCCTCTATCGGCAATTGTGGCCACTGTTGCTGTAAGGCAGCAGCCAGTACACCGACACCAGATTTACTGCCATTATTTGTTCCCGCTTGGTAAACCGTCACCCGTTCCATCCCACAGGTAGGCGATTTGGCACACAGGATGTAACCACTCAAAAAATCCAGCATTGCGACCTTTTGTTGGCAATAACGCTGCAGTTCATCCGTAACATCCAGTTCACCCTTCACATTCTGAATGCGGATCTGCTCGGCAAATTGTACCTGTCGGATGCTCGGTCTAGGTGCACCTAGGCCAATCGCCATCTCAGGGCACACCGGTACAAACTGAAAATAGCGCGCTAACTCATTACTACAATATACCGAACGTTTATGACCGCCATCAAAACGTACTTTTTCCCCTAACAGGCAAGCACTGATACCCAGCCGTATATGTTGAACGTCAAATTTATACATCGCCCAAACTCCTGTATAACTTTATCGTGCAAGTAAGGCACAAAGTTATACGGAATTCAAATTTTGTATAAGTTTATTTTGGCATAAACCTTCATGCCACATCCCCCGACATCTATGGTCTTGGATGAACACATATACAGACATGGGCTTATGTTCTGCCGCGACCAGTATAGTGGCTCTTAAGGCCTGTAGGCCTTTCCTGTTAAAACCACATTGAAAGGTCAACAAATCAACAATGGCAGTCAGCTCAAGTTGCTACAGAATTTGGCTTAGGGATCTGAGACAAACCAGCGCAGCAACGCCAAGCTCCCGTGTCTCCACCCAAAGAGCACTACTGGGATAATGGACGAAAGCGCTAATGCCTGAGCGCCCCTTTACATCCATTGATGTAGCAATGAGATGAGTCGTCCTGGTGGCGGTGATTTACTGGCGGATGTTTCCACCTCAATACTGCCGGTCATGCCCGCTGCCAACACTAGGTTTTGCGGGAGCTGCTCAAACGCAATCCGCACCGGAATTCGCTGCGCCAAACGCACCCAACTAAAGCTAGGCTCCACGCTCGGCAATCCTTGGGCATCGACTTGCTGGTTGGCGTCAGTGATGCCGCGTCCGATACTGACCACTCGCCCCGGCAGCATCTGCTCAATCCCCATTAATCGGATCTGCGCAGCAGCCCCAGGGTGAATACCATGCAGTTTAGTTTCTTCAAAATAGCCGGTAATCCAGAAACTATTAGCGTCTATCAGCGCAATATTTGGCTCGCCAGCCACGGCATAATCCCCTTTATTTAAGCGCAGGCGTGTAATGTATCCATCAACAGGGGCATGCAAGACAGTATGTTCCATATCCAGTTTTGCCATCGCCACCGCGACCTGGGCGCTGCGTTGTTGAGCTTGCGCGATGGACATGTCCTGCGTGGCACGCTGAATATCCTCTGCTGACACAAAACCTTCCATGCGACGGCGTCGGCTAGCATCCTCGGTTTTTTGGCGTAACGACGCGTTGGCGGCAGCTAACTGCGCTTCCGCTTGAGCCAACAATAGTTGAAAATGGGCGGGATCTATACGGTAGAGTACGTCGCCCTTTTTGACTAACTGATTATCAGAGACCGAAACATTCAATACCGTGCCAGACACTTCTGGCGCAATCCGCACAATCTGCGCACTCACGCGGCCATCGCGCGTCCAAGGGCTGAGGACGTATGCATCCCAAAGAGCGTTCAATAAAACGCCAGCGACAATAACCACTATCAATGTAACACCTGCGCGGACCACAGACTTTAATGGCAAAAAGCGAGCAACCATAATGAATCAACACCTAAACATAAAGAACCAATATCGAGACTAAGCAAAGGGAAAGCGCAAACTCGAACAATCCCGGATGCCAGACCCAGCGAAACACACCAGCGCGCGCGAGCAGGAAACGCATGCCTAAGAAAATCGGCAACGCCACACACGCATAGACGAAAAAGGGCGGCAGGTAGATGCCAGCGATAGCAAACTCACTCAGCATTAGCGTGAACTCCGGGTCGTTGAGCAAAGTAATTTGCATGATTTTCAAGTAATGTCGCGATATTGAGAAACACAATGACGAGGCGCTTTCCCTCATCTAGAGCGGAGTTCTCTTGCGACAGTAAACGCGACAACGATTTTGCCGCACGACGGGCATGCTTTGCGGCTAGCGCAGGCTCAGCAGCACGGCGACTGATGTAACGCCAAGCGGTGGTAATCAAGTGACGCGACTCCGACTCTAGGGCTGTTTGCTGCAACCAATGCCGTAAGCGCAATAACTCCCGTCCCAAATGGATGCTGCCCATAGCATTCGCCACATCCCGCGCCATCAGTTCAGGTTGCGTTTTGAGCAGTGCCCCCAGTTGCGCTGTACGATGCTGTTGACGCCATTGCCAAGCTCTGACACTGATGGTTCGCTTTCCTTTCAAGATAGCGAGGGTGTCATCACGAATCGTAAGGCGCAAACGCGCTACATCGCGTGACAGATTACGTGGCAGAATGATCTGAAACCCAAGCAGCGTAAAAGATGTCGCCAGAATCCAAGCCACTGCACCGTTCAGAAATAATGGAAAGTCATAGTGCATCGGGTTATCAGTTGCAGCCAGCGTCGTAAAGGCAACCAAATAAGTTACCCCAGCCAAGCCATAACGGGGCAAGGTCGTGGCGTAAATTCCTGGCAACCAAAACAGTCCCATGATCACCAACAGTAACGGCAACCCAGAGACATAAGGCAATACCAAAAAAGTACAGATAAATGCCATCACCACCGCAATCACGGTGCCTTTGATGAACTCAACAGCACCAAGCGCCGGATTGGGCGCCGTGGACAACAATGCGCAGGACGCCGCTAACCCAGCCAACATCAGATTGCCGTACGACCAGCCAGTGACTATCCAGAATGCCCCGCCCAGCACTACCGTCAACAACGCACGCAGACCATTTTGTAAGGCTGCCGACTTGTCACGACTGAACGGTACCGAAACTGATGTGGCTATCGGCCGCCATTGATGGAATCGGCTGATACCTTTAAGTGCTTCAAGATAGTCATCGAGCTGTTCAAGCAGTTGCTCGCCAACAATCACTAATGCGGCATACTCAGATTCATCATCGGGGATATGCTCAGTGAAGGTGGCGAGCAGTTGCACCCGCAGTTCAGACAATAACTGCACAGCACGTTCCACGCCAGCAGCGTCGGCGGGATCCTTAAGGACATGGCTGACATGCAGCCAGGTCTGTTCCCATGTTGGCTGAAACGCCCTCAATGCCCATAAATTAGCAGTGTATTGCCACATTGGCGCACCGCCAACCAAGGCGGAAAATAGGGACACCATCGCATGGCGAACGGTCGCGGCCCGTTGCGCCAAATCGGCGGATTCAGCTTTACCCTGTGCCAGCAGATCATCCACCCCATAGATTTCAACAATGAGCCGCAACCTGCCAGCATCTAAGGGGGTGTTCCCGCCATCGGCTTCACAATGAAGTACGCTAAGATTAGTCGCTAGGATCTCGGCTGTAGCCGATGCCAACCGATGCAACTGTGTCTGCAGACGAGCGCGTATGCTACGGGCACTGAAGAGCGTAGAGACAACAGCAAGACTCATCACACCTATCAGCACGGAGGTACCGCGTCCCATGATTTGATCGAACGCCAATTCTGGATGTTGCATCGCGCCATAAGTCGCCAGTCCCACGGTGTATCCCGCGAGGGTTGCGCCATAAGCTCGAAAATGACGTAACAGCGTCATTCCCATGACGCAGAGACCGAGCCAAAAACCAAAACCCAGAATAAACAACCACGGCATCTGACCAAATTCTGCAATCAGAATAAATGCTGCCAGCATGCCGATAAGGGTGCCGATGACCCGCCACACGCCCTTACCGATAACGGCACCTTGAACCGGGTTAATCACCAAAAGTACACTGGATGCCGCAGAATATGGTGCATCGATATCCAACCAATAGGCCAATACCAACGCCAGGCAGGCAGCAAGAAGCGAGCGCATTACGTAAGTCGCGCGCGGCGTTGTCAGATCTAGATATGGCAGACAACGAATGATCTTTTCCCAACATAGACAAAAACTAGTGGAAGAAAAGCGGGGAACTGTGGATAACAGATTCACAGCACGCACATTTGCGGCCCTCTACAGTGAATTATTTCCACCACTGTAGATGAGGCAAATAGTTTCGAAAAGTGAACTTATCGCATCACTATGATTGCGTTATATGCACTTATTGAAAAGCAAAATCTGTCATGGTGTTATCAACTTCTTCGCCGAAGTTTCATACTCGTTGCACAGAGAGTGAATGGTATTTCGCAGCCATTGATGGGCGGGATCGCTATCTAGGCGTGGATGCCATGCCTGCGTCAGCAACACAGTTTCCAGAGGCGTCGGTAGTTCAAACAAACGAATGTGCAGCCCTGCAGCAAGCGCGCTGCTGGCTAGGTGTTTTGGCAACGGCAGCAATAAGTCTGAATCCTGCAGTGCAAACAATGCGGTATAAGGGTTTGGTACAATCAAAGAGACATGTCGATGCACACCATATTTTTCTAACGCTGTGTCGATTGGACCTATGGATTTCCCGCGCCGTGACACATTGATATGCTCCCAACGAGTGATACGTTCAAGGGTAACGTCACCGTCGAAAATCGGATGATCCACTCGGGCGACACCCACAAAGGTGGTAGTGAACAGCGGCTGAACAAGGATTTCCTGCCCGAGTTTACGCGAACCGCTGATAAACAGATCGATACGTCCACTGCGCAACGCCTCTTCATCTACGTCATCTTCCTCTGGAGAAAAACGCAACATCGCTCGGGGCATATCTGTCGCCATAGCGCCCAAAAGCTGGCCCAGATAGATACTCAAGAATTCATCAGTCGCTCGAACATTAAAACGTCTATCCAGCGATTTCAGGTCAATCTCGCTGTCGGACGCAAATACCTGTGTAGCCTGCGCCACCGCCTGTCGCACCTGTTCGCGCAGCGCTAAAGCCTTGGGGGTTGGCATCAGTTTGCGACCAACTTGTTCAAATACCGGGTCACCCAAAGCTTCCCGAATACGACTTAGCGTGCGACTCATTGCCGGAGGACTCAGATTCATCCGCCGCGCTGCTCCTATCACACTCCCTTCATCAAGCAGTACATCTAACGCCAACAGTAAATTAAGATCTGGACGCGCCATAATGGTTTCCAATCATTAATTAAAACGCAATCATATTTCACTATAAATAACATAAAAAGCATTAATTACGGGAGAACTGCAATACTGCTGCCTCCTGAACCAATGACGAAACGATTGTTTGGCCAGGTGCCAGGTTGAATCAGTGGTGATTCTCAATGGTGATGACTTACTATGGTGGTAAAGTGCGATTTTGGGTTTTGAGGTTGTCACTGGTTTTCCACGTCATCAAGCACGGCGCCTGCGCTGGGCATAATGCTAGTATTGTTGTTATGGCGCACCTATAAAACAGACTCAAAATCCCGCGTTGCCAAGCTATCTTGCGTTATTGGCTTACCACTCAAGTGCGTAGTGCGTCCAGTTGCTGATGGAGGTGGGTTAACCGGATTTGACCAACCTAGACTTACAAAAACCCTGTTTAGAAACCTGTTAGGAGTCCAGTGAATGGCAGTAATACGCTGTGTCACACAACGGCAGTAATTGATACCTCGGCACTTATCGCAAACAGTTTGCCCACTCGCTCGGGTGTCATCTAGCGAAATCCAACAGAGCCATGTCGCATTAAAAAGCGCCCGCAGGCGCTTTTAACACCCGCCAGATCATTTCTGACGATTGCGGCTGCCCAGATAATCCAAAGCTAACACCAGCAGGATAGCGGCAATGGCACAGACCACTGCAAACGCCAGTTGATGAGCATGGCCAGTAAGCTGTTCATAAGCAAATGGCGACAGATCCTGTTGTTGTAACGGCACCTGTTCACCGTGCGAGTTAGTACGCCAACTAAGCGTTTGTTTCCAAGGCCAGATTTTACCCAGAGTTCCAAGCATCAGGCCGGTGAGAAACATCAGCGTGGCATCCCGGCAACGCTTCAGTAGCATCGACAGCAGATGGCTGAAACAGAGGATCCCCAACACAGCCCCCACGGCAAAACACCCTAGAATATCGAGTTGCAGGTTTTTTGCGGCACCAAGCACCGCGGGATAAAGCCCCAGTAACAGCAGGATAAAACTGCCGGAGATACCCGGTAGAATCATGGCACAGATAGCAATAGCACCCCCGAAAAAGATATTCAGGTAACTGGCCTCCACCTGCCCAGGATTAATAACAGTAATCGCCCAAGCAAGCACCACGCCAATGACAAATAAACCGATGCGCGGTATCGAAAAACCGCCCTGCACCTGCCGCAGCATATGGTAAACAGATACCAAAATCAGCCCGAAGAAGAACGACCACACCGGAATGGGATGCGTCGCCAGCAGCCAAGAGATAAGTTTTGCCAGCGTAAAAATGCTGGTCAGGATACCGGCGAGCAAGCTCACCAGAAAACCGCCATTGATGTGTGCAATAACCCCATGCAATCCCTGCTGCCGAAAAACCGCCCATAGCGATGGATTGATGCGGCGGATGCTTTCCAGCAGTTTGTCATAAATACCCGTGATAAAAGCGATGGTCCCACCAGACACGCCGGGGACAACATCCGCCGCCCCCATGGCGAGGCCTTTCAGATAGGTCAACAGATAGTTCACACAATGTTCCTGATAACTTGAGTCTGAGGCGGATTATACGTAACTCGGTCAACAAAGCTAAGTGAAGCTTTTACGGGCAACGAATATTTCTATGGCGGCTCAAATTGCAACAAGTCATGTCACTTAGTGACAAAATTTGTATTCACTGTGATTCACATAAAAAAGTTAACACATTGAATAGTATTTAATTTTATCGCAATTCACTGATTTACACTGCGCCACCGATACATCAGTGACATACCCAGCAACAAGTCACAGGGTTTCACCTACAGAGGATCTTTGTTACAACGAAAACACCCTGTAATACCAAAATAATCATTCAAACGGAGCATTCCATGCGTCAATTACCTCTGGCTTCACTGCTGTGTGCCAGCTTATTGATGGCCGTCCCTTTATATTCTTATGAAGCACAGGCAGCTGATCAATCGCAACCAAGCCAAGCAACTGAGAAAGCCGAACACCCACAAGATAAAGCCGTCACGACTGAACACCGGATCAAAGTTAATGGTGACACGCTAAAATACCAGGCGACTACCGGCAATATGATTATCAAGGATGATAAAAATCAACCTTCGGCCAGCGTGTTCTACGTTGCCTACACCATGGAGTCCAAAAAAGATCAACCACGGCCAGTCACCTTTGTCTTTAATGGTGGCCCAGGTTCTTCTTCACTGTGGCTGCATATGGGCTCATTTGGCCCGGTAAGGGTAGAAACCACTAACGCCGCGCCTACCCCACCTGCACCATATAAATTGCTCGATAACCAATACACCTTATTGGACAGTACAGATCTGGTATTTATTGATGCGTTTGACACTGGATTCAGCCGTGGTATTACCACAGCCGATGCCAAAGACAAAGCAGGTAAAGATGAAAACCCCGCCAAGAAATTCTTTGGTGTTGATGAAGATGCCGACGGTTTTGCGCGTTTTATCACCCGTTACGTCACCGTCAACAACCGTTGGAATTCGCCCAAATACCTGCTGGGCGAATCCTATGGCACTGTACGCGCGCCCGTGTTGGCAAACCAACTGCAACAGGATGGCATGGCATTCAATGGCGTGATTCTAGTATCCAGCATTCTGAACTACGGTGCCAATGCACCAGGTCTGGATCGACAGTACGTAGGTCTGCTGCCAACGTTTGCCGCAGTGGCTTACTATCACAATAAATTACCGAATAAACCCGCTGAATTGGCATCATTCCTACAGCAGGTACGCACCTTTGCCGAAGGTGAATTTGCCCAAGCATTGGCTGCAGGTCACAATCTGCCAGCGGCGGAGTTGGATAAGGTTGCCGAGCAGTTACATCAATACACAGGTTTGAGTACTGAGTATCTTAAACACGCCAACTTGCGAGTTGGTCAGGCACAGTTCCGCAAAGAGCTGCTGCGCGATGAAGAACGTACCATGGGGCGTTATGACGGTCGTTTCACCGGCATGGACAAAGATGCCATTGGTGAAACCCCGGATACCGATCCGTCCGACACCGCACCGTCTGCGGCGTTTGTTGCCACCTTCAATGATTATTTATCTAATCAGCTGAACTATCATCCCGATGATACTTACCGGGTATTTAGCTTTGATGCATTCCGCAACTGGGATTGGCAGCACGATTTAGGGCGTGGACATAAGAGCCGTTCACCCTATGTGGTCGATGATCTCGGCAATGCCATACGCACTAACCCTAGCCTACAGGTGTTTTCCGCCAATGGTTACTTCGATATGGCCACACCATTCCATGCCACCGAATACGATTTGGCACACATGGAATTAGACCCATCGCTCATCGGTAATGTGCATTTTGGCTATTACCCGTCAGGTCACATGATTTACTTGAATCCAGAAGCATTGAAATCGCTACACAAGGATTTGGAAAACTTTTACAAAACCACCCAGCACAAATAACTGCGGCCATA
Source organism: Shewanella fodinae (assembly GCF_014651955.1). Classification (GTDB taxonomy): domain Bacteria; phylum Pseudomonadota; class Gammaproteobacteria; order Enterobacterales; family Shewanellaceae; genus Shewanella; species Shewanella fodinae. Next base: position 11,205 of record NZ_BMXW01000013.1, on the reverse strand, counting down.
ACATTTAAGCCCTGCCAATGCAGGGCTTTTTGTTGTAGCACAGTTTAATGTTCTATAGCGGGTTTGCGTCGCAGCAACCACGCCATATAGCCGACAATCAACAAATTAACCGCCAACGTTGCAATACTCAGCAAATTATGGTGCACCACCACTTCATAAGCCTCAAACGGCAAGTAGATACCACCACTGACCAACGCAAACCATTCGGTCCACACCATGCTATGCCAGAGACCATAGGCCTCAACAAAACGGATACAAGAGTAGACTAATGCGCCAATGGCAATTAATGTCAGGTTGATATTGCCCAGTGACTCAGCCGCATGCAGAAAAATCCCCGGCAGATGACTGGCGGGGTTCAGGTGTAGATGTGTCAATAACAGCTCACATGATTGTTTGAGGTCTTTACCTGCTAACGCATGAATACCCAGTCCCACAATCAACGACAATACACCTTTTGAGGCTTCAAGCAACGCAACTACCCGCAACCCTTTATCCGCTTTTACCATCATGACCCCTGAGACAAAATCACCAAACACAAAATCACTAAACATCACGCCCGTTCCAGAGCGCCAAAACTAGCATACTTTGGTCAGAGTTCTGGCAATATTTATGACGTATCCAATACAAATTCGTTATTTTAGGCAGAGGATGCTTATCTGCCATGACTATCGCGGATTTCCGTCAACGATGAGTTTGAAGAGCGCGATAAGAGACACCGGCTCTGGCTCATGACAATGGATGATCTCACGCCATGAGCGCGGTGTTCAGTTGTAAAAAACCTTTTCTTGATGAGTGGGCGATATGAATTGCCGGGTTTACATCTTTAGTGCATAAGGGCGTAGCGCGAGCCAGCATCGATATTAGCTCCTAGTCACGAAACCTAGGACTGAGGCTAAAATAACTTGCACCAATTCCTGTTACTATAAACAACAGACAACTCACGCTCAGGAAGAACCAACATGCTGCCGCAAAGTGGCATCCCTCACAGCCAGCATTCCGCAGTGATTAATGCCGTTCAGCCATACCAACAAGTTGCCAGAATGGCTAACATAGATGCGGTGCGGGGGTTGGCGGTGCTGGGCATTTTCTTTCTGAATATCTTTAGTATGGGTATCAGCAGCTATGAATATGTGTCAGCCGCCACGGCAACTGTAGGCGATGGCATCGGCCAGGCACTGTATTATCTGGTACTCAGAGATCGTTTTATCTCGCTGTTTTCAATACTGTTTGGCGCAGGGCTATACATTCAGTGGCAGAATTTCAGTGCCCGCGGCCTTGACGCCGGAGCGAAGGTGAAGTCACGCCTTTGCTGGCTGATGCTGTTTGGCGTACTGCATGGTATTTTTCTTTGGCCTGGGGACATTCTGCTAAGTTATGGTCTATGTGGCATGTTGGTATGGCGTTACCGGCAGCTCCCCGTCGCTGAACTGCTGCGTAAAGCGCAACTGTTTATCGCAATAGGTTTGTTGGTAATGTTGCTGATGGCGTTAATTCCGTTTGATGTGCCGTCAGTCGTGCGTGGCTCACCTGAGTACATAGCGGAATATCAGTTATGGACCGGTAGTTACAGTGACCAATTGCGGCAACAACTGCCGGTTGTCGCTATCAGCTTATTAGTATTTCCGATGACATATCTATGGATCCTCAGCGGATTGATGCTGCTAGGGATCTATCTGCTACGCCAAGGTTGGTTCAGCGGCCCGATTGCCAGAATTGGCTATTTATTCTGGGGTTCATTGCTGCTGTCATTGCTCGCCTACGGTTGCAGTTATGGCCACAGTCAACTGCTGCAGAATCTGGCACTGGTGCTAGTTGTAATGGCTGCCATTCCTATGGCATTGTGGTTTTTGCAGGTGATAGTACGTTATTGTGGCAATCAACCGCAGCGACTTAAATCACTACAGGCTGCAGGCCGAGTCGCCCTAACGCTATACATATTGCAGTCCGTAGTAGGGGTCAGCTTATTTCGTTCTATTGCGCCAGAACTGCTGCTGACCATGGATTTTATGGATTATTTGCTACTGGCGGTTATCTGGTCAGGTATACAGTTAGTTCTTGCCCGCTGCTATCTACATTTTTTTAAACAAGGCCCGTTAGAATGGCTTTGGCGCAAGCTGGCCTATAACCAAAACGGAAGCTAACTCTTGCCACCAAAAACCCGCCAACCTCGACACCGCTTAAACCCGCGACGGTCACTGTTTTGGCAAATTCCCGGAGCTTATAAAATAACGCTGATATTTGCCGTGTATTTGCTGCTATTGGTCACTAACCAAGCCTTATCGTGGTGGTTTATCATCTGGTATCTATTACTAAGTTTGACAACCTACTGGCTATACGCCAATGACAAGCAAGCGGCGATTAAGCACCTGCCGCGTACCTCCGAACGCAAGTTGCAACTATTTGGGTTACTTGGTGGTTGGCCCGGAGCGTTATTGGCGCGCCACAGATTGCGCCATAAAACCGTTAAAACCCGGTTCCGCATGCTGTTTTGGAGTGGTGGTGTTGTAAATCTGCTATTGCTAGTTGCCATCTCACAGTATTCAAAATCCCTCTTGGCGGCACATTGGTAATATCTGTGAAGCCGGAGCGCAAACTGCTAATATACCGCGGCACCTGCAGTTACGGGCGAAAACACAGGAAGACTGAATGAAGACAATTATTGGCGTGATACTGGCATCAACCGTGGCAATAGCCATGTACTTTTATCTGAACTCGCTGACGAATCGTGGTATCGAAGAAATGGCGGCTCAGGGAGATGCTTTCCTGGCGGCGAATAAAACCAAGCCTGGAGTATTCACAACCGCCAGTGGTCTGCAATATGAATATTTGGCTCATGGTCAGGGCAAGGTGCATCCCTCTGCCGAAGATACCGTCAAAGTCCATTATGAGGGGCGGCTATTAGACGGTACGGTTTTTGACAGTTCATTCAAACGAGGAGAACCGTTAAAATTTCCACTGAATCGAGTTATTAAAGGCTGGACCGAAGGCGTCCAACTCATGGTGGAAGGCGATAAGATGCGCCTATTTATTCCCAATAATCTGGCTTATGGTAATCGTTCAGCCGGTCCTATCCCCCCTGGTGCAGCACTAATTTTTGATATTGAGTTACTCAAAATCAATCCTTAGCCGATTTTCACGCGCTCGCGGTTAACATCGCCAGCAAGCCGCGACATACCAGTGTTTCAGAATCGTCCACCCGACTTATCTGACACAAACCGGACATTGCTGGCGATACCATTTCGCGGATGTTGGCGACACAACCTTTATAATAATCAGCATTGGCAATGGTGCTGCCAGCCAGCCACAAGTGCTGCGGATTGAACAGGTTAATCGCCCAGGCGATGCCCATTCCCAGATAAGCTCCTGACCGGTACAGTTCTACCGGGTTGCGCATACGTCGCTGACGAATAGACTCACCGCTAGCCATCTGTTCCAGCGTAAACTCGCCGGATTCCGTCATCACCCAGCAGTTCCCTAAGTCTCCGGCCAAGCCATTAGCGCCGGTGAAAACTTTACCGTGACTGGCAAGTGCCAGTCCCATGCCTTCTGAACACATAACTAAAAGCTCGCAAGCATATTTGGCACTGGTGACCGCATGCATTGCGGCCTGCACATCGTTACTGACAACGGCCAACTCACCTCGAGTTTGCAGCTTACGCAGGTTCTGCCCGGCCAACCCCGGCAGATGCTTACAAGAAACTAGCGAGTGATCTCGTACCATGCCCGGAAAAGCCAACGCTAATCGGTAATCCCGCAGTTGGTAGTCATTTTCTAAATCAGCGATCTGCTGGTTTAGCGCTTCCAAAGAAAAGCCTTCTCCTGTGGGGATTTTATACTGCTCGGTGCTCCCCGCATCGTTGAACAGAAACAGCGCCGTTTCCGAACCGACTTCAATTGTTAATTCAGCCATGCAATCCCCCAAAAGCCTTACCGTAGCAAGGTACTGGCGGCAATAGTAGCACAGGCATTCAGTGTGCGGCACTGCCCATAACTTAACATATTGCTTTTGCGACAATTCCAGCTGAATTATTGCGCTGCCAGCCGCAGCCCGCCCCTCAAGGCAATAACATCAGCCCAGCAACCGGCGCAAACAATGCATTTGCGCCGGATAGCCACACAGTTGCTTGCGAATTGGGTAAGCTGCTTGCGATAATCAACGCCACAATATTGATAACAGACGACCGGCGAACATTCTCAATAACGCTGGTATATCACGGAGTCCCTATGTCCAGTAACATTGCTGCACGTCTTACCGCTGTGCGTGGCGAGATGGCTAAGCTTAATCTTGATGCCTTTATCCAACCCCGCGCGGATGAATATCTGGGCGAATACGTTCCCGCCCATAACGAGCGTTTACTGTGGCTGACGGGATTTACCGGCTCCGCGGGCATGGCAATCGTGATGAAAGACTCCGCGGCGGTGTTTGTTGATGGACGTTATGTAGTGCAAGTGCGTCAACAGGTGGATGCCAAGCTTTACCGCTACGAAAGCCTCACTGACATGCCGCAATATCAATGGCTGGCCGAACATCTGCCCAGCGGCAGCAGAGTTGGGGTTGACCCGCGTTGCCATACCTTGGCCTGGTTCAATGAGGCAGCAGCTACCTTAGATAAAGTAGGCATCGAGCTCGTCGCCTTAAACGACAACCCGGTAGATATTTGCTGGCAACCGCGTCCCGTCCCCACCAAAGAACCGGCATTACTGTTCAGTGACAGCGCGGCAGGCAAAACCAGTCGGCAAAAACGCACTGAAATCGCTGAGTTGGTCAAAAAGGCTGGTGCCGACGTAGCACTCATTACCGCACTTGATTCTTTCTGCTGGCTGCTCAATCTGCGTGGTCAGGATATTCCACGCATTCCGGTGATCCTGGGGACAGCCCTGCTTTATGCTGATGGCACAATGACCTTATTCACCGACCTAGATAAATTACCACAAGGCACTGCTGCCCATGTGGGTGAAGGGGTAAGTTTTAAAGCAGAAGCTGAACTCAGTCATGCACTGGCATCACTGAAAGGCAAAAAACTCCTGGCCGATCCCAACAGCGCCAATGCCGCCTGCCAGCTGCAAGCCAAAGCCGCTGGTGCCAAACTGATTGCAGGCGCGGACCCGGTCGCGGTTCCAAAAGCTTGTAAAAATCCGGCAGAGATGCAGGGGATGATCGACAGTCATATCCGCGATGGCGTGGCTGTTAGTCGTTTTCTGGCTTGGTTAGATAACGAAGTCGCCAATGGCCGGCTATATGATGAAGCCGCTCTGGCTGAGAAGTTGGAAGGTTTCCGCAAACAGCATGCACTCTACCGCGAGCCCAGTTTTGACACCATCTCCGCGGCTGGTGCCAACGCCGCTATGTGTCACTACAATCATCTGAACGGCACCCCTAAGATGCTGGAAATGAACAGCATCTATCTAGTGGACTCCGGCGCACAGTACCTTGATGGCACCACAGATGTCACCCGTACCATCGCCATTGGTGCAGTAACGGATGAACAGAGAAAGCTAGTAACACTGGTGCTTAAAGGTCATATCGCATTGGATCAAGCACGGTTCCCCAAAGGTACCACCGGCCAGCAACTGGATATTCTGGCGCGTCAGTATCTATGGCAACAGGGCTTTGACTATGACCACGGTACAGGTCACGGCGTCGGCCATTATCTAAGTGTGCACGAAGGTCCACAACGCATCGGCAAAAACCATAATGCAGTTGCGTTGGAACCCGGCATGATCTTATCTAATGAACCTGGCTACTATCGTGAAGGTGCCTTTGGTATCCGCCTGGAAAATCTGGTTATGGTCAAACCCTGTGCGGCACTGGCGGGGGCAGAAAGAGAAATATATGACTTTGAAGCACTTACGCTGATCCCAATGGATAAGCGCTTGTTTGATAAAAAGCTCATGACCGAGGCTGAAATTGAGTGGGTGAATCGCTATCACCAGCGGGTTTACACCACCTTGTCACCATTGCTTGCTGGCGCTGACTTAACTTGGCTACGGCAAGCCACCGCCGCACTTTAACCACCCTTGCAGGGGAGCTTTGGCTCCCCCTCCACAGGTTTAGCTACAGATCCCACGCTTGAATTTGGTTATACTTGCCGCCATATAAACTGCAGTAGCGTTTTTAGAGAGTTATGCCAATGCTGAATACTGAATTTGATAAATATCTGGAGTTTCCTACGTCTTTCCCGTTTAAGGTGGTAGGCGATTACAGCGAACAGCTGGCTGAGCAAGTGGTGATGGTGGTACAGAAACATGCACCTGGTGACTACACCACCTCATCCAAGACGTCTAGCAAGGGCAGTTACTTGTCAGTAACCATTAGGGTACAGGTCACCAGCAAAGAGCATATTGAAACCCTGTACACTGAACTTGCCGCCATCGAGGGTGTCCGCCGGGTGTTATAACACATCACAAAATGTGATCTGCATTACATTTTTGCCGACTCTGGGTATAATGGCCGGCAGTACCACAGGGAGAGAAGTTGCCCTTGTCAGAGAAAATCCTACACGTATTCCATCTGGGTAAGATGGATTACGAAACGGTATGGCATGCCATGCAGCACTATACCGATATCCGCGACGATAGTAGCCGTGACGAGCTATGGCTGGTGGAGCATCCACCTGTCTTTACTCAAGGTCAGGCAGGCAAAGCCGAGCATATCCTGGCACCCGGCGATATACCGGTGGTGCAGGTAGACCGTGGCGGTCAGGTGACTTATCACGGCCCAGGGCAGATGGTTGCTTATCCACTGCTAAACGTGCGCAACCTGAAGATTGGTGTACGGCAATTGGTCACCGATATTGAGCAATCGGTCGTTGGAGTGCTGGCACGTTTTCAGATAGAAGCTTACCCGAAAGCCGATGCCCCCGGAGTTTATGTCGATGGTAAAAAGATCGCATCGCTCGGGCTGCGTATTCGACGGGGCTGTTCCTTCCACGGTGTGGCATTCAATGTCGATATGGACCTAGAGCCATTCCACCGCATTAATCCCTGTGGTTACGCCGGACTGGAAATGACTCAGTGTAAAGATCTGGGTGGTCCTGCTACGGTAGAGGAAGCCGCCAAACTCTTCAGCGAAATTTTCAGCCAGCGACTTGGCTATCAGCAATTACAGCATTACCAAGGATTACCAGAGTCATGAACAGGCCAGAAAGATTACAACCCGGCGTAAAATTACGTGACGCCGACAAAGTTGCTCGCATTCCCGTAAAGGTTGTCCCGTCTGAACGTGACACTATGCTGCGTAAACCGGATTGGTTGCGAGTAAAACTGCCGTCATCCAATCAACGTATTCTGGATATCAAACAGGCGCTGCGCAGCCACGGTCTGCACTCCGTCTGCGAGGAAGCCTCTTGCCCGAATCTGGCAGAGTGTTTTAACCACGGCACAGCGACCTTTATGATCCTCGGCGCTATTTGTACCCGTCGCTGCCCATTTTGCGATGTTGCCCATGGTCGGCCATTAAAACCCGATCCCGAAGAACCGTTGCAATTGGCGCGCACCATTCGTGATATGAAGCTCAAGTACGTGGTAATCACCTCTGTGGACCGCGATGATTTACGCGATGGCGGGGCACAGCACTTTGCTGACTGTATCCGCGAGATCCGTAAACTTAATCCCCATATCAAGATAGAAATCCTGGTGCCGGACTTCCGTGGCCGTATTGAACAAGCACTGGATATATTAGCCACCGAGCCTCCAGATGTGTTCAACCACAATCTGGAAACCGCGCCAGCGCATTATCGTAAGGCCCGTCCAGGCGCTAACTATCAATGGTCTTTGAACCTGCTACAACAGTTCAAGCAACGCCACCCAGAAATCCCCACTAAATCTGGCCTGATGATGGGACTTGGCGAAACCAATGAAGAGATAGTGCAGGTGCTAAAAGATCTGCGCGCTCATGGTGTTAACATGCTGACACTGGGGCAATACTTGCAGCCTTCCCGCTTCCATCTGCCGGTAGAGCGTTATGTGACTCCGCAGGAGTTCGATGAATTGCATGACGTCGCCGTGGAATTAGGCTTCACTCACGCCGCCTGTGGGCCGTTGGTACGCTCCAGCTACCATGCTGATCTGCAAGCCCAAGGGAAAGAAGTTAAGTAAAGCTTGCTGAAATAACAAAGCCGCCATCAGGCGGCTTTGTTATTTCAGCAGATTATGCCTGAATATCGCAGTGCAGTCTTAACTCCATCAACAGTGCATCTTCTCGCCCGTTCGCCGTGTGATAATAATTTCTACGGCTGCCAGTTTCGATAAAACCCAGATGGCGATAAAGGCCAATAGCAGCAGTATTACTCACCCGAACTTCCAACAGTAACACCTCAATATGTTGCGCCTTTAACGACGCAATAGTCTCCTCCAGCAACAGTTTGCCAAAGCCTTTGCCTTGGCAGCTAGGCATCACACAGATATTCATCAAAGTCGCTTCTTCAAACAAGCATTGCAGAATACTGAAGCCTATTAGTTGTTCATCATCGTCAAACAATCCAAGCTGCTGGTAAAAACGACCGAAACAACTTTTAAGCGTTGCCTCGTCCCAAGGATAAGGATGCGCTTGCTGTTCTACTGCCAGCATTTGCGGCAATTGTTCTAAAGACAGTGGTAGTACCTGAGCCATTACTGCACACCATCCAAATGAGGCCACAGCTGCTGCCATAAGGCACGTTTAGCCTGACTGCTTTGCTGTAACTCAGCTATTGTGGGGGTCGATATCATCGCATCAACTTCTTCGTCGCTGTGACCAAAGCACCACAACACTTCTGCACCTGCGTCCACCTTAGAAATCACTTGGCAGGCTTCCGGCGCGGTCCCCAGTAACCTTAGCACCGTTATGACGAGCGGATGCTGCAGTAACGAATGATCATCGTCAGCTAGCAATAGCAACGCAGGAGCGCCTGCACTCACCTTTGGACGCCACTGAGTAATCCCCATGGCATGCAGAAATTTATTCATAAAAACACCTGATATTACTGTCACTACAGGATATCAGTTCTCTATTTTGCTGTCCCAACAACTATCAGATACCCATACTTTTTCAGTGTATATCGATTAAGGGTATCTGTTTTATCGACTTTCATCCTGTGGCTAAGACGTTATCATGGACGGGTAGCCAAAAAGGAGGGTTATATTATGAGTACAGAAATCAATATCGGTATCAATCAGGCTGATCGTGTGGAAATAGCCAACGGCTTGAATAACCTGTTGGCAGACACCTATAGCCTCTACCTCAAAACCCACAGTTTTCACTGGAATGTTACAGGCCCCATGTTCAACACCCTGCACCTGATGTTTGAAACTCAGTATACAGAGTTAGCCTTAGCAGTAGATATCATCGCTGAACGAGTGCGGGCACTAGGCGAGCGGGCGCTGGGTTCTTATAGCGCTTATGCGAAAGTCACCGGCATCAAAGAAGATAATGGCGTCACCGACGCCAATCAGATGTTACAGGAGCTGCTGGAAGGCCAAGAAGTCATTATTCGTCGCGCCAGAGCACTCTATCCCTTGGTCAATCAAGCGGATGACGAAGCCACCGCAGACCTACTGACACAACGCATCCAACTGCACGAAAAAACTGCATGGATGCTGCGCAGTATGTTAGCCAAATAACATTGTTAGTATCAGCAAGCCGCCGTACAAGGCGGCTTTTATTTAACTGCAAACGCGCTTATCAGTTTAGTTTATACCGCGTTTAACTTGTTAGCTGACTCACAAGGTCTGTAAACATCGGTGCGAACTTTTGCTGTAATCACCTAGTGGATCACAATCACCAAGTGTGAAAGCTATGCCTACTGATGTATATTTTTTCTAACATTGCATTAGTGGACTACATGAATGGACTCAAGAATTAAAAGGCGGATGCTGATCATCCCATTAGTATTTGCAGTAGTCGGTGCCATTACCGGTTTCGTGATGATTTATTTCATTGAACATCAGTTAATCAACATGTTTCATGCTGTTTCGAAAGTCGAAGTTGAAGTAAAAGCAAACTTCCCCTACTTCGTTTATCTCATTCTTGCCTTCAGCTTTGCCATACCTGGGCTCAAAGCTTTTCTTTTTAACCTAATCGCTGTAAGACAATGGCGTTCTGGACTTTCTCCATCATGCCCTGTGTGTGGCTTTCCAATGATCCAACGTATTGCCAGAAGAGGGCCATATATTGGCCAGTGCTTTTGGGGATGTTACCAGTACCCAAGATGCTGCGGAAAAATTCACATAGGCTAATATGCCAAAGTTGATAAATCGAAACAGATCAAAGTGCTACTATCCTCTTCGTAGAAGCCGCTTAGACATATCCAACAACATTTTTAACAGATACAAAAACGGCTCGCACATAACATGCAAGCCGTTGAAATTATTGGCAGGGGTGACAGGACTCGAACCCGTAACCGTCGGTTTTGGAGACCGCTGTTCTACCAATTGGAACTACACCCCTACGGAACGACGGGCATTATGCTAAAACCCTGATAAAAGGTAAAGAACTTTTTGCCATAACAAGCGCCGACTGCAGTTTTTTCAGACAAAGATTAGCTATTTTGTCATTCTCGCTAATGATCTACAGCGAAACATTTATTTATCTATAAATAAACAGAAAAACTGTACGGATTTCACCAGAATGGTGCCATGACAATAAGTGGCAATAATCACTTAAATCAGGTGGTTATTGTGGAATAACTAAAAATATAACTGAAAAGCAAAAAGGCCACCGGTGAGGGTGGCCTTTTTGTGGTANCGCTTGGCGATGACCTACTCTCACATGGGGAGACCCCACACTACCATCGGCGCGATTGTGTTTCACTTCTGAGTTCGGGATGGAGTCAGGTGGTACCACAATGCTATTGTCACCAAGCAAATTCGTTAATTTGGAAAGCTGTTGCTTCGATAATGGTGGTCGCTACTGGGTTCGAACCAGTGACCCCCTGCTTGTAAGGCAGGTGCTCTCCCAGCTGAGCTAAGCGACCTTATCTTGTCTGCTGTCACGCTAACGGCATTGTTTTCTCGCTCCGGTGCTTGTGTACTCTTGTACACGCCACGCCTCACTCGTCACAGCTTTGTTAGCCTGACACCAAGCCTGCGTTACATTTTTCAGTAGTGGTTCTCATACTTCAACCAAGTCTTGCCATTCATTCAAGGTATTCACGACCTCTTGGGAGGAAGTGCTAAAAACCCATCTGGGTTGTATGGTTAAGCCTCTCGAGTCATTAGTACAGGTTA